>JACJZQ010000009.1 GCA_020635495.1 Flavobacteriales bacterium | reverse complement strand
GTCAGACACTCAGCCAATTTGAGTTACGACATCATTGAGGTGAACGGCCCTAGCTTTATAAGCAGCACAACGGTCAGTGTGTGGGACGGTCGCTGTTACATTTCGTCCGGGTCATTGAACGGAGATGCCAACACCTTCAGCAAGTACGGCCTGTACTCATTCAAGGACAACGCGTGGAGCAACATAAGCGTGTTCCGGTTCCCAGAAACCTCTACGTTACACGATTACATCTCGGTAATTGTAGACCCTTTCGATAGCAAGCGGGTGTATGCCGCATCTTACGGGAATGGGGTAGTGGAATATTACGATGATGAGTTTGTTGCCTTCTATGATACGCTCAACAGCTCGTTGGAGTATACCCCTGGAGTTGGCATACGGGTTCAAGGACTTCAGATAGACAGAAGAAACGGTACCCTCTGGGTTACAGGGGCCTTGATGGATAAGACCATCCATGCAAAAGATGCATCGGGCAATTGGTTCGGTTTTGACCCACCAGTGCTTGGTGGTCAGCGCTTGAGCGAAATTGCCATTGACGACAGCGGACAGAAGTGGATGGCCGTACCCAGAACGGGGGTACTGGTTTTCAATGATGGAGAAACATTGGGCAATACCAATGACGACCAATACATTCTTATGACCCGGAATACTGGAAATGGAAACCTAGCAAGCAATGATGTCTATTGCATTGTGAATGACCTTGACGGGGAGATCTGGGTAGGAACGGACAACGGCATTTCTGTGTTCTACTCTCCTGAGACGGTTTTCTCTGATGACAACTTTGATTCGCAGCGAATTCTGATAGAACAGGACGGGTACGTGCAGTATCTGCTTGAGAACGAAACGGTAACTACCATTGCCGTGGATGGTGCCAACCGTAAGTGGATAGGCACATCCAATGCCGGGGTTTTTCTCCTTTCTGAAGACGGTACGCAGCAGGTTTATCATTTCACCTCAGAGAACAGTCCGCTGTTCAGTGATCAGATCACTTCATTGGGAGTCGACCATTTGAGTGGAGAGGTTTTCATCGGTACAGACAAGGGAATTATCTCGTTTAAAGGAACGGCCACTTGGGGAACACCTGAGTTTGAAAAGGAAGATGTTTACGCCTACCCGAATCCGGTAGAGCCAGGCTATGATGGACCCATTGCCATTAAAGGTCTGGTAAGAAACGCAGATGTTAAGATATCCGATGCCGCTGGCAATGTGGTCTTTGCTACGGTTGCGGAGGGTGGTCAGGCCATTTGGGATGGCAACAAGATAACTGGAGGAAGGGCTCAAAGTGGGGTCTACCTGGTGTTTGCCTCCAACGAAGACGGTAAGGAAACTTTCGTTACCAAGATTCTCTTCATCAACTGATATGATCCTAAATAGTAGCGGAATAGTGCTAAGCACGCTGCGCTACTCAGACAGCTCTGTCATTGCCCGCGTTTACACGCGCAGAAAAGGACTTCGTTCGTTCATGGTCAGAACCGGAAAGGGCAAAAATGCGCTGCCCAAATTGGCCATGCTGCAGCCGCTGTCCATTGTTGAGATTTCCTTTCAGGACGATGAGCGGAAAAACCTGCACACGCTGCGTTCCATAGAGCGGGAAAGCGCGCTCAAAAGCATTCCTTTCGAACCATTGAAAACATGCATAGCCCTGTTTGTGGCCGAGCTCATCAGTAAGTCGATAGAAGAAGAAGAGGGCAACGAAGAGCTGTACAAGTTTCTGCACAACGCTGTTCTGTTGTTGGACGATGACACGCAGGAGGTATCCAACTTTCATTTGAAGTTCATGGTGGAGTTTACCCGTTTCCTCGGGTTTTATCCTCAACACTCAGAGCTGCGTGACCCTTACTTCGACCTTATAGAGGGAGAGTTTGTGACCTCCATGCCCATTCACGCTCATTATTTGGGCCAGCACAGTGCGGGTCTACTCACCAACCTCATGCAGGTTGGGATGAGTGCCTACGCCAAGGTGCGCATCCAAAACGAGCACAGAAGGGAGTTGCTACAAAAGCTCATTGAGTATTACCGGTTGCACTTGGATGGGATGAAGGAGATCAAATCTCACCGCGTGTTAGAGGAAGTGCTCTCCTGACTCTTGAGGTACGCATCAATTTCCACGGCCAGTTCTCGGTAATAGTTTTCGTTGGGATGCCCTTCGGTCCAGTGGATCTTGTACTGTTTTTCTTCCTTGTTGAGCAGGTTGGAAAGATCAAGGGCATCCACGTTTCTGTGGTTGAGCTCCTCCCCAACCCGCGCTGCCAATTTGGAGTTAGGGCCAATGACCACCAGAAACTTTCCATTAGGATATTGTCGGAGAAACTCCCGTTTTGATTCTTCCAGAACAGCTCCGAACAGTTGCATGTGACCGTTACTCACATACCAAGGAAAGTCAATATCAAACAGGTCTATGAACGCACTTTGGCTGATGGCACGGTAAAATCGCGTAAGCCAATGCCGTCCTGTCCAAAAACTGCCGTCCCGCTTTAAAGAATCACCATCCAGATGGTAGTAAGGGAAATTCTGCGCCCAGAGTTTGATCAATCGTCTAGAACCAATGAGCCTTGGTAGGTGGTCATCAATGAAAAGGTGAATCAGTACACCATTTTCCTCCTTAATTTCTTGCTTCAGGTTTCTCGACTGGAGCAGGGCTAATGTCTGTTGTGTGCCATGCCCAGCCACCCCATAATTGTAGCTACGCTTGCCGGTAACGGAATCGAGATAGTGACTCAAGGTTTGATTCTCGGATAGGCCATATCCGAAGGCAAAAGAGCAACCGGTTACCATTGCGAATTCATTGTAAGTAGAATCAGGATATGACGGGGGGTTGATGCGTCTTCTGAACTCATCAGTGCGGTAATACTGCTTGTAGATCAACGAGTCGTTTACCACATATGCATGACTTATGGCCGTGTCCTTTGCCAACACAGAACCCAAGATGGAATCTCTTTCAATGGCGCTTGGCTCCCAATACGTGGCTTCTTTGTAAGGCGCCTGGTAAACGTGCTTGAAATAGTAGCGACAACTGAATTCAATGGTCATTAAAAGGCAATAACTGAAGAACAGACCGAAGAACAGACCCAACCTTTTGGGACGGTTGATTATCAGGTGTTTCAATCCACCAGTTATAGAATCATTCCCAATCCAAAGGGTCAGGACCACTGTGAGAAGAAAGCCGTCCAACACCAAGGTCATCAATCGCAGAAAGCTATCTATCGGCTGTAGTGGAAAGATGAATCGGAACGCCCATTCGTTGAAGACAAACGCCACCAAAAACAATAGAATGGAAACGATTCGGGAAAATTTCACGCCATAAAGATGAATGAAAAAAGCCCACTCACTTTCAGCGAATGGGCTCCTTCATCTTTTATGAATCCAACTATTGGCGAACCAACGTGATCTTGATCTGTCCGAGACCGTTCTCGGTCGGCATCTTGTACACCATTTGCTCCTCATCTACCGACTGCACGGTCAGCGGAATGCAGTTGTTCGGGTCTTCCTCAGACATAATGTTGATGGAGTTGTCCATTCCGTTGAAGTACCAATCGCCTTCAACCACCACCGATTTCTCTTGGCAGATGAATGTTTTGTCTTCGTTGAATTGAATATAATCGTCTCGCTGTTCAGCGTCTGGCTCAGTAACCTGTCCACTCTGTTCGTACTGAACGGGTCTCCACGTTCCATAGACATCCGCTTTGGTAATGTCGTCATTGAATGGGAACATGCCTTCGCATGAGGATAGAACCAGTATTCCAAGTATAGAAAAGAGTTGAAGTGCTTTCATGTCTTAAGAATTTGAGAAACGGAAGATAGGAAACTTCAATAACTGTACTTCAACCGCAGAAAAACGCTGTTAGAGATGTTCTGGTAGCTGCTTGTAAATATGCCGTCCTTTATCTCAGGGAACTCCGAGAAAAAGAGTTGTCCCGCCAAGAGAATCTCGCAGTTGGCGGCTAATGAATATGTGAGCCCAGGATTGATAAGAAGCAGGTTAGGGCCATACCCGTAAATGATGGCCAAGCTACTTCCCAATAGTGGTGTTATCGGGTAGCTCAGAGTCAGAAACGCATTGTATTTGGTGGGCATCAGATTCTTTGCAGTCAGTGCGGAACCGGTGAAAAACGTTGCCAGTTTGGCGGGGTCGCTGTCGTCAATTCCTGCGCTATTGTAGAGCACCGACCCAACGATATACAGCGAGTTGGAGAACGAGTAATCTGCTGAAACCGTGCCCGTGACCACGTGGGTGCTATCCGTGAACCCCTCATACGGCCCGAACCATTGAATCTCACCTTTCAATCCGGCATTTCCTGCGTTTCCGGCAAAGCCGAAACCTGCGGTGATGTCCGTTCGGTATTGCCCGGCAATGAACTGAAAATCGTACTCCTTGGCGTTGAACTTGTACATGAACGCGGCTGTGGCCTCCTTCCAATTTTCTCGCGGAGCGACCGCAATTTCAAACCCGCTCATCTTCTTCCCGAAGTATTGAAACCGCACGGCATCTGTTCCTGGCCGTTCTTCGTAATCAAAGTCGATGAAGTTGTAGGCGTTGAAAATGTCGTTCGGGTTCCAAGCCGTGTTGATGCCCCAGTTGATGCGCTGGCGCCCGATGCGGAGGTCGATCTTGTCGTTTCCGTAGGCGATCCAAAGACGGTCGATGGTTGAATTCAGCAAAACAGGATTGACATCATTGCCGATGTTCCAGCTCATGTCGATGAGGCCGCCATCGCTGCCGACATTTTGCTTAAAAGCGGGTGTTTCGGCTGTTCTTCCTGAATAGAAAAATCGGTTTCGGAACTCAGCACCAATGGAAAGACCTTTGACGGGATAGATGCGGAAGTTGAGACGATTGTGCAGGAAGTGTTCATCGGAGTTTCCAACCAGAGGATTGTCCGAGAACGAGACAATATTCAGGTTTTTGATGTAGCCGTAGACCTGAACAATATCCTTGAATTTTCGCTTGGGTTTGGTCTCCGTTGAGTCTTGCTGTGCAACAGCCGACCCACCCGCTAAAAACAGGATTGTAAAAACGAATTTGAGGGTTCGGTTCACCGTTCGTGGCGTTCGTCTGAGATGATTTTCCCATCCTCGAGTGTAATGATCCTTCTAGCTCGATCAATTACGCGCTGATCGTGTGTTGAGAATAGAAATGTGATGTTTTCCTTCTTATTGAGGTCAGCCATGATGTCCAACAGATCGGCTGTTGATTGACTATCGAGATTGGCAGTTGGCTCATCTGCCAATACGAACTGTGGTTTCGATGCCAAAGCTCGCGCAACAGCCACGCGCTGTTGCTGACCACCACTCAGCTCCCCAGGACGGTTTCCTACTTTATCCTGAAGACCTACCGCGTTCAATAATTCCATCGCACGTTCGTGGCGCTCCTCTTTTGGGCGCTTCTGTAAGAGCATGATAAACTCAACGTTTTCCTCGGCCGTGAGAACTGGAATAAGATTATATGCTTGGAATACGAAGCCGATGTTATTCAATCGGAAGTCAATCAATTGGTTATCACTCAATGATGTGATCTCGGTATCACCGATATGCGCGGTTCCATCCGTTTGGTGATCCAATCCACCAATAATATTCAGGAGCGTGGTCTTTCCCGAACCCGAAGGTCCAACGATGGCGGTGAACTCGCCCCGCTCAATTTCCATGGTCACTCCATCCAGCGCACGGACCTCAATCTCCTCGCCCGGATTGTAGTATTTCTTCAGATTATCTGTCTTTATTACGGCACTCATGGTGTTTGTTTTTCAGGTTAATGTTAGATGGCTCTGACGGCTTCGGCTGGTTTCAATTGCAACGCCTTTCTAGCCGGATAGATGGAAGCGAGAACGGCTGCAATGATTACCATAATGGCCACATTGAAATAGAAATTCGGTTCGAGACTTGGATAGATAGTAGTGGATATACCGAACTCTTCCAACCCTTTACCAACAATGGAAAGGTCGATGCCCTGCATGCCGAAATATTGTACCGTGAGATAGCCTAACACCACTCCAAGCGGTCCGCCTACCAAAGAGATGAACACGGTTTCCACCACAATCATGAAGAACACTTTAGTCTTGTTCATCCCAACAGACATGAGCATGCCCAATTCGCGCTTGCGTTCCAGAACGGCCATCAGCATGGTGTTTACAATTCCAAAGGAAAGTGCCAGTAGAATTATGGCGATGATGATGTACAGCATCTGCATCATCATTTCGTCTGCGTAACCGAGGTCTGGCGCTACATCGCGCCAGCTTTGAACTTTCAAATTGCTCAGTTCAGCACTGAGTTTTTCGGTTGTCTGATCAACGGTTTCAAGGTCGTTCACCAAAATGGCCACTTCATGAAAACCTGCACTTTCTTCCAGCAATCGGTTGGCGTCTGAGGCCCGAATGAACACACTTGCTTCATCAGCTTTGGCATTTGAGGTCTTGTAAATTCCTGCAACGCGGAACGCTCCTGCAACGATATCGCCATTGTCTTTCTGGAAGGTGAGAACGATTTTCTTGCGCTGTCCGATCTTCAGTTTTTCTGCGAGTTTTTTACCGATAACGATGGGGTTTTTGTCGATGCCTTCGAAGTAGGCACCTTCAACAATTTTTGTATGCATGGTTGAGACTTCCATTTCGTGTTCGGGAACCACAGCTGTTATCATGGCACCGAAGCCGCCAGCAGATGAAGAAACCATTCCGCCAAGAATTACGCGCTCTGAAAATGCCTTGACCTCGGGCGTATTTTCCAACACGGATTTCACCTGGTCGATGTCATCAATTCGGTACTCTACGTTCTTGTCTTTCACAAACTCTGGATTGTGAATTTGGATGTGCGAAATGTAGGTGTCGAGCGCGTCTTTGGTGCGCTGGTCGTTCAGTCCGGCCGAAACGCTGATGACGAACAATCCCGCCCAAATTCCCATGGCAATTGAGGTGATGACCACGCTACTTCTGAGCGTATTCCGCCAAACATTTCTCCAAGCGATTTTTATTAGCATAGTAATAAGCTTTGAGGTTTGAGGAATGAGCTATGAGCTATGGGCAAACTCGCTGTGCCGAAGCTTTTGTTCATTCCTAATTCTAATGTTATTTCAAGTGGCTTCATTCTTGAATTAGTTCAATTTCTTCATGAAAGCAATCAGCATTTTCTGTTCTTCATCAATTGCCCCAAGCAATTCGGAGCACGCATTACTACTTAGCAGGTTCAGTTCCCGCGCGGCAATGAGTTGTGTCTCACGTTCGAAGCAAGAACCTAGAGCAATCTCCAAGAACCTTCTAAAGTCTTTTTGTGATGAACGAGACGCCCCTTCAGCCACATTTGACGAGATTGAAACGGCAGCCCGGTTCATCTGAGAAACCAACCCGAACATTTCCTTTTCAGGAAGCTCATTGGTAACGGCATAGGTGAGTTTGAGGATTTCCATCCCCTTCTTCCAAACTTCTAATGTTCTAAAGTTTCTCATGGCTCTTTGCTCAAACCTGATTGCTCATTCCTCACAGCTTATTTATGCATGGCTTTGACAGGGTTCATTTTTCGTATCACGTAGATCGGATACAGCGCAATGAGGCATGAAATGACAAACAGTATCAATGCGTTATCAATTAGAATATGTGGTGCCGTTGAGGTCATGATAAGCGGTTCGATGCCCATTTCCTCATAGGCGTCTACCATTTTGCCCGTGAGCGGAATCGGGTTCACCTTCATGTAGTACAGAAGTGGGTATGAAACCATCGTGCCCAGTAAAATTCCAAGCATGGTGATCAACAGTGTTTCGATGACCATCATGGCTGTCATCCGAAGGCGCGACATCCCAACGGAAAGCATTATTCCGAACTCGTATGAACGTTCCGCCATCATCATCAGAATGGTGGCGAAAATGCCAAAGCCCGCAATCAGATACAGAATACCAATGTAAATGAATGAACCTGCCACTTTGGTGGTGCGCATTTGAATGAGCTCTGGTAGCAGTTCTGGCCATGTCAATACCTCGTGAATTGCGGTGTCCACCTTGGGGATAATGTCGGCTGTGGCTTTCTCTGGCCTGTCGGTATCATCCACCACCAGCGTATAACCCGTCAGCATGTTTTCAGCTGAGTAGAGATACTGCGCCAATGGAAGAGGCATGATGACGATGTTCCTGTTGAGACCAGGCGATGGCAACTTGAGCGTGCCGACCACCTCGTACTTGCCTGCAGCGCTAATGCCATGATAACCTTGCCCGATGATGACCAGCGTATCGCCAAGTTCGAGACCGAGAAATTCGGTCAATTTGTACCCAAGCATGATGCCTTTATCATCCATTGCGATGGTGCGGCCTGAGTAAAGATGTTTCTCCAAATTCATCAGGTCTTTTTCCTTTTCAGGATCAACCCCAATGACCTGAGTTGGCTTGGTCTGTTTCTCGAAAGAGGCCAACCCGAAACTTTCCAATCGTGGGGTAATTGCAGTTACGTGTCGTGAGGAAAGAGCGACCGCTTCCAGTTCAGCATCTTCAGCCATGGCGTTATCCAACATGGGTTCATCCCAGAAACCCTTCTGATGTATCTGCACATGGCCCAAAAACGCCTTGGTCATGTTGTCGAGCATATTGCCGAAAACACCTTCGTTGATGCTGATCATCCAGTTGGAAAGAAATACGGCCATCATCACTGATGTAAGCGTGATTGCGGTTCTCCGCTTATTTCTCCATATGTTCCGCCAAGCGAGTTTTAGTAGCATATCAGGTTCTTCTTGCTTCCACGGGTTTCAATTTACCGATTACGTACAATGGATAGGCGGTGATCAAGATTGAAATGACCATTATGATGAGCATGTGGGTAATGGCAATGGATGGGTCGAGCGAAGCGGGGAGAACAGGTTCCCAACCTTGCTCGCGCATGGTGTCTGCAGCTGGGCCTGTGAATTCGTAAGGGTTGTGATGGAAGTACAGCACAAGTGGATATACACCGATTACTCCCAAAATGGCGCCTAGAGCGGTTGTCATAACTCCTTCGAAGAAAACAACAGTCCAAATGCGTAAGCGAGACATTCCAATAGAAAGCAAGACACCGAATTCATACGCTCGTTCTTGAATGAGCATAAGCACAGTTCCGAACATCCCGAATGTGACAATCATGTAAAGCACCATAAGCATAATGACACCACCGGCACTATCGGCCTGAATGGCTTGAACCAATTCTGGCATGGCCGTTTCCCAGTCCATCACTTCGTATTTGGACGTGTCTAGTTTGGATTGAAGATTTTTGACCAGATGTGGGATTTTACCTGGGCGGTCAACAATTACCGCAATGGAAGTGGCCATCCTTTCTGCACCGAAGAAGTATTGCGCTTCTTTAAGTGGAAGCATGACCGCTGTTTCGTTCAGGATCATGGCGGTAAACCGCACAATGGCCGCAACAGGATATTTGCCAGCAGCACTCACCCCATGGTATCCTTGCGAGAGGAAAACCAGTGTATCTCCGACTGAAAGGTTCAGGTTCTTGGCCAGTTCCTCGCCCACCATCACCGACCTGTCATCATCTGAAATCAGCTTACCTGCACGAATCTTATCGTCCAACTCCATCAGTTCGTTTTCCACTTGGGGTTGAACACCCACAAGCAATACGCCTTTTGTAAGATCACCTACTGATGAAAGGGCGAAACCCTCTAGCCGTTTGGCGGTCAATTGAACATGAGGTTGGTCGGCTATTAGGTCGAGTTGAGGGTCATCCAAATGGAAGCTGTTATCCAATGTTTGGTCGTCCCAAAACCCATTAGCGTGAACTTGAACATGGCCTGAGTAGAACCGAACAATGCTGTCAGTCCACTTCGCATATGCGCCCAGCTGCATGCTACGCAAGAATACGGCAAAGAACACAGCCAGAAACACCGAAGCAACGGTAATTGCCGTTCTGCGCTTGTTGCGCCAAAGGTTTCGCCATGCAAGTGTTAGCAGCATGCTCTATTTAAGCCTTTTCATTTGGTTGGTTGTGAAGAAATCCTTCTCAATGCCAGTATTGAATTGGATGTCATTTTGAATGATGACCGTTTTGTGTCCTTCCTTGTCAACGGGGATGATCTCCAATCTACCAGCCAAGGTTCTGCCACCCATTTCTTTAATGTCTGACGCGGTGAAAACATTCACAAGAAATCCGTCTTCATCATAGAACTCGCTGCGCATTTGGATATAATTCTGCTTGTCTACAAATGCGTTGATGCTGCCCCAAACCACAGGCGCATCTGGTTTAGCGGTAAGGATGAGTTTCCAACATTCGCGCCCGTCAATTACCGTGTCTTTTTCAATTTCGTGGGTGTAATCTTCCACAATGGATGACTCTTTCACGAGGTCATCATTAGTAAGGTCCGTACCCATCCAACTCTGCATCATCATACTAGGTGGAAGCTTAACCGTGCGTTCAATAGATGGTACCCAATTCCAAATCTCTTTCTCTCTCTTTAGGAAAACCGTTCCTTTTTCCTTGGCGGGTGCTGTTATCAGGATGAGGCTGTATTCAGTTCCCATCGTCCAGCTTTTCAATGACATCTCGCGCGTCCATTTTGGGCGGACTATCTGCATGGTCATTTCGCCTTGCGAGGAAAGTCCGCGGGTCAATTCATCGGCTTTTTCAATGATCTCTCTGGCCGTTTGGGCATTGGTCAAGAAGCCGATTAAAAGGAGTGGTATGATCAGTAATTTCTTCATGTTTTAAGCAAATTGGTCTATCATCATTTGTTTCACTTTGTCCACAGGGAAATTCTGTGGATCCATCAGTATGTGTAGCTGCACTCCGTCCATTACGGCAGAGTAGTAACGCATCATGGTTATCGGGTCTTGGTGGCCGCGTTCCATGAAATAATTGTTCATCTGTATCATGAAAGGTTGGATGCGCGGCAGCATTTTTTCCATCAATAGAGGCGTTACGTCTGGTTGGAATGACAACGACATGTACAACTTCCAACGTTGCGGATTCTGTACCGAAACATCCACGCTTTTGTGAATGACATCAATGAACTTTTCATGTGTGAGCGGAACCTCTGGGTCGACATCCATCAGTTCCATCGCCTCATCAAAAAGGTCGGTGATCAGCGTTAGAAGAAGTTCCTCCTTGCTTTTGAAGTAATTGTAAATAAGCCCCTTGCTCACCTTAGCACGTTTGGCAACCGCTGCAATGGACGAACCATGATAGCTGTCTTCGGCAAATACATGAAGTGCTGCATCCAGTATCTGATGCCTTCGCACTTCGCGTATCTCTGCAAATTGTTCTGGAGACCGTGGTGCCATTATATCAGGTTGCCGTGCATGTCGTTCAATGCCTTGGTTACCGTATCACCAAAGCCTCTTACAATTTCAAATCCTTCTTGGTCCGTGAGAGCAACAACGAAGCCATTTTCAGTTTCGTTGATATGGATGTTGCTCAGTTTTTCGACTTGGATGGTGTCTGTGGTTCCAATCATTGTTATTGGTTGACCAATCGGTCAGTCAAAGGAATGGTAATTTTTTTAATTGACCAAATGGTCAGCGCAAAACCGTTCTTTATCCGACAACTCAATCATCTTCAAGGAGTCTTAGTTAAGGTTGGCTTAACATTTAAGCTATCTTGCTTAAAATGTCTCTTATGAAAAGAATTATACTCTTCGGCTTAGGTTTACTGGCAACAGTAAGTGTTTCGGCTCAAGTGGTGGTAAATGAGTTTTCGGCCTCCAACCTCAACCAGTTTACAGATAACTACAACAATTACGAAGACTGGATAGAGTTGTACAACACTTCTGGAATGCCCGTAAACATTGGCGGTTATTTCCTTTCAGACAGTGAGAATAATCGGGATAAGTATCAGATTCCGGCAGGAACAACAATTCCCGGTAACGGCTATATGGTCTTTTGGTGCGATGGTAGAGATGAGGTTTCCGGAGGCGAGTACCACACAAGCTTCAAGCTCAATCAGACCAAAGGAACCGAGGAGGTTGTTTTCTCTGACCCGGACACGATTGCTATTAATAATATCCCGGTGGGCATTACGCAATTGGGACATTCGCATTGTAGAGACATAAACGGAGGTTCCAGTTGGGTGGTGGATATTACCCCGACTCCCGGAGCCTCGAATGGTTCCAACGGTCATAGGTCTGGATATGCGCAGAAGCCCCAGGTAAATGTTACAGGTGGTTTTTACAGCGGTTCTGTGGGTGTTCAGTTGGCCAATAACCCGGCAAATGCTACGGTTCGGTATACCACAGATGGAACGCTTCCTACAACAAGTTCTCCCGTGTTTCCAGGAGCTTTGGTTGTGTCATCAACACAGGTTTTGAAGCTACGTTCTTTCAGCAATGATGCCAATGTTCTGCCAAGTTTGGTAGAATTCAACACCTATTTGATCAACGAGAATTTTACACTTCCTGTATTCTCCGTTGCGGCTGATGAAGTAATTGATCTTGCTAATGGAAATCAAGGTCTTCGTCCTCACGGCTCAGCCGAGTACTTCAATGTTTTTGGCGAGAGAACCACCGTTTCTTACGGTGAATTGAACAGCCATGGTCAGGATTCGTGGGTCAATTTTCAGCGAAGCTTGGATTGGATAAGTAGAGATGAAATGGGATACAGTGCCGCATTGGAAGACACCATTTTCAGCAGGACGGATAGGGATGAATATCAGCGCATTATTCTGCGCGCATCTGGAGACGATAATTATCCAGCAGATAACGTTCCAGCCAACCCGAATAATGTGCACGATGGCGGCTGCCACACAAGAGATGAGTATGTGCATACGTTAGCCCGGAATGGCGGAATGAAACTGGATGTACGAGCGGTGGAACGGGCCATCGTTTTTCTGAATGGTCAGTATTGGGGTGTTTACGCATTGCGTGAAAAGCCGAACGACCACGACTATACAGAGCATAACTACGATCAGGACAAGTATGAGATACAGTGGCTGTCAACTTGGGGAAATACCGAAGCGGAGTACGGAGGCCAGCAGGCTTTTGATGATTGGGGCGTGCTGCGCGATTTCATCCTGAACAACGATATGAGCGTTCCGGCCAATTACCAGATAGCAGATGATGGTATTCAATTCAACAGCCTCATTGATTACATGGTAACCAACCTCAACGTGGTCGCCTCAGATTGGCTGAATTATAACACGGCATGGTGGCGAGGGCTCAACCCCGATGGAAACCACAAAGGCTGGGGCTACATGGTCTGGGACCTGGACGCCACGTTCGATTATTACATCAACTATTCAGGCGTTCCGAGTACGCAACCAGATGCAGACGCTTGCGATATTGAGGACATCGCGGATTTTCTTGATAATTGGGGCTGGTGGGGCGGAGAGGATGATGGTAAGCACGAACAGATCTTCCTCAAACTACTGGATGAAAACCCAGATTTTGAACAGTTGTACTACTCGCGCTACGCGGATCATATGAACACCATTTTCTCTTGCGATAATATGTTGGCAACGTTTGACAGCATGGTAGCGGTCATAGCTCCAGAAATGCCAAGACACATTCAGCGTTGGGGCGGAACCATGACAGAATGGGAAGGCAATGTGCAGGAAATGCGCGATTTCATTGAAACACGATGTACTTTTCTTGGGGAAGGAATGGTGGGCTGCTATGACATTACCGGACCATTTGATGTGACGGTAATGTGCTATCCTCCAAACGTGGCGGAGGTAAAACTCAACACGCTTTGGCACCCGAATCTACCTTGGACGGGTTCCTATTTCGGCAACATGGATAACCTGCTTGATGCAAGGCTGATAAACCCGAATATTAACGCGGAGTTCTCTCATTGGGAGTCGACCGCTGGGAACATCATCTTCCCGCATTCTGATAGTATTGAAGCTTCTGTTACGGTGATGGGTGCAGACACGCTCATTGCCGTTTTTGATGTGGATTACACCACCATAGATGAGCGCACAGAACAGGTTCTGTTTGAGGCGTATCCTGTTCCTGCAACCAATGATCTGAACATCAAACTCAGCTTACCGAATGCAGAACAATTTGATGTTGTTCTTTACACCATTGATGGCAAAGCGGTTATGAGAAACAGCTACCACCAACAGGTGCTTCAGACCAGTTTTGAGACCAATTCCTTAGCAAGAGGACTTTACATTCTTTCGGTTGAAGGAGAATCATTCAGCAAGCAGCTCAAGATTCCTCTGGTGGAATAAGAAAGGCCGCTCATTGAGCGGCCTTTCTTACAAATACTCCGATTACTACTATTGTTTGATCAGCCTTCTGTATCCAACGCCCATTTCATTATGAACCTTCAACAGGTACATGCCTGATGGGAAGGATTCCATATCCAACTCAATCAAACTGGTAGCAATTGGTTCTCGTTTCACCAAATGACCGTTGAGGTCAAAGACCTCCAAGAAGCCGGCACCGTCTTGAAGTTGAACAGTAAATTGCCCATCTGACGGATTGGGACTAACCGTAAATCTTATTTCTGAAAGTTCTTCTCCAACACCAACAGAGAGGTCTAAGAATTCGTAAATCTGGAACGACCCCAACTCGGCCCGACCATTTTCGCACCAAAGAATAAGTGAGAACACGGTGGGGTTTAAGCCTAAGAACGGATAGATGGTTGTGGCCGAATATGGTTGCCCTGCTTGCCAGATGACCCAATCCACTAAGCAGGTATCAGTCCCAACGGTTAATGCGCCAGTAATGTAAAAGGAATCAATAGGAAGTGAATAGTCCAAGTCGCACGTATAGTATAATGAGAACAAGGAATCGGTGCCAACCGGAGGCCAACCGTTGTTGCCCACATTGGTGAACACGTTGGCGCTTGAACCAACAATGAAGCTGGTAGTGGTGGTATTCCCTACCGCGTCCTCAATACTCACAGAGTATTGTCCAGCACAAAGTGCAGTATCTGTGGGTGTTCCGGTTGTTCCGGTAGAGAAACTATAAGTGTAAGGAGGCGTTCCGTTGTAAACCTCCACTGTTACTTCGCCATCACAGTTTGGGGTTTGGTCGTTGTCGGATGTAACTTCAGGGAAAGCAAATAACGAACCCCCACAACCGGATTCAGCTGTTCTTAACTCCAGATCATAGGGCATCGCTGCCAAACCCAAGGAGCTTAGATCTGAAATCCAAGTTCCGTTCGGAATAAGGAACGAAATGTCTGGGTTTGTTGATGCAATTCGCATGTCTATGGTAAGTTGTACATCATAAACACCGTCATTATTAGCACCTCCTGTAGTCGCTGTTGCCCAATCTGAAGGGTTGCCAAAAATGCTGATACAACCTGCCGTAGGGTCAAAGCCTGCTTGAACACTGCCAGTATTAAGCCACGAACCATAAGGAGATTGCTGGGTGGCACTTGCGCTTACATCGGTCACTAGGCTTAAACCGTTTGGCAGACCAATAACTTCATTCACACGCGCAGCATCAACGGTGCATTCAATAAATGATCCAGGTGTAACAGGGTTTTCCACCACAGTATCTCCCACGGTTATGAAGGTTCTTGAAGAACTGTTACCACTGCAGTCAGTATTTAACGGTCCGGGCGGATAGATTCCGCTAGGCAACGAAAGATAACTCGGGTCTGGGAAGCAACCCTGCGCAACAGAAAGTTGACAATAGCCAATACTTAGCACGCTTAACAAGAAAAAATGAGAGAGTAGATGTTTCATGTTTCTATATTTTATGACAATGTACAAAAGCAGCTCACACGTTGTTTACAAACTGAACGGGAATAATTACATTTCTAACAAGAAAAAAGGCCGCTCATTGAGCGGCCTTTTTCCAATTAAGTTTAAGTGAACTTACTGCTTAATCAATTGCTTGAAAGTTCTACCCGTTGCAGTCTCCAACTCTAAAATGTAAACTCCAATTGGGGCGTTTTCCATGTTGAGACGGTAAACCGTTGAACCACTCAGTTGCTCGCTTCTAAGCAGTTTTCCAGAAACATCCAGAATGCGCACACGAAGCGGCTCTGTATTATCCATTTGCAGGTTGAATATTCCGTTGCTTGGGTTAGGATAAAGACTTGCATTAATGCCCGCTACTTCATCCAAACCAGTGGCAATGGCTGTTACATCCAAATCGTCTGTCCCTTGGCATCCACCGTCTGTAAGGTCTACATCTACGTTACCACTACCGTTCCATACAACTTCAATCTGGTTGCTTCCTTGACCTGACTGGATAGTACCGTTGGTAACCGTCCAGTTGTAGGTAACATTCGGGTCTTGCGGTACGGAATAGGTGTAAGATGTTCCGGGTTCAACGTTAGCATCTCCAGAGATAGATGTGCTGATATCCGCATAATCTGAAGCCACAACCAATGTGTCAAATATGAAGAATGAACCACCTCCTGTGTTAGGATCGATCTGGCTTACCCACTGAGCACCTCCGATCAATGGCAGAATAGCCGGTTGAGCGTCAGCAATAAAGGCATCAACCTCAAATTCCAACGGGTAAACGCCATCATTGTTCGGGCCACCACCAATAGCAGCATCCCAATCTCCACTTGTACCATATACATAGGCGCATCCGAAAGCAGCGGTCTGATTAGGAATGGTGCCTGTATTGTCCCAGTAACCCCAAGGACCGTCCTGATCGGCAGTCCCAATAACATCTGTTCCGAGTTGAAGACCAGCCGGAAGCCCCACAACTGCATTGATACGCATGCGGGTTATGTACATGGTTGCACTACCCACAAAGGGAAGTCCGGTTACAAACGTGTCTGTAAGACTTACAATGGTTTTTGGTGCGGTTAGTTCGCATGTTGGGCCGAGTGGTCCATCAGGATATAATCCGGCAGGCGAGCCCGCGAACTGACCGTCTGGCGTGCATGATTGCGAAAATCCAGCAGTTGCAATTAATAAGGAAGTAATAGAAAGTAAGAGTCTTTTCATTGTAGGAGAGTTTAGTTAACTCCCTAAAGGTAAAATCTTACTTCAGAATTTTACCCGACTTAAAATCGCGCGCTGCGAATAATTGCCTCTACCTGACGCAGGTAGTTGCGTTTATCCTTGCCTGGGGCAAAAACGAAGCCGTGTAGATAGTAGACACGGGTTCCTTCCGCATTCAGAAATGCGTAACTCACAAACGGTCCGCCCATCAAGGCACCTTCAATATTCCAAAGACCGATAAGCTTTGAAGCATAGTTGCTTGCAATGGAAGTTTCGGTGAGCTTTGGCGGGTATTCCTTGAAGGTGGTCATGTACGTTCCATTGTCCGGACCGGGCACAAATCTCTTGGAGTAGCTGTCCATCACCTCAATCATTCCATCTACAGAGAAGGTGTTCTCTTTGGTGTAAGGCTCGGAGTAGATCAGAATGCTCTGGGTTACGTCTTTGGTCTCATACCGCACCCAAGTTGCTTCTGGCTCATCTCTTACAATGTTGTATCCTTTCGGGATGCTAAGGGTCAATCCCCACTTATCCTTAACGGGTTTCACCGCATCCTCATTCAATTGGGCATTGTAGCTCTTCAGAATCCGTTCTTCCTCTTTTTTGAGCACGTGCCCGATAATGTTTTTCCGGTTGCTTCCGAATATCTCGGCAAAGGCTTCATTGTTCGGTGCCCATATCTCCACAACTACTTGAGGTGTTGCCCAAACATCTGTTTTCAGTTCGATCCTCTTCTCGTGTTCCTCGCCAATATTGGCAACTACTATGTTTCTGTGAGTTTGAAAGATGGAAGTGAATGCCGGTGTTTTGATGTGAACCACATTGAAAATGGGCTCAGCCTGCGGAAGACCATAAACAGGTTCTGTCAGTGAGTTGAAAACAGTGTCTCCTGCACTGCCTTTCCAATTCCGTTCTGGCATTACCACCACCAGTTCGCCAGCTTTACCGGTAACGCCAGGTAGCGGCATTTCTGGAACATCGCAAGCGGCTATGAAAATGAGGGTAAGAAGACCGAGTGTCCAACGCATACTATCCAATTCTGAGTTTGGTTCCGATCTTCAACGTGTAGTGGTTGTTGATGTTGTTCAGCTCTTTCAGTTTATCTACGGAGATTCCATTGCGTTTGGCAATATCCCAAAGGGTATCTCCTGCCTGTACAACATGGTAGCGGTCTCCGGTAGAACTGGAAACTGTACTTGTGCTGCTGCTTGTTGGTGATGCTGCGGTTCGTGAGTAGTAAACCAACGTTTGTCCTTCGCGGATCAGGTTGCCACGGATTCCGTTCCAATCTCTCAGGTCATTGACCCGAAGGCGGTATTTGGCGGCAATTCCGCCTAAGGTTTCCCCACTTCTAACCTTGTGCGTACGCCTTACGTCTTTCATTATTTCGGTCTGATTGGCGTACGCGTCATTCACAACCGGTTTGTCCAATTCGTAGATGGATTCCTGATTGCTGAGGTACACTCCTATCTTCTCTACCGGAAGTATAAGTGGCAATCCTTCTTTGGTTTCAGGAATAATGTCTTGTCTAAACCTTGGATTCAGGAACTGAACCTGCCCAAGGGGTATCTGAAGAACCGCGGCCAGCGTTTTCAGGTTGGTGTATTTCTTTACTACCACGGTATCTAACTCATAGCTGAAAAAAGCCGGTTTTACAGGGTAGATATTATTCTCAGCCGCGTAGTTCATCATATAGTTAACGGCAAAGAATGCTGGCACATAGCCTTGGGTTTCCTGTCTCAAGAATGGCCGAATTTCCCAGTAATCGCGCTTGCCGCCAGCCCGCCTGATGGCTTTCAATAAGTTGCCTGGACCACCGTTGTAAGCTGCCAAAACCAGTTGCCAATCTCCGAACATATCATACAGAAACCTGAAATACTCACATGCTGCCTGAGTGGCAAGAAATGGGTCGGCTCTGTCATCCAAATAAGAGGTGGAATTCAGGTTATAGATCTTACCGGTACGGTACATGAACTGCCAAAGCCCCACAGCACCAGAACGTGATCGAGCGGTTGGATTAAGCGCAGACTCTACAATGGCCAGGTATTTCAGTTCTAGCGGAAGGTCGTATCTATCCAAGGTTTCCTCAAACAGTGGGAAATAGAGCTCTGCCAGACCTAACATTCTCGAAACCTTCTCACGGTTTTTGACCAGATAGGCGTCTATATATGCTTTAACAGGTTCGTTATACACTAGCTTGAATGGTGACTTCGCATCCATTTTCTTGAATGCCTCTACATAATGGGCATTGCTGAATGTTGGAATCTCGTCCTTCTTCCATTTCTTGACATTCAGCAAACTGGTGTCAGTTGTAAACTCGCTCGACTCGAAAAACTTGGCCTTGTACATACTGTCTAACGTGGCCAGTATGGGGTCGTCTTTCAGAATCTTTACACTTGCGGTATCGTTCTCAGATGCCATGACACCGAAACCAAGCAAGACAACCATGAATATTGTTGCTAACCGTTCCATTGTTTTTTCCCTTGACTATTGAGATAACGCATTGTCCAACTACAAAATTATATGGCCTTTCAATCGATCGGCAGATCAATTCAATAAGCTATCAACGTTTTGTATTGAATTACTTGCCGCCCTTTCCGGACAAAAGCTTGGCCGCAGAGAACATTTGTTGTTCTTGAAATTCGTTGGCCATAACCTGAATACCAAAAGGCAGCCCGTTCTTTTCTGCCAATGGTATTGATACGGCAGGAATACCCGTAAGGTTAGCCATCACGGTGTAGATGTCTTCCAAGTACATTTTGATGGGGTCATCCGTATTCTCTCCGAATTTGAAAGCCACATCTGGCGTGGTTGGAGACAGGATGAAGTCATACTCACTGAAAATCTTGTTGGTGGTCTCTTTCAGCAATCGTCTCACTTTCTGAGCCTTTCCGTAGTACGCATCGTAGTAACCAGCAGAAAGAACGAATGTTCCTAGCATGATCCTACGTTTTACTTCCGTTCCGAAACCTTCTGAACGAGAAAGTTTGTACGTGCTTTCCAGATCGGTGGCCTTATCACTGCGGTAGCCGTAGCGCATGCCGTCATACCGCGAGAGATTTGAAGAAGCCTCTGCAGTAGTAAGCACGTAATACGTAGGAATGAGGTGGTCCAACATGGGGAAGTCAACCGCTTCTACTTGATGACCTTCCGCTTTCAGAGCCTCCAGCGCTTTCATGAAAGATTCACGAATGGAAGGGTCAAGTGCTTCGTTCTCCACACACTCCTTCAGGTAAGCGAATTTCTTCTTCTCGATGGATTTTGGTTGAAGATCTCCAACAGGTTTTGATGAAGACGTACTATCGAATTCATCCGTTCCTGAAATGACTTCCAACAGCAGTGCTGCGTCTTCAACATTGTTGGCAAACGACCCTATTTGATCAAAACTTGAAGCAAAGGCGAGCAATCCGTGGCGAGAAACGCGACCGTAAGTTGGTTTTACACCGACAATACCGCAAAATGACGCGGGCTGACGAACGGACCCTCCTGTTTCAGAACCAAGCGAGACATGACACAGCCCCGCAGCAACCGCAACGGCCGAACCACCAGAAGAGCCACCCGGAACCCGCTCGTTGTCAATAGGATTCAGCGCATTGCCGAAGTAAGAGTTTTCGTTTGATGAACCCATGGCAAACTCATCGCAATTCAGGCGGCCAATAATGATGGCGTCTTCTGCAAGGAGCTTTTCTACAGCCGTAGCGCTGTAAAGCGATTCAAAACCTTCCAATATTCTGCTAGACGCACTGACCTTGTGGCCTTCAATGCAGATGTTGTCCTTCACGCCAACTACAACTCCAGCCAGTTTTCCGGCCTGTCCTGCGGCAATTTTCTGATCGATCTCATCGGCACGGGTCAATGCTTCGTCAGCAAAAACTTCGAGGAAAGCGTTGAGGTTTTTGGTTTCCTCAATTCGCGCCAAAAAACCCTCTACCGTTTTTCTGACGGTGGTGGTTCCATTGGTAAGATCTTGCAAATAGGAGGCTATGTTGGCCATTTGCCTTTATCCGATTGGATCTAATCGTTCTTCTCCGAGATTTTTTCGTTCTCGTCTCCTTTCGAGGCATCCTTGAACTCCTTGATACCTTTTCCAAGGCCTTTCATGAGTTCAGGAATTTTTCTTCCACCGAAAAGTAAGAGCACAATAACCAGGACGATGATAATTTCCTGAGGGCCTAAAAAACCAAGTATGATCGAGCCTAAAAGCATGTGTCAAAGGTAATTTAATTTTTACTCACGATCCACTTGGCGGGGTTCAACTTGGTGGCACCTTTCCATATCTCAAAATGAAGCACCGTTTTGCCGTCTTCGCGATTGGTAACAACAGTTCCGAGACTCTGTTTTACACCCAGTTTATCGCCCATTTTAACCAGTACTTCTTCCAAGTTGGCATATACGCTCAAGAACTCTCCGTGCCTGACAATCACCGCTTTGTGAGCACCCGGAATGGAAACCACCGCAGACACTGTTCCTTCATACACCGTGCGTGCTTTTGAGCCTTTATCGGTTGTGATGTCAATTCCGTTGTTCTCAATTTTGATCGAGGGAAGCGTTGGGTGTGGATGTTCTCCGAACGATGATGTGATAACACCTCTTTCTGATGGCCAGGGCAATTTTCCTTGGTCGTTGCTGAATTTGCCCGAAAGCTCTAACTCAACTGGCGTTAAGGCAAAGCCCGACTTGGTAACCGTTGCCCCTGTTTTTTCAGCCTCTTTCTTGGCTTTGCGTATTTCTTCCTCAATGATACGGGCAATGGCCTTTTCAAGCTTTTTGGCATCCCGTTGCTTTTCCTGAAGTTGCCTTTTCAGTTCGCCCTCTTTCTGTTTCAGGTTGGCCACGATCTTATCCTGCTCTTCCATTTCCGTAGAGAGTTGGATCTTTTCCTTTTCCTTGTCTTCTACCAGATAGGCCATTTTCAGCTTCTTGTCCGCTAGTTCCTCCGTCCGAGATTCAAGAACCTTCTGGGTTTCCTCAATGGCAGCGGCCTGCTCCTGACGGTGTTTGGCGTACTGCTGAAAGTACTTGATACGCTTGTACGCCTGGTTCACATCTTCAGACGACAGAATGAACATCAACCTATCGTACTGGCTCTGATTCTTGTACGTGTGGTACAACATCAGCGCGTATTCTTCCTTCAAACGTTTAAGGTCTTCATCCAACGAATTGACAATGGTCCGGGTCTCGTTGATCTGCGCTTCCACCAGGTCAACTTCGCGAAGTATGGTATTGATAAGCTCTTGCCGCTTGTTGATCTTTGAACTCAAGAGGTTCAATTCTCCAAGTGTGGCCTTCTTGTTCTCCTCGGTTTCGTTCAGAAGTTTATTGGTAAACTCAATGTCTTGAAGAAGTTGTTTTTTCTGCTTTTCAAGTTCCGTTTTAGACTGACCGAATGCAGCACCAGCCCAGACCAGCAGGACCAGGATGAGTTTAATATGGCGCATACTTGTTCGGTACATTGAAAGGGAATCGCAAGGTAGTTTTCTCTTCGATCTTAGACCAATTCAGATCAACGGCAATATTGTCCTTTCCTTGTGTTCGGAAACGCATGGTGGTGGGGAAGATCTTCTCGCCAACCCGCTCAAAATCGGTGTATTGAGCAAGTATTTCCTCGTTGCGAGGCGGATTCTTCAAAATGGTACGGGTTACCCTCCAAATACTTGGGTCAAACTCTGTGCGTTGGTCCAGTTTAAGTTCAACGGTTGAAGTCTGCGCCTTCTTTTCATCAGCAACCAAAGTGTAGAGGTCAACCAACGGTGTCAGGTTGTAAACCTTATTATCATAAACCGGAACAAACTCTCCGAGCAGCACAGACTGAAGCACGGAATAAGTAAGCTGGAGCTGAAGAAGCTCATTCGTCTTCTCGAAACTCTCAACGAAGTATTTCTGCTCAATTCTGTTGACCATTTTGATGCTGTCTGGCGTAATAACTACCCGAACGGCCTCAATGCCGAGGGCCGGAGTTACCGATAACCAGATCACGCTGTCCTTTTTCACCCTTATCCGAGCCCCGAAATTCTGCGTTCCCTTGGCGTTGGAATGGCTTACGGCCAACTTGGCGCTCATCAACGAAAAGCTGTTGTTATTGACAGAATCCAAAAGCGCCTGCGTGGTAATTTGGGGCAAGCCCGATGGGGTAGAAGCCAGTTTGGACGTTTTACAGCCATAGACAAAGCTGGCCAGCGCCATAACCAGAAGAAGATCTAGCGTACGCTTCATGATCTAAGGCAGCTTCTTGGCTTTGATCTTATTGGGCAATTCATCGCTGTGGTCGCCCAATTCCAAAGCAGCGTTCCATTGCTCAATTGCTTTGGCCTCTTCTCCAAGCTTGAAGAGAATATCTCCGTAATGCTCTACGATTACACCACTTTTTTCGCCACCATTGTTAAGCGCTTTCAGAATCCACTCCAAAGCCTCTTCGTACTTATTCTGTTGGTAGAGAATCCAAGCGTAAGTGTCTTGGTAAGAGGCCTGTCTGGGTTGAAGCAGGTTCGATTTTTTGGACATTTCCTCCGCCTGATCCAACTTTTCGTTTCTGAGCGAAAGAAAATAACTGTAGTTGTTAAGGATGAGTGGGTTGTTGGGGTCTTTCTTCAAGGCCTTTTCAAACGAAGCATCAGAATCTTCATACTGCTTGAGGTTGTTGTACGCATCCGCTAACACGCTCAAAAGCTGCACATTCATGTAAGAATCCGTTCTCGTGAACATTTCTCCTTCGTTCAGGATGTTCACTGCTTCGGTGTAATTCTTCAGGCTGTTGTGCGCAATGCCGTTCATCAGATACAACATTCCCTGATTTGGGAACAGCTCCAATGCCACCTTGCTGTCCTTCTCCATGGCCGCATAATCACGTAACTCATAGCTGGTGTTGATCAATTGATTCCACACCATGAAGCGGCTGCTGTCCAGTTTCACCGTTTCGTAGAACGCTGTTCTCGATTCTTCCAAACGCTTGTCGCGTAGCAGGAAATCAGCCTTCATGGCGAATCCCTTAGCATCGTCAGGATGAGCCTTGGTAAGAAGGTCCAGCAATTCGTAGGCTTGGCTTAGCAGCTGTGTGTCACTCTCGGTCAGGTTGTAATAAGACATCATTACCTGAATCTTGTTGTCTATGTTCAGGCCTGGACTTTTGAAAGCCGTTTTAAGTTCAGCGAACGATTTTTCGTACTCCGACTTTCTACGATAATATTCCGCCAAATTGAGGTGAAGAACAGGGTCATCAGGGTCGTTCTTCATCATGCGTTCGTAAACCTCGAACGCTTTGTCAGGCATGTCGTTGGCCGTGTAAACTTCCGCCAGCATTCCCAGAAAACGCTGTTCGCCAGGATAGTTCGCTATCAGATTTTCCAACTCTGCAATCGCCTCATCAAGCCTATCGAGCTGCAAATAGATCTTCTCTTTTTGCACCGAGATTTCTTCGGTTACGCCAAAAGTCTCTTCAATCTTGTTGTACGTCTCTATGGCCTTTTCCAACTTGTTCAAGTAGAGGTAAGTGGTAGCCAATTCGTAGAGATAGTCCACGTTTTTCGGGTACTTGTCTACAAGAAGCTGATATAGTTTTGAAGCGGAATCGTAATCATTCAACCCCATGTGAATGTCTGCCAAGAACAAGGCATACCACTGATTGTTGGGGTCCAATTCGTACGCTCTTAAAGCAAACGGTAACGCATCTGCCACTTGGTCGCTTACGGTAAGTAGGTTGGCCAATTCGTAGTATGAGGCAGCATGTTTCGGATCGATCTTGATACACTCATGGTAACCCCCGGCAGCATCTTCAAAATTCCCAAGCATTTTCTGCTTGTTGGCTTCAAAGAACAGTGCTGTTATCTCCCTTGCCTCTTCATAGGTAGGACCTTTTTCCTTCTTCTTGCGCTTACGCTGAGCAGTTGCCGTACTTACCGAAAAGGCAAGCAACACCAGAACCAATATTTGGAATGCTCTTCTCAATGTTTTCCTGTGTGGCCGAAGCCTCCGGCTCCTCGTACCGTCTCGTCTAGCTCTTCTACCAACGACCACTCTACGCGCTCGTGTTTAGCAACAACCATCTGCGCAATTCGTTCGCCATTCTTAATGGTGAATGGCTCGTTCGAAAGATTGACCAAAAGAACTTTCACTTCTCCACGATAGTCTGCATCAATGGTCCCGGGCGAATTGAGCACCGTGAGGCCATGCTTGTAGGCAAGTCCGCTTCTTGGACGAATCTGAGCTTCAGCACCTGCTGGTAGTGCAATGTAAAGGCCTGTTGGCACAAGCGTACGCTCCAACGAATTCAGTTGAATGTCTTCATTGATGTTGGCCCGTAGGTCCAAACCTGCCGAAAGCGCTGTTTCGTAATTCGGCAGATCATGCTTTGAGCGATTAATTACCTGTACTTCCATCCTCACTTGTTCTCAAAAAGTCGTGCAAAACTACTTAAAATTGGGGCGGAGCATTACCCACGAAACCGCTCCGTAGCCCAGCAGCAATAGGACGTTAAGTGCATGCCCATATTGCATTCCAGAGATGTTAAGCACCACACTGGCCCAATAGATCATCAATGCCGATCCGATCATGATTCCCAGTTTTCCGACCTCATAAGGCACTGGGTAGAATTTTCGTCCCAGCAGATATGATACGAACATCATGCTTGCATAGCATGCCAAAGTGGCCCAAGCCGAAGCCATATATCCGTACGTTGGAATGAAGAGCAGGTTCAGAACAACGGTTATCAGTGCACCGAAAATGGCCAGCCCGGCACCGTAGCCGGTCTTGTCTGTGAGTTTATACCAAACACTCTGATTGTAGTAGATGCCAAGGCAGATGTTGGCCAGCAGTAGTATGGGCACAACCTTCAGTCCTTCCCAATACTCTTCGTTCGGGATGAAGTATTTGAAGAGGTCGATGTAGAGCATGACAAAAAGGAATGTGCCCGCCAGTATCCACACGAAATAGGTCATCACCTTGGCATAAAGTTCTTTGCTTCCGGCCTCTTTCTCTTGGGAGAAAAAGAACGGTTCGGCCGCGTATCGGAATGCTTGAATCATCAGCGAAATGATGATGGAGAGTTTGTAGCACGCTCCATAAACGCCCAACTGGAACATGGCCGCATCCAGTCCTTCGCTAGGAATCAGTAACCGTTTCAACATCACACGGTCAAACATTTCGTTCATCATTCCGGCCAAACCAGCCACCAAAAGGGGTAATGCATAGATCAACATGGGTTTGAGCAGCGCCATTTGTGGTTTCACAAAACCTCGGAGCATGGTTGGTCCCAGTAGTAGGAATTTCACTGTACTGGCAATCAGGTTGGCAATGAACACATAACCCACGCCCGTTCCCGGGTCGTAGAATGTGTCTGTTATCCAGTTGCCTCCGCCACTTTTTACAAGGGGCAAACAGTACATCAGGAAGAACAGATTGAGGCCAACGTTAACGGCTACGTTGGCGATGTTGATTCCGGCAAATGTTTTGGCCCTATTCTCTGATCGTAGTCGCGCCAGAGGAATAGATGAGACGGCATCCAAACCAACAATGATGGCAAACCACACCACATACTCTTTATTGTCTGGATACATCAGCCAATCGGCTATTGGCTGCGCGAACACAATTGCCATGAGAATGAACATGGAGGTGCTTCCAACAAGCGAAGACAGAACGGTAGAGAATACGGTTTTTGGGTTCTGACCCTCCTTAGTGGAGAACCGGAAATAGGCGGTTTCCATGCCGTAAGTCAAGAGGATAATCAGGAATGCAACGTACGCGTACATCTCGGTGATGATACCATATTGCTGTGGCACAAAAACCACAGTATGGAGGGGAACTAACAGGTAGTTGAGAAACCGCGCCACTATGGAACTCATTCCGTAGATGGCGGTCTGACCGGCTAGCTTCTTTAAGACTGACAATCCTGTTGGTTTGGTTGAGGGCTAACGGTTCATTTCATGAATCGTTTGCTCCAACAAATTAAAGAATGTTAAATACGCTGAAAACAAAAGGGCCCACAACTTGTGAGCCCTTACCGATAATTTAATAGTCTACGCTGCTTCTCCTATTTTCTGCGTGATTTGAATTGTGAGCAAAGCGAACCAACAATCTTTGCGTCCTTGCGCCTTCGCGAGAAACTACACGTCAAGCCACCGCAGCTGGATTCATCGGCACTTCAATGGAATAAAACTCGCCAGATTCCATTTCTCCAGAACCGTTAACCGTTTCATAACCATCAGCAGATATCTCAAATTCAACCGTCACAGTGGCATTCGGTGCATACCCCTCTATCTTCAATTCCGCGATTCCATCTCCTCCTGAGGTCGCCTCAACCACACCACCTTCGGGTGGGTTCGTGATACGAAAAACACCACCTACAACAGGGTCAAGTGTGTTTTCATCAAACAGGTAAGCTCCAATTTCTATAACATTGGTCGGCACAGAACCGTTTCCACCGCCATTTCCTTTTACAAGGTCCCAAACGCGGTCAAAGGTGAACTTTTCGCGTATGGCAGCATTGTTTCTAAAGATTTTCTTCCCGTCTGTAAACATCTTGGTCAGCGCGTTAGACAAAGCGTTGTTCGCGTCAATCTTCTTGTCCGTCTGCACCTTGGCATTTTCCTCTGCCTGTAAAAAGTCCTGATGCTTCTTTTCAAAAGCTACTTTGGCCGCCTCAAAGTCGGCAATGAAGGTAGCTGGCATACCACCCGCAGTCAATTCAGCGGTATTACCGTTCGCAAATTCCAATCCACTTTGCATCAGACCTTTTACACCATCCCAGTCACGTTTTTCCGCACTGGCATAGTAGCTGTATCCCGCGGCCAAGCGTTTGTTTTCATACTCATTTTCTGGAAACCCATCGCGTACATAGCTCATCATGTCAGACCATTTGGTAATGCACGTTTCAGAAAGCGTGGTCAACTGTACACGGAATGTCTTATGCACCTCCTCCCGTGCCTCCTCATCGGGCAGGCTCCTGGCAGAAGCCAACGCACTTAGTTGGTCGCTCGCTGTTGTTGCAGAATAAAGGGTGCTGTAAGCTTCAAAACTGGGCAGATGCTCAATAAAGCTGTTCCAACCTGTTTCTACAATGGTGTATAGGTCCTGCTGACTGCAAGGATACACCGGCTGTGGCCTGTTGTTCGTAATTGACATGACTCAACATTTTAAAGGTTAAGTAGCGTATCCTCATGCCATTAAAAACTCTGAACGATGTTATTTATTGTGTTGGCGAAATGTTAAAAGGTGTAAAAAGAAAAACGCCCCGTAAAAGCGGGGCGTTTCTTCAATAGTGTTGAGTGAAATCCTCTAGTTTCTGAAAAGAACCAAGCGTTCTGTTCCAAGCAGTTTCTCTCCGTTCAACAACCGTAGAACGTACACGCCATCAGCGTGCTTTTCCATATCAATTTGAGTGCGGTCTGAAACTATACTCCCTTCCAACACCAATTGACCAAGGTTGTCGAAAATTTGGTAGCCAGCATTTTCCATCATTTCTGGTAGAATCAACTCAAACAGGCCTTGGTTGGGATTGGGGTACAGTTGGAATTTAAAATCAAGCTCCTCCAAGCCGACAGTCAACATTTGAAAAGCAGCCGAAGTGTTTGAACAATTATTACCATCGGTTATGACCACATAATAATTTCCATTGGTAACCGGTGCATATGTCGAATATTGAGCGCCTATTATAAGCCCATTATCATCGTACCATTGGTAATCAAATCCATTTGATGGGTTGCACTCAAGCACCCCTCCGTTCTGTGAGATTACTGGGATCGGAACCTGATTGACAATTATTGTTACCGTGTTGCTTGGTTGACCGCATCCATTCAGTGCGGTTGCGGTATAGGCGGTCGTGAGGCTTGGTGTCGCAGTAACCTGAGGTCCACTAATGGGGCTCAAAGTTGCGGGTGGGCTCCAATTATACACGCAACCGTCACACAGAGCAGTATTTGTGACCGTTAGCACCGTAGAACCGCCCTGACAAATTGGATTAGCAGAAACAGATATGTTAGGTGGCACTGGGTCGTTGATTACACCAACTGTAGCATTGTTGGATTGCGCATTTCCGCAGTTGTTTATTGCGGATACGTAATATGTTCCTTGACCAACTGTAATTACACTACTAGTTGAACCTGTACTCCATTCTAAGCTACACCCTGAACAAATATCGGAAGCAACCAATGTTGTTGTTTGTCCTTGGCAAACATCAATAGAATAGTTAGTAGAATTGTTAATCGTGGGAGTTGTGGGTGCGGAACAGCAACTAAAAGTTACCGGGTTGGGACTAAACAGTCCACTATTGTCACTTTCTCCGCCACCAGGCTCGTTAACCGCATTGTCTACATCTAGAATATACCCTATATAGTACGTTCCTTCAGGCATTCCTGCCCCACTCAATCCTGCACTTATAGCACAAAGATCCAGATTAAGCTCAGATTCATAGCTTGTTTCAGTTGCATTCGGGTCTAAAGAGGAAATACCATCCGATTCTATCTCAAAATCAGATGTGGTGATGTTATTATCCAAGGAGGCATAGTAATGCATGTTGCATACTGGTGATTCAATATCGCCAGTATTAACCACATCAATCGTTAAGTCTAAAATATTGTTCCCGCTACCAGAGACTGCAAAGGTTGTATTGCTTGCTACTACATTCGCACCACCCCCAGTAACTGTAATAGGCACACAAGCAACATTATTGTTCTCATTACTTTCTGCGAGTTCATCGTCCGCGTCTGCTACAAATAGTATGTAGTAGTTTCCAGCTGGAGTGCCAGCAGGCATCGTTAATGTTGCCGTTTCGGTGTTAGTTGGATCATCACTACCTAGGCCAGACAAATCACCACCAAGAAGAACATCAGCACTAGTAAAATTGCAATCCAGAGAAAAGTAATAATCCAAGTCAAAGCTTGGCAGGTTAGCATCCAATTGATTTCCAGAATAATTATGGTCGGCTTCGACATCAAACGTTCCACCTGCTGCAACACTGGACGGACTTACGGATGCGTTGGTAACCGTGATGTCTTCTGATCCTCCACCAGCAACTGTGATGGATACACATGCAACATTATTGTTCTCATTACTTTCTGATAGTTCATCATCAGCGTCTGCCACAAACAAAATGTAGTAATTGCCAGATGGAGTGCCAGCAGGCATTGTCAATGTTGCCGTTTCGGTATTTGTTGGGTCATCACTACCTAAGCCTGACACATCACCGCCAAGAAGAACATCAGCACTAGTAAAATTGCAATCCAGAGAAAAGTAATAATCCAAGTCAAAGCTTGGTAGGTCAGCGTCCAATTGATTTCCAGAATAATTATGGTCGGCCTCAACATCAAAAGTTCCACCTGCCGTGACCGATGAAGGACTAACAGACGCGTTTGTAACAGTGATGTCCTCTGATCCTCCGCCAGTAACCGTTATCTGTACACAAGCAACATTGTTTCCTTCATCACTTTCTGCAAGCTCATTATCAGCATCCGCCACAAAAAGAACATAATATGTGCCAGGGGAAGTTCCACCTGGAATGGTCAAAGTTTCAGTTTCAATATTAAAAGGATCATCACTACCAAGACTGGAGGCGTCTCCGTCCAAGAAAACATCATTTCCCGAAAAATTACAATCAGTTGACAAGTAATAGTCCAAATCAAAACTTGGCAAACTGGCATCAGGAACGCTTCCGGAGTAAACATGATAAGCCTCAACATCAATCGTAGAACCAGCACTGACAGAAGTTGGGCTTACACTAGTGTTGATGACGGTAATGTCTTCTCCACCGCTTCCGCTTCCATTACAGTTAACCAATTCGTAGTAGCTGTAATAGTGATCCAGTATCTGTGTCCATGACTTAGTTCCATAGCCATGTGAGCCACTACCACTACCATAAATACTTCCTTGACACCAAGACCCTAGATCGAGACCAGTAGCCCATCTGGCTGAACCCACTTGGCTCATTCCCTTGCCGTGTCCATACTGAATGTAACCCGTTCCAGGAGGGTCTAAATAGCAAGGAGAACCAGTGTAACTTCTCCCGAAACTACCATCTCCGCACCCATTAGCTGAAACCCATCCTTCTACGCAGTGATTACCTGATAGATTATTGTTCTCTGAACTGTATTGGGAATATGCCTCTTCGGTCCAATCCCATAAAACCCAGTTTTCGGTATAATCCACTGCAGCCGATGTAGTAGAGTTGGTTGAAGACCCAAATACTTGACAACAAGCATTAGAGCAGATGTCGTAGGTGCCACTTAAAGGGTTAAGTACAAAGAACAATCCATAAGTTCGGATTGCAACCGAACCGGCTCTATACGCCTCACTGATGCCAGATAGGGATAACCAATTACCCAGTAACCACTCTGATGGAAGTACCTGCTTGGTATATTGCTGAATAGAGTAAACTTGACCAATTGAACAAGACCCATCACAACATTGCCCAAAGGAAGACGTTAAGCCAACGGTAATACTATTAAGGTTGCATACATTTGGATTTCCCCCGCTTGCAGAAATGCTCACGCTTTTTTTTTGCTCCGTGTATCCTTCGTCAGCGTGATTTTTCTGATAGTTGAATTCTTCTTTTTCGGTTGTACCTGAACCTTCCAATAACCTAGATTTTAGCAATAAGTCTCCGTTGGGCCAACAGATTATCCCTACATTCCTTTCAGTCACATAACCGTCTTTAACAATAGAAAGGTCAACGTTCTTTTGCTCAGATTCGCAATCAATGTAAAACTGAAAGAACCCGTCACTATCAGTTTTGGTAAGAATTTCATTATTCACTACGAGTTTCGCTTCCAGAATAGGTTTACCATGAACATCAACTACGGTTCCCATTAGAAGCATTCTTCCGGCCATTCGCTTCGAGACAATTACGGCATTGTCATACCTCCCATCATTGAATTGTGGATCCAAGTAAAACTCCAGCACAATGCTTCCCTTATTATCAGCGTCTATTGTTTGACGCTTAGATAATTCAGAATAACCTGCTTTTGATACGCTGATTATTCCAGTTTTATCCAACTCCAATTTTATTGAAAAGTCAACACTAAACTGAACCTGATGACCATTATCATCTGTAAAGGTGACTTCATCAGGAATGACTCGAATCCCTGTTCTACTATCAAAGAAGGAAAGATTTACCGTTGTCTGTCCGTAGGATAAAGCCGCTTGTAGAATCACTACAATTAGGGCAAGTGTCTTGGATTTTTTCATCTCTATTTTTTATAGGTTTAGTTCTTCATCATCTGAAAAAGCCGACAAATTCAAATTTTATCTGCCCGCCTACATTGCTGTAATATTGGTATTCACCATTTAGTAATTCAACAAAAGCAATGACGCTTCTTCCTGCTGGAACGTCATAGATTTTCTCAACTAGATTTGGGTCGTTTGGCCATCTGAAATAAACCGTACGTTCAACAGGTGAGTAGACCTTTAAAATCAAATTACAGATCCCATTGTCACAAACACCATCAAACTGAGAATTAAGTGTCTGAGTATCCCAACTTGTCGCTGCATTTGATATGTTGGTTGCAGCCTGCCCCATACCATATCCCCCGAAACTTGACCAATAGGCTTCTCCATTAGTATTTGTTCTTAGTACACGGTAGGCTTCGGCACTTCCTTTAATGTTCAATGGGCTTGCAACCGTTCCGTCTCCTTCAAGCAGGTCAGGATTCGAAACAACAACCTGAGACCCCCAATCATCTCCGCTCCCGGCAGGTCCAGTTGCGCCTATTGGTCCAGTTGCTCCAGTCGGACCTATAGCACCAGTCGGTCCGGTAGTCCCAACACCACCGTTTCCCGCATTTTCTGCATAAAGAGCGTAAGGCACCGAAAGCAATTGTGTCACGCCCATTGATTGGTAGGCAGTTCCTCCTGTTGGATCCAATAATGTTTCAATAAAATATGGGCCATTGCTCCAATCCAAAGCCGAGAACACCCCTGTATTAACAGAACCGCCACCTACAGAAAGGTTGAAAAGTCCAAAACCATTGGTGGTTGTCGAATGGGTTTCGGCATACAACACAAAACCCGTGGCAGACCCCTGCCTAATATCTATCCGTACGCCAATAGCTTGATTTACCAGAACATTACCTCCGTTATCTCGGGCCACACCTTGATAGCTGAAGGACTGCGGGCTTTGAGCCATACCGCCAATGCAAATGCTTGCTACGAACAATGTTGTAAGGAGTGATTTCATATTCAAATTGTATTAGAAATAAAAACTACCGCCCAGCCTTCCCAATGTACTGAACCGGCCATCGGTTCGCCTTAGGGTCTGACTTTGGGTGTTCTCACCGCTACCAAAATTCGTGGTAGTGGTAGATTCTTGATTTCCGATAATGTAATAGAGTAGTCCGGTTTCCAGTCTTATACCAAAATGAGGGGTAACCAGATATTCACCACCGAACAGCACGCCAATACTTCCTCCATGCCGCACCAATGATTGACGGGAATATCCGACCGACCCGATCGTTTCTGATGCATTTCTGGCATTAAGATTCACATAGCCACCAGTTATGCCTGGGTAAATGTTTACCCTGTTTCTCCTCACCACCAACAACAATCGGAGCCCGCTCTCAATTTGATGAGCAGATGCCTTGAGGCGTTGCGACCCCCCAGAATTTTCTTCTTGAGAATTGGAAAACAGAAAATCAAGGTACGGCTCAAACCGAAACCCTACACGCTTACGCATGGCAGCATTGAAGCTCATGTTAATGCTTGTCCCGGCCAAAAACTTTGCAGATAATAGGTCCATGTCCACATTCATTGGCACAAATACTTCAGAGAAATAGTAGTTGGTTTTAACATAAACCCCAAACCCGAAAACCCGAGGAGTAACTTCCTTTTCACCCCCCACTTTATTAAAGGTTTCCAGACGTTTTACTATCTCTAATAAAAGAGAATCTGTTGTCGTAAGAGACGGGTTATTGGCCGAACTCTCTTGCGCAACACCCTTTTCCTGAGGCTTGATTTCCACGCTACCTTGATTCCCGGAGAATTTGTTTGGTTTCAGCCCAGAGGATGAAGATGTTTCGGGCACGTCTCGTACAAGGCAACCCATGTCCTTGGTAAATATTTCCACCCGTTCGTTGGCAATGGACAACTCAATGTTGTCACTTTCCACACCGCGTTTCAATTCTGTTCCTATGCATTTTATCGTAACCTTCGTTACAGGCATCAGCGCCATTCCCTTAACCTGTTCTTTAGACAGTACGTATGTGTTTTCATAAACGATCCGATCTTTTTCTGCTTTACTTCGTACCATCTTATCCATTTGCGGAAGCAGTTTAAGAAGAGCCCCGCCATATAATTCCAATTCTAAAGGGTGGGTATGACCATTCACTACCATGTTCACCGCAAGTCCTGTATAGGTGGATTGTATATAAACCACCTTCAATGAATAATCATCTCCTAAGCGGATGGTTTCAAACCGTAACTCATTGCGGTCATCGTCATACACCACCGCAGCCGACTTCCTGAACACACTACCGTCCATCATCATATCAGCTGCCAAATAGCACCCCTGACCTTGGACTATTCCTGCAAGCAGAAACAGTAGTCCAATTGTTACACTGATTCTTAGTCTCATTTGTTCCAGAATACTCACGGGCTGCATCTATAAATGGCCGAATTCACCCCATTAACCCCTAATTTGTGTAGACTAATTTAACAACCCGCTCCCTCAGTTTTTTGGAAAATTTCACACTGTTGTTGATCAGAGTGGAAATAAATGACCTTCTTCTATACATTTATATATAGTTCATGAGTAAACATGAACATAACCAGGAATACCCGCACCATGAAAATTCAACGATTGGCAGAGATTGTATGTACCCTTGATTCAGAGGACCGTCATGACCTTCAAAACTTTACACGTTACCGTAAAGGCTCCATTGCGCTTTTAAATGCTTGTTTAGAACAGCCCCAGCCGTTAAAAAAACAGTCTTTGCTTGAAACACTTTCAATGGCACCAAGGGCGTTCGACTCTTCAAAGTCACGACTTATCGCAATAATGATAGAATGGCATATTTTAAACTGTAGCATCTGGATTTCTGACCCCATTAAGAAGCTATTACAGTCACATCTACATATACAATGGGGAGACACGAAGAAGGCCTATACCATGGCAGACGGTGTTCAGAAAAAGGCGGAGGCTGATGCCCGAATCACCTTGGCTAGATTGGCACTTGAGTTGAAATCGGGGGTGGTTCAAAGTGTTTTTCAAGAATCTGCTTCAGAGCATTTGCAGCTCATGTACCAAGAAGTAGAACGTCTAACAGGCCAAAGCTACAAGCATGCAACAATAACATCGGCTTATGTCCAAGCCGCTGTGTTGGCAGAACAATCCATGTTGCTCCGGACCGATGAACAAAAGAAAAAGCTGCAAACGCTCTCAGCTAAACTGAAAGAGATCGATCAGCGGAACAAAGAACTCAACTTTCAACTTTGGGCCTACAGAGTTCAAGCCGAATCTTATTTGGAAATGGTGAAGGGAAACATTCAAGGCTCTTTTGACCTATTACATCAACTATGGCTTAGAATGACCACCGACCCCTATCCCATTCCAATAGAAGAGCACCGTTTCTATCAGTTTTTTCAAACCTACACTTCTGCAGCTTTACGTGCTGAACAATGGAATAAAACCAAACGTGCCACAGGGTTGTATCAAACGGCAATCGATAAATACTATGGAGATGACCATCGCAGAAAAGCATTGGCTCACACCTTTCTTACACTTGCTGATGTTGGTTCATTGGATACGCACAGCAGTTCATCCGTTGGTCAACTTAAAAACCTACTCAAACTGTTCATCGGTCGGACAGAAAATGAGTTTGGAAATTTCAACTTGAGAGACTGGGAATTACACGTATCTGCCGACATACTTCCTCTGTTATTGAAAAACGGATTCGAGAAACGCCTCTTTCCAGAATGCAATAGTCTAATGTCACTTATTGCAACCTTCAAGCTCAAGAAAGCAAACATCGCCACTGACCTTATCCTAATCGCACCGCTCTTACAACAGGTCATACTTTTTGAGATGTATTCTGAACAAAGAATTTCCGTGCAACAGACCGATTTCATCAATGGAGCAGATAGATGCTATGAATTGTATAGAAAGCGTAAGGACACCTACCCCGTGGAATGGGAACTTGCACGCCTGTTCCGAACCTTGGCCCTTAATAGCAAAAAAACTCAAACGGACCACTTCATCAAATGTATCCAGCGAATTGACGCCATTCGCCCAAACTGCCTTTATTACAAAGGTCTGATGCAACTATTTGATTTTGACACGTGGCTACGTACAAAAGTCTAGCGTTTTCCTTTTCCTTCTAGGGGATTAGCAAATCTCCTTTCGAATCGAATGAAATCTCTGTTTCTCTGAATCTCGATGATATAACTCCATGAACCTCCCGAATAGCATCCGCAGAATCCCACCCTTTGCGGTCAGTTCAATTCGAATATTCGCACACATTCGCAATTCGTAACCTGCTGATGCACAGTTCTCAAAACTCCCCGAAAACATCTCAAAAGGCCACAAAATCATCTCTGGCATTAACTCAAACATTTCAAAATCCAACAAGGCATACTCCAAAAAGCACCCAAGGACGTCAAACAGAAATACAGCCAGTTTCAAGAAAGCATAGGCCATCTCAAAACCCTCCCATACAAGGTCGGCTTCACACAACAGTTTGCAGAAAGAAGAACTCTCCAGAAACAAAAAACTCGGACAGCCTTACAAGACCATCCGAGTTTCAAAACCTCTAGTTAACTAATGACCTAATTCCCTGATCAGCTATCAACCTCACTCCGCATCTCCTGCCGGAGCAGCATCCGCGTCTTCGGTAGCTTTCTTCTTCCACGGGCGGAAACGGACCCCAACCATCAACTCGTGCGAACCATCTGAATAGTTTCTCAGGTTAGAGGTTGAAAGGTCATAACTGTACGCAATCAGAAGGAAGTCTTTGTATGCCAATCCGCCAAGGAAAGAAACCGCATCATCATGTCGGTAAGATGCACCTATCCAAAATTGGTCTCTCCAATCGAATTTAACACCAGCATCAAATTGAGGCGGTGCCGGATGAACATACTTCAGCAACACATTCGGCATAATACCGAAATCTCCCACATGGAACGTGTAACCACCCATTGCCATGTAGTGGCGCGCCAAAGAACTTTTGGTCTCCTCCTGATTCTCCAAGAATTTCAGGTCGTTGCCGATGATCTGTGGCAATGAAATACCGAAGTTGAAGTTCTTGTGCTTCAGGTTGATTCCGAAGGTTGCATCTGCCGTGTAAACCGTCATCATCTGATTTGGGAACACTGGGTCACCATTTTCATACAGGGTTACCTTGGTTCCATCAATTCTGTATTGAAGCAAACCAAGGCTCAATCCCATTCCTAACCTCAATGACTTGGAAAGTTTGAGGTGATAGGCATACGATAAGTAGAACCCAACACGACTGGTCGGTCCGGTAATGTCTGCAAACACAGAACCACCCATACCCATGTTGTGCTTACGGAACGGACCGTGTGCAGATAGGATGAAAGTTCGTGGCGCATCGGTAATTCCGATCCAGTTCAATCTGTTGTTCGATTTCACCTCCCAGTAATCATGCTGGCCCGTCATGGCAGGGTTGAGGATATAATCGTTCAGCATGTACTGACTATACTGCGGAATCTGCTGCGCGAAAGACGACATTGAGAATCCGAAGACAAGTGTCGATATGTATAGAAGTTTCTTCATGGCTATTATCTAACTATGGTTATCGGTCCGGTAAATGGATCCTCGAAATTGTCGGAGTAGATCACGTAATAGTATGTTCCAACAGGTAGGTCCTTTCCTTTGAACTTACCATCCCACGGAACAGGATAACCCGGAGCTGACTGGAAGAGCAATTGTCCCCATCTGTTGTAGACCTCTACAATGGCATCATCAAACAGGTCGATGTTGTCAATGATCCAAGTATCGTTGATTCCATCACCGTTAGGTGTGATACCATCAGGGAATACAATTCCCGGAGTTACTTCTACCAGTATAGAATCTGTTGCCGTACAACCATTCTCATCCGTCACGGTAACGTAGAACATCGTTGTTTCCTCTGGGCTGGCCAGAGGGTTCGTAATGTTCGGATTATCCAAGAACTCGGTCGGAGTCCAAGTGTAGCTCCAGTTGGTTACTGCTCCGTTGGCGTTCAGGTCTATTGAACCACCGGTAGGTATCTGCACATCCGCACCAGCATCAACCGGAGGTATCGGGTAAGTGAAGATGGTTACCGAGTCAACATCCACGCAATTTCCGATCGTTACGGTCAAGTAATAAGTGGTCGTGTCTGTCGGAGTTGCAATCGGGTCAGCTATCAATGAGTCGCTCAATGTTGCGCCTGGTGTCCAGAGGTAGTCTCCACCACCAGATCCATCCAACATAATTGAGTTGGACACACATACGGTATCATCCATTCCAGCTTCCGCTGCGATGTTAACCAAGGTTCCAACGCTATATGTAGCGGTGATAGAACATCCCGTGGCATCTGTAATCGTTACGGTGTAGGTACCGAATTCAACACCATTCAAATCTTCAGTGTCGATGCTTCCCGGCTGCCAATCAAATGTATAACCAGGAACGCCACCTACTACTGAAAGGTCTATCGAACCATCGGCAACATTACTACAGCTAGATGCCATTGAGGTAGCATTGGAAACTATTGCTGGCGGACCATCTACTGTAACACTTGCTTGAGCCTGACATCCGTTGGCGTCCGTTACAACAACCGTGTACGTGCCGATACAAAGGTCTGTAGCTTCTATCGTTCCTTGTCCCGCAGGGTCATTCCATTGGAATGTGTAAGGCAATGTACCTCCAACCGGAATAGCAATTGCAGAACCATCACATAGGTTACCACAGGTAACATCTATCGCTGTGGCCGAAACCGTCAATTCAAGAGGTTCGATGATAGTTACCTGTGCTTGTGTGGTACAAGCTGGAGATTGAGAATCAACCACCGTTACCGTGTAAGTTCCAGGGCAAAGGCCTGTTGCAGTTTGTCCAGTTTGGTTGAATGGGTCATCCCAGAAATAAGAGTAAGGACCAACTCCGCCATTGGCAAATACCGTTGCTGTACCATCGCATTCTCCGTTACAGCTCACAGCCGTGAAAATCGGCACGGAAGCAGTCAAAGCAGCAGAGTCAGTGATTGCAACACTGGCACTTGCTGTACAACCGATGTCATCAGTAACCGTAACTGACCAGATTCCAACACATAGCCCTACCGCAGTACTATCTGTCTGACCAGACGGGTCTGACCAAGAATATGTGTAAGGAGCCGTTCCACCTGTTGGAGTAACCGTTGCTTCGCCAGTACAACCACTAGAGCACAAAATCTGGGTTACAGACGTAATATCGGCCTCAAGCAATGGTGGCTCTGTCAGGTTAATAGTGGTTGTGTCTGTACAGCCAGCAGCATCAAGTACAATTACTGTATACTCACCTGCACATAGGTCAGTAATGGTGTTGGTTATTTCCAAGGTCGGTAACCAAAGCACCGTATATGGTGGAGTTCCACCGGTAGGATTCACGGTTGCCTCTCCATCGCAAACGCCACCGCAAGATGGGTTTACAACACTTACTGGCGCTTCAAGTACTGGCGGTTCAATGATAGTAACACTGACTGAATCAGAACAACCATTGGCATCGGTAACAACTACTTGATATGTGCCAGCACATAGGTCTGTAATTATCGGATTGGTTGAACCGGTCGGGTCGTTCCATAGATAGTCATATGGAGCCGTTCCTCCAGTTACCAATACACCGGCAATTCCATCGCACGTACCACCACAGCTAATGTTCACTGCGGTGTCTGATAGGGTCAGTGGTAATGGTTCGTCAATTACAACAGAAGAAGTTGCTGTACATCCTAGCGAATCAGTAACTACAAGGCTGTAAATTCCAGCACACAAACCTGAAACAGTATCGTTCAGAGTTGAGTTAGGGTCGTTCCATTGGTATGTATAAGGAGCATTACCACCTGTTGCAATCGCAATGGCAGAACCATCGCAGTCTCCATTACAAGATGTGCTTTGAGCAGTAATGGAGATGTCAATTGAGTCTGGCTCATTGATTACCACAGTTGTAGAGTCGAGACAGCCAGCTATATCTTCCACCACTACCTGATACGTTCCAGCGCAAAGCCCGGTAACGGTATCGTTCATGGTATTCAATGGGTCATTCCAAGTGTAAGTAAACACACCTGAACCACCTGTAGCTTCTGCGTATGCTTCTCCGTCACAAAGGCCGTTACAAGAAGCATCCAAAGTAGATGTGTTGATCACGATCGGATCCGGCTCTTCTATCACCACGGTTTCCTGCTGTTGGCAGCCATTAGCATCTGTTACAGTCACAATGTAAGTGCCTGCACACAGCCCAGTGGCCGTTGCTGCGTTTCCGCCAGAAGGAGACCAACTGTAAGTAAAAGGAAGCGTTCCGCCCGATGCCAGTACTGTTGCCGAGCCATCGCATGCTCCAGGACAAGTAGCGTCTTCAACTAATTGAAGACTCAGAGAAATCGGGTCTGGATCCTCCACTTCAATTTGCACAGTGGATTCGCATCCATTGGCATCTGTAACCGTTACGTTGTAAATGCCAGCACAAAGTCCTGTTGCAACGGCAGTTGTTTGCGCACTAGGATCGTCCCAAAGGATAGAATAAGGAGGTGTTCCACCAGATATCTGAACTGTACCTGTTCCATCGCAAGCGCCATCGCAAGAAGCATCGGTTGCGGTTGCAGAAACAATCGGCCCATCAATGTTGCTTACTGGAATTACTTCAATTGCCTCGCATCCTGATGCGTCAGTAATTGTAACCGTGTAAATACCTGGGCAAAGGTCAACTGCGGTATCGTTTACCGAAACGGCAGGAACCCAGCTGTAGGTGTAAGGACCTCCATCTCCTCCAGAGGGAGTGAGCAGGATTTCCCCGTTACAAACACCACAAGTGGCTTGTGTTACGTTCTGGTTGCCTTCAATTTCAGCAGGCTCGTTTATGGTAACGAGTTGTGTATAGATACATCCAAGAGAATCACTGATCTGAACGTTGTAGCTACCTGCACAAAGACCGTTCACGGTAGCAGTTGTCTGTCCTCCAGGAACCCACAGATAAGTGTAAGGAGGAATTCCTCCAACAGGAGTAACGGTGGCAGAGCCATCGCAAACTCCGAAACAAGAAGCATCAGTGGTTGCCACAGTAGCACTTGTCGGTCCGCCATCGTTGCTTACAGCGATGTCGAAATTGACGGTACAACCAATAACATCCGTTACATCAACCGTGTATATGCCCGGGCAAAGTCCGTTGAGGTTTCCGGTTGTTTCTCCATTTCCCCATAGATAGGTGTAGCCTGGTACACCGCCATCTGGGATCACCGTTATCTCTCCGTTACAATCACCACAAGTTGCGTTTACTACGACTGTGTCTATGGTAATTTCTGTTGGCTCAAATATCTGAACTGGAGCCACAGCTTGACATCCGTTGGCGTCCGTGATGGTAACCTCATAAGAACCAGGGCACAATCCGACCGCGGTCAATGTAGTTTGGTTGTTTGGATCGTTCCATTGGTAAGAATAAGGGAATGTTCCACCCAAGGTGAATGCTGTTGCTTCTCCATCGCATTCTCCGAAACAGCTAACATCATCTGCGGTAGTGCTTGCATTAAGTGCATTAGGTTGAGTTATAACCACCGTTGAAATGGATACACAACCGTTAGCATCTGTAACTGTAACGTTGTAAATACCTGCACAAAGCCCAGTTACCGTGTCGTTAGCAGTGTTCAGAGGGTCATTCCATACGTAAGTGTATGGAGGAGTTCCACCCGACCCAGCTGCAACAGCAACACCGTCACAGTCTCCGTTACAGCTTGCATTGATCTGGCTTACGATACTTGAGGATAGACCATTTGGACCACTGATAGTAACAGATTCAGAAGCTGTACATCCGTTAGCGTCTGTAATAGTTACTGTGTATACACTGGCACACAAGCTATCTGCCGACTGCGTGTTCTGAGCCAATGCGTCATCCCATTGGAAAGTGTATGGGCCAGTTCCTCCAGTTACGTCTGCAGTTGCCTCTCCAATACAATCTCCGTCACACTGCAGGTCAACGATTCCTGAGAACGTTATCACAATAGGGTCGGGCTCTGAAATGGTAACTGGTGCAATGAAGTCGCAACCATTCACATCGGTCACGGTAACCGTATATGAGCCCGCACACAGACCAGATACGGTATCCGTAGTCGTTCCTGAAGGATCATCCCACAAGTAAGTGAAGGGAGGTGTTCCTCCAGATATGGTTACAAATGCAGACCCATCGCAATCTCCATTACAGCTGGCGTCAGTTCCAGTGGCAATAGCAGTTAGTCCCACAGGATTATTTACAGTACCGGAAACATTATCTACACAACCATTAGCGTCTGTTACTTCTACAGTATAGGTGCCAGCACACAAGCTGTCTGCTGCAGCAGTGGTTTGTAACAATGGATCATCCCACTGATACGTAAATGGAATGGTTCCGCCCGATGGAATAACTGTGATTTCACCATCACAATTTCCCGCACATGTACCATTGTCGATGATCAACAATGAAAGACCAATTGGGTTTGGCTGAGTAAGTGTTACTTGATTAACGGCCACACAACCATTGGCATCTGTAAGAGTAACTGTGTACAATCCTTCACATAGGCCATCTGCAATTGAATCCGATTGGTTCAGAGGGTCATTCCAAGAATAAGTGAAAGGAGGTGTACCACCAGTAGGAGTGGCAATTGCCTGTCCATTGCAAGAGTCATTACAAAGTGGGTCAATTCCACTTATTGCAATAGTTGCTGATGGAATGTCGTTGACGAGAGAAGTTACCACCTCTTCGCAACCGTTAACATCGGTAACAGTGATGTTGTAAACACCTGCACATAGGTCGGTTGCAATAGAATCATTGTTCGGAACCGCAGGAGCCCAATCGTATGTGAAAGGACCTTGACCTGAGATAGGGGTCAATTCTACCTCACCAGTACACATGCCGCAAATAGAGTTGAGCACCGTTTGGCCTATTACAATCTCATCAGGCGAGCCGATGGTAACAGTTTCAGTGTAGATACAACTAAGTGAGTCCTGTATCTGAACGTTGTAAGTTCCTGGACAAAGTCCAGTAACGTTGCTGGTGTTAAAACCGCCTGGCACCCACTGGTATGTGTAAGGTGGAGCACCTCCAATTCCTGTGATGGTTGCTTCACCATCGCACGTTCCGAAGCACGAAGCATCGACTACAACAACATTGGCACCTGTTGGGCCATCAACGTGATCTACAGGAATAAAGAAGTTTTCCTGACAACCGTTGGCGTCAGTCACTTCCACATTGTAAACACCTGCACATAGGTTGTTGATGGTTGCGGTAGTTGCTCCGGTATTCCATAGATAGGTATAAGGGGCAACACCTCCTACCGGAGTCACAGTAATTGAACCGTCACATGACCCACAGTTAGCGTCAGTAACACTTTCAATGATAGTTATAGGACCAGGTTCGTTAACAATGGCTAAAGAGTCATTACTACCAGAGCCATTGAACTGAATTCCCCAATCGAAAATGTATCCATCATCAATGCTGAAGTTATCCGTTACTGTAATGGTCCAATCTCCATTCATCGGACATCCAACAAAATTCCCAAGGGACTCTACCGGTTGATAACTACCAGCTGGTAATGCTACGCCCTGCGAAACAGGAACCGTATTACCAGCAGTTGCTTCTGCTTCCATAGTTCCATAAGTTGGGTTTGGGTTCCAGCAGTAAACCCAACCAACTCCTGGATTACCCAGCCCAGAGTCATCTGCATCGCCCAAGAAAGTTGAGCCAGCAGGGTTAACTCCGATGGATTGAACTAGGTCCACAGTTGTACCATTAGGACAGGATAGTTGTATATCAAGGTCTCCTAGATAAGAATGCTCAATATTCAAGCATACTTCCTCGAAATCGGTAGGGCTTGTTAGGGTAGCTCCTGAAGGAAATCCTGTAATGTTGATAGAGGTTGTATAGGTGTCTCCATTTCCGTCAGGTAGGTAAAGTGTACCTCCAGCAAAGTTTCCACCAAGAACCACGGTACTTGAAGTACAGCCGTTGGCGTCTGTAACTAAAACGGAATAGTCTCCCGCGGGTATATTGGAAAGGTCTTCTGTTGTCTGACCTCCAGGGAACCATTGATAAATGTAGGGGCCGTTTCCGCCACTGACGGTAAGATCTATCGCTCCATCAGAACCACCTTCACAACTTACATCTGTAACCGCCAAGGAAATGACTATTGGGTCAGGTTCCACTATGGTGAAGTTTTCTGTTATCGTACAATTGTTGGCATCGGTTACTGATAATGTATAATTACCGGCACATAGGTTTGATGCTGTAGGCCCATTGCCACCAGAAGGCTGCCAGTCGTACGTAAAAGGTCCATTATTTCCAGTAACGGTGGCTACTGCTTCACCATCGCAAGTACCGTTGCAACTTATCTGTGTTACTGCTACGGACACCTGTAATTGGTTATCCGAGATTGTGAACGATGCGGTGTCCTCACAACCATTAGCATCAACCACAAGCACAGAATAAGTACCAGCACATACAGATACTGATGAGGGACCTGAAATAGACGAAGGGGTCCAGTTATAGGTGTATGGTCCTGTACCGCCAGTTGGATTTACACCCATTGTTCCATCGCAAGTACCAGGGCAAGTAGCATCTGTACTGAACGGGTTCAACTCAAGAACAGCAGGTTCAAGAATTTCGACCTCCAAAGAGTCTTCACAGCCATTTGCATCGGTTACGAACACCTCATACGTTCCAGGTGCAAGATCAGCCGTGTCTTCTGAGGTTGACCCGCCTGGCAACCATTCATAAGAGTAACCAGGTGTGCCTCCGAAAACGGAAATGTTTATAGCCCCATCCGTATCGCCATTACAACTTACATCCTGATGTATCTCGTTGATGGTAATTGGGTTAGGTTGAGTCAGAACGATGGTTGGGAAAACCCTTTCACAACCGATGGCATCGGTAACTGTAAGTGTATAAGAACCAGCACCTAATCCAGAAATGTTTTCAGTGGTCTGAGCTGTTCCCGTCCAAGAAAAAGTGTAAGGCGGTGTTCCTCCGGTTATGCCTGAAGATGTGATAGAACCGTCATTGCCACCGTTACATGTTGGGTTGATGGCAGTGAGCGTACCATCCCAATCTGGAGGTGAAAGAATATCGAATGTGTCTGAGTTGGCACAGCCGTTCTGGTCGGTGGCTATGATAACATACGTTCCTCCATCAAGACCAGAAATAGAATCGCTGGTCTCAGCAAACGGAGGCCAAGCATATGAATACGGTGCAACACCACCGGTAACATCTACAGACGCTGTACCTACGTTGCCATCCGGACAGGTGTCGTTTGTGGTGCTTACCACGAAATTGAACGGTGCAGGGTCATTAATGGTAACAAACTGAGATGGTGGGTTCGGACAGTTGCCACCACCTCCATCTTCACCAATTACTTGAACAAAGTAGTCGCCAGCACCGCTACCTAGTCCTGTGAAAACATAACTGGTTCCGGAAATAGTTACAAGCTGAGGTAACGCAGGGGGATTGAATATCTGGAAAGTATAATCTGGAAATCCACCACTCGCATAAACAGCAATGGTTCCATCATTGAAACCTGCACACGTAACATCGGTAACAACAATGGAATCTATAACTACGGGGCATTGTGCATTTGATTGATAGGATGTGCCTAGTAGAACGAGAAGCGGAAGTGAGATAGCAATTATTCCGCGTAAAACTCCTTTCATATTGGTAGGTTTTAAGGTCAGGACAGTCAGTTCAATTCACTGTAAATTGAAGGGGTTAAAGTACGATTTTTCGGATTTATGTAACATGTGCTGCAACGTACGTTATAATCGTGATTTTATGTTTGGAATAGAACGCAGTGGAAGTGCAGGGGCATTGGTTGGCGTTACAATCTGGCCCGTTACGCAAATCATTTTCAAAGGTTTCGTACGAATTAGCGTTGAATGATCAATAGTTCAGAGAAAAGCTCCGAATCACCTTTTACCAAACTAATTGTATATACGCCAGAATCAAGTCCGGCAGCTTGGATGTTGTACGTGTTTCTTCCTGTTTCGAGGACTCGGGTTGTTCTGAATACGACCCGCCCTGAAAGATCGGTTATTTGAATCAACATTTCAGAAGAGCCTCTTCCTGTTAGCTCAATGAAAACATCATCTGACGCAGGGTTAGGGTAGACCTTTACATCTACATCCACATCGTTTTCTTGTACATCAACACTTGCTAGATCGAGAAAAGCGGTGTCAGTTCCGCAACTGTTTTCAGCAACCAGATACATTCCCACGGTTCCATTCTGGTTGAATGTGTGGCTCGGTTCAAAATCGGTACTTGTGTTGCCATCGCCAAAGTTCCAGAGATACGTGTCCGCATCAAACGAAAGGTTGTTGAACGACACATCAAACATGTTGAGATACGGAGAAAATGCCGCTGTTGGATAAGGGTTTACGATTACTTCAATAGTGTTGGAGGCGCTTATACAGCCGATCCAATCTTCAATAGAAAGAACAAATGTGCCGCTTTCATAAACCGTAATGCTTTCAGAAATTGAACCCGAACTCCATTCATAATAAGGGTATCCGGTCGGACCAGAAAGAGTAACGCTTTCGCCTTCACAGAATTCGGTTGGGCCAGAAGCAGTTACCGTTGGTTGAGGTGGATTGGAAACCTGCTCTACTTCAAAATCCAAGGTGTCTGTACAACCTGTGTAATGCGTCACAACCAATTGATAACTACCCGCTGTTAGAAGTACGCTCTGACCAACTTCTGTGGTTGGTAACCACTCGTAACCCGCATAGCTTTCGGGTACACTTAATTCAGAGCCGTTGGTGCCAACGCAATATTCTGTGTTGCCAACAAGCGTAAAAGGCAAGTTAGGCGGACAATTGATCTGTGCGGACACAGTGGAACATGCCGTGCACAACACAAATAGAAAAGCGATGTGTTTACTCTTAAACTCGCTGAGTAAAGTTGAAACCATCCAGTTCAGAGTTTAATGGTTCGGATCAAGGCCATGTCTTCACCCATAGTAGCTTTGATGGAGTAAATACCGGGCTTCAGGTGAGAGAAACCAAGGTCGATTCTGTTAGTTCCATTACCGATGGCAGAGGTCAGACCGTGAACTTTTCTGCCCGCGTTGTCAAAGACCTCAAAAAACATTTTGCCAGGCTGCATGGATGTAACATTTAAACAGGCCTCGTCAGAAACAGGGTTTGGATAAATGCCAAGCCCAAAGGTCTGATTGTACTCTTCAATTGAACTTGTGTTCAGAATATTGATGGTGTAACCGTCTTCGTCCAAACTGCTAGGAACGGGTGTTGGTAACGCAAGAGATGTTGGAAGGCCGAATGAGGATAAAATACCCCCAGTTATTGACGAAATATCCACATCACCCTCCGTTAGCGTCTTGATATTGAAGGTAAACTGACCGGCCTCTGTTGGTGTTCCGGCAATGGTAAGGTAACCCGATGCCCCATCAATATAGGTGCAAGGTGTGGCATCGCAAGTAGCGGTCAAACCAGAAGGAAGTCCTTGTGGAAGCAAACTGGCTCTATCAACGATCATCGGAAATTCCTGGTTATCTATGTTCAGGAAACCAAGGACAGGTTGTGTCTGTGGATAAACGAATGCCAAAGCCTGTACAACCACTTCTCCGCTGATAGTGGCATTGGTAGGCACCGTAAAATCAATTACCTGACCAACATAAGTTTCACCCAACTCGCCATCAGGTAGCGCAGAAGCAGACGGGCTGAACATTTGCCCGAACGACTGAACTGAACTGAATACGACCAGAGCAACAAGTAAATGTCCTTTCCTCATGCTAAGAGTGTTGTTTTTCACGTGTAAAGATTCTAAAAATCGAGCATAAAAAAAGGCGATGATAAATCACCGCCTTTCTTCAATAATGGATTACAATTAGATTTTCTGAGTTCTGATAAGTGCTTGAGCACCGTTGATATCAGCTTTGATCAAGTAGATTCCAGCTGGTACTGAACTTAGGTCAACCGCAACTCTGTTAACCCCAACACGAATGCTCTCGCTGAAAGTCAACACCTGAGAACCAGTGATCGAGTAAACCTCAACAGCAGCAATACCACTTTCTCTTGAATTCACATCAAGAATAGCGTTACCTTCTGTTGGGTTTGGGTAGAAGTTAAGAGAGAAGATATCATTCGCCTCTTCAATTCCGGTCATAACACTCATTGTGTATCCTTCAGCATTCATAACTCCTGGTAATGCAGGTACAGGCACTGGTGTACCTACAATAGGAAGCGTGAAAGTTCCACCAAAAGGAATTTCCTGACCCTGAATAGATGCAGATCCAGTAGTGGCAGACGTTACGTTAATTGTGAATGAACCACCTTCTGTTGGCGTTCCAGAAATAACGATATCGCGGTCAGATCCACCGTTCACAGTACATCCGTTACAGTCAGAAGTTAAGCCAGCTGGCAAGCCTTCAACAGTTAGTACAGTAGACGTAACTGTTATTGGATAACTTGTACCAGCACTGATGAATCCTCCAACAATACCCTGAACAGCAGATGGAAGGATGTCAATAATTGCCTGACCATCAATATCTACGGTCGTTGGAATGTCAGCATTTATGGTCTGACCGGCATAGGCCATCCCTTGCGTAGCACCGGCCAAAGGTGATCCGGCAGCAGGTGTATACGTTTGAGCACTTACGCTGAAAACGAAGGCACCAATTGAGAAAATTGTAAGTAGAGTTTTTTTCATTTTGTAATGATTGTTTTGTTAGAGATTGTAAGCCAAAGATACAAAACCAATAATGCAAAGACCTGATGCAGGTCAACTACAATAAAAAAGCGGAGAGGTTGGTTACTTCTCCGCTTTTTTCTACAGTTCCAATTACAGAGCCTTAGACTCCAACCGGCATTCTTTTTCTTTCAACGACCATCAGATCACTCAGGGACATTTTTATCAGTGTCTCCATTTCCTTGGCAAATCTTTTCTCCGATGCCGTCATTCTCTTTTTTTTACCCGTTTCCATGACTTTTATGTTTTTGACCGTTTCGTTGTGTTCTGATTGGTTTAACTGCACATATGCAAGTTCCGTTTCCAATTACCGACAAACGGCAGATCACTCTTGATAAACGACATGATTTATCGCCAACCGACAAAAAGTGAATATCATTGTCGCTTAGCAGAAGATGAAGGTTCTCGTACTCTATTACTCGCAGACCGGGCAGTTGAAAGACATTGCCAACAATTGTCTTGCGCCATTAGTGAATGATGATTCTGTGGAAGTTGATTTCGTGAAAGTTGAAACCGAGCATCAATTTCCATTTCCGTGGACACGATTGACGTTTTTCAACGCTTTTCCCGAATCGGTTTTTGGTATTCCATTCAAAATGAAGCCGATCGAGGTGGATGAATCGAAAGATTACGACCTCATCATCTTGGCCTATACCGTTTGGTATCTGAATCCGAGCATTCCAATTTCTAGCCTGCTTCAAAACGAAGAGGCAAAGCGCATTTTCAACGGAAAGAAAGTGGTTACCCTTATTGGCTCACGGAACATGTGGGTGCTGGCTCAAGAACGTGTTAAGCGTCACTTGAAAGAGTTGAAGGCCGACCTGATCGGAAATATCGTTCTCATAGACCGCAATAAGAACCTCGTCAGCATCATCACTATAATAAGATGGATGTTTTACGGAAAGAAAGATCCATTCTGGGGTTTCCCGCGAGCTGGAATTATTCAGGAGGACATTGAGTCCAGCAACCGTTTCGGAGAAGTTCTGCTGAATCGCTTGAAGCAACATGATATTTCTGACATGCAGGAAGAATTGAATTCGAAAGGTGCCGTAGAGATCAATCCATCATTGGTGATTTTGGAGAAGCGCGCCACCAAGCTGTTTCACATGTATGGCAACTTCCTCATGAAAAAAGGAGGGTTTTTCGATAAAGAGAGATTGGGGCGGGTAAGTCTGCTTTCGTACCTGTTGCCAACGGGCGCATTTATCCTTTCTCCTATCACAACTTTATCGTCTTTCTTGATTTCGGTCATTAAGCGAAAGGAATTGGCTGCCGAGATTCGCTACTACAAACAGAATTCGCTGCACGAGTGAACAATTCTACGAGAAACTACTTATTTGAATTTGTGGTATGCAAGCATACCTTTGCGCGGCTTGTAGCCGACCCATCTAGAAAGCGAAGTTGAAGGAAGTTTATATCACAGGTTTAGCAAAGTTTCTGCCGAACGAACCCATTTCGAACGATGAAATGGAGTCGGTTCTAGGCATGATAGGTGGCAAACCATCTCGGGCAAGAAGAATCGTGCTCAGAAACAACGGAATACAGACCCGTTACTATTCACTCAAACAAGACGGAACACTTAGCCATTCCAATGCGGAGTTGGTGGTTGAATCCATTAAGAAATTAGGAGTGGACCTTAATGAGGTTGACGTTCTGTCTTGCGGAACTTCCGCCTCGGACCAAGCGTTGCCATCGCATACGGCCATGGTTCATGGGCTGTTGGATGCCGAAATGGAAATTGTTTCACCAAGTGGTGCTTGCTGTTCGGGTATTCATGCCATGAAGTACGCTTACCTGAGCATCAAGGCTGGCGAGGCACAGAAAGCTATTACCTGCGGCTCTGAGTTGATCTCTCCAATGATGATGGCGCGGAATTTTGAGGCAGAATCTCGTTCAGAATCGGAGTTGGAAAGCAATCCGTTCATTGGTTTTGAGAAGGATTTCTTGCGTTGGATGTTGTCTGATGGATCAGGCGCAGCCTTGTTGCAAGACAAACCGAACGAATCTGGACTTTCGTTGAAAGTCGAGTGGATTGAAAGCCGTTCTTACGCGCATGAGTACGAAACGTGCATGTATTCTTCGGCAGATAAAAACGAAGACGGCTCAGTAAAGAGCTGGAAAGAATTTGAACCTGAGGAATGGCTCGACCACAGCGTTTTTGCTATGAAACAGGATGTGAAACTACTGAGCAGCACCATCGTTCCCTTAGGTGGAAAGTATCTTACTGAAATTGCGAAGCGCAGAAATCTGGATGTTTCTTCGGTTGATTATTTCCTGCCGCATCTTTCTTCCAATTTCTTCCGCCAGCAGGTTTACGACCAACTGAAGTCAGATGGAATGGAAATCACTGAAGACAAGTGGTTTACCAATCTTGTGGAAGTTGGTAATGTTGGTTCAGCATCCATCTACATAATGTTGGAGGAACTCTTCAATTCGGGCAAGCTGAAAAAGGGGGATAAACTATTGTTGATGGTTCCAGAAAGCGCCCGTTTCTCTTACGCGTACGCACTTCTTACCGTTTGCTAAAACATGCTGGTTAGCCGCGAAGATGTATTGAAATTCATCCCGCAGCGCGAACCTATCGTGGTTGTTCACGGACTATTGGAGCATTCTGAAAATTCATCTGTTTCGGAGTTCCATGTAGAGGAAAACCATCTTTTTGTGCGTGATGGCAAATTTCTTCCTTCTGGGTTGATGGAGAATATTGCGCAGACATCGGCTTTGCGTTCTGGGTATCATTTCGCGCAGCAAATGCAAGAAGGTGGCGAAGAGAAAGAACCGCCTATCGGATTTATCGGTGCGCTGAAAAACTTTGTGGTTTCCGATCTTCCATCGGTTGGTTCCGTGCTCAAAACCAAAGTCACGGTACTTCATGAGGTAATGGGAATGCAAGTGGTGGAAGCAGAAGTTCAGTGCGGCAGAAACGTCATCGCATCTTGCGAAATGAAAATTTTTCTAAGCCAAGAATCCGCATAACTCCCCTCCTAGAAAGGAGGGGTCGGGGGAGGTCGGTATGATTAAAAATAATTGAACAAATTCGCGACAGATTCCTTAAAGCATTTTAAAACCAAGCCATGTCACAAGAGCTGATTGAAAAACTGAAAGTGCAGATCATTGAAACGCTGAACTTGGAAGACCTTGAGCCTTCTGATATTGATGCCAACGACCCGCTTTTCGGAGATGATGGCATTGGGTTGGATTCAATCGATGCGTTGGAACTCATCGTGCTCATGAACAAAGAGTACAACATTCAAATTGCTGATCCGGAAGAAGGCAAGAACGTTTTCTATTCGATCAAAACCATGGCCGATTACATTCAGGCCAATTCGTAAAACTCCCCTCTTGAGAGGGGTTAGGGGTGTGTCAATTCCTCGCCTCAATAAACTTCGTCAGGTCGTCCTTGTAGCTTTTAAAGGTGAATGAATTCACCACGCGGTAATAGTTCTGCGTGTCGATGCAATAATCGAATGCATACTTGGCGACTGCCAATTTAGAATCATCATAAGTAAGAACGTTCAGAATCTCCACGATCTGATCGGCACGGAAACACTGCTTCGATTTGATCATCATCTGGGCCTGCTTTTCCATTGAGTCCTTGAACGTTGCCGATTTGACCAGATCCTTGATCTCATTCATATCCTGAGCAGAAACTTCGCAAACAGGTTCTGGTAACGGAACGGGTTGTGGCTGTGGCAATGGCTGCGGAATAGGCACCAATTCAACCGCCATGTTGCCGACCACAAGATCGTGCAAGCGGAATGCACTGCTGAAAAGCTGGAACGAATCATACACATCATAAAAATTCTGCGGGTCGGTTACACGCGGATAGCTGGCATATGCAAAGTCAATTCGGTAGGCATCCTGACCCAGCATTTGGCAAACCTGATAAACCTGCGCACTGCTTAAACAGAATGGTCCGAACTGCTGCATGGCCGTTCTGAAACGAGCTGCTTCCTGCGGCAAACTCCTCAGCTGCTGAAGTTGGCTTTGAAATGCTCTTGGATTCATCGGTCCACGGCAATTCTGTGCGTTCAGGTTTAGAGAGAAAATGAAAAATGAAAGGAGAAAAACGTATCTCATGATTAGTTGAATAGCTGTTGAAATGTAGTGCCTTACTGGATTCGAAATTACTTTTTCTCATCTTCCAATTCCCCTCCTTGAAAGGAGGGGTGAGGGGAGGTCATAACTTCACAAGAATTATCCCGAGCATCACAAACACCACACCAATGAGTCGGGTTTTACTGAAATCCTCTTTCAGAAGTGCGTACCCGGCAATGGCCCCGAAAACCACAGAAGCTTCGCGCACCGCCACAATCCGGCTGACGGGCGCAACCTGCATGACATATAGTATAATGAGATAACTGCTGGTGGCTATAAGACTGATGGCAACAGTCGGTTTCATCAATGTTTTCAGTGTGGTGCGCATTTCTGGCATTCGTCTCTTCAGTACGTAAGGAAGAAACATAATGGTGGATATGACCTGCGAAGCTGCCAGTACCGGAATCGGATGCAACTCGGCCACGAGCAATTTATCCATGATGGTGTAACTCATGATAAGCGAGCCGCAGACCAGCGCCAAGAAGATTCCTTTAGGTGATGTTGCTTTCCGATTTCTTCGGTAAGAGAGAATCGCAATTCCCGAAACAACCATTGCCACGCCAGATGCGGAACTTGTGGTCACAACTTCATGCAGAATCACTAGCGACAGAATCACCGCACCTGCAATTCCGCTTCCGCGAACAATCGGGTAAAGTGTACTGATGTCGCCATTCTGATAGGTAAACGTTAGCACGAATCCGTAAACGGCATGAAACACGCCCGTTGCAATGAGGAGTCCTATTAATGTTGGGTTCAGTTCAACGTCTTGCAAATGCGGAATGGCAAGTAAGCTTGTGATTGCCGAGCTGATGCAGAAAGAAAGATAAATGACGCTGTAATTGCCTGCGTGTTTCTTGGCGATGAAGTTCCATGATGCGTGCAGAAGCGCGCTCGTAAGCACCAGAAGGAACGTTAATGTCGACACGGTTCGAAGTACGGCATTAATTACATTTGCGGCCTAATAGACAAGAAAATGAAAGGACCGATCTCCCAATTTGCTGAAGAACATTTCCGACACTTTAATGCTGCCGCGCTAATGGATGCAGCCAAGGGCTACGAGACCCATTTGGCCGAAGGAGGAAAGATGATGATTACATTGGCTGGCGCGATGAGTACCGCGGAGCTAGGGCGTTCATTGGCCGAGATCATCCGCCAAGGAAAGGTCGATATCATTTCTTGTACTGGTGCCAATTTGGAAGAGGATCTGATGAACCTCGTGGCACACGATCACTACAAGCGTGTACCGCATTACAGAGACCTTTCTCCAAAGGATGAATGGGAGCTTTTGGAAAACGGATTTAATAGAGTTACAGATACGTGTATTCCGGAAGAAGAGGCTTTCCGAAGATTACAGAAACACATTTACAAGGTGTGGAAAGACGCGCAGGATGCTGGTGAACGCTACTTGCCACATGAGTACATGTACAAGATTCTTTTGAACGGAGATTTGGAGCAGTACTACCAGATAGACCCGAAAAATTCGTGGATGTTGGCCGCAGCCGAGAAGAACCTACCGATTGTTTGTCCAGGATGGGAAGACAGCACCATGGGAAACATCTTCGCTTCTTACTGTTACAAAGGAGAGTTGAACCCATCAACCATGAAATCGGGCATCGAATACATGACCTATCTGTCTGATTGGTACATCAAAAATTCAGGCGGAAAAGGAGTTGGTTTCTTCCAAATTGGAGGTGGAATTGCAGGCGATTTCCCCATCTGTGTGGTGCCAATGTTGTATCAGGACCTTGAAATGACGGACATTCCTTTCTGGAGCTACTTCTGCCAGATTTCGGATAGCACAACCAGTTACGGTTCTTACTCAGGCGCAGTTCCTAATGAGAAGATTACTTGGGGAAAGCTCGACATCGACACACCAAAATTCATTGTAGAAAGTGATGCAACCATTGTTGCACCGCTCATTTTCGCATGGTTGCTCGACTGGTAGGCCCAAGAAATTACGTGTTTTTCGTATTCGACTGAACCGTCAGATCGATTAACTTCATGCCGCTTCAACCCCGAGCATGAAACATTTTTTTACCCTAACTCTATTTCTGATTGTTTTTGGTAGTACTGCGGTTGCTCAAGACAACATGGGCATCGGAACGCTGAACCCTGATCCCTCTGCTATTCTTGAGGTGAAAAGCACAGATAAAGGTGTGTTGCTTCCGCGTTTGACATCTGCCCAAAAAAACGGAATCCCCAATCCGGCTCAAGGTCTTTTTATATTCGATACCGATACAGAATCGTTCTGGTATTACGATGGAACACAATGGGTGGAAGCGCTTGGCCCACAGGGTCCAACAGGTCCTCAAGGCCCAACTGGTCCGCAAGGAATTCAGGGTCCAACAGGCCCTCCCGGTGCAGATTCCAATGTTCCAGGACCAACTGGACCTCAGGGTCCGCAAGGTCCACAGGGTCCCCAAGGAATTACTGGCCCAACAGGAGCCATCGGCCCAACTGGCCCACAAGGATTGCAAGGTCCGCAAGGCCCAACAGGAATTCAAGGAATTCAAGGCCCAACTGGCCCTCAAGGAGTTCAAGGCTCCACTGGTCCGCAAGGTCCAATTGGCCCAACAGGTCCTCAAGGTGTTCAGGGTCCTCAGGGTGCTACAGGCCCTCAAGGAATACAAGGCCCAACAGGCCCTTCTGGCTTATCCAGTTACAACATTACATTCACATCAAACCCTGACGGAACCTACAGCCTGACGGATGATGGTGGAACGCTTACAACTACAGCTGGCTCATGGTTAACTACCGGAAACTCGGGAACGAACCCAGCCACCAATTTTGTGGGAACCATAGATAATCAGGCCCTGGCCATAAGAACCAACAATACGGAGAAGATGCGGGTGCTGGCCAATGGCGATATCTGGGTGGATGGGTCAAAACCCATTTTGGTAAGACGGTTTTTCTGCAATGGATGTGATAGCCCCAACAGGAATACCGGTGTTTCAACAACCGATTACGTGGCATTTATTGGTGGATTTTATCCGACTTCGAATAATGATGCTGAAAGCACTCGGGCCCGTATGTATGCCAATGGTGGAACATGGTGGTTTAAGGGCGATACAGAAGGACCAAGCGGTGAAGATTGGAGTGTCGATGTCGTCTTTATCAAGGTGGAGTTGGTGGACGATCAGCGACCAGCTAGTTCAAATGGAGGCGGTACTGGGTTCTGATGCGAACGTTGTCCCTCATATTGGTCTTGGTTGTAAGCCATTCATTTGCCCAGCAACGTGTTGGGGTAGGAACTCTCAACCCGGATCCTTCGGCTCAGCTTGAGTTGAACACGCAGAATAAAGGCGTTCTTATTCCAAGGATGACCAGCGCACAACGCCAGATGATTCCTAACCCAACCAATGGTTTGCTGGTTTTCGACATCACCACAGGTGGGTTCTGGTATTTCGATGGTGTTCAATGGGTGCAACCATTTGGTCCGATGGGTGCGCAGGGACCTATTGGTAATACAGGTCCAGTGGGTCCAACTGGACCGCAAGGACCAACTGGGCAACCATCCAATATTGTTGGCGCAGTTGGTGTTGTGGGAATTACGGGTTCTCAAGGACCTCAGGGACCTGCAGGTCCGATTGGTACACAGGGTGCAATTGGTGTTAATGGCGTAACAGGAAACACAGGCCCCCAGGGTTTGGTCGGACCAACTGGCGTACAGGGCCCACCAGGAGTATTAGGTCCCACCGGAATTATTGGAACAACCGGTGCTCAAGGAGCAGTAGGGGCAACTGGCACTATTGGACCTCAAGGATTGCAAGGAATTGCTGGACCGACTGGCCCAATGGGCCCACCAAGTTTTAATACATCCATTGATTTTGTAAATACCGGAGTGCTTTCGGTAACCGACCCTCAATCAACCTTGAATTCGCAACATGCAGCCTGGTTGTTGAATGGAAATGGCGGTACCAATCCAGCAGCTGATTATTTGGGTACAATCGATAATCAAGACCTGAAAGTATCTACGAACGGTCTGGAAAGAATGAGGGTTTTAGGAAATGGCAATGTTTGGGTTGATGGCTCAAAACCCTTCTTGCTTAGACGATTCTACTGTAACAACTGCGACAATCCGAACAGAAATACAGGCGTCTCCACAAATGACTACATTGCTTGGATAGCTGGCTTTTACCCAACTGCAAATGAACGCTCAGAATCAACCCGTTCGCGGATGTATGCAAGTGGTGGAACGTGGTGGTTCAAAGGTGATAATGAAGGGGCTGACTCAGAAGATTGGAGTGTTGATGTGCTTTTCGTGAAATTGGAAATGACGGACGATCAGCGCCCAGCAAGTTCAAACGGAGGAGGTACTGGTTTTTAGCATGGGGAAATTGAGATTCATAGTGATATTGATGTTGCTAGCCTCCTTGAATTCGGTGGCTCAGCAGCAGAATATGGGAGTCGGTACGCTCAACCCGGATCAGTCTGCACTTCTTGAGCTGCAAGCTACCGACATGGGGCTGCTCATAACCAGAATGACCACCACCCAAAAGCTTTCGATAAACAATCCGGCAACAGGGCTTCTGGTCTATGATCTTGATACGCAGTCCTTCTGGTACTTCGATGGAACCCAATGGGTGGAAGCTATTGGGCCACAGGGTCCCCAAGGTCCGCAAGGACCTACAGGTCCAGCAGGATTGCCAGGTGCAGCCGGACCAACTGGCCCAACAGGCCCGCAGGGTCCAGCAGGGGTCAATGGAACTCAAGGTGTTGATGGAGCGACCGGACCACAGGGCCCTCCAGGCCCAACAGGTCCGGCAGGCGCAAATGGCGTGATAGGAGTTGATGGAGCAACTGGCCCGCAGGGTGCACAAGGTCCAACTGGACCAGCAGGCCCTCAAGGAATTCCAGGACCGACCGGACCTTCTGGTGCTGCTGGAAGCGTTGGTCCAACGGGACCTCCTGGTCCTACAGGTGCAGGTGCGCCCGGACCAACAGGCCCAACGGGTCCACAAGGAATCATCGGTCCGCAAGGCCCAACTGGAGCAGGATTGCCAGGTCCCACTGGCCCTACCGGTCCGCAAGGTCTTACAGGTGCAACAGGTCCAACAGGAATTGGGCTGCAAGGCCCTACAGGGGCTACTGGTCCGCAGGGACCAACGGGTTCTCAAGGGTTGATTGGCCCTCAGGGTGCAACAGGTGCGGTTGGACCAACTGGTGCCCAAGGTGTAACAGGCCCTACTGGCCCTCAAGGTATTCAAGGACCAACCGGAAATGGAGTTGGTGTGCCAGGTGCAACGGGACCAACAGGACCTCAGGGAATTCCTGGGCCAACGGGAGCACAAGGGATTCCGGGTCCTCAGGGAGTAACGGGCCCTCCTGGCCCAACAGGTGCACAGGGAATACAAGGAGCTACTGGTGCGCAAGGCATACCTGGAAGCATAGGTCCAACTGGTCCTCAGGGTGCAACAGGTGCACAGGGAATACAAGGAACTACGGGTGCTCATGGTGTACCTGGAAACGTTGGCCCAACGGGCCCTCCAGGTGCAACAGGAGCTTTGGGTCCACAGGGAGTCCCAGGCCCAACAGGTCCTCAAGGAGCTCCTGGTACTACAGGTTTATCAGGACCCACAGGCCCCACAGGTGCTAACGGCCCGACTGGTCCAACAGGCCCTTCCGGCACGTTTACATCAGGAACATTAGGCCAAACGGTGCATCACAACGGAACGGATTGGGTAGCTACGAGCAACCTGTTTCATGATCCGAATACAGATAACATTGGAATTGGCACAACCACTGCTACGGTCTCATTGGAAGTTGCTACCACCGATGCCATTGGCGTTCCTGCGGGAACAACTGCCCAGAGACCGGCAGGAGCCCCAACAGGTTCAATGAGATGGAACACCGACTTGGGAACGATGGAGGTTTACAACGGATTCGCTTGGTTGAATATTAACACTCCTCCCATTGGCTCAACCTACATACAATGGGCTCAGGCTGCAGACCCGAACACGATCTATCCGGGAACGGTCTGGGTGTTTATTGATATCAGCAATGGAAGTTTTATTCGGGCAAGAGGTGGTGGCTCCAATGTTTCTACAGCAGGGGCTTTGACCGGAGCGGTGCAGCAGGATGCTTTCCAAGACCATCAGCATGGGGTTACGGGCTCTACCGCTGGGTCTGGTGTGTTGAATACCACGGCATCCGGAGCACACATCCATAATTGGGGCGGATGGTGGAGTACAGACGATTCGCGTCAGTATGATTTCCCTTCAGGAAATGGCGATGGACTTGGGAACACAATTTCTGATGGAACCTTCTGGTGGGGTGGGCCAAATGGAACAGCTATAGATTACACCACCAGATTAAGCACGGTTGCGGGAAGCCATAGCCACGGTGGAACCACCTCTGGTGCTAACCCATTCAGCGGAAACATTTGGATTCCGTATGATGACAATTTGAGTTCTGATGCAGCCACCAATATCAGTGCCGATGATAATCCGTCTCAATGCGGCAACTCTTGGGACGGTAGAGAAACGGTTGGAAATTTCATGGGAAGGTTGAATGACGGCTGTATGAACCATAATCATACAATAACCGCAGACGGCAATCACCAACATGCGACTGATTTCTATGCCCACAGACATTGGATAAAGGAGCGGGCAACCAGTAATGGACCGGACCATCAGCATCAGGTTCCAGACCACACGCATCCGCTGAATGTTACGGTCAATGGAGCTTCAACCGGTTCAACCGCAGGTGAAACAAGACCAGATAACGTAGCAGTTATTTTTTGGAGAAGGATAAATTGAGAAGGTCGTTTCTCCATATCGCATGTTTTGTGTTGCCATTGAGCATAATGGCACAGACCGAGTTTGTGGTCAATAAGGGAACGGATATTCGCATTAACCCTGGCTGTCAGGTCATTTTTGCCGAAGGAGGAATACAGAACCAAAGCGGTGAGTTCTCTAATGCCGGTGAGGTTGTTATTGAAGGGAATGTGATCAATGACGGCACTCTTTCTGGAGGAACTAATTCAGGCATTTTCAGGGTTTTGAATGATGTGGAGAATAATGGGTTGATGCAGCCGGGGCAAAGCCTATTTGAACTGTACGGAGATGCTCAGTTTCTAACGGGGAATCAACAGCTGAACTTCTATGACCTGACACTTACAGGTGGAGGAATCAAGTACATGCAGCAGGATATTTCTACTGGAGGAACACTGGACCTTACCGACCGCGAACTGCGTGCGGCCACCAATACGGTTTTTCATACAAACACAACTGCAGCTAGCGTGCTGGCAGTTCATGATCAAGGTTTTATCAGTGCAGATGCAGGAGGCGGTTTGTCTCGAGTTACCGCAGGGTCTTCCGACTTTTATTTTCCGGTCGGCAGTACGGTCAACAATTTCAAAATTCGGCCCGTTACTATCGCACCATTCGGTGGAGACAACACCTACAAAGTTCGGTATGCTCCAGGGCCCACTCCTAATTCGATACAGCGAGGACCGGAGTTATTCTACGTCAACCCCATTTTCTACCATGAAATGGAGAGAACGGATGGTGTTTCTGATGCAAAGATTACCGTGTTCTATGATGATATTGAAGACGGTTTCTTTGAAACGCTCGCGCATCTCGAAACCGATTTTTGGCGTGATAATGTTGGCACCGTTGAAGGGCCAACGCTGGGTTCTGGGCCTGAGTTGAAATCGTTTGAAACACCCGTTTACACTTTCGCCTCTAAAGAAGTGGCGCTGGCTGCTTTCGCAACGGAATTGTTTGTTCCCAATGTATTCTCACCAAATGAAGATGGGCGTAATGACATCTTTAAACCGAGAGGAACAGAACCGTTCAACTACGAAATGCGGATCTATGACCGCTGGGGAAATCTCGTGTTCAGTTCTGATGACATGGAAGTTGGTTGGGACGGCACATTCAACGGAAAACCAATGAACAGCGCAGTCTTCGTCTATTACATTCTTTCTGGCGGAGAAGTGCTCGAAAAAGGAAACGTGACCCTGTTGAGATGAGACAGGTATTTACATACATGTTGATCATGCTGGTGTCGGCAGGTGCGGTGGCACAAGACATTCACTTCGTGCAGTTTACAGAAACCCCGCAACTTATCAATCCTGGACAGACAGGAGTCTTTGAAGGTACTGCGCGGGTTAACTTGAATTACCGAGACCAATGGGCAAGTGTGGATGCGCCTTACCGAACATTCGGGTTGAATTACGACCACCGCATCACAAAAAAGAAGTGGAAAAAAGCCCACCTTTCTGTTGGTTTGGCAGCTTACAGAGACGATGCTGGCGATCTCGGAATGCATACTACATCTGGAGTGGTGAGTATTTCCAGCACCTTGATCCTAACTCGGGAGCACTTTCTGACTGCCGGAATTCAGGGAGGAGTCCTTTATCGAGGAATCGACATGTCAAACGCAGTTTGGGGCAGCCAGTATGACGGAGATGGCTATGACCCAACAATGGCCTCGGGCGAGATCAATCAATTCAACAACTTTATTTCACCAGATGTATCATTCGGTTTTGCTTGGAACATGAACCAGCCTTTGGGCATCGGACCTTTCAGAGACTTAAAGGTCAGGGCGGGTACAGGAATTTTCCACCTCAACAGACCAAGACAAAAGTTCAATTTAGGAGAGGACGATCAACTGCACATTCGGTGGACCCTGCATGCAGATGCCATGATGGGAGTGGGTTCAGGTAGAAGTTACATCGTTCCCATGTTCTTATTCCAATTGCAAGGCCCATCAACAGAAGCCGTTTTCGGTGGGTTGTATAGATTCCTGCTTCGCGATGCCGCAAGAGTTACAGGCTTTGTGAAAGGAGGTGCGCTGAGCATTGGAGCAACGTACAGATGGGCAGATGCCATAACGCCCATTGTAGCACTGGAATATCTCTGGTTCAGATTGGGAATAAGCTATGACGTGAACGTCTCCAAACTGTCAAAAGCCACTGGATATCAAGGTGGATTGGAAGTTTCGCTGAAATTCATCGCGTCAGAAGGGTTCTACTGGACCGGAAGACAGTCTAAAAACTAGTTTTACTTCTAGGCCTACGGCATTTTCTATATTTGATACCCACGCAAAAAATCGGGTATGATACAGAAGATAAATTCCCTTGCGGAATACCGCGAACAATACAAACGAAGTGTAGAAGACCCTGAAGGTTTTTGGAACGAAAAAGCCGAAACCTTTCAATGGAAAAAGAAGTGGGACAAAACGCTGGAGTGGGAGTTTGAAACCCCTTCTGTAAAATGGTTTCTGGGCGGAAAACTGAACATCACGGAAAACTGTCTTGATCGTCATTTGGAAACCCGAGGCGATCAGGTTGCCATTCTGTTTGAACCGAACGACCCGAATCAGACAGCCGAGAAGATCACCTACAAGGAACTGCACAGCCGCGTTTGTGCTTTTGCAAACGTGCTGAAGCGCAATGGCGCCAAGAAAGGAGACCGGGTCTGTCTGTATATGCCGATGACGCCCGAATTGGCCATTGCCACCTTGGCGTGCGCCAGAATTGGAGCCATTCATTCGGTGGTATTTGCTGGATTTTCTGCTCGCTCGCTAGAAGACCGGATCAACGATGCCACTTGCAACATCATCGTAACAGGTGATGGCGCTTATCGCGGAGCAAAAACCATCGATCTGAAAGGAATTGCGGATGCAGCTTTGGAAAACACGCCTTCTATTCAGAAATGCATCGTTCAGAAACGGATCGGTTCTGTGGTCAACATGAAAGAAGGTCGTGATGTGTGGCTTACGGAGGAATTGGCTCAGGTTGATGACAACTGTCCTGCCGAGGAAATGGATAGCGAGGACATGCTTTTCGTGCTGTACACTTCAGGATCAACGGGTAAGCCGAAAGGCGTTGTTCATACATGCGGTGGCTACATGGTTTATGCCGAGTACAGTTTCCGAAACGTATTCCAATACCAAGAAGGTGATGTGTACTGGTGCACGGCAGATATTGGCTGGATCACGGGTCACACCTATATCGTTTATGGGCCATTGCTCGCTGGAGCGACAACGGTAATGTTCGAAGGTGTCCCTACCTACCCAGATGCAGGGCGCTTTTGGGATGTGTGTGACAAGCATCAAATCAATCTGTTCTACACTGCACCAACGGCAATCAGAGCGTTAGAAGCGCATGGATTAGACTATGTAAAACCATACAAACTGGATAGCTTGAAAGTTCTTGGTTCCGTTGGAGAACCGATCAACGAAGAAGCTTGGGAGTGGTATCATGAGCATATAGGTAAGGGCAAATGCCCTATTGTAGATACTTGGTGGCAAACGGAAACAGGTGGTATTCTCATATCGCCTTTGGCTGGAATTACGCCACTAAAACCAAGCTACGCAACGCTTCCGTTGCCAGGTGTTCAACCTTGCTTGGTTGATGCCGATGGCAACGAAATTGAAGGAAACGATGTGCAAGGAAACCTCTGCATGAAGTTCCCTTGGCCAAGTATGCTACGCACAACCTACGGAGATCACGAGCGCTGTAAACAGGTCTATTTCTCAACCTACAAAGGCAAGTATTTTACAGGCGATGGTTGTCGAAGAGACAAGGACGGTTATTACCGAATTACAGGCCGTGTAGATGACGTGATCAACGTCTCTGGTCACCGTTTTGGCACAGCAGAAATTGAGGCCGCCATCGATGAACATCAAAATGTGGTGGAAACGGCCGTGGTCGGCTATCCGCATGACATCAAAGGACAGGGCATCTATGCTTATGTCATTTGCAATAATCCACCCTCTAACATGAACGATTTCCTAAAGGAAATAAATGCGGTTGTGGTGGAAATGATCGGGCCTATCGCGAAGCCGGATAAGGTTCAGGTTGTAAGTGGTCTGCCAAAAACCCGCTCGGGTAAGATCATGCGTAGAATCCTACGGAAAGTTGCCGAAGGAGATGTTTCGAATTTGGGAGATACTTCTACTTTGCTCGACCCATCGGTGGTTGACGAAATTAAAATTGGCGCAGGGTTATAGAACGCGGATGACACGGACCTGATGGATTAACGCGGAGAAAAATGAGTAATCTGCTTCATTCGGAAATTACAGGAACCATACTTGAATGTTTTTTCAAAGTGTATAACACACTTGGGTCTGGATTTTTAGAAAAGGTCTATGAACGCGCTTTGCTGATTGAATTGCAATCGGTTGGATTAAACTGTTCGGCTCAATTTCCAATTAAGGTTTACTACGATCAAGAAGAGGTTGGTGAGTATTACGCTGATATTATCGTTGAAGACAAGGTCATTATAGAATTGAAAGCAGCAGAAGGCATTCGAGAAGAACACGAGTGTCAACTTATCAATTACCTAAAAGCCACAGACATTGAGGTTGGTCTGTTGCTTAACTTCGGCAAGAAACCTCAATACAAACGAAAAATATTTTCGAATAGTCGGAATTAAAAAATCCGCGAGGAGCCGCTCAATCAGCGTCACCCGCGTTCCATATAATATGACACAACAGCACCCTGACGAGGATAAACGCCTCTTTTTATTAGATGCATTCGCACTTATTTACCGCGCGTATTTTGCGTTTGCAGGCAATAGAGTTGACCGCCACGGAAACCGAGCCAGCGGTTATACCATGATCAATTCCAAAGGCCAGAACACATCGGCCATTTTCGGGTTTACCAACACACTTTTAGAGCTTTTGGAGAAAGAGAAACCATCGCATATTGCCGTGGTTTTTGATATGCCGGGCGAGACCAATCGGCAGGTTGAATTCACCGAATACAAGGCCAATCGTGCGCCTATGCCAGATGATCTGGCCGATAGCATTCCTTACATCCAAGAGTTGGTGCGTGGTTTTCGAATTCCGGTTCTGGGAGTGGAAGGTTACGAGGCCGATGACGTGATCGGAACATTGGCGAAACGCGCAGAGGAGCACGGCTACACCACGTACATGGTAACGCCCGATAAGGATTACGGACAGCTCGTTTCTGACAAGATCTTCATGTACAAACCCGCTCGTATGGGTAACGATATTGAGGTGCTCGGGCCAAAGCAGATCTGTGAAAAATATGGACTAGAAAGACCAGAGCAATTGATTGATGTTCTGGGCATGTGGGGAGATGCTGTGGACAACATCCCAGGCATTCCAGGTGTGGGTGAGAAGACCGCCATCAAGTTCATTCAAGAATATGGATCCATGGAAGGGCTGTACGAGAACGTGGACAAGTTGACGGGAAAGATGCAGGAGAAGGTGGCCGAGAACAAGGAGCAGGCCTTCATGTCTAAAATGCTGGCCACCATCATAACCGATGTTCCGATTGATTTTGATGAGGAAGACCTCATCATGGAAGAGCCGAATAAGGAAGCGTTGGCCGAGTTATTCGCGGAGTTGGAATTCCGTACCATCGCTAAAAAGGTACTTGGACAGGAAGTAGCTGTAACGCAAGCCGCCAAACCAGCCACGGCAAAATCGGCTGCTACGGGCCAAATGGACATGTTTGCGGCTGCCGAAACGGTGGTAGAAACTGCTGAAGGCTCTGGTTACAAGACGTTGGCAAACACGGAACACGATTATCAGTTGGTGGATACTGCCGCCAAACGCAAAGAACTAATCGCAACGCTTTCAAAAGCGGAAACCATCTGTTTTGATACTGAAACCACAGGATTGGACACGCTCACCGCTCAGCTTTTAGGCATCGCGTTTTCCATCGAAAAAGGCAAGGCGTTCTATGTTTCCATTCCAGATGATGAACAGGAAGCCAAAGCCGTTTGCGCGGAGTTTCAAACAATTTTCTCAGACGAGAAGAAATTACTGATCGCACAGAACCTGAAGTACGACCTGTGCATCATGCTTCGCTACGGAATTACTATTTCAGCCAAGACGTTCGATACCATGATCGCGCATTACCTGATCAATCCGGATATGCGCCACGGAATGGATTTTCTGTCTGAAACGTACCTCGGTTACCAGCCACAGTCCATTACGGAACTGATAGGGAAGAAGGGTAAGAACCAAGGCAGCATGAAAGAGGTGGCCTTGGATAAAGTGACCGAATACGCAGGCGAGGACGCAGACATCACGCTGCAACTTTTCGAAAAGTTTGCGCCATTGCTGGATGAGGTTGAAGCGCGGAAGCTTTTCAATGAAGTGGAAATGCCACTTATTCCTGTTCTCGGAGCGATGGAAATGGAAGGTATTAAACTGGATGTTCCTGCTTTGAAAACGATGTCTGAGGAATTGAATACCGACCTGATCCGATTGCAAGGCGAGATCATTGAGTTGGCTGGAGTTGATTTCAACATTCAGTCGCCAAAGCAGTTGGGAGACATTCTTTTCGACCATCTCAAAATCGATAGCAACGCCAAGCGAACAGGGAAAACCAAGCAGTACAAAACAGGGGAGGAAGTTTTAAGCAAGCTGGTAAACAAGCATCCAATTGTCTCCAAAATTCTGGATTATCGCTCGGTTCAGAAACTGAAATCGACCTACGTTGATACGCTTCCGGAACTGGTCAATCCAACAACTGGAAAAATCCACACTTCGTACAACCAAGCAGTAGCCGCTACGGGTCGTTTGAGTTCAGATAATCCGAACCTTCAGAACATTCCGATCAGAACAGAACGCGGACGAGAGATCAGGAAAGCCTTCATCCCTCGTAGCGAAGATTACGTACTGCTTGCCGCGGATTACTCGCAAGTAGAACTTCGAATTATAGCTGCTTTGAGTAAAGACGGTCCGATGATCGAAGCATTTAAGCAAGGTCAGGACATTCATGCGGCCACTGCAGCCAAAGTTTTTGGTGTTGGAATAGAAGATGTCGACCGAGATATGCGAAGCAAGGCCAAAGCTGTCAACTTCGGTTTGATGTACGGACAATCGGCATTCGGATTGGCCGACAATCTGGGCATTTCAAGAACGGAAGCACGTGATATTATTGATGAGTACTTCAAGCAGTTCCCAACCATCCGTGCATACATGGATAGCAACATCAAGTTTGCCAAAGAACATGGTTACGTGGAAACCATCATGGGCAGAAGACGCTATTTGAGAGACATCAATTCGAACAATCAGACCGTTCGTGGTTTTGCTGAGCGAAACGCCATTAACGCGCCCATTCAAGGCTCTGCTGCCGACATTATTAAAGTGGCCATGATCAATGTTCATGCAGAAATGCAGAAGCGAGAATTGAAGTCGAAATTGTTGCTACAAGTGCATGACGAATTGGTGTTTGACGCGCACAAGGAGGAATTGGACGAACTCAAGAAGTTGGTAAGCGAAAAGATGGTGGGAGCCGTAAACCTTGAGGTACCCATGGTCGTAGACATGGGCGTAGGCGAAAACTGGCTTCAAGCACACTAGTCAAGTTGCCGCCTATTTTTGAATTGGTAAATTTGGTTCACCCATCAAAAAATCAGGAATGATGATCAACCCTAAAAACACCCTTGCGCTCTTGGCCATAAGTGGACTGTTATGGTCTTGCGGTTCAGAGCCCAAACAAGCTTCTGAAGAGCAAACCCCAGTAGAGGAAGTAAATGAAGAAAGGTCAGTGGCCGATCTGGCCCAGGCAGACCAAATGGTAAAAGACATGCCGTCTCCCATAGAAATGGCCATTCTGGTCAAGCATGCTGGAGGCGAATACAATGCAGGTCTTTTGAACGATGTGAAGCGCATAGACGATTACATCACTACCGGAAAGAAAACGGTGAACATGGGAGTTTACAGTGCAGATGTCGGTTACACATCGCTTTACAAGCAAACGCAGGAAACTGTTTTTTACCTCAATAACGTTAGAAAACTGTCTGACGCCATTGGGCTGACAGATGCCTTTGATCAGACCGTGTTTGACCGTGTGGAGGCCAACATCGAGAATAGAGACTCTCTGTTACACATTCTAAGTGGAGCTTATGATGTAGCTAACGATTATCTGAAAGAAAACGACCGGATGAATACGTCTGTGTTGATGATTGCAGGAGGTTGGATAGAGTCGATGTATCTGGCGGCCAATCTTGGCGCTGATGGCGGAAGACCTGAAGACATCATCTCTCTCAGAATTTTGGAGCAAGAGAAGGTGTTAGAGAAATTGCTATCTGTAATGCGCTTGGTAGATGGAGATCCGTTAGTAGATGAATTTGAAGGAAAACTATCTGAGTTGGACCGTGTTCTTGTGGCCGATCAGATCAGAATAGGAGAAGGCGAGGATGCCTCGGTCAATGCAGAAAAAATGGAAGCAGTTTACGTGCTGATTGACGAGATTCGTGCGTGGGCGGTAGCCTAAAAACTATGAACTTGCTATTTAAATCCTTGGAGCGATCAATTCTTTGGTCGCTCCTTTTTTGTCTCCAATTCTCGGTTTCCGCCCAGCAATTCGACTGGGCAAAAAGTATTGGCGGCCTTGGTACTGATGTTGCCAGAGACCTTACCGTTGATCAAGACGGTAATGTGATCGTAGTGGGTTCATTTTCTGGAAGCGCCAACGTGGATGGAACTTGGATGAGTGGAGATGGAGTTCTGGAAGCCTTTGTGGCCAAATTCACTGCCAACGGAGACCTACTTTGGACCAGAGTTATTACCGGGCCCGGAGAAGACATGGCCAGAGGAGTTGTTACCGAGGACGATGGAACCATCTACGTGGTTGGCCATTTCACGGACACCGTGACCTTTAACATCAGCCAAACGGATACTGCAGCGGTAAAGGGTAAGGGAGGCAAGGATCTTTTCATAGCCAAGTACAGTGCCGATGGCGAGTTCATCTGGTACATAACGGGTGGAGGTGATGAAGATGATACCGCTACGGACATTGACCGCTATCCGTGGAGCGGGAAACTCTATGTTTCAGGAGGATTTCAGGACCGAGGCGTGTTTGGTACGGCACAGGCGCTATCAAGCGGACGTACAGACGCCCTTCTATTGAAGATAGATGCAGACGGAAATGTGCATTGGGCAAAGAGTGGTGGAGGTCCGGAGCACGATGTGGCTTCGGCCGTCACGGTAGATCAGACAAATGAATCCATTTTCATAGCTGGCGATTTCTACTTGGAAGCCGAATTTGGCGAAACCCAACTACAATCTGTTGGTAGCTCAGATATGTTTTTAGCAAGGTATGATGAGGATGGTAATCAGATATGGGTGCAATCGAATGGTGGAACAAATGTGGATGTGGCCACCGACATTGGTGTTGACCTCAACAACATGGTTTATGTGTGCGGTTACTATCAGCTTACCACCCATTTTCAGAGTCATAGCCAAACCGCGTTGGGTTATAACGATGTGTTCTTAGCGCAATTCAACCCCGATGGAAACTGCAATTGGTTGAGTTCTGCTGGAAGCAATGCATTGGATAATTGCTTAGGAATGGACGTGGCGTGGGATGGCACCACCTACATGTGTGGCATGTTTGAAGATGAGATGTTTGCGGGAAACCTTTCGGTGCCTGGCACAGGATACGATGTTTTCGTTCTGAAACATGACCCCAATGGCCAACCTCAATACATTAAAACAGCTGGTTCCACCAGTTCAGATTTTGGCATGGCCGCGTGCTTGGCTCCAGATAAGAGTCTGTTCATCTCGGGCTACTATTTCTACTACGCAGATTTTGATGATGTAACGATCGGCAATGCAGAAAACGGTGATGCGTTTGTGGCAAGGCTTACGGGAATTGTGGGTATGGAAGATGCCGAGGATTTGGATGGTTCATGCTTTCAATTCGATCCCCAGTCAAACTCCATTATCTCATTGTGTGAATTGGAAGGAAATTGGACCTTGATAAATGCCTTGGGTCAGGTGGTGGATTCGGGCGTTCTTGAAACACACGAAACCATCAATATCAGTGGCACCGGAGTTTTCTTACTTGTAATAGATTCTGATGCCGGAATCTTTACAAAAAAGGTATTCAGCGTTTCTGAATGATCAGTTTTTTGGAGTACGTATTGTTGTCTGTAACAATTCGGAGAAGATAAACTCCACTAGAAGCGTCTCCAAGATCAACATGTACAATTCTACCTGTATTTGATGTTAAGGCAGTTGAGTAGATAAGTGCCCCGCTCAGGTTCAAAACCTCTATTGTTCCATTCTTGAATTTGCCGTCAGCCAAAATCAAATCAAACTCACCATTACTAGGGTTTGGGTAAACTGTCAGTTGATTGGCATCGGCAGACTCGATTCCAAGGTAAAGCTCAGATTGGTCGCATTCGTAATCGAATTCCCATTCTTCAAGATCGAAGTAGTCTATGAAATGCTCTTTCACGTAGCAAGACCTTACTTCAACCACATCAATAATGTCTTGGTAGTTCTGCTCCAAGGTGGTTCCATCCAATAACCCGGACCACCTTCTGTCATGTTCTAGATACGAGCCTTGGTACGTGTTGTAAAGGTTGGTAATGATGGTGGCAACACGCATCCGGTCAAACTCGGTGTTCAGCAATTCGGCCATTCTGTTGATGAACATGTTGCGGAACTCCGGTTTCATCAAAAGCCTTCTCAAAAACAATGTAGATTGCCACGGGTTTGGCCATTGAGTATTGTCAGGGTCGGTGGCGTGTTCTAAGGAGTTGTAAGCCGCATTTCCCATACAGCGGTCGTTGTCCAAAAGCAACCAGCGGAATTTACCTTCTGCGCTTCGTTCTCTCCACATCCGCAGATTATTGCCCGGCCAGTCATAACAGCCTAAGTATATCCGTGTTAGCGTATTATCTATGAAATCCTCCACATCGAGCCTGCTGGTAACCCAATCGTAATTGCTTTGAATAGACAGGTCGTTTGCCTCAATGAAATCAAACAACTCCAGATAGGCCACATTATCGCCCATGTTCACATTGCCGTAGTAACCGTCTATAATGTCGATGGAATCTTCATCCAACTCATGGTAAGCGGATAGAAAATGTTTGTCGTAACGCTCTCTGATGTTCTGAATTCCCCAGTACTCGCCATTGATAAAAGTGACCACCGCACGGTCTTCCAGATAAAGCTGATTCATGTTGGTGATGAGCCGGTTGGCCAGCACATCCTGAGCCATTCCGGTTACAAAATCCTGCCCGAAGTTTCGAAGTACCAACACATCAAAGGCTTCATTTTCCGAACCGGGGAAAATATCATCATCCAACTTCTCTTTACCGTAAATGCCACGCGCATAAAGCCTCAAAGACTTCTGCGGGTATGCTCTACTTCCGCTACCATGAATTCTTATTCCGATTCCCTGACTCACCTCAACCTGTCCGTTTTTGGAGAACAGTTCAAAGTGGGCTCTTCTTTCCCAATCATCTCCTGTCTGATGAAAATTACCATTTCCCCATACGGGATGACCTCCGTTAGGATCTATATCGTAATGGTATCCCGCCACGTAGATGCCGGTATCGTACTGAAAAAGGTTTAGGCTGTCTGTAATGATGGAAACAACGGGTAGCGAGAACCTGTTAACGGCCAACGGGTTTACAAAGTAGCTGGCGCTGATGGTGTGACTGGTTGGCTGGCCGGCATTGAAAGACCGCAACCGCACAACAGTTCCGCGAAGTGGATTTTCGAGAGGCTGCTCCCAAGCAATATCGGCACCAATGTTTGGCGATGTGGTTGGAATGCTAGCAATGCCCATTGGGTCATTGGTTCGGTTCCGAATGCTGATGATAGAATCGTAAACAGGGTCGTTAATGGTTGGTTCTGAGCCATCTAACGTGTAATGGATGGTGTGTGGTTCTGTGGCAGTTACAGTCAGGCCAAAATCGGTTGTGTAGAACCCTGCGGGTTGAGACAATTCAATGCTGTTGTACACTACACCATCAATGTTGGATGCGCCTGGTGTCGCAGTGTAAAATGCGGTCTTTGATTCTGCCCCATCCAATACCGACCCGTAAGAGACATCATAAGGAACATCCGCAATTATAACCGTATCAATGGTTGTTCCTGTAAGATCGGTGAGGAGAAGATGTTCTTCTTCAGAAAGTTTGAAGTTGGTGTGGAGTTCGGCCCCGAACCGGTTCTTGCCAGAGCAGAATACAATCATGAATTCCCCTGGTGCCAACTGAGCCGTAGGAAAAATCCATTTCTGCGGGTCAGACTCATCATCAGAAATGGCGTAACCACCTAGGTTAACAAGCAGTGAACCTGAATTATACAACTCGATCCAATCAGAATGCTCGCCATCCTCATCTGTAATACCGTTGTAGTTCTTGGTCATGCACTCGTTTATCACCACCTGACCCTTGAGTAGGAAAGGCGTGCTGAGCGCAGCGAGCAACAGTATGAAGAGCCTTTTGATCAACTGACCGCCTTTGCTGTGTTGCGTATCTGACCAATGTGCCTGTTCATGTGCTGCCGCATGAAACGAATACCTTGTAGCAGGCTCATCTTCCCTGCTGCCGGATGTTTGAACAGTTCATGCTCGGCCAGTTTTTCATTCAATGCTTCGTATTCTTTCTTCATCTCCGACCGAACGGCATCCCATTTGGCTTTTGCCTCGGCATAATCCACAGAATCCTCTTTTTTCAGTTCTACGACAGTTGGTGCCTTATACTTCAACCCCGGAATTGTTATGGCCAGATTGAGCAATCGTTGTTTCAGTCCGCTTCCAATGGCGGCTTTCCCGTGCCCACCGAATTCCAACTTCTTATTCATGTAAGCTAAGGCACCGCGTTCTGCAATTACAAGGTGCATGATCACTTCTGCCACCGACCACTGGTTCGGGCTCGGTTTTTCAGACAGTTTTTGCTCAGAATAGCTGGATAGTTCTTTGAGAATGGACAGTCGTTCTGACTCCATTTTGGAAAACTCCTTAAGAAGAAGATTTTTTGAACTCATATCAGTAATGGTTTTCAAGGTAGATGATCTTGCGCGTTATTGAGCCTAACGCATGACCTACTCTGAGATGATAAACTCCTCCCGAAACAAATTTTGGAGAAATGGTCAATCTGGTCTGACCTGGGAAAATGTGTTGCGGTCGGAAGTAGATCCTTTTCCCTGAAACATCGAAGATCTCAATGTCCACATCCAATTCATCTGAAGAGGATAACGTCACGGTAAGTTGTTCTCCAGAAATTGGGTTTGGATAAACTTGTAAACCAAGTTTGTCAGAAAGTTCTTGTACGGAAGTTCCGGTGAAATTGGGCGCACCGGGTGTTCCAAGTCGATTTTCCCAAGCGGCCCAACTCTGTGGTAGCCAGTTGTCCAACTCTGGAGATTGCAACTCCAATGTTGGCCCGTAACCATCTGCCTGCCACGGCCAAGGTGTTGTATCTGCATAGAATACTTCATCTACCAATACGCCAGATGGATGGAACAAACGTAGATGGTCCCCAGAATTTCCAAATCCGAAGGTGATTGGGCCATAAACAGGAGAATTCACATCATTCAGGAAGTTGAAGGAAGCGGTATCTGTTGCTAGAATTACGAATTGTCCGGGGCCTATTACAGCACCAGCAGGTAGTTCGAAGGTGTGGTCATTCTGATCGTCTTTCAGATACCAACCTTCCAGATCAACTGAATACGTTAGTGGGTTATGGATCTCAACCCAATCTCCAGAAACAAACGTATCTGCTGAATGGTAATTTATCTCATTTATAACCAACTCTGGAACGTTAGAGGTAAGAACCAAGGGGTTGTAGCTATCAAAACCATCAACGTAGTTGAACCCATCAAAAGCCTGCACCTTGTAGTAATACAAGCCCTCGGTTGCAGGTAGGCTAACCGTTACCAGCGTGTCTGTTATGTTGGGGGTTTCTATGATCAGGTTCGATTCGATGTTCGGGTCATCGCTTAGCGTAAACCGATAACTGATGGGTCTTGAAATTGGACTTACTGATGGCGTCCAATGAAGTTCCATTGTGCCTCCTGGTTCGGCAACTCCAATTCTTTCCACGGTGAAGTTTCGTGGATATTCATCGATCTGCGTGAGTAGATAGGATGCTCTGTTGCCGAAATGGCCGTTGTAGTCGTTGACCTTGGTATTCCAAAACGAGACGTCAGGAATATTGTCTGTGGTGTCTTCGGCCACAGATGCTGAAATAACGGTCTGAATACTGTCTATAATGGGGTTGACATAAGCCAAATTGAAGATGGTTGACTCCAGCGTAACTATTCTGGCCCTGATCTCTGACAATAGCTGATCATCATGAATTGATTTTTCATGGTACGGATTGTCTGGCTCCCAAACCCGTGAGCTTCTGTGGTACGGAAAGCCGCTTCCGTAGTACAGGAGGGTCTTGTCCATGTCCCATGGCAACATCATCCATTTATCGGCATTTGGCTCATGGTGCATGAAATAGTTGTGATAGTAAGTGCTGCCCAACGACAACAGTTCATTCATGGTGATCATATTCACCACTTCACTTCTATTGAATGATTGATCAATGTAGTTGCCAAACTCCGCTTGAGGTGTTGAATTCAGTTCATTGATCAGAACCTGAAGGTCGGCCATGTTCACATCTGGTCCTGTTTTCTGCTCCCAATGGTATTGCGGCTGATCGAAAATGCTGAGAGAACTCCCGTCCAACGCGGCTTTGTACGTGGCGCCATTCGGGTCTAAACCTCTTATTTCGAAAAAGCGTTCGTCAACGGCCTCGTTCAAAAGATAAAGCCCGAAGAAAGTGCCATTCAAGTACACCCGAACATGTTCTGCTGTAAAACAGTACTGACCACTTTCTTGCATCAATCTACTGGCCAGATATTGCTGAATGTAGGTAGGGTCTTCGTACTCAGCATTGATGTTCAAAGATGTTCTGCCGTCAATGTAGGCGCCATCGTTAAAACGGAGTTTCAATGACTTTTTGGGCAAAGTACGACTACCGTCTCCGCGTATTCTAATGGAGACATTGTTCCAAACCGTGCCGTTAAATTCGAAAGTGGCGGGAATGTAAATGTCCTGCTCATAGTTATCGTAGATGTACTGAAAATCGGCAGGATTGCAAGTGATGTAAAACTCCTTAAGCTGTGCCACAGAGAAGTTGGCGAAGCTGAGAAAAAGCAATAATGGCAATAATCGTTTCATTTATGAATTGCGATTTTTTGATTAGCGGAACCGTGATCGAACAGCTGCGAAACGATGTAGATTCCGTTGGTCAATGCGTGTTGATGTTCTAAGATGTTGAATGCACCTGACCCCTGCAGTACGAGTCTGCCGCCAATGTCAAATACTTGAAATCCATTGGGTCGTCCAAGTTCAATTTCATGTTGCTCAACACCAATAATGGTGGGGGCGAGGAGTCCCATGTTCAGTCCATCGCTACCTGCGGCTATTCCCGCACTGCCTGCTTGTAACTGATACTCGGCATTGAATATAGGAGTGCCTGTAACGTTTCCTGTGGCAGCGTCATATTCGGCATCGGTAGGAATGCTGTAAGTTATCTCAATGGCACCACTTATTGGACCGTTGCTCAGCACATCGAAATTGTAAACGTTGTCCGTATTGTTGACCATGATGGAATTGGTGCAGTTGATGGAACCGCTGCAGCCCCAATTGTACCAATCGCCAAAACGCAAACCGTAGTCGTTGTCTACCATAACGCAATGATCTACAGTTACCGCTGGGCTACCATAACCGGCTTCAATTCCTTGTTCGCAATTCTTGAACAACGAATTGTACACGTAAACGGAGTTTTCGCTTGAGGCTGCAATTCCTTCATTGGCAAACCCTTCAATCCAACAGTTTTTTACTTGAAGAATGGCACCGTTATGGTCAATGCCATCGTCTTCTCCAATCATGAAAACGCAAGAATCTACCACGCTCGGCTCGTTGGTGGCGTTGGCACCGTAGAAGTAGAATCCATCGTTATCATCATCTTCAAGAAGTCCGTCTGCATCAGGAATTTCCAGAACATGGGATCCGGAGATCTGAACGTAGCTGGCACCGAATTCGCCTCCTGTATCACAACGGGAAATACCACCGTTTTTGAATATCAGTCGGCCATTGTTTCCGCCCAAGGCTTTTCCTTCGCAATCAAAAATGAATGTGTGATTCATTATGACCTGGCCGCCATTGGAGCGCACCACTGGCTGACTGTTCGAGTGACCGAAAGTCTGGGTATGATCTCCACCACCGTTAGTAATGAGGCAATAGCTGATGTTGGCCGTTCCTGAACCTACGGTTATCCCGCCCCACGCATTTTCTGTGTTTGATGTAATTGCAATCGGTTCTGTTGCCGAACCTTGAATTTCAAGATGTCCTTCTACCAATATGTTAATGGCAGAATCAAGCAGTACCCAAACGTTATTTTCAATAATAAGGGTGTCTCCAGCAGGGATGATCAGATCATCAGTAATGTGATGAACGGACCCACTTTGGAACTCGAGGTTTCCGACCAGAGTACCAGAATGTTGCACAATGGCGGTCTGATTAATAGATGGGTTAAGGTTGAACTGAGAAGAAGACAGGCTCAGGCCAGCGCTTCCATCAGTTTGCAATGTGGCCATGGCGCGACCTTTCCTAATGGTTATCTGATTATTAGGAACCTGACCACCAGTAGAACTAACTGACATGGTGGCGGAGTAGAACGGCTCAAGCGTGCCTTGGTCCATAACCTCAACGGCCATCGGAAATGATCTGCCCTGAACAAATGTTGAAGGGGCAATGACATGGAATTGCTGCCCGAGTGTCGTCAAGTAACACCCTAGCAGACAGAAAAAGAAAACACTATTTCTAATCAATTTACTCGTTTTACTGGTTCAGTAATGAACATTGGATTATAGAACCTCCATCGTCTAAACGCCTCATAACGTTCTCCGTTGCTGGCCAACCAGGCCAAGAACGCTTCTTTATTGGATTGAAGCATCAAGGAACCTGAATACGCATCCAAAAATCCGTTCTGCTCCAATTCATCAAACCGTTTGATGAGAGGCGCAATGGCAAAAGCCGTTCCTCGCCATTCATTCATTATGCATCTTCTCATTTCAAAGGTTCTATCTGTTCCGGATAAATTGCTGGTGCAATTCTTTGAAAGGAGATATTGAAGCTCCTGATCCATCTTTTCTGGGTCTGCTTTCCAACTTCCAGAAAAGACCTTTTCTTGCGCGGTTGCAGCCAGTTCCATTGCCGTACGGATCATTTCGTCATTATCTGAAATGTTGATGAACAGTTCTGCGTAGATCCATGTCCATAAGGGATTGGAAGAAGCCTTCATCAATTTGGCCGCCCAGAAATAATTGTCGGCAAAGTTGGGAGCGTTCGCAATTCCAGATTCGAATACAGAAAGCGCATCAAGATGCTGCTCCATCTCAATTTTCCGTTTGCCCAATTCAAGGTAGAGTTCACCCGCATCAGGCAGCTTCTGAATGCCGTATCTCAAAGCATCCAACTCCTTCTTACGATTCTGATCCGGTGTCTTTTTCTCCTCATCTATTTGCTTGTAGCAATCGGCCAGATGGATGTACAGATCGGGCTGTACATTCTGGTGGTACTGCAACGGAAACAGGTATTTCTCTGCTTTTTTGGCGTTGTCTTCCAACAGAAGCGCTCTGCCAATTTCAAAAGGATAATCGTAAGAAGAGGGCTCCAAACTCCAAGCCTCTTTCAACAGTTTAATGCCAGCGCTTGTTTCTCCTGACTCTATGGCCTGAATTCCGTCAACACCCAGTTTGTAAGCGGTAGAAGGTGCCTGGGCCAGTAGCCCCATGGGTAACAGAATAGCGAAGAAATTGACCCAGAATTTCACACGCCTAAGTTACTTAATTGATCTTCGGAAAAATCAGGTCTTGAAGAGTGGGTAAGGGCGCTGGTAAGAGTCTGGTTAAGGCAAGCGCAGTAAATGTTCGGTGAATTGTAACCTAAATTCTATGGATGACGTTAACATCAGACCTAACCTAACTGACCAATAAGTTGGAGCAATTATTCGATTACTACAAGGAGCTTGAGAACGATAGATTAAGCTTCATTTTCAATGGAGATGTGAGTGATGACATTACGGATGGGATCATCCGCATCACTGAGTTCAACGTCAATAATTTCGAGGCGCTTAACACGTTAAGCAGACGGATATCATTCATTATGGTGGAGTGCTTTCAGAACGTGGTTCGCCATGGCAAGAGCACGGACGAAAAGAAAGAGAAGTCTGAAGGGTTGTTTGCCGCTCGGTTACTTGGTGATGCCAATTATGTGAGTTCCATCAACATGATCGATGTGAAGGAGGTGGAGAAACTCAGAGAAAAGCTCAACCAACTCAACTCGATAGAAAAGGACAAACTCAAGGCACTCTATCTCGAGGTCTTGAACAACGAAGAGATTTCCACTAAGGGCGGTGCGGGGCTTGGATTGATTCAGTTGGCACGAAAAGCTGGTCAGCCAATTTCTTACGATTTTGAGAATCTGAACGAACAGTTGGCAAACTTCTACCTGTCTCTGAAGTTGACCAACAATGACGGTACAACACAGCCTGGTGAAGCACTTCGTTTCACCAAAGATTTCGACAAGAGAATAAAGGCTTCAGACGTATTGATGGTATATAAGGGAGATTTCGGCAAGGACTCCATCATGCCCATCATCTCCATCATTGAAGAGAAAATGCGGGCGGAAAATGAGGTGGGCCCGAAAGGCTTCTTCCTCATATTGGTGGAACTTCTTCAGAACGTAAGTCGTCACAACATTCAGGAAAAGGGATTCAAGGATGGAATCTTCATGATAACAGAAGCCGGAGATGGAGAATATTGGACCTCTGTTGGAAATGTTGTCGATACAAAAACCAAGGAATTATTGAGTGAAAGAATCGATGGTTTGAATGGAATGGACGCCATGGATCTGAAAAAAGCATATAAACAGACCTTACGGGAAGGGTCTTTTAGCGATAAGGGTGGAGCCGGATTGGGACTGATAGAAATTGCCAGAAAAAGTTCAGACAAGCTTACTTACAGCTTTGAAGACATGGGTAATGGAAAATTCTTCTTCACGTTTAACGTAAAATTTAAAGTAAATGGCTGAGTCATTACGAATTGATGCTACCGAAGACACTCCTTTGATCGACTTTGATACGGCTACTGGCGTATTCAAAGTAACCGGAAGAGCGCTTCCAGAAGATGCTCATGAATTCTTCAAACCGATTGAAGAATGGGTACAGGATTACGTGGAGTCTCCTCTAGCAAACACAACTGTGGAGATGCGAATTGACTATTTCAATTCAGCTGCTACCCGCTACATCTTCAATCTACTTATGTGCTTTGAAGACATTGTTGAGGAGGAAAGAGGAGAAGTAAAGGTAGAGTGGTATTACAAAGAGGGCGATGATATGATCGAAACGAAAGGCGAAGAGCTTAGCAGCATCTTAGAACTGCCTTTCGAAATGAAAACTCTGTAAAACGCTTTATGGCCGCTCGTGGTAAGACTGATGTAAGGCTTGTCTATGCCATCTATGGGGCGTTGTTCGGGTTCATGTTTCCCGTTATAGCAACGCTTTTCGATGCCTATATGCGCGATATGGGTTTTGGGATTTCTGCCTTGATAGAAACCCAGAAAACGCAACCGCTTCATTGGATCATAGATTCTGCACCGTTGTTCTTGGGTTTCTTCTCCTGCTTGGCGGGTATCAAGCAGAAGGAAGTAATTGCCATGAATGAAGGGCTGGAACTGAAGGTGCAGCAACGTACAGAAATGCTTCATGAGCAGAATGAGGAACTGCGCACCATGCAGGGAGAGTTGGAAGACAGTCTCCACCGCATTTCACAGAGTATCAACTACGCACAGCGTATTCAAGATGCCATTGTAACCAACACGCAGGAGTTGCAGCAGGCGTTTTCTGATTCGGCCGTGCTATTCAGGCCAAGAGATGTTGTTAGTGGTGATTTTCCTTGGTATTTGAAGAAGGATGATTACCATTTTGTAGCAGCAGTTGATTGTACTGGGCATGGCGTGCCCGGAGCCTTCATGTCGTTGATCGGGTATTTCCTGTTGAACAAGATCGTGAAGGAACAGAACCTGCTAGATACCAACGAAATTCTTTGCGAATTGCACCGCGAGGTGGTCCGGGTTCTTGGTCAGGAACAGGATTCTGATGTGCATGATGGTATGGATCTGGGGCTATGCCGTATTGACCCCAAGAATGAGGAGATCATGTTCTCAGGCGCTGGCAATCCAGTTTATCATTTAAGAGATGAGGACCTGATGGAGTATAAAGCGGACTTCTGGAGTATTGGCGGAACCCAGTACAGAAAACGATTGCCTTATAAAGCGCAAAAGTTCCATTACAAGGCAGGAGATGTGATATGCATGTTCTCAGATGGTATTACTGACCAGTTCTCTCATGATGGCAAAGACAAATTCGGTTTCAGGAGATTGAAAGAACATATGGTCAAGAACCACAGATCTCCTTTGAAGGATGCTCATGCCAGCTTTGAAACCGTGATGGACCAGTGGATGGGAGACCATCGCCAAATGGACGATAAGCTCTTAGTGAGCGTTAGGCTTTAAACGCACTACCAAGGATTTCTTCCTCGTTCAGCCTCCAAGAAATCAGGCAACTGATTCGGGCTCAGATTACTTGCAATGATCTTATTGTTCTTGTCCAGCACATAAAGCTCTGGCGTAATGTCAATATGGTACTTACGCTCGTAGCGGCTCTTACGCTCAGGGTCAAAACAATTGGTGAAATTCATGTTGTTCTGACGTACGAAATCCAACCAAGGGGCCTTTTCCTTGTCGGTGCAAAGGGCAAATACATCAACCCCCTTGTTTTTCCATTGGTTGTAGACCCGCACCATATCAGGTGTTTCTTTTTGGCAGTGCTCACATTCGTAAGAATAGATGTAAACCACCTTTATCGGGCTCTTTAAACCGTACAGAGAAACAGCATTTCCATTTTCATCCGTTCCGCTGATGTCCTGCCCGATTTTTCCTAGGAGACTTGGCTTCATGAGACTGATTTCACCTCTCAGGCCTTTTATCTCTTCGGGATTTGACCACCATGCCAACTCGTTGGTCCAATAGGTATCTATCATGTGAACGTAAAGCGCCTCGGTACCCATGGTCTTTGGAGTCTTATATTCTAACGCGATCCAATTCACCGTGAACTTGAAAAGCTCTTTATTGCCTTTGGTTTTGGCAATGAGTTCGTCTGCATATTTGATCAAAGAATCGGCATTCTGTGGAGTGAGTTCTTTAATGTATTTGCGCAATTTGTTGGCAAACACGGGCGTGCGCATAGTCCAATCTGCATCAAAATCAACACCAGTAAAGAACGCCTTGCGATAACGGTACACCTGCGTGGTCTGATCCAATTCTCCGTTCGGCAATTTCGGAAAGGTCAGCTCAGGGTTTTGCCCAGACAATTTGAATTGTGTGAAGAATGAATTCGGATGCTCATCTGCATAAGATGCAACATGTGCTTTACGTTCTTCAATAAGCTTATCTTGCTCTTCAGAAAGCTTTGTGTGCTCAGGACTGCCTTCAGCAACTTTGCTCAGTTGGTCTTTGACCGGCTGCAAGCGTTGGTTGAAATCAGCCTCAAACTGAAGGTTGCGATATAGCAACTCGTTATCAATATCGCCTTGCACTTTCATACTAGGAACGTAGTTGCCCTTTGCCGCACTCATGTTGAATTCCTGATCCGCTCCCAGCAACATCTGGAAATAGCTGTTGTCTGAAGCAAGCATTACATAATAGAAGCCTTTTGGAAGCAGCGAGTCTGCATCAAAGACGAACAGTCCATTTGCATCCGCTTTAGCAGAATCAACTAGAAAGTTCTGATTACCGAACACCCCGAGCATTTTAGCCACATCGTTTCCCGCACCATTTACGGTTATCTCAATGTGCATTTTACCCGACCCAGAAGTTTCAGAGGGGGGGGGTGACTCGGTGTTCTTTTGGGTAGAATCTGCTCCGCAAGACCAAAGTGCTGCGGCTACCAACAGTTGAACCAACACGTTCATAGCAATAGGTTTACGCATTGAAATCAATAGGACTTATGCTCCTTTTTCACCGGCAGGAATGAAAGTTTCCAGGTCGCGGTCAAACAGATAAAGACCACCCTTGTCATCTCCAATAAGATCTAACTTATCTATCAGCGTTTGAGCCAACCTTTCTTCTTCAATCTGTTCAGAAACATACCATTGTAGAAAGTTGTGCGTGGTATAATCCTTCACCTTCAGGCAATTATCAACCAACTCATTTATCTCTTTCGAAACGATCTGTTCGTGCTGAAGAATCTTCTTGAAGATTTCTTTCACACCATTGTATTCCTTTGGTGGGGCTCCAATGGTTGGAACCAAGGCATGGCCACCTCTATCGTTGATGTAATGGAACAACTTAAGCATATGGCCGCGCTCTTCGTCAGAGTGCTTGTACAGAAAAGTACTTACGCCATTGTATCCATTCTTCTCGGCCCAAGAGGCCATGGCCAAATAGTATTGAGATGATTCGAACTCCAGTTCGATCTGATGATTCAGCAGTTTTTCAATTTTCTTATCGATCATGATATTCTGTTTAGGCTTCAAAGGTAAAGCTACACTTCCGAATAAGAAAAACACAACATTATTATACTTTGAGCGAGTAAGAATATTGAATGTAAACTAATATAAAAAGACATTTACGAATGAGTAAGAAATGTGTTTGATTCGTTTCTGTAGTTGACCAAGACTAAACACATTTGTATCATAATCTAAAAATCAACAGTCATGAAAACGTTAAAAACTCTCGGCCTTTTACTGTTATTGGCCACGGGCGTTTTGGCTCAGCCAATCCCCAGCGACATGTTCATAGACGGCTACGTGCTCGATGTGAATGGTCAAGCAATTGCAAACCATGAGGTTTGTGTTTCCTATGTGTCAAACAACCCATCATTACCGTCTGACACCATTTGTTCTACTACAAATGCGAACGGATATTTTGCCCTATATATATCGAATGGCTCGCTCACAGGACCGAACGTGAGTTTTGACGTTTCTACGTACGACCCTTGCGCGCTTTTCCCAGTTGTTCAGACTGTTGAGAACATGCAAGGAACGGTAGATAATGCCACATTAACATTCGTCATTTGTGCCAACAGCACTGGGAATTGCGATGTAAGTCTTACAGCCTCCAACGACAGTACTTTGGGTGCCAATGGCGTTTGGACATTCACGGCTACGCCAACAGGAGTTGCACCTTTCACCTACGATTGGTGGGTTGATGGAACTTCATATACGACTCAAACAGTGTCTCACGTTTTCAACGGAGGTACGGTTGGTGTTTTCTTAACCGTAACCGATGCTACCGGTTGTGAGGCCTTTGAGGGCGACACGCTTTACTTGGATGGTAACCAGATCGGTTGCGATGTTGTGGTTTCATTTGATCAGAACCCGATTCTTGGAGGCGGAATGTTGACAGCCAATGCTTCTGGAGTTGGTCCTTTCACCTACCAATGGGATGACCCTCAAGCTCAAACCACCCAGAGTATTTTCCCAGCTGAACCATATAGCGGAACGTATTGTGTTACCATTACAGATGCTACCGGATGTCAGTCTATTGCTTGTTACACGTTCCCTCCAAACTCAGGCAATTGCATTGCAGACTTCTGGTACCTGCCAAGCAACCCTAATTCAACTGTTTCTGCAGGAGACGCGGTTCAGTTCAACTACAGCGGTAGTTCTGCTCAGTTCAATTACTACTTCTGGTCTGTTCAAGGCATGGGCATGTTCATGAATTCGTATGATCAAAACCCTACGTTCACATTCCCAACTGCGGGTTCTTACGAAGTATGTGTAGAAGTGTATGATAGTCTTGCCAACTGCGCGGATACATACTGCGAGACCATCACGGTTCTTTCAGGCAATTCAACAGGTTGCCAGGCTTACTACACGTGGATGGAGAGCAACATATTGGGTTCACCACTTCCTGCGGTAGAGTTTGCAGATCAATCTCAAGGAGCGGCATACTGGTACTGGGATTTTGGTGATAATACATTCTCGACAGATCAGAATCCATTGCACACATACAGTTCTTCTGGTTTGTATCTGGTTTGCCTTACAATCGTAAGTGCCGATCAGTCTTGCCAGCAGACCTTCTGCGACTCCGTATGGGTTGGAAACCTGAACACGGGAGGCTGTAATGCTGCCTTCAGCAATTCTGGGCCAACGCCTATCGGTTATACCTTCTCTGCGCAGGTTCAGAATCAGAATCTATTCTACCATTGGGAAATTGACGGAGTTCCAGTTAGTACCGGATACGAGGCTTATGTGCCAGGCTTATCCAACGGAGTTCACATTATTTGCCTCACGGTAATCGATTCTTTGAACAATTGTTCAGATACTGAATGCCTGACCATCACTGTTGGAAGTAACAACTGTTACGGGTATATCAGTGGTCAGTTGTACGCTGGAAGCAATAACCAGCCGTTGGATGAAGGTGTTGTTTATCTGATCACGTTCGATGCAAATACAAATCAGCTGACTGTGGTAGACAGTATGGTTGTTGACTCAGGAAACTACTATTTCTTCGGTCCGTTGGCCTGTGGAGATTACCTCATCAAGGCAGCGGCTTACGCTGGAAGTCAGTACTACAGCAACCACATTCCAACGTATTACGGAAACTCACCTTTCTGGGCGTTTGCACAGACCATTTCAATCGGTCAGGTCAACACGCAGGTAACTGCAGATGTTTTCCTAATAGCGGCTAACAACCCAGGCGGACCAGGTTTTATTGGAGGAGATGTTACGCAAGGTGCCAACAAGGTTGATCCGGGAGACCCAGTTAGCGGTATGCAGGTCAACTTGTTCGATCTGAGCGGAAACGCCATAGCGTACACCTACACAGATGGTAATGGTGAGTTTGGTTTCGAGAACCTTGCTTACGGAACCTACCAAGTGTATGTAGAGGAGTTGGGAGTTCAGACAATTCCAGCCATTGTAACGATCGGCCCTGATCAGCCAGAAGTGAACGATGTACACATCCTTGCTTCAGAATCTTTGATCACAACTGGAATTGAGGAATTTGATTTCGAAGGAGCCATAAGCGAGGTTTATCCTAACCCGGTGAATGATGGAGCGGCCATCAACTTCAATCTTGAAGCGGAGGTAATGGCCAACATCAACGTGGTGGATCTTGCTGGAAGAACAGTTTCTACCGAAACAATTTCCATCTCAAGCGGAGAGAATACCGTTAGAATCAGTGCTGAAGGATTGACTGAAGGCTATTATTTCCTGAACATTCAGGATGTGGATGGCGCGTTCAGTGTAACACGTAAATTCATGAGAGTCGATTGATGGGTTTCGATTCTTGTTCGGTCGGAAAGGGCAGCCATTTGGCTGCCCTTTCTTTCTTGCCCTGAGCCCTGTCGAAGGGTCTAACTGAATCTGGAAAGGATGTTCTCCACACTTCTTCTGTAGCCGCCACCAAATAGGTTTACGTGAACCATAAGCGGATATAGCTGTCCGATTGCGATACGCTCTTTCCAACCGTTTTCAAGCGGATAGACCTCATTGTAAGCTCCTATCCAAGCATCTCCAAAGCCACCGAAAAGCGCCATCATGGCAAGGTCCATTTCGCGATGTCCGTAGTAAACAGCGGGGTCGAAAATGCAGGGAGAACCATCTGAGGCGACCATCATGTTTCCGCTCCAGAGATCGCCATGAAGCAGCGAGGGTTTTTCTTTCGGGAAGATGTCTTCAAGTTCACCGAACAAAGCCTCAAAACCGTGTTGCATTCTGGATGTGAGTTGGCCGTTCTTCTCCGCCAAGTTCATCTGTGGAACAAGCCGTTCCTCTCGATAGAAATCTGTCCATGTTCCATGTTCGGAATTTCGCTGTGGTAACGAACCAATGTAATTGTCAAGGTTCAACCCGAATTGAGTATTGGAAATGGAATGCATTTCGGCCAAGTTTCTTCCAAAGTCATCCCAAAAACCAGTTTTCGGAGATCCCTTGTCAACCCATTCTAACAACAGAAACTGCTTGCTGGCTGAAACCGATAATGCCATCGGCTTTGGAATTCTGAAGGAAGAATTCGACAGCAGCTCCAAACCCTTCGTTTCAGCCTCAAACATATTCGGGTAGGTTTTAGCGCAATTGGCTTTCAAGAAATAGGTTCCAGATGTGGTTTCAATCTTGAAAGCATCATTGATCGACCCACCCGTAACGGTTTGCTGGGCGAGTAGCTTTCCAAGGTTCTGCAAAGACAGAAATTCGCCCAACTCTTCTCTAAATGACGGGTTCATTAACACGAAGCTAAAACTTGAAAAAGAATTACATTTGCCGTCCGCTTTGGGGGATTAGCTCAGTTGGCTAGAGCGCTACACTGGCAGTGTAGAGGCCACCGGTTCGAATCCGGTATTCTCCACCCGACCGGACACTACCAATTTGTCAGGCAGTGTCCGGTTTTTATTTGGGCTTTAATTATCTAAATCCTACTCAAGGTCAGACGTACTGAAAAGCTGCTTCAACGCAATTCTAACCTGCTGATCCTCTACGTACAGCGTGTTTGAAAGAGCATTGCTCAGAAGCGAATCTTGGGGAGAAATGAGCTTACCGAAGTCTTGTAAAAACGCAGTTTTTGCTACATCTAATTGGGCTTCGAATGATGTAGAATCCGTATTGACCTGAATGTACCAAAGCTTATCCATTTCGGTGGTTTCATTCCACTTTTTAAGAAGGATAACGTCCATTGAGTCTATCACGGCATCGTTCAAAACTTCAAACAGTAATTGAGATTTTGAGTTAAGACCTACCTCTGTGGTATTGAGATGATATGAATGAGATCCTTCAATTGAATCTATGAATGTTCTGAGTGGAACTTCCCAGCCGCGTCTGGTCTCATTCTTTTTCTTGAATGTCAATAGGGCATCATTAAGCCACATGATCTCTTCATTGCTTATCTCATCATCCATGAGAATGAACTCTGCAATGGAAGAGTAATCTGTTGAAACTCATCAGCCGCTGGATTTGGACCCTCTCAACGTTTGGAACGTCTGGATGATCTTGTATCCAGAAAGTAGCGCGGTTGCCAGTGCTCCAAAGAATGATAGTGCATTGTTCAGAGCTCCTTGCTGTGTTACCATAATGAACGTGCCAAGCGCAATGATGACAACCACCAGCGGTGTTCTGAATTTACTCCAGCTACCTTCGTTGGCCTGTGTAAGCTCTGCTTTCAAGGCTATGTTTCGGTCAATGACCGTTAGCACAAAGTTTCTGAAGCTTCGGTTGAAGAGTCTGAGTTTGCCATCTTCAACCACAAGAATCCCCTTATTGAGCAAACTGTCGATGGTCTGCGCATTCTTCTCGTTCACAAACCCGTCTTCGGAAAGATCATAGATCAGTAGCTTTTCTCTGTCTGTGCAGCTTGCCCAAAGGGTGTGATAATAACTCTTGGCCAGCGATTGGATATGAAGAATAACATCCTCGCGGTCAACGGGTCTTGGCCAAGTTTCTATTTCCCTGTGTGTTTGTTCAATGATTGAACCTAAGAACGTGCCGTGCTTGCACTCTTGGTTTGCCAGTATTTGAGCACTTGCAATGTCTTTACCCGCGTCTCGGTTCGGTAAAGGCAATGAAGTTCTCGTCTCAATAGGGAAATAAACGTGCTTGAAGCCTCCGAGGATCAAGCTCCATCTGGTACGGAAGGTTCTGTCCTTGTCTTCGTCTTCCGCCTCATGCAGATGCTCAAAGAGATGCCAAGTGTCAAGATTGGAGATTATCACCACCTGAATTTTTTCCTTCACGTCCAATTGCTCAATGAGCCGAAGCTTTTTCATGTTAGCTTCCTTCGAATCCATCAGGTACTCGAACCCGAGAATGACATACTGTTTGTAGGGAGACTCTACGAATGCTTTAGTTGCTTCCTCAAACGCATCATTATCCTTTATCAGCTCTTTGTACAGGTCGAAAATACCCTGCTGTTTGCTCGGCTTCAGTTGCGATTCGAGACCGGAATGCGGCAGACTTACAATGAATGTTCTATCGTGAATATCCTTCAGGAAGTCGATATTTTCGAGCATATGCGGGGTGTACTCGTTGCCCAATGGACTGAACGCAAAAATGCGGTGCATCACAAATTTTACTGCATAGTACATGAGCACCAAAGTGCCAATTACCAGCACCCAGAAAACCACTCCTGCACGGTTCAATCCTGAGTCCTTGGAGGCTTTTAACAACGAAGGCAGTTGAAAGCGATATTGAGGAGAACTGATGGAAAGTGTTTTGCCATCACTGAGCTGGGTATGAAGTTCAATCCTATCACAATAGGTCGTCCATTGAGATGGATTGCCTGTTCTGTTCAGAAGCAGATCGCTTGTTTTCTGCGCCAAGTTGCTGTAACTGGCTCGCAATGTGTTGTAGTTGTGCAGAAAGGATTCGGACGTACGCAGTTTGGTAGTGTCCGGATTATCTGCCCATTCTCCAACAATAATGGTGTTCTCAATTTCCAGACACTCATCATCATGTAGGCTAATATCATATTCAATCCCGCGCCTAAGCTCAGCCAAGCTTTCCGAACCGGATTTTCTGTTTCCGTATTGAGCATGAATACGAGTGTCCCGATCTTTAATGGCATTGGCATATTCCAACTGCCTGTGGCGCACCATGATCTCTGTTTCCTGATTGTAACCGATAGCAAAGAAGACCGTGATGGGGAGAACAACACAGAGTCCCATCCAAGCAAATACCATGGACAGATAGGCGTGATCAATATTGATCTTTTTGGATTGAAAAGCCTTACTACTCAGACGCTCAAATTTTTCAATGGTCTTATCGCTGCCGAGAACATAGACCCACAAAAGGGCTAAAAACAGCAACGGAACCGCCAGCACATCGATCTTGGCCCAAGAGAATAACCCCACATCATAGACAAGTACCTTATGCGTGGCTGCAACAAATAACACAACCGGTGTTGTGGTGAACAGCATGATGGCCAGCGCATTCTTCTTCCGTATAACTTCTGCATTCAGAACGTAATAGGCAATAAGCACGCTGTAAAGCGCACAGAATAGCGTGTTGTATAACTGCACCAACGGATCTTGCCCAACGTTTCTGAATGTTACATGGAGCATGGTTATGATGAAGAGGACACCTACCATCAGGTATCGTTGTATCTGGGTCTTCTTGGGCCATAGCCAATTGAACCGATACCGCTGGGAGTACAATTTGGTAGGAGTTGTCTGAGACAGGGATATGAAAAGTAGTTGCAGCCCCATCAGCACAACGTAAACCAAGAACATGATGAGCGTATAGCTGATGACCTGTGTGTGCGCGGTTTCCAACACCTGAGGCTCTGTGAATGCTACCAGATAAAGCGGGGTCTGAAGCAATGGACTGATGTGCATCTTGTGTCCCTTTCCGTGATAAGACGCCTCAAATATTGAGCTGCCACCTGCATAAAGTGCGGCTTCCAGATCAGCGTTGTTGTCCGTTTCTTCAAGAAGATTCTCCTGTAGGTTTCTGCTCTGGGTAGAATGAAAAAGAACCGAGCCTTTCTTGTCTATGATGCAGAACCCGTAACCAAAAGGTAGCACCGGATCCATGATGGACTGTAACTCGGTGGTAAGCGTGATGACCTCTGCACGCCTGAATTCTTCATTTTCTCGGGCGGGAAATGCCACAGCGGCTTCATTCCTCCCCGTGTTAAGAGCAACTATGGACTGGAGGAAGAAGGTAGAGTCGGAAACTGATGGGTCTTTCCAAGCCGTTCCCGTGCTTACCCGTTTAAAGTATTCTCTTGTTCCCACATTGACATGGGCTGAAATTTTTCCAGTGGCAGACCACTTGTTTATCTGTCTACCCTGCTTGTCTATCCAGCTAATGGTATTGAAGAATGGGTATGCACTCTCTGCCAGTTTCTCTGCAGTTGTCTTTTCATTGGTTATCAATGAGTCTCGAACGGCTTTCTCTTTGTCCTCCTCTGTGCTACTGGTTGCGTCAGACGAGCTTTCTTCTGGCTTCTTAAGTTCGTCCAGCACATCTTTAACAATAACCACTTGGCTTGAGTCATAATCCCCGGTCTCCAGTTCAGCGGAGTCCAGTTCAACCTGGCCTAGCCCTAAGAAAACGTTAATAAGGTCTTTCTTAAGGTCCTCCAGGTCCTCTTTCAATTGTTTGTCGTTGGCTTTTGGCGATTTACCATCGCCTTGCTGCTTTTCAAGCTCAAACTCCTTCTTACGTTGAACTTCAGGGGTCAGGTCGTTGGTGGTAAGAATATTCACCACATCCAAGCCAATGTTATTCCGTTTTGGCTCATTGGCCTTTCCTATCTCGGTAAACGTACCAAGCATGATATCTGAAAGTCTGACCCGGTCATTGATCTCACCAAGCTCGGTGGTCAAATGATCTTTGATGCAATTAGAGACGTGATGTAAATTGCTATCAACTTTCCAATTCACACCTTGTTTGCCTTCCTCATCCACAAAACTGTGCACGTGGTAGAACAGCAGGGTAATGAGGGCGCCAGTGAAGATGAGCGAGAAGGCACTGAGCATGGCATCTGAACTCTGCAGCCTCTCATCCCGACTCATCACTCCTAACTTCAAGAACGGAAGAGAAAGAAGCCCGAGAATCAGTATCAGAGAAATAATGAATACCGTGTAGCTGGATACGGATAGCTTTTCAGCATTGTAGCGGTCCTGAGGAATAAGTCCGCAAAGGACCCAACTTCCTGAAGACACCTTCAGAGGCTGCATAAAAAGTTTGTACGGTATACCGCTGATCTCAATGTCCTTGAGGTCGCTTACCATGATACCGTCAACGGCAGATTCGGTAAGTAATGAGTCTGGGTTTTTAATGTCCAATCCGGCATTGAAAGTGGAGAAGACCACTTCAGCATCTTTTACCACGAAGTATTCGTCAAAAAATTCGGGTCTTATCAATGAGTTGAAGAAGGCATCTAACCCAAAGCTGAATTTAAACTCGTAGTGTAACCCAAGTTCCTTGAGGGTGCTTTCCAATTTGGGCAGATCACCAAAATGTGATAGGGTGTCTTTATATGTCAGTCGGTATTCGTTCCGTTCCTTCGCAAGCTCAAACCTGCCAATGGAGCTGAATGTATCCGAGCGTGTGTCTTCAACATCTAACTTATCGAAACGAATATTCCGGTTGAAAACCTTCGTTTTTAGCTGAGCCTGAAACTCAGCAAGAGATGGCTGAAGTTCCTCAGCCTTCAACATTCCACTGAAAAGTTTCCCATTGGTCCAATACAGTTCTTTGATGGCGCTTTCCGCACTGGTATGTGCGTTATTGGCAAAGCTGGCCGCCTTGGATAGGGAGTTGTCGCTTATCTTAGATAGAACCCGAAAGTTCCGTTCATTGATCTCTTGGGTTTTGCTGGGCACGTAAAGCAGAAAATATCCTGCAAACGCGAACATTACCACCAAGATGGTAAGAAACAGAACAACGTACTGTCTGGTCTTCTGAAGCATTTAGGTTCCTGGTCGGTAGGTTGATGGTCATGTGAATATAGGATTCTAAACCAACTACCACAAAAGCTATGACCTTGATGAAAAGGTGCAGCGCAAAGAAGACCAGCTCCTTAATTAGACTTTAGGATTCGCTTATGTACGGTACCTAGGTCGGTTTCAATTTTCAATAAGTAAGGACCATTCGCCCAAGATTTTCCGTCTACGGAATAGCTTGACACATTCGGGTTACCAACGAAAACCATTCTTCCAGAAGCATCAAGAACCTGAACTGAATTCACTTTTTCAGTCGAGATAATTTCGAATTGGGAAGAAAAAGGAACAGGATAAACCTGTAGACCAATTTCCAGTTCATCCACGCCAACAGCAATCCAATTGTAAGGTACCGAAACGGAAGAACAACCATTCTCATCGAAACCCTCTACAGTGTATTCGCCCGTTTGGATTGGTTCAAAAGTTTGATCAGTGGCATTTTCAATCAGCACGCCATCCAGATACCATTGATATCCGGTACTGGGAGAAGAAGAAAGTCCAGAACCGACAACAGAAATTTCTGGCTGGGCCGGTATAGGATTAACAAATACTTCAACCGCATCGGTGGCCGCACACCCATTGGCATCGGTTACGGTAACGGAGTAACTGAAATTCGTAGTTGGTTCAACCTCAATGGAGGCGGTTGTCTGCTGATTGTCCCAAATGTAATTGTCTCCTCCAGTGGCAGTGATTGTTGCAGTTTCTCCAGCACAAATGGTCTGGTCTGGGCCAGCATCAGCAATTGGTAACGCATTCACCACCACGTCAACATAATCCGAATCGGAGCAACCGTTGGCATCGGTTACATCCACCTGGTATGTGGTGGTTTGTGTTGGGTTTACATTGATGGACGAGGTTGCCGCACCCGTGTTCCATGAATAACTGTCTCCGCCATTTGCATTAAGCGTTGCGGATTCTCCTTCGCAGATCTCAATATCACTTCCAGCATCTGCTGTTGGCAGAGGGTTTACCGACACCTGAACATCGTCCGAATCTGAACAACCGTTGGCATCAGTCACATCCACTTGGTAGATGGTTGTTTGTGTTGGGTTTACATTGATGGACGAGGTTGCCGCACCCGTGTTCCATGAATAACTGCCTCCGCCATTTGCGCTAAGCGTTGCGGATTCTCCTTCGCAGATTTCAATGTCACTTCCAGCATCTGCGGTTGGCATAGGATTTACAGTTACTTCAACATCTTCAGACACCGAACCGCAATTACTGCTGGCCGATACGGTGTATGTAATTGTCTGGGTTGGTGAAACCGTAATGGTTTCAGTCGTCTGGCCGCTTGGTTGCCAAACCACGGACTCGTTGGATGTTGCGCTTAATTGAACCGATTCTCCTGCGCAGATTTCTTGGTTGGAAGATGCTGAAATCGTTGGCAGCGGATCTATTGAAATAGTGACCTGATCCGTTGCATCGCCACATGCATTGCTGGCTGTAACCGAGTAGGTGGTTTCCTGCGTTGGACTTACCGTTACGCTTTCCGATGTTGCTCCGTTAGACCATTCGAACGAATCAACATCGCTAGATGATGTTGTTAATTCAACAGAACTGCCTTCGCATACAGAACCTGCCCCTGAAATGGCGACAGTTGGCAGCGCGTTAATGGTGGCGGTAACTTCAGTTCTGGACGTAACACAGCCTGGTTTTTGAACTTCCCAATCGTAGAAGAAATAGTAATAATCCGTCCCTGCCGTGCTGGATGTGATGGTAACCACATCAGCAATATCGTACGGGTAACTAGGTCCGGAATTGTTTCTGTACAAATTTGGTCCTGCCAAAGTTCCAAGTTGAAGGTCGGTTCCAACAGGCAACGTGAAATTCAAAGGCACCACACTTTCACCATCAGGAATGTTGACCGTAGCACTCTCGATAACGGTTCCTCCGCTGTTCCTCAACTCAATGGTTCGGTTACCCGCACCTTGGGCGTAAACCCGGACAGAAACAAGTGTTACCTGCTCGTAGCAATCGAACAACAAAGACTGAACATTATTGAAGTTACCACCCGTGCCGAAGTTGTTGTTTGGTGCGCCACCAAAAACAGGAGCAGGCAGCACTTCATTTTCAACGTAGTAAGCTGTTGTAGTGCTGAGAGATGGTGTGTTGAATGAAGTTCCGGTATTAACCAACGTTCCGCCAGTTGCAGCATCGTACCAGTTCAGATTTCCTGAGCCGCTGGCATTCAAGGCTACCGAACCCGTTCCACATCGGTCTGCATCTTGAGTCGATGGGGCTTGAGTAATGACCGCTTCAACGGCAGTTCTGTCTGAGGTACAACCTGCGGTGGATATCTGCCAGTTGTAGAAGAAGTAATAGTAATCGCTTCCAGCACTGCTGTTGGTTATTGAAACCACGTCTTGCACCGTGTACGGATAACTTGGACCACTGTTGTTTCGATACAGGTCTGGAGATGGCGTAGTTCCCAACTGATAATTGGTTCCCGGCTGCACATTGAAGTTCAGTGTTACGGTTTGTTCGCCATCAGGAATAAAAGTGGTGAGCGATTGAAGCACAACCCCAGCACTGTTGCGAAGTTCTATGGTTCTATTTCCAGCCCCGCTGGCATAAACTTTCACCGAATTCAGCGTGAAACCTTCAAAGCAATCGAAGAGCAGGTGCTGGTCTCCCTGGAAGTTGCCACCGCCACCAAAGCCATTGTTGGCAGGTCCAACACTGTAATTGGTTGAAGGAATAACATCTGCAACATAGTAGGTTGTTGTGCTGCTGATGGAAGGCGTGTTGAACGTGGAACCCGTTCCAAGGACGTTTCCTCCAGTGGCCTGGTCGTACCATGTAATGGTGCCGTTTCCATCGGAAGAAAGAGCCAATGATCCTGCATCGCAACGCGCATCTCCGTTGGCAGCCGGACCATCTGGTCTGTCTACCGTGATGTAGTTGTTCTGAGAAATTACGTTGCTTCCAAAGTTGTTTGTTGCAGTAAGGGTAACGGTGTAAAAACCTTCATCCGCATATGTGTGTGTTGGGTTCTGGTCGGTAGAGGTATTCCCGTCTCCAAAATCCCATAACCAGCTTGTTGCTCCGTTAATTGACAGGTCAGAAAAACTTACAATTCCGCTACAGGTTGTTCTCGGACTTCCAGAGAAGCTTGGGGACGGAGCCGTGTTTGGCTGAACACATTCCCACGTCAGTGCAAACCCAGATTCCGTAATGTAAATGTCTGACGATTGTCTGAGCGTTATTGAACCTCCGGTTGAGGTAATGGTACCGCCATTCGGTAAATTGAATCCATCATATTGACCAATGAGCGGGCTGTTCGTATTCGGACCATCATAGACATACAGATAGTCGTAACTCTCCTCAAAACCGAAGTCTGAGAAAGTAAGCGTTACGGAAGTTGCTCCAGGTGGAGAAATGGTGGTAACCAATTCATTTTGATCCTGATAGTTGCCGGTCGGACCACCGTCATCGTACAAGGTTCCTGTGCACCAAGTAAGGGTTTGACTGCCATTGCTGGGCATCAAAGCCGTACACGGATTGTTCGCGTTTACGCTGATGAAATTCGGAATTGAAACGTCATCCGTGCCGCAATTTCCACCATCAATAGAAAGCGAAACCGTGTAATCTCCTACAGCAGTGTAGGTGTGTGAAGGGTTCAAGGCCGAACTGGTTCCTCCATCGCCAAAATCCCAAGTGTAGGTTGCTCCATTGGCACTCTCATTGGCAAATTGAACGGTAAAAGGAGCCTCGCAAGAAGCCGTGATGGGTGCGGAGAAATCTGCGATAACGGTCGCGTCAAACTCATCGCCAACTCCAACAGCGTACCAAGCATTTGTTGTTGCTATTACTTGTGGTGAGCAACCTCCAAAGAGGTCGGTAGCAGCCTGAATGGAGTAGAAGCGCGCATCAGCATATTCAGATGTCGGACCTAAGTAAACGGTCAACGTTCGGTAGGCAATAGCTTGCGCATCCTGCAGTCCAATTCCTGTTACGTTGTAAGAATCTCCGTTATCGTTTGTTCCGTTCTCGCCCTGAACCAGAATGTAGAACCATTTGTTCTGCACCCCACTATTGGTGTGCACACCACCGTTGTCTGCAGCACCAGTTGCCCAGTTGTTCCCGAAATAGGTATCAGGGTCTCCGTATTGACCCGGGTTACTCATGGAGCGTAGCGTTCCAACATCCTCACCCATCAACCAATCTCCAGAACTAGGATTCTGAACGAATTCTACAGCAGCACCGAAAATGTCTGAGAATGATTCGTTCAGTGCGCCATATTCGTCCTGATAGATGAGACCAGCTGTGAAATCGGTGACACCGTGGGTCATCTCATGTCCGCAGATATCAAGCGCTGTTAGCGGAGAATTGTTGCCATCGCCATAGGTCATCCGTTGCCCATCCCAAAAGGCATTGAAGTAGCCGTTGTCGTAATGCACGTAACTGTTTATCTGCATGTTGGCATCGTCAATACTGTTACGGCCGTGCTCATTCAGATAGTAATCGTAGGTCATTTCGGCACCCCAATGTGCATCTGTGGCATATTGGTCCAAATTGCCATTCACGTTGTTCCAAAAGTTATCGCCATCTGTAAAGTCAACCGAGTTTCCGTAGTTGGTTCCTTCATTCATGTCGAATGTTCTTACACCACCACCACGACCATTTTCGCGCAATCGATAACCACCATTGAAGCTGTCTGCAATGATGGTTTTGTTACCAACGTACCCGGTTACTGCAGTTCCTGGAGAATCTGCAGAACATATGCGGTCGTTCTTGAACAGCACTTCACCCGTTTGGGCATCCACAAACACTTCATAACGCCCAACTGGTTGATGCGCGTAGATATCAAACATGTAAGCCAAACGGAACTGGTCGGTCTGTTTGAAATCGAAAATTGGGTTGATGTAAACCAATTCGCCATGCGGGAAATAGGTAGCGTGCTCGTGTTTTGTTTCCCATTTCAGGTGTTCTTCCTCTCCTTGGAGTTCCCATTTGTATGTTTCGGCACCAATGAATGCCTTTGCAGCATCAAGCGCAGCTGACTCAGAAACACTATTGGTTGCTGAAGAGATGCTCTTTGGGTATCGCCCATTGAATGATGTCGTCATGTCATTCTTGCCATGCGCATAGATGAATGCCCCGAAAACAGGGATTCCGTTTTTGACCACTTTGTATCGAATATGTTGAACGCCCAGTTTGTCAACCTTGGTTTCGGCTTCGCGAAGCTCCACATCTTCCAACATCAAGGCTTTTTTTGCCCATGTTGGGAACTTGGAGAGTGGGAATCGGCTATTCTCTTGGAATTGCACAAACTCCACATTACCAGACCGTGGGTCAACACGTACAATCTCACTTCCCGAGATTACTTTCTGTGCTTCTGCACCTTGAAAATTCTGAGAAAAAGCTTGGAATTGTAGCTGCAGAAGAAATGCAGTTATCAGTAAAAAGGAACGCTTCATACAACGAATGAATTGAATCTGTGAGTAAGAATACGTTATAATTCATCGAAGGTTAGTAATGTTCAAGTCATTACTCGGAAGTTCCGCTTTGCTGAATAGGAAAAGGGCGCACCCTTTCGGACGCGCCCTAACCCACTTAACTGAAAAAACCTCAGTTCTTCACGAGTTTCATCACGGCTCCTGAAGTTTCTTCACGCACAAAATAGATACCTGCTGAAAGGCTGGTGGCGTCAATGCTGGTTCTTCCGTTCACTGTTCTTGATAGAACAACCTCGCCCATGGCATTCATCACCGAAACGGTGGTCAATTCGTTTGTCTCGATAATGAAATCTGAGCTGAAAGGGTTCGGATACACCTTCAATCCGCTTGCTGCACCATCCTCAATTCCTGTTGGAACGCCTGTGTAGGCGTATGGGTCTGACGTGGCGTTGCAACCGTTCTGAGAAACAGAAACGGTGTAGTTTCCATCAGTAGCAGGAGTGTAAGAGCTCTGATTCGCACCACCCAATGCATTACCGTTCAGATACCATTGGATGTTGGTAAACGGTCCTCCTGTGAGTTCCAACATTCCGTTGTTCTCAGAGATGATCGGGTCTGGGTCGTTTACCGTTATCGTAGCGGTGGTTGTAGCAGGGCAGCTTCCAAAATCGCTGGTTGCGGTAATAGTATATGTGGTTGTTTCTGAAGGAGATACGGTAAGGATATTACTTGGAGACAGCGAACCTCCCGAAGGCGACCAGGTAATGGTGCTGCTCAATGAAGTCTGTATGATAATGCCTGTTGATTGACCCAAGCAGATAGAACCATTTCCTGAGGTAAAACCGTTCACCACAACGGAATGACCGTTAACCGGAATAATGGAGAAGGCATCAGAGGTTTCGGTCTGTCCGCAAGCGGCAACATTTACACGGATGGAACCTGCAGCAGTTGCATCATAGGTTGGATCAGTTGCTCCATTAATGTCGGTCCAAACGTTATTGATGTATTCCTGCCATTGATACGTACTGCTAATACCTGCCGCATTGGCGTCCAATTCTACGGAACCCAATGTGCTGCACAGGTAAGCATCCTGATAAAAGCCACTCTGAGTATTTCCAAAGGCTGGTCCTCCAACGGCCGTAACAATTACGTCTGAGTAGGTTACCAGGCCACACGGACTGATCAATTTCGCACGCCAAGGGCCGTTCTGGCTGGCATCAATTCCACTGAATGTAGAGGTTGGACCTGTATGAGACACGTTCATATCGTGCCAAATAGTGTTGTAGAATCGCTCCCAACGGATCTCGCTCACTGTTCCTGCCTGCGCTGTACAAGACACACTTACTGTGCCCGAGCAGGCCGATTGAGATTCTGGCTGTTGCGTTATTACTGCTGCATCACACGTTTCGTTGAAAAGTGAATCCACTCCGTCTGCTCCCAAAGCACGGCTGTAAATGCGGAAATCATCCAGTTTTCCGTCAACATCTTGGCTACTTGCGCATGATTCGATGCCGTTACCTCCTACGGTGAGGTACGTGCCGAAACCGAGCGGTGCCAGGCCATTGTCCATTCCGTTAGTGCTGATGCCTACACCAACGATCTCTGAAACGGTATTCGTTTGAAGTACGTTATCGACATACATGGTCAGGCCATTGGTTGCTGGAAGTGATGCAAGTAGCGTTGGCATGTCAACTGAGATTGCCACATGATGCCATTCCCCTACAGAAAGTACCGTGTTGCCATCCACACGGGCATGTCCACCAGTAAGCGCTCCGAACGCTTGTAGTTGTACCTGTCCTTGTGGGTTGATGAGTACCGCGTACTGACGGCCAGCGAAGTAACAAGTGCTCTCAAAGGTTGCTTTGGCCAAAATGCACTTGTAGGAATTATTGAAAGCATCCAGCTTTATCCAAAATGAGTAAGTGAAGGCCGCTCCAGATCCCGTGGTAATGTCATCGAACACATCACCGAAACTGACCCAGCCACCTGGGTTAACGTCTTTGGCATTGTTTGGAGCACCGAAGCGGTCTTCAACATTGGTAACGTTTGTAGTGCTTTGGGTTCCCGTGTAAGGAGCACCGTAATTAGAGCTCAACGAACCGTTGGTGAACAGGTACTGACCAACCAATCCGTTTGTTGGAATCTGTGCAAATGAACTGCTGATGAAGATGAATGAAAATAGAATTGAATATAATTTTCGCATGATGAATTGGGTTTGAAATTCACGCGAAAGTCCAACTACGAACTCAGCTTTTGAGGTGGCAATTCACGAAACGGCTTTTTGGGTTTATGAAGCCGCTACCCGAACTTGTTTTGAATCGACCACTTGCCAAATCGGCTGACAATTCAACAAAAAAAGGCGCGTCCTTTCGAACGCGCCTCATGCTTCAAACCACATGAAACATCAGTTCTTCACAAGCTTCATCACGGCTACTGAAGTCTCTTCACGCACAAAATAGATTCCTGCTGAAAGGTTGGTAGCATCAATGCCGGTTCTTCCGTTCACAGTTCTTGACAGAACCACTTCGCCCATGGCATTCATTACAGAAATGGATGTCGGTTCGTTTGTTTCAATGATCAATTCTGAGACGAACGGGTTTGGGTACACTAAAATGGGCTGCTCATCGGTTTCTGCTATTCCAACAAATGACGCACAGTCTTCGCTGTATGAGATGGTCGGGTCAATCTCTGTCCATGTGGCGGTAGAATAGGCCACATCATCAACCTCGACACAAAATAGGTTGGCGCATTGCTCGGCAGCAAAACCGTACGTAGTTGCATCGTAAGCAGTAAAGCTTGTGTTGTTGCCGTTGGCCACATTCAAGGAGGTGAGCTGAGGCATGTTGGATACGGCCACTTCAATCAGATTGGGACACATGCTGAGGTCAATGGAGCTGATTGGACAATATCCTAACGCACAGGCTTCAAGCAGCAAATTGTTGGAAACGTCAAGTGTATTGATAGCACTGTTGAAATAGTAAATCGTTCTAAGATCAGCGCATCCCGATAGGTCAACACTTGGAAGGTTTGATGCGTTGGATACGCTGATGTCTCGCAACGCTGAATTGCTTCCGAGTGCCAAAGAGGTTAACTCAGCGCTACCACACAAAAGGGTGTTCAATCCTGTATTGGGAGAGACATCTATGGACGTGATCGGGTTACTGGATATTTGAATATGATTGACGTTGACAAATGCTTCAAGACCTGTCAGATCACTGATTCCCAAGTTATCCATAAACAGACTACCGTTGTAGGCCTGAGCCTCGGCTACGGATATTTCGTTGTTAAGGTCCGTATCAACGTTGGCAACGTTAATGAGATACGATTTGAAATTGGCATCTGGAATGTTAACGTTCTGAGCATTACTGCTCATGATGGTCAATGTCAATGCGCTTAGTAGAAGTTTTGATTTCATGTGATTGTGGTTTAATTGAATCAAACCTACCTGCCTTGCTCTTGACCTGCTTTCCTCAATTCACGAAACGGCTTTTTGGGTTTATGAAACCGCTACTTAGGGTCGGTTGAAGAGGTCAAATGGATTTTTGTTGTTCTTTCGAAACTCTCGGTATTCCTACCAGCGACACATCAGACATTACCGAATTCTAATTAGCCATTGCACAGAACGGCATTCGTGTCGATACTTGTATCATGGCGTTGAAGTGCATTCTTGTTGACGATGAGCAGGACAGCTTGGAAGTGACCCGCATGGAATTGGCGGAGCACTGCCCGAATGTGGAGATTGCAGCGTCATTTACCGATGCACGGGAGGCGCTTAATTTCCTTGCTGAAATCGACCCCGACCTAATATTTCTTGATATAGAAATGCCGCAGATGAACGGCTTCGAATTCCTGAAACAGGCTGAAGGGTTTTCGGGTCAAGTGATCTTCGTTACTGCTTACGACAGCTTTGCCATTCAGGCCATCAAGGCCGCTGCAGCAGATTATCTGCTCAAACCGCTGAGTGGTGATGAGCTGAAACTTGCGGTAGCGCGTGCCACCGAACGGTTGCGCAAAGATGACTTGCGGGAAGAGGTGATCGAACTCATCGATGCTATCCGAAGCAAAGGGCAGGCAAATGGCCGCGTCACGTTCCCAACTTCGGATGGGTTTGAGTTTGTGGACACCGATAGCATCATCTACTGCCAAGGCGATAACAATTACACCCACGTGCATCGCAAGGCTGCCACCAAAATGCTCATCAGCCGCACGCTCAAATCAGTGGAGGAAATGCTGGTTCCGTTCGGGTTTGTACGCGTTCACAATTCGTATCTGGTCAACCCCAACCATATTGTGCGTTTTGTGCGCAACGATGGTGGTTATCTCATTATGAGCGATGACGCGCGCATTCCTATATCGCGCAGTCGTAGGTCAGATTTTCTGAAGGATCTATGAAAGGAATCCGGTCGTTGGTCCTTGTGTTTCTGTTCGCTCATGGGTTTCTCTTTGCGCAGCAGATCGATGGTCAAGAAGTTCGATTCAGGGAATTAGGAAGACCAGAAGGACTGACCGAACTCGGATTCACGGGGCTGCAAACCTTGGCTTTTGGACAGGATGGCATGCTTTGGTGCAGCACGCAGAAAGGGCTTTTCCGTTTCGATGGCCAACAGTTCACACCGTTCAGAACGGTCAATGGAGCTTATCATCCGCTCAGTTCGTTGCCCATTACGGCTTTGCTGGTGGCGAATGATGGTGCACTTTGGGTGGGCACCTACGAGCGTGGACTTTATCGCATCGGCACTTCAGATGAGATCGATCATTTTACCCATACGGGAGAAATTGATGGTCTGGCGGATGACCGCATCATGTTCATCCACGCTCATGGAAATGATGTTTGGGTTGGAGTGCACGAACATGGCGTTCAGCGCTTCAATTCCAACTCACAAACGTTCCAAACCTTCATTCCAGAGCCTGAATTTGTGCTTGCCGAAGACATTCGTCATTTCAGCAATAGCGTTCAGTTCATGCTGAATGATGCCAAGCACGAGAACATCATCTGGTTGGGAACAGCCAATGGGTTGGTGAAACTTCATACTCAGAATGGTATTCTCGGCAAGTTCAGCGTTGCGAAAAAGGACCTCGGTCCATTCGGTATCCGTTCGTTGGCCACGCTAAGCAATACCGAATTGTTGGTGGGCAGTTGGGGAGATGGACTTTTCCGATTCAACACGCAGACCGAAGAATTTACAAGGGTAGATCTTGGTGATGATGATTTCTGGCTGAACAATATCAAGCACATTGAACCCTTTGGAGATGGCAAATTCCTGATCGCCCATCCAGGGAAAGGACTTTCCGAGTTTGATGCGACAACGGAAAAATGGCGCTGGCTCTCACAGGATTTCCGACCATACTTTATTACCAAAGATGAAGTTGGAGATGCATGGATCGCTACGTATGGCGAAGGACTGAAAGTCATTCACCAAACGTATCAGCAATTGGGTTTTGCGTGTTCGCAGAATGATGTACTGAGCGTGGCATCTCATCAGAATAAGAACCTGATGTTGCTTTCCGATCCTTTGCGTTTGGTGCTTGCAGATGCACAATTTAGAACGCTGAAAGAATGGCCGATTCCAACAGATGCAACGTTGGAATATCCAATATCAGTGGCATTCAGAAGCGAAACCGCTGCACTGGTGCTCTTCCATAAAGGGGTGCTTGAAATTGATCTTCGGTCGGGTGTTGTCAATGATCGGACTCCGAATATTTTAAGTGTTTTTCGCCCTGACCGTTCGGGCTTGAGATGCATGGCGGTCGATCGGTCTGATAATGTATGGCTCGGCACTTCGTGGGATGGTTTGATCCGTCTCCATTTATCTGATAAAAACGCACAGGCATTTGGTGGAGAGAAGGCGAAGGGTAGCAAACAATTGAACTACGTGGGTTGGGTGAATGAGCTGCATGTGGCCGAAGACGGAACAGTTTGGTATGCTTCACAATTGGGTCATGGGCGGTTTGATGAAAAGAAACAGGAGTTCGTCAATTTTCCTTACCGACCCGATTCCAGTGGAGTATATCTGAAGCATGTTTCCAGCATCCGCACCAAAGGAGATTCGATTTTGCTGGGTGGTTCCGAATCGGGTGTTGCCTTGCGTTTGGCAGATTCACAAGAGCTGCAAAGTCTTTTACCCGCGCTGAATGAAACGCAAGGGGTTTACAGCTTGGAATTGGCTAATAATGGAACACTCTACGCATCCACAGGGCTTGGTCTGTTTGCAGTTTCACCCAACGGAAAGTTGCAGCATTTTGGCAGTTCATATGGAGTTGCGGGCGGTGAGAAACTGTTACGCGATGCGGCTGGAAACGTATTGTTGCTTCAGAATGGAAGGTTGCTGAATGTGGCTACCTCCGATTCGGAGAGCGGGTCGCTGACTTCAATTCGTATTCACAGGATAAGCATCAACGGAACAGAATCCGTTTTCAAGATTGATTCGGTGCTTGAGAACGGCCTGAATTTGAATTACACGCATAACAGTTTGGCCGTTGCGTATTCGCTCGCAGGATTGAATCCCGAATTGGGCGGAAGATATTTCTACCGCTTGCATACCGAAGATGAGTGGACGGAGGATGTCGCGCGCGGACAATTAACGCTCAGTTCGCTTTCGCCCAATGAGTACGAACTGACCGTCATGTACCGAAGTGTGGACGGTTCCGAACAGGTTTCGCAACCGTTGAAGTTCAAAATACGACCTCCGTTCTGGGCCGATGCCCGATTTCTGTCTGCGTTAGCGGTTTTTCTGGTGCCGATCGGTTGGATGATTTATCGTTGGCGTTTGCGACAATTGTTGCGGCAGCAGCAGGAGCGCGATGCGTACCAACTTCAATTGGCCAAGCTTGAAATGGACGTATTGCGTGCGCAGATGAACCCGCATTTCATGTTCAATTGCCTCAACAGCATCAAGCTGCTCATCAAGAAACAGGAAACCGAAAAAGCCGACCTGTATCTCACCAAATTCTCGCGGTTGTTGCGCTCGGTGCTGGAGAACAGTTCGCAGGAAACCATTCCGTTGCAGAATGACCTTGACGCCCTGCGGCTCTATCTCGAAATGGAAGCTCTACGTTTCAAAGACCGATTGGAATGGAGCATTGACATCGACCCGAAGTTGAACATTGAACGGTTGCGAATCCAGCCCTTGCTCATTCAACCATTTGCCGAAAACGCCATTTGGCATGGCATCATGCCGTTGATGGACAGAAATGGTCGATTGACCATTGAAGTGATGCACTTGGATGAAACCACCATTCGGGTGATAGTAGAAGACAATGGTGTTGGTCGTAGTTCAGAGAAGCCCGAATCCAAAACCTATAGCTCGTTCGGTTCTAAGGTTACCAGCAGAAGGGTAGAGCTAGGAGCATCATCAAGCAACAGTTCCAGCGTGAAAATCATCGACCTGAAAGATGCTGCTGATCAACCGATCGGCACACGCGTGGAACTCACCTTGACCATCGCGTAGTTCGGCAGTTACCGAACTCTCATTCAAACGCACCGAATTCTAATCGGATATTTCAGGCCCCAGGTCGCACGGGTAGTTTCGTTCTAAAATCAAGATGGAATGAAGTACTACCTGATTCTATTCATGCTTGGCGGAACATGCATCTCAACCTTTGCACAGACCGACCTTGTTGCCTCAGGAGGCGATGGTCTGATGTGGGGGCTCGGTGAGTTTCACCGTTGGGCAGGTGTTCTACCAACAGAACAGTTCAAGCACGGCCGTTGAAAACCAAGGCGTTCAGCAGCCTTACGAGATCTCCGTCATAACAGACGTTCGTCAGAATGGGCTGTCAGAAGTGGAACTCCAGGTGTACCCGAACCCGACTACCGACCACATCACCATTCTGGCAACAGGCGAATTGGACGAAGAACTGACCGTGCAGCTCTTTGATGCGCTCGGACAGGAATTGACTTCCACTCAGCTCGCAAACTCAGGCACCGAAATACCGATGCATGCATTGGCGGCCGCCACCTATTTCCTCGTGATACGCAACAACAACTCAGAACAGAAAACCTATCGATCATAAAACGATGACCATGAAAAAGCTCTTATTTATTGCACATTTCCTTCTTGTGGCAGCGGCCGTATTCGCGCAGGCTCCCGAACGTATGACCTACCAATCGGTGATCCGTGACAATAACGGTCAACTGCTTGCGAACCAAAATGTTGGTGTTCATGTGAGCATAATAATCGGAAATGACGGCCCAAGTGTGTTTGAGGAAGAACACACGGGAACGACCAACGCCAATGGCCTGCTTACGCTTATTATTGGCGATGGAACCAACCAGTTCGGAAGCATTGGAGACATTGATTGGGGAGCGTCTACCTATTCTGTTTTTGTAGCCATCGACCCAACGGGCGGAACCAACTACAGCATCACGGGTCAAAGCGAATTGCTTAGCGTTCCTTACGCACTCTATGCCAATTCCGCTGGCAACACGAACGGGGAAGGCGGTGGTGGCTGGGAGCTGAATGGAAACGCTGGCACCGATGCTTCAACCAATTTTATTGGAACTAACGATGATGCTGACCTCATGTTCAAGGTAAATGGTGTAAAGTCAGGTCATATAGGTCAAACAAACACCGGAGAGACATTCTTTGGCTATGGCGCTATGGAGAATATAACCACGGGTATTCACAACGTGGCTCTGGGAACATCGGCCTTGCGGGATGTGACAACGGGAGAAGGCAACACTGCCATTGGTCGTAGCACGCTGGTGAATGCCGAAGGCGACAACAACACCGCGGTTGGCCGTAATGCTGGTTTCTGGTTGCAACAAGGTATCGGAAACACCTTTGTTGGGGCCAATGCCGCCAATAATGTGGATTTCGGGCATTACAATACCGCAGTTGGAACAGGTGCGCTTGAACAAGCAGGAATAGACCATCGGAATACGGCCATCGGGGCGTTGGCCGGTTATGATGCCTACGGAAACAACAACACATTCTTGGGTTACAAGGCGGGTTTGGAGGCCACCGGAGACTTCAGTGTTCTGATTGGAGATAGTGCTGGTGTGAACAATGACGCAGACGGAAACGTGTTCGTTGGTGCGAAAAGCGGTGCATCCAACGCTGGTGGAGTCAAGAATACGTACGTAGGTTTTGGATCTGGGTTGGCCACATTGGGCTCTGCAAACACATACGTAGGTTATGGGGCGGCACTTGGTTCTACTTACGCTACCCAGAATGCCGTTTTCGGAGTAGAAGCTGGTGCTGGAATGACCACTGGGGCAGACAACATTCTTTTAGGTTACAAAGCGGGAAATCAACTGGCAGATGGTGCTACCAACGTCATGATCGGGTCGGAAGCTGGCAAGGTTACCAACGGTTCGCGCCACATCCTTATCGGTCATCAAACAGGAAGTTCCATGACCTACGCGTTCGACAATATCTTTCTAGGTTGGAAAGCAGGACGGTCGGTATCAACAGGATACGATAACATCTTCATTGGTTCGCAGGTAGGTGAATATCATACAATTGGCTACGGAAACGTGGTAATGGGATCCAAAGCTGCCAATGCCATGCAGAACGGAGATGAGAACACAGTGGTCGGTTTCGAATCGTTCGTGACCAACGGCAACGGTAGTTTCAATACAGGATTGGGGTCCAAAGTCTTGCAGGCCAATGGTTCAGGGAACAACAATACGGCCATCGGTAACCTCAGCATGTATTACAACACAAGTGGTTCTTACAACACGGCCGTGGGCGATAACAGCCTTGGTGGAAACACCACGGGAACATACAACAGTGCCATCGGGGTAGATGCCATGTATTTGAACACAATCGGCTCAGAGAACGTTGCCATGGGGCATAGCGCGCTCAGGAACAATTCCGTTGGGCAGAATAACGTGGCACTTGGTAAAGAGGCATTGATGAGCAACACGCTGGGCGAAGGTAGCGTGGCCATTGGCGCAGGCGCATTGCGAAGCGGAACCAACAAATCGGGCTCCGTGGCCGTTGGTTTCGAGGCATTGAAGAACAATGGTACCGGAAGCAGTGACCCGGGTCACGGGATTCACAATACTGCCGTAGGAACCGTTTCGTTGCAAAACAACTCAACCGGATTTGAAAATGTTGGTTTAGGTTACAGTTCCTTGAAAACCAACACCTCAGGACATAGGAACAATTCAATTGGCTATGAGTCCATGTATTCCAATACGTTGGGGTGGGAGAATAATTCAATGGGACATAGGGCGCTCCATTCGCTTGTATCAGGTCGCGGAAACGTGGCATTGGGGCATGAGGCCATGTACTCTAATGTCGGTGCAGGCGACAACGTGGCTATTGGGTATCAGTGTATGGTAAATGCAATTCCAGCAGATGATAATGTGGCTATTGGTAAGGAAGCATTAAGAGACCTGAGCCTGAGTCAGAGTGAACCGGTATTGCCTGAAGGTAATGTTGCCATTGGAGTGCAGAGCATGGTTGAGAATACGGCTGGGGGATTCAATACGAGTATTGGGGCCTATTCAGGAATTGCCTATTCGCCAACGGTTACCAACAATTGTGTTTCAATTGGTCTTAGTGCTGGTCCAGGTCTAGGCAGTGAAAGTCTGATCACAAATTCTACAGCAATCGGTTATGATGCAGAGTTTCTTGCATCGGATCAGGTGAAAATTGGCAATCCCGATGTAACAAGTATCGGTGGATATGTCGGATGGACCAATCTTTCGGACTCAAGATTTAAGATGAATGTAAGAGCAGATGTCCCAGGGTTGGTATTCATTGAGAAATTGCGTCCGGTCACATACAATCTGGCGATTGAAGAGATTAAAGACAAGTTGGGTCGGAAAGAGCATTCTCAGTTCAGTTCTACTGACAACAATAAGAGTTCCATTACATACACAGGTTTCCTGGCGCAAGAGGTGGAGGCCGCAGCAAAAGAGATCGGTTTTGATTTCAGTGGAGTAGATGCCCCAAAGAATGAGAACGATCTGTACGGTCTTCGCTACGCGGAATTCACCGTGCCGTTGGTTAAAGCTGTTCAAGAACTGAACGAGCAGATGAAGCAGTTGCAAGCAGAGAACATCAGATTGCAACAAGAACTGAACCGCTTGAAAGCTGACATGAAACGGCAATAGTGCCCATCAACAAAGAAGTAGAAATTGATTGAGGAAACCGCTAACCGACCTTGATCCGTTGTAGCGTTTCCTCGATCATCACCTTCTTTTCCTTCGGAACGGAAACCGTTTTCCCGTTGTCGAGAACAATAACGCTTTCGGCCTTGCTGTAGCGTTTCACAAAGTTGAAATTGACGAGATAGGAGCGATGAACCCGCACCATGAACGGGCGGTCTTCCAACACTTTTTCGAAGAACAATAGGCGCTTACTCACCAGCAGTTCCGAACCATTCTGAAGATAGACTTTCGTGTACGCACCATCGGCTTCCAGCAGCATGATGTCTTTTATTTCTACGAAAAGAAAACCGTCCGAAACGGGCAAAGCAATGCGGTTGAAATCGTTGCTCTGTAAGGATGTTTCGGCCAGTTCAATCCGCTGCGTGGTCATTTGCGAAGTGCGCGCTTTCAGCTTGCGGATGGCGTCTTCTAGTTTATCGGGCTGAACCGGTTTCAGCAGGTAATCAACCGCAGAAAGCTCGAACGCACGGATGGCGTACTCGCTGTAGGCCGTCACAAAAATGATGTGGAAGTTCATCTCCGCGAAGAACTGCCCGATCTGCAGCCCCGAATACTGCGGCATCTCCACATCCAGAAAAACCACCTCGGGCTGGTGCTGGTTGATGGCAATGACCGCATCAGGAACGTTGGCGCATTGAGCAACCACTTCCACTTCGGGCGCCACCATTTCAAGCAACTGCTTCAGCCCATTGCGGGCACGCTCCTCATCGTCAACTATGATGGCTTTGATCATTGCGCCAAAGGTAGGCTCGGCACGTTTATGTCAATGATGAGAATTACGTTTTCATTGCTACACGTGCCGAGCCTTGTTTGGATTGTTTCCGCGCAACCGTTTCAGGCTGACAGAGATCCGAATTGCTTACTCAACGACCAGCGTCTCTCGAAGCACGCTATCAGCCGTGAATACCGCTATCACGTAGTTTCCTGCAGGTAGGCTAGAAATATCAAGCCTATTGGTAAAAGGTTTGTCCATGATGGTTCTACCCGTCATGTCGTAAACCGAGATGCGTTCTGCGTTATTGACCTGAATGTTGACAACTCCATGAGATGGATTAGGGTAAATGGTCAGTTCTGATCTGTCTATTTCGTCCAAGCCTACCGTGATCACTTGCACATTGTAGCACCCCGAAATCTCGGTGCAGCCATTCTCGGTGATTTCCAAGGCATATTCGCCAGAGGCCAATGGTGTAAAGCTTTGGCCGTTCTCGCCATTTACAACTGCATTACCGTTGTTGCAGTCCAGCCATTGGTAGCTGGCACCCGCCACATCGGCTGTTAGGGTTGTACCGTTCTGAGATACGCTGGCATCTGCGTTATTAATGGTAAGATCAATGGATATCACGCTATCGCAACCCAATGTATTATCTATTGTCTCGGTGAAAGATGCACTTGCGGTATACACGTTTCCGAGTGGCGAAGTGTAACTGCCACAGGCCACGGGTGCAATGCTGGAGGCTGTTGGACTACATACGCCTAGAAAAGTCAGGGTGACATCATTACCCGAGCCGCCCTCATAACTTAAACGGTAAGAGTTATTGCCTACGAGAATCGGACTGCCTTCTGGAATCCCAGCAAACGTTCCTACAACGGCTTCCGTTCCCGCCACGTCAATGAGCACGAATTCATCGTTTAGAGTTGGTGTGTAGCCTACCTCGGCCAATTGCAGCGTGGCATTGTTGAGTGTAAGTATCGGAGCGGATCCCTGAAGTTTCAGCGAATCGTTGTCGCCAGTGAACAGGTCGATGGAAAGTGTATCGCCAGCGCTGAATGTCACGTTGGCCGTTGCCCGAAGAATTCCTGCCGTATTCGGGCCACCAGGAGAAACATTCCCATTGAAGATGACTTCTGACGCAAACAGTCCTGGAGAACCATTGTCCATGTTAGAGATGTAATCACCTGCCCTGCTGGTGAGTGTAATAGGGTCTGTAACTGCACTGAGCGAATCGATGGTGATGTTGTATCCGATCAGGGTCAGTGGGTCATTGAATATGGCTTTCAATACATCAATGTTGCCTGTGGTGTCTCCTCCAAAGGCGTAGCTATTGGCGAACAAGAAATAATTATTCAGGTCGCTTTCTATGATACTCAGCACACCGTCACCAGGTAAATAACTGCCAGAGGGAACTCCAATTTTAATGGGTGTACCTGGAGTTCTTGGTCTGATGAGTGCATCTCCATAAGCCCGAATCGATGGTGAGTAAACATAATCAGCAATCAATGTGTAATCCCATGTAGGGTCCGTGATTCCTGGTACGGCAACATCTGCAGTTACTTTCAAACTTCCCTGACCAGTGGAGTAAAAAGTGCCTTCTGAGTAGGACTGAATGCCATAGTTAACAGAGGTGGCCAAAATAGTAACGTCTCCATCTACAGTTCGGAGTTTTGGTAGATCATAAAGGGTGACCGCGTCTAACGTAATACCATTCATAAGATCCTCATGGCCGTGTATGTTGATCTTGGCCGCATTGGGCCCCGTGCCCGTGGACGTGATTTCAGAGAAATCACCGATCCAGACAGACGAACATTCATAGCATCGCACCGAATTTTCACCGTAGATGCTGATGTCGCCAAACTCAGAGGTAACCAGTGCGTAATCTATGATCCTTACGCCAGAAGCAATATTGCTAGCGGTTCCAAGTGGACTACCGATACCTTCTATTTGTATCTCTCCCGTACCTACTGAAGACACCACCGTACCGAGATCACGTATGTAAATGCAAGGCTGGCTTACGGTTCCTTCATCGTAAAAATTACCCGAAATGCTCATGTTACCATTGTTGCACTGCACGGTACTTGCAAGTTCAATGTTCACCGCAGATTCACCTGAAAATGCATGATCCTGACCATGCATAGAAATTGCACCGTTGCCTGTTGACTGTACATGTCCGTTGGTAAGACGTATAATTCCTTTCCGTTCAATACATCCTGCTGGAGCACCTAATCCTTCAAGGGTGATGTCTCCATCAACGGAACTGACCATTCCGCCATCAGATACCACTATGGCGTGGTTATAGGCACATGGCGTAGAAGGAGACCATGCGCTCTCTCTTCCGTTCAATAGGATGGATGCGGCATTGGCACCAGTACCTGTTGAGGAGACCGTGCCTCCGTTTATCCAGATTCCACCAGTGATGGACGAACTGCCAACGCCACCCGTGGCATCCAGAACAATATCGCCTGTTTCTGAAGTTATCGAACCCGTGGCATTCACTCGAACGCCATCGTAAAACAGCGTGGTGTGGGTGGTGGTCTGTCTTCCGAACAGACTGATGTTGCCTGACGTGGTCTGAAGCGTTCCATCTACCGTAATACCATATTCTGCATTCAAGTTGATGGAACCAGTTGTGGCAATGAGGTCTCCTGTCTGGTAGATCATATCCACGTTGGAAGTACGTACCGAAACTGCGGCCAATGAGGTAGTAAGGTCAAAGGTCAACGTGTCTGTTGAGCCAACACCCACAACCACAATCGAGTCTGTAATATTGGCCAAGGGCACTTGCGTATTATTGGCATCAATGGCCACTACGCCCGCTCCGCTCAAACTTACTCCAGTGGCGGTGTAGTGGATGTTCAGATTGGTTCCATCATCGGTCAAGGTCCAATGTTGGTCTTCAATTGCATATTGAGTAATGACCAGCGAGCCACTGGCAAGGTTGATCGCGGTCTGCGCCCAACTCAGTTGAGTTGTAATGGCTGAAAGAAGGAGAAGGATGACACGAACTTTTTTCATAGTTGAGGTATTTGGTTGAAGGTTCATTTTTGTAATAGTTGAAGGGATTGATCCAACTGCTCAAGCCGCAGGTCGTACCACAGGTATATGCCCACAAGAGCTGTGATGAAGAGCATGATCATGCCCAACAGCACCAGGCTACCAATGGTCAGCGGAAAACGGTCGGATGGTGAAAAACCCATGCCGCCAAAAGTGGACACAAGCGGCTATTTGAAGCAAAAATTCAGCGTGACAACGCGTGACACGACATCAAAAAACCTCAAATGGCCAGAGCCAAGGCCATAATCGTCTCGTCAGAAGAAAGAGATAATTGCTTGCGCAGTCGGCTGCGCATCTGCCTGATGGCGTCTGTTGTAACGCCCAACATGGCAGCCATTTCCTTGTTGCTGCGCTCCAATCGGCACAGCACGAAAAAGCGCACTTGCGAAAGGGTCAGTTCGGGGTATTGTTCGTTTAGTCGTTGCAGGAAACCAGGGTTCACCACCTCAAACAGTTCCATGAAATTGCGCCAATCCTGATCGGTAAGTATCACAGCCGCTTCCAATCTCAGCTTCTGTTCCTTCATGCGGTCTGGTGCCTCGTCCTTCAGCGATTCCAGTTCCTGTCGGGTCTGTTCCAGTTCCAAGTTCTTCAGTTGCATGTTCGAAACGATCTCGTCCAATCGTTGCGATGCGGCACGCAATGCATCTTCGGCCATTTTCTTCTCGCCAAGAATAACCTGTTGCCGCTGTTGCAGCTTCTTTCTGTGCCGATTGAAAAGCCACACCAGCCCGATGAGTACTAGCACCATCAGTGCTATCAATAGGTTGCGAACGAGCAATTGCAACTTCCGTTCGCCTTCCAACTTGGCCGTTTCGGTGGCAATGTGCTCCAGTTCCAACCTCTGGTTAACGCGGGCGGAAATCAATCGGTCAAACTCAACATCCTTCTGTTGGTTCGCCTGCAAGGCCGAATCCATGTAAGTCAGCACTAGATCTGGCATTGCCTTGGCGGCAAACAGCTTGGCCATTTTGGTGTAAACGGGTTGCAAGCGTCTTGCCTGCTTGGAACGATGCGCCATTTCCAGCGCCTCGGTCATCATGGGTTCGGCCTTTTTCAAGTCGCCCCGTTCCAAAGCAATGTCTCCGAGAATATAAAGGCAGTTTGAAAGGTGCCCTGGATTTTCTTCCGTCTTGGCTCTCGCCAGTATCAGGTCTTGGAGTATAAGTGGTTCCGCCTTCTCAAAATCACCTAGGAGGTAATGGTTCTCACCCAAATTTCCCTGAGTGAGCTTGATGTAAAGCGAATCATTATCCGCAATGGCGATATCCAGCACCCGCTGAAACCAAATATTGGACGAATCCAACTTGCCCATATCCCGATAGGTAATGCCCATTGTGTTGATGGCATGCATGCGGTAATACTTCCGATAGTGGGTGGTCATGCAAGCAAAAGCCTTCTGGTATGTCCGCACCGCTTCCTCATATTCCCGAAAATCGTAATGCATCTTGCCCAACAGCGTAAGGACGATGCTCTTGATGGGGTACTCGGCCGCATCCTTGTCATCCAACAACCGAACGGCATTGCGCATGTGCAGCATTCCAGATTCGTACTGACCATAATTATATAGATGGATTCCAAGCAGGCTTTCGCAACGCGCTTCCAACCAAAGAGCTTTGGCGTCTCTGGCCTTGCGAATAAGGGCCAACGCCATTTCGGCCCATTCATCCAATCGGCCCTTACTGCGGTAAGTGTAATAATGGAGTTCAATGAGATCGGCCTCTAAGGCCAGTTCTGGGTCGTTGTGTTGATCGGCCAACCGCCTTGCCAACTCCACATCTTTGAAAACCGTCAGCGAATCCTCGTCATGTACAAACTTTTCGTGGTAATCGAACAACGCTAGGGTGCGCTCCGTGTGGGTCTTATTGACGAGTTGATTGAAATCGATGGCGCCTTCTTGGCCCGAAACCGACAACCCAAAGAGAATTGTCATCACAAGGATTGACATGGCTTTCACATGGGCTAATATATACCAACACGCTATGAGTTGGTTCGATTCAGTCCACTTATATGAAACTCCCGATCGGTATGCGCAGCACCACTTTGGTACCTGCTGGTATTCCATCCACGTAAAGGTCATTGATCTCAACCGAACCCGAAACATTGGCTGTGTTTTTCATGGAGCGCAAACGGTTTTCTGTGGCTTCAGAGGAGAAACTCTGGTGCTTCTTTTTCTGCTTCGCGATTTCTTCGGCCTTGGCGCGCCCAACGCCATTGTCTTCAACGGTAACAACCAAGAAATCTTTTTCCTGCCCGAATTTCAAGTACAGTTTTCTGTCGGTTTGAAGATGAAGCAGGCCGTGTTTCAGGGCATTTTCAACATAAGGCTGAATAAGCATGGGCGGAATGCGAATTCCTTCTTGATCGATCTCTGGATTAACCACGATTGAAATTTCCAGTGTTTCGCCAAAACGCAGTTTTTCCAATTCAAGGTATTGGTTCAGCATCTCAATTTCTTCAGAGAGCCGTACGGTTTCCTTAGCCGAATTCTCCAAGATCTTCCTGGTAAGACCAGAGAATGTTCCGAGGTAGCGGATGGCATTTTTCGTGTCTTTGCTCAACACCAGCTCCTGAATGGAATTGAGCGCATTGAATAGGAAATGCGGGTTCATCTGTGAACGCAATGCCGTGAGTTTTGAAGTCACAACCGCATGTTCCAACGCGGCTTTACGGTTGATGTGTCGGATGCGAAGCAGGAACAATCCCGAAACCAGTCCGATGGACAGAACAGCCACTAAAAGATAGAACCACCACGTTTGCCAAAAGGGTGGGTTTATGGTGAAGCTGAACGAAACGAGTTCCTCACTTTGCACACCATCTTCGTTCATCGCAAAGGCCTCAAACTGGAAATTTCCCGCAGGAAGTGCGTTGTAAACGATCTCAATGTGATTGCCTGTCTGTTCCGCCCAAGTGGTGTCCAAACCGATCAGTCGATACTTCACTTTGCAGCTTGCCCGACTTCGGAATGCAAGCACCGAAAGGTCGACTTTCAGTTCGTTGAATTTGTAATTGGATGAAGCATTGTCCGAATTTGAAATGAGACTATCGCCCAGCGAAATGGCGTTGGTGATGAGTTTCGGAGCAGTCTGATTTTCGGCTTCAGCGTTGGTCGGAAGAACCGTTAATCCACTATGTGAAGCGAGGTAAACGAAGCCATCGGCAACCAGAATATCATTGACTTCTTTCAACGGCATTCCGTCCAATAGGTTGAAATGGTGGAATTCTCCGTTTACGAAACGGTCCAAACCATTGGCGTGGGCAATCCAAACGGTGTCGTTGGCAAGCGCCATGCAATGAAGGTTGTCAGAAGCCAACCCGTTTGAGGTGTTGAATTCCTTAATGACCTTTCCTTCAGCAACCTTCAGTAACCCGTTCGAAATCGTGGCTATCCAAACATTGTTTGAAGCATCCACTTGGATATCCGCAGCAAAAACGGGCTTTCCGTCCTTTAAGAAAGCCTCAAGATTTTCGCCATCTCCGTGAAAAATCCCATCCTTGAAAGCTGCCCAAATCAAGCCTTTCGAAGTGACGGTCACCTTTCGGCAAAAGCCTTCTCGCAGGGTTTCCCGATGCCAACTTCCCGATTGTGAGGGATAGAGTTTTGCCAGTTCCGTTACCGTGGCAATCACTAAGGTGTCGCCCGCAAGTGGAATGATGTCTTTGGCGTTTCCTCCTTCCAGAACATCCACGGACCTATTGTTTTTCTGAACAGTAAGTGGTCCACGCGCAGCTAGCAATCGACCGGTGTCAAAAACCAGTTTTTCAACCGACCGATGAATTCCTTTTTTCGATTCAAGGACGGTTTGCAGCGTTTCCGATTTTCGGTTGAAAGACGACACGTTTCCATCAGCATGTCCGAGCAGAATTTCACCGTTTTTGGCCTTCGATAATGAAATGATGTTCGAAAGCGATTCTCCAAAAAACTCCTTTCCGAAGTGCGGAATGGCCAAGCTGGGCATGATGAAAACGCCATTGTCGAGTGTGGTGCACCAGTAATTTCCTTCTCGGTCAGGCAGCACATCTGAAATGCGTTGATCTGGGAAAAGTGTCCTCTGGTCTTCTCCATCAATTCTGATGGCTCCAGCGTTGGTGCAAACCCATATTTCGTTCTGTGTTCCAACAGAAACTCGGTTTACCCGTGAGGTGATTTCAGTTTCAGCTAACGGTTCAAACAACTCAACCCGATTGTCAAGCATCTCTACCCAAGCCACTTTTCCATCCGAATTCCGTTGCCAAAGGGCGAGCTGTTTGCCTTCCCATTCAAAGAAATGAACCCGACCTTCCAGAAACGAGTTGAGTTCAATCGGAACGTTAAGCCATCTGCTCTCTTTGCTGGGTGAAATACGGTAGAACCCGTTGTAGATGGAATAGACGAGCAAGGTGCTATCTGAACAGAACTCCACGTTTTCGCAATGGTTCTGATCTTCCAGAGGAGCAAACGCAAGGTTCAGGGCGTGTTCGTTATCGTATGTAAGATGATGAAGCCCATCGTCAGAAGTGATCCAAACGCCATCGTCTGTTGTTCTGAACGCAGGGAACTGCTTCTCCTTTCCCGACCAGTCCGCAAAAAGCTTCAGGCTGTCATTCTCCACGAAAAAGATCTGACCTGTAAAGCTTCCGCACCAGATCCTTCCGAAAGGATCGATCTCCAGATTGGATAGCGCGCGACCGCTCATTTCTGCATTTAGATAATGCTTGAAACGATCACCATCGTAACGGAAAAGACCCGCGTTGCAACCGACCCAGATGTAGCCTTCGTCATCCTGAATGACCCGATAAACCTCCTTGCTCGGAATCTCGTCAGGTTGTAGGGAGTACGAGAACGGCTGCTGCGCGAAACCAGCGAAGCATAATGGCAGGAAAAGAAGGAAACTCAACAGCCGTTTCATGGCGGCTAAAAGTAGGGAGAGAAGACAGGAGATAATTCATTCTAAATTCGCACCATGACCGGCAAAACCTACAAGCGGCCATTACAGCCAGCACCAGCACAACTTTACGAGAAAGGGAAGTTCCAGTATGCTTCATTCGATGGGCCGATTCCGAACCCGAATTTGATCGATGCCGAACAACCTTACAAGTTGCCGCTGCCGCGCTTGTTGAAATGGATGCAACTGCGAGAATGGCAGGCGTTTCAGATCAGCAACGGAACGCATTTCGTGATGGTTGCCATTTACAACGCCAAGAAGATCTCGTTGGTGCAGTTCATCGTTTACGACATCGTCAACAACAAGAAATACCGCTACGAGAAGAAGGTGGCTCCGTGGTCAATTGATGTGGCAACAGGCCTTTTCGGCACCGAATCCATTTACAAGAGCAAGAATTTTACGCTTCACGCCAAGCATGATCTGAACGCAAACTTGCTTGAACTCAAAGCTTCCATCCGAAATCAGAAAGGGTTGCCGGATGTTGAAGCTAAATTCAAGGGAAACCATGATGTGAAGCGTTACGAACCCATGGTGGTGTGCATGCCATTTTCGGAGAAACGCGCCATGTATTCGCACAAATGCCTGATGCCCGTTTCGGGTAGCATTCAGTTCGGAAAGGACGTGATTCCGTTCCCGGAGAAGATCAGTCAACTGATAATTGATGATCACAAAGGCTACTATCCGTATCCAACCGTTTACGATTGGGTAACTGGAATGGGACGAGATGCAGAAGGCAAGATTATTGGCTTCAATTGCACCGACAATCAGATTCTCGACCACGAGAAGAACAACGAGAATTGCCTGTGGCATGATGGAAAGTTGAGTGTGCTTCCACCCATTAGAGTAACGCGACCAGATGGCTACAAAGGCACTTGGTTTATAAAGGACAACTACGGTAAAGTGGACCTTGAGTTCCGCCCAGTAATTCACACGGCAGTAGACGTGAACTTGCTCATTCTGCGAAGCAAATACCAAGGGCCGTACGGTTTCTTTAACGGCTACATCAAAAACCGTGATGGCGAGAAAATCGAGATCAAAGAAATGTTCGGAATGGGCGAGGATTTCTATTTGCGGGCATAATTAATGGCGTACCGTTAGTTTTTACAACATCGAACATTATTTTCGTAACCAGAAACTCTGCATTCGCGTTAACACTCCCCATAGCATATCTCATTCTGGAGCGTAACTGACGCCATACCGAATTCACATCAACAACAACTCGCCTCATCACATTTAAAAATGTCCTGGACGAATTACCACAGCCACACGAATTATTGTGATGGCACCAACGCGCCCGAAGATTACATCCGCAAGGCGCTTGAACTCGAAATGCCCGTATACGGCTTTTCTTCTCATGCACCGGTTCCGTTTTTCGATTGCAAATGGGCCATGAAAATGGACGACCTTGAGGGGTATTGCGATGAGATCTACCGCCTGAAGAAAAAGTACGAAGACCGGATAGAGATCCTACTCGGAATGGAGGTCGATTACATTCCGGATAAGATGGGGCCAACGGCCGATTTTCTGCAAACTGCGGGTTTGGATTATACGGTGGGTTCTATCCATTTCGTTGACTCATTCAAAAGTGGAAAGGGGTGGGAAATTGATGGTCCGTTGGACGTGTTCAAGAAAGGACTGCACGAGATTTTCGGTGGTAACGTTGAAGCGGCTGTAAGACGCTATTATGAGCTAACGCGAGAAATGATCGTGGAAGATTGCCCTGAAATTGTGGGTCATTTGGATAAGATCAAGATGCAGAACGTGCGTGAGCATTTCTTCTCGGAGGATGAGAAATGGTATCGAGATGAGGTAATGAACACCTTGGAGGTGATCTCGAAGTCTGATGCCATTATGGAAGTGAATACCCGCGGGCTGTACAAGAAGCGCGCAACAGACACATATCCAAGCAAATGGATTCTGGAAGAGGCCTTGAAGCTGGATATTCCTGTGCAGATCAATAGCGATGCACATGTTCCAACAGAAATTCTTGGCGATTTTGAAACTGCAGCAGGCATTCTTCTGGATGTTGGCTACGACAACTGCGTTATTCTAGTTGATGGAGAGTGGACGGAAGTTGGCCTGACCGAAGACGGCTACGACCTATAGTTTGGAGAAAAGGAAAAACGAAAAAGGAGAAAACGTAGCAGCACGTTTTCTCCTTTTTTCATTTCAACATTTTTCTTCCTTACGGAGATAGTTGCTCCATGGCCCAATCATCTCCCGCTTTGATGTACACAAAACGGTCGTGCAAGCGGCTTGGGCGACCTTGCCAAAACTCAATGCGATCGGGTTCTACCACATAACCGCCCCAATGTGCCGGGCGGGGAATTTCACCCTCACCGAACTGCTCATGCAGCTTCTCAACCGATTTTTGCAATTGATCCGGGCTTGAAACAATACTGCTCTGTGCCGAAGCCCAAGCACCAATGCGGCTTTCGCGCGGACGCGTGGCCCAGTAAGTATCAGACATTTCCGTAGATACTTTTCTGATCGGCCCTTCAATACGGATCTGTCGGTCCAATTCGCTCCAATGAAAGTTGAGCGCCACGTACGGATTGGCCGCTATCTCAATGCCTTTGCGGCTGTTGTAGTTGGTATAGAATACGAAACCGTCACTTTCCACATCGCGCCAATACACAATGCGCGATGATGGATGCCCAGCCGAGTTGACCGTGCTCAGGCACATGGCGTATGGGTCCAGAATCTGCGCATTCACGGCTTCTTCCATCCACTTCGCAAACTGCTCCAATGGGTTTTCGTCAAGGTCGGCTCGCGAAAGCGGTTTGCCCATCATTTCGCGCCTGATGTGGTTGATGTAATTACGGACTTCTTCTAAGCTCATTTATTTCAAACCCATCTAAAATTATCGTCTGCGCCACCCAGTTTGTCCTCCCATTGGTATCGAGATGAACGGTGAACCACCCGCGGCACGAGAACTGTAAATACCAGAGAATAGATTAGCCTTCCTTCTAGCTTTAAGAGATTTGGGTACTTTACTCTTAGGGGGATTTTCTTTCTTCAAAAAAGTTGAGAATTTCTTCCGCGGTAACAGACTTTGGTTGATGTCGGATATGTAATCATTCATCACCTCCTCTGAAAGTTCAGTGTGATCATTAACATGTTTAACCAAAGAATCTGCGAATCGAAACCTTTTTCCGCAAAAAATGCAATGCGGATTGAACCGATTCTTTGGCCGTTTTCTATTGCTATTCCCTCTCATTATTCTGTACGGTCGAAAATAGCCAATTCTGTATTCTTGGTTTAGGATTTGCTTTGCCTCATCCTCATCACCAGATATAGCGCAAATGCCGTGGCAACGCCTGGCACCAAACCTATCAGCAAAGCAATCCAACCGTGTTTAATGCCTTTTTCAAACTTCTCGTAAACAACCCAAGCGGCAAGCACCAACCAGCAGCAGATGGCATCGGTGGCAAAGCCAGATGAGTAGGGATTGACGTAACCTGCTTTGAAGGCCGCAACAACATCTAGGTTTTCGGCCAGATGCGGACCAAGCGTAATGAAGAAGAATGCTGCAAAGCCGATTCCGACAATGCCGAGAAATGAGAGGTAAGCCGTTTTCATGTGAATGGTTTTTGGTGTCGACCGAAGTTATTCAATACGTTTGAGCCATTCATGCAACGCAGGTTTCTGATTCTCGGCACCGTTTTTCCCGAACCGAATTCTTCGGCTGCGGGCAGTCGGATGTTACAGTTGATTGAATTGGTCCAAAAGCAAGGCTGGGAAATCACGTTTGCCACCGCAGCAGCCGAAAGTGAGTATGCAGTTGATCTTTCAGATTTCGGAGTAAAGCAGGTTTCGGTAAAACTCAACGATTCTTCATTCGATGATTTTGTGCGGCAACTCAATCCGCAAATGGTGCTTTTCGACCGCTTTATGACGGAAGAACAATTCGGTTGGCGCGTGGCGGAGAATTGCCCCAATGCTATTAGAATTCTGGACACCGAAGACCTGCATTGTCTACGCCATGCGCGGCAAGAAGCATTGAAACAGAACCGTGAATTTCAAACCGTTGACCTATTCAATGAATTAGCAAGAAGAGAGATTGCCAGCATTTACCGCTGCGATGTTTCGCTCATCATCTCAGGATACGAAATAGAGGTGCTGAAAACCACCTTCAAAGTGGATGAGGCGTTGCTGCATTATTTGCCTTTTATGTTAGCCTCCCCCGACCCCTCCAAAGGAGGGGGGTACAGCTTCGAGCAAACGGCCAATCAACATGACAGTTCCCCTTCCGCCTTAGGCGGAGAAGGGGCTAGGGGTGGGGTTTTCGAGAAAAGACAACATTTCGTCACCATTGGCAATTTCCTGCATTCACCCAATTGGGATGCGGTTCAGTATCTGAAATCAGACATTTGGCCGCTTATCCGCAAGCAACTTCCCGAAGCGGAAATGCACGTTTATGGCGCCTACTGTTCGGACAAACACCGTCAGTTGCATGCAGATAAAGATGGCTTTCTCATTAAAGGTCGAGCGGAATCTGCAACAGAGGTTATCAGCAACGCACGGGTGCTTTTGGCGCCAATTCGTTACGGTGCTGGACTGAAAGGCAAACTCGTGGAAGCCATGCAATGCGGTACGCCAAGTGTTACTACTTCCATTGGGGCAGAAGCCATGCACGGAAGCTTGCCTTGGAGCGGAATGATTGCCGATTCACCCGAAGACTTCGCGCAAGCAGCCATTCAATTGTATACCGATAAAGTAGCTTGGGAAATCGCGCAACAGCATGGCGTGGAGATCATTGATCAGGTTTATCCGAAAGAAGAACTCGGCAACGCTTTCATCCAACGATTGGAAGAATTACAAGCCAACCTGGAAACCCATCGCCAACAGAATTTTATCGGTTCCATGCTGATGCATCATACCATGCGCAGCACCGAATTCATGAGCCGTTGGATTGAAGCGAAGAATAAGCTGTAAGTCAGTTCGAGTGTTTCGATGAAATCGAAACGTATCGAGAACTGTGGGCTAGACTTGGTTATCGCTTCGCAATGAGAACGCTGCGCTTAGTTCTCGATACGATTTTTCGTGCCTCAAAATCACTCGAAGTGACGGTTTACTATCGATTCACGTTGACGTTCGGCTGCTCAACCTCCGTTTTCCCAGACGTTTGAATCATCTTCTTGTCCATGCCTTCGCCATAAAGTTGTGGCATCAGGTACGTGCCTTTCTGCCCTTCGCGCTTTTCAACCTCAACATCGCGATGAAAAGGATATTGTTGCAAGTAAGGATCGTTGCGCTCTGCATAAACCGTCCAAGAAGCTTCCGCTCCAGGCGTTCCACCACCGATCACAAAACGGTCGTTCTCCAATTTTTCTTTGATGAACAACTGCATATAACCACCAATTGGTGTCAGTTGGTAGCTTGGGTTTTTGTTGATCAGGTCGTAGTAATCTGGCATCTCGACCAACGCTTCACCGTTCGCATCGAACGTCACATTACCACGGTAAATGTTCAGCACTTCATTCGATTCTGAACTGAAATGACGCAAGAATTTATTGGCTGGATCGGTTGGGTGATCGATGGTGAAATTCTTTGTTCCAGTTGCCGTAAAGTTACCGTTGGAAAAAACTCCGTTTGCACCTGCTTGTCCTCCTAAGTAGCGGTCTTCTCCAACCACACCGTAGTAACCTGTTCCTGCCACACCAATACCGTTTCCAAGCGGTGCAATGGCATCATAATTCTCTCCGAAAACCGCGTTTCCTTGACTGTAGTCGGTTTCTCCAACCACGCCATTAAAGCCAATTCCTTGAACGCCATGTCCGCCATTGGTACGCAGGTTGCTGCCGTAAACAGCAGACTGTGCGGTAGAATTGGCCTCCGCCTGACCCGTAACCGCCCAAGCTGCGCCAGAGGTGCTTCCCACAACAGCCGATGCGGCAGTAGAACTACTATTGGTCTGCGCCTGAATGGCCGAGAACTGGGTGCTTGCGTTGGTTGTCTGCGCCACCAAAGCTGTTCCAGTGTTGTTGTTGATCAACTTCAAGGCATTTCCGTTGGCAGAAGCCGTGGTCATTTGCACTTCGCCAGCATCTACGGTAATGCTTCTGCCCAATCCGGCACCGCCTTGGTCGTAAGCCATATCAAGTGTATTTCCACTGCCACCTCCAGAAGGTAGCGTTACCGCGTTTCCATCAGAAATGGAAAGTGTTGTTCCGTTCAGCGTAAGCGTCTGAATCTCGTTGGTAGGATTGCTGTCTGCATCATTGGCCGAGGTCACAAACCCCGCATCATTGTTCAATTCAGACAAATTGGTAGGCACATTCTTGGCGTACAGCGCATACGGCACACTTACCAATTGTGCGGTTCCCATAATGGCATAAGCGTTGCCTCCAGATGGGTCAATGGCCGTTTGCACGAAATACGGACCGTTGCCCCAATTGATGTTTGAGAAATTCCCGTTAAGCACGGTTCCAGTGCCAACAACCATATTGGCCAAGCCGAATCCGTTGGTGGTAAGCGCATGCGATTCCTGATAAACGATGGTTCCAGTTTGACTTCCCTGTAGAATTGCAATCCTGAACCCTACGTTTTGATTGGCGAGGATATTTCCAGAACCATCGCGCACCACGGCCTGGTAATTGAAAGCTTCTGGGCTTTGGGCAAATGCGCTAAAAGAGATCAGAATAAGTAGGAGGGGAAAAAGTCGTTTCATGATACGTTGTTTATGCTTCAATATTAGTTCGAAATTCAATAAAAAACAGCCATCTGTTCCAAAGTTTTCCGTTCCAGTTTCGGAACGGTGGCGTCTACCGCTGGAAAGCCAACAGGAATCAGCAGAAACGGTTTTTCGTTCTCTGGTCTTCCAAGCACTTTCGACAGGAAATTCATCGGGCTAGGCGTATGCGTCAGTGCTACCAACCCAGCATTGTGAATCGCTGCCAGCAGAAAACCTGTGGCAAGCCCCACACTTTCGGTTGCGTAGTAATTGTTCTTCTTTTCGCCATCAACGAATTCATACGATCGCTTCATTACGATGATGAGCCACGGGGCAATCTCTAAGAATGGTTTGATGTGATCTGTGCCAAATGGTTCAAGGTCTTTCAACCAACGGTCGCTCATACGGCCGTGGTAATTCTCGTATTCCTCTTTTTCGGCCGCTTCGCGAATCTTGGATTTTATCTCGACCGAACTCACTGCACAGAACGTCCAAGGTTGTTGGTGCGCACCACTCGGGGCGGTTGAGGCGGTTCTGATAATGTTCTCAATGACAGCTTTCGGAACAGGTTGATCGGAGAAAACCCGCAACGATCTGCGTTTGTCCATGAAGTGGAAAAAGTCCTCTGAGCGCTGCTTCATTTCTTCTTCCGAAAACCGCAATGGCTCATATGGAATGAAACCTTCTTTAGAATCTGCCATGTTCAGTGCTTTGGGTCATGAAACTAGTATAAAGATTCCTATACATTTGCCGCGATTCCGACATGGAATCCTAAACAGACTAAGCATGAAATTCGGAACAAAGGCAGTACACGCAGGGGTTGAACCAGACCCGACCACAGGCGCCATCATGACGCCCATTTACCAAACATCCACTTATGTGCAGGCCGCGCCAGGCGTACACAAGGGTTACGAGTATTCCCGTACGGGAAACCCGACCCGAAACGCCTTGGAAAACGCCATTGCAGAGTTGGAGAATGGAAAGTTCGGTGCGTGTTTTGGTAGCGGATTGGCAGCTACTGACTGTGTTCTGAAAATGCTGAAACCGGGAGATGAGATCATCAGCACCAACGATCTTTACGGAGGTTCTTACCGTCTGTTTACCAAGATCTATGAAGGCTTTGGATTGAAATTCCATTTCGTTCCGATGGGAGATGCCTCTGCTGTCCGCGCCAAAGTGAATGCCAACACCAAACTCATTTGGGTGGAAACGCCAACCAACCCAATGATGAATGTGATCGACATCAAGGCCATGGCAGAGGTGGCCAAAGAGGCTGGGGCCATGCTTGTGGTGGATAACACGTTTGCCACGCCTGCATTGCAGCAACCGTTGGATCTTGGTGCCGACATGGTAATGCATTCAGTAACCAAATATTTGGGCGGCCATTCAGATGTGGTTATGGGCGCGTTGGTCACGCGAGATGAGAAGATCGCGGAGCGGATGTATTTCATTCAGAACAGTAGCGGTGCGGTCTGCGGGCCAATGGACAGTTTCTTGGTACTGCGAGGATTGAAGACACTCAATATTCGCATGAAGCAGCATTGCGAGAACGGAAAGATCATTGCCAACTGGCTGAAAGACCACCCGAAAGTGAGCAAGGTTTATTGGCCAGGATTTGAAACACACCCGAACCATGAAGTAGCTAAAAAGCAGATGAACGGTTTCGGTGGAATGGTCTCGTTCACCTTGAAGGAAAACACGGTCGAGGCAGCCACAAAAGTGCTTTCAGCCACGCATCTTTTCTCCTTGGCGGAAAGTCTGGGAGGTGTGGAATCGTTGATCGGACATCCAGCCACCATGACGCATGCTGCCATTCCAAAAGAAGAGCGCGAGAAAACAGGCGTGGTCGATTCGCTTATCCGTCTCAGCATTGGAATTGAAGATGCCGATGACCTGATAGCCGATCTGAGCAAAGCGTTGGGCTAAGTGTTCTACGTTACAATTGGCTGGGCTTTCCTGCCGTATATTTGACTTCAACCCGTATTCAAATGAAAAAATCAGTACTTCTTACCATTGCTTGTGTTTTGGCCGTTTCGCTAACCCAAGCACAGCACGCCCATTGCGGATTTGATGAACATCTGGAAAAAATGCTTGCCGAGGATCCATCTGGCATGCAGACCATTTTGGAACACAACGCCAGAACGGAAGAGATAAAGCGTGCCCGCTTGAACGGAGAGGCTGAGCGCGGAGGCGGCCCAAGAATCATCCCAACTGTATTCCACGTTATTCACAATGGCGGATCAGAGAATATCAGCTACGAGCAGATCGAGGATCAGATACGAAGTCTGAATGAGGATTACCGAAGATTGAATGCCGATACCGTGAACACGCGTACGGAGTTTTTGGACGTTGCCGCAGATGCAAACGTGGAGTTCCGCTTGGCAAAGCTGGATCCGAATGGAGATTGCACCGATGGTGTGGTCCGCATCATGTCGCCATTAACAGATAATGCTTCTGACGATTCGGGCGTTAAAGGCTTAAGTTATTGGCCAAGCTCGGATTACTTCAATGTGTGGGTCGTTCGTACCATTGATAGTGAAGGTGAGCAAGGAATCGTTCTTGGCTATGCACAATTTCCTGGCTTTGGTGCTGCCGCCACAGATGGTGTGGTTGTTAGAGCAGACAGAATTGGAACTATAGGAACAGCTGCTTTGACCGGAGACAAAGGAAGAGTGCTGACGCATGAAGCCGGACACTGGTTAGGTCTTTTCCACACATTTCAGGGCGGCTGTAGCGGTGGATTCTTTGGTGAGCCGATAGACGATACGCCACCTCAGTCAGAAGCCACCCAAAGTAATTGTCCACAGAACGCTAATACATGCAGTAATGATAATCCTGACCTGCCAGATATGGTTGAGAACTACATGGATTACTCCAATGGAGCCTGCCAGAACACCTATACGCTAGGGCAGAAAGACGCCATGGATGCTGTGCTCAGCAGTTCACGGTCAAACATTTGGAGTGCGGGAAACTTGAACGATACTGGAGTGCTACTTGGCGAAACACCCTGTGCCCCAAAAGCATTCTTCTTTGCACAGGACCAGGTTGTTTGCGCAGGAGAAGAACTAACACTTACAGACAACTCGTACAACGGAACAGTTACAACCTACAGTTGGGACATGCCTGGGGCAACACCTAGCACGTCATCTGCACAGAACCCCGATGTGGTTTACAATGCACCGGGAGTGTACAGCATTACCCTGAATGTCAGCAATGCACAGGGCTCGGATTCCTATTCCAGAACAGATTACATAACGGTTATTCCAAGCACGGCACAGGAAACAAGTTGGTTCTCGTTTGAAGGTTTTGAAGAGGCGCAGGAAGATTACCTCGTCATATCGGACGGGTTCGGTAACTCGTGGGAAGAGACCAACACTTCCTACACGGGCAGCCGTGGTATTTACATCAAGAACAACTCTGGCAACCCGGTTGGTAGTGTTGATGAGTTTCAGTTGCCTTCCATAGATATGACCGGCATCAACGATCCTGACCTCTACTTCAGACTTTCTTACAAGCAGAAATCAGGCGCATCAGACAGGTTGAGGGTTTATGTTTCTGACGATTGTGGCCAATCTTGGAACCTGCGCTACAACAAAAGCGGTACGTCTTTGGCAACGGTCAGCGGAACCACCAATTCATCGTTTACGCCAAGTTCAGAGGCCGATTGGGATTTGATAGAAGTTGGCCTAAGTGCATTTGCCAGTGAAGAACACCTGTTGGTGAAATTCCAATGCACCAGCGATGCCGGAAACAACATCTACATAGACGATATTCAGATCTCTGGTCCGTTGGGAGTTGGTAATGAAGCATTGGATTTCTCGTTTGCAGTAAGTCCTAACCCAATGTTGGATAGAGCTACGATTCTACTTTCGGTAGAGAACAATGACCGATACAGAGTTGCGGTGAATGACGTAACCGGAAAACTGGTAACCAAATTGGTCAATGGAGAACTCAGTGCAGGTAAGCATCAGTACGAGTTAGATGGTACGGAGCTCAATGCAGGAATCTATTTCGTGTCGGTTGAAACAGCTTCTGGCAGATCAGTGAAGAAATTGGTGGTACAGTAGATGGGTTAGGTCTTCGTAAGGCCGAGCCATATCTTCGCGGCAAATTCTTGCCATGAAAAAGATACACCACCTGTCTTCTTGCAACACGTGTCAGAAGATCATCAAGGAGCTTGATCTAGAAGCCAAAGGCTTCGAAATGCAAGACATTAAAGTGGAAAACATCAGCGCTGCCGAGTTGGATGCTGCCAAGAAAAAGATCGGTTCTTATGAAGCACTTTTCAGCAAGCGCGCCATGAAATTCCGCAGCATGGGTTTGAACGAAATGAACCTTACAGAGGCAGATTATCGCAAGTACATTTTGGAGGAGTACACGTTTCTGAAACGTCCTTTCATCTGGATCGGGGATGAGGTTTTTGTAGGCAACGCCAAGAAAACCGTTGAGGCCGCTAAAGCAGCGTTGAAAGCTTGATCTATCGAAGATGACCGCATTGTCGAAAGAACAAACCGTGGAGTTGCTTCAGATCTTGGAAAAGCGATTTGCCGAGAATATGAATCGCCATAAAGGTCTTTCTTGGGAAGCCGTTCAATCCAAATTGGAGAGCAATCCAAAAAAGTTGTGGTCTTTGAGTGAAATGGAACGGACCGGAGGAGAGCCCGATGTTGTTGGCTTCGACAAAACTTCAAACGCGTTCGTTTTCATGGATTGTTCGGCTGAAAGCCCTGAAGGAAGAAGAAGCACATGTTACGACATGGAAGGTCTCCTTTCGCGAAAGCAACATCGCCCAGAAAACAATGCTGTGGACATGGCCGCTGAAATGGGTATTGACATGCTGACCGAGGAAGAGTATCGACACCTTCAACAATTGGAGAGTGTGATACCAAAACATCGAGCTGGTTGAAAACACCCTCAGATATACGCGAGTTGGGCGGTGCCATTTTCGGTGATTTCCGCTACGGGAAAGTGTTCGTTTACCACAACGGAGCACAATCGTATTATGCAGCAAGAGGTTTTAGAGGTGTTCTCAAGGTCTGATCTGCCAAAAGCCATGGAAAATTCCACCAATGAATAAGCAGTTGTTGGCCCATTTGGCCCTTATTGGGGCACAGTTGCTATACGGGGCCAATTACACCATTGCCAAAGAGGTGATGCCAGAATTCATTAAACCTATGGGGTTTGTGCTGGTTCGTTGCTTGGTGCTGTTTCGCTTTTTTTGGATAACGGGGCTTTTCGTCAAAGAAAAGATAGACCCCAAAGACCTGCCCAAGTTAGCGTTATGTGCCCTTTTCGGCATAGCCATCAATCAACTTTTCTTCTTTAAAGGACTGAGCCTTACGCACCCGATAAATGCGGCCGTGCTGATGATATCTACACCCATTCTGGTGCTCATCATGGCGGCATTCATCATCAAGGAAAAGATCACAAGCACCAAAGCCTTAGGCATCGCGGTAGGAATGCTGGGTACATTTCTGATCCTGACCATGGGCAAGAAGCTATCCTTCAGTTCAGACACGTTTCTGGGCGATATTCTGGTGTTTGTGAATGCCTCATCTTATGGGGTTTACTTGGTGCTTATTTCGCCCATTATGCGGAAGTACAATCCTGTAACCGTAATAAAATGGGTGTTCCTTTTCGGGCTCTTTATGGTGCTGCCATTCGGGTATTCGGAGTTCACCGAAATTGAGTGGACCAGCTTTCCGCCACATGTTGTGTGGGCAACTGTTTTTAGTGGTGATCGGGCTCAGCTACTTTGCCTATCTCTTCAACATTACGGCACTCAAGTACGTGAGCCCTTCGGTTGTAAGTACATACATCTATCTGCAGCCGATCATTGCTTCGGCTTTTGCTATTTCGTTAGGCAAAGACCACCTCGATTGGATCGAGGTTGTGTCTGCTGTATTGATCTGCATGCGGAGTTTATCTGGTAAGCAAAAAGCCGAAGGTTCAATCGGCAGGCAAGGAAATGAACACGGTTCCTTTTCCGATCTCAGACTCAAACCAGATCTTGCCATTACAGGTCTCAACTATGTTTTTGACCATGGCCAATCCGAGACCCATGCCGGATGATTTTGTTGTGAAATTGGGCACAAAGATCTTCTCGCGAAGCTCTTCTGGAATTCCCTGAACCATTGTCTTTTACCGATGCAATCCAATTAGAACCTTTTCTTATCAGGCCAAGAGTAATTTCCGGTTGGACATCATCAGGCGTTGCCTGAACACCGTTTTTGATCAGGTTGGTGAATACCCGCAGCATCTGCTCGCGGTCGGCTTGCGCAAAGCTGCTTTCGGTCACTTCAATATTCAGAGAAACGGTTGCTTCCGAATTCCGATGCAGTTCTGCGGCACTCTCCAACAATTTTTTCAGGTCAACCCGCTCAATGTTCGATTTTGGCATCTGCGCAAAGGATGAGAATTCCGTAGCGATGTTCGAAAGCAATATCAATCTGCTCAATCAGTGTTTTAGTGTTGTACGTTCTATCCGTTCGTTAAGATCCTCTGCGCCATCATTCTTACTGCGTTGGAGCATCTGAATGCTCAACTTCATTGGCGTTAGCGGATTCTTGATCTCGTGGGCCACCTGTTTGGCCATTTCGCGCCATGCGCTTTCCCGCTCCGATCTTGCCAGCAGTTCGGCACTTCTTACCAGTTCATTCAGCGTTCGGTTGTACTCTTTTACCAACTCTCCGATCTCATCGTTGCTCTGCCAATCAATTTCCCTGTTGGTCTGATCCAACTTCAGGTTTTTAAGGCTTTCTCTAATGAAGCGCAACGGTTCTGTAATGCGATTGGAAATGAACAACGCCACAACTACTGAGATCAGAATAAGGAATACATAAATGTTGGTGAGGGTGGCCAAAAGCGCAAAGATCTCTTGTTGCAAACCGTACTGACGAGCAAAGTAGGGTAGGCTCATGAAGGCGATCACTTCGCGTTTATCATTCCTGAAAGGCACATAGGCCGTGAGGTACTTCAGATTACCAACGGTTTCTTCATGAATAAACGCACTGCGCTGTCCAAAGCGCATTTCCTCGTAGGCCACGGGGTCCATAACGGTGGCCATCAGGCCTTCATCAAACAGGCGTGGTCTGGACGTGGCCAACAGATGACCATCCATGTGATAAAGGTTGATGTCCGTAAAGAACACTTTGGAGAATTTGACCATCAGCGCAGCCAACATGGGCTTATCCTCATCCTCAAAACTGTCTTTGTTCTGCAGTTTATGCTCCAGCTCTATGAGAACAGACTGAGATTTCTCCGAGATCATCTCCTCGTTTCGGCTATCGTATTCTCGGATAACGTAAATAACCGTAAGCAACCCGATAAGGATCAACGATACGAACGAGACTGAACTCATGGCCAGGTTGATCCTATTTCTGAAGCTGTGCCGCTCGTCTGAAAAACCCTTCAATCGGCCTGTGATAATGGCCATGATAAGCGAGCAGGCCAGATAGAACAGAAACAGATAGGAGAAGGTGGTCAGGTAGCTTAACAATCCATCTTCCGGTTTGCTGAGAACCACCAACCGCCCTTGCTGCGGCTTTACAACCAAATGACTGTATCCATCCTGATTGAAACAGTACGTATCGTTCGTAATTCCATCATATGCTTTATCGGTAAGTCCGTACGCAAAATTCCCCTTGCTGTCCTGCAGTTCATTGTTCTGATAGAGCGCGTAAGAGTAACCTTCCAACTCCTTGGCGGTGCTGTATTCCTCATCCACAAACAGGTCGGTGAATCCGAGAATATCATCCGTTTTTTCCGGGATGAGTGTGATGAAAAGAAAGAGACTTTGATCATTCCGCGGATTGCTTAGTTGCAATCTGGCCAAGTAACCTCCTTGCGCAGACCAACCGCTTACGTACCTGAGTTTTTCGGTAATGGTTGGCGTTGCGATGTCATAAACCGATTGCAGTTCGAAGAAATTCAAACCGGTCTGCTCTCGGTCTGAGACCAACAGTCCGCCCTCATTATTGAAAACATCGATGTGGTGTTCGTAAGAGTTCCAATGGTCGTAGGTCAGCAGTTCGTTGAGTGCTGCCAGCGTTTTCTGAGCATCAAGATTTCCAGGGGTCAATGCTATGCGCAGTTTCCTGCTTTGCTCAATGTCAGAAGCCAGATCTTCGAAAAGAAATTCAGTGATAGGATTCTGTTTCCGATCCAATTTCTGGGCTATGCTGAGTCGGTTTTCATGCTCATTCTCTGTGGTGGCATCTGTAAGCATGATGCAGGCCAAAGCCGAGTAAGCCAAAATGCTTGGAGCATGGCCATACAGCCCGCCCTTAGTTTTAAGCCATGCCTGTGCAATGGTAAGCGCACCTATCAGGATGGTGGCCGAAAGCGAAATCAGCCAATTCTCCATTCCAACAATAAGGAAGAGAATGAGACCACCGGCAAGAATCCATGATAGCCTTGTGGCAACTCCGTCTTTTTTGGATGTATGATCGGTCCATTGCAGGATGAGGTGGTGAATGAGCAGTCCGAGAAACGAAGCAATGAGGCCGAAAAGGCTGAAATTGTTCAGAGAAAACGGACTGTTAAGATCGAGCGAAAAAGAGGAATTGATGACAAGGATCCTTATCAGATAAGCAAGCGGTGCGATGAGCACAATTGGCAGCGCGTAATGGATGAATTGCCGCAACTGCTTGGGTTTTACGTTCCACTCCCGGTCACCAAAACGAATGACGATGATGAGCAAAGCAATGAGATGCAGGATCAGGTCTCCAAGAGACGGAATAAGGGCAGAGGTAGCGTGCTGCGTGGGGTCGAAAAGTTCTAACGAGTAAATAGCATTTGGCAGCTCCCACCACACCATGAGGGTGCGTAGCAGCACCATCAGTAACACAAAACAGATACTTCCGAAGAGGGCAGAGCTTATCTCAGAAACCCAGTTGGACGCATGCCAGATGGTCAATAGAACAAGGGCCAGAAATAGCAGCCAAGCCAAACTCAGCCAGCTGAATTCTGAAATGGACTCTGCCGTTTCCAACATGCGGATTCCTGCATCAGAAGCACCGTCCGTAAGTGGTATTTCGTAATCCTTGTGGTCTGTTTTGGTGAGGTCGAAATGCGTGCTGCTATGGATGTATGGCGACCACTGATTCTCAATGTAGCGGTTCTCGAAACCATAGGAAGTTCTGAGTAAAGCATAGGCCGCTAGCACCTCTCCTTCCACCTCCACACTGCGGCACAGATACCAGTTGTTTTTCAGTCGGACAATGCCGTTTTCTATCTGCTGACGTTGATTGTATTGTGTTCTGAAAGGAATAGCGTTGGTGCTCCAACTCGCCAGTTGGTAATGCTGGTAAATGGCCAGGCCAATGCCGTGCTTGTCCCAAGACCCTCGGAGAGAAGAAATATCAGACTTTCCAGCAACCACCTGATCCAGCAGGTCATTCAACTCATGGTCCAATTTCAGAATGGCCTGCTGAATGTTTTCAGCTTCCGAGTCGTTATTGGATTGATGGAAACTGCTGGAAGCCACTTGGGCCAACAGACCGGTAAGAATGGTCAGGGAAAGAAAAAAGAGGAATTTCTTCACTTCGCGAAAACGCTATCTGTTCAAATATAGTGTTTGAACAAAGGCTATTCCATAATCATCAGCCGCTGATAGTAAGTGGCCGATCGACCTTCTGCAGCAAGCAAATACATGCCGCTTGGCAGGGCCAGTTCAAGTACAAAACGGCCATTCGAACCCTCTACCGTTCGGCTGAAAACCATTTTTCCGTTCAACTCAAAAAGTTTTAACAGAAGTTCATTGTCGGTACGCGTTGGAAGTTCCAGATTCAGCAATCCTGTAGAAGGATTGGGAAATACTTTGAGCGGCTGTTGTGTCTCAACCTCTTCCAAACCGACCCAATCTGTGCAGTTGGTGCCGGGGTTGGCAAAGATGGGTACTGCGCCTGCCGTAACTCCTGTGTTGGTCGTTGCAGCACTCCAATACGTTGGTCCAAGATTGTTCAAGGTGTCATTGCAGAAAACGATGGATTTCCCATTACCGCTGGCATCAGGCCAAAGCAGGTCAACTTGGTAATTCACGGAGTCTGCTCCTATGCCGAAGTTGTTTTTCAACACTATCAGTTCGCCTGAGTCACTCAGATCGCCACTGTCCCACTGATATGCCGTTACCCCGAACATTCTGAACATGGCACCAGCATCTTTGGCTACCACTATCACTTCTCCGGGTTCAACGATCAACCCTTGCGGAAATGTGAATTCGATGCCATCTGAAAATGAATATCCCGAAAGGCTTCTTTGGTTCGTATCGCTTGGGTTGGTCAACTCAATGAACTCAAGCGTGTCCGATGGTCCTGGCATGTCATACAGTATCTCTGTAATGACCACGGCCGGTGTGCTTGGTGGAACGGGTTGTCCAAGACCAATGAAGGTGATGAATAGGGAAGAGATGAATAGCAATACTGAGCGCACGACTAAAGGTAATTCAATTGTAATAGCATAAAAAAGGCGGCACAAGGCCGCCTTTCAATTTTCTGTCGATCAGAGAATCGATCACTCAATGATCAATTTGATTCTTTCGGTTGCATCGGACCTTTCGATGGCCAACGTGTAATAACCAGCCGCCAAGGTTTCTGAAAGAGTTACAGAGGTAGTTCCTTCAGCAAGTGATCTTGTGGCAACCACCTGCCCTGCATTGTTGTAAATGTTCAAACGGGCAGTTTCTGTCAGTGCTTCCATCTGCAATCTGAACTCACCGTTAGATGGGTTCGGATAAACGAGTGTGGTAATGACGTTATCGTCTGAAATGCCGGTTGCCGTGCAAGTTGATAACTGTCCTGGGTCTGCATATATCTCCAAAGCGTTTACAATGAGACCTGTTGCATTTTCGGAAAGCGTCCAGTTGGAAGGAAGATTGTTGTCAGCCGAAGGATCGCACAGCACCAAACTATAACCCGTAGCGTCTGCATCAGCCCAAGCATTGGTGTCGTCAAAGAAAACGGTATCGGCAATGGCACCCGCTGCGGTTCTGAGTGTAAGTCCTTCACCATCATTGCTAAGAGCTGTTCCACCGGTCCATTCAAAGGCCTCTACGCCATACCACTCTTCAAAGATCACAGAGTCTCCTGAAACAAGCACATGTTCTCCACTACCGAGAACAAACCCTGCTGGGAAGGTATACTCCACGCCCGATGAGAAATAATAACCACCCATATTGATGGCAGCCGTGAGGCTAGGGTTCAGGATTTCAATGAATTCCAAGGTATCGTTACCACCTTCTGGCGGATTGTACATGATCTCGGTGATTACCGGCATCGTGTTTCCAGGAGGAAGCGGCTGAGCGTCTACATGTTTGCTTCCGATAAAGAGAAACGATAGAAATGTGATAGATAGTAATAGTCTTTTCATGTGTTAGTGTTTGCCGTAAAGATACTTGGTAAGGGGAATCAGATGTTAATTGATGATGAATCTTTGCGCTCGGGTTGACCTTTCGTCTGAAATCCGAATCAGATACACACCGGCAGAGAATGCTGAAATATCGAACCTGAACGTATCTGCTCCGTTCAGCGACTTCGACACCAATAATCTTCCCTGTGAATCCATCAGTTCCAAAACGGTTTGTTCGGTCGGTCTATCTGCGAGTGCTATGGTCAGCTGATGGGTTGCGGGGTTAGGGTAGATCGAAAAGGCTCCCAGTTCATCTTCTGCCGTACCGGCCGTAACATCCACATTCACATCGTCCAGAAAAAGCCTGTCGTTACCCTCAGAAGTGAACACAAAACGGAATCGGAACCCATCTACCAGATAGGTCGATGGCAAATTGATGGACTCCTGAACCCACTCGTTGATGTTCGGTAAGAAAGGCTCATTCTGAATAGGCTCAGAGAGCAGACTGGAACCCGAAATGGTGAGTCTGGTGGTCCAGTTGGTTTCGCAATTGTTGCTCACCTGCAATTGCAGTTTAGTACTGCTTGATGGCGTTTCAACTCCTGAATAAGCATACTTGAAAGCCAACCTGGTTGACGAAACCGCAGAAAGTTCTATCGGGGGGCTGTACAACTCATTGACACTGAGCAATGGATTGTTCCAATTGTCCATCAGCAGAGAATGATCGGTGCTGTAATAGGCTTGGTCGGTGATCTGCCAGTTTTCTTCAGATTCCAATGACCGCCCAAACCATCTGGAACCATCCAAGGAAGTGTTCTCCCCAAACCATTCCATGAATGGGAAACTCCACGCAGAATCGGACAGCACCGTAATGTAATTGGACTTTGTAACCGACTGAGATTGGCCGTTGGAATAGGCAGTTAGCGAGACATTGAACGAGCCGGGCTGATAGTAAACCACCGTTGGGTTTTCAATCACAGAAAACGGAGAATCGCCACCTGGCAGCGTCCAATGAACGGAGTCTATCTCTCCGTGGAAAGACGTATTGCTAAAGTTGACCGCTCCGCCACTTGGGTTGCAAATGAACGTATTGTCGGCCGTGAAGTCAGCGGCACAGAATCCAGCCGAAGGCATAACACCTGTTGCCGCCAGATTGGCCGGAGACCACAAATTGTTCCTACCCGCAATGCTGGAGTTCAAACAGGCATGCATGCGCGTTTTCTGCCCTTCGGTGAACATGATATTGCAGTACGTATAATCCATGGCATTCTGAACGTTATCTCGTACGTTTCCGCAAGATGCTGCATTGAGATTGCAATTGCTCCAACCTATCGAATTAGGGGTGTCGGCAACAAGATCATCTTCTCCACAATTTGATTGCTGACCAACAGGCAGGTAGTAGAAGTTTGGAACGTTGTTTCCGCCCCATATGTGATGGAGATTCAGGTAATGGCCGCATTCGTGTGCAAACGCGACAGAACGTGTCAGATCAGAAGTGCCAATCGTCCCCACATAACTATGCCCGATAACAATTCCATCCCATTCGGGAATGGTATCCGCATCAGCAGGCCAAACGCAATGCCCCGCCAAGCCCGCAGCGTTAGAAACCACATACACGTTCAGGTACATGGTCGGGTCCCAATGTATGAGTTCTTTCACGCGGTGGTCGCCACTGTTGGTCAACGAAGAAGCAATACGATTGATGCCGCTATGACAATTTCCTTCAGGGTCTTTGGTGGCGAGTTTGAATTCAATCTCGCAATCGGCATGAATGGGTTTAAAGTCTTCATGAATTTCAGCAGTGTCTTCACGCGTTTTTCGGAACGTTTCGTTCAGTATGCGCAGGCCGTCCATCAGTTGTTCTTCTGAGATGTTCTCATTGCCGTATTTATGAATGACGTGGTAGACCACTGGAATGGTGTAAACCTGTCCGCCTCGAAGCATACCCTGAGGTGTCACACTGAGCCTGTCGAAGTGCTCTCGAAGGGTAGCTTCCGCGTATTCTCTAGTGAATGCTTCTAATTGAGCATCGCGCTCAATTACGGCTTCAGCAATTTTTGGATTGGCCTGAAGTGTTTGGATGCGCATTTCATCAGCTCCGCAATGCAGCAGTTCCTGTGCTTGAGTTGAAATGGAGAATAAGATTAGGAGGGGTATCAGTCTTTTCATGGGGCTAAGATAGGGGCTGAAGCGAAGAGCTCCGAGGGTTTCAAAACCTCGGAGCTCTTCATTAGGCAGTCTCAACCAAAAGAATCTTCAACTTCTAAAAAGTTGACAACTCCGGTTCTTAATGAGGCAAAACGGTCAACCGATCACCTCCACGCTGTAAGCGCCTTCGGTGTCGGGGCTCAGGTTGGTCACGTTCAGGTTGGCATCTTCATCTTCACCCAAAGAAGCGCGTTCCACCTCTACGGTGTCTCCTGGGTTTACTTGTACACCCGCTGTGCACGCATCGGTATCGGTAGCGGCCATGCAGAAGGTAAGCGTGGTGTAGCCCACGTTGCTTAGCACCGCCTTGGCGTTGGTGCCCACCGTTTGGGTAAGGTTTACGGTTGCATCGGCAGCCACCGTTCCACTGAACTCGCGGCTTGGCGGTGGGGTGTTCTGCATAAGGCTCACCTCCCAGAAGTTATTGATGTAGTCGGGCGCATCGCGGTACTTGTCCATCAGCACACCCAGATTACCATACATCATGGTGGCTAGTTTTACGCGGGCAGCTTCAAGGTCGTCACTGCCTTGCGCAATCAGCTGTTCTTTCTGCTGTTGCTCATCGCGCGCCTGTTCCAGCTGAGCTTTAAAGGCGTTCACATCGGCTTCGGTAGCGGCAAGGACAGGGTAGGCGGCCAAGCGAAGTTCCAAACCGGACACCGCGTTTATACGTTGGTCCTTGGGACCCGATTGGAACGGACCCCGCTTCTCTGGCAGTAGGGCCATGTACTCAGGGGTTCCGTCCAAGAATTGCCCTTGTATCTGAATGTCCCACTGTTTGATCTTGGTGCTGCTCAGTTCGGCCAGTAGCTGGTCTATTTTAAGCGTGGCCCCCTTGCGGACTGCGGTTGCACTGCGCCATTGGGTAAAGACCTTGTTGTAATCGGTGTTCAACGGTTCGGTACGCGCCAATAGGGCGGCAATATCGGCATCGGCCTGTTGGGCCTCCAATTTGGCAGTGTGGTCGTTGCCAAGGGCCAGCATCAGTACATAGCTCTGCTTGGTGCTGTTGTTGAACTGGTTCTGCAAATAAATCCATTCTGACATGATAATATTGGTTTTAGTGAAACATGAATTTGAATGATAGGCCAAACCAATAGGGCCAGAACGTAACCTATTTACGTCCTCAGGGGGTTATAGAACATTTCTGGTGCCTCCGAGCAAGTACTTTGCCCTGACATGAAGCTTGTTGTTGCTACCAAGCAACTGCTTTGCCTTAACACGAAGCTTGTTGTTGCCACTAAGCAACTCCTTTGCCCCGACACGAAGCTTGCTGTTGCCACCGAGCAACTCCTTTGCCATGACATGAAGCTTAATGTTGCCACCGAGCAAGTACTTTGCCCTGACATGAAGCTTGTTGTTGCCACCAAGCAACTGCTTTGCCTTAACACGAAGCTTGTTGTTGCCACTAAGCAACTCCTTTGCCCCGACACGAAGCTTGCTGTTGCCACCGAGCAACTCCTTTGCCATGACATGAAGCTTAATGTTGCCACCAAGCAACTCTTTGGTGCCTATCCTTTTATGGGGAACGCCTCCGAGCAACTCCATCAGTGCTCCGAGGTTTACCTCCATTTGTCGGTAAGCTCCCGTTGGTCGGTTTCAAAACCTCGGAGGTCTATGTGTAGCCTCGCAGGGCTTTGATGACCAATCCAAAGAAAAAGCCCCATCCTCCTTAGGCGGACAGGGCTTTCCTTTTGTCTTTGTTGGAGTTGTCTTATCCTTCCTCCAAGGCAGCGGCTCCACCCACGATCTCAAGGATCTCGTTGGTAATGGCCGCCTGACGTGCCTTGTTGTACGATAGTTTCAATTCTTTCAGCAATGCACCAGCGTTGTCGGTTGCTTTGTGCATGGCCGTCATACGTGCACCGTGCTCAGAAGCGTGGCTATCAAGCGTAGCTGCATAGAGCTGTGTCTTTAACGAACGAGGAATAAGATCCTGAACGATCTCTGCCTTTCCTGGCTCGTAGATGTAATCGGTGTTCGATTTGTTCTCTTCAGAAGCCTCTGGTGGCGCAACCGGTAAGAACTGCTCAACCGTAGGAACCTGTGTGGCAGCATTCTTAAACTGGTTGTAAACGATATCCACACGGTCGTACTTGCCAGCAACGAAAGCTTCCATAACGCGCTCTGCGATCGGAGCAATGGTGTCGAAGCTCAGGTTGTCGAAAACGCCATCGTTACGCTCAATAATATTCAAGCCTCTTCGCTTCAAGAACTCTCCAGACTTTTTACCGATGGCCAACACCGAGATGTCTTTGCCAGCGTAATTGCCATTGGTCAGTGCCAACGCTGCCTTATTGACGTTGGAGTTGAAACCACCACAGAGACCTCTGTTGGAGGAAACCGCAATGATCAACACCTTTTCAATTGGGCGTTCGGTTGCGTAGGCACCACCTTCAGATGCATCCAAGTTGGCACTGAGGTTCTCGAGGATCTCCTTCAGTTTACCCGCATACGGACGCATTTGCGTAATGGCATCTTGCGCTCTTTTAAGTTTTGCGGCAGAAACCATCTTCATGGCAGATGTGATCTGCATGGTAGAACCGATGGAGGTGATTCGCTCGCGTACTTCTTTTAATCCAGCCATTTATTAGGTCGTTAGTTCTCGATACGATTGTCGTTCCTCCAATCACTCGAACTGACGAGTGGGGTCACTTCGAGTGACTCTGACGAAGGAAGAGTTGTATCGAGAAGTAGCATTTACTCCTTAGTATTTAGCTGATAGGTCAGCAGCAACTTTTTCCAATGTACCTGTGATCTCATCGGTCAATTGACCTGCTTTCAGACCATCAAGAACATCGCGGTGCTTAGCATCCATGTAATCCAAGAATTCAGTTTCGAACTCTCTTACCTTGTTCACAGGCACTTTTCTCAAAAGACCTTTAGAACCCAAGTAAATGATGGCAACCTGCTTCTCTACAGCAACCGGAGCGTACTGTCCTTGCTTCAGGATCTCCACGTTACGCTTACCTTTCTCCAATACGTTCATGGTAGCCGCATCAAGGTCAGAACCGAACTTGGCAAATGCCTCCAATTCACGGTACTGTGCTTGGTCAAGCTTCAAGGTACCTGCTACTTTCTTCATCGACTTGATCTGAGCAGAACCACCCACACGAGATACAGAGATACCTACGTTGATCGCTGGACGTACACCTGAGTTGAACAGGTTAGACTCCAAGAAGATCTGACCATCGGTAATAGAAATTACGTTGGTCGGGATGTAGGCAGAAACGTCACCCGCTTGTGTTTCGATGATAGGAAGGGCAGTCAAAGAACCACCACCTTTCACCTTGTCTTTCAATGATGGAGGAAGGTCGTTCATGTCTTTCGCTACATCATCATCAGCAATAACCTTAGCGGCACGCTCCAACAATCTTGAGTGAAGGTAGAATACGTCACCAGGGTAAGCCTCACGACCTGGAGGTCTTCTCAGAAGAAGAGATACCTCACGGTAAGCAACGGCCTGCTTAGACAAATCATCATAAACGATCAATGCCGGACGACCCGTATCACGGAAGTACTCACCGATAGCCGCACCTGTAAATGGCGCGTAGAACTGAAGCGGTGCAGGGTCTGAAGCTGTTGCAGAAACAACAACCGTGTAAGCCATTGCACCTGCATCTTCCAATGTTTTAACAATACCTGCAACGGTAGATCCTTTCTGGCCTACGGCAACGTAGATACAGAATACCGGATTGCCAGCATCAAAGAATTCTTTCTGGTTGATGATGGTATCGATACAAACAGCAGTTTTACCTGTCTGACGGTCACCGATAACCAACTCACGCTGACCACGACCGATAGGAATCATCGCATCGATAGCCTTGATACCTGTTTGAAGTGGCTCGTTTACCGGCTGACGGAAAACAACACCCGGTGCTTTACGCTCCAATGGCATTTCGAAGGTTTCGCCCTCGATAGGTCCTTTACCATCGATAGGCTCGCCCAGCGTGTTCACAACACGTCCAAGCATTCCTTCACCAACATTTACAGATGCAATTCGTCCGGTACGCTTAGCAGTAGAACCTTCTTTGATACCGCTTGATTCTCCAAGCAATACCGCACCCACGTTGTCTTCTTCCAAGTTAAGGATGATACCACGTGTTCCGTTCTCGAAGTCGATCAATTCTCCCGATTGTACGTTAGAAAGACCGTACAGACGCGCAATACCGTCACCCACTTGAAGCACGGTACCTACTTCCTGAAGTTCAGCTTCGGTTTTGTAGCCTGAGAGTTGCTCTCTTAGAATTCCTGAGATCTCTGCTGGTTTAATATCTGCCATTGTTATTGTGTTTGTTCGTCCGCCTCAGGCGGAGATCGTTAAAGTTGTTTTTCGTAAAAGTTTGCTCCGAATTCCTGCTTCAAAGCGTTGATCTGATTCAAGATCGATGTATCCAATTGTTTGTCTCCTATGCGAAGCACGAATCCACCGATAAGTTCTGGGTTGATCTCCAAAGAAAGTTCAACGGTTCCGCCAACTTCCTTCTGTACCAACTCCTCGATGCGCTTTTTGGCCGCATCAGAAAGTACAGCTGCTGATGTAACAACTGCTGTGGTGATGCCTTTCATTTCCTTGTACTGCGCAATGAAAGACTCAGCGATCTCGGCCAGAACGCCTTCGCGTCTGTTCTTGGTGATCAGCTCCAAGTAAAGCATGGTCACATCACTGACGTTCTTCTTATAAATGCTTGAAAGAATGCTGATTTTCTTGTCTGTTTTTACCACAGGGCTTTTAAGAAGTACAGCAAGTTCACGGTTCTCAGAAATGGTCTGGTGCACCAACTCCATGTCTTTGATGGCAACATCCAGCTTTCCTTTCTCGGCCACAAGACCTAAGAAAGCTTTCGCGTACCGTGATCCGACTTTAGTTTGCGCCATATCAGTTCAGCTTGATGTCGTTAAGTAGGTTGTCTACCAACTCCTTCTGCTTCTTATCGTCAGCCAATTCAGACTTCAGGATCTTCTCAGCAATTTCTACAGAAAGTGCAGCAACATGAGATTTGATCTCTGCCATGGCCGCAGCTTTTTCAGTCTGAATGTTGGCGTTCGCTTCAGCTACGATCTTAGCCGCTTTCTCTTTGGCCTGACCTTCAGCATCCGCAATCAATTTGTCTTTGATCTCTTTAGCTTCTTTCAGGATCACATCACGCTCTTCGCGTGCTTCCTTCAGAATACGCTCGTTATCAGACTGAAGTTTTTCCATTTCAGCCTTTGCGTTCTCAGCAGACTTCAATGCGTTTGCGATGTTCTCTTCGCGCTCCTTGATCGTTTCAAGAATGGCTGGCCATGCGAATTTTCCAAGACCGATCCACACTACGAGGAATGCGATGGTCATCCAAACGATAAGGCCTAATCCAGGAGTTACTAATGCCATTTGTTCTGTTTTTAATCTGTTTGATCAATGTTGGAACCCCACCGGTGCTGACCAACCGTCAGCACCGGGGTTCCTGAACCCGTAGTTCGTCTTACTTCATCAAAACGACAAGAAGACAAACAATGATTCCGAAGAACGCAGCACCTTCCACAAGAGCAGCGGCAACGATCATGTTAGCTCGGATGTCACCGATAGCCTCAGGCTGACGAGCCATAGACTCAAGCGCTGAACCACCGATCTTTCCGATACCGATACCAGCACCGATAGCAGCAACACCTGCACCGATACCTGCTCCCATGTAAGCATAGGCAGCGTCCAAAAGAATTGTTAGAATTTCCATTGTTTGGATTATTTAGGGTTATTGATTACTGATTATTAATGATGCTCCTCCACCGCTGCACCGAAGTACAGAGCAGATAAAAGCGTGAATACGTAAGCTTGTAGGAACGCCACAAGGAGTTCCAGAATGTTCATGAAAATGGCAAATGCCAAAGACACGATAGAGACCCCGTAACCAGCCCCAGCACCATACAGGTTACCGAAGATGAAGATGAGACTCATGAAAGACAGGATGATAATGTGACCTGCCGTGATGTTGGCAAAAAGTCGAGCGCAAAGAACGATAGGCTTGATGAAAAGACCCATGATCTCGATCGGAATCATCAAAACATATAATGGAGGAGGAACAGCTGGCAGGAAGATGTGCGCCCAGTAACTTTTGTTTCCGTTCACATTAGTGATAATGAACGTGATGATGGCCAAGATGGCCGTTACTGCCAAGTTTCCTGTTACGTTAAATCCACCGATAAATGGAATCAATCCAAGCATGTTGGCGGTCCAGATAAAGAAGAATACCGTTAGCAGGTATGGCATGAACCTTTCGTACTTAGGGCCAATTGATGGCTTTGCAACCTCATCTCTGATAAACAGGATCAACGGCTCCATCAAAGACTGAAGTCCTTTCGGTGCTTCGTTCGGGTTGCGCTTGTAAGACTTGGCAATGCTCATGAAAACGAAGAACATGATAACCACTGTAAGCATGATGCCCGTGGCGGTCTTTGTCAAAGACATATCAATGAAAGCTCCAGGCTCACCTGCAAAGTATCCGCCCCAGTCTTCAGAACTGAAACCCATAGCTTTGGCATCAGCAGCGTTCAGGTGTTCACTTTCTGCAAATGGATTGTTCTCTCCTAAACGGTAGATGTGTCCGTGGTCTAGGATATAGCGATTCTTGGCCGCATGCCCATGGTGAAAAGCAGATGAAAGGAAAACGCTCAGTCCATCATCTGTACTCAGTAGTATAATAGGTAGTGGAATGCTGATGGCGTTCCCACCAATATCCATCAAATGAATGTCATGTGCATCGGTAACGTGATGCATGATCATGTCGCCCGCATTGAATGCTTCGGCTCCATGAGAATCGTGAGAATCATGCTCTGTCTCTTCCGCAGATTCTGCTGCATGAGTGTCATGAACGTCAGAATCCTGAGCGTAAACTGATGTAAAAACAGCAAAGGTCAGTAGGAGCAAAATCGGCTTGAAAGCCTTATCAAATCTGTATTTCAGCATTACCGAAACGGGTTTGTTTTACCGCTTGATTTTTCGGCCGCAAATATAGATGGAAAAAGTTCTAAAAAACAATGATTTTCAGGGGTTTTTGACAACCAATAAAAAGTGTCTCGAAAAGACAGTTTTTCAACCCCTCGTTATCTCGGATTTTTCAACTCCGAAATGGCTGAAAGCACTTCCAAAATGGTGAATGCCAGATAAAGCAACAGAAATGCAATGACAACGGGAATGGCCGTTTCCTTGAAAACGAAGACATAAACACCGAGTAACAGAATGTAGACCATCATCTTCAAACCTGTAATGGCCATGAAGTAGGCAGGGAAACGTTTTGGGTTTTCTTCTGATGCCTTGATGGTGAAATGATGCACCAACATGCTGGTTCCGTACATGAAAAGCGACAGAAGTGAAAGATGAAGGGTGTTCATTTCCGCGTCCAATAACTCGTTGGCAGCAAAAAGTGCAGCTAACGAAACCAGTAGAATAATGAGGGCTTTGTAAACGTATTTCATTACTTGATCAGGTCTTTTATCATGAAATACATGGCCAGAATGACTCCTAAAATGGTCAATCCACCAGTGGCGTAAGCAATCTCGTTTTCCAGATATTCATCGAGTTTGATTCCGCCCAAAGCGAAAACCACAATGATAACGGCCATTTGCGTGGCCATTGAGGAATACTTTAAAAAAGCGTTAGGCTGTTTTTTCTTGCCGTTGCTCTTCTCTTGATTGTCCGGCATTGGATGAGCTTATGTCTTTAACCACACCGCCCATGCTGCAAGAGCCTGTGAAGGTTGCGCCTGGCTCAATGGCCAATTTCTTGGTAATGATGTCTCCTTGAACCTTGGCTGTGGACTTCAATGAAAGAAGATCTGAAACAGTGATGTTTGCCTTCAAACTTCCTTCAATTTCCGCGTTCTCGCATTTGATGTCTCCTTCAATGACACCACTTGCACCAATTACAACACGGCCTTGGCATTCGAGTGTTCCGGTAAGTTTGCCATCTATGCGGAGATTACCTCTTGCTTTGATGGATCCTTCAATGACCGTATCGCTGTTGATGTGGTTCGGCATTCCAGAACTGGATGTGCTTTTTGAACCGTCTGAACCTGATTTGCTATTGAACATTTTTCCTTTCCCTTTGTAACTTGCTCCTCTTAATGAGGGATGCAAAGATAACATTCCTCATAAGTTGCTGTTTTTACGCATGTTGCATTAACATTAGTTACAATTTTCCTTCATGGCCAACAACCCGATAAGAGAACACTTTAAAGCACAGATAGGTAAAGAGGTGGCGGCAACCCCGCCTGGTTTCAGCGAATGGCTACAGCCCAAAATGATTGAAGTGTTGGATGATTCAATTACCATTGAGGTGATTGTGCGGCAGGAAATGTGCAACCCTGTTGGTACGCTTCATGGAGGAATCCATTCCGCTATTTTGGATGAGGTGATTGGCATGACCGTGGCCGCTATGGGCAATGACACCCACTTTGTTTCGTTGAACATGACCACAGATTATCTGCGCGCAGCACGAGCAGGAGAAGCAATCCGTGCTACAAGTAAGGTTATCAGAAAAGGACGAACTGCCATTCATTTGATAGGACAGATCATCAATGCAGAAGGGAAAGAACTGTCGCGTGCCACGCAGAACATGGTGTCAATCGGTCAGCCAATGAAAATGTGATGAGAAAGCTTTCGGCTGTCATCATTACACACAATGAAGCACGCAACATCAAGCGATGCATTGCCTCGTTATTGAATGTGGTTGACGAGATCGTAGTGGTCGATAGCTACTCAACAGATGCTACTCCAAGTATCTGCAAAGGTCTGGGTGTTCAGTTTCACCAAAGAGAATGGAAGGGCTACAGCAAGCAGAAGAATTACGGCAATGGGCTGGCATCCAATGATTGGATTCTGTCCATTGATGCGGACGAAGCTTTGTCTGAAAAACTGAAGAAGTCTATTCTGAAGGAAAAGGAACGGGAAGACGGCTACAATTATTCGTTTAACCGATTGACCAACTACTGCGGCAAATGGATTCATTATTGCGGCTGGTACCCCGATACTAAAGTGAGGATGTTCAACCGAACTGAATCGGATTGGCAAGGAGAGGTCCATGAACAACTATCGGTAGAAAAAGGCTCTGTCAAAAAATTGAAAGGTGACCTGTTGCATTACAGCTATAACTCCATCAGCGACCACGTGCTACGCACCGACAAGTATTCCAGTTTGGGTGCCCAACAATTGTATGATCAAGGTAAGCGATTCAGCGTTTTCAAGATGGTTTTCAACCCGTGGTTGAAATTCAATAAGATGTACTTCTTTCAGCTTGGTTTCTTGGATGGAATTGCAGGTCTGACCATTTCGCTCATCACAGCCCATGCAACGTATTTGAAGTACATCAAGCTGCGCTACATTCAGAAATCGAAGCGGTAATGCGGTTTTCCATTCTCATTCCAACTTGGAACAACTTGGAGTTTTTGAAATGCTGCGTGGCAAGCATCAGAAAAAACTCTTCTGAAGAACATGAGATACTGGTCTATGTGAACGAAGGTGCTGATGGCACTGCGGATTGGTGCAGGTCGGAGGGTATTCGTTTCATTCATTCTAAGGAGAATGTTGGTGTTTGCACGGCTTTGAATGCTCTGTTTGAAATCAGCACACAAGACATCATCTGTTATGTAAATGACGATATGTATCTGTGCCCCAATTGGGACAAACCGCTGGTTGAAGAGATCAATTCAATCGGTCATGAAAAGTTTTATCTGAGTTCTACCATGATAGAGCCAGAAGAAACAGGTAACAAGTGTGTGTTGGCCCCATTCGATTTCGGGCGTAGCCCAGATAATTTTAAGGAACATGAATTGCTGAATGCACTCTCGGAAATGTCCAAACCGGACTGGAGTGGAAGCACTTGGCCACCGAATGTCATGCACAGAAACATGTGGAAAGTCATTGGTGGTTATGGAGAGGAGTTCAGCCCTGGCCTGTACTCAGACCCAGACGTTAGCATGAAGCTTTGGAAACAAGGTGTGCGGGTTTTCAAAGGGCTGGGAGAGAGCCGCTCTTATCACTTCATGTCAAAATCCACCGGCCGTGTGCGGATGAACGATGGCAAAAAGACGTTCCTAAAGAAATGGGGCGTAAGTTCTTCGTGGTTTGTGAAGAATGTGCTCAAACAAGGCCAGACTTGGAACGGACCGCTGCCTGACGTTGACATTAAGCCAAACCTGAAAGACAAGATAAAAGGCCTGCTGAGTTAGTCTTCAGTCTCGGAGAATTCTCTTCTGGCTATTAGCAACGAGTTGAAGAACCCGAACAGAATTACCCCTGCTTGACGGTTAAAGGTGTTGTCTGTCATGAATGACACAAGCATCAGCGTAATGAAAACCACGTACAGAAAGTCTCTTCGATACAAGAACAACGGGTAAAAAATGGAGATGAAAAAAATGATGAGACCAACTGTTCCTAACGCAATACCAATGGTTAAATATTGGTTGTGAGAAATTCCTTGGAATCGTTGTTCCAATCCTCGATTGTCTGCTTGGTACGCGTCTTTGTAAGCTTTTTGAACGTCTCCTGTGCCAACCCCCAACACCAGATTGTCTTTCCAAATTCCAAGACCAACATCCAGGTACACCCACCGCTGAATGGTCGATGAATTATTGGCATTCTCGTTCCACGTATATTGCTCAATTGCCCAAAGAATCTGATCGAACCTGCGGGCTATTCCCAACTTGGTGGTGTACCGGTAATTGGTGTAACCAGACTCTATGTTTTGAATGTCTCTTTTGGTAAGCATAGAAACTCCGGCCGAGTCCTTTTTCAATCCTTTTGATGTCATATACCGGATGGTGGTGTACTTGATCTCCTGACCTTTTTTGTCGAGGCCATTGAAATCGAAATCGCTTCTGTTAGGCCATTGATCGTGCAGCTCTTTCCAACAAACGTAGTCCCAAACCCTATGGCCGTTTTCCCGGTACGGAATGGAAGTGTTGTGCTCGTAAAAGTTGCCACTTAAGGTTCTGAGGTGTTGCGTAAGGTAATCGGAAGGAACCTTATGAAATCGGTTTTCGACAATAGATGAAGCCCAGATTCCCAACAGGACAAACACAACCGATATGATGCCTGCTGCGGCTAACTTTAATCGAGACGGGAATTTTCTGGTGAAAAGCATCACGAGTGCAATTGCCAATGCCACTCCAAACGCAGCAAATGATGTGAATGCCTCCAGCATGGCCAGAAACCAAACTATCCAAAGCATGGAGGCCATCGTCAGCACTTTTTCCGTCACCGACCAGCTTTTCCACTTCGCATAGAGGAAGTAAACAAGGATGAAGAATGCCATGACAAGCATCAATCCGAATCGGATGTGAGAAATGAAAACCGAGATCTTCCGTTTGTCCAGCAGTTCATCTCCAGATAGTTCAAACAGCCTTGCCATTCCGAAGAGCACTCCGACCAAGCAGGCCACAACAAATACTAACAAAATATCATACAACCGTTTTTTGCTCGGGAGTCTGCTTGTGAAAATGGTCAGTGGAAGAATCACCAAAGGCACTTTGCTCTTCAACTCTTTGAAACCCATGGCAAAATCCTGTGTCCAAATAAGACCAACCACATAGATCAGAAATAGAGAAGAGATGGCCAGAGAAAGCGGGTCGGTAAAAAACCGTTTGAGACGTTGCAGGTAATTGCCTTCCAGGAGCCAATTGCCAATCAGAACGAATACACCCACACTCATCAGGAAAATGGATAGGGGTAACCCCATGGCAATCATTGCCAGGCCCCAGAAAGCAATTTCCCGATGCTGATCTTCCTTAAGTAGCGGCATGTACGCCTGCGAATATCACTCCTTTAATGATGTGTCCGAAAGAATTCGCTTGTATTCTGAAGCATCTGACAAGATCTCCAACGCCTTGTTCACTTCAGGGTCCTCCTCCAACATGGCTTCAATTCTTCCTTTTTGGTGATAATATCTCGATATCAATTCTCCTCTCAGCAGGTCCTTGACCTCATCTTTGAATTCATCAAGATCATGCACTTTATTGTGCTTCACCTTGTCAAGCAGGGCCGTGTATTCGCCTTCAATTCTGCCGAAATACTTTTCTTCTTCGGCTACCTCTTTGAGCTTTTCCATCATACGCTCACTGTCGGTTGTGTAATCGAACTCCTTCGCTTCAAGCCATTTGGTGAAATCTTCATACATCTCATCAGAGACCCTGAAGTCCTTGGTAGCGGCAATTGTAGGGTTCTTGTAACGATACTCCGTGGCATAGTCGAAGTAGAGCATCTTCATTCCGAGATTGAATGCTACCTCTGAAAGCTTTCTCGGTTCCAATTCCACATCAGGATTGATTCCCCCACCATCAAATACAGGTCGGCCTGCTTTGGTTGCATATTGGGTAATGAGCGAATCTGGCACTTTCCCAACGCTGCCATCTTCGTTGCGATTGCTGTAATCCAGTGCTTGAATACATCTTCCACTCGGAATGTAATACTTGGCGGTTGTAACCTTCAATTGAGAGTTATAGCTCAACGGACGCGTGGTCTGAACCAGACCTTTTCCGTAGCTGCGTTGGCCAATAACAACACCTCTATCAAGATCTTGAATAACTCCAGAAACGATCTCAGATGCTGATGCCGAGCCACTGTTCACAAGCACGGCCAGCGGCATGTCCTTGTCCAAAGGTTGCTGCGTGGCAGTATAATCCTTGTTCCACTCTTGCACCTTTCCTTTGGTACTTACGATCAATTCTCCTTTAGGAACAAATAGGTTGCTAAGAGAAACGGCTTCTTTCAAAAGCCCACCAGGGTTGCCTCGAAGGTCCAGAATCAACTTCTTCATGCCTTTTCCCTTCAACTCCTCCACAGCTGCTTTCACATCTTGGCTACAGTTATCCGTAAAGCTTGATAGGTTCACATAACCCACCTCATCGTTCAGCATACCCGAATAAGGAACGCTCTTGATCTGAATTTCCTCCCGAACGATTGAAACCTCCTGGGGTTTATCCTCTCCGAAACGCTGAATTTTGACCTTCACTTCGGTCTGTGGTTGACCTTTCAACACTTCGCTGATATCGCTGGTAGATTTTCCTTCGGTAGATTTTCCATTCACTTCAAGAATGATGTCTCCGGCCAAAAGCCCCGCTTTCATGGCAGGGAAATCCTCATACGGTTCTGCAACCACGATCAGACTGTCTTTCTTTCTTATCAGAGCACCGATTCCGCCATACTGGCCAGTGGTCATAAATCGATAATCTTCAATATCAGATTCTGGAATAAACGTGGTGTAAGGGTCTAGCGACTCCAACATGCCATCAATTCCTTTCTCTACCAGGTCTCCCGGTTGGGTATCGTCAACGTAGTAGAGATTCAACTCCTTGAAAAGGGTAATGAATATGTCGAGATTCTTGCTGATCTCGAAGTACGAGTCAACGTAGCTGCTCATCATAAAAGAGAGGAGCACTAGAGGAATGACCACTAAGATCGACCTTACTTTCTTGAGTGCTTTAAGAAACATCATTGATTCTGTGTTTTCATTTTATCCAACGCTAATTGCATGGCCGCAGCCACACCTGAATAATGTGGAATGTCTTTGCCAATGTAAACAAATGCGAGAGCAAAATATTTTCCATCGGCATTCAATTTTTCCAAGAACTCCATCTTGCTTTTTCGATATCCTTCGCGGATCAGTCGTTTGATTCTATTCCTATCCACCGCTTTTCTGAATCTGCGTTTAGGAACAGATATCAACACGCGGGTTTTGGCTATCGAAGAATCCAACTCATTGTAAATGACCTTTAGCGGATACTCCACAAAGCTATTTCCATCCTTGAACAAAGAGTCTATCTCCTTTTTGGAGCAGAGTTTTTCTTCTTTTCCAAAAGACGTATTGCTCATGCTTTGTGAAGGTAAAAAACAAAAAAGGGGCAACGTTGATCGGCCCCTTTCCAGTTATGCATTTTTAACAGTTACTTCTTCTTGTTGGCGGCTGTGATGTACTGATCCAACGCCATGGTCATGGAAGGGGCGTTCGGTACCGGTGCGCCAATATCCAATTTAAGGTGGTGCTCCTTTACAGCATGCGTAGTAGTTGGCCCGAAAGCCGCAATTCTTGTCTTGTTCTGTTTGAAATCTGGGAAGTTCTCAAACAATGACTTGATTCCTGAAGGGCTGTAGAACACAAGCACATCATAATTCACATCGGCCAGATCGGAAAGGTCGCTGCTTACGGTTTTGTAGAGGACGGCCTTCGTGTAGCTGACGCCCAATGCATCAAGTGATTGCAGGACGGTTGGTTTGAGATCGTCAATACAAGGAAGCAAGAACTTTTCGCCCTTATGTTTCTTCAATACCTCTACCAGATCACTGAAAGTGTTTCCACCATAGAAGATCTTTCGTTTTCTGTATACCACATATTTCTGTAAGTAATAGGCGATCGCTTCAGAAACACAGTAATATTTCATGCCTTCCGGCACGGTAACCCGTGTTTCTTCACAGATTCTGAAGAAGTGATCGGCAGCGTTCTTACTTGTAAGGATCACTGCGGTATGCTCCAGAATATTGACCTTCTGAGTTCTGAAATCCTTGGCTTCCACTCCTTCCACATGAATGAAGGACCGGAAATCAATTTTCAGATTGTGTTTTTCGGCAAGATCGAAGTAAGGGTTTTTGTCTCCCTCGGGTTGTGGTTGAGAAACAAGTATACTTTTTACTTTATCCATTGATCAGACAGGAATTACTGAAGTAGAAATGCAACTCTAATCAGCACAAAAAGAGGTAGCATTTCCAGCGCGCAAAAGTAATAAAACAAATGCAGCGGAGAGACGGAGCCGGAATACAATGAAATTCGAACACCTCGCTGTAAAACCTTCAGATAAAACAGAAGGAATATGACAGTTCCCACAACAGTCAAGTAGGTGGTGGGAATTATCGGACTGTAAAACAGCAAGAGGCACAGGGGCAGAGCCAATAATCCTGCAAAGGACCAAAGCACATTAACGTTGAAATGAAAGCTTTTGAGAACGTTGCTCAGCTGAAACAAGTTAGCTAACGCCCATTGCAGACCTCGTTTCAGAATTACAAACAACAGAAGTCCGCCAAACACCTGCCCGAAAATTGGTGCAAACGAATCCAATGTAGGATTTGACCATAAAATAACTCCCGATACAAAAACAGAAATTGAAATGGCGCTAATGAATTGTAGAATCAGGATGTTCCGTGTTCTCTGAGAGTTATCTACTCTCGATTCTTGTGCGGCCAGATTACTATCGAAACTGCTTCTGATAATGGTTGAGAAAATACCATCTGAATTTCGCTGCAGGAATATGATGAGAAACGCACAGATGGATAATAGAACGAAAACGAACTCGTTCGAGATATCCAGTCTAGAAAGAGGCTCCAACGTGTCAGTCTCCAATAAGTGATCGGAGAACAGACTCACCACAGGCTTTTCCACCGCGGTTAAAAAAGTGGAATCGAGCGCACTCTCCGTCAAGGTGTCTTCAGTTGCCAAAGCCACTGTGTCCAATGCCGATTCATTCATGCTGCAAAGTTAGCTGTGTTTATCTGCTACTTTTGATTTGGTATGCGCATTCCGCCACTATTATCCATCATTTTGATCTGTGGGCTTGCAACGATGCAATCCTGTGGTCAGCATTCAAATTCTGATATGTCAGAGCACCAGTACACCAACGCCCTCATCAACGAAACAAGTCCTTACCTATTGCAACATGCCCACAACCCGGTCGATTGGGTGGCATGGAATGACGAAAGTCTGGCGCTTGCCAAGAAAGAGCAGAAGCTCATGCTCATCAGCATCGGCTACAGCGCCTGCCATTGGTGCCACGTGATGGAGCATGAAAGTTTTGAGGACAGCACGGTGGCGGCCTTCATGAACGAGAATTTCGTATGTATCAAGGTCGATCGGGAAGAGCGCCCCGATGTGGATCAAGTTTATATGAACGCGGTGCAACTGATCACAGGTCGTGGAGGTTGGCCGCTCAATTGTTTTGCCTTGCCCGATGGAAGACCGCTTTATGGTGGAACGTATTTTCCGAAAGATCAATGGCTAGATGTACTTCAACGCGTTGCGAGTCTTTGGGAAAGTGACCGCGAGAAAGCATTGGAATACGCCACCAATCTTACCCAAGGCATTAAACAAAGTGAGCTGATTCAGAAGAGTTCGAATACTTCCAAAATGACTTCAGCGGAGATTGCTGGGCTCGTCAAAAAATGGAGTTCGGAGTTTGATAACCGCGAGGGTGGCCCGAATCGCGCACCAAAGTTTCCATTGCCGAACAACTATGAATTTCTGCTTCGCTTTGCATTTCTAAACAAGGACGAGAACGTTCAAAGGCATGTGGAGTTGACCCTTCAGAAAATGGCTTTCGGTGGCATTTACGATCAGGTCGGTGGTGGCTTTGCGCGCTACTCGGTTGATGGCGTTTGGAAAGTGCCGCACTTTGAGAAGATGCTTTACGATAACGCGCAATTGGTGTCACTTTATTCCGAAGCGTATCAGGCAACGAAAAACCCACTTTACAAGGAAATTGTAGAGGAGACTCTGGAATTCATTGAGCGCGAAATGACCTCCAAAGAAGGTGCATTTTATTCTGCTTTAGATGCCGATAGCGAAGGCGAAGAAGGTAAATTCTATGTGTGGAAGGAAGATGAATTAAAATCGGTTCTGGGTGATGATTTCGATTGGGTGAAGGACTATTACAACATCAACTCAAAAGGATTTTGGGAACACGAAAACTACATTCTGCTGCGCGATGAAACCGATGAAGATTTCGCAAAGCAAAAAGGTTGGTCGGCTGATGAATTGAAAACGAAAGTTGCCTCAGTAAAAGCAGAGTTGCTGGCTGAAAGAAGCAAGCGCATCCGCCCAGGTTTGGATGATAAACAACTCACTTCGTGGAATGCACTGATGCTGAAAGGTTATGCGGATGCGTACCGCGCTTTTGGAAATCAAGAATACCTGAAAACAGCTTTGAAAAGCGCTGATTTCATTCTCAAAACCCAACGAAAAGATGATGGCGGACTATGGCACAGCCACAAGGAAAACCGTTCCACCATCAATGGATTTTTGGAAGATTACTGCTTCACCATCGAAGCCTTGATTTCGCTTTATCAAGCAACATTCGACAGAAAATGGTTGGATGAGGCTGAAGCCTTGGCCAAGTATGCTATCGAGCATTTTCACGATCCAGAATCGGGCATGTTCTTCTTCAATTCCAACAGCGATGCGCAGCTCATTGCCCGTAAAATGGAATTGACGGATAACGTGATTCCAGCTTCGAATTCTAGTATGGCCAAAGGACTTTTCCTACTTGGACATTACTTCGATAATTCGGAGTATCTGAAGATTGCTGAGCAGATGTTCCAAAATGTGAAACCAAGTATTTCGCAAGGACCGAGTTGGTATTCCAATTGGTTGGAATTGGCGTTGTATCAAGCGTATCCATTTTATGAGGTTGCTATTGTGGGTAAAGATGCCCATGCCAAGCGTGCGGAATTTGAACAGCATTATCATTCTAATAAGTTGATGATAGGTGGAGAAACGGAAAATGGGCTGCCGCTATTGGAGTACAAGCTTATGGAAGGTGAGACCACCATCTACGTTTGTGTGGACAAGGCATGTCAGATGCCCACCAATGACGTTAAGGAAGCGCTGAAACAAATCAATTAGTGCGTGAAAACCTTCATCAAGTCCATTCTTCCTGGCCTGTTCCTTATCGGTTTCAACATTGGAACGGGCAGCGTTACGGCCATCGCAAAAGCGGGTGCCAACTACGGCATGGCACTGCTTTGGACCATCCTTCTCTCGTGCTTGGTCACTTATTATCTCATCCGTTTGTTCGGGAAATACACGATTGTAACAGGCGAAACGGCTTTGGCTGCATTCCGAAAACATATTCATCCTGCTTTCGGGATGTTTCTGTTGGTGGCATTGACAGTCAACGTTTCTGGTGGAATTATGGGCGTAATGGGAATTGTGGCTGATGTGCTGCACGAATGGTCGTTGATGTGGGTTGATGGTGGTATTTCCCCGATTGCGTGGGCAATTGGTTCCATTGCTATGATCTACGCGATTTTCTTCGTGGGAACGACTTCAACTTTTGAAAAAGTGTTGGCGGGAATGGTGGCGTTCATGGGCTTTGCGTTCTTCATCAATTTCGTGCTGATGATGCCGCCTGTTGCGGATATGCTGAACGGGTTGATTCCATCTGTTCCAGAGACAAATGCAACTTCCAATTCAAGCTCGCATCTGGTCATTGCGGGAATGGTCGGAACCACGGTTTCATCCATGATATTCATTGTCCGAACCACACTGGTAAAAGAGCAAGGTTGGGGAATTCAGGACATGAAAATCCAGAACCGAGATGCGGCCATCAGTGCCACGATGATGTTTTTGATATCGGCCTCTATCATGGCAGCGGCAGCAGGAACTCTTTACCTCGCAGGACAATCGCTCAACGATGCAAAGGAAATGATCCCATTGCTCGAACCTGTGGCGGGTAAGTACGCGGTAGCCATTTTCGTCATTGGAATCACCGCTGCTGGGCTTTCATCTCAGTTTCCGAACACGTTGCTTCTGCCTTGGTTGCTGTGCGATTTCTTCGGCTGGGAACGCGACCTGAAAAAGTTCAATTTCCGCATGATCGTCCTTGTCATGTCGCTGCTCGGATTGGTCGTTCCCATTTTCCATGCGCGACCTGTGTTTGTGATGGTTGCCAGCCAAGCGTTTGCGGCTTTGGTGCTTCCAGTGACGGTTGGGGGTGTTTTCTACCTCACATCAAGCAAGAAGATCATGGGCGAACACGCCAATTCGAACATGGAGAACCTCATTCTGTTTCTCATTTTTCTTTTTTCCCTCTTCATGGGAGGCGTTGGTGTTCGGGGCTTCATTCAAGACTTTCTGTAGATGGAAATTCGAAAACTAGTAGATAATGATTTTGAGCAATGGAACGCGATGCGCACCATTGCTTTGGAACTAGCCCCAAGTTCGTTCGGTGCCTCAAACGAGGATGAACAGCCTCACCGAAAAGGACTTTTCGAACGGAACACAACCCTTGAAGGCCACTTTATAATCGGTGTTTTCAATCAGGATCAACTCATTGGCATAGCTGGTTTTTACCGAAGTCACCAACCGAAGGTCAGGCACAAGGGCACGGTTTGGTCGGTCTTTATTCACCCAGATCAAAGAGGCAAAGGGCTAGGAAAGAAGCTGATGGAGGAAACGATCCGCAGCGCTTTTGAGTTTGATGGTCTTGAGCGGATTCTTCTAGGGGCATCGGCTCGTAATCAAGTGGCTATTTCGCTTTACAAGAGCCTTGGTTTTAAGGAGTATGGCTGTGAACCAAGATGCCTGAAAATCGATGACAACTATTTCGATGAGGTTTTGATGGCGCTTGATCGGGCGGATTACCGCAAAGGCTGATAACTTTGCCGCCCAAATAATTAAGAATGGCATTCAAACCCAACCACGACCTTATTGACGAATTGAAATGGCGAGGACTGCTTCACGACAGCATGCCCGAAACACAAGAAATGCTCAATCGCGAAATGGTGACGGGTTATGTGGGCTTTGACCCAACCTCTGATTCGTTGCACATCGGAAACTTGGTGCCGATCATGTTGCTCAAGCACTTGCAGTTGGCGGGTCACAAACCGATTGCCTTGGTGGGTGGCGCTACAGGAATGATCGGTGACCCTTCGGGAAAATCTGCCGAGCGAAACCTTCTCGATGAGGAAACGCTGCGCAAGAATCAGGAAGGTGTTCGCAAGCAGCTTTTGAAGTTCTTGGATTTTGAGAATGGCGACAACAAAGCTGAGTTGGCCAACAATTACGATTGGTTCAAGGGCATGAGTTTTCTCCAGTTCATGAGAGACATTGGGAAACACATTACGGTCAGTTACATGATGTCCAAGGATTCGGTTCAGAATCGTTTAGAAACAGGCATTTCGTTCACGGAGTTCAGTTACCAGTTGGTGCAAGGATACGACTTTGCGCACCTGCTGAAAACCAAAGGCGTGAAGCTGCAAATGGGCGGTTCCGATCAGTGGGGAAACATCGTCACAGGAACAGAACTCATCCGCAGAATGGGCTTGGGCGAAGCGAAAGCTTTGGTTGCGCCACTTATCACCAAAGCCGATGGCGGCAAATTCGGGAAGACCGAAAGCGGCAATGTTTGGTTAGATCCAGAAAGAACCTCACCATACCAATTCTACCAGTTCTGGCTGAATGCTTCTGATGAGGACGCGAAGAAGTACATCCGCATTTTCTCGTTGCTTCCGAAAGCGGAAATTGAAGCGATGGAAGCGGAACATGAGCAAGCACCGCACGCCCGTGCGTTGCAAAAAGCACTGGCTAAAGATGTGACTATTCGTGTGCATTCTGAGGATGATTACAACGCGGCTGTAGCGGCTTCAGAAATTCTTTTCGGAAAAGGAACGGAAGAAAGTCTGCGCAAGCTTTCAGAAAGCGATTTGCTTTCGGTTTTTGATGGCGTTCCACAGTTTGAAATCTCGAAATCTGAACTGGAAAGCGGAATTGGCGTCATCGATCTTTTGACTGAGAAAGCGGCTGTTTTTCCATCGAAAGGTGAAGCCAGAAAGATGATTCAGGGAAATGGCGTTTCCATCAATCAGAACAAGGTTTCGGCTGTTGATCTGTCGGTTGATGCTTCTTTCTTGATCTCTGGAAAATACATCCTCGCGCAGCGTGGCAAGAAGAATTACTTCTTGATCAATGCTGTTTGATCGTCATTGCGAGTGAGGAACGAACGCGGCAATCTCAATCAGGAGATTGCTTCACTCAGTTCGCAATGACGGGCTAGGTAGAAACCATCAAATTACACCCACGCACTTCCGCATCGTCCATTCTCCCAAGCACTTCGAAAGAGTGGTCTTGATGGATGTGTGCCAGATCCTGCGTAGCTATGAACGGACAACTATGCATATTGGCCAGATCGATCACATTCAATGCGCCTTTACCACGTTCGTAGACGTTCAATGGGTCAGTTGCTTCGCGAACATAAACCCGCATCCAAGGCGGTGTTCTGAAAATTCCTTCGCCCAGAGAATATGCTTGGCTTAGCAGTTCGGTCATGCCGTATTCGCTGGCGATGTTCTCTAAACCAAATGCGGATTTCAGGATTTCGTGCACTTCTTCTCGTGGCATTTCCCTGCGTCTGCCTTTCATCCCGCCCGTTTCCAGAATCATGCAGTTTTTCAGTTCCTGCGGATGCTTTTCTGCGAGTTCGAGCAGCGCGAATGTTACTCCGATCAGAAGCGTTTTCACGCCATTTTTCGAATTCTTTTTCAGCACTTTCGAAAGTGATGTGAGCCGATCCAGATAAAAGCCATTATCAGCATGACCGCTTTTCCGCATCAGCTTCTGCGTCATGTAAACAAGCGAAGAATTGGAGCGCTCCAAATAGGAGGGAAGCAATGCCAGAATACAGTAATCTTCGGGCTTTCCAAAGAACTGTTCAAAGCATAGAAACAAGCTTTTGTCGTACAGTGCCAAACTTGCCACCATGTGCTGACTGCGTTCCATTCCAGTGGTTCCGCTGCTGAGGAAAACCGCTTCGGGTGGCGCATTGAAAACGCCAACCTGATGCCGTTTGAACATGGAAATCGGTAAGAAGGGAATGTCGCTTAGCCGCTGAACATTTTCCGTATCGACTCCTAGATGCCCAATAAAAGCGCGGTATGTTTCGTTCTTGGTGGCATGCAATCGGAACAACTCCAAAGCGATCTGCTCGAACAACACATCGTTGTGTTCGTTCATACAGAAAATGCGTTCAGTAATGCTTGCGGTGTGTGCGTTCATGTGCCGATTGCTGGGCGCAAAATTGTCTAATTTTGAAAGATGAAGAGAGCTATTCTGCTTTTGTTAGTAACCGTTGGACTGAGTTCTTGCCTTAAGAATGCAGATTATCCGAACAGGCCAGACGTTGAATTCCTTGGAATGTACTTCAACCCGAATGCCGCTAGCGTCATTGACTCACTTGGAATGATAAGCTTCCGTTTTACGGATGGCGATGGAAATCTTGGCTTGAATGAGTCTGATAATGAAGGCGTTTTTGCTCTTGGGGAGCCTTATTATTACAACCTCTTCATTCGCTATTTTGAGAAGAGAAATGGGCAATATGTTGAGTTTGTGACCGACCCACCATTCCATGCCCGATTTAAGCGATTGGAGTCTGCAGGTGTTGGAAACGCGCTCGAAGGCAGAATGGATGTGAGAATTGATGCCCGCCCGGGTTCACCTTATGATACGGTCAGATATGAGCTTTTCATTGTTGACCGCGACCTTCAGCACAGCGACACTATCATATCGCCAGATATTGTGCTTTCTACCTTGGGATTTTAGGTAGTAACCTCGTCTTCAAGATCGAGATGATCACCGCGTAGCGCTTGTGAAACGTGAATCACGTGGTCAGCGATTTTCTCGTAACCGTTGATCAAGTCCATATAGATCAAACCGGTTTCAAGATTGGTTTTCCCTTTTTCGATCTTCTTGAAGATTTTGGCCTTAAATCGATCACGCATTTGATTTATCTGCTTCTCAATCTCAATGGCAGCTTCCAAATTCACTTGGTCAGCTTTTTTGCGCAACGCAGGCTTCATTATTTCCATGCTCTTGAAAACCAGATCTCTCATTTCTCTGAGGTCATTTCTGTGGCTTTCGTCAAACCAGATCTTCTTCTCAATTTTCTGCTCAATTGAACGAGACATCTGATAGTAGACATCGCCAATAGACTCCATGTGGTTGATAACAGCCAAGAGAGATTGCACCCTTCTCGAACCTTGGTTGGACAATTCCAATCGGCTAAGTTCCATTAGGAATTCGCCAACCTTCAATTCTATAAGGTCCGTGTGCTCTTCATATTCCTTGATTTTTTTGAGGAGCTTTTGCTGCGTTCTGTGTTCCGTTTCTTCAATCAGATCACTGATCTTCTGAACACCTTTCTGATTGATCTTGGCAAACTTCACGATCTCATTTTCGGCTTCGGCCAATGAGATGTCTGGAGTTTGAACCAAACCACGTCCGATGAACTCCAGACTGAAGTCCTCATCATCTCCCTTGGAAGGAATGATGCGCGTAACCGTTTTAGCAATAAAAGGCACGAACCAAATGAGCATAAGTACATTCAGAATATTGAAACTGGTGTGGAAAATGGAAAGGGCAATTGGAATATGTTCCGGGTTGTAATTGGCACTTTCTGAGGAAGGGAACATTTGCATGAAATTGCCCATGTAGTATGCAATTCCTTTCAAGAAAAATGGGAATACCACAAACATCCAGATCACTCCGAAAACGTTGAAAATGAAGTGAGCCCCAGCCGCTCTTTTTGCATGTATGTTTCCTACCAGGGCAGCAAGGTTGGCAGTTATAGTGGTACCAATGTTCTCGCCCAGTACCATGGCTGCGGCCAATTCAAATGGTATCCACCCCTCATTGCACATCACCAACGTAAGAGCCATAGCTGCGCTAGATGACTGTACCACCAGCGTAAGCACTGTTCCTACAATGATGAAGATGAAAGTGGACAGATATCCCAAGTCTGCGTAATGCTGAAGGAAACTCAATATTTCAGGATTGGATTTCAAATCCGGGACCGAGTTTTTCAACTCGTCCAACCCCATGAAAAGTAGTGCAAACCCTATCAATACATGTGCCCAGGAATTGATCCTATCGCGAGATGAGAAAAGCATGGGAAAACCGACAGCGATTATTGGCAATGCCAAGGCAGATATCTTAACCTTGAACCCCAAAATGGAGATAAGCCAAGCCGTGATGGTGGTTCCAATGTTAGCACCCATGATTACACCTATGGACTCTACCAGACTCAGCAATCCAGCATTCACAAAACTCACGATCATAACCGTGGTAGCTGAAGAAGACTGCACCAAAGCAGTAACCATGAAACCGGTTAATAGGCCAAGCACCCGATTGGAGGTCATGGCCTCCAGGATGTCTCGCATTTTAGAACCGGCAACCTTCTGAATGCCATCACTCATCACCTTCATTCCATAGATGAAGAATCCGAGGGCACCAATCAGTTGTAAGATCTCAAGCAGGCCGAATTTCATGAGGTTTTGATTTTGATCAAAAGTATCAATAGCCGTGTCTTCGTTTATTACCGAATTGTTAACAAGAAGAACGGTTGAACTCCCCGGATAACCTTTTTGAGGGTTGCTCGTACAGAATAGCCCTGTGCGCGTACGTGCGAAGGACCAGATCTTGAACATTTCTACTTCAAATATTCAGTTCCATCTAAAGTGCCTTTGGGTAGCTTCGGTTTGCTTAGGTCTGTACGGAAAGTCCATGGCTCAGACCATATCTGTTACTCCGGCAACAACTACTTCAGAGGTTCAGAATTACGTAGAGAATGTCCTGTTGGGTGAGTGTGTTACGGTTTCGAACATCACATTTACTGGAAGTCTTGCATCAGGTTCAGGCGCCATTGGCGAGTTCGGAAATGGAGCTACGCTCGGAATTCAGGATGGTCTGATACTATCATCTGGACAGGCCGTTTATGCCGTTGGACCCGACAACAGCAACAACCGCAGCTTTAACCACAGCTTGGCTGGAGACCCGGATCTGACGGATCTGGCCAATAACTTCACAACGTACGATGCAGCCATTCTGGAATTTGATTTCATTCCGCAGAGCGATACGCTAAGATTCAACTATGTGTTCGGTTCTGAGGAGTATCCGGAATATGTGGGCTCTCCCTATAATGATGTGTTCGGGTTTTTCCTTTCAGGACCTGGAATTTCAGGACCTTATTCTGGCGGAGCCGAAAACATTGCGCTCATTCCTGGAACTACAATAGCCGTTACCATCAACAATATCAACAACGGTTACAGCGGAACCGAACCTGCCACAGGTCCATGTAACAACTGTGCTTATTATGTAGATAATTCAAGCGGTGCGGAGGTTCAATACGATGCCTTTACTACCGTATTAACGGCCAAGGCAGTAGTGGTTCCGTGCCAAACGTATCACATTAAAATTGCCATTGCAGACGCTGGAGATGGAGCCCTTGACTCTGGGGTTTTCTTGGAAGAAGGAAGTTTCTCCGCCAGTGGAGGAGACCCAGTAACGTTGGAAACGGTTACAGGCGTTGGAGGTGTTAATGAAGGCTGCGATATTGGAAGTTTCGTGTTCAGAAGATTGCCTGGTAGCTCCAATTCAAATGCAATAACCGTTGGATACAACGTTGCCGGAACGGCCACTCCGGGAGTTGATTACACAACACTACCGGGCACCGTTACTATTCCTGCAGGGCAGGATTCTGTTGTTCTGAGCATTGAAGGAATCTTGGATTTCACTCCTGAAGGAAACGAAACAGTTGTTCTCAGTCTGCTAGGAGGAGGTTGTACCTGTACAGCGCCACCTGTTTACACCATGAATATCATTGACAATGATGTTCAACTGTCTCTTGCAACAACAGGCAGCACCACCATTTGCCAAGGAGAGAGCACCAACCTTACCGCATCGGCAAGCGGTAGCTTCGGACCCTATTCTGGTTCGTGGGATAATGGTGCACCTGCTGGAAGCAACGTCTCGGTATCGCCAAACCAGACAACAACCTACACCTATACGGTTCAAGATGCCTGTGGCGGACAAACACTTACCAGTTGGGAAACCGTAACGGTGATCACTTCAGATTTT
>JACJZQ010000008.1 GCA_020635495.1 Flavobacteriales bacterium | reverse complement strand
TATTGCGCGGCAAATGTAACCCACACCCCGTGCAATTGAAAATGAAGTTTTACACAGATTTTGGCACGTGCTATTCTCCAGTAACTACAATGCGTTGCGATGTCATTTGCCCGTCTTCTCGGATTGCCTGAGCCAGATAGACACCTCTTGATAGACTGAACGTTACCGTTTGTCCACGCATCGAATTCATTTGAATATCGGAAACCATTCTGCCGTCAACACCAATGATATTCAGCGTTTTAACATTCATGTTCTCCTTAACCTGAATATTAACCTTACTGGAACTCGGATTCGGGAATACGCTGAAAAACGGTTCAACTACACGGTCGTTCAATCCTAAACCACCAACAGAGTAGCAATCAGAAACCAGCGTACAACTGCCTTGAGTCACCTCAACCGCAAACGAGCCGGCAACTGCGGAAGTGTACGAAGGAGACGTTTCGTTTGGAATGGGATTCATCGCATTATCGCAATCCAACCACTGGTACGTTGCATTGGAAGCTGCGGAGATGAGCGTCATCCCAGCAACCGTCACGGACGTATCTACTGAGGAAGAACCGATAGTTGTGTAAAGCGTGTCTGTCAGATCCACCGGAAATCCAAAAATGGTTATTGACTGGATGATCTCCACTCCAATTGTTGCCTGCTGAAATTCTGTTGCAACGGTTCCATCTACAGAAAAGCATACTCTCGGTGGTTCGGAATTCGTTGGAATATTGGTGCAATCCGAAACGCCACATGCCCAATTCAACCCGCTCGGAAGACCGAAAACGCTGTTGATTTTCATAGAATCTATCGGAACAGTAAAACCACCGTAGACCGTGTCTCTGAACCCCACAACAGTGGCCGACTCTGAATAATTCGAGCTCACACAAACCGTTGGTAGTTCTGATGGATAAACCCCGATATTGTCTTCGGTCTCGTTAACCACGCACTGAGCCTTGGTTGAAGTATTGAACGCGGCAAGAAACACGAACGCGGATATATAGATGTTTTTCATTTTTCTGTATTGAAATCGGTTGTCTTAGAAAAGTGAATTCGGCTGCCGCAAGGAAGACCCAGCGACCTGAACGGCAGCCTCCTTCGTCAGTTAATCCTCACAGAAATCTGCTCCGTTATTGGCAGCAAAGGTCACGTTCTCTGTTGTAAGGTTTGGGTTGCCTGAAGCTGAACCACCAGCATAGAAGCCGCAGGAACCACTGTTGCCGATGTACGAGTTACGAACCGTTAACCTTGGACTTGCCCACATGTAAATGGCACCATCAAACCCCGGACCTCCTGCATCTTCAATATTTACTTGCTCAAGCACATTCAGCGCATTAGCGGTAAACGTGTAATACAATCCGCCCCATGAACCATTGGATGCTGTAGCTCCGTAAAAATCAATACGATCATTCTCTGTACCTATTGCACTCATAGCCGCATCGTCTCTTACCGTAATGGAACTTCCTGATTCGAAGAATGCGTTCAAGCCCGCATCCACTGTAAAAAGTGCACCTTCTTTTACTATGATCTCTACAGAAGCGAGTACTTGGTAATCAACATCAACCTTATTCCAAGTTGTATTGGTCTTAATTCCGTTTCCGTTGTCATACAATAGAATTCTATTGGTACCGTTACCGGAATAGGTGTCGTTTTCAGATGGAACGTTCACATAGGCGTAGTCTATAAGCATTGGTGCACCATCGTTTGCCGTAAACGTGTTTCCACCAAGTTGAATAAGGGAATTTCTGTACACAGCATTCAGGCCATGCAAACCACTTAAACGAACGGTAGAATTGGTGAGCGATAGGCTAGATTCTGACCAAACTACAAACGCTCCTCGGTTACCATTACTGTTGTGTGCAATTCCACCAGCATGCTCAATAATGCAATGATCGAATACATTCTTCGGATCATTGGAGTTTATCAGAACACCTCTCCAGGAACCTTTTACGCCATCTTGACCTGTAAATTTAATTGGGTTTTGAGCCGTTCCCTCGGCTTTGAACGATCCCGTTTCATTTACATGAATTCCCGCATCTGTGGCAAAAGCGATGGTCACACCAGGCTTGACTACAATATCCCCATCCACGTTCATATCGCATGTTATAAGGTAGTCGATGCTCACATCTGGCTTATCTTCCAACACACGATTTTCGGTGAAATAATTACAATCCAACGTTTCTGTTCCAGGATTAAGTTCTTCAGGCTCGCAGCTTGTAAGAAGAGACACTCCACCGATCAGAATCCCCAAATTTCTTAATGCATTTTTCATCATTTGTGTTTTTAAAAGTTTAACGATGCAAATCTCTATAGGCCAAACCTGCATCAAAAGTCAATTATCGATCTATTATTCATATCCATATCAATTAAATTGTATGTCATCTATTTGATATTCATTTATTTACAAAATATTATAATTCATATTCTAATTAATTGAATGGATAGACTTTTTGAGTTGATCGGGAAGATGAGTCAGACGGAGAAAGCGCACTTCAGAAAGTTCGGTTTCAAGAGTATTTCTGGTGGAGAACCAGAGCGGAAACTGTTCGAGATCATTCTCAAGGCGCAGCAGAAAAAACCAACCGATCCAGAACCGTTGGTCAAGCTGAATTACGCACAGCTCGGTCGCACTGATCTTGTGCGGATGCGTGCGCGATTATTTACTGCGCTTCTGAACAGCATTAGCGACCACGACCGGCAAAAACATGACGTTTACGAGTTTTCGCAACTCTTGCTCAACAGCCGCACACTCACCTCGCGTGGCCTTCATCGCGAAGCGAAAAAACTACTCCGAAAAGGAGCGAAACTGGCGGCTGAACAGCAGAAACCGCATTGGGAATTGCTATTTGGAAAAGAACTCAGCTTACTGGAAGTTTCACACGGGACGAATAGCTCTATCATTTCTTCCATTGATATGCAATTGGATGCGCTGGAACGCACGAAGCAACTGGCGTTGTTGGCAAAATATTATGAAATGGCATTCCATATTCAGCGGTCGTTCGGGCAGCAACGTGAGGAGCGTAAGGAACTTGAAATTCAGCTTCGCGAGATTGAATTCAAAGCCGATGAACTTGATCTGGAAGAATGTCCGCCATCAGCCAGTTTCAATCGAATTATGATTCGTCAGGTTGTGGCGCACACACTCAATGAAACCGAAAGTGCCCTGAAACATACCGAAGCTGCCTTCCAGTTGATGAAGCAACATGCTGAGATGGCACGCGGCCGCGAGCAAGTTCCAATTGCCTTGCTTTCTAACCTCATCAATGATGGTCTGAGCGCGGGTCGGTTCGAATACTACCAAACCTACAAGGACGAATTGAAGTTTTGGAGCGCTTCTATCCCATCGGTAAAGAACTACCGCAATGCACAGGTTTTCCGGACGCAAGCCAACGCGGCTCTGTATTTCGGAGAGTTCGAAAAATGGAGCGAACTATTGCAGTCTGCAGAAACCCTTCGCGAGCATCTTTCGCCACACGTCCGCGAAGCCATTTCTGGCCAGATCGTTCACATGATGTTCGCAGATGGCGCATTTCGTAAATGCATCAGACTGATCAACGACCTGCTATTTGAGACCAAAGCCCTCCAGCGTGAGGATCTCAGAACCAACCTCGAATTACTGCTTCTAAGCACTCATTTCGAACTGAAAAACATGGAGACCGTTGAACAACTGGTTTCGTCACTCACTCAGCGACAGAAATCTCAGCAACAGTTCACAGATCAGGAGTCCGTTTTCATTCACCTATTCAAAAAGTTGCCATATGCCACAACTGATTCAGAACAGAATCAACTCTTCCGAGATGCACGTGAAACGCTTCAGAGATTCAAGGATTCTCGTCCGTTGGGATTCTTCAACCCAACCGTTTGGATCAGTGCAAAAGCAACGCGACAACCTTACGAAGCACTTTTAAAGCAACATTACGGAATCGGCATTCGGCAATAACTACCGACATTTACGACCACATGAATTTCTCGCCTGACGATACCATCATGGCCTTGGCCACCGCCTCTGGAGCAGGCGCCATTGCGGTTATCCGCATCAGCGGGAAAGATGCTTTCGCGATAGCCGATAAAGTGTTCAGGCCAAAAGGAAAAAAGAAGGTTTCTGAGGCTGATTCGCACACCATTCTGTTCGGTGAGATAATGGATAGTGGCGCAATTGTGGACGAAGTTTTGGTGAGCGTTTTCAGAAACCCGAAGTCGTTTACGGGCGAGGATTCAGTGGAAATTTCGTGTCACGGTTCTACGTTCATTCAGAAACGGATTCTGAATCTTCTTAGCGCAAATGGCTGCCGAATGGCCAAACCAGGCGAATATTCGATGCGAGCTTTTCTCAATAAGAAGATGGACCTTTCGCAAGCGGAAGCGGTAGCTGACCTGATCGCTTCTTCATCCGAAGCAGCACATAAAGTGGCCATGCATCAAATGCGTGGTGGTTTCAGTTCAGAATTGAAAGTGCTTCGTGAAGAGCTCGTTCATTTCGCATCGCTGATTGAATTGGAATTGGACTTTGCGGAAGAAGATGTGGAGTTTGCCGACCGTTCGGAGATGAAAACGCTCATCAATCGCATCAATACGAAGATTGACCAACTCATAGGTTCGTTTGAATTGGGAAACGTGATCAAAGAAGGCTTTCAGGTTGCGATTATCGGTGAGCCGAATGCTGGAAAATCGACCTTGCTGAATGCTCTGCTGAACGAGGAACGCGCAATCGTTTCGGACATTGCGGGCACCACTCGTGATACCGTTGAAGATGAGATGGTTATTGATGGAATCCGCTATCGTTTCATTGATACGGCCGGCATCCGAAAAACGGATGATACCATTGAAAGTCTGGGAATTGAACGCACCATGCAGAAGGCTGAACAAGCAGATGTGGTACTGTTACTTTTCGATGCTTCCACCTACGATTCAGACAGATTGAAATCCGAAATCCGAAACTTGGAAATTCGAAAGAAGGATATCGCAAAAACGCTCATTCTCGTAGCCAACAAATCGGATAAAACAGATGAGAATGTGGAAGAAAAATTCTCTGAGTTTGACATCATTCCCATCTCAGCAAAAGAGAAAACAGGCATCACTGAACTGACTCAACAGTTGACGGATTTCGTGAACCTATCGGCTCTCGAAGAAGACCAGACCATTGTTACCAACACGCGTCATATTGAAGCGCTTCGCAATGCTAAAAACTCATTAATTGAAGTCTTAAATGGCTTTGATAATCAGATGTCAGGTGATTTTGTGGCCATTGACATTCGCAAGGCACTTTTCCATCTCGGTGAGATAACGGGAGAGATTACAACAGACGATCTGCTAGGAAACATATTCAGCAAGTTTTGCATCGGGAAATAACCGGACGGAAATGATAAAAATGCGCTTTTCATTCCACCAGATCGAAACGGTTCTGTTCTGGCTGTTAATGGGACTATTGCTTTTCCCTATTTGGAGTAACCAATACTTCCTAACTGGAGATGGCCCGTGTCACCTTTACAATTCCAAGGTACTGCTTGATCTTATAACAAACACGGATATCGATTTCTATTCTGAATATTACCTCTTGAACCAGAACACAGAACCTAATTGGTTCGGTCATGTATCTCTAGCCTTTCTGCTAACTTTTCTATCTGGCAGACTCGCTGAGAAGGTCTTTCTGACATTTTATGTACTCCTGTTCGGTCATATACTCCGCGCCATCGTACGTGCTATCAACCCAAAGAATACTTTTCTTGTCTTCATCGGGTTGCCATTCATCTTCCATCAGCTTCTTCAGATGGGTTTTTTCAACTTTTCATTTGGTGTGATATTCTCCTTTCTGGGTGTTTGGTACTGGATCAAACATTATAAGAACATGACCTGGCTAAGATCGGTGGTTTTTATACTGATCAATCTGCTGACATATTTTACACATCCCATCGGGTTCGTCCTTTCCGGGCTTCTAATCGGTTCTCTTGCTTTGGGGAAATGGGTTGCACAACTTTCCAGCTCGTCATCTGAACTCAAGAATGTTGAAAGAACTGGATTTTTGAACATTTTCGGAAATGTATTCCTAGGATTCCTACCTGGAATTCTACTTATGCTTGAATACCTGTCGCGCAAAGGACTTGACCCTACGCCCAATGGTTATTCGACCAAGCATCTCTATCACGAACTTATCGAGCTTAGTTCACTCATAAATCTTCACCCAGATGAGAAGTATGTGGCCATGACCCTTTCCATCCTGTTCGGGATTCTGACGTTAGCAGCACTTGCTGTTAAGGTATGGAAGGGAAAATGGAACATGTACGATGTATTGCTGATGACGTTCGTGTTCGTAATCGTGATTTATTTCTTTCAACCTGATGCCCTCGCAGGTGGCAGCTTTCTAAGCAAGAGGATTCAATTGATCCCTTACTTGATTATTCTATTGTGGCTAGCAAGCGTGCCCTACCACCACCTGCTGAAGTGGAGTGCTACCATTGTTGGTACATTCATTATCGTCATGTTCTGCGTTTTTCGCTTTCCAATTCAACGATCTGCATCAGTTGCGGTTGAAGAATACCTCTCCGCAAGTACTGTGATTCCAGATAAATCGAGCGTCCTTCCACTGAGTTTTTCCCATAGCGGTAAAACCCCTGACGGTCAGCGTGTCAGTAAAACCATCTGGCTTTTCATGCACGGGTTTGATTATGCAGGCGCTGACAGACCATTGGTTCTACTGGCCAATTACGAAGCGAACACCGGCTATTTTCCGATAATTTGGAAGGAAAAAATGAATCCATTCAGATACTTGAGCAAGGGCGATGGCTTAGAACATCTACCTCCGGGGGTAGACCTACAGAATTACGAGTCGATCTCAGAAAGCAAAATTGATTATGTGGTCACTTGGTGTTTGGATGAACAGTTCATGGATCATGCGAACACGCTAAATCTGTTCAGAGAACTTAAAGAAGGCTACGAGTTGGTATTCACTTCCAAACATGGTTTGGCAAAGGTTTACAAGAGGTTAAACGGTAACTGAGCCACGATTCCTGATCTTCCTGAGGAATTTTGCTCAATTGCCAACCCTAATATTGTGACTAATATTGCACCATGGCCGAAGCAAGTCTTATCCGTTACAAAGCTGATTACAGAACCATTGCCACGGTAGTTGCTTACGCCATCTTCTACCCTATCAGTTGGTATCTGTGGGGTCAGTTCGGTTGGATAGGAAAAACCATTTTAGTGTTAGTGCACTGCAACTGGCAGTTCTTCATTGCCACCATTATTCACAATACGATCCACGTACCTATTTTCCGAAGCATGGCTTGGAACAAGGCGTTCCAATTTCTGCTTTCTGCGGTGAAAGGAAATCCTGTAAGTGGTTATGTTCCCGGACATAATTTGAGTCATCACAAACATTTGCAAACACCGAAAGATGCCGCTCGTACAACACGTGCTCGTTTCAAGTGGAATTTTCTGAACCAACTGCTCTTCTTTTTCTTGCTGGCCCGAGATATCATGAAGTCGGAGAAGGCTTTCGTTCAACGAATGAAGGATGTAAAACCCGGTTGGTCATCGCAATACAAAAAAGAGGCAATCTTGGTCGGCACGATAAAAGTTGTGGCGCTGATAGTTGATTGGCAGCGCATGTTGTTCCTCATTTTCATTCCGAACATGTATTCGCTTTGGGGCATTTTCGGCACAAACTACTGGCAGCACGATGGTTGCGATGAGAACCATCCATACAACCACTCGCGTTCATTCACCGGAAAGCTGTTCAATTGGATGGCATTCAACAATGGCTATCACGGAATTCATCACATGTACATGGGTGTGCATTGGAGTTTGTATCCGGAATACCATGAGCGGTTGCTGAAACCTCACGTACATCCAAGTCTTGATCAGAAATCGCTTTTCGTTTATCTGTGGAAGTCATGCATTTGGCCAGGAAAACGCTTGGATTATCTGGGAAACCCTGTGAAGCTGCCACCACAGGTTGAAACGGCAGATTGGGTCAGCGATGTTTCGATAGATCCAGAAGCCAAGGTTGCTCTTGGAGCTATTCAATGATCAAAGATATCTCTCAAGTCTATTGGACTGAATGAAAATCTTGGCCTTTTGGTTACCCTGATCAGATGCCCTTTTCATCCACATGGTAGCAATTTCATTGTTCTTGGTCACGCCCCTTCCATAATAATACATCCAGCCGAGATTGAACTGTGCTTCGGGGTGCCCATCGGTTGCCGCCATCTTATAATACTGAAGTGCCTTCTGGTAGTTAACGATAACTCCTTCACCACCTAGATAAATGTTCCCTAACATGTTCATAGCATCCAAGTGTCCCTGCACGGCTGCCATCTGAAACCATGGCACCGAAAAACCACAGGTGTTCGATCCACAATCGCCAGAATAGTACATCATGCCCAAAGCAAATTGCGCTTCTGACAGGCCTTTTTTGGCAGCTTTCAGGTACCATATCTCAGCGCGTGAATCATCTCTAAGAGTTCCTCTTCCCTGTTGATACATCAGACCAAGGTTATACTGCGCATAGGCCACCCCAGCCTCCGCAGATTCAGCAAACCAATAGAAAGCACTATCAATGTCCTGCTCAACACCTTTCCCGGTTAAGAACGAAACCGCAAGATTGTATTGGGCAGCACTATCGCCTTTCCATGCCAGCAGCCTCATTTCCCCGAAATCCTGAGCCATTCCACATGTGGTCACAAGCATAATTACCGATAAAACGATTCCTTTCATTTTCTGTTTTCGCTTATCGAAATTACGGATGGGCATTGTTTTGAACGTGACGATTGTCTCAAGAACTCCTGAGCAAAGTCACTTAACTTTTTTTGACTGCCCGTGAACAATCTGTTTCTTTCAATGTTTAAACATTGATATATACATTTGTAACCAATAATCAATCAACAATCAAAATGAAAACAACCAAATTACTATTGACTATTACCGCGGCAGGAACCCTATTTCTAGCAAGCTGTGGTGGTGGAAACAGCCATTCTAACGAAGCAGAAACTATTACAGAAGAAACCGCAGTAGCGGAAACAGTGACCAAATCTGTTGATGCAGCCGCCAGCTCAGTTAACTGGGTCGGTAAAATGATCGGCATCAAAGCTCACAACGGAACCATCAACTTGCAAGAAGGCTCGTTGACCATGGAGGGTGATAAAATTGTAGGCGGAAGCTTTGTAGTAGACATGAGCAGCATCACTCCGCTTGATGAGAACTACGCTCCTGATGGAAGCGCTCAAGGAACACGCGAGATGCTCGTTGGCCACCTTTCTTCAGGTGATTTCTTTGCCATTGAAGAGAACCCAACAGCAAGTTTTGAAATTACTGGTGCGAACGAAGATGGTTCAGTTAATGGCAATTTGACCATTCGCGGAAACACCAATACTGAGACCGTTACTGATGTGAAAATTGCTGACGGAACCGTTTCTGGAACTTTGGTTTTCGACCGTAAGAAATACGATGTAGCCTGGGACAGCCCAATGAAGGATGCTGTTCTTTCTAACGATATCGAACTGAATATTGAATTGAAAGTAGCTGGATAATCAGCTTCTGGTTTATGAGAAGAAAGGGCGGTACGCATGATGCGTACCGCCCTTTTTGTTTTAAAACGTGAAGTGTAAACCAGCAATAAAGCTGAACCGCTGCACAGGATACTGGTTCCATATCTCATAGCGCATAGCGGCAATGTTGCGTAAGTCCACAAACGCCCCAATCCATCTTTTGTAGCGGTATTCCGCGCCCAGACTGATATCCGCATAGCCATTCATTTTGATTGGTTCAGCACGTGTTCCGAGGCTATCGGTCACAAATCCCTGCGCCACGCGATTTCCAGCAGCGGTAATGGATGCCTTGAAAATGAACTTGTCGTTGAGGTTGTAATTTCCTGAGAAGACGAATGTGAACGGAGCTTCATGCCAAGGCTGAATGCTGTCATTCGGCATGTGGAACAAGCGGTATTGAGCCGTTGCTTGCACAAACAGTTTCTCACTCATCGAATAACTCAACGAACCTTTGAAACGCGTTACGCGGATGTCATGGAATTCGGGATTGAACTTCAACCCTATTCCATCTGAAGTATCATTCGTGAATAGCAAGTAATTCTGCGTGATGATCTCAGCAACCGAAAGGTCGAAACCGAGAATTCGGAAGATGTTGCCTTTGAAACCGCCTTCCACGTTCAGCCGCTCATAACTGTTCTTGCGAATGAGGTCGGTGTGTGCATACGGATTGATCTCTGAAATGCTTCTCAGTCCGTTTCGCTGAACACCACCCGTTGCATTCACATAGAACCGAACCATGTCTTGCGCTAAGAAATAATGCAACCGGAGAATGGGCGTCAGAATGGGTTTGACGTAGGTGGTTCTGCCATCCACGAACATGCCGAAACCAGCATCAATTCCCCAGCGTTCTCTGCGGTGTCTGAACTCGCTTTCCAATCCGAAAATCACGTTATCGTCAATGCCTGCAACGGGCGATTGATTATGGTACACATCCAAATTGGAGCGCACCTGCACCTCACTTTTCTTGATTGGAATGACCACACCACCGTTCAATGACGCCCTACCCTCTTGGTTCTGAAAACGGTCAAGCGTGTGGCTATAACTCAGGTCCGCGAAATCGAAAATCTTCTTCTCCTTTCCCTGTTGGGTTCGTAGCGCCAACGTTCCTTTCACATGATGAAATAGCTGATTGATACTGTCCTTGGGCGGCTGCAATTCCGCAGGGTCGTAACCGTAGTAATAGTTCTGGTCGAGGTCGTATTCCACATCTGCCGAAAGCACATGCCGCTTCATGAAATACTTCCCGAAAACGGAAACGCCCGCATCCGTAAACCCGAACGGCTTGCCATCCAATTTGGCGAATGAAGCATGGTATCTTCCAAAGCCGCCTGCTTGGTACTTCTTGTTCCGAAGGCTTGAAAATGAAGCTTCGGCATACGGCATGGTGTAATTCCCAAAGCCGACTTTTAAGTAGCCGTTGTACAGTTTCGCCAAAGGCTCTTTACCCAAACGGACCGCATCCATCAGTTCCATTTCGTTGGCAATTTCTGGCTCCTTCGGAAGCACATCGTACTGCATTTCGGGCAGCGTTACGGTGTCCTTTTCCAGCTCAAGTTGAACCGCATGTTTCTTCGCATCCCGCGTATCGGGGCGGTAGTCTTTCCGAACCGTAAATCGAAGACTGTCGGGAAGTTTTTCATCATCATTCTGCGCCAGCGCAACACTCGCAGCCAGCAGCATCAGTAAACTCAGTTTCAGGGTTTTCATGTTCTGGGATTTTGAGGTAGTTGGTTTATGTTGACCCCCTCGGTCTGCGACCACTCCCCCTTGCAAGGGGGAGAATTGGCTCGCTGATCCAAACTCCCCTCCTGGAAAGGAGGGGTTGGGGGTGGTCGAAATAGGATTTAAGATTTTTCCTTTTCTCATTTTTCGTCAATCCGCTTGACTGAACGCCTCGAACTTTTCAATGCGTTTCAGCTCCGCCTGTGCCTGTTTTTGGATCTCGCCCGTGTAGTTTTCCACCACATTCTGCAGCGTGAGTTTGGCTTGGAACATGTCGTCCTGCTTCGCATAATTCTGCGCGAGAAGCAGGAACGATTTCCCGACCCAAGTCTCATAATTGGCGAACTGATTGACCATCTCGAAAATGGTCTCTTGGCTCTCTTCGTAATCGCCACGCATGTGAAGAATTTCCGCGATGGTGTACTTGGCTTCAGCACCCGCCACGTTCTGCGCCTGATTGGCAACCTGCTGGAATTTCGCCAAGGCGATATCGTAATTCTCCATGCCGAGCGCACACTTGGCAGAAATGAGATCAGCCTCGTCCTTCACAGTACGCTCCACCCTATCCGACCGCAGAACCTTCTCAGCGTACTCGTCCGCCAAACCGAAATCATCCATTTTAAAATGCGTGCGCATCAAGCCAATCCGTGCTTCGAGTTTGTTTTCGGAACGCTCCGCAATTTCCTCCAACATGGCGTATTTCAACTGCGCTTGCGCGAACTGCTTCTGATACATGTGTATCTGCGCAGCCGCCACCAACGCGCGCTCAGTGTAACTGGTTTTGGCGTATTCCAACACGTGGTTGAAATCAGTCAACGCCTCATCATATTTCTTCAGGTTGAGCGCAATTTCCGCCTTGAAATAGTGCGCATCCAGAGCGAAATAGCCGTTCGGGAATTTCTGTAGATACTTCTCAAATTCCTGCATGGCGCTGACCATCTCGCCACGCTGATACATCAGCTGCGCGGCTTCGTAATAGGAAGTGTCCAACGAACCTTTGGTCGCATCTGGAAAACTGTTTTGCGACAGATAATCCTCAAACTGCCGCACGTTTCCGCCTTCCACATAGATCTTCTGGATCTTTCCTAAGGCTTCAGAAGCCTCGGATGTTCCTGGGTAATCGTTCGCAACCTGCTTGAAGAGCGGCAACGCCACCTCGTCCTCATTTCGATTGTAGAACACCAACGCCTTGTTCAGAATGCTTCTACCCGCGTACTGCGATTGCGGATGTTCGTCCACTACCTTATCGAACCACGCCACGGCATCATCTGGATTATCCGAGAAGAAGTAGGTTTCCCCTATTTCGTACTTGGCATCCACCACAAATTCTGAGCTTGGATACGAGCTGATCAGCGAATTCAGCTTGCTGATCTTCGACCTCGATTTACCCTGCAATCCGTAGCACATCGCCACCTGGAAAAGCGCATAATCGGTCTCCTGTCCGTTCATGCCAATGGCCTTGTTGTAGTACGCAATGGCCTTGCCCGTGTTCTTCTGCACGTAGTAGCAATCGGCAATGCGCAGGTAGGCATCATTCACGCGCAGCGCATCGTACTTCTCCAACTCCAAGAATTTGAGGAATGCGGGTATCGCGTTCGCTTCATCCTGTTTATCAAAATGCACATACGCCAAACCGTAATGTGCCAGTTTGAATACCTCGGTTCTATCGGCATTCGTAGCCAGAATATGCTGATTGTACGCGTCAATAGCGCGCTGGTGCTGACCGAGATTGGCTAATGCTTCAGCCTTCCAGAACAGCGATTTCGCAGCCGTCAACTTATCCACTCCGAACTCATTCGCCATCTTGAAAAACCGAAGGCTGCGCTCGTAATTGCCATCGTTGTAGAGTTCCATTCCGCGTTTGAGGGCCGTTTGCTGGTAGATCTCCTTGTGCAGATTGGTCTTCTTGCTGATCTTCTCGATGGTAGCCAACGCACCTTCATAATCGCCTGTGCTCAGGTGCACTTTCATGATCAGTTCCTGCGCCTCATCCGCGCGGTCGCTGCCCAAATGCTCATCCACGTACTTCTCAAAAGCCGTTATCGCCTCATTGTTTGGGTCATAACTCAACTCGAACGAAAGCTTGGCATAATTGAAAATGGCGGTCTCCTGCAATTCCTTGTCGAACGCCATTTCCGAAGCCAGTTTGAACGCATTGCGTGCCGAATGCTTGTCGCCCGTTTGCAGGTACGCATCCGCCATTTGGTAGTACGCCAATTGCGCCATCTCGTCCTGCTCCTTCACGGTCTGCTCAAAGTAGCTGGCGGCTTTCTCGAACTTGCCCGACTTGTAGCACGCAAACGCCAATCGGTACACCTCCTCGCGGTCCCAGTTCAGTTTGGTGTACGCCTCTTCCAAATACGGTACGGCCATGGAGAATTCGCCCATCTGGTAGTAGGCGTCCCCGATCATCTTATGCAAGTTGCCACTTGCAAGACCAGAGAACTTCTTCCCCATGAGCCGCTCCCCGTATTCGATAACTTCCTGGTCCTTTCCCTGCGCCTGCAGGATCTGCAAAATGTATAGCGGCACGATCTTCCCGAAGGTCTCATCGCCCTCCAGCAACGAGAAACCCTCGTACGCCTCATCGTACTTGGCTTCCTTAAACAGGATGTACGAATTGTAGTACGTGATGGGCGCGTAGTACGGGCTCTCAATATCGTACTCCACCAGCGCGAATTCCGACTTCGTTTTCTCGTAATCTTCCCGCTGAAAATGCGCGTATCCCTTCTTAAAATGGAACTCGTTTCGTTCGGCACGCGCCAGCTGCTTCTCGTCCACTTTATCAAACCATTTCAGCACGTTTTTGAACTTGCGCTTGGTGTGCGCATATCGCCCCAAATGGAAATACGCCATCTGCACCTTGGCGTGCTCAGGATGGTCTTTTACGAACGTTTCCATCATCTTATCGCCATGCTCGTTAAAGAGCTCCAAGGCACACAGCGCGCTGTAGTATTCGGCATTCTCCAACTCCACACTCGAGAGCAAATGCGGATTTTCCAACGCCTTGTTGAAACGGTGCTGCGCGGCAGCATATTTCTTCTTCTGTACGTGCTCCAGCCCCGCGTTGTAATCGCGCAGCGCGTCATCATCAACACTAATGGTCTGCGCCTGCAACCGACCAAGAAAAAGAGCCGAAACAACCAGCGAAACGCTGAGTAAAGATGTACGGAGATTAGCCTGACATTCCATATCGGGGTAGTTTGAGTGAACGGGAAAAATTGGGTAAACCTGACGCCACTTAAACGCCACCGCATTTCGGGCTATTGCACAGAATGCCCGCCCAACAAGGCTTTCGAGCCATGCGTTATATCATTTGAAACAAGAGAAAGTGGTTTGGGGCGTTACCGCAATGCTGCGCAAAGCGGTCGGGCTTTTCGCGTTACACGGTAACTTGCTTCAATCCCTAACGCTTATTCTTCAAAATCCAAAAAAGAGCTGTAAATAATAGCGACACACTAATGAACAAGATTCCTAGAATGATTCTTCTTGTAGGAAAGCCAAGGAACGAATAGGCCAACTCTCTCTCATAAGATTCTATAATCTTCCTTTGATTAGACTCAATTTCACGCCCTGAGGCTATTATTTTTTCCTGCAGTCCAATCTGATTCTCTCGTATTCTATTTAATTCAGATAGATTCTGAATCTGAGCAGAATCCAACCTAGCTAATTCGTTTAGATAATCATGCTCAGCCATTATTCTAAGGACCTTGCGAAGCTCATCCTCCGTTAGAATAAGCTTATTTGGACCTGTAATCTTTTTGATTCTTTGACTAAGTGAATCAATCTTCTGCTTTTCTAGAATACCCTGCTTTTCTATCAGACTTTCATAATAGAGTTTCTGCTTGTTAATCCTATCGTGCCATGCTGGATCTAACTCATCAGAAAGTTTATCATTTTCCTCCTTCAGCACATCAATTCTAATCTGAAGCTCGTCTGAGACATTTTGGTTGCTCGTAATCCACAGTCCAAATATGATTGTCACTATAGCTAACACGGTGGTTACATAGTTCCAGTTAATAATGAAGTTGATTTTCTTTCCCACTAAGTTGTGCTAGAGATTAGAATTAGAACAAAACTATTATTCAACTTCTAATTGGATTCTGTTTCATCAATAAACAAACGGAATAACCCGCTTTCGTTCTTTCGGGTAATTGGGCAATCCATTTATCATGTTCTCAGGTGACTGCTGTCACAGTGAATGGATTTGGTAAAGCGTAATCTTATTTAACCTTAAAACTTCAGTCATGAAAAAGAACATGGGTTCAGCCGACCGCGTTATTCGAATTATTGTTGCGGCAATTTTCGCAGGCCTTTACTTCACAGGAACAGTAACCGGAACAGTTGGAATTATCCTTCTGGTTTTGGGAGCAGTTTTTCTGCTTACCTCTTTCGTAAGCTTTTGTCCGCTCTATTTGCCTTTCGGAATTAGCACGTGTGCTAAGAAGTAAGGTTCAGTAGATAAAAGAGAAAACCGCAAATAAAAAGGGCCGCAATGTGCGACCCTTTCTTTATTCGGTTCTTGAATAAAATATCTGCTACGTAGAATATACCGAAGTCAAGAATTTCAGAACTGCTTCATATTCTTCGTTCGAGGCAACCCCATATTTGCTTCCTCTCTTGAAGTAAACCTTTACGGCATAGGTTTCATTCGATTTCTTATTGGCTTCAAACCATTCCTTATCCCGTTTTCCTGAAAACGTATGAGAATAAGAACTCGCTGGGCAAACTGAGTTGTCATCTGCTGCCCTTGGAATTTCTCCCCGATAACCCCGATGAATTTGGAGCGTGATTGGTTCATCTATGCCATCAATCTTAACATTGCGAATGTTCTTGACCGAACGGTTCGTTTTTACGTCAAAACGCTCATATAGCGCATCAGCCATCTCCAAAGCAGACTCACCGAAAAATTCAACATTCTGAAGATTCGCAATTTGAAGTTTCCTTGCTTCAATTTCGCTGTTCTCTTTTTCCTGCGAAAACAGAGAAGTGGACGAAAGAATTAACAATCCAATAAGTAGTGACTTTCCCATTTGATTTTGTTTTTGCTATTGCTTTCCGAAACGCAAAACTTACCGTTTTTATTGCTTTAAGTTTCGAATAGGAAACAAAAGCGCGCAATCTGCACCCCTTTTTCATTTCACTTTAAACCAACTCTGTTAATAAACAAACGGAATAACCCGCTTGCGTTCTTTCGGGTAATCTGGGAGTTTATTGAGGTAGAACAACTCACGTCATGCTGTCCGCCTGAGGCGGATCAGCATCTAATCACAATCATAATAAACAGACCCTGAAACAAGTTCAGGGTGACGACAACCGCAAGTTTCATCAAGGACTGTTTAACTTTACATCATGTCCGAACTCATTTTCGATACCAAGGAAAACAACAACCGAAGACGGCAGGAAGAATTTCTGAAGCTTTCGCCCCCTGAGCGCGTGCAAGTTTTCCTGAAAATGGTAGGCGAATTTGCCAAGTTCGGCACCAAGGAAAAGCCGCAAGACAAAGGCAACTTCGTACTTACAAAACCCGAAGATGGAGTTTGACGATAAGGTGCGGCAGTTCATAGAACTTGCCAACAAGCACGAAGTAAGATTGCTGATGGTCGGTGGCGGAGCGGTCAATTTCCATGGTTACCAACGCCATTCTGCCGATGTCGATTTCTGGCTTGATATCAGCCCAGAAAACCTTGAACGATTGAAACTGGCTTTGAACGAATTGGGCTACGCTTTTGACGACTTTCCACAGGAAGTAAAACAGGCCGAACAGAACGTTTCCATCAAAATTTCACCCATTCAGGAAATAGAACTTATAACACGTTTCAACCCAGGCAAAACCTTCGATGAAGCATTTGCTGATGCAGAAATCACAACCTTCGATGATCTTGAAGTTGCCAAATACCGCGTGCTCAGTTTCGAAGACCTAATCAATAGCAAAATCAAATCCAGCCGCCCGAAAGACCTGCTGGACATTCAGCAGTTGAAGAAGCTGAAAGGCGATTAATCAATACAAAAACGGAATAACCCGCTTCCGTTCTTTCGGGTAATCTGGGAATTTTTCGAGGTAGAACTGATGGTGGTCTTTGGCGCGCGGCAACAAGTTGGCAAACGTCCAAATGGCAAATGAAGCCGCAGGTAGGTTCCAAGCCAGAATGGCAAAACCTGTCCATTCCAAAATCTCCCCAAACAGGTTGGGCGCACTGACGTAATTGAACAGCCCGCCACGTGGAAGAACGTAGCCTGTTTCGCCTGGTTTGCGCAGGTTCATCAGCTTTTCGTCTGCCCAAAAATTGATACCGAAACCGAGCACAAAAAGTGGTAATCCCACCATGAACTGCCAACTCATCAACCAATCTTCCGTGTACGAACTCAGCTCCGCCAAGTAAAACCCGTTGAACCCCGCATTGAACAGGTTGAAGAATACAGCCGAGAACACAATGGTTACAGGCATCAGCTTGTTTCCACTCTTAATTCTGAACGGAAAAATGAACGTGCGATTGAGGTAATGCACCAACCACAATCCACCAATGATCCACGTTACCGAATTCACTTTCGAACCGAATAGCAATGAAACGAGGATAATGGCAAACGAAGGCAGTTCCATCAGCAACCACCCGAACTTGTTCTTGATCATCGGTCCCCAACCCGTTTTGGTATGTCGCCCGAACGGTGCCGTTACGAATTGCAACAGCACAAAAACGCCCAACGCCAAAGCGATCCACGCCCAAACAAACAGTTCAAAATGCTCTGCAAACCATGTTTTCATGAGCCTAACATAGGTTTCCTAATTGAAATCAGCATTCACTCATGTCAAGTCGTATAACTTAGCAGGACAATCACGCACCATGAAGAAGCACACGCCTTATTCCGATTTCATTCAGCAGATACCGCAACTCGGCAATGAGTTCGAGGACGACAAATTCCTGAACGATTACTTGGAAACGTATCTGCCTGCTAATACGCTATCTGAGATCAAACCTGATCTGAAGCAATTCGGTGGACGTGTGGGAAAGGATTTCCTTGTTTGGGCACGCGATGCCGAAGTGAACGAACCGACCTTGACGCAGTTTGACGCTTGGGGAAACCGCGTGGATGAGATCAAAGTGGCAGACGGTTGGAAGCAGTTGGAACGCGTGGCTGCGGAAGATGGTCTAGTTGCGATTGGTTATGAGCGCAAGCAAGGCGAATACTCGCGGATGTATCAGTTCGTGAAGTTGTATATGTACACGGCTTCTTCGGCCATTTATACATGTCCGTTGGCCATGACAGACGGAGCCGCGCGATTGATTGAAATTCACGGAGATGAATTCCTGAAAGGCGAACCGTTTGAAGGTTTGACCTCAAGAGACCCAGGGAAATTCAAAACCAGCGGACAATGGATGACCGAAAGAACGGGCGGTTCGGATGTTTCGCGCTCCATGACATTCGCCTACCCAGATGGCGACAACTTTGAACTGAAAGGTCACAAGTGGTTCACTTCGGCCATTACGGCTGATATGGCGTTTACGCTTGCTTCTACCGAACAACCAGAGAACGGAAAACGTGCTCCTTTGACGGTTTTCTACCTGCCTATTAGAAACGAAGATGGTTCGCTGAACGGTATTGAAGTCGAAGCGCTGAAAGACAAGCTTGGAACAAAAGCGCTACCAACTGCCCAGTTGGAATTGACAGGTGCAAAAGCCCGTTTGGTAGGCGAGAAAGGAAAAGGCGTAAAAACCATTTCCACGCTATTTAACATTACGCGGATTTACAATACCATCAGCGCCACTTCTTACATGCGAAGAGCATATTCGCTACCGAAAGTCTACTCGGATATGCGCGAAGCTTTCGGAAAGAAAATCGGGAAGCATGTGCTGTATGAAAAGAGTTTGAAGCAACTGGAGATCACGTATCAATCGAATTTGATGTTGGCGCTTTTCCTTACGCGATTACTGGGTAAAGAAGAATGTGACTCGGCTTCGGAAACAGAACAATCGTTGCTGCGTTTACTAACGCCCGTTGCGAAGCTTTACACCGCCAAACAGGCTATTGCCTCTGCCTCAGAATGCATAGAAATGTTCGGTGGTTTGGGCTATTTGGAAGACAGCGGTATTCCGTCCATTCTGCGTGACAGCCAAGTGCTGAGCATTTGGGAAGGCACTACTAATGTGCTTTCGCTAGACATGCTTCGTGCTGCGGAGAAAGAGAACGGTTTGAACGCGTTTGCGGTCTATTCAAAAGAAATGATGAAACAGGATTATCCTGCTTCGCTGAAAGATTATCATGCGAAGGTTGGTGCTAAGTTGAATACGTTCCTTGGATTTGTTTCGAGCGTAAAATCTGCGGAAGACATGGTGGCTTATTCGCGCGATGTAGCCTTCTATCTGGCCGAACTGACCATTGCCTTGCTTTGGTTGGATTTCCTCCGATTGAACCCAGAAAAAGAGAAATACGCACAAACCCTCAACTACTGGCTGACCTACAAACTGAATGATGCTTCGTTGAAGGAAGCTGAGGTTTTGGGATTGGTTGAGAAAGAGCGAATAGAACACGGATAACGCAGATCGGACTGATGTTCACTGATTTCCTTCTTTGAGCGTTGAACATTACGCCTTGAACAAAAAAAAGGGCGCAGAGAAAAATCTCTGCGCCCTTTGCGTTAACTCCGTGTCTCCACGGTTAAGAGCAATTATCCCATGATGGTTCCAAGCTTCATGGCCACACTCATGTCGCCTTTCACTTTCAATTTACCGGACATGAACGCATTCATTGGGTTCAATTCACCTTTTATCATTGCCAATAGATCGGCCAAGGCCACATCTACCGTGCAATCCGCTTCCTCTCCGTGATCCTCGTGCACAACGTTGGTATCGCCTTTTCCATCAATGGTGATGTTCTTGTCACCGAAGTGGAACTTCAACGTGTTTCCCAATGGCTTGGCCGCGGCCGCCTTTTCCTGAATTGCTGCTAACGTGGTTTCAAAACTCATTACTGGTTGTTTTTGTGTGTTAGTATTTGATTGTGTTTGATTTTCTGCTTTGGTATCAACCTTTTTCTCGGCCGATTTGTTTGCTGCGGGCGATGAAGGTACTGATCCTGCCCGTTGATATGAAGTATCGTCTATGACCATTTTAGCAATGATCTCGCGCATGATCTCGCTGGTGCCACCACCGATGGTTCCCACGCGACAATCGCGGTAGGCGCGGGCCATTTTGTACTCTTCCATAAAACCGTAGCCACCAAAGCTTTGCAGGCATTGGGTCATGACCTTCTCTGCCAGTTCACTGGATAGCAATTTGGCCATAGAGCACTCTTTCACGATGTATTCTCCTGCATCATGCATTCGGCAGCAATGGTAAACGAACTGCTTGTTGGCTTCCACTTCCGAAATCAACTGCGCCATTCGGTGACGCAACACTTGGAACTTGTTGATCGGACGGCCGAACGCTTTCCGCTCACTCATGTATTGTAGCGTATACTGAATGGCCCATTCACACGAAGCATAACCCGCTATCGAACCCACCAAACGCTCCAATTGCAAGCCGCCCATCAGATAATAGAACCCTTGACCTTCATCTCCGATAAGGTTCTCCACAGGGACTTTCACGTTATCAAAATGCAGCTCGGCCGTGTCGGATGCATGCCAACCGAGTTTCTTCAGTTTGCTTCGCGATACGCCTTCTGAGTCGAGGTCCATGACAAGTAGGCTGACTCCAGCCGCGCCCATGTTAGGATCCGTCTTTACAACAGCAACCAGAAAATCACCGTAAACGCCATTGGTGATGAAGGTCTTGGAACCATTTACAATGTAATGGTCGCCTTCTTTGATGGCCGTTGTGCGAATATTCGCCACATCCGAACCTGCTCCCGGTTCTGAGATACCAATGCTGCAGATCCATTCGCCAGAAATGGCTTTGGTCAGATATTTCTCTTTCAAGAATTCCGAACCGTGCTTGTAGATGTAAGGCGAAGCCATGTACTGCTGTACCGCGGGAAGGATCATAAAACCGCCACTTTCGCACTTCGAAATCTCTTCCATGAAGATGACCGAATACATGAAATCGGCATCAATTCCGCCATACTTTTCTGGGTAGTTCAAACCGAAATAGCCCATCTCACCGAACTTGGGCCATAGGTCTTTCGGCATGCGCTGCTCCTCTTCCCATTTATCGATGTTGGGCATCACCTCACGGTCGAGGAAATCCCGCAATCCTTGTCTGAATAATTTGTGTTCTTCTGTAAACATACTTGTAGCTGTTAGGTATTAAGTTTTAGCTGTTAGCTAGCGAAAAGTGACTAACGACCAGCGAATAGTTTCATCATCAAATAATCAAATTGGCTCATCATCAAATCAGCTGTATTTAACATCATCAATCGCCATTTTGGCAATGATCTCTTTCATTATTTCACTCGTTCCGCCACCAATTTGTCCGAGGCGACTGTCACGGAACATTCTAGCGGCTTGGTATTCTTCCATATAGCCGTAACCGCCAAGGAATTGCACCACTTCAAACGCCACTTTATCTGACAATTGCGTGCAAAGCAATTTCGCCATGGCAGCTTCTTTAACGATGTATTCTCCTTTGTCGAAACGGTCTGACAAGTAATAAACGAACTGTTTCTGCTGTTCAATTTCCGCAGCCAATTGCGCTACACGATGCCGCAGTTCCTGAAACTTGGTCAGCGGACGACCGAACGCTTCCCGTTCCTGCATGTACTTGAGCGCGTATTCTAACGCGTATTCCGAACCCGCGTAACCGCCCACCGCCATGATGATGCGCTCCAACGCAAACTGCTGCATGATGTAGTAGAAACCTTGGTTCTCCTCGCCCATCAAAGCCGAAGCGGGAACACGCACATTATCAAAGGCGATCTCACCCGTATCCGAAGCGCGCCAACCGAGTTTATCCAGTTTTGTAGCTGAAAGTCCAGGCGTGTCGCGGTCAATGACGAACATACTGATGCCCGCCTGTTTCAGTTCGGGTTCGGTTTTGGCGGCAACCACCAGAAAATCACTCAGAACGCCATTGGTTATGAACGTCTTGCTACCGTTTATGACCCACTCGTTTCCATCTCTGACAGCAGTTGTGCGCATGGCCGCAACATCCGAACCACCGAACGGTTCGGTAACCGCCATACATCCGAATTTATCGCCAGCAATTCCAGCGTGCAGATAGTTTTCCTTCTGCTCTTCGGTGCCTTCATTGTTCACATGCGCCAAGGACAGATAAGCATGTGCGCCCAAAGCCGCAGCTGTTCCGCCCGAATTGATGCGCGCCAATTCTTCCAAGAAGATGACAGTGTAGAAAAAATCGAGGTCGAGGCCGCCATACTTTTCAGGGTATTTCAACCCGAAATAGCCCATATCGCCAAACTTCTTCCAGATCTCGCGAGGCGGATTTCCAACCTTCTCCCACTCATCCACAAACGGCACGACTTCCCGTTGCAGGAAATCGCGCAGCGACTGGCGGAATTGGATATGTTCTTCGGTAAAGTAACTCACGGTTTCAATTTCCAAATCTTATCTGCCGCTTCAAGGTAAACGGGCAATGCTGCCGAACCATACCAATCATACATTTCCACTTCAAAAATGCCCATTGAAATGGTCGGGTCGCCTTTCATCAATTCCTGTGCTTCTTCTTTCGTGGCCACATCGAAAATGAACAGTCCACGGTAGTTGTTGTCGTTCTTACCCAACGGACCAGCAACCACCAATTTCTTCTCTTCCGCCAGCTTTTGCATGTTCGAGAAATGCCCAGCAAAACAACTGTCACGAACAGCTTTGTCCTCAATCTTGGCCGAACCCGTTTTCAGCACCACGAAAACATAACTCTTCATACCGTAATCATCGGCATTCAACTCCTTCGCCAACTCCTCATCATAATTTGGGTTGTTGTTCTGTGCGATGCAGAAAAACGGTAAAAGGAGAAAAGAAAAAATGGTGAATATCCTCATGGCTAAATCCTAATACCTCAAACCTCTTACCTCAACGGAATATCCAACATCTCCCTCGCCTCAGCAATACTCGCCACTTCACGTCCCATCATTCGGGTCAGTTGCGCAGCCGCAGCGATCAATTCGCCATTGCTTTTCGCCATTTCGCCTTCAGGCAGATAGAAGTTGTCTTCCAGCCCCGCGCGGATGTTCCCGCCAATGGTAATTCCTGCAGCCAAACTTGCCCATTGCTTTCTACCGATACCGATTACCTGCCAGTCAGAACCCTCAGGAACGCTGCGGCTCTGGTGCAGAATATTGGCGGTGCTGTGCGGAATTCCACCTAACACACCCATCACGAAACTGAAACAGTATGGCTTCTCCAATAATCCCATATCGATCAGCGGATTGGCGTTATTGATGTGCCCGTTGTCGAACACCTCCATCTCAGGACGCGTACCCGCTTCCTTCATCTTCTCCAAGTAAAACTGGATGTCTTTGAACGGGTTCTGGAACACGAAATCGTGGTAAAACTGCTTCGCTTTGGGCGAGTAAATTCCATAGTTCATGCTTCCCATATTGAGCGCGGCCATGTCTGGTTTCAACGCTACAATGTGCGCTATCCGCTCCTCGCGGGTAATATGAATGGCGCCAGTGCTGTAGTTGATGATCACGTCTGGCGTGCGCTTTTTCACCTCCTCGTGGATCCGCGCATACGTCTCCACATCGTACGCAGGCGTTCCATCGTCATTCCGCGCGTGGATGTGCAAAATGCTGGCCCCGGCCTCCACCGCCCTGCGGCCTTCCTCAGCAATTTCCTCTGGCGTGTATGGTATGTACGGACATTGCTGTCTGTTGGCCAAAACGCCTGTCAGCGATGCGCTTATGATTACTTTTTTCATTAGCTCTTAGTTTTTAGCTGTTAGTTATTAGCGGGTGAATAGCGAAAAGCGACCAGCGAACAGTTCGTCATCGCTTCATTGCTTCATCACCTCATATCTCATATCTCAATTCTCATTGATCATTACTATTTCTTTGGCGTTCCCCTGCGGGTCGGGCTTTCCGCTCTATCTTTTTTGCGAAAAGCAAAAAAGGATGCCGCTCCAATCCCTAACGCGGGCGCTCCGTAGCCACCGTCATTTCGACCGACCGAAGGGAGCGGAGAAATCTGTTCATCAATAGATGTCTCGACTTCGCAAGCTTCGCTCGACATGACGCCATCTGATATCTGAAATCTCAATTCTGACATCTCACTACTCATTACTCCATTCTGGTTTACGTTTCTCTCTGAAAGCCATAATGCCTTCCTGTGCATCTTTCGTCTGCACCGTTTTCATCAGCATACCACGCAGATAGCTGTGTTGCTCCTTCGTGTCGTCACTTCTAATGTGTTGATATGCTTCCAATCCCATTCTAATAGCCGTTGGCGAATTGGTCAAAATCGTCTCCAGCAACTCCTGAACCGCATCTGCCACTTTTCCTCTTTCAGCCAAGTGCGTCACCAATCCCCAATCTGCTGCTTTCTGTGCATCCAGATTGTAGCCCTGAATACACCAATCCAACACCTTCCGTTCTGGCATAACCTGCAGCAACGAAGCCATTACCTGATACGGAAACAATCCGCGCTTCACTTCTGGTAATCCGAATTTTACGTCATTGGCAGCCACCACGTGTGTGCAACCCGCCAACAGCAGAAAAGCACCTGCAAACGCATCGCCTTCCACCTGCGCAATGCACGGTTTGTGCAATTCATTGAACAACTCTCCGATCAATATCTCTCCCTCTGCTTTCGGGACGGTGCTATCCGTTTCTCCACCGCCCGACATGAACGCTTGCAGATCGGCACCCGCGCAGAAAACATCTCCGTTGGCTTTGATCACCACCGCCCAAACGTCCTTGTTCTGCTTGGCGTAGGTCAGTGCAAACGCCAACTCATTAGCCGTTACAGGGTGCAACGCATTCTTCTTCTCCGCACGATCAAGCGTTATCGTCAACACCTTATCGCTATGCTCCACTTCCAAAAACGCGAAAGTGTAGTCCAGACTATTCAGTTGTTCTTCGGTAAACATCATTCAGTTTCTTTCATTTTGAGAAGCAACTTACCAGCTTCCAGATCCTCTTCTTCGGTGACATAGATCTCCTCTACCGTTCCATCCTCATCTGCGCAAATCGTGTTCTCCATTTTCATAGAGAGTAGCACCAACAAGCCTTCTCCACTTTTCACTTCCTGTCCAGGTTCTACCAACACTTTTATCACCTTTCCAGGCATAGGACTGATGTAACCGCCTTTTACTTTCTCTGCTTCCTTCAGCGGAAAACGCTCTTTCCTTGTCAAGTTTACGGTTCCATTCTGTGAGTGCTGAACGAAGTATTCGTTTCCGCTTCTGACAACCGTGAACCGTTCTTGAATTCCGTTCAATTCCAACAGAATTTCATCATCTGAAATGTCAGCAACTTGAACTTGGTAGTCGTTTGAAGGAGATTGCTTCGCTTCGCTCGCAATGACGGTGGTGTAATTGGCGTTGTGGTACTTAACAATAACTTCCGTTTCCCCGTCTAAAAACGTTTCCTGTTGTGATTGGTAAAAATTGTTTCTCCAACCGCTCGGCACGTTCTGAAGAATGGTTCGCTGGCTATCTCTTTCTGCCTTATCAAAAGCCGAAGCAGCAATTGCTGCCATTTCAATCGCTTCTTGCGATTGCGCCTTTTCGTAGCTGAATTGCCTCTGCAAGAAGTGCGTGTCGTATTTCCCAGCTTGAAAATCGGCATTCGCCAAAATGGCTTTAAGAAAATCCTGATTGGTGGTCAGTCCTAGGCAATTGAGGTTTGCCAAAGCCGCACTCATTTTGCGTTGCCCTTCTGCCCTGTCCTTTCCGTGCGTAATCAGCTTGGCAATCATCGGGTCGTAATGCGTAGAAATGACCGAGCCGCTTTCCACGCCTGTTTCAATTCGGAATCCATCAATTGCTGGCGTTGACCATTTCAATATCTTACCCGTTGCAGGAATGAAATTGTTGGCCGCATCTTCTGCATACAAGCGGCATTCGATGGCGTAGCCGTTTCCTTTGATGTCTTCTTGCGTCACCGAAAGCGGTCGGCCTTCCGCCACCTCGATCTGCATTTGCACAAGGTCGAGGCCTGTGATCTCTTCCGTCACAGGGTGCTCCACCTGCAATCGCGTATTCACCTCCAAAAAGAAGAATTCATTCTTGTCAGATAGGATGAACTCGACCGTTCCTGCATTGTCGTACTTCAACGATTTAGCCGCACGAACCGCTGCTGCGCCCATTTCATTTCGCAGCACATTACTCAACGCTGGCGATGGACTTTCCTCAATGATCTTCTGGTAGCGTCTCTGAATGGAACACTCACGCTCCAACACGTGAATGGCGTTTCCGTGCTTATCACCAAAGATCTGAAACTCAATGTGTCGGGAACTCGGAAAGTACTTCTCGATGATGAGTTCATCATCTCCAAAAGCCGAAGCCGCTTCTCGTTTTGCGGCATCGATGGAAGCTTCCAATTCCTTCTCGGCTTCCACAATTCGCATTCCTTTTCCACCACCGCCAGCGGCTGCTTTCAGCAGTACAGGAAAACCGATTTTGACAGCCTCGGCCGAAAGCGTTTCTATGCTTTGGTCATCTCCCTGATAACCAGGAATGACAGGCACTTCGTGCTTGCGCATGATGTCCTTCGCCTTGGATTTTGACCCCATTGTGTCAATGGCATTCGGGTTCGGACCGATGAAAATCAAACCAGCGTCCTGCACTTTTTTAGCAAAGCCAGCATTCTCCGAAAGGAAACCAAATCCAGGATGAATAGCATCCGCTCCCATTTTCTGAGCTGTGGCAATGATCTTGTCCTGATCCAAGTAGGAAGTAGCCAATTCGTTTCCACCAATATGAACAGCCTGATCGGCTTCTCGCGTGTAAGGCGTTCCTCGGTCGGCATCAGAATAAAGGGCCACGCTTCGGATGCCCATTTTCTTGCATGTGCGAATGATCCGCGAGGCAATCTCGCCTCGGTTCGCTATCAGAATGGTATTAATGGATTTAACTGAACTCATTTCTTATTGTGATGAAGGAATGAAGTGATGATGAATTTTAATGCAATAGAAGCACGAAATTCGAAATGAAGAAATTCGAAACTGTTTCGTGCTTTGATCTTTAGATTTTCGGATTTCATCCATTTACATTCTGAAAATTCCATAACTGTCTGTGCCTTTGATCGGGGCGTTATTGACCACCCCCAAGCACATTCCCAAATAGTTTCTTGTCTGCCGCGGGTCAATGACACCATCATCCCATATCTGACCTGACGAATACCACGCATCCGACTGTTTCACGGCCTCATTTACCATATGATCTCGGAGCATTTTCCCTTGAGCTTCATCATACTCGCCACCCGCTTTTTTCACAGCTTGGCGTTGGATGATCTCCATCACGCCAGCCAACTGCTCAGGTCCCATTACCGCAATGCGTGAATTCGGATAAGAAAACAGGAACCGTGGTTGATACGCACGACCCATCATTGCATAATTCCCTGCTCCGTAGCTCGCTCCCATCATAATGGTAATGGCCGGAACTTCCGAGTTGGAAACCGCATTTATCAGCTTCGCTCCGTGCTTGATAATTCCACCTTGTTCATAGTCCTTTCCAACCATAAAACCAGTGATGTTCTGGAAGAAAAGCAGCGGCACATCGTTCTTATTGCAAAGCTGAATGAAGTGCGTTCCCTTGTTGGCACTCTCTGAGAAAAGCACACCATTGTTGGCGAGAATTCCAACGGGATAACCGTGGATTTCAGCCCATCCGCAAACGAGCGTTTCACCGTAATCTGGTTTGAATTCCGTGAACTTGGAACCATCCACAGTTCGGGCTATCACATCCCGACAATCGAATGGAACTTTCACATCTGGCGGAACAATGCCAAGTAACTCTTCCTTATCGTAAGCTGGTTCTTCAGCCAAACCTTCAGGTTGGAAATGCGTTTTCGGTGGCTTTAGTGTTGCAACCAATTCACGCGCAATTCGAATGCCATCGAGTTCATCTTCCGCGAGATAATCCGAAACACCCGAGATCTTCGAATGCATTTCTGCTCCACCGAGGGTTTCATCATCCACTACTTCATTCGTGGCCATTTTCACCAATGGCGGACCAGCAAGAAACACCTTCGCCTGTTCCTTCACGAAAATAGAATAGTCGGACATTCCTGGGATGTAAGCCCCACCAGCTGTTGCATTTCCGAATACCACAGAAATAGAGGGAATGCCTTTTTTCGAACGTCTTGTAATATCGCGGAAGTTCGTTCCTCCGAGATTGAAAATCTTCGCCTGCTCAGGAAGATTGGCACCAGAACTCTCCACCAAACTGATGCACGGCAGTTCGTTTTCATCCGCAATCTCATTCAAGCGCATTGCCTTCTGAAGCGTGGCGAAGTCGATGGAACCGCTTTTGTTCGTCCCAACATTGGAAATCACCATCACCAATCGGCCTGAAACGATGCCAATTCCACCAACTGAAGTTCCGCCCGTGCCGAAGCCCTTTCCGCCTAATCCTGCCAACGGCAGCAATTCCAAGAATGGACTATCTTGATCCAAAAGTAGGTCAATGCGTTCTCTAGCTAAGAACTTTCCTTTTGAGCGAGCCCGGTCGATGTGCTTTTCCTGTCCTTGAAAACGGCTGTCTTCTAAATGTTTATCGAGCTTCTTCAGAAGTTCTAGCATGCCTTCTCGATTGTCCTTGAAGACCTGTGTATTCGTGTTTATTTTTGATTGAATTGTCTGCATGTCAATTCGTTATTACTTCTTCGTTGAAATCGATCTTATTGAAGTTGGCCAATCCTTTTTCCGTCAATAGCGGAATGGTCAAATTCCAAATAGCACTTCGGGCTTGGTTGTAGAGGTTTCCCTTTTGGTCACGCAACTCGCGCTGCGCCAACCAGAAAGTGATGATCATCCAAACGGTTTCTGCCAATTGCTGATATTGTCCGAGACGCGCTTCGGGCCTCATATTTCCCGAACCAACAGAGTAATCAATGATCGCCTTGATGTATCTGATCTGGTTTTTGAACTGCCCTCGCATGATCTCGGCCAAATGCGGGTAAGCACGGCTCACTTCCAAAATATCCTGTTGCAAAAAGCGATATCGCTCGTAGAGTTGTAATAATGGCACCATTTGCCGATGAATGTTCTCAATGGACGGAATCATTTGCACAGACTCGAGCATCACATTGCGCTCTTCAATGATGCGGTCGTGAATGGCCTCCATCAGTTCTTCCTTCTTCTTGAAGTGATAAGTAAGATTTCCGAGGCTCATGTCCAACTCATTTGCTAGGTCACGCATGGTCACGCTCACAAAGCCTTTCTCATTGAAAAGCTCCACAGCAGTGGAAATGATGCGTTCTTTGGTTGACATTAGGACAGAAAAACCATTATCGGATGCAATAATAGTACAATTGTACTAATTGCCAAACTTCTCCATGAGAAATCCTGCAAGGTTGGCGCGGTATTGTGATTACTTGAAACGTAATCGAATGGACTTCTATTGTACTTGATTTCAAGAAATATTACCTGTTAGACCAGTAATATTAGAGCAGCAATTGAAATCGCGTTAGCTGGTAATTTTTAGCGCCTTAGTTTCAACTCAAATCAACCGGACGTTCATGCTTGACCTCCATTCTTAGACTTGAAACTTATCTGAATACAGTGAATTGATTCATGATTTCTTCTTGAGGAACTTTATACAAAGGATGGCGCGCATCCCAAGTATTAACCCTTTAAACCCCAAAGTCATGAAAAAGCTATTACAATTACTTCTGGGGGTTATCAGTCACCTGCTTTTAACCTCCATGTCCGTTGCACAGGAAAACGCTGGAATTATTTACGGTACGGTTATCAGCGAATCGAATGAGGTGATGCCACTGAGTACCGTTGCGCTATTCAAAGATTCGCAGATTGCTGCTGGAATAATCACGGATGACGAAGGGAATTTCATTCTCGGAAACCTAGACCCTGGCATTTACGACCTCAAGATCTCGAGCGTTGGGTTTGCCTCCAAATACATCCGAAAAATCGTTGTGTCTGAAGAGGAAATTCACATTCCGCCCATTGTTTTGAAATGGGGAATTCAGCTCAGCCCTGTGGTTTGCGAAGCAGTGAGGCCGTTCTGTAATAAACCGTGTGGTTATGGTTGCATTTGCGAATGCTGCGTGCCTTCGGTTTCGTTTAATGAAGATGAAGCAGTAGGTCGGGTTGGAGTTATCCCACAGGTTGACACCCTGAATTACCTCTCTCTGGTGAGTTGGCGCAAATAGCGCTAACTCCCATCCTATCAAACTCACATAACCAGCAATTGTGGATTCTAATTAAGCTTGGCATCTACTGAGCCAACGCATCTAATGCCACCTCAATCTATTAACCCTTTAAGAATCAAAGTCATGAAAAAGTTAATCAATTACACTACCGTTCTCCTATTGCAATTGCTCCTAGTTAGCAATGTTATCGCTCAGGTCGGAACTGGAATATTACAAGGATCGGTGATGGACGCCACCAGCGGAGACCCGATACCATTTTCCAACGTGGTTGTCATGCAACAAGGACAACAAGTTACTGGTGCCAGCACCGATTTTGACGGAAAATACAAGATCCCCGCCTTGAAGCCAGGTTCAGACTACATAGTGCGGGTTTCTTCCGTTGGCTACACATCGCAAGAAAGAATCGGGGTTATCGTGAAAGCGAACCAAATAACTTTCGTTGACTTCAAGATGGTAGCTGGTGTTAAACTGGACGAAGTCGTGGTCATGGAATATGAAGTCCCACTCATCGAAAAAGACGGTGGTTCTGCCATGACCGTATTCGGCCCGGGTTTGAATCGTGTGCCTGGAATGGGTTCTACCGGAATAGTTACCGGCCGTGACATTGAGAAAATGCCAAGTAGAGGTGCTGCGGAAGGTGTTATCTCTTCGGCAGGCGTTCAGGACAATGACGCATCCATCGGGTCTGTTCGTGGTTCTCGGTCGGGTTCTACATATACTTACATAGATGGCGTAAAAGTGCGAGGAAATGCCAGTTTGCCTCAGGCTGCATATGAGCAAACTCAAGTACTGACGGGTGGCATTCCAGCTCAGTATGGCGAAGCCAATAGAGGAATTCTTAAAATGGAAGAAGCCGAGCGGAAAGCAGAATATGTAGTTCATGAAAGTGCTGGACTTTCCATTGAAGAGGACCTCAAGGAACTCCAGAAAAGAAAAGGAAAAAAGGAAGATTCTGAAGGATTTGCTGTTGGGTATGACCTATACAAGCGGCAGCCTTTCAAGACGGTGTATGCAGAACCATTGTCCACCTTTTCCATTGATGTGGATGCTGCCAGTTACAGCCAGGTAAGACGCAGTTTGAACATGGGTTCATTGCCTCATCCAGACATTGTGCGTATTGAAGAGATCGTCAACTATTTCAAGTACGATTATCCGCAACCTGAAGGTGATGACCCGTTCAGTATAACCACCGAGGTGAGCAAATGCCCATGGAATAAGTCTCACCAATTGGTACACATTGGTTTGCAGGGCAAAGAATTGCAGATGGACGTCCGACCAAAGAACAATCTTGTGTTTCTGATAGACGTTTCCGGTTCGATGTCTGATCAGGATAAGCTTCCATTGCTCCAGAAATCGCTTCGATTATTAGTGAATGAATTGGAAGAAACAGACAAGATCTCGATGGTGGTCTATGCAGGTGCAGCGGGTGTGGTTCTACCTTCTACTTCAGGGGATAAAAAGGACAGAATTCTTGATGCCATTGATAGATTGAGCGCAGGCGGCTCTACAGCAGGCGGAGCAGGAATTGAACTGGCCTACTCCATCGCAGAGCGTCAATTTTTGAAAAACGGCAACAACCGTGTTATCCTGTGTACTGATGGCGATTTCAACGTTGGCGTATCATCGGCCTACGGCCTTGAAAAGTTGATTGAGAAAAAGCGTGAGTCAGGGGTATTCTTGACCGTTCTCGGATTCGGAACCGGAAATTTTCAGGACCACAAGATGGAAACGCTTGCCGACAAGGGTAACGGCAACTTTGCTTACATAGATAATCTTCAGGAAGCGCAGAAAGTGTTGGTTCAGGAATTCTGGGGAACGCTTTTCACTATCGCGAAAGATGTAAAGATCCAGATCGAGTTCAATCCGGCCAATGTGATGGCTTACAGACTCATTGGGTATGAGAACAGAAGACTGGCTGCAGAAGATTTCAATGACGATCGAAAGGATGCTGGCGAGTTGGGAGCAGGTCATACGGTTACAGCACTTTACGAGGTAATTCCTGTGGGGGCCGAGTTGCCAGACATGCGACCGAGTGTGGATTCGTTGAAATATCAACTCACCAAACCAAGTTTGTCAACTGGTCTGAGTGATGAATTGCTAACGGTAAAACTTCGATACAAGCAACCAGATGGCGATGTGAGTAAACTCATCTCGCAGCCTTTGGCAAACCGCACGGTAGATCTGGATAGTTCTTCCGTTAACATGCGGTTCTCTGCGGCTCTTTCTTTGTTCGGAATTACACTGCTTGACCAGAGTTTGAAAGACTCACAGCGCATGAGCCAGTTGCAAGAGGTGATCGATCTGGCTAGCGCCAGCAAAGGCGTGGATGAAGATGGCAGACGCGCAGAGTTCATACGAATGGCCGGATTGGCCATGGCCATGAAATAATACATTAACGATTGGTGTTGGTTGGGAAGGCCGTCTTCGGACGGTCTTTCTTTTTGCCAAAATTGTGGTTGAATTTCACACCTTTGCCCAATGACATTTCGTGCCTTAATTCTTCTTTCAGCCGTGCTGGTTTCCGGCTGTTCAAACAAGCTGTTTGAGAGTAATTGGAGGTCTCCTGAAAAGGAACATTCCAACTTCAGATTTTATGACGCAGAATCGAAGATCAGGTACAATATTGAGAACGACTCTACCAATCTTTACTTCTCTTTTGATGTAATGGATCAGTTGACCATTCAGAAGATCCTTACCACCGGATTGCGTGTTTTTGTTGATGGCACGGCCAAGAACAAACAGAAAAACGAGGTACAGTTTCCTATTTATGCTGATAAAGTTCCCGTATCTGAATTGCAGGAATACGGAACACAGTATGACCAAAGCATGCAGCTTGGAAAACAAACATTGGATGAGATGATCCCGGCAGATGGTTACTTGAAATTGGGCAGTGAGACCAGTTCAATTTTCAACCACATGGAATCAAAAGGCGTAAGAGTTGATCTGGAATTTGATAACAGCAGATCATTGGTTTATCGAGTAAAGATTCCGTTGAAATACTTCCAATCAGAATCTGACATTGTATCCGTTGGAATTGAAACAGGTGGCTACGAATTGCCACAGCAGGATGTAGCTACTCCAAATACTAGCGTTGTGGATCCAAATCAGTTAACTGCTGGAGACCGTGCGATGGGTAGAGGTCAAGACCCATATGGACTTAACACGCCCGGAGGTAGCACGGCAGCTGGAATGGCCATGCGCAATTCAACAACTTACAACAAGTTTGCAGACCCGATCAGATTTTGGGCTAAGGTTAAGCTGGAGACTAAAGATCAGTGAATCCAAGGCTCATTAACAGATCCTCCAGTTTTGTACTCCAACATACACCACAACGCCAGTACCGTGGTCTTAGAGTTTGTCATTGAGTTTTTTGCAGTTCGGTAAAATCCTCCGTCACTTGATTGATGCCCGATGATGATGTTTATCCAACTGGGGTTGATAAGATCTGTTCGATTCATTCCGTACAGAAAACAGATTCCTTCTATGGCAATGTCATTCTTAAAGCTAGCTTCGTTGACCATATTGGACACTTTTCTTGCTATCTCATCCGCAACTTTCTTTTCTCCTTGAAAGCCTTTCAAACATCCATTTTCTTGGATCAATTGTAAAGACCATAAGGCATGAGTAAGCGAGTACTTTCCTTTCTCCGAAGCCGCCTTCAGCGTATCGAGGAAAGAATTCGGCAGCGGATACCTATCGCAATAAATAGAGCGAAGTGTAACCTGATCTATGGCACTTCCAGCCTTGGAGAAGATCGTACTATCAACAGAAGGTTCAACTCCATCAACCAATCTCAGAAAAGGATAAAAAATATGGTCGGTGGATATATCCTGTTCCCATTTCTCTTCCGAAATCGGTTTCAGCTTGAACTTTCGCTGTACATACTGATAGAGAAAAAGAGACTGTAGATCGACCTCGGTTTCTTCAGAATTCAAATAGTATTGGGCACGCTCAATAGCCTTATTCAGAGCCACAGAATCCTTTTCAGCATTTTGGGCAATACCTCTGCCAAATGCCAGAACTACAATTGCTAGAAGTAGCGAGTATTTACTTGCCACTACTGAATTTTTGACGAGGCAATTCTTCTGAATCATTATCAAAAACGGGATAGTAGAATCTTCCAGGCTGCAGGAGCACTTCCACATGGTCCTGCCCCTCAATTTGATTTTCTACTGCATAACCAATTACCGTACCTGGTTTACGCGCCTTCATTCCTAGTCCGCGTTGTGGTGATGAGGTAATAAAATCTCCACTTTTTACCAAGGGCATACCTGCTACCAGTTTAACATTCACTCTACCTGCAAGTGCCACCGGTGGGCCTACATCCGGACTATTTAGCACAACAGAAGGGTTTTCCGACACCACACCAAGTATGTAGGGATCGTATCCTTTTTCCGTCATGGTATACTCATTTTCCGATCCAGGTATGAGACTTACAATGTGTCCAGCTTCTACGTCTTCGTCCACTACCTCAAAATATTCTGCCATATCACCCATCTCAAGCGTTGAGTTGGCATAGATTCTTCCCTCTGCCAAAATTGTTCCTGCTTGCGGAGCAGTGGTATACTCATAGTGAACAGTAACTTCAATATTGTAGAGAGTGAAATAATCGTTGTTACAGAAGAAACAGGTCTCGTTTTCTTCTACCAATCTGAACTGTACCGTCTGAGATGAAGTAAAAGTCCAATTGAGGTTCTGCGCAAAGTTCCAATCATAATACTGGTCTCCACCGCCACCAAATGTCCAACTACTGGTCAATGTCCAACCAGTCGTATTACCACCAACTTTAGCATAGATACCTATTGACTCATCTGTATCTCTACGATAACCGGTCATATTGTACGTAATTGCTTTTACCGTAATGGACGATGCACCTGGTGGTAAGTCAAGCTGTCCAGCATTCCAATAGTAGTTGTAGTCGCCAGTTCCGTTCCAAATATTGATGGCGCTACCATTCACAAATGTTTTAGAGCCTTTCTTAACGGTAGAGCCAGTGTTTGGATTACCTACGGTAAGATACCCGTTAACATCTGCGTTTTGATTTACCAGAATATCCTCTCTAAACTCCCAATCGTTATTCAGATATCGGTTTCGAGCTGTCCACTCATCAGTACCATTATTTCTCCTAAACAAAGTAATGTAGTCCGATCCAGCTCCAGTGGTTACAGGAGAACCATCTCCATTATACTCGATTCCACCACCATAGGTGGTACTCTGTCCAACATAGATTCTTCCCGTTCCTTGCGAACTTCCATAGGCAGAAATGGTTGATGCACCAGAATCGTCAGATTCGACAATTACATTCGTATTGGTTCCATCATCAACGTGCAGCAAGGCTGATGGTGAGGTTGTCCCGATACCAACGTTGGCTGTTCCGCCTGGCATCAGTGAGATATGGTCTCCGTTGGTGTTCAGTGTTAATTTGTTACCATTCTCAGCAGTGATACTGAATTCATCCGTGAGACTGTTTGCTCCACTCCATGCACCGTCATAAAGTATGATACCCTGTCTGGTAGTACCGGAATAGAAGCCTATCCATTCATATGATGTGTCGTCAGAGCGCACTCCTCCATAATGCAATCTAATATTATCGTCTTCGGAGTTGATACCATTCGTACCACCGCCCAATCTCAGGTTTCCTGAAACGTGAAGACGCTCTCCTGGAGAAGTGGTATTGATTCCCACATTAGTTCCATTGTCGTAAGTTGTTCCAATACCCAATGTATTACCATCTGGAGTCCATCGTGCCAGATAATTCAGAGTTCCAGCACCGTCTACCAATGAATTCGGATTTGCCGTTGAAGACGAAGTGATGAGATCACCGTTATTATTAGCGTATACCACCCTGTTACCCGATCCGCTGAGGGAAGAATATCTTCCTGTTCCAATAACGTGCATTTTCTGAGCTGGAGACGTTGTTCCAATGCCTACGTTACCACTAACTAAACTCAAGTTCTGAATAGAACCACTGGTAACCGAGTTGTTCTGCGTTCCGTCACTCACATAAAAATCAATTGCGTTGTTGTTATTGGAGGAATTATGCCGCGTTTGAATGAAATGCTGGTAGTTGCCGGTTCCATTATAACCGAATGCAATCTGCGCCCCGTTGTTGAAACCATTATTATCGTTACCGCTTTGCAGTCCAAGAATGGGACTGGAATCTGAATTAGACCCATTCACCGTAAACCGATAACCAGGGGTATTGGTAGACAAGCCGATGTTACCTGAGCCATTTTGCAAATAAAATGCGTTGAAAGCTGTGTTTGATCCAATTCGAAAATCTCTGTTTTTGGTCTCCAGATTGTTGATCCCGCTGTACGCGCCTAAGTTCATGAATGCATAAGAATCGGTTGTTGAACCCCAAGCAATTCTAGGTCCCGATCCATTAGCCCCATCAACATCAATAACATATGACCCAAAGCTTCTTGCAATTCCATTAACCTGAAGTTTCTGGTTCGGATCGTCCGTGCCGACCCCAACATTTCCATCTGTTTTTATCGTCAGGGCTGTGCCTGAGGACAGGTTATTCCAACTCGGAGCTATTTTGAATCTATTGTCGTGGTCATTGTCAATACCCATCGACCATCCGGCCTCTCCACTGATATGCATTGAAAAAAAGGGATCTCCGGCCGAAGCGCCAGCGACTCTTGTGGTTATAATCGCATCATTCCCTGAACTGTTGTTCGGGTTAGCAGCCAATATGGAGTTGCCATCTGGATTGCCTGAACCCAAAGCTACCACATGTAATGGAGCACTTGGATTTGCGGATGCTCCAACACCTATTCCCACACGACCGTTCGTGTAGATCCAATCGTTGATGCCCGTTGGTTGGTTTGTACTAAGTGTCTGATACCAATCATCGTCCGCAAAATTGGATGCCGGCCCGAAAGTGCCTGTGCCTAAGAGTACATCTGTTCCATTGCCGGTCAAGGGAACCTTGCCTAAAACCCCTGCTGGATTTGATATAACTATTGCACTGTTAGGGTCTGCAAGGTTATTCACTCGTACTCTTCCATCAGATTGCACGGCCATTCGCTCATTGGCTCCGTCAGTTAAGAACTCAATGTCTTTTCCTGAACCACTTTCCAATTTTAAAAAGTTGCCATCACTCTGATCGGTGTAGATGTAGTTGGACCCCGCAACATCATTGGTCATCTGAATGAACACATCCTGAGTATTATCACCCTCAATCAGAATACCGCCTCTACCTGAGAATTGCACTTCAAGCTTTTCCGCAGGAGCAGTTGTACCTATACCAACATTTGAGCCTACCGTAAGGTAACCAGCGCCTTGAATCTCCACATTTCCTGCATCAGCATTGATGGTTCTGCCAAGTCCACTTCCACCACCATCGTATGCATCGTCCAAAGTATTGGCATTTCCAACACCTGTGCCCACCTGACTCCATTGCAGCAACGAACCATCCCAGTATTTGAATGCCTTCAGGTCTGTATCGTAGATGATCATACCATCATCTGCCGCATTCAACGAAGCAGCCAAAGTTGTAGCCTGTGCAGAAGTCATTCTTGGTAACTGTACACCTTTTGTTGTACTACTAATGTCAAGAATGGCTTCAGAATCTGGAGCTGCCCCTGTCGCATTAATTGCAACTCCGGTTTGAGCTAAAACCCCTATTGGCAATAACAGGAACGTTATCAGGATGTGATCAAGTAAAATTCGTTTCATGAAGTCTTTTTAATCAAATTACAGTAATTCGAAGGTCCGATTATTAGGCTAAATTTTCAATGACGATAGTCGGTTGATCAAGAATTCAACTGACCAACGGAAATGAAAATTCGGTTCGATAGGAAACTAGGTCAAATCGTTCTGAATAACTAACTGACAACAGAATTTCGCTTACGAATACTCCGTACTGAACAGAACTTAAATTGAGATGATTATTGACTAGCTCTTCTTGAGTCCAAACCATCTTTCATCCATCTCTTTTGCGATAATGGCCCAATCATACTTTTCAACAAAAGAGCGGGTCTGTTGCTTTCTCAGAACATTAACGTCTTTTATCCAACGCTGGAGTTTACTGACCAGTTCTCCCTCTTGATAGAGAAACACCGACCTTACTGAATCAGGAAAGTGTTCTGGATAAGCCAATCTATCCGGAATCAAAGGCTTTACGTTACAATACATAGCTTCCGCCACGCTTCCCCCGAAGAAATCTTGATTCGATGTAACCGGCAGAATATCTGAACGCCAAAGCCAATGCGCATACTCTTCAATGGAATCTACATATCCCCAATGCAGAATGCCCTCGTCAAATTCAATCTTAGCCTCCTCAAAAACCGCTGGACTTTCTCTGAAAGACTCTCCTAACACTACAAGATTGAATTCCCAACCTCTGTTTTTAACCTCGCGCAGCGCAGAAAAGAATTCCTCTGGGTTTTTATCGTACTCCCACCTATGATTCCACAGAATGGTTGCCCTTTTCTCATACTTGACGTCCTCAGGTTTCAGCACATCCAACCGTGCAAGGTCCATTCCAAGATGAATTACTTCAGACTTTGACCTGATTTGATCCAGTGTTTCGAGATTCTGATTATCAGGAAACTGCTTCAAGAAACCCGGCAAAGCCCCTAAAAACGCTTCCTGATGATACTTCGAATTGAAAAATACCCGATTAGAAACCAAAGCGCTTGTGTAGTTGATGAATGCGTAATGGTTATCCCGGTTCAGTTTGACGTCTTTGTCTGTCTCTGACCAAGGATACGTCAACTGATTCTCATGGAAGTAGGTGACAATCGGAACATTTACCAACCGTTCCCTACAATTGGCCACAAAAGTTGCCACATCCAGCATATCCGTTGCCAAAACAACATCCGGTTGGAATTCTGACCTTTTAAAACGTTCTGAAAGAGTTATGGCCGCACCATGCATCCGCCATTTCCAATGCGCTCCGCTCAACGTCAGTAACTTGACATTATGACCACTTGCCGCTGCATACCCGTCTGCCCACTGCCTGTGAGAACCAGCGTAATAGGGCTCTATTAATAGGACATTCATTTGCAAGGGCTTTGATCATCAAAGAAAGCCCGAAAATGGGAATCTTAAAATTGTCAGTTTTCTGTTGAGAATCAGTTACATACACTTTTCTCCCCCTCGCCATTTTGAATACCTTTGGTATGATGCGGGGATTAACAATCATACTGATTGCGATGTTTTGTGCCACACAATTGTTGGCGCAAACACCTGAAGAATATTACAAGAAAGCCGAATCTAAAGCCGGTCTCCAGAATTTTAGAGGTGCTTTGGACGATCTGAACAAGGCAATTGAAATCGACCCTAGATTCATTAAAGCATTCAATTTCAGAGGATACCTCAAAGACGAATTGGATGATTACTATGGAGCCCTGCAGGATTACAACATTGCCATTGCACTGAAATCTGATTACAGTGATGCTTATGCTAATCGGGGAAGAGCTAAACGAAAACTACAGGATTTCAGTGGGGCGATAAATGATTACACGACTGCCATTGAGCTGAATCCTAAAGAAAAAGAATCTTATTTGGGTCGGGGGTTGGCTCTAAAGGAAGTTCATGATTACGACAAGGCCATCAAAGACCTTGACCAAGCCGTAAAGCTAGACCCGAACTATGCAAAGACCTACACGTTACGTGGTGAAGTGAAGTATCTGAATGGAGACACTGATGGTGCTTGCGATGACATTGAGAAAGCTCAAAAGTTAGGTTACATGGTGGCCTTGGTATCATTTTCGGAATATTGCGAAGACTGATACGTTCGGTCATATTCTTTACCAGTTCAATACGTCAGATCAGTATTTTTGGCATCGACTTAAACAAACCTTTGATGCTAAAAAACCTTACTACCGTTGTATTAGTGCTTTGGGCACTTTCTTCATTTTCTCAGACCTCTTCAGAAGTGCTTGCTCAAGCCACTGAAAAAATGGAATCCAAAGAATACAAGGAGGCCATAGAACTTCTAAGCGAAGCCATTTCTAACGATAAAAATAACGTAGACCTGCTTCTTAAACGTGGCCAAGCCAAGTATGAATCTGGAAAAGGTATTCTGGCAATACAGGATTACAATAAGGTAATTTCATTAGATGCTCAGAACAGTTTGGCGTATGCCCTAAGAAGTGCCGTTTATGTAGAATTGCGAGATTACAAAAGTGCCATTGAAGATTGCCAGAAGGCCATTGAAATTGACGCAAAGAACGAACTAGCGTACATCAGAATGGGCGATTCTTACTTCAGCATGGATGCCCCCAACTACATTGAAGCAATGAAGGCGTATAATTATGCCATCAACCTCAATGACAAGAACAAAACTGCTCTTCACAATAGGGGCTTTGCAAAGAAAGAACTGAAAGATTACCTCGGAGCAATTGACGACTTTAACAAGGCGATCATCATTGATGCTGAATATGGCTCTGCCTACATGAACCGTGGAATATGCAAAAGCCTTTTGGGTGATACTCCAGGAGCGTGTATTGACTGGTACTTGGCAGGAGAAATGGGCCAAGAAGAAGCTGAACAATACATTGCAACTCGCTGCAACCAGTAGAATTCAATGAAGAGTGCCAACGACCTAATTGCCGATGCCGACCTGAAATTCGAAAGCAAGGATTTCGAAGGTGCGGTTGAAGATTACACCAAGGCACTGAAACTTGAACCGAAGAACCCAGACATCTTTTACAATCGGGCTCTGGCCAAAGTTTTCCTGAATGAGGTTAGTGGAGCTTACGAAGATCTGTCTTCGGCTCTTGATCTGAACCCTAACCATGAAGACGCACTGTTCAACAGAGCACGTATAAGCGCCATGTTGGGTTCTTATGAAAAAGCGGTTATGGATTTCAACAGGGCCATTGAGTTGAATGATGAAGACGGTGAACTTTTTACCAACAGAGGAGCGGTGAGATTGCAATTGAAGGATATGGAAGGAGCAATAAGGGATTTCACCAGAGCTTTGGATATAAATCCGTCAGACGGAAAGGCATTCTTTAACCGCGCCACCGCTTTCCTAAAAGTGAACAACAAACCTTATGCGATGCAAGACCTTGCAATGGCCTACCGGAATGGCGTGATCCAGGCCAAAGAAATGCTCTTGTCTCTCCAGAATTGATGACCAGAATAGTTCTCACATATCTAACCTTACTACTATCTGCTTTCCTTTTCCTTGGAGCATCATTGTTTGCTCAATCGTCCAAAGACTCCTTTACACAAGGCTTGTTAAGAATGACACGCGGGCAAGACGACCAAGCTTTGCCATTTTTCAATAAGGCAATTGAACTGAAACCCGACTATCTGGAAGCATACATGATGCGCGGTTCAACTTACATGCGGTTGGGCGATCCGATGAATGCCATCATTGACTTTGATAAAGCGTTGGAGCTCGATCCAGAATTGATAAAGGCTTACAATTACCGTGGATTTTGCTTCGTGGAAAGAAAAGACCTGAAGAGGGCAGTGACCGACTTCAGTAAGGTAATAGAGTTGAAACCGGATTATCCGAATGCGTACGAAAGTAGAGGCTATGCCAAGAGTTTGATGAATGGTCACGCAGAAGCAATGCCCGATTATGACAGGGCAATTGTAATGAAGCCTGATTTCCATGAGGCCTATCACCACAGAGCTTGGAGCAAAGCTGCACTTAATGATACAACTGGCGCTATATCGGATTTTCTGAAGGCAATTGAGTTGGATGAATCTGTTGCCGTGTATCATGATGACCTCGGATTCATCTATCTAAAACAGAAGAACTATAAAGAGGCTCAAGCGAGTTTTGCAAATGCTATTAAGCTAGATGTAACTTTCGCTTTGGCCTATTTGCATCGTGGGCAATTGAAGTTGGAGCAGGGAAAATCCAAACCAGCTTGCAAAGATCTTAAGGTTGCAGCGGAACTGAAAAATGAAGCCGCCCAAAAACTGGTAGAGCAACACTGCGTGGAAAAAGAAACGGAAGAAAAAGAGTCTGAAAAGAAGCAGGACGGTAAGAAAAAACCTGAATCAGAATAATGGATTCCACTCCACTGGCCGAAATACTCAGGCCAAACACTCTTGATGAATACGTTGGACAAGACCATCTTGTAGGAAAGGATTCGGTCCTGAGAAAAGCGATTGAGTCGGGCCAGATTCCGTCCATGATTCTTTGGGGACCACCTGGAACGGGCAAAACCACACTGGCCAATATCATCTCAAAAACACTCAAACGACCTTTTTACAGCCTAAGTGCCATACAATCTGGGGTTAAAGATGTTCGGGAGGTTATTGAGAAGGCAAAAGATCAGAATCTGTTCTCCAACAGAGGAAAACCCATCCTTTTCATCGATGAGATCCATCGCTTTAGCAAATCGCAGCAGGACTCGCTGCTTGGTGCGGTAGAAAAAGGGTTGGTAACGCTTATCGGGGCAACAACAGAGAATCCTTCTTTTGAGGTTATTTCTGCTCTTCTATCGAGATGTCAGGTTTACATCCTTAAAAGCTTGGATAAGAACGACCTCAATCTCTTATTGGAAAAAGGAAAATCTGAACTGGAAAAAACCGGCCACAGAAAGATCAAGATCAAAGAATCGGAATCGATGCTGCGATATTCCGGTGGAGATGCTAGAAAGCTACTGAACAATCTTCAACTCATCGTTCAAGGAATTGACGGTAAAACCTGTGTCATCACCAACCAGAAAGTAGACGAATCGTTACAAAATTCCCTAGCTACATACGATAAGGGCGGTGAGAATCACTATGACATCATCTCTGCTTTCATCAAATCAATGCGGGGAAGCGACCCTAACGCTTCGGTGTATTGGCTAGCGAGAATGATAGTGGGTGGTGAAGACCTCAAGTTCATAGCAAGACGTATGTTGATCCTGGCATCCGAAGACATCGGTGCTGCAAATCCAACCGCTTTGGTGATAGCCAACAACTGTTTTCAAGCGGTCTCGGTTATCGGAATTCCAGAATCGGAGATAATTCTCTCTCAAACCGCAGTTTACTTGGCCAATTCACCAAAGAGTAATTCGACCTATAAAGCCATTAAAACGGCCAAAGCCTTGGTTGAACAAACAGGCGATCTTCCAGTGCCACTTCATCTGCGGAACGCGCCCACCAAACTCATGAAGGAGATAGGCTATGGAAAAGACTACGATTATGCCCATGATCATGCAGGAAACTTCACCGATCTGGAATTCTTACCAGAAGGAATATCGGGAACCACGCTGTACACCCCACAAACAAACGCCCGCGAATCTGCCGACCGCGAGCGTTTAAAAACTCTTTGGAAAGAAAAATACGGCTATTAGAAAGCCCTGAGCAATCCCCAACGGTGAATATCGCTTACGCTGATAATGGCAGTAAGCGCACCTCCAGAAGAATACTCAACAACTCTACTGCTGAGTGCACTCATTAACAGCGATAGCGGGTCACTGTTAATGTCATAGCTATTCAATGCAAAAACACTTACCAAAAAGTAAGACATTCCTAAAACGAAGCCTAGAGTTAGCCCTTTTGTCAAAGGAGAAGACTTCAATCCTCCGTAATAGAATACACTATGCATTACGCCATTCGCGATGAGAATGACAACCAACTGAACCAACACCATAAACTCGTTTGACATTGTTCCCGAAATAGAACTCCCAGTGCCGCCAACAAGGCCTAGCATACTTGTAGTGGCTGATATTGCAAAAATCACAACTGATGTAAGGAGGTATGAGATGAAGACTTTTTTAGATGATACATTGTCCATGGTAAAACGGCTTTTGTTTGAGTTTTTACAAAGTTGACGGGTCGGAATACGTATTGTTAGATAGAATGTTTCAAAACTGAGTACGGGCGTAATAACCTTTGTTGCAAATCCGTTCCATAACAACTCGTTTTGCTGAATCCACCAACCATGTTTGAGATGCTATTTTCCTACCTTAGTCGCAGCTTGAAAAACCACTTGAAAACTTCGGTCCTTATTGCTCTTTTGGCCATTGCCATTAGTGGTTGTAAACAAGATGTTGCCAACGCAGGTTGGGATGTTGACATCATTGCTCCGGTTATTCATACTCAGCTGAATATGGCCGACCTTTTGGCCGATTCATTGCTTACATCAACTTCAGATGGAGCGCTAAGACTGAAGGTTCAACAACCGCTTATCGACCTTTCGCTCGATTCGCTTCTGAAAATTCCAGACACAACCATTGTTAAACCGATAGTGGCTGGCCTAGCGTTAAATAACATTCCTCCAGGATTCAATCTGCCAAGTATCTCTGACCAAAGCGAGTTTGAATTGGGAGACATAGCCCTTAAGAAAGTCAGAGTTAGAGAAGGGCAACTTGTTCTAAAAGTTAAAAGTTTGGTTGGAACCGAGGTTGAGTTCGAGTACCGAATTCCAAAAGCAACTCTGTTCGGCAATATGTTGATAGCAACAGGAAGCGTTGCACCAGGAGCCATTGGAGATACAGCTGTTGCGGAATATGAGTTCAATCTGGCCAATTATGACATTGACCTTCGTGGATTCGATGGTGTAAGTTTGAACACATTGGAAACCAGCTTTGTGGTGAATACGGCTCCTGATGGTGACACGGTTTCAATCCCGATAGGGACTACTTTTTTGACCTTGGAATACACCTTCTCAGGCTTGGTTCCTGATTACGGATTGGGATATTTTGGGCAAGAATCCAATCAGGTTGAAAACGAAAACTCAGAATTGGATGTGCTGAACCGAATTACCGATGGCCAAATGTTTTTGGACTCGGTTACCATCGGTCTTGACATCACAAATGGTGTTGGTGCCGATGCAAGGTTCAAACTGGATCAACTTTCATCCATCAACACCCGAACAAGCAATACGGTAAACCTGAGTCATTCTATTATTGGCAGCAATATTCTACTTACAAGAGCTCAGGATATAAATGGCACAGCCGAAGGCGTTTCTCCGTACACGGTTAACTACGAGTTGAACAATGCTAATTCCAACATTATCGATTTCATTCAGAATCTACCGGATCAATTGGGTTTCACATTTGGTTTTGAGTTGAACCCGTTGGGCAATGTGTCGGCAGGAAACGACTTCTTCTACTACGATAGTCCGTTCCAGGCTATCATGGACATTGATATACCACTGAGAGCAAGGTTGGACAATCTGACCTTGGTTGATACTGTTGACTGGAACCTGAGTCAGACGGGTGTTGTTGAGTCGGTCAATAGCGGATCATTCACGCTCAACGCCATCAATGGACTTCCATTAGAAGGCATGGTTGAGATCATTATGTTGGATGAAAACATGGTTGAATTGGGAACGCTGGTTGCTCCTTCTACGATTCCTGCACCAGCATTGAATGCTCAAAACCGGGTGGAAACACCACTTGAATCGAGTATTCAGATACCGATATCGGAACAGATAGCAGACGTGCTTCCTGCTACTAGGAAAGTCCATATTCGTGTCCGGTTCAACACGGCCGGTCAACCCAACTTGGTGGATTTTTATGACACGTACGGCATTGACCTCAAACTGATCGGAAGGTTCAACATAAACTTCGGCACCTCGGCTCTGTGAAACGTGTCTTAACAATCATATTTGTTTGCTTGGCCATTTCAAGCTTCGGACAACTGAAGCATCCCGTGTTTCATGATACTTATGGTAGTTATTCTGTTGGGGCTTACGGCCGATATCAACTATCCAGCAACGCCATTTCATCAAGTATGATATGGCAGGCGTACCAAGGGAAATTCATTGATAGAAAGTTGCGAGAGCAGGCCAGTAATCGCTTGTTTGAAAAGAACGGACTTGGAGTAGACCTGGACTATGGCATCTACGCCAGACACTTACCAGACAGTGCCAAAGGAATAGGTTGGTACATCAACATTGCAGACCGAACGCATGCACATGCTGTTTACACCAAAGACTTCTTTGATATTGCGATGTTCGGGAATGCCATGTTTGCTGGAGAAACTGCCAACCTATCTGACCTATGGCTAACCTTCATCACCTACAAGCAATTTGAAGCAGGAATCCTAAAACCGATAGAAACATCAGACGGTAAATGGCACATTGGTCTTGGCGTTTCCTTCTTGGCAGGTAATCGTAATCTGAATTTCCTCGTTTCTAAAGGCGAATTATATACAGACCCTAACGGAGAATACCTGGAAGGAGTAATTCAAGGAAGCATCGAAACGGCATCATTGAATTCCACGCAATACATTGATAATACCGGTCTGGGCATGAGCGGTGCACTTTCTGTAGCGTTTGATGCCGACAGGTTCGGTATTCGGCTGGATGCAACGGACCTTGGATTTATTCGATGGAGTCAGAACCTAACGAGCACGGAGCTGGATTCAACTTTCCGTTTTGAGGGAATTGATGTGAACCTGATCGGTGGAGATGGCTTTGCCAATATTAATTTGGATACGGTGGTTGACGGTTTGGTCAGAAAACGTGAACCTGAGGCTTACTCAACGGTAACACCAGGCAGAATAAGATTGGAAGCTTACTACAAGCTGAAGAAGAAAGATGTGCATATCTATGCTGGAATTCAGTACAGAATAGCCAACGGCTACGTTCCTTACGGATATGTTGGTACGCGCGCGCCACTTCCAAAAGGATTCTACATAGATGGCCGATTTGCCTATGGCGGATACGGAAGTTGGAACCTTGGATTGGAGATAAGAAAACGATTTGCCAAAGTTTTTGAGGTGCGTTTAGGAACAAACAACCTAGAAGGTTATGTCCTTCCTATGTTCGGCACCTCTCAGAGTGCTTATATCAGTCTGGCCGGTTACTTCTGATCAGAATCCGACTTTCACCAGTTTACCGGTCGCAAGCAATTCGGTGCCTGATAAGAACTGATAGTAATGAATGCCACATGCAAGATGCGATAACGACAGTTGCGTTCTTCCATCTTCCAGTTGAGTTGAAACCACCTCTCTTCCAAGTCCATCAAATACCTTGAGTAAAAACGGACCATTCTTCTCTTGCTTGAGAAGTTCCATTCCATCAATAAGGAAACTACTTTCAGATTCAATAGGATTAGGGGCAAATCGAACCGCAAAGGTTTCTCCCGCAACGGTTATTTCCGCCAGCCCCAATTCTGGGTCATCCGTAATACCATTGTTGTCCATTTTGTGCAAATACACATCATCAAATCGTTGTAAAAAACCACTTGTTACTCCAACCATGATGTAACCACCATCCATCGTGGTCTTTACATCAAACATTCTGTCATCTTCGTTGCTTCCTTTAGAAGTACCAATTCCTCCAAAATTCAGATCAAGTGTATAGCGTCTGTACAGGAAATCTGTCTTCCCCCACTGGCTATCATTGACCCAACCCACAACCATCAATTGATTATTGGAATCTTCTATCACATCGGTCCAAAATTCATCGGTACTTCCATCTTCCATGCTAGTATTCAGCGAATTGCCGTTGGCGCCTCTTCTATGGATCAGGAAATCGAACTCATCAGGACTATTGTTGTAAGTTCCACCAGCGACCACCAGATCCCCTGCTGATGTAGTACAAGCGCCATTGCACACATCATCCTCTACTCCACCCATGGTCCTTGTCCAAAGGGTGTCTCCAACAGCATCGGTACGGATCATGTAAACATCTTGCTTACCTGCGCCAAAACTTTCTGTATTTCCTGATAGGTAAAAACCGCCATCGTTGGTCAACGAAATGGCTGCGCCCGATTCATCTTCTGCGCCTCCGTAAGTTCTCGTCCAAAGTGTGTCACCATCTGCATTGAGTCTTAACAGATAAAAATCTCCTTCGCCACTTCCGTAGCTGTACGTCTGTCCTAAAAGCGCAAAACCCCCATCGTTTAAGGCTACCGCCTGATGACAGAAATCCCATTGAGGTCCACCATATGTTCTCGTCCAAATGGTGTCTCCAACAGGCGTCACTTTCAGGGCGTAAACCTGATAGCTGTTTTCGATGGTTTCGGTGTAGCCTGCAATCAGAAAATTGCCATCGGCCGCTTCAACCATTGATTCGGCCACATCGGCAAACTGACCTCCGTAGGTAACCGTCCATTGTGCGTGCCCGGTCTTGTTGGTCTTGAGTAGCATGATCTGGCTGCTCATGCCTGGATCATAACTCCCTGTAGTTCCTGCAACGAGATAAGAACTATCTGCCAGCTCAATTACCTCTGCACCCGTGTCGTAACCATCGCCACCATAAACACGCTGAAAACGCTCTTGAGACCATGAGTTGGGAGCTATCGCGAAACTGAACAGGACAAAAAGTAGAATTCGAGCCATAGACACAAAGAACCTATTATTTGATCAAAGTAAAAAGTACCTGAAAGAAAACGGTCAGAACGAATAGAAATTCTATTCCACCCAGAACGAGTGGATCACGTCACCAGTGGTGTGACCGAAAACGTAGCACTTGATTCTTCCAGAGTCCATCATATCCAACCGCATGAAACCGTAGTTCTGGTCGTCCATGTAAGTTGCGCTAAACTTATCTCCCGAAAGGGACGAGCGCTTACTACCTGCTCCTGAAACCAGATGGAAATTCTCATCTTTTTTGATGAACTGAAGGTTATGATCATGACCAGAGACATACAGAACGCCTTGGTATTTGTTAATGATGGACAGCATTCTATTTCTGATGCGCTTGTATCGGGGCTGCGGAATGTCCTGAACCAATGCTCTGTTCAATCCAATAAGACCGAACAATTGAAACGGTGGAACCCAATTGAAGATGAAACGCAAAGGTTGCTTAGAATCACCATGATGGCCGTTACTGTACATGGGATGATGAGCCGCAATGATGGTTTTCAATCCACTTCTTGAAGAACGCGCCAAAGCACTATCCAACTGCTGAAGAAACAGTTGTTCCATTTTCTTTTTGCTCAACCCTCCTTCGGTTGGGACTTTATGGAAGAATTGATCTTGAAGCCACCACTGAACATCCAGTGTAATGAGGTTGTAGCCCAATTCGGGTAATTCGGCCACATGCGGACCAGGAAGACCGAGTTTGGGAAAGAACACCTCGCCAGAATCATTCTTAATGGTGCCTCTTTCGGCATAGTACTTTTCTACAAAATCTGCCTCCTGCTTAACCAGCCAATGTCCTTGCCATCTGCCTGCTTTCCAATCGTGGTTGCCAGGTACCCAGAAAACGTAGCCTTGATGGTTGGCTGTTCTCTCTAACTGAGATAACAATTTGAGTTCAGACATGCGCTTTTTCTTGGCGCCATCCTTTCCTTCCAATCCGGCCGGATAGATGTTATCTCCTAGAAAAATGACCGAACTGGTCGGATTTGCTTTGAGTTCTTCCTCAAGCATTCTCAGTGCAGGACCCGGAGTTGTATCCTTTCCAGCATCTCCTATCAGATACAGACTATGATTGACGGTTTGCGCTGCTCCTATCTGAGCAATCAGCAGAAGAACCACTACCAGTTTATTCACTCTCAAGCACTTTGAACTCAGTTCTTCTATTGTTGGCCCTTCCTTCTGGCGTTTCATTGGTGTCGATAGGCTGCTCTTCGCCATAACCTTTGTACTGTATTCGTTTTTCGGAAATGTTCTTCTCTATGAGATATGAACGGACAGACCTTGACCGGTTCTCCGACAGAAGTTGATTGTCTTCTGGCTTTCCAACATTATCCGTATGACCACCGATCTCAATGCTAATGGAAGGATTGTTATTCATGAAAGCCACCAGTTTATCCAACTCTACCCTCGACTCGGGCAACAGCGCGTAACTGGCAGTCTCGAAAAAGATGTTTTTCAACACCACCTTTTCTCCATACTTGATGGGCTGCATATCAACATCCATCCTGTATGGTTTAGATAGATCATAATCCTTATCCAAAGAGAAATGGTCTGAATAGAAGAGGTATTCGTTCTTAGATACGTTCAATGCATAATCATGATCTACTGGAAGTGTAACCAAGAATGCTCCGTTGATCGGGTCTGAGCTCGACTCAAGGACCGTTTCTCCCGTTTCGAGGTCGATAAGTTCAAATTTGGCAGCCAACGGCTTGCCCGTAACCTTGTCTTTCACCTTTCCTTTCACGTAAGTGACCTTGGCAGGACGTGCTTCTTGGTAAAGTTTGAATGAATAAAGATCCAACTTACCGTATCCACCCTCTCTGTCAGAACTGAAATAGGCGTTCTCTCCAGATGCAGCTACAAACAATCCCTGTTCATCATTCCATGTATTGATGGGGTATCCTAGGTTTTTTGGAGTGCTCCAATTACCTGTTGAATCCATCCTAGACATGTAAATGTCCTTCTCTCCCATTCCAAGATGCCCGTTGGAAGTGAAATAAAGCGTTTTACCATCGGGGTGGATGAATGGCGTTTCCTCTGCGTAAGGTGTGTTTATCACATCGCCCAGATTGCGTGGTACCGTCCATTCTCCATTTGGTGCCAAGTGCGTTACCCAGATATCCATTCCGCCCAGGCCTCCGTTTCTGTTACTCACGAAATAGAGCGTTTTACCATCAGAAGAGACACTTGGCTGGCTTTCCCACTTGGAAGAATTGACAGGGCTTCCAAGGTTTTCTGGTCTGGCCCATGTTTTTCCATTTCTCAGAGAGCGATAAATATCACAGCTACCAAGGCCGGTCTTTCGATTACAACCAATGAAAAACAACTGCTTTCCATCAGCAGTGATGGTCTGCGCACCTTCGTTATCATCTGTATTGATGGGCTCTCCTAAGTTCATTGCTGGCAACCATTTACCTTCGTCTGCCACACTCACATAGAAATCCTCCTGCAGGTCCAAACCTCCGTTTCTCCTACTGTTTCTGGTAAAGACCAGTGTCTGTTCGTCAGCCGTCAGTACCGGAAAGTATTCATACTCTGCAGAGTTGATGTTCTCTCCCAGATTGACAGGTTCAAACGGAACCGGCTTTTTCTTAGCAACCGCACCGAACCGGGCATTGTCTAACGTCCGTTCTGCCAGTTCCTTGAGTTTCGGATTGACCCGTTTCTTGGTAAGGAAGGCTTCATAATTCGGAATTGAACCTTCGTAATCGCCCGACCTGAACTGCACATCTGCCAACTGCTTGTAGGTAGTTGCCATGAATTCAGGATCAAGTTCAATGACTTTCTGATAATTCCAAATAGCCTTATCCAACTCTCCTAGGTCTGAATAGCAATCGCCAGAAACGGTATAGGCTTCAACAAACTTATCATCGGCCTTGATGGCTTTGTCAAGCAAATCCAGCGCTGCTCTATTGCTTCTGGCGCTATAATATTTAAGGGCTTCCTCAAAATGCTTTATGGCCTTTTTAGACTTGGTAGAGTATTCTCGTTGGGCAAATCCCTGAAAAGACATCAAAATGCCGAGAACTATAAATATGACGGTAGATTTCCGCATTAAGGGATGTTCATGTACTTATGGCTCTGCAGCGAAATGTTCCAACTCGGATTGTTCATGACAAAGTCAACGATCTGAGGCATTATCTGTTCTCTTTTGCTCCATTCCGGTTGCAAATAAAGCAAGCATTGTTCGGAAACCTGTGCTGCATGTTCTATTGCCCAATCAAAATCATGCCGATTGTAAACAATGACCTTCAATTCGTTGGCCAATTTGTAATAATCCGGCTTTGGTGGCGCTGTCTTCTTTGGCGACAGACAAATCCAATCGAACTGACCTGAAAAAGGATGAGCCCCAGATGTTTCGAGGTGAACCTGCAACCCCGCCTCTTTCAGTTTCTGCGTTAGATAACCAAGATTGAAGGTCAAAGGTTCTCCTCCTGTAATAACAACGGTCTTAGCAGGATATGAGGCAGCATTCTTCACCACCTCATCAACTTCCACTAACGGATGAATGGATGCATCCCAACTCTCTTTCACATCGCACCAATGGCAACCCACATCACAACCCCCGATTCGAATGAAATAGGCGGCTTTTCCTGTATGAGCTCCTTCGCCCTGTACGGTATAGAACTGCTCCATGATGGGAAGTTTTCTACCGGAATTGAGTTCCGCTTCGGTCAATTTATCGAGCTCAAGGACTTTCATTCCGCAAAGGTAACTCTATTCAAACAGCTAAAAAGTTGGCTTTGCTTATAACCTTTGAGGCATAATGGCGTAAAGCAATCCACTAAACACCCTGTAATTGAGCCGAATAGATCAGTATTTTGATATTGATCGGATGATGTCCGAGAACGAGCTCATACTCGCATATCGCGATCACATCAGCGAAGAGACCATTCAGCAGTTACTTTCCATTACTGAACTAAAACTGGTTCAGAGCGTAGAGGAAAAGAAACTCAGAAAGCGTGTATTTCATATTCTGGTAGAATGCTTGCAGAATGTTGTGAATCATTCAGCAAAGGCTGAATCTGAAGTTGAAATACCGAGTATTCTGCTTTTAGGCATACATGAGAATGAGTTTTTTATTATTACCGGAAATCGAATTGAAAATGACCAGATCGAGGGATTGACACGGAAAATTGAGGAGATCAATAGTTGGGATCATGACGACATGCGAACCATCTACAGCAAGAAATTGGATAAATCTCAATATTCTGCGAAGGGTGGCGCTGGCCTTGGTCTGATCGATATTTACAAACGAAGTGGCAAAAAGTTGAAGTATCAGATTGAGCCGATTGATGATCACCTAAGCTTTTTGAGTCTGCATATTACGGTAGACAATGCGTCATAAAAAAGAAGCGCCTGACCGGAACGGCCAGACGCTTCAACTTCAACCCCTAATCTTCAATTCTATAGTTCGTTGAGACTTCCGGTTTCACCGAAAAGTTCTCTTGACTTCTTGTTGTAAGCTTGTGCTGCTTCTTCAGCAGTATCATAAAAGCCTAGGTTATGAGCTTTGCGCTCATGGTAAATTACCGCCCGGAAACGGTTCTTTTCCTTGGTAACACCACGGTAACCCGTCTTACTCTTGAAGTTTTTCATTTGTCTTCTGAGTGTGTTCATGGTAACCCATTCCAAGTTATCCAATTGCACATTCAGCACATCACCGTCTATGAAACGAACAAACAGTTTCTTATCACTCTTCGGTTTGTCTACGAACTTCTCTGCCACATACTTGTGTAGGTAAATCGTTTCGTAAACAGGTCCCTTTTTTGTGGTGATACAACGTTGAAAAACTCCGTATCCGTTCGAATGCGCTCTTAAGTTGTCCAAGAACTTGATTGACATAAGATATTCGTTGCTTTCAATATCATCGAACACCTTCTTGTCGATAACCACATATTTGTCTTCGCGGTTCTTTAGTTTGATTTTGACTGACATGACTCCCGAAATTTGATGAATTAATTGGGTTTGATTCTATTTTTTCTTGCTTGTAATGTATTCTGCAGCAATGCTGCGATGGTCATCCTACCTACTCCACCAGGAACCGGTGTGATATACGATGCTTTTGGCTCAACCTCATCGAAAGCAACGTCTCCTTTCAGAACATAACCACTAGGATTGGTTGAATCTTCAACTCGTGTAATACCCACATCCACTACTACCGCACCATCTTTGACCATGTCTGCAGTTACGAATTCGGCTTTACCTAGTGCCACAACCAGAATATCTGCTGACCGGGTAAAATCTGCCAAATTCTTAGTTCTACTATGACAAAGCGTAACGGTACAGTTACCTGGATTACTGTTTCGACTAAGCAGATTGGCTATTGGCGTTCCGACAATATTACTTCTACCCAATACCACACAATGCTTTCCGCTTGTTTCGATGTTGTAGCGAGCCAGTAGCTCCATTATTCCTTTCGGAGTTGCAGAAACGAATGTTGGGAGGCCAAGAACCAGCTTACCTACATTGACTGGATGAAAACCGTCCACATCCTTCTCAGGAACAACGCTTTCGGTTACTTTCTGTTCATCAATATGCTTTGGTAGGGGCAGCTGAACAATGAGACCATCAATTTCTTCATTGTTATTGATGGCATTGATTTCCTGAAGCAATCTGTCTTCTGAGACAGAATCAGGCAATCGCACCAAAGTGGATCCAAAACCGATTCTCTCACAAGCTCGTACTTTACTTGCCACGTATGTTTCACTAGCGCCATCATTGCCTACCAATATGGCAGCCAAATGCGGAGCGCGATGACCATCAGCAATCAATGCCTTCACTTCTACAGCCAACTCGGCCTTTACCTCTTCAGATATTTTCTTTCCGTCTAACAACATGACGTTATCACGTTACAATAGTATAACATTAAATTCACTTTTTTACGTGTTTCACGTAAAAATCATGAATCAATTATAATTTTCGTACTTAAAAAGACAAAAACACGTACCTGTCCAGAACTACGTGTTATCTACGCGCAAATGGATTGTTACGCATCATGTTCTTCATTGCACCTTTATCTGAGAACATCCGCATCATTTTGCGGCTTTCCTCAAACTGCTTCAGCAATCGGTTTACATCCTGAATAGTGCTTCCACTTCCGTCTGCAATTCGTTTTCTTCTCGACCCATTAATGAGTTGTGGATTTGAACGCTCTTGTGGCGTCATGGAGCCAATTATTGCTTCTACCTGCTTGAAAGCATCGTCATCAATGTCCACGTCTTTCAATGCTTTTCCCATACCAGGGATCATTCCCATCAGATCTTTGATGTTACCCATCTTTTTGATCTGGTTTATCTGATCCAAGAAGTCATTGAAATCGAACGTGTTCTTGGCAATCTTCTTCTGCAGCTTACGCGCCTTTTCCTCATCAAACTGCTCTTGGGCGCGCTCAACAAGTGAAACCACATCGCCCATACCGAGAATACGGTCGGCCATACGGTCTGGGTGGAAAACATCCAACGCGTCCAGCTTTTCGCCAATACCCACAAACTTGATAGGCTTGTTGACCACCGAACGGATGGAAAGCGCGGCACCACCACGGGTATCACCATCAAGTTTGGTCAGAACTACGCCATCGAAATCCAAACGGTCGTTGAAGGCTTTTGCCGTATTCACGGCATCCTGTCCAGTCATAGAATCGACCACAAAAAGTGTTTCCTGCGGACGGATAGCCTTGTGAACGCGATCTATCTCGTTCATCATTTCCTCATCAACCGCCAAACGACCCGCAGTATCCACAATTACCACATTGTGGTTATTGGCTTTGGCGTAGTTGATGGCATTCTGGGCAATCTCAACCGGGTTCTTGTTGCCTTCTTCCTTGTAAATCTTAGCACCAACCTGTTCTGCAAGAACAGTCAACTGATCGATGGCCGCAGGACGATAAACATCACAAGCCACCAACAACGGGTTCTTCTGCTTTTTGGACTTGAGGTAATTGGCCAGCTTTCCTGAAAAAGTGGTCTTACCAGAACCTTGCAGACCAGCAATGAGAATAACGGCCGGTTTTGCATCGAGGTTTATCTCTACGGAAGCACCACCCATCAATGCCGTGAGCTCATCTTTGGTGATCTTCACCATCAACTGACCTGGCTTAACGGCAGTAAGCACATCTTGCCCAAGCGCCTTTTCCTTCACCCTTTCGGTGAAATCCTTGGCAATTTTGAAGTTGACGTCAGCATCGAGCAATGCACGCCTAACCTCTTTCATGGTTTCGGCCACATTGATCTCGGTGATCTTTCCTTCTCCTTTCAGCGTTTTAAACGCGCTTTCAAACTTCTCCGTTAAATTCTCGAACATGATCTATGCTGATTTTGGCGCGCAAATTTAATGTTAGCTGCGCCCATTGTCAATTTACATTCTATCTGGCACCTGTGCGCCTAATAATTTCATTCCTGATGCGATGATCTTAGCCGTTATGGCCGAAATGGTCAACCGCAGGTTCTTCACATTTTCGTCTTCCTCAACGAGTATCGGACATTCGTGGTAGAACGTGCTGTACTCTTTGGCAAGCTCATAAATGTAGTTGGCTATCAATGCCGGACTGTATTCATCTCCAGCTTGCTGAATTACTTCAGGATACTGCGAAATCAAACGGATCAAAGCCCTTTCGTTGTCATTGATCGACTCCAATTCAGATACCGTTGGAATTGTCCCTGCCTTTCTAAGAACAGACTGAATTCTAGCGTGCGTGTACTGAATGAACGGGCCTGTATTACCCTGCATATCAATGCTCTCGGCCGGATTGAACAACATGCGTTTTTTCGGATCGACCTTGAGCATGAAATACTTCAAAGCTCCTAGCCCAAGCATCTCAAAAAGCTCATTGGCCTCTTCTTCCGCCATGCCTTCCAATTTGCCCTTTTCGATGGTCTGAGCCTTGGCAGTTTCGTGCATTTCGTCCATCAGGTCGTCTGCATCAACCACGGTTCCTTCTCTGGACTTCATCTTTCCAGAAGGCAGATCTACCATTCCGTAAGAAAGGTGGTAGCAGTTCTTGGCCCAGTCGAAACCAAGTTTCTGTAGAATAAGGAACAGAACCTTGAAGTGATAATCCTGCTCGTTTCCAACGGTGTAGATCAGTTGGTTCAGCTCTGGCCAATCGTCCACACGGAGTTTGGCCGTGCCAATATCCTGAGTCATGTAAACAGCCGTTCCATCAGAGCGCAAAAGGAGTTTCTGGTCCAGGCCATCATCGGTAAGGTCAACCCAAATGGAGCCGTCTTCTTTTTGAAAGAACAACCCATCCTGCACACCTTTTTGCACTAGATCGCGACCGATCAGAAACGTGTCGCTTTCATAATAGAGTTGGTCAAAATCAACGCCCAAACGGTTGTAGGTTTTGTCAAAACCCTCATAAACCCAACCGTTCATTTTTGCCCAAAGCGCACGGACTTCTTCATCGCCAGCTTCCCACTTTTGGAGCATTTCTCGGGCATCTACAATAATGGGTGCTTCGGCCTTTGCTTCATCCTCTGTTTTACCCGAATCCACCAACTCGGCAATCTGCTTTTTGTAGTGTTTATCAAACTCTACATAATACTTTCCAACCAACTTATCTCCCTTAAGACCAGATGATTGTGGCGATTCACCTTTACCGAACATTTGCCAAGCCAACATGCTTTTGCAAATGTGAATTCCACGGTCGTTAATAATCTGAACTTTCCTTACTTCATGGCCATTGGCCTTCAAAATTTCCGCAACAGAATACCCCAAAAGGTTGTTTCTGATGTGACCCAAATGCAACGGTTTGTTGGTGTTTGGAGATGAATACTCCACCATGATATTACGGCTGTGATCGCCTTTTTCTCTGAAGCCATAATTAGCCGTTTCCGAGATATTGGCCAATTCAGAAACCCAATAATTCGCGGTGAATGAGAGGTTCAGAAAACCTTTCACCACATTGAACTTTTCCACATTCTCAACTTTCGCAACCAATGCATTGCCAATCTCCTGACCTGTTTGCTCTGGACCCTTTTTCGAGATTCTGAGCAGCGGAAATGCCACCAGTGTTACATCTCCTTCAAAGTCCTTTCGGGTTTTTTGAAGCTGAATCTGATCTTCGGCAACTTCGTGCGAGTAGAGCTCTTTGAGAACTTCCTGAATGCTTGATATGAGCGTGTTTGACACCTTCTGAATTTTGCTGCAAATGTATTGGTTACGACTTGAAGTGATGAGCGATTGGACAGATAGGAAAATGAAGGTTGACAACTTGCTAACTTCGTCCACAAATTGAGTAGCCATGAGCAAGAACATTAAAGTTTCTTCAGAAGTTGGGAATCTGAGGCGGATGATCATTCACAGCCCTGATGCTGGAATTGGCAAAATTGCCCCAAGAACCATGGAAGATCTGCTGTACGATGATATCGTGTATCTGGATAGAATGCGCGAAGAGTACAACCAATATCTGCGCGTTCTGCTTTGGTTTCTCGACCCTGAGGTGATGCGCACCAGAGACGCTTCTAACCCTGATTTCTTCAAGCCAAGCAAACCAGGTTATCTCAAATCTGATAAGGTTCTTGATGCCGAGCATTTGTTAGTCAAGGTGCTCGAAAACCGTGTTCCGAAAGCATTGCTTGTTTCGGCTGTCTGCGCCATGGAGAAGTGCGATTTTGAGACCCAAATGCTTCTCATGAAAATGGATGCGGAAGAACTGACCAGAACCCTGATCTCTGGCGTTTGGATTTACGAAGGTGAAGAAGACTACCTCTTTGCCCCTATTCCGAATTTCATCTTTACACGAGACATCGGCATTGTAATAAACGACCATCTGTTGTTGATAAAGGCTGCCGAAAAAGGCAGAACCAGAGAGGCGTTACTCATCAAATACATCGCATATTTTGTGCTGTTCGGAGATGAAGCAGATTGGGACAACTTCAAATTCTCTGACCGCATTATTGAGCTCGAAGACAACGAATACTATTTCCTTACAGATTCGCTCACACAGGAAAAACAGCTGGTCAGTATTGAGGGTGGCGATGTAATGATGATCAGTCCGCGGCACTTGTTGGTGGGACTGAGCGCCAGAACCACTCAGAACGCCATCCATCAGCTTACAACGGTACTGTTCAATAAAGATCTGGTTGATAAGGTGTCTGTGGTCAACATTCCGGCCGAACGGGCTTACATGCACATCGACACCATTTTTACGATGGTGAAACGCGATACGTGGGTGGTGTACGCGCCATTTACGAAAGATGCCATCACGCTTTCCAAAGAAGAAATTGACTTCAGACGCATGCTGGACGATGAAATGGAAACGCCTGAAGAACAGGTTTACGTAACTCAGTTTATCCGAGAGAATAAACCTGATGGTTTCAAGGTTAAAATGAAGGAATTCGACTTTCTAGACGACCTCTTAAAAGAGATAAGCTTGGTGGATTTCGGTTGCCCAAAAGTCAATATCGTTCCTAACGGAGGTTCCAAATTCCCTTTCACAGAGCGTGAACAATGGACGGACAGCTGCAATTTTCTGGCGCTTCGCGAAGGTGTGATAATCGGGTATGACCGAAATGTGCATACGAATGGATCACTTAAAGAGCGCGGATTCAACATCATTAGAGCTGAGGATTTTAACGCTCAGATGGAGGCAGGCGCCAATATTGACGACCTCATAAAAGGAGATACGTTGATCACATTGCCATCTGCAGAACTTTCAAGGGCTCGTGGGGGAACGCACTGTATGAGTATGCCATTGCAACGCGAAGACATTTGAAAATGCCAGCACAGAACACCAACAATATTCTGATGATCCGGCCTGTGGCGTTTGCTATGAATGCCGAAACGGCCAAAGACAATCATTACCAGAATCAGGAAGCGGGAATTTCGAACAACCAGGCACAAGAAGCTGCGCTGAAAGAGTTTGATGATTTCGTTACTGAACTGCGAGATGCCGGTGTGAATGTGATGGTTGTGGAAGACACGCCAGAACCACCAACACCAGACAGCATTTTCCCTAACAATTGGGTCTCATTTCATGAGAACGGCATGGTGGTACTCTACCCGATGGCTGCCGAAAACCGCAGGACCGAAAGACGTGAAGACATTCTTCAACGAATAAAGGATGAAGGATTCAAGATCAACGAAACGTTGGATTATTCGCCCAGCGAAACCGATGGCTTCTTCTTAGAAGGAACTGGAAGTCTGGTGCTTGACCGCGAGAATATGATCGCTTACGCCTGTCTTTCGCAACGCACAAACGAAACACTTTTGAACGATTGGGGCCAGCAACTTGGCTACAGGGTAGTGAGTTTTCATGCTTTGCAAGAAATGGACGGACAACTGTTACCTATCTACCACACTAACGTGATGATGAGTGTTGGGCAGAAAATTGCCATCCTCTGCGCAGACAGCATAAAAGACCAAACAGAACGAAGCGCTGTTATTGAATCGCTTGAAAAGACCAACAAAACAATCATTTACATAACCGAAGAGCAGAAATCCAGCTTTGCTGGAAACATGCTTCAGGTCGTGAACGGTTATGGCAAGAAGATCATGGTAATGTCAACGCAAGCTTTTGAGAGCCTGACCAATGATCAGATTGCGACCATCGAAAAGACCAATCGCATCCTTCATAGTTCGCTCAATACAATAGAAACCTTGGGTGGCGGTAGCGCACGTTGCATGCTGGCCGAGGTCTTTCTTCCAAGGATTTAAGAGACAGAACGGTCGGTTGCAAGACCAACGTTTGGAAACAATATTGCCCACTTCGTTGTAAGACTAATAATGGACAACCTTTAACGTTAGCCCTGTAACTTTAATCCAATGGCAGAATCATCTAACAACAATCAAGAGCCTAGTGTAATTACTTGGGCCATCAAGGTGGCATCGTCTGCAGGACTTGCAGCCATTCTCTGCTGCGTTGCTCCTGCAATTCTGTTCATGTTCGGTTTAATGGGAGGTGTTTATGCCATTTCTTTTGCCGATTTCTTTTACAACGAAGACGGAAGTGCTGCAGCTGGCGCTTGGGCTCTCAGAGCAGCAGCCGTGGTCATTGGTGCTTACGGTGTTTACCGCTTCAGAAAGCAGCAGGATCAATGCTCCATCGACCCTAAACGCAAGCGCAACAACCTTATTCTGGTCACCCTCATTACGGTTGTGTTGGCCGTTGGCATCTACCTATCACTGGAGAAGTGGTCTTCTTGGTATTTCGATAAGCACATTGTTCCGGCTCAGCAGGAGGAGCTTTTCGGACCCAGTTCCGAATAGCAGATTCAAACAAAGTGGTTTCCTCGCTGTTTACTCACTCAAACGCTTGGAAATCATGAAACTACTCAACCTTAAAGCCACTCAAGAAGCTCATATAAGCGCTGACAAAGCCTGGGAGATCATAGGCCCTCAATTTCTGCACATTTCAGATTGGAGTAGAGGTATTTATCGTTCATGGAATAATGAGAATGTACCTAACCGATTTGAAGGTGCTCCAGCAGGTGGTAGGTTTACATTCCTAGGCAAGTACGGGAATGCTGACGAACGCATTATTCATTATAACGAAGACCAGATGGAAGTTACTTGGTCTGCCAAACTAGACTTTCTGCCCAATTTTGTGAGAAGTATTAAGCATGCTTTGAAAGTGAGGGAGATTGACGCCAATCTGTGCCTGCTATCAAACGTTGTGACGGTAGAAGCCTCCAGCATAACCGCGGTCATATTAAAGAGGCAATTCGAACGTGAATTCAGAGAAGGGATTGACAAGTTTCTGATCGACTGGAAGGTATATGCAGAAACAGGAGAAGTTTCAGAAGCGAAAAAGATCGATATGTTCAAGTACGCCTTCTAAACTACGTTTTCACAAAGACAATCCATCCACTTATGGATAAATCGAATCGACAAACGCTTTAACGTGGTTGTAGATGGGTTGGCGGGGCGATTGATTGTTCTGCAAAATGCCCCATGTTTCGTTCTGACCGGTGAAATCGTGCATGCCCAACCAGAAAAAGGCTTCCATATCGGAAAACTGCGCGGCTGAAACATCAAACAGATCAACTTGGCTCAACTCTCCGTTCGGTCCAGTTGAAAGATCGGGGTCGCCCAATTCTGTTATCCAAATGGGTTTGTTTCCATCCCCATACTCGGCCATTTTCAATCTAAGACCGGCCTGAGTTGCGGCCAGATTCTGGTACTGATCGTAAGGATGATAAGCCAGAATATCGAATGCGTCTTTGCCACCATAAGAATAGATGTCATCCAGAAATTCAATCGGGTCTTGATAAAGATCCGTGCTTGATAAGCCACCCAATAGAATAAAAACATCTGGAGCCTCCTCCCTTATGGCACGATGCATCTCACTCATCAATTCAGCATACAACGCACTATTTACCGGTTGCTGACCACCATGTGGCCCCCAACCGCAGCACGGGTAGTTGGGTTCGTTGATCATTTCCCAGTATCGAACACCGTAGTTTCCCAACCCATTTTCCTGCGCGAAATCTCCTCCTGGCCGATAGCGTTTTACCAGAAGTTTGGTCAGTTCGTAGAGTTCATCTTTCAATTCTTCAGAATCTTCCAACCACGTGGGCCAGTAATTCCCAACGGACATGAGCACCTGCACATCGCGTTGTGCCATGGCAAGAAAGAAATGGTCGTAGTTCTCAGCAATACGATATGCATCCTTCTCACCTTCAATGGTTGGCCAATGGAATCCATTCAGCACCCACTTCAAACCAATGTCGTCAATAGCGTCAAGTGTTGGCTGGCTGGTCTGGTGCTCACCGTGCACATGCAGTCCGAAAACAAGTGTATCGATATTGGCATCGGTAAGCGTGCAATGGTCGAAAGAGACATTCGGCTGACCTTGTGGCGTCAGATCTTCAATTACCTTTTTCTGATACCACGGCAGATCTTCCTTATCGCAACCTGATAAGATTGAGCTTACCAGAATTGCAACCACAAGAATCTGGAGGAAACCAGAAATGAACGACCTCTTCTTATCGTTTTCGCAATTCAAAAACATCTTTTCGTCTATCTCTTAAGTTTCTTACACTTCCGAATTGATGAAGCTCGCGAAGCAGATCAATATCTACATCGGCAATCAAGATCATCTCTGTATTTGGTGTTGCTTCAGCTTTAATTCCGTTGGTTGGAAACGCAAAATCGCAAGGCGTAAAAACCATGGATTGCGCAAACTGAATATCCATGTTATGAACCTTGGGCAAGTTGCCTACGCTACCTGCAATGGCTACATAACACTCATTCTCAATAGCTCTTGCCTGAGCACAACTTCTAACTCGGGAATAACCGTTCTGAGTATCTGTAAGAAATGGCACAAACAGAATGTCCATGCCTTCATCGGCCAACAATCGGCTCAGTTCCGGAAACTCAGAATCGTAGCATATCAGAATTCCGATCTTACCACAGTCGGTATCAAAAGTTCGTAATCCGCTACCCGGCTGCATTCCCCAAACTTTGGCTTCGTCTGGCGTTACATGCAGTTTTTCAAATCGCTCTAAACTGCCATCGCGTTTACAGAGATAACCAACGTTATAAAGAAGATCGTCTTTCAACTCTGGCATGCTGCCCGTTATGATGTTGATGTTGTACGAGATGGCCAGTTCGGCAAATTTCTGAACAATCTTTTTGGTGTGTTGTGCCAATTCTCTGATGGCCTCAGATTCAGAAAGATGGTTGTTCTCTGCCATGAGAGGCGCATTGAAGAACTCTGGAAACAGGGCAAAGTCGCATCGGTAACCCGAAACGGCATCGACAAAGAATTCGGCCTGTTGCATCAGGTCGTCCAAGTTCTTGTAAAGGCGCATCTGCCATTGAACCAATCCCAGTCTTACCACCTTCTTTTTGGTAAAGGCTTTTTTGTGCTCGTAATAAATGTTGTCCCACTCCAGCAGAACAGCATATTCGCCTGATGCTTGGTCTCCTTCCAGGTATCCTTTTAAAATTCGTGTTGGATGAAAATCGTTCTGAATCTGGAAGTTGAGAACAGGGTCATGAATCTCACGTCTTCTAACTTTTTCAATGTATTCTTTCGGGGTTAGCTCTTCTGCGTGTTTATGGTAATTCGGAATCCTTCCGCCAAAGGCAATGCCGCGCAAGTTCATTTTCTCGCATAGCTCCTTTCGGTAATCGTAAAGCCTACGTCCTAATCGTAAGCCTCTGAATTCTGGTTTGATAAATACGTCAATACCGTACAGAACGTCTCCATTGGCTCTGTGCGTATCAAAACTGAAGTTTCCTGTTATGTCTTTATAGCTGTGGTTATCATCAAAACTATCGTAATCAACCACAATGGATAGGGCGCAACCTGCCAACTGTCCATCTACAATGATCACCACTTGGCCTTCCGGGAACTTTTGTATCAGATTATCGATATGAGATTCTCCCCACACCGACCCTTGCATATTGGTGTATGCATCAACCATTACACTCCGCAGATCAGCGTAGTCTTCCAATGTCAACAACCTCAACTCTATGTTCTGAATTTCTCTCTGCATTACTTTCTACCCTTTACCGATAATTATTGGGCAAGCTATGTAAGATTCATCATTTTTGCGACTCAGAAATGCGATTACCCCATCCACTATGGAAAACACATACCGGCAGTTCATTGAACAATCTGTAGAATTTCCTCAAGATGCATTTGAGGTGAAGAATGATGCTCTTCAGTTTCATGGTATTGATCTGATGGCATTAGTAAAAGAATACGGTACTCCGTTAAAATTGAACTATTTGCCAAGCATCGGTCAGCAGATAGAAAAAGCAAGACGTTATTTCGATAAGGCCATCGACCAACTCCACTATCGTGGCAATTACACGTATTGCTACTGCACAAAAAGTTCCCATTTCTCATTTGTGTTGGATGAGGTTTTAAAAAGCAATGTGGAACTGGAAACATCCTCTGCGTACGACATCTACATACTCAGAAGGCTTTTTGAGCAGGGCAAGATCAACAAGGAAACACTTCTGGTGCATAATGGCTACAAGCGCGAGTTGTATGCGCAGTTGATAGCCGATCTCATCAATGATGGGTTCAATAGCGTACCAGTATTGGATAATCAGAAAGAGCTGGAGCTGTTTAAAACCATGGTTACAAAACCGTGCAATATTGGTATTCGTATTGCTACTGGCGAAGAGCCACAATCCAACTACTACACCGCAAGACTAGGCCTGAGACATAGAAGAATTCAATCGTTCTATGAGGAGCACATTGCAGATTCGGAGCTATTTAATCTGAAGATGCTGCACTTCTTCATAGACAATGGCATTGAAGACAGTCTTTACTATTGGAATGAGCTGGATAAGTGCTTGGGTGTTTACTGCAAACTGAAGCGCGTTTGCCCAACATTGGACAGCCTCAACATTGGTGGTGGCTTTCCTGTAAAACAGTCGCTGGCAGAAGAGTTTGACTACAAGTCATTGACATTCGAAATTGTAAGTCACATCAAACGCTTCTGCGAAAAAGAAGATATCGAAGAACCGAATCTGCTTACTGAGTTCGGGAGTTACACCGTAGCAGAAAGTGGTGCCACTATCTACTCTATCATCGATCAGAAAAAACAGAACGATGTAGAGTGGTGGAACATGATCGATAGCTCATTCATTACCACATTACCAGATAGCTGGGCCATTAATAAGCGATTTATTCTACTAGCGATAAACAATTGGGATGAGCCTTACGAGCGCGTTAATCTTGGTGGATTAACCTGCGATAACCAAGATTATTACAATGTAGAGGCTCACGTTAACAACATCTATCTACCAAAGTATAACGAAGCCAAGCCCTTGTGCATCGGCTTTTTCAATACGGGCGCTTACCAGAATGCGTTGGGCGGCTATGGCGGCATACAGCACTGTCTTATTCCTTCTCCAAAACAAATTCTAGTTGAGCGTGATGAAAAAGGACAATTGAAAACAAGCCTATTTGCACCAGAACAGGGTCCGGAATCAATGCTGAAAACTCTTGGCTATTAATTTTTTTCCTGGCATCTGTAACCTTTGATTGCTTAGTTCGTTACGAGATTCACGCAATTAAAATAAGAGAATCTTGTATTCAACTAATTCTATTTACATTAGCGCGTCTTCACGACAACCGGGAACTTGGACGATCACTTTTAAAGAGGAAGTCGTTTGAGAAAGATGATGAAAGATCAGTTTGGTACCAGCATCGTTTTGCTGATGTTCATTTTGGTTTCCGGATGCTCAGAATCCAATGAGAAATCCGCTGATTCTGAGACGGTTAACGAAGGGAAGATCGTATACGCGCTCACCTATCCTCAATTCAAAGAAGACAACATTTTCACTTCGATGTTCCCGAGTGAAATGACCTTCAAATTCAAGGACAACAACACCAAGAATGAACTGAAAACATCCATGGCGGTTTTCAGCACTTCACTGCTTGCAAACAATAAAGAGAAGAAAGTAACCCACTTGGTTAAGGTTGCCAACAAGTACTCTGGTCTTGAAATGGATAGCATTGAGATCATGGAAGAGTATGGCAAAAAGCCAGATGGTATGACCATCACTCCTACAGATAGCACAAAAGAGATTGCCGGATACAAATGCCAACATGCATTCGTGACGTTTGATGATGCCCCTGAAAACAACTTCAGCATATTTTATACCACCGAGATCGGAATCAAAGAACCTAATTGGTGTACACCTTTTCATGAGGTTCATGGTGTGTTAATGGAAGCAACGGTCAATAAGTTCAATATTGACATGCACATGGTTGCAATCGAAGTAGTTGCAGAGCAGTACCCTGAAGATGAATTCCTTGTAACAAAGGAATATCAGCCTATAACCGTTCAGGAAATGGCCGATATTTTCCAAAGCTTCTAAGGTTTTCTTGGCCTTTCCATTACGAGGAAGGCCTCCTTATTGCCCAATAAACACTCCTCAAGAACGTTGTTGTGTTATGCACAATTGAGCGTGATAAACACGTTCGAAAAGCTCATTTCACGGATGGGCTGAATTCTTACATTTGAGTTTGTTGAGAATGGCGGATTCTAAGGGAAAATCAAGTTCAAAAACGAGCAAGTCGAATTCAAAGGGCCAGAAGAATGGCCTTTTGGAGTTTTTGGCTGATTCTCGAACCAGAACCGTAACTGGCGTTTTCCTGCTCATTCTCTCTGCTTTCCTAACGCTTTCATTCATCTCGCATTTGGTTGATGCTGGCATCAATGACCAAAGTCAATTGCAAGAGTTGGGAGACACGCTCGTTAATCCAGAAGAAAAGGTAGATAACTGGATGGGCAAACTCGGGGCCATCGTAGCTGAGAAGTTTATTCACAGTTGGTTCGGTATTTCCTCATTTCTGTTGCCCTTCATTCTGTTGCTGATCGGGTTTAAGGTCATGTTCAGAAAGGCGTTGCTACCTATCGGCAGGTCTATTAAACACTCGTTGTTCTTTCTGTATTTCATTCCGCTTGCAATGGGCTATCTGTTTGCAGAGAATGCCAACCTGAGTGGTTCGTTAGGATTTCAACTGAACAGATGGACGGGTAGTCTGATCGGTTCGGCCGGAACGGCCATGTTGCTCATTTTCCTGGCGGTGGTCTATTTGGCGGTGGTCTTTAACATGTCCATTGACGGGTTGAAATCGCTGTTGTCGAAAGTTCAGTCAGAACCAGAGGCCCCAAAAGTTGACGAAGAAGGTTTTACTGCCGTTGCAGACATCACCGTTAAGACCAATGAACTGGATCTGACCAAAACAGAAGAACCAGAACCTGAGTTGGAGGCGGAGATTGAAGAACAAGAACCAGAGCCTGTTGTAGAAACCACCAGTTCAGAAATGGAGGAAAAACAATCTCCCTCTCTTGAGCCGGAAGGAGATGATAACGTGAAGTTTGAGATTGAGCAGACGGAGATCGAAGAAGAAACGGTGGATGATATTGACAGAAGCGATATGGGTGAATATGACCCAACTCTGGATCTGAGCCATTACAAGAAACCAGGACTCGACCTGCTTGAATCGTACGGAAAAGGTCAGATTTCTGTTGATCAGGAAGAGCTTGAAACCAACAAGAACAAGATCGTTTCTACGCTCAGAAACTACAACATTGAGATCGATCGTATCAAAGCAACCATCGGACCAACGGTTACGCTATACGAGATCGTTCCAGCACCGGGAATCAGAATTTCCAAGATCAAGAATCTGGAAGATGACATTGCCTTGAGCCTTTCCGCATTGGGTATCAGGATCATTGCTCCAATACCTGGAAAAGGAACTATTGGTATCGAAGTTCCGAACCAAAATCCAGACACGGTTTCCATGAAAGCGGTTTTGAGTTCCGAGAAGTTCCAGCATTCTAAAATGGAATTGCCCATTGCCTTGGGTAAAACCATTTCTAACGAGACCTATGTGACCGATCTTACCAAAATGCCTCACCTCTTGATGGCTGGTGCAACCGGGCAGGGTAAGTCAGTTGGTCTGAACTGCATTTTGGCTTCCATACTCTACAAGAAGCACCCTGCTCAGGTAAAGTTTGTTCTCGTGGATCCGAAAAAGGTTGAATTGACCCTTTTCAACAAAATTGAGCGCCACTTCTTGGCCAAACTGCCAGATTCTGAAGAAGCCATCATTACAGATACGCAGAAGGTTGTAAATACCGTCAATTCGTTGTGTTTGGAGATGGACAACCGGTACGAATTACTCAAAAATGCGCAGTGTCGAAACCTGAAGGAATACAATGCCAAGTTCATAGCCAGAAGGCTCAATCCAAAGGAAGGACACAAATACTTGCCGTACATCGTGCTGGTAATTGACGAGTTTGCAGACCTTATCATGACTGCGGGCAAGGAAATCGAAACACCAATTGCCCGATTGGCGCAGTTAGCACGGGCAATTGGTATTCACTTGATCGTTGCCACTCAAAGACCATCTGTCAACATCATTACAGGAACCATCAAAGCCAACTTCCCGGCACGTATCGCTTTCCGAGTTACATCCAAAATCGATTCTCGTACTATTTTGGATGCTGGTGGTGCCGACCAGTTGATAGGTCGCGGAGACATGCTGCTTTCAACAGGTAATGACATGGTACGAATTCAGTGTGCTTTCATTGACACGCCTGAGGTTGAGAAAGTAACCGACTACATTGGTTCTCAGCAAGCCTACCCTACAACGTATGAGCTTCCTGAATATGTTGCAGAAGGCGGTGGAGATGGTGGTGATTACGACATCGGGGATCGCGACCCATTGTTTGAAGATGCCGCACGGATAGTCGTTCAGCATCAGCAAGGCTCGGCCTCGTTACTACAGAGAAGACTGAAGCTCGGATACAACAGAGCGGGCAGACTTGTAGATCAATTAGAAGCTGCTGGCATCATCGGTCCGCACGAGGGAAGTAAAGCGCGACAAGTGCTAATTACTGACGAGATGAGTTTGGAACAAAAGTTGCAAAACGAGAGTTGAAAGAACTAGAAATGATCAAAAAGATATTTGTCCTATTGCTGCTTCCATTGAGCATTTTGGCTCAGAACGACCCAAAAGCGGAAGCTATTCTAGAGAAGGTCAGTCAGACCAATAAAGCTTACAAAGACATTCAAGTAAAGTTCAGCTACGAGCTGAACAACCAACAGGCTGGGATTAAGGATAAGCGAGATGGGGAATTGACCTTGTCTGGAAATCAATTCCGTCTACAATTGATGGGACAGGACATTTACAGCGATGGGAAAATTGTGTGGTATGTAATGAAAGAAGACCTAGAGGTTCACATCAAATCTGTAGATGAATTCAAAGCGGAAACAGACCTAGACCCTGCCAACATCTTCAATCAGTACGATAAAGGATTCAAAAGCAAATTTTATAAGGAAGAGACCGTTGATGGGAAAGCATGCAACACGATCGATCTTTTCCCGGAAGATCCAAGCAAGAAACCCTATTCACGTGTTCGTTTGGGAATTGATAAAAACTCCAACCACATTGTTTATTCCGAAACTTTCGGAAAAGACGGTACCAATTACAAGTTGGTAGTTGCCGAAATGAAAACCGATCAAGGTGTGAACGGCAGTCTTTTCAAGTTTGATCAGGCCAAGTACGAAGCCCAAGATTTCGACATTGTCGATTTCAGGTGATCATCTCACCAAGGTCACACCACCTCTATAGGTCTTAGGTTCACCCAGCACATCAATAATATCGATCTGATAAACGTACGTATCAATCGGTAACTCAGCGCCTTTGTACCAACCACGCCAAGGCTCATCCATGGTGTTGGTGTAGAAAAGCTCCTCGCCCCATCTATTGTAAATGGCCATGCTGAAGTTCTCAATTCCAATTCCCTTTGGTATGAAATAATCGTTGAGGCCATCTCCATTGGGTGTAAAAGAATTCGGAATGTAAATGAACGTCTCTGGGTCAATATGCACATCTTGTCGTGTGGTAGAAGTACAGATTCCATTCAGAGCAACCAACGTGATGGTGTAGTCGCCTTCGGCAGGATAGCCGTTCATCGGATTAGCACTTGAAGATGTGTTTCCGTCACCAAAATCCCATTCATACGTGGTAGCATCCACGGAAGTATTTGTAAACCGAATTCGTGGATCCAACATGGTTGCGTTGGTTGGACTGTAATAGAATGATGCCGTTGGAGTAAGGAAAATCTGCATCAGATCCGTGAAAGCCAATGTATCGGCACAGCCTCCTACTGCCGTTGTGGTGATCAGGCTAACATCAAAATTTCCAGATGTGACGTAAGTGTGAGACGGTGACATTTCCGTTGAGGTAACGCCATCTCCAAAATCCCAGAGGTACGAGCCGATGGAATAATTCGGATTGATGGTAGATTCATTCGTAAACGAAATGGCCATTGGAGTACAACCCTCATAATCTGAGAAGCTGAAGTTTGTCTGCGGATAAGGATAAACTTCCAGGTCTGTAGTTCCCATCCCTACACACCCACTATCAGAAACAGCCATCAGTTGCGCGGTTACCGAACCGAGCGTTCCATAGAGGTGATTTGGTTCGAACTCATCGCTAGACGCACCATCACCAAACTGCCAACTCCAACTGGCAATGGTGTTATCGTTCGGAACAGTACTGTTTGTAAACGTCACTTCATCTCCAAGACACGTATTGTTAGCCGAAATAGACACACTAGGTGTTGGGTTTACGCTAACAGGATGTGTCACAGTATCGCGGCAACCTGCATCGGTCTGCACAATAAGCGATACATCATAAGTCCCTAAGGAGGCGTAGGTGTGAGTTGGCGCGTCTCCATACTCCAATGGCGTGGCATCTCCAAACGTCCATTCCCAACCTTGTACGGCACCTGAAGAAACCGTAGATGCATCTGAGAAAACCGTGGCCTGCCCTTCACAACCTTGGTCGGCAGCGAAATCAGCAATCGGGTTCGGATAAACAACCACATCCAAAACCTGAGATGTAGCGCATTGATCTGGTGCGGTAAGCGTCACGGTAATACTGAAGGCCCCAACACTTGCATAAGCGTGCGTTGGAGAGACTAAAGCAGAAGTTGTTCCATCGTCAAAATCCCAACCGTAAGAAGCTATAGGGCCAGAGCTGTTGTCGGAAATTTCCAACTCCTCACCAACACATAGTTCGGGTCCGTTGGTTACATCAAAATCTGGCGTTGGGCCATTGACCACTTCTGCTATGCCGGTAGTAGTGGAACTACAGCCATTCGGACTGGAAACCGTAAGAGATACATTGTAAGTTCCGATGCCTGGATAGATGTGTTGAGGATTGGCCCCAGAACCTGTCTGTGTATCACCAAAATCCCAACTGTAGGTTGAAATTATACCTGAAGAGTTATCTGTAAAGTTCACAGGGCTACCATCGCATGCAGCAGGCGGATTCGGAAAATCGGCTACTGGAATAGGTTCTACGTTAACCACTACACTATCTGTTGCAGAACAATTATTACCATCTGTAAGCGTGGCATAATAGGTGGTGGTGACCTGCGGACCCGCTAAAGGATTTTGGATAGATGCGTTGTCCAATCCTCCGCTTGGCGACCAACTGAAAGTGCCTGTACCAACTGCATTCAACTGCACATCATCTCCCTCGCAAATGGTCTCATCCGTTCCTGCATCAACCGTAGGTGCCTGCACCACATTAATGGTAACATCATCCGTTGCTTCACAACCATTGGCATCAGTAACCGTAACCGTGTAAGTTGTTGTACTTGTAGGGCTGGCACTCGGATTTACAACATTCGGGTCTGATAAACCTGTGGTTGGCGCCCAACTGTAGGTCACACCGCCCGAAGCCTGAAGTTGAACACTTGAATTTTCGCACATGGTCTGGTCCGCACCAGCGTTGGCTGTTGGCAATGGATTTACGTTTACGGTGATATTATCCGAAGCTGAACAGTTGTTATTGGATGTGTAGGTAAGTGTGTACTGCGTGGTGGCAGTTGCAGTGCATGTTGGACTTGGCGCTGATGCATTGCTCAGAGCCGTTGTCGGAGACCATGAATAGGTTCCACTGCCCAATGAATTAGGGCTATTAAGTTGACCCGATTCTCCCGAACATATGTCAATATCAGCACCCAGATTGACAACAGGAACGGGGTCTATCGTAACAGGAATAGTGGTTGTTTCCGTACATCCTTCTGCCGTGATCGTGAGTTCCACATCAAAATTTCCGGCAGAAGAGTACGTATGGCTGACCGGATTTCCTGTTGCTGTGGCTCCATCGCCAAAATTCCAACTGTAATTGGAGATGTTTCCGGTTGATGTAACCGAGGCGTCTTCCAACTGAATCACGTCACCAACGCAAGAAGCATTGTTGCTTTGGGTAAAGCTCGGTTCCAATGTATTGCAAAATGCTTGATCCGCACTGGCTCCACCAGTTCCCCCTGTCCAACCCCAATAGACGTTAGGATTATTTCCGAAGATGTTAGCAATGACGTTACCGGTATAACTGGTTCTGAAAACACCGTCAAAGAATACGGCCAACGTATTAATGGTCGGGTTCCAGATGATCTGAACATCGTGCCATTGGCAATCTTCAATATTGTTCTGCGTGCTGCTAGCAGTTACTGGTCCAGCCAAGTTATCGGCCGTAGAATGATTGGTATTTCCATTCTGGAGAATGGCAATGTGATCTTCTGGTGGATCATTCATGGTCACATCATTGGGCCATGTATCTATTTCCACCACCAAAGAAGGTACGATACCTCCAAATCCCAGTGAGCTGGCTATTCCACCTTGATTGATATTTACGGGCTGAAGTACGAAACCAATTCCGTCTGCACCCAACTCATCACAACCTAACCAAACCTGAAAATTGAAGTCGAACGGGTTATTCAGATCAATTTGATTGACATTCCAAACTGAGCCCCCAATATTCTGTACGTTCGGAGTCAGTTCAAAGCAATTGCATGACGTTTGGCTGGCCGCTCCATTTATCTGGTACTGAGCCATTGCAAGTACTGACGAAAACAGCATTGCAAAGACAAGAGTTAAACTTCTTAGAAACAGATTGTGCATGTTGAAAATCCCCGACCTCTACTCTACTACCTCGTTAAGGTTACATGCCCACGAAACTTGTGCGGATTGCCTTTGACATCCAGAAGGTCGAACTGGTAAACATATACCCCTTTCTGAACCTGTTTGCTTTTGTAGGTTCCATCCCAATGATAATCGGCATCATTCGATTCAAAGATCAACTCGCCCCAACGGTCGTAAATACGCATTTGATAATTGACAATTCCTATTCCTGAACCATAGAACGTTTCATTGATGCCATCGTTGTCTGGGGTAAACGCATTTGGGATATAAAATCTGAATTCTGGATCTACCCGAACCGTGATATCAATGGTATCCATGCAGCCATACTGCGTGGTTACATACTGCGTAATGTTGTAATAACCAGTATCCGCATATTCATGAGTCGGGTTCGGAATCGTTGAAGTTGCTCCATCTCCCCATTCGTATAGCCATTCTACAACATTGGGCGATGCAAGGTCTGTGACTGTGAATTTCGGGAAGATGATGTCGGTCCTTTCCGGGTCTACGGCAAACAGCGCATCCGGTTTTGGATATTCTATCATGTAATCGACATACGTAGTATCTGAAACACAGCCTTTGGCAGATGTGACCTCCAACGAGACGGAGTAAACCCCTGTTTCAAAATCTCCCAATTCCTGATCCCAATAAGTATGTTCAGGATTCTGAGAACTGACTGTCCCAGGTTCATCTCCGAAATTCCATTCCCAACTCGCCAGCAGATAAGGAGGCGTAATTGTGGTCAGATCGGTAAACCAAGCTCGGAATGGTTGACAGCCTTGGTTTGTATCAACCGTGAAAGCCACCTCTGGAAGAGGATAGATCTCAACCGGAATTACAACTGTATCCTGACATCCATGGTTGGTCTCAATCGCAAGCGCCACGTTATAGAAACCATCATCCAAATACACATGGCTGGTATCTGTGGCAGAACTGCTAGAACCATCCGCAAAATCCCAATTCCAAGCTACAAGAACGTCATATGGGTAATTCGCCACGGAAGACTCATCAAAGAAGAAGGTCGTATCCTCCAAACAATTGGCAATCTCATCACTGAAATCAGCCTGTGGTTTTGGGTAAATTCTAACAGGCCCCAATGTTGTATCGGCTTCACAGCCAGAATCTGTCGAAACATTGAGTTGTACATAAAAATCGCCCCAAGCAGTGTAAGCATGGGTAGGGTTTTGAATTCCGCTCGCTATCTGCCCGTCTCCAAATTTCCAATCCCAATCCGTTACAGAATACGCCCCGCCAACTGTAGACAGGTCTGTGAAACTGGTGGCCAACGGATAGCACACAGAATCGAACGTGAACATGGCAGTTGGTACCGGATATATCTCAAGCGTTTGCTCCAATGTATCCAAACAACCTTGGTTAGATACCGTTATCAGTTCTATGGTATACAGACCTGCCGTGTCGTACATTACACCAACCGGCTGCTGTGCGTTGGATGATGTTCCGTTTCCAAAATCCCAATTGTACTGAGTAATTGAACCAGCTGGGATACTGGAACTGTTTAAGAAAACTGCAGGATCGTAAGCGCAAACATCATTGAATGTGAAGTCTGATACAGGCAGATCGAACACTTGAGTTGGATTTACCACCGTATCCAAGCATCCGTTATCTGTTTCTGCAATGAGTTGAACGTTATAAATGCCACTGGCGCCAAAAACATAGGTCGGAGACTGGACGACCGAGGTTCCGATGGCATCATCAAAATCCCAATCCCAACCAACAACTTGCGACCCTGTGGCTACGGTAGATTGGTCGGTAAACGTATTGGTGTCATTTAAGCAGGCAGCCAGCGTTAAGAATTGGGCATTCGGTTTTGGATACACTATGACCGTTTGGGATACGGTATCGATACAACCCAGATCGGTCTCAACCGCTAGAGATGCAATGTATTGTCCTCCCAGTGCATACACGTTGGAAGTATTCTGATCATTTGAAGTGCCGCCATTTCCAAAATACCAGTTCCACGAAACGATGTTACCAGACGCAACAGAAGATGTATCCGTGAACGTCATCGGCAATTGGGCACAGACCGTATCGGTAAAGAATCCTGTATTCGGAGAAGGATGCACCGTAACCTGTTGTGTAATCGTGTCTCTACAGATGGAATCTGTGGTAGAGATCAAGGTCACATCAAACACACCTGTATCTCCGTAGGTGTAAACCGGATTTTGCAATAAAGAAGTTCCACCATCGCCAAAATCCCATTGCCAACCTTCCACCGTTCCGGCAGAAACTGCTGTAAGATCGGTGAATGCGGAAACGTTACCGATACAAACATCTGTGGGTGAGAAATCTGCAACCGGAAGTGGGAAAGAATAAACTTCCTGGGTAAGGAATGACGGGCAACCACTATCCGAAACAGCAACCAACGTTACGTTATAATAACCCGTTAAATTGTATTGATGGGTTGCGTTCTGAACTATTGCAGGTGGAGAACCATCACCGAAATCCCAACCCCAAGAAACAATCTGACCTGTGTCTATTGTTGATTGATCTGTAAACGTAAAAAGAGTATCCGAACACACATTTTCGAACACAAAATCCACTTGAGGTGGTGGGTTTACCCACACCTGTCCTTCGGTGGTATCGGTACATCCAAGGTCGTTGGTAACAATTAGTTGAACGTCATACAGACCTGCATCTGCATAAGCATGAGTTGGATTCTGAACACCTGTCGAGACCGAACCATCTCCAAAATCCCAGACCCAATCTACGATGGTAATTGGTGGCAAATTGGGCGGATAATTACTGAATGATTGGTCTACGAAATTGACAACCGAATCGACACAAGAACTACTAGGTTCAAAGAATGCTCCTTCAGGATCATCCACATAGTAAACGGTTATGGTGTCGCTACCGGTACACCCTTCAGAGTCGGTAACCTCTACTGCGTAAACACCTTCTCCTACCCACCTGCTAGGCCCAACAAATCCATCATTCCAAAGAAAATCGTAAGGCGGAGTTCCGTTAGAAACGATAGCATTCATTTCTACGGAGTCTGTACATGAAATGGCCACCGTATCGATGTCCACTTCCAACTCCAATCCAGTAATGATGAACTCATACGTGAAGTTGGCAAATCCAACAACCGGACAATTATCATCAAAGGCTGTAAAAACCAGAACCTGACTTGTTCCAATATCACCTGGACCAGGAGTCCAAATGAACTGACCGACCACACCCCCCGGTGCAGATGGGTCAGCAATATTAGTGAAGCTAGCTCCGTTGAAATCAGCCACATTCTCCGCTACAATATTGTAGTTCAAACCTGGCAATGTATTGTTGAGATAGACATCAAGTTGTAATGCGTTGTTTGAACACAGCACAATGGTGTCCTCATCAAAGATTCCATCTTGGTCGATATCAAAATCATTACCTGGGTTCTGCGGACAGTTATTGATAACGCGAACCTGCATGTCCCTTACCACTCGCCCAATAAGCACTCCGTTCCGGTACTCCTCAACCATTACACCGATAACTGTGATCTGCCCATTGGTTGTAGGTTGGGTAGTAATTACACCATTGTTGAAGTTGTAGTAATTGTTGTTGAGCGGATTATTAGGGTTGAATCCTCCAGTGTAATTCACACTCTGACCAGGATTGTGCCAAGGCGTATACAAACTGTAAACCAATAGGTCTCCATCTGGATCGTAAGCTGTAGCTAGAATTGTATTGTCTTCATTCAAGCAAAGGAAACCTCTTGCAGGGACATCAAACTGAGGTGAACTATTGCAAGGTGCCGCCACGTTATTCAAGAACGCATTCACATAAATATCCTGACTGCCTGGAGCGCTTATCGTATTGATAGCGGCAGACCGGCAGCATAGATCGTAACTGAAGGTCCAATCGGCACAAGGTGGTAGAGTAACGGTTGCCTCATAAACGTATTCTTGAATACCGGGATTATTTCCGTTGCTACAATTGGAAGGTGAGCAGTAAACTGGCAACTCGTAAGGCGCCAGATATTGATCAAAAGGTGGAAACGGGGGCGTAGGTGGCTGTAGCGTCATACCCAAACTTTGGTTTCCGCATGACGATGTTATCGAAATAGTTGGCGCGGTGGGTGCCGCAATACCTCCACAATCACGATAGAAAACCAACCTAACTCTATACTGATCGCCCCCTAGACACTCGTAAGTTATCTCCGCTCCCAACGCATGCGATGCATCTGCCTTTTTAGGCATCAATGCCATCAACACAAGTACCGCGAAGAGTAAGCGGAGTAGAGGGTTTTTCATTTCAGTCTAACGGCCGAATTGTCGTTCAATTCAAAAACGATTCAATTCGTTATTGGTTGCCATCTGAAAACCGTGTACGTGTGTTGATTTTCAGCTATTCTCAAAAATAACCAAAAACCACTCTTAGAATGTCAGTTGTCTGCCCAACCAATATCCTTTCTGAGAAGGTCTAATGTTTCTCTTTCTAGAGAGTTATCGGCAGGCTGAAAATTGTAGAACCAACTGGCCGTTTCAGGCAGACTCATTAAGATGGATTCTATTCTTCCATCAGTCTCTAGCCCAAACTTGGTTCCCTTATCATAAACAAGATTGAACTCCACGTAACGACCTCTTCTCAGGTTTCGCCACTGAAGATTGCTGTCCGAATACTTCGCAGACTTGTTTTTCGCAACCAGATGCCTGTAGGTTGGAGCAAAGGTCTCTCCCACCGCTTGCACGAAATTCCAACGTTGTTCTTTGGTATGAGATTGGTCTTCCTTCAATCTATCAAAGAAGATTCCACCAATACCGCGGGTTTCCTTGCGGTGAGAGATATAGAAATAATCGTCAGCCCACTTCTTGAATTCCGGGTAGTAATCAGCATCAAACCTATCGCATGTACTTTTCAATGCCGAATGGAAAAATTGGGCATCCTCTTTTTGGATGTAATGTGGTGTGAGGTCAATTCCTCCACCGAACCAATATGTTCCGTCTCCGAGTTCGAAGTAGCGTACATTCATATGAATGATAGGAACAAATGGGTTAATGGGATGAATAACGATGGAAACACCTGTTGCGAAGAACTGATTATCGTTCAACCCCAATGCCTGCATAATGCGATCTGAAAGTTCACCGTGCACAGCCGAGAAGTTCACACCACCCTTTTCAAACACATTTCCGTGCTGGATTACACGTGTATGACCTCCACCACCGCCTGGCCGCTGCCAATTGTCTTCTACAAACTTGGCTTTGCCGTCTTCGGCTTCCAACTCTGAACAGATATGAAGCTGAAGATTACGGAACCAATCAGCTATTTCTTCCTTTGAAAGACTCAATCTGTGGCAATTTTCAATTCGTAATTCGTGTAATCCACAATTTTGGGCGCTGAATTCTCCAGACCACCATTGGCGGTTCTTTTCCACCTGAAATTTGATTGCAAACCGGTTTCAACCACCTGTTGCAAGAAATCCAGACCGTTCGCATTGATGTCTGCCAGATTTTGAATGAGATGATACGCCAGATCATAGCCTCGGAAAGCGAAAGTGCTTGGTTCGCTGTTGTAGACCTGTCTGTATTTCTGTACGAAATACTGCACTTCCAGATTGTTATAATCTACATGAAATGGTGTTGGCACATGAACCCGGAACATATCGAAATAATCCATCTCAACGTTCTTGAATCCCTGCCATGCATTTGGTGCGTACGTAACGATGTAAGCATCCTCCACCCAATTGCTCATTCCTCGCATTAGGCTGGCCATCTTAACTTCGTTGGTGCTCAAAAGAACAACGTTGTTCCGCCTTGTAAGCGACAACCTCAATCGTAAAGAGTCTCTGGTGGTTTTTGAGAGGTCTACAATTGGAAAGTGAGCTGGTTTCATGCCGCTGGCCTCCAGTCCTTTTCGGAAATTCCAAATCAGGTTTTCCTCACCGGCAGCACCATAATGCACAATGATGTTGTTGGTAGAGTCAGACTGAAACATATACTCGCCAAGCGAGAAAACCATGGCTTCTTCAGAAGGAATGAGCTTCAATGCATAGTCATTGGAAGTAACAATCTGGTCGTTCTTAAGCGTTGGGCTGACAATAGGAATGCAATTCTCGTACGCATACTTAGACACTTCGTCAAACACTTTTCCGTACAACGGGCCAATAATGAGGTCATAATTTTCCAGTTCCCCTTTCTTGATCATCTGCTGCATCTTCCAAGGTCTGTTCTCTGTATCAATAACGGTTACATCAGCTTCAAACCCTCTTTTTTTGAGCGTATCCAAAGCCAAAAGAAATCCTTCATAGAATGCAAGTCCGATCTCCGAACGTTCGTAAACTTTCTCTGGTTGTTCTGGCAGTCTGTTGGCTTCCAGCGTATCGTTCTCAGTGAGGTAGAGCGGCAGCATCAACGCAATTCGTCCCATTTTTCCAGGAACAACAACTCTTTCTGTTGGCCTTACAACTTCATTCTTGATGATATCTGGCAAACCGACCATTTCCACTTTAGCGGTCTGTTTTTCGCCAAGCATTTTCGGCACAGGAATTCTGATGGTTGAACCCACCTTCAGCCCATCTGACAATTCAGGATTAGCATCCAGAATGGCGCTTACCGTTGTATTGTACTCTTTGGAAATGGCGTAAAGCGTCTGCTGCTTTGGAACCTTGTATAGGACGTATTCACCATCCAACTCCAATGCTTCGTTTGACACTTCAACAGGCTTGGTTTCTCCTTGGGCGCTTTTAAGGATCTTTAACGCCTGACCCAGCTTCAATCCATCCAAAACACCCGGATTATCGAATGCAATGCGGCTGAGTTTTACCTCATAGGCCTTGGCAATGGAGAATAGTGTTTGCTTGGGTTGTACCACATGAATTGAGTACAGTTGTCCTTCAATTTTAGCTACGGAATCGCTTTTAACCACCTCCATTTCCTGCGCAAGCAGTACATGTCCTGAGAACAGGAAAAAGGCAAGCAATATGGCGTTGAAGCGAAGCATTTGTAATGCTAAACAAGCATTATTCCCATTCTATTGTGGCAGGCGGTTTTGAAGATATGTCGTAAACCACTCTGTTAATACCTCTGACCTTGTTGATTATCTCATTGGATATCTTGGCCAAAAACTCATAAGGCAAATGGCACCAATCTGCAGTCATTCCGTCTCTTGAAGTCACAGCCCTCAAACAAACCGCGTTCTCGTAGGTTCGCTCATCGCCCATAACTCCAACAGAATTTACCGGTAGGAAGATGGCGCCAGCCTGCCATACTTCGTCATATAGATCGTGTTCTAACAATCCGTTGATGAATATGCTGTCCACTTCTTGCAGAATTCTGACCTTCTCTGGTGTGATGTCTCCCAAGATTCTGATAGCCAAGCCTGGACCTGGAAAGGGGTGTCTTCCGAGCAATCTTTCAGGCAATCCAAGATGCTTACCCACTTCTCTCACTTCATCCTTGAAAAGTGTGTTAAGCGGCTCCACCACTTTCAACTTCATGCGTTCTGGTAAACCGCCCACGTTATGGTGCGATTTGATGGTAGCTGAAGGTCCGTTAACAGAAACAGATTCAATAACATCAGGATAAATGGTGCCCTGAGCCAACCACTTCACATCCTCGATCAAATGCGCTTCTTTGTCAAACACCTCAATGAAAACACGGCCAATGATCTTTCTCTTTGTTTCTGGATCCGAAACGCCCGCCAACTCACCAAGGAATTCGGCTTTGGAATCTACTCCTTTCACGTTCAAACCCAAACCTTGGTAAGTCTGAAGAACCGTTTTGAATTCATCCTTTCGGAGCAAACCGTTATCCACAAAAATGCAGTACAGATTATTGCCTATTGCCTTAGAAAGCAGCATGGCGGCTACGCTACTGTCAACACCGCCAGACAAACCAAGAACAACTTTATCATTGCCCAACTGTGCTTTCAGTTGTGCCACCGTGCTATCTATGAAAGAGTCTGGTGTATGCGATTGATCGCAACCGCAAATTCCTACCACGAAATTTCTGAGAAGTGTAAGCCCATCTAAAGAGTGCGTAACCTCTGGATGAAACTGAATACAGTAAGTAGGTTCGTTCTCAAAGCAGAAAGCAGCAACTTCAACATCTTTAGTGCTTCCTATGAGTTTAGCTCCATCTGGCAGTTTGGTGATAGTGTCCCCATGTGACATCCAGACCTGAGAGGTTTCAGGAACGCCTTTCATCAGTTCATTTGAACCGTCTGAAAATGAAAGATTCGATCTTCCATATTCGCGTGAATCGGAGGCTTCAACATTTCCGCCATTGGCGTAGGCCAAATGCTGTGCTCCGTAGCAAACTCCCAACAGCGGAAGCTTTCCTTTTATATTTGAAAGGTCTGGTACTGGAGCACCCGCATCTCTTACAGAAGATGGACTTCCGGAAAGGATTACACCTTTGACTTCATCTCCGTAATCAGGAATTTTATTGAACGGATGAATCTCACAGTAAACGTTCAGTTCGCGAACTCTTCTAGCAATCAACTGCGTGTACTGTGAACCGAAATCGAGAATAAGAATGGTCTCTTGCATTGGGTAGGTTGAATTCAGTTTGTCGTTCTACAGACTCATCGCGAAGTTATCTTTTGTTCTTAGCAGTTTCGAATGATCTATTGGTTAAATTGCATGAGTTATTCACTAAACAACAAACATGAAAAAACTATTACTCGCAGGCGTTGCTGCCTTATTTTCTACTGGAGCTTTCGCTCAATTCGGCACTGCTCACGATTTCACGGTCACCGACATTGAAGGTGGAACGCACCATCTTTACGACATCCTTGACCAAGGATATGTTGTAGTATTGGATGCTTCGGCAACTTGGTGCGGACCATGCTGGGGTGTTCATACGGCTCATTATCTGAGAGACCTTAACAATCAAATGGGACCAAATGGCACCAACGAGATCAGGGTTATCTTTTACGAGGCTGATGCTTCAACCACTCTTGCCGATCTACAGGGAACAGGAAGCAATACTCAAGGAGATTGGATCACAGGAACCAATTATCCTATTGTAAATGAGTCTGCTCCACTTTCTCTTCAGGGAAGTGTTTACTGGCCTCAAGGATTTCCAACTATCAACGTTATCAGACCTGGAGACAGAGAGATCACTGATGATGTTTGGAATCAGAACCTTCAGGGTATGATCGATGCAGTGAACCATGCCATTGCCACAGACCCTGCTTCTATTGGTAATGATTGGTTGACTGAAAACGGCATCTCTGTTTATCCTAACCCAGCTATTGACCAATTGATCGTTAACATGAGCAATGCATCTGAGTCTGTGGATGGTGTAGTGATCAGAAACATGATGGGACAGATTGTTTCTACCATCAGTGTTCAAGGTCAACAACGATTGGAAATTGAAGTTGCTTCTCTTACTTCTGGCGTTTACATGATCGAATTCCAAAATGAGAATTCTATTCTTGGCGTACAGAAATTCGTGAAGAACTAAGAGAGTTGATTCTAATGAAATGGAAAGGCGCCCAATGGGCGCCTTTTTTATTGGCATTCTTTCGAAATACCGAAAACGTATTTCTGCACCTCTTCGAAAGGAATTGATCCTGCGCCATCAAAGCCCTTCATGTCTGCACCTGTAACGTTGTTCTTAAAGAATGTGAGTAATGGTTTAGCAATGGGCATGTAGGTCCAATGCCACTTCTCTTCTTCATAGCCGTGTGGCCGTTCCTTATCTTTTTCGGTGTAGGTCTGGCAAAAGCCAAACCTATGGGCGTTATCTACCAGCCATTGGTATTCCTTCTGCCCTCTTCCGGAATCGAAATAATCGGGGTTAAAGGAATTGATGTCGATATCCGTACCCCAATGATGTCTGGAAGTTCCTGGCATGGAACTGTACTTCATAATGAAACGGGCCCGTTCTGCAGGGTCAGAAATGGCGGTTTTCATATTCTTTCCGTCAACCAACCGATTGCCGTTCCATTTTCCCTCCCATATCTGTTTCTGATGATTGAAAGACCGCGCAGCAGACATGATACGCAGCGTTATTCCGTCTTCAGCAGCTGCTTTCCGCATTTTCTGAAAGGCTTCCAAGGCTTCCTTGCGCAGATACATGCCTTCCTTGTTGGCAATTGAACTTGGAATCTTGGCAAAACGGTCGTCTTCAGCATAATTGACCTTGCCCATGATGTAATCGAGTGGATCGGGCTGCCCAAAAACGGTGCAACTCATCAACAGGAAAAGAAAAATTGGAATAATCCTCATCAATAAATGACAGTCAAATACCCTGCCTTATCTTCTCCTCGCACGTTGGCTATGAAATAATAAGTGCCTTCGTAAACAGGGTCATCGGTCCGTTGCGTACCATCCCAACAATTGCCACCGTGTTTTTCAGAATCGTACAAAAGCCTACCCCAACGATTAAAGACCTTCAGGGTGTAGCATTCGTCAAGATCTCCTTCAAATTCTGGCTTAAAGCAATCGTTGATTCCATCTCCGTTCGGTGTAATGATGTTCGGGTACCTGAACAGAACAGAGTCTTCAGAGAACCACCCATTTGAAAAGTCAACTGTCACAGAATCTGCACATTCTCCATTGGAATTAATAGCCGTAAGCGATACAATTGGCCCTTCTCCTGGTTCAAACAGAATCACTGGCTCATACTCAGAAGTCTCTATCATCGCACCAATATTCCACGTGTATTGGTCTGCGCCTTCCGTCAAGTTGATGAACTTGACCGAATCCCCTTGGCAACTTTGACTGATCTCTACATCAAATAATGCTGTAGGTGCAGGAATAGCTTGCAGAACTACGTTTGCGGTGTCTTCGCATGTTCCATCAGAAGCTGTAACCGTATACACGTTTGCATAACCTGCAGTTATATATGGATTGGGACTTGACGGATTGCTTACCCCATCTACTGGAAGCCAAGAATAGGTGGCGCCACCAACTGCTGTTACCTGTATGCTATCGTTAGTGCAGATGGTTGTATCGGGAAAGGCCGAAACACCAAAAACCGTGACCAGCACCGAATCCGTATCCTGACAGTTATCTGGGTTGGTGATGGTTAGAAAGTATTGCGTATCTTCTTCTGGAGTTGCTGTAGGTTGTGCGGCAGATGGGTTTGACAAACCAGTGGTTGGCGTCCATTCGTAGGTAAATCCAGCAATTTCCGTTTCTCCAAGAATGGCCGATTCGTCTGGGCAGAGATGGTCTCCTGTTCCAGCCTCGGCTGCATCCGTAAGCAGACTTACCGTAACAGTTACAAATGCTGTATCGGTGAAAACTTCTCCCGTACAGAAGGCTGTGTCCGTTCCGATCAGCATGACCTCATAAACTCCCGGCTGCACATAAATATGGCCAGGATTGGGTAACGAAGAAGTATCGCCATCTCCGAAATACCATAGGAATTCTGTTGCATTAACAAGGTCAGATTCAAACTGGACTGCAAAGGGCACGCATCCTTGCTCGGTTCCGCTTCCGGCAATTTCGACTTGAACAGCAGAAATCTCAAGATCCAACTTCACAACTCCCAAGTTGCAACTGTTGCCATTGACCTGAGATACCACCCCTGGTTGGGTTGGGAATAGGTCGCTACCTCCACAACCGGCACAAGCCGCTTGATGAATCACACCATTATCGTTGAAACGGCTTGTTCCGCCATCAACGTGTTCTTGAATTCCATTTCCTCCGAAGTAGGACCCATATAAAAGAGCGGTTGCATCCGCCTCCAGCACCATGAAGTAGAAATCGCTACCGTCTGTGGTCTGCTGTTCGCCATCAGAGGTAACAGGCAAACCGGCCGTGTTTCCTGTGGCAGAATTCCAACTGTTGTTGGTGCCTCCACCCCATCCGGAAACAAAAACCCGTTCGCAGATATCGACCAAAAACGCTGTTGGCGAAATGTTTACGGCTGAAGAACCACTGCCGAAAACAGTTGAATAAATAGAAGCCGAAAGATCCGGTGTCAATTTTTGTATGAACTGCTTTCCGTTATTATTGGAATAGGTTCCACTCGTAACTGGATAATTTCCAGCAGATTGGCCGTAAGTGTAGACATCATCATGATCATCGACTTCCACAAAATACGTCTGATCATAACTGGAAGTGCCGATGTAAGTGCTGTTGATGAGCGTGGTGCCATCATTGGAAAAACGGTAGAGGAAACCATCTGCAGAGCCACCCTGAAATGCTCCGAACAGTGCACCTGCATCCACTGTCAAATCCTGACTGGAAGTGCCGCCTGCCAAGTAAACATCACCTGCCACATTCAGTTTCATCGAATATCCGGCATCTGCAGCTGAACCACCTACGTAAGTACACCATTCTAGAACAGAAACATCGGGATTGAACTTTGCCAAACAGGCATCTTGGGTTCCTCCCAGTGTCTGGTCTATTGCACCTGTACTGACTGGAAAATCTGAAGAAACTGTGCTTGAGGCGATGTAAATGTTGTCCTGAGGATCAACAATAACCTCACCTCGGAAAATATCTCCATAGTTATAACTGAGGGTGGTGTTCTCATTCAGACCATCATTGAGAGACCCCCCGAGATACGTAGAGCCGATGAGTGAACTTCCATCTGCACTCAGAATCACGACCACAATGTCAGAACCGTTCTGAAAATTAGTACCGTTACTGGTATAGTTTACTGCGGTTCCACCATTGAAATCGGTATCGTATGCATTGGCAGATGTAGGAAACGTTGTCGAACTCGTACTACCCAAGATCACCAACTGTCCTTGACTATTTACAATCATACTATGTGGCGCATCGCAGCTTTCACCGCCTATGTAAGTCGAGTATTCGAGGAATGTGCCGTTGGGTTCGAATTTTGAAATGGCCATATCCACCACGCCTGAAAAAACATCGGTGTAAGCTCCGGGCGTCTCTGGGTAATCTCCACCAAATACAATTCCTCCTCCATACAACGCCCCATCCTCATCGTAAGTGGCTGTAAATCCAAAATTGTTCGATTCAGAACCTGTGTAAGAAGAAAAGATCAGCTCGGGGTCGATGATCAATTCCTTGGTTTGATCATAACCTTCAGGAAAGTCAAAACTTACAGTTTTACCATGCAGTCGATATTCGCAAGCAACCTGAGTTTTCTTCCCATTTATGACCTGATATGCTAGTGGAATTCTTTCAACCACTTGATTGAAAGTGTTGGTAACGATCAGATTTCCATTCTTCAATTTCAACGCATCCTGCCCTTCGTAGGTCATTTTCATAACCGATGGGTCGGCATGAGATGCCAAGATCACATCATACTTGAAACGACCTTCAACACCATAATAATGCAGGTCAATTCCTTCATATAGTTCATCATAGTAGAGTTCGGTGCTAGAACCAACTCCAGAAACATTCAGGTTCTTTCTGATATAGTTGATTCTTTCGGGATATGCTTCGCCTCTGAAATCTACATCCACATTCGGGTTAGAACCTTCAAATCGGACGTTGTAAGCATGGCCCGCAAGGTCTGAATGCGTGTCATCAACTTCATCGTGCGTATGCACCAACTCCGGGTTATAGAAGTTGAACACCAACTGATCCTTCTCAAAGAAAATATCAGCGTTAGCTAATCTAAGTTTATACTCTACCTGCTTTGGAAATTGCCCTTTGTTCTCGATGAACTTAGGCTTATTCTCCGCAGTGGAGGACAAAGCAAAAGCAGTAAACAGAACAAAGAGCACCAAGATAAAGGAGCTCTTGTTTTTCATGTATCCAGTATTAGTCGACCAACGTAACGTAGCCATGCTTCTCGTATCCCTTTAAAGATACGATGTAATAGTATGTGCCTTCTTCGCAGCGTTTACCGCCTTTGGTATATCCGTCCCAACAGTGGTCTTGACCACCTGTTGACTCGAAGATGAGTGCACCCCATCTGTTGTATACCGTAAGTTGGTAGCATTCGCTGAATCGGCCATCGAACCCAGGACGGAAACAATCATTGATTCCATCGAAGTTCGGTGTAAATGCCGTGCTGTATTTTATATCAATCGTATCGTTACCAAACCACTGACCAGAGTAGTCAACAATGATCGAATCAACACACAGACTATCATTATTATATGTGATGAGGGTTACAATGCTTCCTTGACCCGGCTCGAACGTGTGAGTAGGTTCAAATTCAGACGAAGTGGTTCCATCACCAAAACTCCAGTAGTAGGTTTCTGCATTCTCAGATTCATTCTGGAATGCTGCAAAAATGCCATCACAACTTGGTTCAAATTCAGCGGTAAACCCAGAAACCGGCAATGTTAGAATCTCGATGTTCACTTCTGCAGAAGCCTCACAACCGAACTCGCTGATAACCGTAACCACGTAAGAAGTATTGATATCAGGGCTAAGGAATGGGCTGGCCGAAGCAGTATCACTTACACCGGCAGATGGGCTCCAACTGAAAGTGGAACCGCCACTTACGAATGCCTGCACACTATCATTCAAACAGATAACACTGTCTGGACCTGCAATCACCCCGAAAATGGTGATGTTGACAGAGTCTGAATTGACACATCCATTCACATCCGTACCTGTAACGAAATAGGTGGTTGGGTCAAGTGGTGAAGCCGTAGGGTTTGCGCTTTGCGGATCGCTCAAACCGATGAGTGGTGTCCAAACATAGGTGTCGGCACCTGTGGCCTGAAGCACCAGACTTCCGTTTTCACATATCATACTGTCCAAACCTGCATCAACAATAGGAAGCGGGTTTACAATAACCTGAACTGAATCTGTATTGACACATGAGTTGGCATCTGTAACCGTTACCGTATAAGTTATGGTTTGATCAGGGGTTGAAATTGGCAACTGAGCATTCGCATCATCCAAGTAAGTTCCTGGGCTCCAGACGTAATCTGTACCGCCAGAACCTTCCAACACAACACTTTCTCCAATACACACTTCTCTGTTCGGACCGGCATTTGCCGCTGGCAACGGATTTACCGTCAAAGTCATCTGATCCGTATCAGAACAACCAATATTATCCTCTACGATCAATGTGTACGTAGTGGTAATTGTTGGGTCCGCATCGGTTGTTGGATTTGTCGGGTCGTCCAATCCGATTGGTGGAACCCACAGATAGGTCACACCTCCAGAACCTTCCATCTGGGTAACATCTCCAATACAAATAGTTTGGTCTTCGCCCGCGTCAGCTTCTGGCAACGGGTTTACCGTTACGGTTACCTCTGCCGTGTTGGTACAGAACGTGCTGAACGTAATGTCATCCAAAGCAAAATCGTTACCTCCTGTATTCGTGTTCTGATTTACCACACAGATCGTAGCCGTTGTAGCGGTACCAGAGTTCCAAGTCTCAAAGAACTGCGTCCAGTTATTGATATTGAACGGTGCAGTAAATGGCGTACCAAGAACTTGTCCGTTGATGGAGAACTGCAGAATGGCAGGACTGCTTGCCACTACTGTGCTCACCCACGCTCCGAAGTAGTAATCCGTATTCGGTGAAACAGAAACGGTCTGACACCAAACGTTCTGGTTAGGAGTACCTGAACCATTGACCACCATGAAGCTATCCACTGGCGCATTGCCCGTGTGTCCAACGCCTTGAAATGAAGGATGCACCGTATTTGCATTGGTTACAACGCCATAAAGTGATTCAGGCACCAAATTGTTCGAGTAAGCATAATCGCTTCCGAACCCAACGTTTCCTAGTGAGAAATCTCCGTTGAAAACCAAGTTTCCGGTTGTCTGTCCTACAGTAACCGTGTAGGTTGTAGTCGTTTGCGGAGTTGCAATTGGGTTTTGAACATTCGGATTGTTCAAACCTGTAGCCGGAGACCAAATGTAGGTCTCACCACCTCCAGCAAATAGTTGAGCACTCTGACCGAAACAGATGGTTGTATCCGGTCCGGCAACTGCATCTGGCAATGGCTCCTGCCAAACAGTTACAGAATCAGAATTTGAACAACCAATTGCATCCGTAACAGTTACTGTATACGTTACGGTATCTGAGCTGAACGTAACAATCGGGTTGGAAATATTCGGGTCACTCAACCCAGCGGCTGGAGACCATGAGTAAACTACACCTCCTGTTGCATTCAGTTGTGCTGTGTTTCCGGCACATACTCCTTGGTCAAATCCAGCAAAAGCCGTTGGCAATGGACTGACCACCACCGTTACGGAATCAGTGGCCAAACAGCCGGTTCCATCGTCTGCGGTAACCGTGTAAACCGTTGTTACAGCTGAATCAGCGATTGGGTTCTGAGCATTGGCATCAGACAGCCCTGTTGCCGGACTCCAAGTCCAGCTTGTACCACCAATTGCACCAAGTTGAGCAGCATCTCCAATACAGATTACCGTATCGCCAATGGCATCTACAACAAATACATCAACAAACACTGTGTCGGTATTTACACATCCATTGGCATCGGTTCCTTCTACAACATAATCTGTAGGTAAACTCGGAAGAGCTATCGGATTGGCAATGTTCGGATCATCGAGCCCTGCAGTTGGAGACCACGAATAAGTAACTGCTCCAGAGGCATTCAACTGAACCCCTTGTCCGTTACACACAATGCCATCTTGGCCTGCATCAACGGTTGGTAGAGGGTTTACCGTTATGAGAACAGAATCAAGCGCTTCACATCCAAATTGGTCTGATACCGTTACAGTATAAGTTGTGGTAGAACTTGGAGATGCATCAGGGTTAGCAACATTCGGGTTGCTCAAAGAGCCCGCAGGAGACCAAGAATAAATTGTTCCTCCCGAAGCTCCTAACTGAACAGAGTTTCCAATACAAACTGAATCATCTGCTCCAGCATCTGCCAATGGCAGCGGTTGTACTGTAATAACAACAGAATCGATCAACTCGCAGCCATTTGCATCTATTGCTTCAACCACGTATGCGGTTGTTGAAGAAGGCCATACTTCAGGATTGGAAATACTGTTATCCGAAATATTCGTGATTGGAGACCAAGTATATGTCGAGGCTCCATTTGCAGAAATCTGTGCTGTATCACCCAGACAGATGGTTTCGTCCTGAGAAACAGTTAGCTGCGGCTCAAATAGGGAAACCAGTAACGTGTCGTATCCAACGCATCCGTCCGCATTGGTCACTTCCACAATATATTCTGTATCAAACACGGGCCACACCTGCGGATTGGAAATGTTGACATTGTCAATAAACACGTTAGGGAACCATAGATAATCTTGTCCTCCAGATGCTTGCAGTTGAGCCGTATCTCCAGGACAAATGGAAATATCCGGTCCGGCATCGGCAGCTGAATTGGCAAGAAGACTCACCGTAATGGAATCTTGACCAGAACATCCTTCTGCATCAAACGCTGTTAGAACATACGTTATGTCTGCAGTAATGGTAGCTGTTGGCTGGGCAATGTTCGGATTATCCAACCCAGTAGTTGGAGACCACTGATAGGTCCATCCTGGGGTGGCAGGTGACCCAATCTGAACTGGAATTCCAGGGCAGGTGGCCGTATCTGCTCCAGCAACCGGAATAACCGTATCCTGAACCGTAATGGTCTGAACGGTTGTATCCGTACACAACGGGTCATTGGGGTTTATCGGATTGTAAACCACAAGAGTAAGATCATAAGTTCCAGGACCAGGGTAGACCCAAGAGGTAGATTGTCCGACTGCTGTGTCTGCCAGTGTGGTCGGGTCTCCAAAATTCCACCAAACTTCAAATCCTGCCGAATTGAACGCATCAAAATCAACAAACTCTGTACAGTTAATGAACGAGTTCGGGCTGATCTCATTCACATCATCTGGCAACGCAACCGGTGCCTGACAGTTCACAACATTGATCTGAATTCCTCTGCGTGTCTCTCCAAGCAGAACACCATTACGGTATTCTTGCACACAAAGACCAATAACATAGGTTCCAATAGCATCTGGAGTTGCATTGATCTGTCCGCTGGTTGAGTTGATGGTTAAAGGAACAGGTCCACCAAGCATATCGGTCAACGAATATGGTGGCTCCCAATTTATAGTAACGTAGGGGGGTGGTCCAGGTGGGTCTGGCTGCGGAGCTGTTGAGGTTGCCCCTTCGAATGGCGTACAAAGCGAATAGACTAAGGAATCACCATCGAGATCAAAGGCAGAATGGTTGAATTGAAATGGCAGATTGACACATACATAAAGCGGTGGAAGCTGCGACCAGATAGGACTAGAGTTGGCAGGCTGAGACTCGCTACCAGGTATTGTGGCTACATAAGTGGCGCCAACATCGCCCGGATCGGTAATATTCTGAACTACGGAGTTTCGACAACATCTTTGATATGCTATGGTATACCCTCCAACTATGGGTGGAAGTGTAACTATCTCAGTGTAATAACCTGCCTCGGTACAGACATTGTTGGGTGCAGTGACGCAACTTGAATTAATGGTAGACTGAAGTGTTACAACCGAATCAAGAGAGAAGTTCAAATTCTGAACAAGTGTTCCGCTGGCGTTGAAAATCCCCACATTAGCAGGATTATCGAATGCGGCTTGCCCTCCCAAACAATCTCTATAGACCACTAGAGTAATAGCATACTGGCTCGCTCCCAGATAGGTGTAAACCAACTCACCGCCAACTATGTGTGTTGCGGAGGTCTGTTTAAATCCAAGAAATAAGAAAATGAGTGTGAGGAGAAGTATAAGTCTTTTCACTGGTTGACTCGCTTTTAAATGCAAGCACTAAAGAAAGTGAAAATAACTTTATCTGTATCCTGAAAGCGACATATTGAGTCTATTGGCCGGGAATAGGGAATTTCTCTTCATTGACCAACTGACCTTCAACATCCCAGAATTTCCAGGTTCCAACTTTGTTTTCTCCGTGGTAATTACCCTTGCTTTGAATCTGACCATTCTCGTGCCAATGAGTCCAAATAGCCTTTTTCTGGTCTTCAAAGTATTCCCCTTCGCTCTGCTTATGTCCACTATCATACCAGAACGTCCACGGACCGTGCTTAAGACCAGCAAAATATACACCTCGTGAAGCCATTTTTCCGTTAGAATGCCACTCTTCCCACTGCCCCACTCTTCTACTCATTTTGTACTCACCTTGGTCTTTTTTGTTCCCATTTTCATAATAGGTAGCCCAGATCTTGACCTTCATCCCATCCTTTAAAAAGCCTTCACTTCTTATGGTCCCATCGTTGTACCAAGTAGATATCGGACCGTTGGGAACGCCATTTTCCATGTATCCTTCTTCTACCTGCGCACCGTTCATGTCATAATCCACATACCGTCCATTCGGAAGGTCATTTTTAAAGTGCATCAAGCTCCATAGCTTTCCATTCTGATACCACTCTTCCCACTTTCCATCCTTTTTTTCCTCAACATAGTTTCCTTCAGACTTTTTCTGCCCATTTTCATACCACTCGGTGTAAATGCCATGGTTAACACCATTTACCTGAGTAGCAACCGATTTGAGACGTCTTGACTCGTAAAATTCCTTGACCTTTTCTTGAGAAAATCCCGAAAGCGAAAATGTGATTAGAAGAAGGGTTGTAATTGTTTTCATATTGATCAATTCAATCAGAAATCCTTTGCATCAAGGAGCTTGCCATCTTTATAGGTCTCTTCTCGTTTGAGGCTACCGTCAATGTACCAATACGTCCATTTTCCATTTGGCACATCATTCGTATAACTGCGTTCTTCCTGTACCTGAACTTCATCATACCAAGTTCTCCAATTGCCAGATTTCAAGCCATTTTTCAAGTTCCCTTCAAATACGAGAACACCATTCTTGTCAAATTTCTTGAATGGCCCATCCTGTTTGCCGTCAACAAACGTGGCCTGTTCTTTTAATACATTATTCTTGTAATAGAAACTGACCACACCATGAACCGCACCTTTCAACATGGGAGTTACACTTAATGTATCACCAGAAGGGTAAAACCGTATCTCTTTCACCAAGTTCTCAGGAGATTGGACCTTTCGATAGACCAACTCGGTGTTTCCGGCTTTGTCTTCAACAACGACAGAAACCAACTTGCCTCCAACGCATCCAGCCATTAGGATGACGAAAGCAAAAGCGGTTATAAGTTTATTGAACTTCAATGCTAGGTTTGAGTCGTGCAAATGTAAAGAAAGTGGTGTGTTGAGATAGTAGTTGACATATTTACACCATGAATTCACTTCATGAAGGTATACTGACGGAATTGTCGTATCGGACTTCCCGCAGCTCCGGCAGTGGCGGACAACACGTGAACAAAGTTGAATCAAGGGTTGAGGCTGTTTGGAATGTTTCTGAATCCAAGGCCTTGACGCCAGAACAGAAAGCGCAGATTCTATCACGGCTGAAAAATAGAATTGACCAATCTGGCAATCTATCTGCGAGTTCTTCCACAAGCCGTTCTCAACACCAGAACAAACAATTGGCAACAGAAAGGCTACTTGCCCTTGTAGAATTGGCATTGAAGAAGAAAAAGATCCGTAAGAAGACGGGAATTCCGAATTCAGTAAAAGAGAAACGGCTTAAGGAAAAGAAGAAACGATCCGAGTTGAAATCGTCTCGAAAATTCAGGTCAGACGATTAATTTCAGCCTCATGAAAAACAGCCTGTTCATTCTGGGTTTAGCGGCACTGTTCGTTTCAAGTTGCAGCACGGACCCTAAAGGCTCCAAATTGGAGACCGATCAAACCGAAGAAACTGAACCAATGACTTCGTTCAACCAAGATTTTGACCTACAAGGACACCGGGGAGCGCGTGGCCTTTTCCCTGAAAACAGTATTGAAGGATTTATCGGTGCAGTTGAGTTGCAGGTAAACACGCTGGAAATGGATGTGGTCATCTCCAAAGACAAACAGGTTGTTGTTTCTCACGAACCTTGGATAAGTTCGGTCATCTGCTGGGGGCTGAATGACAGACCCGTTGCTGAAGGCAAAGGACTAAACATCTATAAAATGAGCTATGCCGAGGTATCCAACTATAACTGCGGAAGTCAACCGCATCCTGATTTTCCGCTACAGGCCAAAATGAGCACGTTCAAACCGCTTCTCAGTGAAGTGGTAACGGAGGTAGAATCCAATGTTGCATCGCTAGAACTTGAACCGGTGAAGTATAACATTGAAATCAAAAGCACGCCTGAAGGCGATAACGTCTTTCATCCTGAACCGATGGAATTTGCCCAACTGGTCTACGACCAAATTGTGGCATCAGGAATTAAGGATAGAACCATCATCCAAGCGTTTGATGTTCGTTCTCTGCAGGCCATCAAACAGATAGACTCATCCATACCGGTAGCTCTGTTGATCTATGAATCGAAGGGCTTTGAAAATGACCTTGAAAGCTTGGGGTTCACGCCAGACATCTATAGTCCATACTTCAAGTTAGTTGACGAAAAACTGTTTGAATCTTGCAAACAGAACGGCATCAAACTGATTCCGTGGACGGTGAATGAAGAAGAAGACATGGTGGCACTTTTAGAACTAGGGGTAGACGGCCTAATAACCGATTATCCTGATGTGGCTCTGACCTTGAAAATGTAGCCCTACTCTACTCTACTTACATCAATTACCCCTTCATCCTGCTTCATTTTTTTGATGACTCCATCGATCTCGTAAGGCTTGCATTCAATGGAAGCTCTGTAGAGATGTTGGTCATGAAGTAGTTCTTCATTCAGTTGCATTCTGAACTTTTCGTATTGCAGAGGCACCATTTTAACGGCCTCTACAGAGGCAAACTGTATCTGAATCTGATATCGGGTTGTTTGCTGCTCAGCCTTCTCCGTGGCCGTGGTCTGATCAACAGTTTTGCAAGCCGCAAAAGCCATTAACGAAAACAAGATGAAAAGCCGCCAAAACATGGCTCCAAAATTAACCGAACAACGCAACTTGTTGGCTGATCGCGTACCTTCCGTCCGTGCCATTTAAAATTTACAGATCATCTGCCGGATCAGGTAAAACCTTCACGTTAGTAAAGGAATTTCTGCGCCTTTCGTTGGCCACAGACAGACCTGATGCCTACCGTTCAATTCTTGCAATAACCTTTACCAATAAGGCGGCCGAGGAGATGAAGTCGCGGGTATTGGCCGAACTGGACAGGATTTCCGATCCTGCAAAGAAGCCAAGCGACATGGCACCGATTCTGCAGAACGAACTGAAAATTGAAAACGCTGAATTACAGATACGAGCAAAGAATGCCTTGCGGCATATGCTGCATCATTATTCAGACATCAGCATCAGCACCATTGACCATTTTACGCATGGGTTGATTCGGTCGTTTGCCCAGGATCTTGACCTTTCGGTGAATTTTGAAGTTGAGCTGGATACAGACAAGATATCTAACGAAGTTGTTCGTGGTCTTCTTTCCAAAGTCGGAACGGACAAGGTACTGACCAGAGCACTTATAAATGTGCTGGAACAACAGATGGACGGTGAGAAGAATTGGTCCATTGTACAGACGCTGAGCAAATTCTCAAAGACCCTTTTTACTGAGGAAAGCCGCTTTCATCTTGAAAAACTCAAGCATCTTGATCTGAATGAATACAATGAGATTCGTTCGGCATTGAATGAACGGGTTTCGGCTTTGAAACTGGAAATGACAACTGCTGCTTCCAATGCGCTCTCGGCTTTAAACAATGCTGGAATCGCGCAAGAAAAGATGTTTCAGGGTGGCAGAGGTGTTCATGGTTTCTACACCAAGTGTTCTAAAGGTGATTTTGATTCGCCTAATTCTTACGTGCTGAAAAGCCTTGAGGAAGATAAGTGGGCCAGCAGCAAGGCGGATTCCAATGACAAGGCGGCCATCGAATCCATCAAACCGATTCTGGTAAGTGCCATAGAATCGGTTATCGAGAATTACCCAACACTGAAATACCTGAGTCTGGTTTATGACAATCTGTATGGCGTGGCGCTATTGGAAGAGATGTTGGCCATTCAGAAGCAACTTCAAGAAGAAGAGGAACTACTGCATATTGGTGAGTTCAACCACTTGGTAAGCAAGGTTGTAATGTCTGAGACCGCTCCATTCATTTATGAACGCATTGGGCACAGGTTCAAGCATTTTCTGGTAGACGAATTTCAAGACACCAGCGTGTTACAGTGGTTCAATCTTTTGCCGTTAATAGACGAAAGTCTTGCCAACAACAACCTCTGTCTGGTAGTTGGAGATGCCAAGCAGAGCATTTACCGTTGGCGAGGTGGAGACGTGCAACAATTCGTAAAACTCCCGCAGGTTTATACTACCGAATACCTACAGGAAAGCTTGGAACAAAACCCGGAGCTGAAACGAGTAATGCACGAAAGGGAAGCTGCCTTGCAGAAAAGCGATACTGAAGAACCTCCTCTGATGGACAATTATCGCTCTGCCAGGAATGTGGTTTCATTCAATAATGAGCTTTTCGAAGAGCTGAGAGACGGCATGGCGCCCGATCATCAGACAATGTATCACAACGCTTCGCAGAACATTAAGAAGGAAAAAGAAGGGTTGGTTGAAATTCGGTTTTTGGAAAAACAGACCAAGGGCAACAAACGGTGGGAAGAATACGACCCAATTACTCTAAAGCAGGTTGAGGATTGGATAAATGAAGCCAAGGAAGATGGTTTTTTATTGGGTGATATTGCCATTATTCTCCGTACAAATAAGGATGCGGTAAAGATTGCGCAGTACTTGGTAGAGAGAAACGTGAAGGTTGTCTCCAACGAATCTCTTCTGATCAATAGCTCGGCCGCGGTTAAACTGATGTTCAATATTGCTGTTTGGCTCATTGAACCAGAGGACACCGTAAATCAGGTTGAATTGGTACAGAACATTGGAATTTTCAGGAAAGAGGAAGAGCATACGCCAGCAAGGTTGCTGCAGGCAGGAGACAATAAGAAGTCTGGCATTCTTATTCTTCTTGCTGAGCTTTACGCAGATTCCGATTGGAACAGATTGAAACGGTTGAGTCTATTCGGTCTGTTTGAGCATCTGAAGTTCATGTTGCTGAAAACGGAATCAGACACTTACGTTTCGTTCTTTCTGGATGAAGTGCTCAACTATTCGAGAAACAATTCGGACGGAATTGTCGGATTCATTGAGTTTTGGAAAGAGAAACGTCACAAACTTTCAATTGCTCTACCCGAGAAGGATGATGCCGTTCGCATTCTGACCATACACAAGAGCAAAGGCTTGGAATTCCCAGTTGTGATCCATCCTTACGTTGATTATCCAACAACAAATTTCGGTAACGATGTTTGGGCCTACTTGAATGATGATCAATTTGCTCCTTTGGACCGAATCCGAGTCAAAACAGGTAAAAGTCTTGAAGGAACTCCATTTGAACATCTTCAACACGAGGAAAAAGAGTTGAAACAACTGGACATGTTCAACGAGCTCTATGTGGCATTTACACGTCCTAAGTTTCGACTTTACGCCTGCGGACTCATTTCGCAAAGCGGTTCAACCTCGTCTGCCATTCAGCACGTTTACAACTGTCTTGCTGCCAAATATCCTAGCGTTGAAGAATCTCATTGCTATCAATTAGGGGTGCGTTCTAAACACTCAGAAGATCGAAAAAAGCAAGAAACGCTCGAATTGAACATTTCCGGGGACCCCAATTGGATGTCAAGGATCAGCATTGCCAGACCATCCAAAGACAAATGGAAAACCCAGGATGAGTCTGATGCCAGAAACATGGGGATTCTGATACATGAGGCCATGGCACGCATCACCACTTCCAAAGACATTCAGAAGGCCGTTGCCATGCTGCTTCAAGATGGAAGAATTTCCAACTCGGAGGCGGACGAAATGAAACTGAAGATCGAGCACCTACTGCAACAAAAGGAGTTGAAAGCGCTTTACACCGATTCATATGTGGTGCGTAACGAAGCTGCCATACAACTTGCAGGCGGAACTTGGCTAAGACCAGACCGTGTTGCTTTCAAAGATGATGAAGCATGGGTTTTGGATTACAAAACCGGCAAAGAAGAAGCCAGGCACTTGAAGCAAATTGACCAATACAAGGAAGCCATGCGCCAATTGGGTTTCAAACATGTACGTGGCATTCTTGTTTATCTGAATGAAGAGCGATTTGTAACAGTTTGAACCTAGCATCACTAAATTTGCGGCCATGAATACTCAGATTCGGTTTGGGGTTGATTTGATATCCAACGGTGAGATTGAAAATGCATTGAAGCATTTCGACCTGATGGTTGAATCGAACCCGATAGACCATTTGGCCATCTATTATGTTGGTCTTTGCCACTTGAAACAAGACAAGGTTTCCACTTCCATTTTGCACTTTAACAGAGCGTTGGAGTTGGCACCGAATACGGCCAATTATCTGAGTGACAGAGCAGTTGCCAAACTCAGAGCAAACGATAGCCAAGGGTCAATGTCAGACCTGAACAAGGCCGTAGAATTGGAACCGAGCAACAGCTACCGATACTCTCTCAGAGCCTTTGTCAGAAACAGCTTTGGAGATACGGAAGGAGCCATCGTAGACTACACGAAAGCGATAGAATTAGATCCTGAAGATGCCATAGCATTGAATAATCTTGGAATGGCCGAGGAATCTCAAGGCTACAAATCTTCGGCTCAACGCAGGTTTGAACAAGCAGATGCACTTTCCGGAATCTCGAAAAAGACCTCTGATCATACCATCAAATTCAAGGAGAACAGCACACCTCAGGACGAAACTTCAGAATCCTTTTATTGGAGCACCATTCTATCCGTGTTCACAGATTCCAAGCAGAGAGAAGAGTTTATCAAATTCACTTTCTCGCTACTGCGTGGCAAAACCAATAAAGGATGAATTTCATTCAACGGTTAGGCTATTTCGGGTTTGGAGTTGGATTAGGTTGTCTGATAGTCTATGCGCTGCTAATTAGAGATCGTGATTTCCCTGCGTGGCTTCCTGAAGACCGTGTTCTTGAGGAGTTGGCGGTCGACTCCATCATCATCTCGCAAGAGCTTGGACTGGACCTGACAGATTCAGTTCTAAAGGAAAAGATCCTGGCCTCTGATGTGCTTTTCAGAGAAAGTGTGGTCCGCGATAAACCATGCAGGGAATATCAGTTGGAATCAGAACAAGAACGGATGCGTTTCAAAATCTGCGATACGCAGATTGAGCTATACCAGTACCAACCCAAGTAGGTCAGTTCAGTGTTACTAAAGGTACTGGTTGACTGATCTGAATCTCTCCTCCTGTAATGTGGTCAACAACTATCCGGTCAAGACAGATGTTACAACCAAATTCATCTGCCATAAGCTCCAATCTTCCTCCTGGAACCAATTGAAACGACATTTGCTGGACTTTTCTTTCTGAATCTAAATCTGACATCCAAGAAAGCGAAAGACTTGCTGATTCCTTGGAGCGGTTGCTGATCCGAATAATACCATTCTGATATACACGTGTGCAGGTAACGGAATTCCCTTCGCAAAGAGTAAAGGGCCAAGAATCCGCTTGAATCTTTATCGGGGTCGGGGTCATAAATCAAGGGGTTTAAAAACCACAAGATAACCCATACACTATATAAACGATGTTTTCTCGGGCTAAAAACGACCGAAACAGCAACGAATGACCAGAATTGGCTACGTATTACTTCAGCGACTCTGCTTTGGTAGCCACCTTCTCGCTCTCCGGAAAGAATTTCAAAGCCCAGTTGATGGTCTTCTTGGCCGAATCGGCATAGCTCTGCTCAAGCATGATATCTGTCCAACGAAGCAAGCCATCTTCCAGAACAGGAGCAGAAGCTCTACTAGGCTTGTATTTTGGATCAGCGTACTTGGTTATCAGATCTGCCATGGCCATTGATACATCTCTATCTGCTTGTCCAGAATTACGATTCATGTATTCAAGCACACCTTTAAAGAAAAGAAGATTGGGATCATCAGGCATGGCTTTGGACATGTACTTATAACTTGAAACGGCATTTCTCCTCTTCTTATCATCATCTATCCACTGAGCAGCATCAGCAATTCCAGCTTTCTTCAGATCTTCAAAGAAATCGCTGTTATCTTCTGCCCAAACTCCTTCTTTGTCTTTCTTGGCAAATTTGGCTGCATACTTGAACGCATCTTGAAGAGCCTTCGGATACTCCTCTTCCATGGCCTCATCGTTCATCTGGCTTATCTCGTACCAGGCCATTGCCACGTACAGGTAAATTTCAGGATCGTTTTTGTATTTATCGCTCTCTACCATGCTGATTCCCTTGTAGGCCACATCTTCATACTTCTCTTCAATGAAGAGTTTCTCCAACTTGAAATTCATTCCCCCAACTACTTGGGAAAAAGAGGTTGTTGAAAACGTAAAAAGAACCAGAAGTGTAATCGCAGAGCGTAAGAAATTCATAACTAATTAGGGTGTTTTAAGATTCACTGCGAATGTAAGCAACTATCGTGCTAAACCCAGATCATAGGCCCTATCTTGTTAAAAAGTGTGACTATTTGTGTTGTCGAATCAGATACGGTAAAGCTGGTCGTTTGTTAGGAAGGGACATAATTGACAACACATGAAACCAATTCGGCATTTGAGGTTTGTTTTGACTACTTCGTGTTACGTAATTGAAAGAGATATGAAAAGAGAATGTTCTACTTTCGAATCAGTAAAAACCAACACAACATGAGAACAATTGCCGCCATTATAGTAGCCAGCTTATTATTCGCATCATGCAATCAACGTGAAAAAGAATTGGAGCAGCAGGTTGCCGAACTTCAAGAACTAGGTTCAAAGAAAGATCAGGATATCGATGCCTTCATCGAATCCATGACCGAGATTCAATTAAGCCTAGACAGCATTAAAGAGTTGGAGGGAATAGTTACCGCACGTGCCATTGAGAATAATGAAAATCCCGCTTCTGCAGAAGAGGCCATTATTGACGATATGGTGCTCATTTACGAGAACATGAAACGTACTCGGAATCAGATCGAGACATTGGAGAAACAACTTGAACAGAGCTCTATCGGTTCAGATAAGTTGAAGGCAATGGTTGCCAAGTTGAAACAGGACATTAAGGAAAAGGATGAGGAGATAGCCATGCTTAAAGAAGGTTTGGCGGAGGCAAACATCTACATCGATAAACTGATGTCTAGCGTTGACCGTTTGGCATTGGAGAACGAGAGAAGAATCAAAGTGATTCAAGAGAAAAACCTGGAACTTCAGAAAAAGGAAGATGAAATTCAGACAGGTTACTGGGCCACTGGCACAACCAAGGATCTAAGAGAAAGAAACATCATTGACAAAGAAGGTGCGTTTCTTGGACTTGGAGGTGTAAAGGTTATCTCGGAAGACATGGTTCTGGAGGACCTGGAAAAGATCAACATTCAGGAGGTTACCGAAATTGAACTTTCTGGCAAGAAGCCTGAACTGATAACGCCACACCCGAAACACACATACGAGTTTGTAATGGGCGAAAAGAACAAGGTTGAAAAATTGGTTATCAACGACCCGGATGCATTCTGGCAAAACTCCAAGGTGCTGATAATTGTCACCAACTGATCTTAGGTGGATTCAAAACTATTTACCGAAAAGTATCTTCTTAACGAAGTAAAATTGATTGAAGCCGCCAATGTGCGGCTTCATCTTTTATCGGCCATTGTGCACGGAATAGAAACTGCTGGTGCATTACTGGACCCACTTCCATTCAAAGCGAAAGGGCAAGGAAGAAAACGGTTTGACCTGGCACTGAATAAAGTGTTTCCGAAAGCCTATTCTACCGCTAATTCGGAACTGGATCTATACAACCTTCTGCGAAGCCACATGGCGCATTGTATGCTGCCTGCCAAACAGATCGTAGTTACGTTATCTGCCGAGCATCATCTTCAACTCATTAACGGACAGTTGGAAATTGACCTGAAGACCTTCTACAAGCATTACATTCAGGCTATGGACAAGCTGATTCAACTCATAGAAACCAACCAAGTAAAGAACAAAAGGATTGTTTTTGATAACCTGAACTTTGGACACTGAAACGGGCACTGAAAGACATATCATCTCGAGAAGACATTGACCTCCTTGTAAGGGCATTTTATGAGAAGTTACTGGCAGATAAGGAGGTGGGCTATCTCTTTACCGAAGTAGCCCAATTAGACCTTGAGGAACACTTTCCTCAGTTGGTAGATTTTTGGGAGGCGCAACTTTTAAGTGGCACCAATTATGAAGGAAACCCGATGCGCGTTCATCTGGACCTACACCGCAAAGAATCGTTGACCCAAGCCCATTTTGAGCGTTGGCTGGCGCATTTCAATGCTACGGTTGATGAAATGTTTGAAGGCCCGAAAGCTCACCTTGCCAAAGAAAGAGCCCTAAGCATTGCTACTGTTATGCGAATTAAGATTGCGCAGCTTTGACGGCTGTTTTTTGAGAACTGGCCCGGAACACGCCAACAGCCAAAAACAACTGTAACAGAACCACAAATTTCAATGAGTGGTGCAATAGCTGTGGCAAGTAATTCCAACCTATCAGCAAGCCTACATACAGAACAATAAGGAAAAGCGCATAATGCCGCGTCCATTTCGGACGGTTCTTTTTCATTAGAGCGTAACCGAAAATGGTATTGGTGGGCAGCGCCCAAAGAATATTCCAGTTGTAATCTGCTGCGTAATGGTTGGTGAAAAACCACAGAAAGATGCCATTGAACCCGATAAAGCTCCAGACCATGAAAACCGACCCGTCAAAAATTCTGGTTGATCTACCTGCAACTCGCAAAAGCGTAACACCCACGGCAGATGCCAACAGAAACACCATGAAAACGATCTTGGGTACAAACCAGCCCTTTTCTTTTACTACTTCTTCTGCCTGAAACGTGGTCACCTTTCTTGCCACTATCGGAATTCTTTCTCCGTCACGGTCTACATATGCATGGTCAAAAGCCTCTTCCAGCTTCTCTGGCAGGTACATGTATTGCATGGCCGTTGCCGGCTGATCAATGTGTGTACCGAGACAAAGGTCTATGCCCAGATCTCCCCAAGGTTGTTCGTCTGTAATGTAGAGGTCCGTCAACTCACGTATGGTCAATCTGTCCTTCGGTAAAAACGTGGTATCGAACTGAATTTGGCCATCAAGTGCTTCTATCAGAATATCGCGCGGACGCGTAGAACAGTTGTCAAAAAAGTAATCGTACAGATACTCCCGGTTTTCAGGAAGCGAGTTCCACATCAACTTGTCAACGAGGTTCTGCTTCTGTTCCAGAGTCAGATCCAGAAACTGCTCGCGCACCGAACGATTGTAATACTGATATGCCCGCACGAAATTGGAATACCTGTTGGTGGCCAACATGTACATGGACCTACCGGTAACGAAATTCCAGTAGAAATTAGGCTGGTTAAAATCGAAAGTGCCGTAGTTGAAAACCACATCAAAAGCTATACTTGGGTCATAAATCCGAATGGCGGTATGCCCGAATGCTTCATAAAGTTCTTCTCCAGGTCCGCAGGTCACCAAACTCACTTGGCTTGCCTCTGTAAGGGCTACTTTAGGCTGTGAATTCGCAACTAAAGGAAGTGTTAATAACAGAAAGTGAAACATTTGCTTCATGGGTCAAAAATAATCTACCTTGACCCTTGCCAACACGGGTGACCGTTAAATGTGAATCCTGTAAGTGCAATACAAATAAGTGAAACCAAAAAAATCTAAATCTCATGCTTAAAGAATTCAAAGAATTTGCGATGAAGGGCAATGTGATGGACATGGCTATCGGTATCATTATCGGTGGTGCGTTCGGAAAAATTGTTGCCTCTTTTGTAGCCGATGTCCTTATGCCTCCATTGGGCTTATTGATCAGTGGTGTCAATTTCAGCGACCTTAAAATTGTCCTGACGGAAGCTGTCCTCGATGCAGAAGGTGTTGAAACTGCAGCAGCCGTTTCCATCAACTATGGAAATTTCATTCAAGTAACCATTGATTTCATCATCATTGCGTTTGCCATTTTCATGATGGTAAAGGCCATGAATTCTGCCAAGAAGAAGGAAGACGCAGCACCACCCCCACCGCCTCCAGGGCCAACTGACGACCAGAAACTTCTGATGGAGATCAGAGACCTTTTGAAAAAATAGTTTTTGTTGTGTTTTTACCGGAAAGCCGTCTGCGAAAGCGGGCGGCTTTTCTTTTCCATGACACTTCCGTGACAAACCAAACAGTTGACTGAACGATCTTCGCGCAGCGAAGTCTGATAAGCTTCATGGAACTATTCAAAACCATCGCATTTACACACAAAACCACCGAGTTGAAAGACATCGGTAGGCTGCATATTGAGGATTGTGAGTTGGAATCGAGACTGTCTCATCTCAAATCTGAGTTGGATCTTGACGAGTTATTGTACCTCTCCACTTGCAATCGGGTGGAGTTTACCATGGTCACTGATTGTGAAATGGATGAGGATTTCCGCAGGAAATTCTTCGCGGCCTTCAATACCGAATGGAAGCAGGCCGATATTGATTGGGCAGCCAACCACAGCAGAACCATTGAGGGCGAAAAAGCCCTTCGTCATCTATTCTATGTGGCCAGCAGCATCGATTCTTTGGTTGTTGGAGAACGGGAGATCATTACCCAAGTTCGAGAAGCGTATGAGAAATGCCACAAACTTGGCTTGACGGGCGACCGATTCCGATTGCTGGTACGTTCGGCCATTGAGACGGCCAAGCAGGTTTACACACAAACACAGATTGCACAGAATCCTGTTTCGGTGGTATCGTTGGCGTACCGCAAAATGCGTGAGGTTGAGATCGATCATCCGCCACACATTCTGATGATCGGTGCTGGGCAGACCAACCAGACCATGGCCCAGTATCTGCGCAAAGCACCCTTCGGAAAAGTGACTGTTTTTAACCGAACGCTGGAAAAAGCAGAACAATTGGCTGCATCGTTACACGGAGTAGCCAAACCTCTTGACGAACTCAAGAATTTCAACGAGCCGTTCGATATCATCATAAGCTGTACTGGAGCTTCGCAGCCTATCATTAACAACCGCACTTACCGACAGATAATCGGGAACGACCTCTCTGAAAAAGTGGTGGTTGACCTTGCCATTCCATCCGATCTGGAGCAGGAAGTGCTGCGCAAGAACAACATCCATTATGTCGGGATTGAGAACCTGAAAGAAGAGGCGCGGAAGAACTTGGAAAGACGCCAGAAGGAACTTGAAGTGTGCAAGCGGCTGATCGATGACCGCATCAATGAGTTTGAACATCTGCTTCGTGAGAGAAGAGTTGAGGTCTCAATGCGTGAAATCCCAAAGGTGGTGAAGGAGATCCGCGAACGGGCTACCACCCAGGTTTTCAATAAGGAATTGGAAGAATTGGATCCGAAATCGCGAGAAGTTTTGGAGAAGATGATGGATTATATGGAGAAGAAATACATCAGTGTGCCAATGAAAATGGCCAAAGAAATCATGTTGAAAGGATGAAACGAACGATTGTAATTGGTTCAAGAGGAAGCGATTTGGCTCTGTGGCAAGCTCATCATGTTGAAGGTCGTTTGCAAGCGCTGGGGCACGAAGTGGAAATCAAGATCATCAAAACGCAGGGCGATAAAATCCAGCACCTGAGTTTCGATAAGATGGAAGGCAAGGGTTTCTTTACCAAAGAATTGGAAGAGAAACTGTTGGATGGCGAGATCGACCTTGCCGTTCACTCACACAAAGACCTACCAACAGAGCACCCAGAAGGATTGATCATTGCTGCCGTTTCAGAGCGTGAAGACCCATCCGATCTTTTGCTTATCGCGAAGGAGAAAGTCGATTCTACCAAGAAATTGGAGTTGATTGAGAATCCGATTGTTGGCACATCATCCGCCAGAAGAAAATCGCAGTTACTGCACCACCGACCCGACATTCAGATCAAAGACCTCCGCGGCAATGTTCCAACGCGCATCAACAAACTTCGCGAAGGGCAATATGATGCCATTATGTTGGCGGCTGCGGGTGTGGAACGCTTGAAATTGGACCTTTCAGAATTCCATGTTCTGAAGTTGAATCCGACCGAGTTCATTCCAGCACCTGCGCAGGGTGTTCTGGGTTTACAGATTCGAGAAACAGATGGGGATCTGGCTGAAATCCTGTCCAATTTGAATGATGCATCCGTAGCACGAAAAATCGGTGTCGAGCGAAGAATTCTCAATCTGTTTGAAGGCGGCTGCCAAATGCCGCTTGGCGCATACTGCGTTGAAAGCAACGGTCAATTGACAGTAAAAGCTTGTGTGGCCGATGCTTGGGATGCACCCATTAGAATTGAAGAAAAAACGGGGAGTGAAGTAGAAGCGTTGGCGCAGGAGACCGTCTCAGCCTTACGGTCTTGAAACACTCTATTTTCATATCCAGAAACTTACCTGAAGACAGTCACCTTCTCTCCTATTTGGTGGAGAATGATTGGGAAGTTCATCATCGATCTTTGATTGAAATTGTGCCTGTTTCGTTTGAAGTAACCAAGGAAACTGACTGGATATTCCTCTCCAGCAGCAACGGAGTGCAGATTCTCTTTGAGAATTATACTCCACCAAATGATGTGAAGATAGGTGTGGTGGGTAATGCTACAGCCGAGGCTTTGAAAAGTCATGGTTACGAACCTGCATTCATTGGCGAAACAGGCAACATGCATGAGGTTGGGAGGCATTTTGCTGGTGTACTTGGGCATAAAAACGTGATGTTCTTCGGTGCAGAAAGCGGCTCTGAAAAACTCCGTTCAGAACTACCCGACAAGCAGGTGCACTTCACTCCTATTTACAGAACCGAATCTGCTTCATCAGTCAAGATTCCAGAAACTGAATTCGTTTATCTGACCAGCCCATCAAATACCAAAGCGTATCTCAACAACGCCTCTTTGGAAGGAAAGAAGGTCATTGCTATTGGCAATACCACAGCTGAATTTCTGAGTTCAAAAGGCATCGGTAACGTTCACATTCCGTCAGCGCCTAGTGAGGAACATGTTATTGGTCTTTTGCGCAGAATGACGCACTGATTTCGCATCATTTACACTGTTTTACACTGATTAACGCGGTGGTTTGGCGCAACATCCGAGTTTTACCGAAAACCCAATCGATGATGCACAGAATTTCAATTGCCTATGTGAGCCTGATGTTGCTAGTTATCACTTCGTGTAACAGTCAAGAACAGACCAAAAATCCTTCAGAACTTTCACCAGAGGAACTCGGGCCCGTAGTTGAAGCAAAAAAAGAACCACACCCCTATGGTGGTTGGTACTGCCCAGACAATTTCGGATTTGTTCCGGTCGATATTTCAAAGCTGGTCGATGTTCCAGCCGTATCACATCGTCTCCCAACCAAGGAAGAACTCCATAGCAATATGTCCCTGATTGAAGTGGACACTGCCAAATTCCCTGACGCTCGGGCTCTTGACATGAATCTCCCGCGTATTGCAAGCATTTATGATGAACACAAAGGCATGAGTGAGCTCATTATCGTTATTCAGGCCATCGTTGTGCAGCAGGATACTGTGGTCGGATATCGTTTTCCCAACGGTGGAAACGGCTCTGCTTGGATAAGTGATGTGACATTTCTATCTGACAAAGAAGTGGCAGCAATGGGCTCGCAGCCTTTCTTCTTCTCCAAAAAGTTAATTCATGCAACTTCAGAAGACATTTGGAACGTTCTGATTCGAACGGACTACTTCAAAGAGTTGGGTAAAAAGTTTGACAAAGAATCATTCTTCTCTTCTGAGTACAACCCTCAGACTTCAATACGCCTACAGCTTGAAACTGAATCAGAGAAGGCTTTCTGCTATGTTGGTTTGGTTTACGGCAATTATTACTTGCAGATAGATTACAACCGCAACGGTTTCCATTACTCAGAAAAACTATTCTTGCTCGAAAATCTGGATGACAACACTACGGAGTTCTTCTTTGCCAGTGGTCCGTATCCTGAAGATTTTGAGAAGCAACAGGCCAACTGGAATAATTGGGTTGATGGAGTGGAAAACGAATTGAACCCGAATTAACCGTTAGAGAGCCGGTCTCAACATTGAATTCCCATTCATGGGTATCGGAATTTATCTGGTAAAAACCCAAGTAGTCTCATCAGAAAGCTCTTCTGTAAAGCGGTAACCGCCATCGGAAAAGGCTTTCAGATCTTCCGCATTATTGATACGGTTTCTGAGAATGTAGCCAGACATCATACCTCTTGCCTGCTTGGCCCAGAGGAAAATGACCTTCAACTGGCCATTCTTCATGTCTTTGAATACAGGAGTAACTATCTTTCCTTTCAACTTCTTGGTGTTAACCGCCTTGAAGTATTCTCCACTGGCCAAATTCACCAAGGTGTTGTTGCCTGATGCTTCCAAAGCTGTATTCAAACGGTTGGTGATCTCATCGCCCCAAAAAGCATACAGGTCTTTCTTGCCTCTTACAGACAATTTGGTTCCCATTTCCAGTCGGTACGGTTTTATCAGGTCCAACGGCCGCAACAAGCCATGCAATCCGCTAAGGATACGAAGATGGTCTTGAGCAAATTGCACCTCAGATGCAGTCAATTCGTTGTTCTTCATGCCTTGATACACATCTCCGCTGAAAGCCAACAATGCTTGTCGCGTTTCTCCTTCGGTGAAATCTTCCGTCCAATTGGCGTAACGTTCCGCATTCAACTCAACCAGATTCTGACTGAGGTCCATCAACTCCCCTATTTTCTTGTTAGAGGTTTTCTGAAGCTTGTTTATCAGCAGTGCTGAACGATCAAGTCCTTCAGGAATAGTGAACTCCTCGGTACAGACCTGAGATTCGTAATCAAGTTTTTTGGCTGGCGAGATAACAGTGATCATTCAATTAATAATTATCAATTATGAATTAATAATTCTTGGACTAAAGTCCGAGTACTTCGGTTCCTTGATTGAACACAACATCCACAGGTATGTTCGCATCTTTCAGTCTATCCAGATCGGCCTGAAGGTCTTCGGGCACATTTCCCATTTCCTCCATCAGTTTGATAACACCTTCCTTGTCGCCATCGCCCTGAAGCGTCAATATCAACTCGCTCAATGAAGCCATGGCCAATTGCATCTTCTCAAAATCAACGCGGTACTTTCCGTTCTCTTTCGTGAATGCTCCTTCTTTTTTGAAGTAATTGAACCGGACCATGTTGGCCCTGCCATGCGCACTACTTGCTCCAAACCGGACACTTCTGAAAATTCCCGCTAGGAAAGTGACGTAGTTGTCCATCACATTTCCTTGGGTCAATTCGCCCATTTCAAACAGCTCGGTTACCATGTAAAGTCCCAGCACATCTGCCTTGCCTTCTTCCAATGCCGAGAATTCTTCTTGCAGCGCTTCGCGAACCGTGCCTTTGCCATTGATGGTATTCTTGATTCCGAGCCCATGCGCCACTTCATGGAACATGGTATTTCCAAAAAACGCATCGAACGTGATGTGTTGCTGCTGATCTTCAACGATAAGCTCTTTGGCAATGTCTACCAGGATCTTATCATACTTGGCACGCATGGCATTTTTCAATTGCAGCCTACGCGTTCCTTTTTCCAATTGTACCTTTTCATCATTCGGCAGATTTACGGCAATGGTCTTGCTTCCTGCATTGCAATCTCCAGCATAGAAAACCACATCATAGGCTCCTAATTGAGAATCTCGGCCGGGCGTTTCTGTTTTATACGCTGCCGGTACGGGCAAGCCTTCTTGAAGTTGAGGCAGAAGAAGGGCATATTTGGCCAAACGCTCACTCCATTCTTTGTCTTTCACCAACACGTATGCTTCGTGTGCCGCTTTGTAGTTGTACAGTTTGTCCTCATAATTTTCTATTGGACCAATGATGCAATCCAAGCCATTATCGGTCATGTCCATCCAAGCAATATCGCTGGTGTAATAGTCGTCTGTGCGAAGCGCTTTGGCTCTTTCCATCAAGTACTTCTTGAATCCTTCTTCTTGGATGATGGCGGCTGCACTGTCCAATAGATCCGCTGCGCGATTCACCTCCGCCTCAAAACGCTGGTGATACCAAACCGTTTGAAGGCCTCCTGCTGCATCTCTCTCTATGAACGTATATAATGAAGTCTTGTCTGGATTCTCCCAAGCTTCAAACTCTTCTTTGGTCATATCGGTTGGATAGAACCCAGAACCAAGTGGCTTTTCTCCAACTCCTTCAACAAACGGCTTATCGCCATTCAGTCTGTCCCACGGACCATAATTGGCGATGGCATAACTGCGCGTGGCCTCATCTTCTATGGATTCGAGCAGTTCTTCCTTGTTGCCGTATGCTTCCTGCCAGAAAAGATTATCCATGATCTTGGCCGCCTCGATCAATATGGGAATCACAACCTTTTCGTCTTCAGACAGGGAATTGATATCCGTTGTAAGCGTGAATTCGGTATAGACATTTTCGAATGGAGAAGTAGTTTCTTCAACAACTTCGGGTTTATCGGTGTTTGATTGGCAACCAGCAATTAGGCAAATGGCCAGAATGGGTAGGAAAATCTTTTTCATGTTATGCGTTTCAGAACCTCAAATATGAGAATTCGCCAGTTTCTTAAAGTGTGGTCAGACGCTAAGCCTGAGGTATAATGGTTACGCTTACCTTTGAACCTCGAAATGAGTCCTTCAGAAATAGATTATTGGGCATTCAGCCTGTTAATGTTACGGTACTTGGCCATGTTTTTCATAGGCTACCTGATCATTGTTATCGTACTCAGGGTTTCCAATTACTACCGCATCACGAGATGTCCGAATTGCTCAGGCGAATTGAAAAGGGCTCAGCGCGGACCATCAGAACGCTTCACCAAATTGTTTTCCTTGGGTATTCTGGATCTGAAAAGATACCGATGTTATACGTGTTATTGGGAAGGTTCTGCACTCGATATCAAGTCCAACAAACGCAAGTCTGAATAAGGTTTGACAACGGATAGTGAATCCCAAAATTCGAACATGTTCGAAAATCCGATAGATAAGGACAAGATCACTGACAAACCTGGTACGCTGCCATATGCGCATACCATTGGTGGTGTGGTTATCCGTCCGGAAGATATGGGCCGTGTGAAAGGCAATGCGCTATCTGCCATGAAAGAGCAGACCGATGCACAGCTTGACCAGATCAAAGAACAGATTGAGCTGCTGGCCAAACAGGCAAGAAAAATTGAGCGCAGAAAAGATCTATCCTTGGTTATCTATGGTGCCGATATGGGTTTCAAGCCGCTCATTGGTCACACCTACTTTCTCTATCAGAAAAAGAAAGGCGGTTTTGTCCTGAGCATGGTAGCTTCTGATGAGTGGGGAAGATCCATGCCATACGAGAGATTCGTTGCCGAAGTAAAGCTGCTATCAGACCATACTTGGGAGATTCTGAACGAAGCTGAATGAAATTTACTGGCAAGAACGTTCAGATCAGCCCTTCTGCCATAATTGGAGACAACGTTCGGATTGGCGATAACACGGTCATTTACGATAACGTGGTCATTGGAGATGGATCAGTGATATCGAACAATTGCATAATCGGAGAACCTACTGCCGATTATTACACTTCCGAATCACATCAGAATGCGAAAACCGTTATTGGCAAGAATGCTTTGATTCGTAGCCACGCCATTATTTACGAAGATGTGCACATCGGAGATGGATTTCAGACAGGGCATCGGGTAACCATCCGAGAGAAGTCGGTAATTGGAAACCACTGCGGCATTGGTACCAATTGCGACCTGCAAGGTTACCTGACCATTGGAGACCACTGCCATTTTCATAGCGAAGTCCACATTTGCCAGTTCAGCGCCATCGGCAATTTCGTATTCATTTATCCGGGCGTCATCCTCGCTAACGACAAACACCCACCTACCGAACAGGTGAAAGGACCTACTATAGGAAACTTTACACAGATCGGTATTCAGAGCTCGATTATTGGAAACATCCGAGTTGGAGAAAATTGCTTTATAGGAGCCGCAAGTGTTTTAACCAAAGATTTCGAAGACTACTCGTTCATCCTCGGCTCGCCTGCAAAGCGAAAAGGTGATGTCCGGGAATTGAAATCAGATGCTGGTGAACCGCTTTACCCTTGGAAAAACCGATTTTCCAGAGGAATGCCTTGGCAAGATTAACTTGCAGCATGCTGGTTTCCATTGTAATTCCATGTTATCAGAATGAAGGTCAACTGAACACCACATTTGAGCGCATTTTTACCACCGTATCCAGAATTGCGGAGCACCAATTTGAATTGATATTAATGGATGATGGTTCCACCGATGGAACTTGGGAACTGATAAGAACGATCAGCAAAAACCATCTTAATGTATCAGGAATTCGATTGAGAAAAAATGTTGGAGCCTACAACGCCCTGAAAGCTGGTTTTGAAGCGATGAAAGGAGATGCGACCATCATCATGGCTGCAGATGGAGACGATGCTCCTGAATTGATTCCGGATTTATTGAAGCTCTACACCTATCAAACTGATGCGGTCCTAGCGGTTCGTGAACGGTCAGAAAAAGGCGCATTTTCGATATTGATGTCGGGCGTTTTCTACATCGTTCTCAGACTTGTCGGTGCCAAAAACATTTTCCAAGGCGGATCTGACTTCATGTTGGTCTCGAAAGAGATGATCAGTAAGTGTCAATCTGATGGATGGAAACCTGGTAACACGCTGATTCAACTGGTTCAGCATGCCGATCGGGTGAAGACCATAAGTTACACCAAAGGCCGTTCAAGACCCTCCACTTGGTCATTTAAGAAAAAGGCCGCGCTGTTCCTTCAGACCGTTAATCAGTTCATTTCTGTGCCTGCAGTCAACTCCAACCCTAAACCAATAGATATTCGGGAAACCTGCTGATCGTTAAGATCTTTTAATAACTGATTTTGGCTTTGTTACAGGTGCAAAATAGTTTTGCCGCGTGTCTGAAGAAAGTCTCATCAAGGAAATAATGGAAGAGGTTGAAAACCTGCAGAATTCCATTGTAGAATATTGCCCGGAGGTGATCTCAAACAGCCAGTACCCTTCTATCAAGGAGATGGGCGATGACATGAATAAGCTCATTGAGCACAGAATTCAGTTGCTGGCCAAGTATCAGGAGGAACAGGAAACCTCGCAACAAGACTGACCATGTTTGATAAAATGAAACAGCTCCAACAGATGAAGGAGCAGATGGATGCTGCAAAAGCGCGTTTGGATACCATAAGCGTAAAAGGCGAATGTCAGGGCATTACCGTGGTAGCCAATGGCAATAAGAAGATCTTGGAAGTTCAGATTCCTGAGGGAATGGACACCGAGGAGATTGCCGAACTGATTGTTATTGCAACCAATAAGGCCATTGAGAATGCAGAAAGCGTGTTTGAATCGGAAATGCGCGGAATGGCTGGAGGTTTGATGGGCGGACTCGGCTTCTAGTTCCTCATCCGCCCACCGAGGTAAACACCTCTCCCACCAATTACATTATGATACTCAGGATTACCAATGCCAAGGCCATTGTTCCAAATCCTGCGATGTGTAGAAATCTTGCTGATATAGTTTTCATGGCTCAACGTTTTTAAGTTCGATGAGCTGAAAACCACAACCGTGCCAAACCACTATTGAAGTGTTTTTGAAATGCTATCCCAAAGCAGATCGGCCGTTTGCTGCCAAGTGAATTGCTTGGCTCTCTCCTGTCCTTTCTGAATCAACCTGATCCGTAAATCTTCATCCTCGGCAATGGAGGTCATGGCCTCTGCTATGCACGAAACAGAGAATGGATCAACCACCAAAGCCGCGTCTCCAGCAATCTCAGGCATGCTGGTAGTGTTTGAGGTAATTACCGGAACCCCAGATTGAAACGCTTCGATGATCGGTATTCCGAATCCTTCGAAAGTGGAAACATAGACGTTTGCTTGGGCTGCGCCCATCAGATTATTCAGGTCAGCATCTGAAACTCGGCCAGTAAAAACCACATCTTCCTTGCACTTCATGGTATCAAGCGCATGTTGCATGGCTGGCGTCCACCACTTTCGATTTCCGACCAAGATGAATTTGTGAGGTTGATCGGTCTTTTTGAACTCATCAAACGCCTGAAGCATCCGCTCAATGTTCTTACGTTGATGTATCGATCCAACGAAAATGAAGTAAGGCCAACCATCACTCCAAGTCTTCCTGACGCGTTCAATTTCAGATTCATCGAGCGGGCTAAATCGTTCCGAAACGCCATTGTAAACCACATCGATCTTGGATTCCTCAATACCGTATTGCTTTGAGATGTCTTGTTTGGAATACTCCGATACCGTAGCGATTCTAGCGGCCTTCTTCGCATACTTCGGAAAATATCGGTTGTAAAACCAGGAGTGCGACTTCGCCAGATCCTGCGGATTGTGAACAAAGTTAAGGTCATGAATCACAGGCAAACTCTTCACATGAGATTTCAAGGAGAGGAATCCATCCGGAGACAAGAACAGATCAGGCTGAATTCGTTTCAACGCCTTTGGAACAGACATTTCGAACCAAACATGCCACAGAACCGGATGACGTGCGGGTGGATTGACAACCACTGGAGTAACGTTGTCTGCATAGATGAATGACTCATCGAAAGGCCTATCAAAAAGAAAGTAGAATTCGTGCTCTGGATGCTGCGCAACCATGAGTTTCAGGGTCTCATGGGTAAACCTACCCAACCCTTCCAGTTTATCCTTCAACAGAAGCCTTGTATTGACAGCAATTCGCACACCGCCAATGTAATAAAAGCCAACCTGCTGCGGTTACTTGTGCTACTTTTGCCGCGACCATGCAACGGAAATTCCTATCCAACCTTGCGTTTCTTCTATTTCTGAATCTGTTGGTCAAGCCGTTTTGGATATTCGGAATAGACAGAGCGGTTCAGAACGAAGTTGGAGCTGAAGCTTACGGGTCTTACTTCGCCCTGTTCAATTTCGCCTTCATTCTGAATGTGTTCTTGGATCTTGGCATTTCCAACTTCAACAACAGAAATGTTTCGCAACACCAGCATCTTCTTGGCAAATATTTCCCAAGAATAATTGCGCTCCGATTTCTTCTGGCCATCGGCTATTTCATTCTGTGTATGATCGCGGCATTCGTGCTCGATTACAGTGCCGCGCAGATGGCTATGCTGAGCCTGCTCTGCTTCAATCAGTTTCTGCTGTCCACCATCTTGTTTCTTCGTTCCAACATTGCCGGATTACAGCTATTCAGAATCGATTCCATGATATCCATTATGGACAGATTGCTGATGATCCTTTCCTGTGGTTGGATCCTCTATTTCATGGAACGTTCGCAGCCATTTCAGATAGAATGGTTCGTTTACCTGCAAACATTCGCTTATGGTTCTACCGCGCTGTTCGCTTTGTTTTTCGTTCTGAAAAAAGGAGGGCCGTTCAGTATGAAATGGAATCCGGCCATGCTGCTGCTCATCCTAAAGCAAAGTCTACCTTTTGCTTTACTCATTCTACTGATGAGTATTTATGGTCGGGTTGATTCGGTGCTTTTAGAACGCCTGTTGCCAGACGGTAAAGAACAGACCGGAATTTATGCGCAGGCTTTCCGATTGCTGGATGCCAGTAATATGATAGCGTATCTGTTTGCAGTGCTGCTATTACCCATGTTCTCTCGCATGATAAAAACATTGGAGGATGTGCGGCCTCTGGCAGAAATGGCTTCTAAACTGCTGTTGATACCGGCTGCTACTTTAGGCGTGATCTGTTGGTACTACGGCAATGACCTCATGAACCTACTTTACGATTCTCATGTAACAGAGTCTGGAAAGGTTCTTTCGTTACTCATGCTATCTATGATCCCTATGGCGGGCGCGTATGTCTTCGGCACGTTGCTTACCGCTAACGGAAGCCTTAAACAACTGAATATCATAGCATTGATAGGAGTCGCTTGCAGCATTGTCTTAAACATCATACTGATACCAAAACTGGGGTCTTATGGTGCAGCCATTACCTGCCTAACCACTCAGTTGTTGGCGTTCAGTTTCCAACTGATAGTGGCCATCAAAATGTTCGAGTTCAAACCCGGCCTCAATACGTTATTTCTTATAATCCCTATCGGATTGGTCGTTTTATTGGGTGGCAGTGTAAGTCAATTGGATTGGCGTCTCGCAAGCCTATTGGTACTATCAACAGGGGGAATTCTAACGCTTGGGTCCTTGATTCCAGACCTGAAAACGCTGAAATCTCTCAAGAGTAAGTAGTCGTTTATCGAAACATCTACGTGTTTCACGCAGAGTATCGTTCTGCAACACTACAAAAACGTCAAACCCTTTACAATTGACTACGTGTTTCACGTAACAACTACGTATTTCACACAGTAATCATACTTGAATTGTGACAAAATAATCATGCGCAACAACCGCAAATCAACCGACCTTGCTCGGTGGATAAGCCAAATTCTCATAGGCTTGTCCATCGCTTTGTTGGTTGGTTCAGGTAATGTAGCTCGAGCTCAACAGGTTGGTGTAATAGTAAAGCTGAGTGTTTCTAACGGTAGCATTGATGGAACAGACATTCTGATACTCCAGAACGGAAATGAAATAGAACGTTTTGAAGCCAAGAAAAAGCGACAGAAACTAGACCTGTCCTACGGTCATCAATACACCATCAGATTTGAAAAAGCCAATTACCTCACAAAGGAGATTTATGTAGATACTAGAAATGTACCCTTGCATATGAGAGAAGAGTATTTGGACTTCGCCTTTGAGATTGAGCTTTTTCCAATATCTGAATACCCTCAGACAGAAACCGATTCGTTGAAAATGGCCATTTGGCAGTACAATACAGATTTTGGCATTTTTGATTACAAACGAATCGATGAGTCCTTTGCAACTACGGAGTCAGAACCGAAACCGGAATTGAATTTGAATTGAAGTATCTAGGACGCTCCGAAAACATTGGTTCAAACGCTCGGATTCCAACCTTTATATTTTCCTACTTTTGGCACGCTCAAATTCGCGGCAAAACGATACATGGCAAAAGACAAAAATCAAGGACTCGATTTCGATTCGTCAAACCTGTTGTTGTTTGTGTTTCGATGGAGGAAGCCACTTTTGATCGTTTCCGTGTTGGCGGCCATTCTGTCTGCGGTTTTCTCAGCCCCCATGTTCATCACGCCAAAGTTTGAGAGCACGGTCATCATGTTCCCAACTTCTACGGCCTCAATTTCCAAGTCGCTTTTGGCAAAGAACAATGTGGCCAAAGAAGACCTTTTATCATTTGGTGAAGAGGAGCAGGCAGAACAGTTGATTCAGATCCTGAATTCTGATGAGATCCGATCAAAAATTGTTGAGCGCTACGACCTCATGAATCATTATGAGATCGACACTACCGACCAATACAAGCAGACCAAGCTTTTTAAGGAATACGATAGCAACATCACGTACAAGCGTACTGAGTTTCAATCGGTACGCGTTGATGTCCTTGACACAGACCCTGAAATGGCAGCCGATATTGCCAATGACATTGCGGCACTGGTAGATTCAGTGAAAAATCGAATGCAGAAAGAACGTGCTTTCAAAGCCATGAAAATTGCAGAGGCCGAGTACATGGAAATGAAGAACTATGTAAAGGAGTTGGAAGATTCTCTTAATTCGCTTCGAGAAATGGGTGTGAACGACTACGAGTCCATGTCTGAACGTTTCAATGAGTACTATGCCAAGGCCATTCTTGAGAACAAAACTCAGGCGGCAGAGAAATTGGCGGTTCAGCTTAAGATACTCTCGCAGTACGGTGGGGCTTATGTTTCCATCAGAGACATGCTAGAGCACGAGAAGGAACAACTCAGCCACTTGAGGGCAAAATATCAAGAAGCTAAGGTTGATGCAGAGCAAACGCTGCCTCACAAGTTCATTGTAAACAACGCTTTTCCTGCTGAGAAGAAAAGTTACCCGATCAGATGGTTGATCGTTCTAGTTTCGGTGATCTCTACCTTCATAATTGCGTTGCTGACCATCATTGCTTATGAGAACCTCAAAAAGGCAAATAACTGATCATGAACAGCGAATACAATAACTCAGTTCTGTTCAGTCTGCTTCTGCGTTGGTGGAAGGAACTGCTTGGGGTGGCTGTTTTGGCCTTGGTACTATCTGCATTGTTCTCCAGCCCATTCATCATAACCCCCAAATACAAGTCTTTTGCGGTACTGTATCCGGCCAACGTCATTCCAATGGGGGTTGAAACACCGACCGAGCAAATGCTTCAGGTGTTGGAATCGGATAATGTTCGAGATTCGATAGTGAAACTCTACAACCTCTATGAAACATACGGAATCGACCCAAAAGCTCCTGCTTCAACCACAGCGTTGATCAGAGAGTATCAATCGAACGTTACATTCAGAAAAACGGAATACGAGTCTGTGGTCATAGAAGTATTGGATGCTGACCCCGTCAAGGCTCGCGACATGGTCAATTCGGTCATTTACTTCTTCAATAGAAAGGAGCGCTTGCTGCAACAGGAGAAAGCCATGGAATTGGTGAAAATTCTGCAAGAGCAAGTTGCCAAGAAGAAAACTGAAATGGACAGCGCAGAAGCAGTATTGGCCGGAATCAGACAGCAATATGGAATCTTGGATTACTCGCTACAAACAGAGTATGCCACAGAGCGCTACTTGGAAGTTATCTCCACTCCTGGCAAGCAAAGTGCTGCAAAGGAAATTGAACCATTGCTGAATGCGCTGAAAGAAAAGGGTGGCGATTTCATTTCCCTGAACGAACATCTTTGGAGAATCCGCGGTAGCTACAACAACCTGAAAGAGCAGATGGAAGCAGCTGTTAGAGACGTGGAAAAGGATCTGACCTACTGCAATGTTATCACCAACCCTGTTGTAGCAGATAAAAAAGCCTATCCTATCAGATGGCTTATCGTATTGGTTTCTGTTGCTGGAACCTTACTAATGACGCTACTGTTCCTGAGCATTTTAGAAAACGTTAGAGGAGCAGCAGCTAAACAACAATAGCTGTGCCTGAGGCGCTCAAAACTCCAACAATCAACTCAAAGCTCATCTACACGGTGGGTGGGCTGTTTGCGCTGTTGAATGCGGTATTGATAGCCTTTGAGTTTTACTACGCAGCGCTTCTACCAGTAATTCTTGTCATTGCTCTTCTGGCCTTTTTTGCACTGGATAAGCTGGTTCTTCTGGTAGTGTTTCTGACACCTCTCTCGGTTAACCTGACTGACATAGGACTTGGAGTAGGATTGGCATTACCCACCGACCCATTGCTTTTTGGTGTAATGCTGATGTTCATTCTAAAACTCATTGCGGAGCAAAAGTTTGACAAACGCATTTCAGACCATCCTGTAACCTTGGCAATCATAATCAATCTGGTTTGGCTTGGTATTACCACCGCCACCAGCGAAATGCCTATGGTTTCATTGAAATTCCTGGTCTCGAGACTTTGGTATGTGATCACATTCTACTTCGTCACTACCCAGATATTCCGAAATTTCAAGAACATCAGGCTCTATCTGGGAGCTTACATCACGGCCTTCGTTGGCATTATCGGGTATACAATTATCCACCACGGCATGTACGGTTTTATGGAACAGCCTGCCCACTGGGTAATGTCGCCCTTCTTTAATGACCACACTTCTTACGGAGCCGTTTTGGCCATGTTCTATCCGCTGCTTGTAGGTTTGGTATTCTCCAATCAATACAGCAGAAGTTGGAAAGTGGTTTTCATTGGCCTGTTGGCGCTGTTTACGATGGCTCTGATTCTTTCTTACACCAGAGCAGCTTGGGTAAGTCTTATTGGTGCTTTTGGGGTTTTCATGATCATGAAACTCAGAATTCGATTTACCACGGTGTTGACTTTGGCGGTGGTTTTTGTCGGAGCCCTGATTCTCAGTTGGGAGACCATTGTAATGAAATTGGAGCAGAACCGACAGGATTCGTCTGCGGAGTTGACGGAGCACGTTCAATCCATTACAAACATTTCTACCGATGCATCTAACCTTGAGCGATTGAACCGTTGGGGTTCTGCTTGGAGAATGTTCAAAGAAAGACCGTTTGTAGGTTGGGGACCAGGCACTTACATGTTCCAATACGCACCATTCCAGCTTTCATCAGAAAAGACCATTATCAGTACAAATGCAGGTGATGCCGGTAACGCACACAGCGAGTACATTGGACCATTGTCAGAATCAGGTGTTTTTGGAATGCTGTCTTTCATTATTGTGGTGATAGCTGTTCTCTACTACGCCATTATCCTTTATCCGAAAATCAAGAATGCTGAGCATCGGCTTTACTTAATGAGCCTTCTACTTGGATTGATAACCTACCTGATACATGGTATGCTGAATAACTTCTTGGATACAGATAAGGCCTCTGCCCCATTTTGGGGATTCATTGCAGCCATTGTGGCCATAGAGGTGTACCACACCAGAACGGAAGAAGAAAAAGATTCTGAAGAACTACTTGAAACGGGTGGTGAGTAAAGCGATATCGTCTACGTAAGGCATATGTCCTTTGTGACTTCGCAGCAGACTTACAATCTTCTCGTTTATTGCCCTAACCGGTTGATTCTGATTGTCAAGAATGATCAACTCCAATTTGCTTTCTCCGAACTCGCGTTCGCGCATGTTTTCCAATTCCACCACTCCATCCGTGTAGCAGGTTATGATGGAGCCCGGCTCTATGATAACCACACCTTCTCTTATGGTCGGTAGTTCATCCAACATTCCCAGCCCTGGGCAACCAACAGACAACTGACTGGTAGTATCGTTTGATATCAGCAATGGCGGATTTTGACCAGCATTAACGTACTGTAGTACTCGTGTTACGAAGTTGTACTTGGCAATGAAAATAGTGATGAACTTCTCTCCCATTGCAGACGACATCACCTTTGAATTCAACTCCTGAACAAGGTCTGTCAACGAAGCCTCGTGCTTAAAGAGTGCACGCAGGTTTGCCTGAAAGTTAGACATCAGCAAAGCTGCAGAAACCCCTTTTCCAGACACATCGGCCATGCAAAAGGCCACTTCATTGTCGCTTAACTGGATATAGTCGTAGTAATCTCCCCCGACATCCTGATGCGGTTTATGATAGGCCGCCATTTCTATATGCTCATTCTGAGGCAGTTTGCTCGGGAAAAGCATATTCTGCATTTCGGAAGCCAATTCCATTTCGCGCTTCATTCCTGCCCTACGAATGTTTTCCTTGAACAAGCGCTTGTTCTCAATAGAAACCGTAATGATGTTGGCCAGCGTCTGAATGAACGGAATGTGTCGGGTCTTTGTGTTCTCTATCAAGTCCTCATTGATATCTCCTGCAAGCAGAAAGGCCAATGGCACATTCTTGTGCATGATGGGAATGATCACATCAAACTGCTCAAAGTACTTGGCTCCGTTCTTCGTGTTCTCCTGAACCTCGTGAATATTGATCAGGTCGTGTTCTATGGATGGAAGAGCAACTCTGGGAACCAGCCCATGAGCAATGGAGCACTCCCACTCATCGTCTTTAGTGTAGAACAGAAGTCGACCGATATTCAGCTGGTTTCTCAGAACGAATTCAAAGATCTTCAGCAATTGATCCCTCGAGAAATTATTGTTGATAGCATTAGTGATCTCGAGCAATAAGTTGAGTTTCAAGTTCTTCAACTTCAAAGCCGAGTTAGCGATCTTGAGGGTCTCAAGAATTATCTGCTCGTTCTTATTCTTGCTAATGCTGGTCACTGAGTATGTGTACTTGAATTGAAGTTACGAACAGGAAAGCATGAATACAGAAGTATTAGACCAACTTGCGTAACAGCGTGACTAATCTACGAATAACCATGACTTACCCTTAGCCACGGAGTTCCCTGATGATGTCAGGGAGTTGTTTGATAAGCGCCAACTCTTTCATTTTTTCGCGCGCTTCCCTCACTGGACTTCCAAAGTAGGTAATACCTCCTTCCAATGATTTGGCAAGGCCGGATTGACCCAAAACCACAGCGCCTTTACCAATGGTAAGGTCTTTCTGAACACCAACCTGACCCCACAGAATAACATCATCTTCTACGGTAACAACCCCTGCTATGCCCACTTGTGATGCGAAAAGACAATTCCGTCCGATAACGGTATCATGTCCTATCTGAACCATGTTGTCGATCTTGGTTCCAGCGCCTATCATGGTCTCAGAGGTTACACCTCTATCGATGGTACATCCAGCACCGATTTCCACATTATCATCAATCCTTACCGTGCCGCTGGAATGCAACTTGTTGTATCCGTTTGGGGTTCTCTGGTAGTAGAAAGCATCCGCTCCTATGACCGTCCCAGAGTGGATGATCACGTTGTTTCCGATGGTACAACCATCATAAATGGTAACGTTAGGATGAATGATGCAATGCTCACCAATGGTTACTCCTTTCCCGATCACAACACCTGGAAACAACCTTGTGGTTGAACCGACCTTTGCACTCGGATCTACCGATGCAGTAGAGTGATAATCTCCTCGGAGTTCTTTTGACAGGTCAGAAAACGTCTGAAACGGCTTTTGAACCACGATCAGTGACTTGCCTTTTGGCGCTTCACATGCTTCGTTTATAAGAATAACGGAAGCGGCAGAATTGATGGCCGCCTTAATGTACTTTGAATTATCACAGAAAGTAACATCACCCTTTTCAACCCGATGAATCTCATTCAATCCGGTTATGAGGGTGGCTGAATTTCCGATCACTTTACCATTGACCTTCTTTGCAAGATCGCCAACGGTTATGGGGTTATTGAATTTCAAGGTCAGTCCTTAACCCTTTCCATGTACTCTCCGGTACGTGTATCGATCTTGATCTTGTCTCCTTCGTTCACAAACAATGGAACTTTGATCTCAGCACCTGTTTCAAGCGTAGCAGGCTTTAGGGTGTTTGTAGCTGTATCTCCTTTGATTCCTGGTTCGGAGTAAGTTACTAGCAACTCAACGAATGTTGGCGCTTCCGCAATGATAGGCTGGTCGCTTTCAAACCCGATCTTAACGATCATACTCTCTTTCAAGAACCTGGCATTGTCTCCGAAAAGCGCTTTCGGAATATGGATCTGCTCGTACGTTTCCTGATTCATGCACACGAAATGCTCCCCTTCTTCGTAGATGTACTGCAATTCTGTGTAAACAAGTCTGGCAATGTCAACACTTTCTCCCGAGCGGAATCGGTTCTCGTAGCTCCTACCCGTTTGGATGGATTTCATTTTAACCTGATAGAACGCCCCGCCCTTGCCCGGCATGGTGTGTTGCTTATCACTTACAATGCACAATTCTCCGTTGTACCGGATAACCGATCCTACCTTAATATCTGATGTTGATGCCATTTAAACTTATTTGTTCGGCAAAATTAACCAAGTTGTCAAGCTAGGCAATATGCTTTGCAAGCAACGTTAAAACCCGCCAGAACTGGTGCACACGGCACCTGCCGCTTCTCTGTCGGCAATCGCGTCTTCGTACTGGTTGGAGCTATCGAACTCCGTTTCGCAGATGGTTTCGGTATTGCCATTCAACTCGCAATCCTCGCAACGCGAACACCCTACGAGTCCAAGTCCGAATACAAGCGCTATGAGAATCAGTTTATTCACAGGTACCTCCCGTTGCTTCGTACGCAGATATCTCAGCCTGAAAATCGCTTTTCTCCAAATAATCGCTCTCACAGATCTCTCTGGCGTAGGTGGTACCAGAACAGGTCAGGCAATCATCTTTGCACGAAACCAGTATAATTGAGAGAAACCCGAAAAGCAATAAGACCTTTGGCATAACAGTTTGCGAACTAATTGAGCCGTAAATTTAACCAGTGCGATTTAAACAGCCGTTGTTAAGATATATTGTTCAGACCTGTGTTCTGATGTTCTGTGCCCTACACGGTTACGGACAGGCCAGAATCAATGAGGTATGCAGTAGCAACCAGACCATTCTCACCGATCAAGAAGGAGAAACACCCGATTGGATAGAACTCTACAATCCCAATTCCGAGTCTATTGATCTGACGGGTTTTTACTTAACAGACGACCCTGACCAACCAACCAAGTGGCAGTTCACATCGGGTGTATTGGTTGGTTTTGACCATTTCATCATCTACGCCTCTGGCGAGGACGAGCCCAATTCGAATCCACCACACACATCTTTCAAAATATCGCAGCAAGGCGAAACCATTTTACTTTTTTCCGAGAATCTGGAGTTGATAGACAGTTTGCAGCTGCCATATGTTCCTTCTGACATGTCTTATGGCGCAGCCACAGATGGTGCAACGCAACGCGCCTTCTTTGCAACGCCAACGCCAGATGCAACCAATTCATCTGCCACAGACCATTTGGTCGCGTACAGACCTGAATTCAGCATGGTAACAGGAATCTACAACCAACCGATTGCTCTTTCCATTTCTGCGAAAGATGCGGGTGCAGAAATACGCTATACGCTTGATGGCAGCGAACCTAACGCGAACGCTCAGCTTTACTCAGAACCGCTACAGATAAGCAGCTCAGCGGTAGTAAATGCACGTGCGTTCAAGGATGGATTGCTTCCTTCAAATAATGCCATTGGCAACTATGTTTTTCTAGAAGAACAGGCCTTGCCTATTGTCTGTCTTTCTACACACCCCGGTTACTTTTTCAATGAAGACACGGGCATTTACGTTTTCGGCCCCAATGCCTCTCCAGAATTCCCGTATTACGGTGCCAATTTCTGGTCAGACACAGAGGTTCCCGTCAATGTGCAATGGATTAACAAGTACGGCCGGCTGGGTTTTGAGCAGAAACTCGGTGTTCGCATTCACGGTGGATCCATTTCCAGAACCCGCCCCATGAGAAGTCTCCGGCTTTTGGCAGATGATGAGTACGGAAAAGATGAAATAGAATATCCGTTATTCTCTACCAAGATCCAACCCAAGAACAAGCGTTTCCTACTTCGGAATTCCGGTTCCGATTACTTGAAAACCATGTTCAGAGACGGGTTCATTCACAACGTTTTCATTTCTAACGGGCTCCATCTCGATGCGGTCTGTTTCAACCCCGTTGAGGTGTACCTGAATGGAGAATTCTGGGGTATTCACAACGCTCGCGAGAAAGTGGACCGCTACTATGTGCAATACAATTATGGGTACAATGATGACGTGGTGGACATGCTGGAAGAGCAGGGCCTGGTGATGGAAGGCAGCTTTGATGCGTTCAATGCGCATGAAGCCTTGCTGCTGGGTCTGGATCTGACGGACAATTCCAATTTTGAATTGGCAGACAGCCTTTTCGATGTGTTGAACATAGCAGATTACTACATCTCGCAGACCTACATCAATAACCTGGATTGGCCGTACAACAACCTCAAATATTGGAGAGCGCGGGTAGATTCATCCAAGTGGCGGTATGTGATCTTCGACCTCGATGCCACGCTGGGGGGCGTTTCTTTTGCTCCTGTGGAGTTTGATGCGCTCAACAGAGCATTGGGTTCTTACGGAGATACCAACAGGCACGTCATCATCTTCAGGAAACTGCTGGAGAACAGAGCCTATTTCGAGTATTTCATCAATCGGTATTGCGATCTGGCCAACACCGTTTTCAGTGCTGAAAAATTTGCAGAGGCCGTGGACAGGGCTGCAGACCGCATTGAACCCGTAATACATCGACATTACGAAAGGTGGAATGCCGAAGAGAATGATTGGTATGATGAGGTGGACATTGTAAAGACCTATGTGGAGCGAAGACCGCCCTACGCACTTTCTCAATTGCAGAATTTCTATGGTCTGGCCGATAAGGCCAACATTCACCTCAACGTCTATCCACCATCGGCCGGAAAGATCGATCTCAACTCCATTTCGCTGAGAGAATTTCCGTTTGATGGGGTGTATTTCGAAGATATTGCCATTCGGATGGGCATTGACGAAAACCCTGGTTTTACATTCAGCCATTGGGAAACCAACCGCTCGGATTTTGATGGTTCTTCGGCTTACAGTAGAACATTCTTTCCCGCAGATGGAGACTCCGTTACGGCCATTTTTGTCGGGTCGGGTCAATACAATGAACTTGAGGTCTTCCCTAGCCCAACCTCTGGCAATTTCACCACGCGTTTTGTCATTGATAAACGCCAGCAAGTGCAAGTGCTTTTATACGATCTTCAGGGTTCTCGGAAAGCAGAACTCTTCAACGGTCAGTTGCAAGGTGGCACGCACCAGATGAACTTCAACGTGCAGGAATCATTGCAAGGAATTTACCTCCTCACGGTAATGACCGAAACTCAGCGATTCTCTGAAAAGGTGGTCTTCGTTCAGAAGGATTGATCACTCCGTTCCATACTTCTTGGCGTAGGCTCTGGCCAGTGGCACCAACTCATTGAGCTTGGCGCTTCGCTTTTCCGGGTCTGGGTGCGTGCTCAAAAATTCGGGCGGACGCTGACCACCTGCTTGGGCCATCCGTTGCCAGAATGGAACCGCTTTGGCTGGGTCATAACCAGCCATGGCCGTAAAGATCAACCCCATTTCATCGGCCTCACTTTCGTGTAAACGGGAGAACGGCAGAATGGCCCCAACGGTTGTGCCCAGTCCGTAAGCCTGCTGAAACAGTGCTCTGGTCTGCTCTGGTTGGTTGGCGTAAGCCGTGGCAAAATCAAGCGCAATACCACCGCCCTGAACCAACAATCCTTGACTGACTCGCTCATTGCCATGCCGGGCAATGGCGTGGGCCACCTCATGCCCCATTACCACGGCAATGCCGTCATCATCTTGGCAAATGGGCAGAATACCCGTGTAGAAAACAATTCTACCACCCGGCATGCACCATGCATTCACCGTATTGTCGTTCACCACATTGTACGACCAATTGAAACCCGCCACCCTATCGGTAGCGCCTTTGGCCTGCAGGTATCGGATGGCCGCTCTAGATATCTTCTCTCCTACCCGTTGCACCTGTTGCACACGTGGGTCAGAAACGGGCAATGGCGGGTTCTGACTGATAAATTGCGAATAGCTGGTGGCAGCCATGCTGCGCATTTGGCTTTCGGGCAGCAAATTCATCTGTTTTCTGCCAGTGATCGGCACTGTTGTACAGGCGGTCACAAACCCTAAAATGATGGATAGAACAAGTAGTTTTTTCATGATTCAATTCAGTTAGCGAAAAATAAGAAAGGCCTGATATTATGATCGCATCATTGTAAGACCTGGTATGTTTCATCAAACTAAAAGATCTTAAACGCTACAATCGTGTTGTACTAACTTTACCGAGGCTCAGCGTCATCGAACAATTAGAAGATAGCGGTTTACCAAAGTTGAAGAAAAGACATCTCAATCATTGGCTAATACTTTTCACCGTGTTGCTGCTATTTGCATGCGACAATAGGCAGAAAGTTACCGTGCATCACACGTTCCAAACAGCTATTGATGTGCAACAGGGGCCGGAGGATTTTGATCAGATAGAGTTCAGCGGACCAGAGAATCTGGATCTTGGTTTCTACGAAGGAAGTGTTTGGGTAAAACTGAACATCACCAACGGTGCCGAATACGAATCATACATCGTAATGATGAATGATCTGATCAATCGCAACTACCGTTTCTATAAGCTGGATACGGTGAGCAATTCGCTTCAAACGGTTACAGAAAACTTAGATACGGAATTGGACGACCACCGTAGTTTCAATAATCCTAAACCCAACTTCAAGGTAAGTTTGGCACCCAATGAGAAGGCTACTTTTTTCATTTCCACTTATAGCGATGGAAGGATTTTACAAGCTACACCTAGCTTAGCAAAGTTGGAAGAGTACCAATCCATTATTCATAAGGGCACCATATTCAACCTCATCTTTTTCGCGGCCATTGCCGTGCTGTTGCTGATCAACATTTTCCATTGGAGCCTGCTGAAGGACAAAATCTATTTCTTCTACGGATTTTACATCCTTGCCAGCTGTATTTTCTATCTATTTGTTGAGGGTGAGTTTTATGGATCAGGGCTTTCTATTATTTGGGTAGACCACCTGATGTTTCTGAGTATCCGTGTGTGGATTCTTTCTGTGGTCATGTTCACCTCTCGGTTCTTGGAATTGAAACTCACACACCCCAAGTTCTACAGAAACTTGAACATTGCCATGGTTGTTTTTCTAAGTGCCACAACCATTTATCAGCTAGCCTTCTTCAACACTTCCATCAGCCATTTGCATCAAGCCGAAAACCTGTTTGGCTTTGTGTGGGTTGTGGTGGTTGTCATTATGATATTCATGTCATTGAGAAAGAGATCACTTCAGGCCAAGTACTATATGGTCGCCTACTCACTTCTTATCGCATTCGTAGCCTTGGGCCTTATAGACAGCCATACCACCATGCTTCCTGGCGATCCTTTCTCCTACTTCAAGATCGGCACCATTACCGAGTTTGCGGGCTTCACGTATTTCATTGCGGTTGTTATTAGAGGAAACATCAGAAAAACCTTTGAATTGGAGAACGAAGTGTCACAGAACAGGAAAGAACTGGCAGCACTCACCAAGTTGCTGGAAGAGAAATTTGCCAATGTTCCGTTAGACACCACTTCAGAAGCAGTTGAAATCGAAGTTTCCACAACAGAAGAAGGCAGGTCGAAGATCACATTATCAGTGGATGAAATGGCCGAAATTGAAGCCATCATTCTAAACGAGTTGGAAGAGAATGCCCATTATACCAACTCAGACCTTTCATTATCCAAATTGGCTGAATTGATCAACATTCCAGCATACAAGATATCCTTGGTGCTCAATCAGAAAATGGATAAACCGCGCATCCTCAGTGCTTTGGCGGCTCATCCACCATCACTTTCTGGAAACGTCTTTCCAACGCCTTGTCTTTCAGTCAAAGTTGCCTATTCTGGTACTCGTTCGAAGGTGGTGGCCTGATGGCTTCTTACTCCTTCAGTTCGCCACGCAAACGCTGGCTTCAGGATATTGGCCGCATCCATGGCGCCTTCGCCTCCACCCGCTCCTACCAGCGTGTGTATCTCGTCAATGAAAAGGATGATCTCGCCATCGGCAGAGATGACCTCTTTCACCACGGATTTGAGTCGCTCCTCAAACTCGCCTTTGTACTTGGCTCCTGCTACCAAAGCTCCCATATCCAACGAAAAGAGTTGCTTGGTTTTCAGGTTTTCTGGAACGTCTCCGTTGATGATTCGGTGAGCAATTCCTTCCGCAATCGCTGTTTTACCCACACCAGGCTCACCGATAAGGATCGGGTTGTTCTTGGTTCTTCGCGATAGGATCTGAAGCACTCTACGGATCTCATCATCGCGCCCGATTACCGGGTCGAGTTTGCCTTTCTTGGCCAATTCGTTGAAGTTGAGCGCGTACTTGCCCAATGCGTTGTAAGTATCCTCAGCTGTTTGGCTGGTCACCTTCCCTCCTCTTCTAAGTTCGGTAATGGCCGCTTTCAGTTCGTTTTCGCTCACACCGCTGTCCTTCATCAGCTGTGCGATGGTATCGCTACCGTTCAGCAAAGCAAGCAACATGTGTTCGATGGAAACATACTCGTCCCCGAAATCCTTGAGGTAGTTCGTGGCCTTGTTCAACACTTGTTGTGCCTTATTGCTTAAATAAGGCTGACCACCCGAGATCTTCGGATAGCTCTTTACCTGACTGTCAACCGCAGCCTCGAAAGCCTGCACGTTCACACCCAGTTTCTTTAGAAGAAAGGGCGTTACATTCTCATCCACGTTCAACACCCCTTTAAGGATGTGTCCCGTTTCGATGGCCTGTTGGCCGTTGTTCATCGCTTCTTGCGTGGCGGACTGCAACGCTTCCTGCGACTTTATGGTGAAATTATTGAAGTTCATTTCGTGCTGGTTTTAATTTGAGGTGCATGAGTCAAACACCTGTCCATTACTGAAAATCAGCCCATTAGCGGAAATTCTGGCAGGTTACTTCGGTTTTCAATGACGTTCTGACGGAAGTATCAAAGGGAAGCGGAAAAGTTGGCGTATCAATTAGCGAATGGGCGAATTAGCAGATTAGCAAATGAGAATGACTTGGTTGGATGAATAAGCAACATGAAATAGCCACAGAAACGCAGAAAACACGGAGGTTTTCACAGAAAATCTCTGTGAAATCTGTGAAAATCTGTGTCTCTGTGGCTAAAAAATGTCTTTTTGACTGAAATATTTCAAGCAAACGGCAATGATGTCGGTGAGCGGGGTCACAGAACCAACCTATCACTTGCCCAGTAATTCAATGTGATCAGACAACCACACATGCAGGTCGATGAAATCCAGCACCAATCCATCAGACTTTTCCTGTTCAAGGCGCGAGCAAAGCTGTTCGGCTTCCTGTACGTTGCGATTCATGACGATGGTTGAAATCTTCCGAACGAACTCGATCTGACTTGGTTTAAAACCCGCTTTGGAATCCGTTCTCATGATTCCTTTGTAGAGGTTGCTCAGCTTTGTGTCTGCCAATTCCCAATTACCAAGCATCAAGTGACAAAGGCCTTCCGCTAATAAATAGACACTTCGCAAAAGGTCAATATCTCTGACTTCTTTCATCGAGAGTCCTTCTTCCAGATAGGAGAGCGCATTTCGGTATTGGCCCAAATGAAAGTGCGCAGATGCAAATCGGAGGCTCAAAAGAACCCGTGTGTTATTGAACATCACCTGCCACCCTGCTTCTACAAGGGTGCGGTAATTCGGTTCGAGTAACAGGCTCTCTGAATACCTGCCCAATCGATTCAGCGCGCGGATTCTTCCGCTTAAAAGCAAATACTGGAATCTTACGCAAAACTCATCACCGTGCAGTTTCAGGAGCTCGTCATAATGACGGGCCAGAACCTCTTCCGTTGAGAGTGTCCATGTCAAGGATTCGTTCACCATTCCTCTGATGAAAAGGCCACAGGAATGATTGTAATTCAGCGCAAAGAACATGCTGAACCTGTTGACCAACAATTGGTCATCCAGATCAAAGAGTCTATTTGCTTGACCGATGGCCGATTCCGACACTTGAATATCACCAAGTAAGGTGTTGAATCCGCTTCGGAGAATGGCTGCATGAATGGTTTCCAGAGGAGCTGAATCCTTCGGCTTTATCCCGTTCAAAATCGGCTCTATCCGCTCACGGAAAAACTGCTGATTCCTGTTAGCATCCCCACGGTCGAAACTTTGGATGTAGAGGTTCCATTCCGTATCGACCAGCCTCAAACGCCCCATGTTCAGCAACCGCTCACACAGATTGTCCATCTCTGATATGCGACCTTCAAACTCATCGACCAATTCCTGTGATGTTCGGAATTGCTTACGGATCTCATTGTTTCTCAAAGTCAACTCATACAACGCCAAATGGTTGTTTGCCGATTCAGCTTTCTTGTAGGCTTTTCTGATTTCTTTCTCCGCCTCGCCCGTAAGTTGTTTGCTCAACAGGAACTCGATCTCACCGATCGTTCCTCGCATGGCCGACCGCTCATTCCTTTCTTCCTGGTAGATGCGCATGGCTCTCAACAACTGCTTTCTCAGCAGCATTCTGATCGAATTGATGGATGACACCTTCAATCGGGTCATCAGTTCGCTGTCCGACAGGTCTTCTTCAGCATCCAGAAGGTCGAACAGTTGTAATGTCTTTGAATTCGATTTGAAGGCTGCGCTGAGCAGCTTGTAGTAGCGTTTCTCATTGGTATCCATGCTACTGATCAGCAACTTCAGTGGATCATGAGATGAGGCCATTCTTCGGAAAGTTGATTTTCTGGAAAATTGAGATTGCCAAAATAACCAGCCGAAAACACTTTTGAATCTCTAAATCGAACAAATGATGAAACGTATCTTAACTTCTATTTGTCTTCTTTCCGTCCTAGCTTCTCACGCTCAAACCATAACAGATAATGGAACTAACGTTGGCATAGGTGTCAGCAATCCACAGTTCAAGCTGGATGTGGCAGGAAGCATAAACATGAGCCTTGGCAGCAATCTATCGTTCAACGGGGTTGAGTTTCTAAATACCAACGGATCGGGAAACATCCACATTGGCGAAGGTGCTGGCCGAGTCAATGTAGGATCCAAGAACACATTCATAGGTTATAGAACTGGGTATGATAATACCACGGGTTCCAACAACATATTTCTCGGACTGACTAGCGGGCGGTCAAACACCACTGGAAATCAGAACACCTTCATTGGTGGTGCTGCGGGCTATACTAACCTAGATGGCGAGAAGAACGTGTTCATTGGATGGTCCGCAGGTTACGGAAATCAGACAGGTAAGGAAAACACTTTTATAGGAAGAGATGCGGGGAAACTGAATGTTTCAGGAAAGCAGAACACATACATCGGTGTTGGTTCTGGAGGAACCTCAGACATTATCAATGCAACGGCCATTGGTGCTTATGCTCAGGCCACCCAAAATAACACGGTTATTCTTGGGAGCAACGCCAACGTGGGTATAGGCACATCTGCCCCCATGGGTAAATTGCACGTGGTTGGCTCGGTCAGGATTGAAAATGGGTCGCAAGGAAATGGAAAGGTGCTCACATCCGATGCAAACGGAAATGCCACTTGGCAAACACCGACCGCTGGCGTTGGTGGAACGCTTGATGCCGCCTATGATTTCGGTGGCAACGGGTTGGGAAGGACCATTACAGCTGATGCAGGTGCTATTCATATTTCGGGAACTGACGGATTTCTGAGTACAGGAACATTTGCTTCCGGATCAATTCCCATGGAAGGAAGCGGAGTGAGAATGATGTGGCATCCCGCAAAGGCCGCCTTCAGAGCAGGAAACGCCTTAGGCGATACATGGGACAATGCGAACATTGGAGAGTACTCTTTTGCGGCAGGAAATGGTTCCAAGGCATCGGGTTATGCGAGCACGGCATTCGGTTCGAGCCAATCAACGGGCTACATGGCCTTCTCTGCCGGATTCGGCAATCAGGCCGTTGGCGAATACAGCACAGCATTGGGCTATTTTTCAAATGCTGGCGGTTCGAAGAGCACCGCCTTTGGATGGCAGAGCATTGCCAGTGCAGACGAAAGCACCGCTTTGGGCGGTGGTCTGGCCTTCGGTCAAGGAGCGATTGCAATAGGAGGAACAGCCAACGGCAGCCAGTCGTTTTCGGCCATAGGAAATGCCCAAGGAAACAACAGTGTGGGTATGACGGGAGGAACGGCTCAAGCGGATAACTCCGTTGCCATCGGGCCAGGGAATACGGCCTATTCCTATGCAGAAACAAGCCTTGGGATATACGGCACCAGCTATACCCCGACTTCAACCAATTCCATTTCGGCAACAGACCGATTGTTCAGCCTCGGAAACGGCACTACCTATTTGGATCTTAGTGACGCCATGGTCGTATTGAAGAACGGTAACACGGGTCTTGGAACCTCTACCCCAACCGCCACTTTGGATGTGGTCGGAGACATCAAATTCACGGGCGACCTGATCAAAAATGGCGTTCCGTTCACGGGCAGCAATTGGAGTGTCAGCGGTTCGAACATTTATCGGAACACAGGAATGGTCGGTATAGGCACTTCAACCCCGAGTTCGCCATTATCTGTTCGAACCACAACTGAGATCGCGACAACCTTTATCATCAACTCCTATGTAGGAATCGCAACGGCAATGGGCACTTATTCGGCCGCAAACGGAAATGGAACTGGTGAGAAATGGGGCGGTGCTTTTGAAGCAATCAATGGTTCAGGGATCAACATCGGTGTTCGTGGTTTTGCAACCGGTGGCTCCGTCAACTACGGTGGCTACTTCATTGGCAAAGGCTATTTCAGCGATAATGTGGGAATCGGGAATACTTCTCCATCATACAGTTTGGATGTAACGGGCGACATCAACCTTACCGGAGAACTATTACAGAACGGTGTTCCAATGGCAGGTGTTTGGAGTTCATCAGGAAACAACACCTATCGAAGTTCAGGCAATGTGGGAGTTGGAAACGACTCTCCCTCCTATCCCTTGGATGTTGACGGAACCACAGCCACAACCCGAGCTTTGAATGTGGAAAATCCGTACACGGGCGCGGCAAACAGCTACGGCATTTACGCATCCGCACCTCAAGGAGGAACAGGCACAAAACATGGGGTTTACTCGGTGGCTGAAGGCGGTGCCGTTTCGGGACACGCTTACGCTGTCAGAGGAAGTGTGTCCACAGCTGGTGCGGGCAATGCCTATGCAGGCCATTTCAATGCAAGTTCAGGTGGAACAGGAACCAAATTCGGAGTTTGGACTTCGGGAGCTGACTACGGGCTTTATGTGGCCAGCGGAAAAAGTTATTTCAACGCAGACGGAATAACCATTGGTACAACAACCCAAGCCACTGGATACATGCTTTCAGTAGATGGCAAAGTTCTTTGCGAAGAACTGAAGGTGGAAGACAGCAGTAATTGGCCCGACTTTGTGTTCGAGGAAGCGCATATTCTTCCCGATTTATATGAAACCGAAGCATTCATCACTGAGAACAAGCATCTTCCTCAAGTGCCATCAAAAAGTGAGGTGGAAGAAAACGGTTTCATGGTGGGTGAAATGCAGAAGATCCTTCTTCAGAAAATTGAGGAGATCACGCTCCATACTATCCGCCAACAGAAAGAGCTTGACCTGCTGAAAGAGGAAAACCGTTTGCTGAAAGCGCAAATGAGCAGCAAGTAATTGTTCACTGAACGGATCCGACATGAAAGCAATTACAGCTAGGTTCATTAGAACAGGATTTATTCTCTTGGTCTTGATGGGAAGCGTTGGACGCACCAACGCCCAAAACCAAGAAGAGGATTGGACCATTCCGTTGTGGATGCAGGACCACGGCCTGAGTTTCAACGAACTTCAACTGCAGGTTGAAGCTTATTATGAAGTTCGGGACAAAGGACGTGGCAGTGGCTATACGCATTGGAAACGCTATGAAAGGCAAATGAGAGACCATCTGCTTCCGAACGGAAAAACGGCCAATGCAAGCAAATTAGCCTTGGACGAATTCAGTCGATATGAGGCTACAAATCCTTTCACCCAAGACCGCTCTTCCAACACCGGGAACTGGAGTTTGGTTGGACCTACTGACTACGTGAGGTATGGTGATGGATACAACGGGGGTGTTGGGCGCGTAAACTGCTTGGCTTTTCATCCTTCTGACCCTAACACGATCTTTTGCGGAACTCCCGCTGGCGGACTTTGGAAATCGACCGACATGGGCGGCTCTTGGACCTGTCTTACGGATGGAATCCCCTCACTGGGCATTGCGGATATTTGCATAAACCCCAACAATCCCAGCATCATATATGTGCTTACCGGTGACAGCGAGGCCGGAGATTCCCATGGCGTTGGCGTGCTCAAATCGACAAATGGTGGACTGACGTGGCATTCGACAGGTTTATCTTGGAATTTAGAAGATCGCCTGGTCGGACGAAAGATGATCATGGATGATGACAAGCCAGACACGCTTCTGGTTGGCACTTCTGCTGGAGTATTCAGAACAACCAACGGTGGGCTCAACTGGACACAGACAAGTAGCAACTCTGGCACAAACGACCTTGAGTTCAAACCTGGGAACACAAACATTGTTTATATGGCCACGGATTCCAAGGTCTATAGATCCAGTAACAATGGCCAATCATGGACCGATACATTGCTGACCTTGACCAATTCGGACAGGATAGAGTTGGCCACCTCCATTTCAGCGCCCGAATACCTGTATGCTGTAGCAGGTCCACAGACAGATTCACTCCACTTCAAAGGCGTGTTCTTTTCTTCAGAATCTGGAAACAACCTTACACTTGAAGGTAATTCGCCTAATATTCTTGGTTACGAGAATGATGGGAACGACAATAGAGCACAAAGCTGGTATGATCTGGCCATTGCTTGCAATCCTACCAATGGAGCAGATATTTACGTGGGCGGAATAAACATCTGGCGCTCTTTCCTGAATGGACAATCAGGGTCGTTTTACAACATCTCACAGTGGCAAGAAGATCTGTCATCAACCAGCTCTTATTGCCATGCCGACATACATGATCTGGTTTTCAGTCCTAACGACAATGCTCTTTTCGCATGTACCGATGGTGGACTTTACCGAAGCACAGATGGCGGTGTCAGCTTCAGTAAACTTTCTGCTGGAATGGACATCATGCAGTTTTATAACATAGCAAGTCACGAAAGCAGTCCCGATCGCATCCTTGGTGGCACACAGGACAATGGCACCAATCTCAAGAACACGAACAGCAGCACTTGGAAACATGTGAATGGTGCCGATGGCAGTTCATGCGCATTTTCACCTAGTAATTCGTCAACCTTCTATGGAACAAAAAACCGCACTGTCTTCCGATCGACCGACAATGGAATATCAACTGTCGATCTGGTCACCGTACCCAACGTTTGGCCCACATTGATAACCCATCCGGTCGATGGTCAGATCCTATTTGTTGGATCCGGTCAAGTTGTGGTAAGAAGCACTGATGGCGGTAATACCTTCTATTATCTCAGTGTTACCACCCCGGGCTCTGTCGCCATGGCAATTGGAATCAATGACCCAAATATTTTGTACTCGACCAACGGAGTATCCATGCAAATCATTCATAACGCGTTGACTGACTTCTCACCAGAAAACCCGATCGATACTGATACGATAAGTCCGCCATTGGCGTATGATTTCAATGCACGGATAACTGACATAGCTGTGAACCCTGTAAATGCCGATCAAGTGGCAATTACAGTTAGCGGTTATGTGCCAGATCATAAAGTATTCCGATCAATGGATGCAGGTCAAACTTGGGAGAATATAACCGGATCGCTACCAAACATTCCATTCCGCTCCATTGCCTGGCAACCGGGCGGAAGTGATGGTCTTTATGTTGGAGCTGACGTAGGTGTTTATTACCGAGATGACGAATTGGGCGATTGGCTACCTTTTAGAAACGGTTTGCCGCACACCCCTGTTAACGACCTCGTAATCCACTCTTCAAGCGGCAAACTTCGAGCGGGTACCTTTGGCAGAAGTGTTTGGGAAACTGACCTCTATGGTTCTTGCACAGACGACCAGAACCTCGTGGCTTTTGCGAGTCCAGAACCTGGGTATTGGTTCTATCAGGCCGATCAGACCATCGTTTCTGCCCAGAGTTTTGATGGCGGCCTGGGAACTTCGGTCCGATATCAGGCCGGACAGTCGATCACGCTCACACCCGGATTCGAGGTCAAGCACCATACGCCATTTGAGGCGGTCCTCCAGCCATGTTCAATTCCTTCCTCGGCCGAATACCAGGATATTACGGGAACGTATGCCGGCCCCTTGGATGGCACAATTTCAAGTGTCACATCCGTGGAGGAAAAAGACCTGAGCAATCACTTTCTACTATTTCCCAATCCGAGTTCGGACAGGGTGAATTTGGAATTTGAAATGACGACAGCTGGTTCGGTCAGCATTGACCTTACTGACCTATCTGGAAGAACAGTTGCGCAATTGATCACCAACAGCGCTATCAGCTGCGGCATGTTCCGAATGGCATTTGACGTTTCCGAGTTTTCAGCCGGGACCTATTTGGTAAAACTTCAATCACCACAGCGCACTATCACTCAGAAACTCATCATTCAATAGCATGTGATATAAGGGCGATTTTGGTCAGGCATTATTTTTAAGTCAGTTGCTCAATTTAGGTTTTGCATATTCGCCTCATGAAAGAGAAGATACTTGGCCTACTTGGCTTCCCTCCCCCGACTGCACTGGTAAAAACCTATTCACCATGGAAAGAAGGAACAACCATTACTGAAAACGCTCTTGTGGTGGATGGTCGTTCAGTGAAGGACGAAGTTGGTCTGAAAGCCGTTTTCAACCAGTTACAGGGAGGCGTTAAAAACATCAAGGTCAACGGAAAAGTGTTGGTCTATTCTATTCAACCCGAATTAATTGAAGATACCCATTACTCCGCTTACCAACGTTCATTGGAAGGCATTGCCCGTTCGTTGGCAAAGGAATTGGGCGGACGCGGAACTACGGTCAATCTGCTTAAACTCCCACCGAATGCGGACTTGAAAAACTACACGGTTCCAGAGCAGTTCTTCACTTCTGGCCGTTCGGCCTTCATTACTGGACAAGCAGTTGTTCTGGATGGGGAAGCTCCAAAAGTGGGCGACCTTTCTGATAAGGTGTGCGTGGTAACGGGCGGTGCAGGTGGCATCGGTTCGGCTACGGTAAAACGGTTGGCTGCTGAAGGTGCCACCGTAATCATTGCTGACATCCCTCAAATGGAGGAACGAGCTAAATCGCTTTTGAACGACACTTCGACTTCGCTCAGTGCAAGCAAGGTCTCATTTATGGGTGCCGACCTTACCAAGCCTGAAGCGCGCAAGCAACTGTTGGAGGCCATCAAAGCCAAGCACGGTCGGATTGATGTACTTATCAATAACGCAGGTATTACCCGCGATAAGACCCTCAAGAATATGCCAGAACATTATTGGGATCAGGTTATCGACATCAACCTAAGCGCGGTTATTGCCCTTACCGAAGATGCGTTGGAATTGGGACTTATTCCGCATGGTGGTAGAATAATCAGCACATCAAGCATTTCGGGAATTGCTGGCAACTTCGGCCAGACAAACTACACCGCCACCAAAGCAGCTGTTATCGGTTATTCTGCTTCCAAAGCGAAAGAGTTGAAAGCCAAAGGAATTACCATCAATGCCATTGCTCCAGGCTACATCGAAACAGAAATGGTAAAGACCATGCCGCTGATTACCAGAATTTTCGCGGAGCGCTTGACAAGCCTGGCACAAGCGGGCAAACCGGAAGACATTGCCGAAGCCATGGCATTTCTCGCACATCCGGGTGCCGAATGCATTAACGGTCAGGTGCTGCGTGTTTGTGGCGGTAGTTTCTTGGGGGCTTAGTGCCTACCTCAACAACTCAATCAGCATCGAGTTGTACTTGTAAAGGTTCACCAACCTGTTGTTGAGATTGATATCAGGATTGTCAAAATCCTTTTGGAGGTAGGCAGCCATCAGATAGACCTTTTCGAGCAGTGTTTCAAGGTCGTTTCCTTCCAAGCTTTTGGCGTTCCACCGGTACTTTTCCAGCTTTTTCTCTGTGACCTTCTTTCTAGAGATCAACCCGAACGGAACCCCGCAATTCAAAGCAGCCTCCAATTCGTTCACATCCAACCTGCTGGCAATCTGCTGCTTTCGCAACTCTGCCATGCCCTTTCGGTTCTTGTAGAACTCAGACAACAACTTGCCGTTCAATTGGCATTGCGTAAGCAACGACCGCTTTATTTTTCGCAACGCGATGGTGTCCGAAGCCAGATCACGGGTAGTATCGATCACATCCTTGACCCAACTCATTTGGCTGCGCTCAAAAGTTGCTTGTTGATCTGTTTTACCAACGTAGGGCCCTCATAGATGAAGCCTGTATAAACCTGCACCAAACTGGCTCCAGCGTTCAGTTTCTCAATGGCATCATCGGCCGAATGAATTCCACCCACACCAATAATAGGGAAACTCCCGTTGCTTTTTGAGTGCAGATAGCGTATCACCTCCGTGCTCCTTTCCCGCACCGGTTTGCCACTCACACCGCCTGCTTCTTGGGTAATGGATTCAGCTGTTTTCAACCCTTCCCGCGAAATAGTGGTGTTGGTCGCAATCACCCCATCAATCTTGGTGTCAGCAACAATCGCAATGATGTCATCCAACTGGGCATCGGTCAGGTCCGGGGCTATCTTCAGCAGAATCGGCTTCGGCTTTTCCAGTTTCGAATTCTCCTCTTTCAGTGTCGCCAACAGTTTGGTCAGCGGCTCTTTGTCCTGCAGTTCCCGCAATCCTGGCGTATTCGGAGAGGAAACATTCACCACGAAATAATCCACCAGATCATGCAGTGCATCAAAACACTTCAGGTAATCGTCTGTGGCGTTCTCATTGGGCGTCACCTTGTTCTTCCCAATGTTGCCACCAATAATGAAGTTGCGGTTGCGGTTCTTCAGGTTCTCACGTGCCATTTCCAGACCACCATTATTAAAGCCCATGCGATTGATCAACCCCTCATCGGCCGTTAACCTGAACATGCGTGGTTTGGGGTTGCCATCCTGAGGTTTTGGTGTGATGGTACCCACCTCGATGAAACCGAAACCCAACGAACTGAACTCCTTGTAAAACGAGGCCTGCTTATCGAAACCCGCAGCCAAACCGACAGGGTTCGGGAATTTCAACCCGAAAAGTTCGCGTTCCAATCGCTTATCCCTAACCACAAACATGACTTCCGTTAGCTGCTTCACCCCAGGAATCTTCATCAGAAACTGGAACATACCAGTAACAAAATGATGCGCAGCCTCTGGTTCTAGTAGGAAGAAAAGTGATCGGAAAATGAGTTTGTACATGGACGCCAAAGGTAGCATTGACCGCTTATCGGTAAACGACCGATTTCATCTATGAACGACCAACACAAATGCACTGCATAACAGTATACGTACAAAGATCAGGACATCAATGAGAACAATAATTCTATCCTTCGCCATCATCATCGCATGCGGCAGTGTGGCTTCAGCGCAAACCGAACTCTACATCTTCAAAGACGAGCGGAAAGAGCATCTGAAAGCAGCCCGGAAAGCACGACAGGAAGCGCGGGAAAAAGCCGTGGAGAACGATTTCTACATGCGCGTTCGTACGCAGACCTCGCAAAGCAAGGCCAAAATGGAAATTGCCATGAAGAAACCACACGATGCCGAGATCAAAGTGGCCGACATGAACGGCAATGAATTGGCCGTGGTTTACAAAGGCGAACTGAAAGAAGGTCAGCACGAATTCTACTACGAAGCAGACGGAAATCTCCGAAAACCGTTTGTATGCCAACTTTTGATTGACGGCAAAACGGAAGCCATGAAAGTGGTGAAGTTCAACGCGTTTTAGATAGTCGTAAGGAATAAGTTCAAAGGCTTAAGTCAATCAAATCGACACTCACTCCTTCCGCCTTACCGACTTACGACTTACGCCTTACTGACTTACGCCTCTCAACATCTCCGTATGCGGAATCTCATCTTCCAGATATTCCTTGCCCGTTGAGCGGAAACCGAACTTCTCATAGAATGCAAGTAGATACGTTTGTGCCGATATTCTGATCGGAACTTGGCCATAATGTGCATTGATCTGCCTTATTCCAACTTCCATCAGTTCAATACCAGCTCCCTTGCCTCTCGCCTTGTCGGTGGTCAGAATTCTACCCATCGAAACCTCATCATAACTCACCCCGGCATCCAGAATACGGGCGTAGGCCACCATGTCTTCCCCATCAAACCCCATCAGGTGAAACGCCTCTCTGTCCTTTCCATCGGCATCCAGATACAGGCATTCCTGTTCTAGCACAAACACCTGCTGACGCACACACAGAATCGTGTAAACCTCATCGGCCGTAAGGTCATTGAACCGTTTCCATTCCCAACGCAAACTCATCTTCTGATTTTGAACGCAATTTGCGAAACACGTTTGGTTTCGCCCTCGGTATTCACAAGTTCTGAGGCCGCTTCGGTTTGAAAAACCTCTTTCAGGTTTCGAATTACCCCTGCGGGAATGTTCTTTTCGAGAAACTGCTTCATCAGGTCATCACAGCCTAACTGAGCCGCGTTTGACTGAAGCTGTTGATGAAGCACCGTTCTATTCTCAACCCGTAATTGATTCGTTTCGAACGCTGGGTCATCTGGCAGTTCATCCAGACCCAACACCTCGCAAAGCGCCCGAAACTGAGCATTGGAACCAATAGCCAGTACGATCTGCTTCTCATCTTTGGTTGTCAGAATCTCACCGTACGGAGCAATGTTCGGGTGCAACGACCCAATGCGCTGCGGAATGTGCCCGTTCATTAGCCAATTACTGGCCTGGTTGGTCAAAGCCGAAACCGCTGCATCGAACAGCGAAACTTCCACCAAAGCCCCTTCGCCACGCTTTTCGCGTTCCAGCAACGCCAGCAGCACAGCCTCTTTGAGTTGATGCGCTGCCAGCACATCGATAAGTGCCACGGGCATCTTGGTAGGATCACTGTCGGGCTGTCCGTTCATGTACATGTAACCCGTTTCGGCCTGTAGCACCACATCAAATGCAGGTCGCGATTCTTCTGCCCCGAAACCTGTAATGTTACCGTAGATCAACTTCGGGTTCTGCTGTCTTAAAGCTTCAAAATCCAACCCGAAACGCTCGGCCTGTCCCTTCCTGAAATTGGCTATGATGATGTCTGATTCCCGCGCCAATTGCTGCACTTCTGCTAACTCATCGGCATCCTTTAGGTCCAGAAAACGGTGCTGCTTTCCGTAATTCACTGAAGCAAAGTATCCGCTCAGATCCGAATCGGCATCTTCAGTGGTCAGCTTCCAACTTCGGGTCACATCGCCACCCGTTGTCGGGTTCTCTATCTTGATGACCTCCGCCCCCAACTCTGCCAGAAACGTCCCAACGGCCGGACCTGCCAACACCGAGGCCAACTCAAGAACCTTAAGACCTGAAAGTGGTTTGTTGTTCATTTAATTCATGTCGTCATATCGAGCGAAGCTTGCGTAGTCGAGATATCTAGAGCCAGATTTCTCCGCTCGTTCCTCGGTCGAAATGACGAGAACTGTCAATTCTCATGCTCCCGCCCCTTGATGCCGTCAGAGCCTTTCACCTTCAACTCCAACTCTATCATCTCCTCCATTTCCTCCGGAGAAAGCTGTTTGTCATACAACTCTTCCAAGTTGGGCTGACCCGCATTTACCCAGCACGTGTACCAGATGCTACCAATTCCGTGTATGGCCGACCGCATGCGCCTCTCCACCATGCCGTTCAATCGCCTGTGGTATTCCTCAGAATATTCTTGCGAATAGACCTTCATCAGAACCTGACCCCGATTTTCCATCGTGTACTTTCTGTCGGAATCCCAATCTGAGTTCAATTCAGCCTCAAAAAGCAGCACACTGTCCTTGGCCGCATGACTGGCCTCCACCACATCCCACGCCCAATCAAGAGGCGAATCAATGTAATCGGCCCTACCCACCAGAAAATCATAATCATCAGAGAACAGTTCGGGCAATCGGCTTTCCCAAAAACCATGGATGCCTTTTTGGTTGGTCATGGCGCCATTGTAATTCTCGGTGGTGTGTAACGGCACGTGCGCATCTCCAATGTAATGCCCAATGTCTGCCGAGTTGCGCAGAATCGCATCCAGATTGCCTTGCTCAAACGCCTTGGTCAGTCTAAAAACCATCACATCAATATGCCAAGGCACAATGCCATAGGCTTGCAGCGTGTCTTCCGAGTATTTCTGAACCGCCTCATTCCAATTCCGTGGCATCAGGTCGAACACCTCCATGCCCTCACCATAATGGTCAATATCAATGTAATGGCGCGGTGCCTCGTCCTTCCCAACATACCGCCTCTTGTCAGGATCCACCGCATGTTCGGTCAAGTAATTCAGATTCCGTTTATAGAACCCGATCATCTCTGGCGGAAGCGTAAAACACGCCAACCGATTGATTCTGCGGTGCGCGAAAAACCCCCACGATTGCACCTCCGATACCGACAATGGCACCAGCAACAGCACAACAAGAATGGAACGCAATACGATTCGACTCAGCATCTTGCCGCCAAATTACGGATTAGGGGTTATCCCTAAACATCTATGAACGTTAAGCTTAGGTACACAGTTTGGAAAGGTCAAATCAAGGCTAACAGAAACCCTTGTTATTCAATAGAATAGTAAGGGTTTTTCTTTTGTGGGTAACCCATAGGTAAAACAATCGAATTGAAATCCTTGCTTATTATCAAACAAGAGAGTAAATCATCTTGAATCAATTTGGTTTTATTTGCCTACTGCTACACAATAACCATGAGCGTTGTATTCCTTGATACCGAAACAAATGGACTGCCAATCAATTGGGACGCTCCAGCCACAGACACAGACAATTGGCCACGTTTAGTTCAAATAGCCTGGATTGTTTGTGATTCCAAGTTGAACGTAGTTGACCACTACAGTACTACAGTATTTCCAGAATTTGGGGTTGAGATTCCTGACTCATCGGTTAAGGTTCATGGAATTTCAGAGAGAAGAGCATGTTTTAGAGGTACAGGTCGCCATCATGTTCTGTGGAAATTTGTTTCTGTGATGGAGAAGGCAGAATACATCATAGGTCATAATATCGATTTTGACTTAAATGTAATTAGAGCAGAAATCGAGCGATATAACCAAAAGCAACTTGAGGAAGCTGAAAAAGAAGCAGCCCGTAACAGTGAGAGATACCAAGACGAAGACGATTATGAATACGAAGATTTTGCTGACAACGATGAACCGGACCTCATTGAAGAGTCTTTTTTAGATGATGTTGAGATTATTTGTACCATGCGATCAACCACGGATTGGTGTGGAATTGAAGATCCAAACGGCTCTTACAAGTGGCCTACCCTTGAGGAACTGTATTTTAAGACTTGCAAAAAACAGCTTTCCAATATTCATGACGCAAGGGTCGATGTCTTTGCTCTCCGTGAGTGCTTCATAAGTTTAGTCTCTCACATGGAGACATGTGAGAGGGCAAATGTCTATTGCAGTATAGATTTTGCCTTCGATAAAGAAAGGGTTGAGGATGAGAAGAGTCCAACTGATAAGTTTGAATACTCCTATAAATACTTTTTAGATGGGTTAAAGGCAGAGGAAAACGAAAATCTAAGTCTTGCATATTGGTTCTACAACGAGGCAGCAAAATTGGACCCAACTAATGCCCGTATTCTTCACAGACTGGGGTTAAGTGAGCTTTTTTTTCTTGAAAAAGCCCCAGATGTTGAAGTTTTTCCTGATTACGAGGAGTTCGAAGATTATTATTGTCACCAGTTCGAATTTGACTGGGTGCCTGACGATGAGTGCGGATTGGACTTCGTAAGGAAGTATGGGAAAACAATCGATAGATTTCGGAAAGCAGTCGATTTAGACCCAAATCTTTTTGAGGCAAAGGTCGATTTTGCCGAGAGTGTAATAGATATGATTGATGTTCTGTACAATAAGAATCGGTGCTATGATCACAATATTGAAGAAATTAATTCCATGGTTTCCGAAAAGCTACTTCCAGCCTATTCTGCTGCGTCTAAGGCCTCCAAAATAGACAAAGCAAATGTGGAAATACTCTTTCTTAAAGCGGTTTTAGCAGTAAGAATTTTTCAATTTGAAGCTGCAGGAAAACTCGTTATAAAAGATGGCAAGAAGTTGTTAACTGAGGCAACTCTAAATGCAACTCGAAAGGATTTTGAAACCGTGATAAGCGAAGAAAGAAACCATTCGCGTGCGCACATCGGACTTGGTGAATTACTGATGCTCAATCTAGAACAGCCAGATCTTGCTCTAAAACATCTTAACAAAGGTTTGGAATATCAGCCGTACAATGATACGGTGCGTTTTATCCGAGCAAAACTTAAAGAAGCTGCTTGGTGTGATGAGATTGGGTTAATTGAAGATGAAGTGAATTGGGATCATTCGAGTCACTACAAGTGGCTGTTTGACTGGGTGACTCTTGATTACTCGAAAACAGAAAAATTGCAATTTATCAATGGTAGCATTCATGAAATCCCGTTTAATCATAATTGTAAGGATATTCTATCTCTGATAGAAAAGGGGGAGTTTCAGGTTGCATGGGAAACACTCGCCAATAAAAAAACCGAAATTCGAGACCGTAAGAAAAAGACTCTTCAAAACCTTATGGATTTATCAGTAATTGCAAAGATGCAATTGCATTTAGTGGATAGGTTTTCCAATGAGTTGGGTCTTACGGGATTTGATTCGGACGAGACTGAATGGAAACAATTAACTACGTACGCACAGGTTCAAAGTGCTTTGCAAAATGATTTCGAAACAGTAGCGGTTTGTAATATTGCCCTTGATTTAGCCTATAGACTTTCGAAGGAAAAAGGCCCATTATACAAATGGAGAGGGGAAGCCCTTCTGAGGCTAAACAAGCTTGTAGAAGGATATGAGGATTTAAGGAAATATGAGGACTATGAATATCAAAAATGGTGGGCTGAACGAGATGGTTGAGTTAATGGAATTTATTGTGAGGTGATTGCCTAATCGTTCGCGCATTTAGATTCTGCTAAGCATTAGTCAGCTAAAACGAAATTGACCACCGAAAGAATAATGGCCACAATTGCAAGTGCCAGTGCAATTGCAGACATGTTCTGAGCCCTTTGCCAGGACATCTTTTCGCGTTCCTCATCGATTCTGGCTTCTTCATCTCTTCTAGCGATTTCTCTATTGAATTCTACTTCGCTCTCAATATCATCAAGTGTTTTAGAAGCCAACCACCCACCTTTACTTAATGCGTCTTTTCCTTTTGACGTAAGCTCTGTAAGACCGCTTTCGGGATTTTTCCTAGCAACGTCATAATATTACAGAGACCGCTCATAAAAGACAGAAAGCTTATCAGCGAAGTCTTTTCCGTACCGGACTTCCAATTCTTTGTTCACATCAAAATGTGATGAACTATGTTTGTCCAGCACGTCTAAAAGGTAATCAATTACTTGGTGGTCATCATGCATTAGAGTGGTCTTAAAGGTGTGCTAGAGTCAATAAGGACATTGTTTCATCAACGTCACTTAGCTCCAATTTAGACTGTTTACAGCGAATTAACCAAATTCAATCATTGGTTTGAGAACAGCGATTTGTAGAGACATCTCATGAGGGGTCTCGCCAACTCGCGCTTACAACGCATACTCCCCACTAGTGCGCGTTCACAACGCTTGTTCCCCAAAACCACCCAAACCCTTCTCAAAACCATAACTGACTGAAAATCAACAATCCCGATCAGTCTCGGTCTTCTCCCGATCACTCTCGGTCGAGTCCCGATCGCTCTCGGTCTTACCCCGATCGCTCTCGGTCTTACCCCAAAAACCATCCCATAAAGCACCGATCATTCAGCGGTTTGTCAGCAATAATTCTCGGTTAAACCACAAGCTACTGCCAAGGCATATCAAGACACGTAGGTTAAAAGAAAAACAGGCCAGCAGAGCCGCGGCCTTACATCCTAATCCGTCAAGCGTACCAACTTCCCATCCTTCAGCACAGGAATAACGTCCGTCACATCCCGCTGAAGGCAGTATTCCACATCCTTCTCCAGGTTAAGGTGCGCCAAGCGCTTGCGGTGAGAACAGGTCTTCAGGAAGGTCATCAGGTTCTTGCGCCCTGTACGATAGACCAGGCTACTGGCATTGGCGCTGTCGCAATCAGAATAGAATTTGCCGCTGGTAAGCAGCAAGTTGGTCAGCGCACCGGCAAAGAGGCTGTCCTCCATATTGAAACGGTCCTTCCAACCCGCACAGAAGATGATCACATCTTTGCCTTGGGTCTGCAGATGGTCGGCCAACGCCTGTAGGTTCAAAAACGAACCGATGAGCACCGTATCGGCTCCCTTCTTGGCAATGTTAATGGCACGCGTACCGTTGGTGGTGGTAAGCACAATATCCTGATCCTTGATGCGCTCATCCATATACGCAAACGGACTGTTCCCAAACTCAAAACCCTTCACGATCTCACCGTTCCGTTCGCCTCCGGCCAAGTAGCCTTTCGCCTTGTAATCGAGGGCCTCCTTAATGGTAGAAACCGGAATGAACGACCGCGCCCCATGCTGAAAAGCCGTTACCATGGCAGAGGTAGCGCGGAAGATGTCTACCACCACCACAATGCTGTCCTTCTTGGCAAAAAGGTCGAACAACGGTGGAGAGAAACAAACTTCTACTTGGTTCAAGGGTTACTAATTACGAATGAATACGAATATCCGAATATGGGAAATCCAAGCCGTCATCAATGGGAAACGCTGCAAATCACGCATTCGTCATATTCGTACGCTTGCGGTATTCGTAATTCGTAACCTATCAACTTTGTAAACTTATCAACCCTTATAAAACGGTGGCCTGACCACTTGCGCCTTTACCTGCTTATCACGGATTCTGATATAGATCTCCGTCCCCACTTTCGAAAACGCGGTGTTCACATACCCAAGACCTATGGCCTTCTGCAAACTGGGTGCCTGCGTGCCCGAGGTCACCTTGCCTATCTCGTTTCCTTCCGCATCTACAATTACATAATCATGGCGCGGAATACCTCTATCTATCATCTCAAACCCGACCAACTTCTTGGCAACACCTTCTTCTTTCTGCTTCAGTAAAGCTGCCGAATTGGTAAACTCATGATTGAACTTGGTTATCCAACCCAGTCCCGCCTCAATTGGTGAAGTGGTATCGTCAATATCATTGCCGTAAAGGCAGAAACCCATCTCCAACCGCAGCGTATCGCGCGCGGCCAATCCAATCGGACGGATGTCCTGAGCAGCACCGGCCTCAAAAACCGCATTCCAGATCTTGTCGGCATCCTTGTTCTCAAAGTAGATCTCGAACCCGCCAGCGCCCGTGTAGCCCGTAGCACTCACCAGCACATTCTCCACACCTGCAAAAACGCCCTTCTTAAAGGTGTAGTACGTCATCTCCGATAGGTTGATGTCCGTTAGCGACTGCAACGCCTCCGCAGCCTTCGGACCTTGAACCGCCAAAAGCGTGGTCTTATCCGAAATGTTGATCATCTCAACCCCGGCCGTGTTATACTTGGAAACATGCGCCCAATCCTTATCAATATTGGAAGCATTCACCACCAACATGTAGGTCTTGTTGTCTATCCGATACACCAGAAGGTCGTCCACAATTCCACCAGTTTCGTTCGGGAAACAAGAGTATTGCACCTTACCATCAACCAACGCAGCAACATCGTTAGAGGTCACTTTCTGAACCAAATCGAACGCGCCCTCACCACGGATAATGAACTCGCCCATGTGCGAGACATCGAATACACCAACCCCGCTTCGAACGGCCAGATGCTCTACCGTCAGTCCTTCGTACTGCAACGGCATGTTATAGCCTGCAAACGGAACCATTTTGGCTCCCAATTCAATATGTTTCGCGGTCAGCGCGGTGCTTTTCAATTCTAAGAGGTCTGAGGTTTGAGCCATGAGGTTTGAGCTGATTTAGTAACGTTTTTCCTTTTTCGCGTTATCCGTTTTCCGGTCCGCGAAGTGCGAACAAATGTAGAAAATTGGAGGTGTTGGACTTGACCGAATAATGCCCTTCGATCTTGGTTCTTGCGGCAGCAGAAAAATCCTTCAGATCGGTCTTCTTCTCCAAGATGGAACGGAGCGTCTGCTCCCACTCATCTGGCGTGTCGCATATCCAACCGTTCATCTCATGGTCAACGATCTTCGTATTCACCCCGACAGGCGAAACCATGGCAGGAATACCCAGCGCCATGTACTGCAAGGCCTTGAAACCACACTTACCATTGGCCCATTTGTCATTCTCCAAAGGCATCACGCCCACATCCATCTTCAGCAGGTCATCAATCTCTGTCTGTTTGTTCCATGGAACGAACTGAAGCCCTTTCAGATCGAAATCGGGTTTGCGGTCAGCGATTACCACAAAGCGGAAATCGAACTCACCTTCCAACTTCTTCAAGGTCGGAATGAGCGCATCCAAGTATTTGATGGTCGAATGTGTACCTGTCCATCCAATGGTGATCTTCTCTCCCGAAAACTGTTTTACTTGATTGTGATGATGTTCTGTATCAATCGTTGTTGGATTGACGAAAACGTTTGGATTGAACTGCCGCGCATGGTCGGACAAGTAATCATTTCCGCAACTCACCCTCCAAGCCCACTTACACGTATCATTCGCGTTGCGATAGCGTTTAAACAGCGTGATGACCGAATTGGTGGTGGACGTATTCTTCAGCCAGATGGCATCATCAAAATCGAAGATCACCTTCTTCCTGAAAACCTTAGTTATCAGCCATTCAAACACAGGAGGTCCAATTGCAGCCGCCTCGCGATGGATAAACACGTAGTCGTACTTCCCAAGGGAGAAAAGCTGAAGAAATCGCTTTAGCAGACCAAGTTTCACCTTCCAAACCTTGCGGAAGAAGTTGCCTGGCTCGTAGAGATAGATCATGGCGCGCTCGTCCAAAAACGGCTTCACATCAAACTCAAAGCCAGCTTCTGTCAACTTATCGAAGTACTGCTCAAACCGAAAACGCTGGCTGGGCGCAATTCCCAACGGGTACGGAACCAAGAAAAGAATGCGTTGCGATTTTGAACTCATGCGGTGCATGCAAAAATAGGATACCCGCCAAATGCTAAAACAGTGCTGAAAGTCATGTTTGCCATTGCAGCGGTTGGTATATTTGCCCCGATGCTTCGCGCCATTGCAGCCATAGGATTGATCGGACTGCTTTTCAGTAATGTCTTTCTGAAGAGTTTCGTGCTGTTGGATTTCAAGATCCATCAAGAAATCATCAGCCAGACCATCTGCGTGCAGAAAGATGAAGTGAAAAACACCTGCAACGGTAAATGTCATCTGACCAAGCAGCTTGAAAAAACAGAAGAAAGCTCGGAAGACGCACCGGTTCTACCAGAAAACCTTCGCGAAGCAATCCTTTACTTCACTATAGATAATGAAGTGGTCTTCGAATCGTTTGAAGAAACCGTCATTCAGATTCCTCGGATTAAGCATCTGAGCGGAATCAATGCCACTCATTCCATTTTTCATCCGCCACAGATCATCTGAATTCAGAATTACGCAGCTCATGCTGCAACATTGAACTCAGATAATCTATCATGAAACAAATTATTGTTGGATTTGGCCTGTTGGTCATCTCAAGTTTGAATGCATTCAGTTGCGACCAATGCAGCTGTGCCTCAAGCGGATTTATGGGAATAGTACCGCAGTTCGGTAAGCATTACATCGGGCTCCGATATCAGTATCAGAACTTCACAACCACTCACTCAAGTTCTCTGATTGAAGGTTTGTCGCTGGATAAAAGCGTGGAACATTTCCATACCCTTGAGGCGTTTGGAAGCTACGTTCCGCATTGGCGCGTACAGATTTTGGCAAGCATGCCTTTCCATTACCGCACCCAGAAGTCTGAACAGGAAGGCACTTTTACTGGCTACGGACTTGGCGATGCATGGTTGGGTGCCAACTACACGGTCATCAAAACACCCGATACATTGGGCAGAAAGGTGCGTCATAATGTGATCTTAGGCGCAGGACTGAAAACCCCGACCGGGCCAACCAACCTGAAGCAGGATAACGAACTGCTGAACATGAATCTTCAGCCAGGCACAGGAAGTTGGGACCCGAATTTCAGAGCGCGGTACATCATTCGCATCAAGCGTTGGGGCATCTCATCCTCTGCTGATTTCCGCTTGAACACCAAGAATCAGCATGGCTACAAATTCGGCAATAGAATGAACGGTTTTATTGGTGCGTTCTATTGGACAGTTTACCGCAACATGACCTTCATGCCGCAGTTGGCCCTAATGGGAGACTACGCTTGGAAAGACCTCGACAACGGTGTGATTCAGATTCCCACGGGTGGTTTTTCTACTTGGGCGCGTGCCAACATCCAATTGGGCTACAAACGATTTATTTGGAATGTGGGCTACTCCATTCCGCTGTTTCATGATCTGGGTTCAGGAGAAGTAACTCCAAAACATCAATGCAATTTTTCTCTATTGATAACGATCTAAAATGAACTCAAAACTTTTAATGTGGCTTCCAATTCTTGTTGCAACGTTGCTTCTGGCATCCTGCGAAGAAAATGAAGTACCAATACCAACAAGTGATGCGCCCAGGGTGAGCATCTTGTCGCCAGCAGCATCAGACAGTGCATTCGCAAGTGGAGATCCGATACTCATTCAGGTTCAGTTTGACGATGATGATGAACTCCACGAAATGCTCGTAACTGTTATTCGTTTGCACGATGGTGCGATGGTCTTTCAGCAACATCTGCATCAGCACGGCAGCCATTATCGTTGGATAAACACGCTGAACCTGAATACTACAATCGAATCTGAATTTGAAGTCCGTGCAATTGTAACCGACCACGAGTTGCAACGGTCTACAGACACCGTAGTTTTCACGTTGCTACCTTAATGAACAACTTTTGGTTAAGACTTAGTCGACAAAAATATTATGCCGTTTAGATCATTTGTCTATATTTCCCGCTGAACTGCTTCATGTTGTGTTAAAGGAAAAGCAATTGAGATTGAAGCAAAACCAAGAAGATCAATAGATATGGGAAGACCTCCTACTAGACCAAAAAAGCTGAAGGACGGCTATTATTTAGAAGTACGTAACACTGGAGCTGCATCCGGGATCAAGATCAGAAGAGATACGGAAGATGAAATGATGCTTGCCGTGAAGGATTACGAAAAGTCCAAAGAGGTGGTGATTCTAGGCAAGTCTGTCAACGGAAAGTTCATCAACGATCCTAAGGTGATCAAGAAAAAGTAACCACTTCCACACTTTTACAACCACGCAATGGAAAGAGTACGTTGCGGCTGGGTTTCTGACGACCCACTCTACATCGCCTATCATGATGAAGAGTGGGGCGTTCCTGTTTATGACGATCAGAAACTGTTCGAATTCCTGATTCTCGAAACGTTCCAAGCCGGCTTGAGTTGGATCACTGTTCTGCGCAAGCGCGAGAATTTCCGAAAGGCTTTTGATGGCTTTGATGTGGAGAAGGTAGCTGCCTTTGATGAAGCAAAGATCGCCTCGTTGATGGAAGACGCGGGTATTATCCGCAATGGCGCCAAGATCCGTGCGGCCGTTTCCAACGCACAGGCGTTCATTCAGGTTCAGCAGGATTTTGGTTCGTTCTGTAAGTACATCTGGGATTTTGTGGATGGGAAACCGTTACAACCTGATCTCAAATCATTGAAGGATATTCCTGCCAAAACCGAACTGGCCGAAGCCATCAGCAAAGACCTGAAGAAACGTGGCTTCAAATTCGTTGGACCAACAGTTGTCTACGCACACATGCAAGCAACAGGAATGGTGAATGACCACACGATGGATTGCTTTCGGCACAACGAAGTGAAAGGTCTCTAACCTTCCGCCAATTCAGGGTCTTTCCGCAAGGCGGCAAGTGCTGCCCAACTCACTAAGAAACCAGCAAGCCCAACTGCGATTGAGAGAATGATTGCTCCTATGACGTATTGGATGAAATTATCGTGAATATTCTCCAGCGTAAGTGTAGATAGCTTCTCAAAAGGAATCGGTTCTGCATCAGAGAACGGCTGTCCCATCAAGTAGCTAAAGAAGATGATGAAAGGAATCATCGGTGGCAGACTGATGTTTGCTGCCGCGATGAACAGCACTTTATTCATACGAAGCAGCACCGCGGCCGGAATTCCTATTAGCAACTGAAATCCCCAAATAGGAAGAATACCGAAGAAGAACCCGAAACCGATACTTGCTGCTTTGCGGATGTTCGTTTCCTCTGGTTTAATCGCTTCTTCCTTGATCAATCGGAAGAGTTTGCCCTTCAGCAGCAACCTTCTTGGGAGATGATACGCAGCAGTAAGAATGGTGAACCATGCATTCAGAAAACTGATACGCGTAAAATCTGGTCCTGGACGGAAGTGCGAAACGCGTTCATTCGGGTCGTACTTCACTTGAATAGGAACCGAAACAAACGGCACATCACGCCAAGCGAGTTTCACAATTACCTCAATTTCAAACTCAAAACGGGTCGTGAAGAAGTTGATATTCTTGATTTTCTCAAGCGGATACAAGCGGAAACCCGTCTGTGTATCTGGCATAAAAATCCCTGTCTGCAAACGGAACCAGAAATTCGAAAATCGATTAGCGAAACTGTTCTTGGCTGGCATGCCATCCGCCTCCAAATTCCGCGCACCCATGATCACATGGTTCGGGTGCGATTTGTGCACTTCCAAAAACTTGGGAATATCACTCGGAAAATGCTGCCCATCGCTATCAAGGGTTATGGCGAACTTATAACCGAGTTCCGTTGCTTTCTGAAAACCCATCCGCAACGCATATCCTTTCCCCTTGTTGGGTGAATAATCCACTCGGAAAATTCGATCTCCAAACCCATCCAGAATACTCGGTGTATTGTCGGTCGGACCATCACTCACAACAATGAGATCGCTGGTGTACTGGAGCGTTTCCTCGATAACACGACCAACGGTTCTGTGATTGTTGTACGTAGGAATGATCACGCATATTCCCATGCGCTTCATTTCCTGCCGATAGTGTTCGAATTCAGCCGAAGATGCCATTCAGCTTGAAGTAGTTGGTTTCACCCGAACGGCCGGTACAGATGAACATCTCCACGCCATTCCGCTCTTTGAAATCGTATTCCAGAACCAGTTGGTTCACCTTGGTCGGGTCAATTACCGAAAGGAACTTGATCTGGCGGAACTCGGTCACTCTCTTCTCATCATCGGTCAATCGGATGGCCTCATCCAACACCATTTGGGTCAAAGCTGCGCCAGGCGCAACAGGCTTTCCTACAAAATGGCCTTCGTAAACCTCATGCCCCGCATTCAAATTCACCTTGACCGTGAAGCCGCTTTCGGTTTTCTCTTCAGAAGTTCGTTCGTAAAATCCAGCAAGTGTTTCCATTACTTTTTCTCTATGGTCTGTAACTCCAGCGAATATGGAATGTTCGGGTGTTCTACAGAAACCTGGGCCAATTTTCCGTCTCTATACTTGTACAAGATAGTCCTATCGAGTTTTTCTTGCTTGGTGTAAACGTGCATAGCGTGAATCTTTCCTTTTCTATGATCAGGAATCAACTTAAGATTACCCCAAAGCCATTCATCGCATAGGTCAAGGAAGTCCTCGTCATATATGTAATAACCCAAAATGTATTTCAGGTCTTCGCCCAGTGTTTCCATCACAAAGCGGTTCTTCAACTGACGAACCGCATACTCCTGCTTCCATCTACCATCCTCCCATTTCATGGTTATCAGATTGTTTCCCATCGGGGTCGTGAATTCCACGTGAAGCACTCCTACCACGGTGTGTTTTGCAGCCAGAAAACCAGACATTTTGGTACCCTGAACATCAAACGTTGCTTTGAACACGGTCTCACTTCCTCTTGGAAGCAGGTCAATATCCTGAGCACTTATCGATGCAAGAACACCGAAAACAAGACTAAAAATCAGCAAAAACGCTTTCATCAATTGTCTGGTTGGACTTAATGTTGGAGAACAGAATATCCGTTTCATCACTGGAAGGATCAATTAAAGTTACCTTCTTTAGCACAGAACCTTCCTTCGCAAACTCCACATCAATCTGCTGAATGAACTCCTTCAGGTTCTTTTCTTTCGGTTGTAATTGAATACGGATGTTAGTTCCGTTGGTGGAGAACACCGTCTTGTAGTGTGGATTGCTCATAATGGCACCGTCAATGCAGCCCAGAATGATTTCCTTCACCTGCCGCAGGATCTGGTTCATGCCCTTGTACTTCTTTTCCTCGCCATCCTCTTTCAATCTCATCGAACTCTCATTGATGAGAATGATGTATTCAATTGGCTCATTGAACTGCCACCGCAACTTGCTTTCCTTCTGATAGATGAATACACCTTTCGAAATGAGTTTCTCTGTGAGGAACGCGAAAGATTTCTCCTGTTGAATATCACCTTTGATGCTTTCCATTCCACTCAATGCCGACTTCAACCCTGTCAACATCGGGTCATTGGCATCCAAGCTTTTCCAATCCTGTGCAGAGAGGAAAAACGGAAAAAGAATTAACAGAAAAACGGAAAGACTCTTCGACATTTCGTGCTTACTCAGGTTTCTTGCAACAACCGTCCAACTTGGCGTAGGCTTCAGGGTCAGCTTTCACATCATCCGCATCAAAACCCGCTTTTGAAAGGGCAATCCGAATTTCTTCTTGAGTAGTCTTATCCGTGCGATACGTCACCATCACGGTGCTTCCCTCAGGGTCAATCACCACTTTCTTGATGCCTTTCGCTTTTCGAATGCTGGTATCGATATTATAACCGCAATCATCGCATTCCATGCAGTGGTTGCACACAATACTTGTTTTGATAGTAATGGTCTCCAGATCTTCTTGTGCAAAGCCAGATGCAGCAATTGCCATGAACAGAAACGCGGACAGTACAGATCTCATTTAAGTTTGATTAAAGTAAGGCTCAATCCCCGATTGTTCAGGCAATGAAACGATCTTCATGCCATTCTGCTTACAAAGATGGATAATCTCACGCAGGGCGTCAGGTGTGGTCGGATTGGTATCATGAAACAACAGCACCGTAGATTTCTTCAAATGCGCCTTTACGCGATTGATGGTGGCTTCTTTGGTGCGGATACGTCCATCCTGCGAACGCAAATCCCAACCGATAACCGAACACTTTTCCCTTTTGATAGCCGAGGCAATTTCAGGCGTCATCACGCCAAATGGCGGACGGAAATAGTTGGGTTTCTTGCCAATGATCTTCTCAATGGCATCCTGACCTTCTGTTACCTGCTTTTCGGCTGCTGACTTCGAAAAGACGTAAGCGTGATTGTACGTGTGGTTTCCAACTACGTGACCTTCATCCATTATCTGCTTCAGCAGCTTCGGGTGTTTTTCAGCGTTCTTTCCGATGACGAAAAACGCAGCTTTCACTCCTTCTTCCTTCAGGACTTCCAGAACTTTCGGTGTCACTTCTGCGTCAGGCCCATCATCAAATGTGAAGCTGACCGTTCCCTTTTCCCCTCGCCAAAAAGTTGGCATGAAGAACTGGGAGCCGATATCGAACACGCCCCAACCAAGAATAATCAAGTAAACAGGGATGAGCAGTAGCAAATGCCACCAGGCAACGAAACCCAATACACCAGCCGGCACCAGAATCAGCACCAATCCGATGGTAAGGATATTAAGTCGCTGGAAATTCAAACTTTCTCTAATAAGATACTAAACTCCTGCCCGAACAGACTGTGGCGGACAAGTATGCTTTTCGGTTCAACGGAAGTACCATTCACCTTCACAGTTCCTGCTTCAAATGCTTTCAACGCCATGAACAGCCCAAAACCCACAGAAGTGAAGTGCTCGCCTGAATACTTCACGTAATTGAAGCCTTCACCTGTGTTTGAAAGCACAAGATCAACGTGACCTCCCCCAACCCCTCCTTCCAAGGAGGGGAGCTTCTCTTCGCTCTGACCTTGGTTCAGCACGCCAGTTCCTCCCCTTGAAAGGGGAGGTGGCCGAAGGCCGGAGGGGTCATTGATCAAACTCAACTCCACCACCTTGGCAACGGATGAACTCAACTTCTCTTTCGAAGCCAAGAAGAAAGCACCACCTTCTCCAATTGTTGGCAAGTCGTAATTGGCAGTTGCAGCAAGCTTGGTAAGCAGTTCCACCAACTCTTCTGTTTTCTCATCCACAGCGCCAACAAGTACGGTATCGGCATCACCCTCGCCAATCAGTAACTCCCCATCCGAAAGGGCATAGCCCAACGACAACCCGCCTTGCACATGCGTCATGTTGTAACCGTGGTTTCCCAACAGCAAGGCAATTTGTCCTGCAATGGAGTTATGGGTAGATTGGATGAACGATGTAGGAGAAAGTCCTGTTTCGGCTTCCTCGTACATGGTTTTCATAAACTTCAACGTATCACGAACGCATCCTAGACCTGTTCCTACTGTAATGGCATCGCAGGTTTCCAAGCCTGCCTTTTGCAAGCACGACTTCCCTCCTGCTACACCCATTTTCAGCGCGCTACTCATTCTGCGCAGCATCGCAGGGCTCACAAATTCCTTGTAATCAGGCTGAACGAGTTGGCTTTCTGCATTTACTTCCGTCAATACACTCCAAGGGTTTTCACGCCCGAATGTGTCCTGAAACGATATGCAACTGGCGGCTCCTAAATACATCACGCTTTCGAAAAGATGACTGTTGAGTTATTGCCGCCAAACCCGAACGAGTTGGAAAGCACATGGTTGATGGCACCACTCTCCACTTCCAACTGCGGTTTCCAATCGTTGTCTTCTATGGGGTCCTGATAGTTCAAGTTGGGAAGGAACGTTTGCTCCTTCAATGCCAAAAGCGAATACACCGCTTCAATGGCTCCGGCCGCGGCCAAGGTATGACCCGTGTACGCCTTCGTAGAACTGATGGGCGGTTTCTGTGCTCCAAAAACCCTGTGAATGGCGATGCTTTCCGACTGGTCGTTATTCTGCGTGCCTGTTCCGTGGGCATTGATGTAGCCAATGTCTACCGACTGCAAACCTGCTTTCTCCAACGCTTGCGACATGGCCATGAAGGCCCCATTTCCATCTGGCGATGAAGCCGTTTGATGGTACGCATCATTCGTGTTGGCCCAGCCTGTAACCAGACCGTGGATTGCTGCGCCTCGCGCTTCCGCATCTTCTTTGCTTTCCAATACAAGATAAGCCGCAGCTTCTCCCAAGTTCAATCCAGCGCGATTGGCAGAGAACGGCTTGCACCATTCGGTGTCTAATATCATTAATGAGTTGAAGCCATTGGCCGTAAATCGGCACAAGGCATCGGTCCCGCCTACGATAACGCGCTTCAATTTGCCTTGACGCAGCAAGCGCGCGCCCATGGCAATGGCATTGGCGGCCGAAGAACAGGCCGTACTGATAGTAGTGGCGTATCCCGTAATGCCGAAATGCGCTGCGGCCTGCTTGGTGCAGGTGCCACAATCGTGTGTTCCGAGTAGGAACACATTCGAAAAGTCTTGTTCGAGGTAGTAAGGTTCAAAGAAGCCCTCGCTTCTATCCATACCGCCCACCGAGGTGGATGAAACCAACCCTACTTGGTTATCCATCTCAAAACCTGATTGCTCAATGGCTTCTTTCATGGCCCAAGCGCTCAGCAGCGTGGTTCTGGAAACAGCATCGCCTTTCCAATTCAGTCCTGCTTTGAGTTGGTCGTTGCTCAACTTCACTTCTCCGAAAAGATGGGTTTCCGTGAGCTTGGAATGGAGCAATTCGGCTTTGCCAATGCCTGTTTTCTTGGCCAACAGCGAAGCCAGGTTCTCCTGCACATCGTTGCCGATGGCCGAAATTGCTCCTATGCCCGTGACCGCAATCTCCATTATCTATCCAGATAAATATCCGTGAGACTTTCTGCCGTCAGTTCCTCCACTCCAGAGTTGGTGACGAACGCGAAGAACCCATCGTGCTCATCTCCGTTCACTTCGGTCCAGGCAATGAGCACGGCTTTGGCGGCATTGTCCGCAAACAAGGCCTCGCACTGCTCCAAGAGTTGCGCAGCATTGAACCGCTCCGTGATAAGGAAGTTGTTTTCGCCATACAGCTTGTGGCGAATGCATATCTCGCCCACTTCAATATTGGGAAGGGTGTACACGAACAGCGCAGGACTGGCAATGCCGCTTTCCTTCAGCGAATTGTAGTACGCATGGTCCGTTTCCAGACTGGAAGAACGGTTGGAATACACTACCGCCACTTCATCATCGGCATACGTTTCCAATTCCGAGCGCATCAAGGTCATTTCCGCACCGAGAAAACCCAGTTGTGAAAGCGCATCCATCTTGAAGAACTTCGGGTAATTGAGCCCGATGTGCTTGTAAACCGACCGTAGGAACGGCTCCTCGTCCATGTGCTGGCAAAAGAGTTCGCCATTGATGTGAACCTCGTTGTCCTTGATGCGGCAATATGTTTTCAGGCTCAAACTCAAATCAGTTCGCGAAGAAAAGGGTTTTCAATAGATGGCATTTACCAACGGGTCTGAACTTCATAGCGGTCAAACATGCGGTCTTTGGTAATGAGGGTTGCTTCTTGCCGATTGGCCTGAACCACCAACATTCTATCAAACGGGTCGCGATGATGGTCTGGAAGACCGATCACTGACCGTGTGTCTTCGAACTCAATCGGAAGAAGAATGATCCTGTTGGAAGAACAGAACTCAAGAATGTTTTCGAAATCATCAACCAATTCAAGTTTACCAAGATTGACCTTGATGGCCATTTCCCAAAGGCTGGCAACACTCAAATAGCAGGTGTTCTCAAAATTCTCAATGTCCTTGATAAGATGTTTTGGAAACTTGCCATCCGCGTTCATGAACCAAACGAACGCGTGCGTATCAAGGAGAATGTTCATCACATATAATCTTTGAAATCCTCCAATGGTTCATCAAAGTCATCTGACATTTTGAAAAAACCCTTGGCATAACCGAACTGACGTTTTTCAAGTGGTTTCTTTCCTTCTCCGCGATCCAACTTCTGCTTCAGAAAGTCAATGAAATCCTCCACTTCCCTACGAAATTCAGGCGGAAGTGCGTCTATTTTCGATATCAGTTCTTTCGTGCTCATGACCAAAATTTAGCAGCCTCCAAGATACTCAATCCCTTACTCTGAACAAAGCTGCCGCATTACATCCGCCAAAACCGGATGCGGTCTTGAGGAAATAGCCCGAGGTGGGTGCTGTGGTCTGTGTGATGATGTTCATCGGTCGTGAAACACCTTCTTCTTCATAGCCGAGCGAGGCCACGAGTTCCTTGCGCTTCATGCCTTCCAATCCAAGAAGGGTTTCTATCACGCCTGCCGCGCCCAGCGTGTGGCCGAAATAGCCTTTCATGCTGTTGACGGGAACATCCGACAGTCCGCTGCGCTCAAACGCAATGCTTTCCATCTCATCATTAAAGGAAGTGCCCGTTCCGTGGGCCGACAGATAACCTATCTGTGCAGCGCTCACCGAAGCAGGGTTCAGTGTCCGTTCTATGCTGCGGTGCAGGCCTTCTCCCGTTCGGGATGGGCCCGAAATATGGTTCGCATCGTTGGCACTGGCGCCCGACACGTACTCATCGCATCTTCCCTTGAAGAGCGTATCATCATTCGAAAGCACCAGACCTGCGGCTGCTTCGCCCAGGTTGATGCCCGTTCTGTTCTTATCGTAAGGCTTACACACACCTTCTGTTAAGGCGTGAAGAGACGCAAATCCCGAAAGGGTGAATTCCGAAACCACATCGCCACCCAACACCATCACGTGCTCATACTTGCCTGCACGTATCAATCGCGCTGCGGTTATGATGCCCAACACGCCCGAAATGCAGGCATTGCTGATGATCATCGGCTCATTGGCCAGATCGAACGACTGACGCATGAATTGGCTCAAGCGCGTAAGCGGCAAGCGCGGGTCGTTGTCTCGGTCTATCTTATCAATGTTGCCCTTGGTGGTGCAGATGATCACCAGGCCGTCCTCATCCTGAAACGGGTCGAAGCGCAGCTTGCTTACCGAATGCTCGTAGCACTTGGCCAGCATGTTCTCCAGCTTGGTGCTGTCTATATGTTCCTCTATGATGAAACTGTTGGGTATCAGCCCCACGTGGCTGGTGGTATTCACGCCAAATGGCTGCTCCACCTGATGCAAACCTGTTTCGCCACGTAGCATGGCATCATACACCTTGGCGGGTGTATCGCCCAATGGGCAGATAACAGATTTTGCGCCTACGTAAACCTCGCTCAAACCAGTCCGTGTGTTCGTTTCCACTCTGCAAAGAACGGTGGTGTGTTCAGTTGCAACACGTGGTCCGTGTCCATGAAAACCTGCACCGTTTCGCCTGTTGCCTTCAGCTGCGTTCTATCCTCGTTGTACACCTTAAAGCGGAAGATCATCTTGGCCGCAGGCGAATTGACAAAGGTTGTTTCCACCAACCCTATCTCGTTGTACCGCAACGGATACTTGTAATCCATGTGCGATGACGCCAAAGGCATCAGCAGCCCGTGCTGCTCGTAAACATCCGTAAAATCGAAATCGTACTGCTTGGCCCAAGCATCTCTCCCATCCTCAAAATACTTCAGAAAATTGCCATGCCATACTATGCGCAGGCTGTCCACTTCGCTGAACCGTACTCGGAAAGTTGTTGTGTTCGTAAGCTCCTTCATGGTTTACTATTACACAGAGAAGATTTTGAGAAAAAGAGATACACAGAGTTGTCTCTGCGTTCTCTGCGACAGAAAGAATGTTTCTCTGTGTCTCTCTGTGAAACCCGATCTTATCTCTGTGCAATTCATGCCTTCCAAAAGTCGTAAAAATTGAACCACTGGTTCGGGTATTTCCGCACCATGTGGGCCATTTCATCAACATACTTTGTGAGTAAAAATTCGGGCTTCAATTTGCCCTCTATGGGTGGCGTGCAGTAGAAGCTGTAATCGTACGTTCCGGTCTTAAAGCCGTACACGAAAACCTTGGGCACATCGAACTTGGCGGCAATGGCAAACGGACCATATGGGAACTGTGCTTCCTTGCCCAGAAAATCCTCCTTGAGGGTGCGCATGCCTTCGCGGAAGCGGTCTCCGTGTATGCACACCAGTTCCTTGTTCAGCAGGGCTTTACTGATGAGGAAAACGTGCGAAATATCGTCCTTAATGGGTATTACGTTGAACTTGCGGCCGCCTGTAGTGCCGTCCATCTGCTTCTTTATCTGCTGGTGCTCCTCATCGTACATCACCACGTTTACCTTGCCGCCATAGCCGCGCATCAAGTGACTGGCTATTTCCCAATTGCCCATGTGGCCCGAAATAAGAATGCCGCCCGTCTGGTTCTCTACCATGTTGCGGATGTGCTCGGCCCCGTTGTGCGTTAGGTTAAAGCGGTCTTTGATGCCCGATGCCATGGCCACCTTGTCTATAATTACCTGCCCGAACACGTAGTAGGTGCGGTAAATGCCCCCAATGCTTTTCAGTACGCCATAGCGCAGGCCATCGCGGTAGTAGCGGTAGATCCATTTGCTGCTGCTCCACGAGAACAGGAAGAAGTACAGCACCACAAAATGCAGGAAACCGTAGGTGAACCCCAGCCCCAGATGCTTCATAAAGAAGATGAAAAACCAGTAGCCTAAGGCGTTTCCTCTGCTCTTTCCGCTCCATTCGCTCATGGCCGCGAATTTAATGTTTGGTAATTAGGGTAATATGCGAATTAGCGAATTTGAAAGCACTAAATCCTAAATGAAGAAATTCGAAACTTGGCAATTCCAGCCAATCAAGAACTTAGCTGTTGTCCTGTATCAGTTCGTTTACACGTGCTTTCAATATTGGGAGGTCTTTACTCACAATGCCCCAAATAAGACCATCGTCCACCTTATCGTAACCGTGGATGACCCAATTCCGCAGGTTGACAATCCTACGCGCATCGTCTATCGGAAATTCATGGTCTACTTTCAAAATGCGGTTTACAGCTTCTCCGATTATCTCCAACTCGCGTTCTACCGCGCGTCTCAACTGTTTATCCTTCAAGTAGTCTTTGAAATTCTTCTCCTTGCCGATATAGCTTTCAATGGAGTTGGCCGCATCAAGTATGTCGTGCAGATATGAGCGTATCTCAGGCCGCATACAACAATTGCTTGGTGCTTTCCACACTCTGAATGAAATACGGATTGCCCAGCATGTTGACCGTTACAAGGTCGATCGGCCTACCGAAAAGCTTTTCCAATTTCTCGTGAAGCTCAAAATAATGATCGGTGTAGCGGTCTATCGGAAGGTCTTTGAAAGCCACTAAAAGGTCAATATCACTCGTCTCGTTTGCGTTGCCTTTGGCCTGTGAACCGAACAGGTGTAATGACCTGACCTCATGCTCTTGGCACAGGCGGGTAAGTTCATCTCGGTATTGCAAAAGCAGATCCATGTTTACAAATTTAGCAGGATTGTTCCATTGCAGTTTCGGAACAAAGGAAGCAAGAGTAGCGCGTTACCTCTGCTCTTTCCGCTCCATTCGCTCATGGCCGCGAATTTAGTAAGGTTCGGAAGTTCGGGGATACGTGGATTTGCTGAGGACAGTTCTATGATAAGCCTATCCTACTTCTAACTGCAACAAGCAAAATGTAAGTTCAGTTCCCAATATCCGGCACAGAACTATCGTAGATTGCGCCCGCTATTGCAATAACAGTCACCAAAAGGGTGTAGCTATTAGCAAGTGTTTTGGGCCAATTAACCGAGAACACATCAAAGACCACGGATGTAAGAGAAAAAATATGGAATTGATTTAACTCCAGGTAATAGTAGATAGCTGAACACACAGTAATACCCGTAACAATAGGTCCGAGTTTAGACTTTACCGCGGAAATCAAGGTGGCCGTACACACGATTGCTATATCAGCCATCCAAAGACTCGGTGAGTAGTCAACGTAAGTTTCACTGACAACCCTTATCAGACCATAAATAATTACTCCGAATACTATCAAGAGACCGGTAGCAATGGAAAAAACCACACGCGTAGGCAAGGGAATCCAAACGCTAATACTACCTTTTCTTCGAACATCCTTTCTATGCAATTTGAACTGCCATATAATGCAAGGAATCATCAGTATCGCAAACATTATAATCTCTAGAATGAAGAACTTCGAATGTTCGGCACCCGCAATATCGTTCATGATTTAGAATTAATTCGGGTATGTCATTCTTACTATCCTCCACTCGCCAGAATCCGGTTCGGAAAAATGAAAGTCATAGTTGTATAAAGAATCTGATGATTCCTTTGAAATTGCCCTGAATTTCGCCCAGACTATCACTTTACCCCCGTAATTAGAAACATAGTTCTTCCTTCTAGTATCTAAAACCTGAAAACTATCTGGTTCAGACCAAAAAGGTATTTCACGAAACTGCGTATAGGCCCCCCAATCTTTATGGTCGGTAAGAATATATGCACCTGAGTAATCCCTGGCATTAAGCCTGTCAAAAAAGCGAGCCAGTGTTTTCTCTGGCTCCATCAAGATAGCTTTGGGTTCAGTCGATTCAGCAGTCTCCGCAATAGTACCAATAGGACCAAAAGCAATATAAAGCGCACTACAAACCCAAATGGAAACTACAAGTACAATTCCAGTAGTAAACCTCCGATTGAATTGAGCTTTTTTTGAAGGTGAATAAGAATACAGGTCTGAACATTGAGTGCATATGCTCTGAGTTGCATCAGAATCAGCCCCATTCCCATACATCAAACGATGAGGGCAACCAGATTTGAGACAGAACCTCATTTCTTCTTGTATCCTATCAAAACATTCTCGCCTAAGACATTCCTCAATAGAGCTTTATCAATAACAGCATCCTTCCCAATACTGTCAGCTCTTGAGGCAACTCCCTTGTTTTTAGACCGAATATCTTCAGCTAAGGCGTTGACATCCTTAGAAGCAAATTCCGATGAACCGAGAATCACACATTCCGCTATGACATTAAATAACCATAGTTGGTCATAGTTTGATGCCTCAATCCTTCGATTAATAGCGCATTGAATGAAAACATCATTTACTAGATAGTAATTGATATTTCCACCTTTTTCTTTTTCCACTAAAATTTCGTCAGCGAACCCTGATCCTTCAACTACAGGGTTCTCAACTTGAGGAATAACTTCAGCTTTTTTCTGAACCTTTTCACCCTGCTTGTCTGTTGGAATAGTTGCTACCGTTTTCGTTTGTTCCAAATTAGAGCCGGAATCAGCTCTTTGCCTCCGCCCTTCACCTCCGGAGATTATATGATACAACTGAAAGACAAAACAAACGGAAGCCAACACCAGTGCCGTATTTGCCCGGAACTGCGTGCCAAATCTTCTCTTTATTCTTGTTTTTTTTGTCAGCGATTGGGGTTCAGCATCCGAAACCCAACTGACTTGACTAGGAAAACGCCCCACAACAGAGTCTTCTGAAGATGAGTTGTTATAAGAGGTTTCTCGAGTCTTCTCTAGTTCAATTTTCTTCAGTCGTTCCGACCTTAATCTTTCCTGCTCTTCTTTCTCTCGTTGCAGTCTAAGTTTCTTCTCCTCCTCTTGGCGCTGCCTTTCTTCGGCTTCCTTTCTTCTTTGTTCAATCTTTTCAGGATCCAATTCCTTGCTAAACTCTCTCTCAATCCTTACGAACCCCGAGTACTTCTCCATTTCATTAATGAAATGATCTTTTATCACTTCTCCGAGAATCTTCAATTGTGGCTCGATATCAGAAAACCGGTATAAATCCAATTTCTGAGTCTCACCATGATCAACAAGAATTTTGAGCTCATTGACGGTGGCATCTAGGAATACATCAGAGATGTAAGTGAAAAGGTGAGGAATTGCATCATCTGTCACTCGGACACCTTTTGTTTGTATACAAATACCCAAATTCCTTCCACCTCTCAACTGTCCTTCTTTACTGGCTCCAACTAAGCCATACCTACAGTATATCAGACTGGCGGTATTATGTTCGACTATGTAATGCGCAGCAACCCGTTTCTCAGAATTATCATAATGCTGAAAGAAACGAGTACTTTCTGAGGGAAAAGCTGAAAATCCTGCACCAGGAGACCCAAAAAATACTACCTGAATATCTACTACCATGGCCACCATGACCTGTCCTCATTGAGAATTGCCGTCTCAATATGCTTCCAAAGATTCTCGGGATAGTCATCCATTGGAGGGGTCCATCGAAGATTCTCGTGCAAAGCATTCGACTTGTTACCTACTTCATTGGCTTTAGTGAAATATCCTCCTGAATAAGGAACAAACAACAACCGGGCTTTCGTCTTCTTTATTTGCTCAACCATCCCCTTGTAATTCACATTTTTAAGAATCTCATTCTTCAATGAATCCGGATCGAACGTACCATGTGTCCGGGCTACCTGATCGACCTTATTGTAAAGCAGAATCACTCTGTCATTATGATTGGAATTAAGATGGGAAGCAATTTGAGCTAAGCGAATCCCATACTTGGAGTCCAACTGACCTTTCAACATGTCTTCTTCAAAAAAGAACACATATATTTTAGGAAAACTCGTACTGAACAGTAGCTCATACTGATAGGGCTCAAACTCATCATGATCGGGGTTATTCGCGTTAAAATAATGCTCGCCTGGGGCCTCTAACACCTGACAGAAATACTTCCCCTTTCTGGATACATCAAGCAAAAGGTAGTTTACAGCTTCTGTTCTTTCAGGATTGTATTTACTATCCTTCAACGCTGTATCAAATTTATTCACCGCATCGTTATAGTAGCTGTCACCTATAAAGCCCTGATTGTATCGATGCGCGGCCTTTCCACTTTTCTTCAGATACCGAAGCAAACTTATCAAAGCAACAGTTTTACCACTGTTTCCCGGTCCAACTAACACTACCAATGGCCCCCTTACAGCACCCGGATTAATGTCCCTATCTCTAGAAGGTCGGCTTACTCCATCATCTCCTCCATCGTCAATTAAACCAATTGGAGATGTATTATCAACTACTCGCTCCTCGTCTTTTCCATTTCCATTGGACAGGTTAATCCCTGCATTAAGTGGACGAGTTTGTTTTTCTTGGCTATCATTTTGATCATTCATGGCTATTTCTTTAAGTTCCTAGTTGTCAATCATCATTTTTTCCAAGTATTACCATATAGAACAGAGCAATCGCTCCCAAATCCAATATTACCGCAATAATCACGCTCAGGTAAAACGCACTACTGTATTCAGAATGCGTCTTTACATAAGGTAGAAGAGCCGATATCTTCTCTAACTCTATACTTGCAACAGGCATTTCAAGTTTTTTTGGGAAATCAAGGTCTGCGTTATCTACGTTGCTAACCCTGTTCGCCAACATATTCTTGATGCAATCATGCTGCTGCTCATAATGTTGATGCGCTTTGGAAAGTATCTTTTTAACTTCCACTTGACTCGTAACAAAATACTCATTAATCGTTACCTCAAGATTTTCAATTATCTGATCATTAAGTCCTCTTGAATCACAAGACTCCATATTCAACGTATTCTGACGCATTTCACCAAGTCTTACATTTAACTCTTCGGTCATTATGCGAGCCATTTCCTGTGCTAACTGCCTACAGGATGGACCAGACTGGGCATAACCACTCAATAACTTAAAATTAGAGCCCGGCATAGACTCCTCCACTGCTCGTAAAAGCTTCTGTGCTTCAGGACCATGTCCGCAATTTGCTGGGTTAGCTACCTCTTCAGCATAATTCTTAATGTGCCCAGCAACCATTTTACCATAGTCTTCAATAATAGATTCAGCAATAGAGTTGCTGTTCTTTCTCAGGAGAGTCAATTCATTAGATGCCTTCTCAAGTTCCGCCTTTCGAATGTCATACATCTTCAATTCTGTAAAGAACTTGTGTGAGTTGGTGCTTAGACTAAAGGCAAGCATAAGCGAAAAGAAACTGAATGCCGCAATCAATGTCAGCAACTTTCTTTCCTTAACGGCCGTTTTGATCGCCCCTAACATTAGCGCAATCATTGCAATTGGCAACAGTCCTACAATGTAGCAGACCACCAAAGGAACTCCCGCGAGCGATGTATGAAATGACTCAGCCGTGGCCCAAATACTAACCACCGCCAATAGACCGTAAACAAGCCTTGCAATCACCTGCTTACCCGATACTGGATTTATTGGGTCACCTAACAACCCGAAAGTCCGCAACACTTTTGAAACAAAACCCATATCTTTTGTTTTCCAAATAAGAACCTACTCTCTCTCAGCTTTTCGGCTTCCGCTGTTTTCTATTTATCAAGGCTTAGGCTCCTCCTTCTTTTTCTGAGGTGTATCATTTACTTCAAAACCCCAATCGCCCAAGGTCTTTGGGCTGCTTTTGTAAATGCCCATGAGCGTGCGGCTGCTACTACGCAATGTATCCTTTACAGGCTTTAGCAGCGCATCGCGGTCCTGATAAAGTTTCTCTAATTTCTTTTCAAGTTCCTTTGCCTGAGTGTTGAGATCATCGGCCAAAGCAATCTTAGGGCCATTGTCGGTCCAGTTATGATCTTGGAGAACATTCAAAGGGCTGCTTGCACCATCTGCCTGATGCTTGCCATAGACCAGTTTTGCCAAGGCAAGTGCCTTTTCTGCATTGGAGGGAATTACTACGCGTGCCATTTTAGTGAACTATTAGAGGTTAGATTTTAGCTGTTAGGTGAAGTATTCGGAATGAAAAACGGAAAATTCCCATTGGAATTCGTAGAATTCCTATCGGAAAACGTGAAATTCCAATAGAAAAATGACGAATTCCTATCAGAATTTTCGGAATTACAGATGGAATATTGCGAGTTTCTATCGGAATTTGCCGAATACCGACCGATAATTTGTAAATTCCTATAAGACCGTGTCGAAATCGAATGGTTATGCCCCTCCGACCGAACGGTCGGTTGCGCTTGTCGCTTGTCGCTTGTCGCTTGTCGCTTGTCGCTTAAAAGTGAGCATAGGTCGAAATTATTGAAAATTTCGAACGGTTGATGTTATCGGGTGAAAAAAGTTACCTGAGAAGGAATTGGCAACTGACAATTAGCGATTTTCAATGTGCAATTTGTCGCACGGGACA
>JACJZQ010000007.1 GCA_020635495.1 Flavobacteriales bacterium | reverse complement strand
CGTAGGGCGCTTGTATCACCCTTGTTTGCATGGTTCTGTGGAACAAAGACGAAAGAGGAACGAACACCTTATAACCTGTGTTTGACCTGCTGATTGCCCTTCAGGGGCATGAGGCAGGGCAAGGATTGTGCGGTGGGCTAATCCACTACAGTGCCCGTTGAAATGGCAATGAGGTCAAAATACATGAGTCGGGTTTCGAGTTCTTTACCTTCGGGAACACCTGTGTAATCCCGTTCCTGTTCTTCTGTGCTGAAAAGGTAAGAGAAACCGTTCTTGAGGTAGTAGCTGAGTGGGCCTTCTTCATTATATGCATCAACCACCACGAAGCGGCAACCTGTTTTGTTGTTGGGGTTGATGAACCAGGATTTGATAAAGTCCATGAGTTCTCTGCCCAAACCTTTTCCTTCCCAATCTTTGCTTACACCCAAACGGCCAATGAGCACGGCTGGATAACTGCGCATCTGCTTTGCTCTTGGAACTTCTTTATTGACCTTTTTCTTTCGGCTGTTTGGAAGCATGTTGGCCTTGATGCTATCGTTTGCAACCGTGAAGGCACAGATGATGACCGATGGGTCTTCATCCAAACGGAAGCAATAGGATTTCCCCATCAACTCCTGCCGATAGTTGAAGGCATCTTTTTCAAAGAACTCGTTAAGGTCGGATTTGTCGCAGACGAACGGTTTACAATCTCCTAAAACTTCTGGCGTGAGTTCGTATAGCGTGCATTGCTCAATTAGGAAACCCACTTGTGTGTTCTAATGGAGGAATTGAGTATCAGCGCAGTTTTGCCTTAGCAAGAATTGCCTGAGCGTCTTTGATCTGCTTGGTAAAATCTATGGCACCACGATTTGCAGCAGCTTCTTCAGCTTTCTTCACGAAAGCCGCTGCTTCTTTATCCTTCAGTGTCGGTATGCTCTTAATTGCAATAGCCATGATTACTTTCTATAGTGCAAAGGAAATGATTTCTTTCAATACTATCTGTAACAGCATCTCCATCACCTATTCCTTTACCATTTCAACGACTATAGTACAAAAATGTTGCCGAACAGTAACAGAAGCAACTACAAGAGCAACTGCAATACTTCTGGCTAAACCTGATTCAATACCTGATCAATGGCACTTGTATGTTCAGGTGGGAGAGCCGCCTGATCAGATAAAACGAGTGACCTTGATCTTCTTGAACTTTTTGCCCATCCCCAATGCAATTGCAGTTGAGTCTTTCAGTATCAGTTCTCCGAGCGAGAGCCCAGCGATGGCTTCCTTGATCTCTTGAAACTCATTACCTGAAACACCAAATAGGTCTTTGATGATGGAATCGGTAATGGACTGTTGTTTCATGATCAACGGGTACTGAGCATTAGCGTAGAAGTCGAAGTATCTTGATTTGTAGCTATCCATATTCTGGGTAGCGAGAATGATACTTAGCCCCTTGTTACGGCCAACTGCAATGAGGTCTCTCAGTGGTTTGTTGTCAAAGTCGAGCATGTAATGCGCCTCATCAATAATGGTGAAGTGCCTGATCTGCACACATTCTTCAGAAACAGCTTGCTTGGGTAGTGATTCATAGATGGTGTTCAGTTTAGAAATGATGAAATAGACGATTGCCTTTGCCAATGGTCCATCTTTCGGGTAACCATCCATCTTCACTACAAAGCTGTTGTTGATCAGGTCAATTGAATCTTCTTTTGCAAAAAGGTTGTTCCGAATAAGTTGTTTGAGCACCGACTTGATGCTATCGTCCTTGTTCCTATCCTTTTCGTCTTGCAGTCTGATGTATTCATTCAGGATCACATCGAATGAGATAGGCTTGTTCCTTGTGGTCTTGTAGGCCGCTATGACCGCTTCTGAAAGTCGGTTGCTCATGTTGGCACTCATACGGGCATTGTCGATGGCTACAATTGCGTTGGCCAACTCTGTTGCATAAAGGTTGATCTCGTTCTGCGTTTTACCTACAAAGTCTTTGAAGGGAGAAAACGGAAGAGGTGCCTTTATCGGGTCAAGGATGGCGGAATCATCTATCTCAAAATGCGTGAACCATGATCTGTTCGCTGGGTCGGAGAACTCTCCTTTGTAATCGAAAAACAGGAAGTTAACCGGATATGCCGTGTCAACGGTCATGGAGCGTATCTCACGCATTAAAACAGCAAGTAGATTGGATTTTCCTGATCCCGTTGAACCTGCCACAAGAATCTGCGTGTTCGGAATGTCTCTGCCATTGAGATTGAGCGTTGCGGGAATATCATCCTGATATGAACCGATATTGAGATCCAATAAAGGAATGTGGCCGAATGATGCCTTGCCCGAATTGACCGATATGCTGAGCCAATCATCCAAGTTGTCATCGTCCATGAGGTACTCCAACCCCTTCAGCATTTCATAGTTGATAACACGGCTACGGGTGACGGCCACGGACCAGTCAATATCGAGATGATTGTAGCGGTACTTGATCAACCCTGACCACAGATGCAGCAGGTCGAATTTCGTGAAAGTAGTTTCATGGATTCTAAGACCACTTTTGGACGAGATCACTTTCTCCACTTCATTCAATGTGCGCTTGTGGTTGAGTGATAATCCTGCGGCCAAGGTCAACCGCTGCAACAAGTTATTGTTGAGCATGATCTGCTTGGCATCCGTCCGATATTCGGGAAGGTTGAGGCGTTTTTCAATCTTCTGTTTCAGCGGATTGAGGGCTTCAAGAAGTCCTTCACTCTGTCTGATGTTGTTCAGTGCAACTTCCTCCATGATCAGTTTTCGATTTGATTACCAAAATATCCTTCCACCACATCGGTCTTCTGCAATTCCTTGTCTCTCAAGAGCGTATATCCCTTTGAAATGAACGGTGCAATTTTCTGTAGATCGCTGCTTGGCCTTATCTCACTATCGGAACTGAGCAAGATGGTCTGGTGTGATAGTTCAGGGAAATAATTCTCCAGAAGCGTGCTGCGGCTGGTTTCATCTAACACTCCCATTACCGTATCAATCATAACAGGTGGGTCGTAGTCGCCATATTCATGCAATGCTTTGAGCAGCACTTGCACCACTACCTGAGTAGAGGCCGTATTCAACTGGCTCAAGTAGATCTCATTGCCTGACTTGTGGTAGATGCTGAAGTTGAGGTCTTTCAGATCCTCTGAAAGTTCTACTCTGCTGATCACGTCCTGATAGGCAGCAAGATTGGCATTGAGGTCGGCCTTCATCTTTGATTCAATCTTGTCCTTCTTGCTCTTTAGGAGCGTGTTGGCGATCTCCTCAAACAACGGCTGTAGCTTCTTGAGTGCCTCGAATTTCGGGTCTGGTTCCTCTGTTGTGGGGATGTCGAACTGTTGGATCTTGGTGGCCAGTTTTTTAATGTCGGCCTCCTTTTCCTTGATCTTCACGGCCAACTCTTTAATAAGTGCCTCATTCTCCTCATAGTGCTTGATGAGGGAATAGTCGCTACCAGAAACCTGCGAACGGAGTTCTTCAATCTGTGCTTCAATTTTCTCCGCCTCGGCTATGTCTTTTTCGAGTATTGACCTGCGATGAAGTATTGAATTGTAGGGGTTCTGGTAGTTGCCTGAGGCCAATTTCTGCAAGGCACTCAATTCTGATGGAAGAAAGAAATCGAACTTCAGGTCTGTATCAACTGATCTGAAACTGCGCAAAACCTTATCGGCCAACTGACTTACAGAGACATCTGCAAAGTCGTGGCCTTTTTCGGAAAGGAAGTTGATGGCCTTGACCAACACATCTTCCACCGTTTCTTTAGTAAGATGAGAAAGACCATCGGCATTGGATTCTTCCTGTTCGCTTAGAATGAGTGAAATATCATTTTGAAGCGACTGCGAGAGTTTAGGGAGCGACACATGCAACTCGAAGTTGTTTACGAAATCGTTGATGTCCTGCTTGTATTGCTTTTCTTCCTGATCCAATAACTTGAGTTGCGCCTCCAGTTGGTTGATCTTGTTGTTGATGGTTGATTCTTCATTCAACCCCGACTTTAGTTTGTCGTACAGATCCTTGTTTGAAACGGAGTAGTCCAATGCCTCACGATGCTTGTCTTTTAGATCGTGCAGATTGTCCTCCTCTTTCCGTTTCTGATCAACCAATTTAAGGTACTCGTCCTTTTCCTTTTCGAGGTCGAGCAATTGAGCGGTGTAATCCTGTGTGAGTGATTCGGCTGCCTTGGCCATAGTGAGGTACCGATTGAAGCCCATCACGTTCTCAATGTTCTCTTTGATGACCCGATTGAGGCGGTCTTCTTTGAGCAGGTTCCCTGCCTCCATTGCATCAAAGAGGAAGTAGCGGCTCAATTCTTCGGGCAGGTTCCCTTTGATGATCTTGTTTACCTGGGCTTCCTGTTCTGCCCGTTGAGAAGCTGGAGTGGCTGACCCATACTGAAAGATGGAACCGCTCATGTTGAGTTTTACGCTCTCAACAGGTTTCTTTTCAGGATTGAGCATGTACGAACGTGTGAGTACATACGATTGCTCCTGATTGAGCACCCGACCGGAAAAGAAGAGTTCCAATTCTATCTTCTCGTCCACTTTGCCCAAGGCACCTGCATTGAGCAGTTCGTGAAACTGCTTTTCTGAATTGATCTGTAGGCCGTACAACGCTCCATAGATGGCATCGAAGAAAGTTGTCTTTCCGCCACCGTTGGCACCGCCTATCAATACGATGGGCTTATCGGCTACGGTCGTAAGGTCAAGGTCAAGATCGAGGTAGGTCTTGAAATTCTTGGCTCTAATTCTCTTGATCAGCATGGCTTACTTGATTTTTTGAAGTGCCTTTTCCAATAGCTTTTTCAATGCCTTCTCATCCAACTCCTCGTTCTTGATCTTCTTCTCGTGGAAGGTCTTCAACAGGTTCTCTTTGACCCACTCCGGGTCTATTCCGTATTTCTCACACAATTGTTCGATGGTGGTCATATCGTCTTGACGAATGCCATAATGCACGAACAGTGAGTCCAGTCCTTTCTGTGTCATAGCGTTAGATTTCGGTGCTGATCATTGAAGGTTCAAAAGATACCCAACCTGTGTGGTCGTTGGCCTTATCGATGAGGTTGTCTGCATATTTCCAAACATCATAATCGGATTTGCTGCGTGGCACGATGACCCCACCGATGAGCGGCTTTTCCGAGGTGCTTTTCTCTTGCAAGTAATTGTAAAGCGCATTGTGCTTTCTCACAAAATTGGGGTCGGAGTCCAGTGTTTTGGTATCGAAGAGGGCAATGGTTCCATTCTTGAGACGGATAACGAAATCGACATAGAAGCCCCTTGTTACGCCATTCACGTCCTCATAGGTAACGGCAAAGTCTTCTTTGTTCTTATCTCCGTTCTTGTACCACCAATCGATGTGATCCGTGTTCTTCTCCAAGAACGTTACGAAGTGCTGTTCTGGGCCACTTGCATTGACAAACTCATAGAAAGGTTCCAGTGCATGGTTCTGCACTTCCTTTAGCTCATAATTCTCGTTGAAGATACGCTCTTTCGGCACATCCCATTGGTTGTGTTCCACCCGCTTGGTGGCCTCTGCCGCCTTCTGCTTTTGCAGTTCCTGATACTTGTAGAGTGCCTGATCTATAAGTTCTATGAATTTTGACCTGTTGCCCTCAAACAGCATCACTTTGATGGCTTTGAACTCATCCATCAGCACGTACTCTTCAAAGAGCAGCTTCAATGCCAATTCAAGCACAGGAGTAGAGTCGGTCTTGGCGTAGCCGCCTACATGATCTCTACAGAATTGGCGGAAAAGCACATTCAACTCATTGACCGTTTTGGCGAACTTCTCCTTTTCCTCTACACGGGTAGAACCTTCTACAATGGCCAATTCGAGGTCTTTCGGGATGGGTATCTCTATCTGATCCACATCCATCTCAATGAACTTGGCTGTGAGTTGCTTCTTGTTGTACTCTTCGGTTGTGAGGCCACCAGTGGCCGAAGCATCACGGGTAAGGCCAAAGTATTCTTCTGCCGCTTCGTATAGGCACCTGCGGAAGGTGGAGCCCAAACGATTACGGGTAAGACGGGTATTGATAAAGGCCGATTGGAGGGCAATATCCCGATAACGGTCTATGCGATATGCCTTGTTCTGGACGATGTAGTCCATGTCTTCCTGAACGATGTAGATCACATCCTTGCTCAGGTTGGTGTACACGTACCCGTTGTTCAGAAGCGGGTCGGGGTAGTGTTTCTGCTCTGGCATGCGCAGTATTCTCCCCACCGTTTGAATACCGAAATGTTCTTGCTTGATCTCTCTGAAAATGAGCAACACGGCTGCACGGGGGCAATCCCAACCCAAGGCAATGGCCTGCTTGAACAACAGTACATCGGTGAGTGAATTATGCGCCTCAATTCCGTCCAAATTGGTCTTTTCATTGCTGAGCCAAACAGCCAGACGTTCGTTCTGGGCGGTTATGCCCTTGTACGCCAAGAAGGTCTCCACTTCTTCAATGATCTGCTTATCGAGCACCGATTCCTGTTTGGTCTCGTTGGGAAGCTGGATGAGCAACAGCGGATTGATGTTGGAACCCACGGCCTTGTATGCCTCGGCCAACTGTTCCCGCTTGTTAAGGGCTTCTTCCAACAACACCTGATTGAGCGAACGGCCTTGTTGCTTGTGATGGTCGAGTGCGGGGTTCAGCACCACATTCTTCTTTATCATTTCGGCCTCAATCACCTCATCACGCTTAATGGTGTAGCCATAATCGGATTTGAAGAGGGGAGTGGCCGACACATCCACCTCAATCTTAGCATTGATCTTCTGTAGCAACTCCTTTGCCTTTGCGCCATTGGCGTGGTAGTGCGCCTCATCGAGTATGCATATGATCTCTATGTCATCCAGCATGGCGTTGTAGATGAACTTGATGAGGTCTTTGCCCTGCTCGTTCTCTTTGATGTACAGGTTCTTCTCCTTGTTTACCGACTGCCAATTGACGAAGAGCATCTCATTGGGCTTGAGTTGGCCGTCTGAAATGTCCTCGAACTGAATGGGCTTGATGGTGCGCAGTTCTTTGAAGTAGTCTTTAAGCGCCAAATACGATTGCAGGTGCAACTGGTTGGGCGCAAACCAAATGAAGGCCACTTGGCGCTTGAGGAGTTCCAATTTATCAGGCAACTCGTTGCAAAGCTGATTGAGAAAAGCGGCCATTGTAACCGTCTTGCCCGCTCCGGTAGGTGCTTTCAGCACCATTTTGTGGCGTACACCGGGCTTTTTCAATAAGCTGTAGGTATCTCTGAGCAGACCGTGTACTGCATCTTCCTGGTATTTGCGTAGCGTTATCATGCGTCAAAATCCATTTCAGGTTCCACATCCACTTCTTCATCCAATTGCGGTACAAACTCCCTGTTCTGCTTGGGCAGCACGTTCTGGTATGCCTTGTAAATGGCATCTGGCAGGGCGGCAAGGGTTATGTTATCAGCAATGTCTTCAAACTCCTCTGCATAGGCGTATTGGCCGTTGGCAAACACATACACCTTTATCTTGCTCTCTGGGGCTTCTTTGGCCACAAAAGCCGCCAAAGCTGCCACGGCCTCTTCTATGTACAGATCATCATATACCACATACACAAACTGGCCTTTTCCGTTGGTAAATAGTTTGTTCCAAGCAGCAGTGTTTATTTGGCTGGTGGCCTCTTGGTAGCAATCTTCTTTAATGCAAAGCAACTCTGTGGCCAATTGGGTAAGTTGGCGTTTGTTGGCCAAGGATGGCTCCCGCTCTACAAAACCGCATTGGTAGTAGCGGAGGTTGTTGTTTTTAAGACCATCTACTTTTTCTCCTTTGGCGTTGGTGTAGCCCTTTATTACCCGCTTATTGCGTTCGTAGGTAACTTCTTCGGCAATGTTGTTTTCGTTGTTTGTGGCTAAAATGCAAGTTCTTGAACCACCATCTTCCTGATTCAGATTAATGGTTGCGTGAAGTGTTGTTCCCGAGCCAGCGAAAACGTCAAGAATAACGGCATTGGGCTTTGAAGCGATTACCCTCAGGGAATCCTCAACCGCATGAAGTGACTTCGGGTATGAAAACACTTGCAATTCTCCGCCAAATAGGTCTTTCACCAAGTTAGTTCCGTAGGATGTGGCAGAGTATTTCTTATCCTCCCACCAAGTGAGCGGAAGTACACCTTCCATGTTCATCCTTGCTTTAACATACAGGGCATCCAAACCACCCTTGTCTTTTTTAACCATGAACTCAGAAGGATTTTCTCGAAGCCTATCAATGCCCCATTTCCATCTCCTTTCTCTGCCGTTCTCGTCAATTGGGTATAGAATAGATTCTTTCTGATTAGGATTCTCGAGAAGACGCCATTCTGATGTACTATCATCCCATTCTAATTCAGGCAGTCTGAACTCATTTTTTGTGACAAAAATTGGATAATACATAGATGGGGATTCGCTTCTTGTACCGCCATGCTTTCTGAAGTTGACCCATTCAAATGGTCCAATCTCATCTTCAAATTTGTATCGACCTCGCTGTTTCTCATTTCTTGGTAACCTGCCAACCACAGACGAGTCAGATTTTCCAAAGATTAGCGCATATTCATGCGTTATAGAAACTCCTTTCACTGTCGACCTTCCGGATGGGTTGTTTCTTATGATTATCGTACCAAGATGATTTTTCTCACCGAAGATCTCCTCCATAATCAAAGTCAATCGAGGAACTTCATAGTCATCTATCGTTACGCAAATGATACCGTCATCAACCAAAAGGTTTTTCGCCAGTTTGAGACGTTTATGCATCATTGCAATCCACTTACTATGTCTAAACTGATCCTCCGAATCAACATAGTCGTTATTGTATCTCCAATCTTTCGCACCAGTATTGTAAGGCGGGTCTAAGTAGATGGCGTCAATTTTATTCTCGTGGGTAAAAGTGAGGGCGGTAAGGGCATGTAGGTTATCGCCTTCAATAAGAATGTGGTTGGGGTGCTTTTCGATTTCGGTATCGTTTACAATAGCCCGTTCTTTTACTTCTTTGAGTATGGGCAGTTTGGTGCGTAGTTCCTCTTCTACATCCTCTGGTTTGTCTTCCCATACCAGTCCGTACTTCTTTTTGGTGTTTACGAGGTTCACCAAATAGGCACGTTCATCATTGGTCAGCCCTTCAACGGTCTTTATCTTATCGAGTATCTCTTTCTTGTTCATGGCTGCAATTTAAGGATGGCTAACTTACCATCATTCGGCCAATATTGGGGAGGCAAAGCGTAAAGTATTTACGTTGTGGCTATGCGCAAGGGAGTAAGAACGAATTATGCTACCTGACGCATGCCAGCGGCAATACGTAGGTCGTTCCGTTTGATATTATCGGGTGTCCATAATTCGGTCTTGATGGACGGGGTGAGGTTCATGGCCTTTTGCATTTCCTCTGTCATTATCTCACGGACATAATCTTCATTGCCCACGGTGGTGGTTATACTATCGTGAATGGTGAAGATGGGCAGCTTGGGGCGTTCCTTGGCGATGCGCTTGGCAATGCGCCTTAGGACGAGTTCGCTTTCGAGTGTCTGCAACACCTTGGCGAGGAGGTTGCTCTGCCCCGACTTGATAAAAGCGAAGTGCTCATAGACGGTGGGGAACACCTCACGGAAGATGCGCTTGGGGGCGGCATCAGGCTGACCGATGAAGCGGTTGTCGGAAAAGAACGCTTGGAACATGGCGGTCTTTACGGCCTTGCGGCCACCGAGCAAGGGAGCGCCTGTACGTTGCTCAATCTCCCGTTCGATGTGCTCGTAGAGGTCACCGTCCTGCACGACACGGCAAAATGCGTCAATGTCTTGTGCTTCAATGCATTGCAGGGATTTGACTAACATAATGGAAGGAGAGTATCTCCCATTGGGTGACACACTCTTGGAGAGTATTCTCTCACTATTTTCTTGAGAAATCTCACATATTTTGAGGAGAACACTATTTGCGGCTCCGTTTTTTGTCAAGGCATATACGGCTGGATTGAACAAATAGGCCGCTATTAGCGGTTGCGAATTGCTGTAATCGAGCGAAATCAAATTTTCGCCCCGATAAGTGAGGAAATTTCGCAACTCGCTTTTGAGTGTTGTGAGGTTGGTGTGCAACCGAAAAACCGTTGGGTCGATGCTGAAGTGAAATTCGTGGTGAAGCAATTTTTGAAGGCATATATGATGCGTTGTGCTTCATGAGCGCATTCGGAATACGGTTGTATGTATCGGCCTGTAGTTGCATGTTCAGGTAGTCCATTGCCCAGTCAAAATCGATGGTCAGGTCTTCGTTGAACCACTTATACAGATATGGCAGTTCACGGGTGTGTGTCTGTTTCAGGTCGTGTGTTCTGCATGATATTTCTGCAAAGGGTCCATTTGGCGCATCTCTTCTTTCAGGGTGGTCTGGTAGTCGGTTGTAAACCGATACCCGGTCGATTTTTCTTCTGGAATGTAATAGCCATCCGTTTCGAGGATGTTGGCACCTACGAAGTAGTTCAGGTACTCGGGGTAGTTCTTGATGCCCCGCTGTTGTAATTTTTGCCCATTAAGCGGCACATAGCCATCATCTGTTAGGATGTCGCTATTGTAGGCAGGTAACTCTGAGACAAGGTTGAGGATGTGAACCATCTTGTCTCTTTCCAGTTTTACGTCCTGTGGTTTTTCCTGAAAAATCAGGTCAATATCCAAGCTGGACGGGATGTATTGTATCATTCCCATCGGTGAAAATTTAAGTTGTCGGTATGTAGAGAAGCGGCCTGTGCCTTATGCTGCGTTTCTCTTGTTCTTCTGAAGAACTTTCAGCACGTCCTCATGAGCGTAGTAGATGGTTCCACCTACTTTGGTGAAGGGTAGCGTTCCGTTTACCCGCAGGTTCTGCAAGGTGCCAGGAGAGATGCCCAACATTTCACGCACATCAGTGGACTTCAGCCACTTTTTTTGCTCTTTGCGCCCTTCCAACAGGGCTGATATTTCGTTCAGAATCTCCTCCTTCAATTGGTGGAGGTCGTCCTTCGTTATGACTTCAAATTTCATCACTTCATACAGTATCGAATGGTAACCCATTGGGCTACCTTAAAGATACCGCCAATTGACGGCAAAGAGGCTTAAAATGTATCAGAGTTTTCCACATTAGGGGCTTTTAGCGTTGGAAAACTCGTGAATAAGCATCTGAACGTAAATAGGTTACGGTCTGAATGGGCTTAGCCCACTTTGGCAAGTTTGACGGGGAATTTATCCCTTAGAACTTGCATGTCTTCCGACACTTTTTTGTCGATGATCTTTGCGTAGTGCTGGGTGGTTTTGAGTGAGCGGTGACCGAGCATCTTGCCAACGGTTTCCAAAGGAACTCCGTTTGTCAATGCGAAGGTTGCGAACGTATGACGGGCAACATGCATGGTGAGGTTCTTTTCGATGCCGCACAGGTCGGCCACTTCTTTCAGGTAAGCATTCATTTTCTGATTGCTGAGCACCGGAAGAAGTTTGCCTTTGGTTTCACACTCCGGGTGATCTGCGTACTTCTCAACGATTGCCAACACTGGTGCAAGCAATGGAATGTTTGAGCGGGTGTCTGTTTTGGTGCGCTTGGTGTATATCCAGCTTTCTCCATCAATGCCACGCACCACATTAGAGGGCGTGAGTTTGTGAACATCAACGAACGCCAACCCTGTGAAACAGCAGAAGGCGAAAACATCACGCACCTGCTCCAAGCGGTGAATGCGAAAGTCTTTAGACATGAGCATTTCTATCTCGTCTTCGGACAAGAACTCTCTTTCTACCTCCTTAGATGCCATCTTGAAATTCAAGAAGGGGTCTTTCTGCAACCAATCGTTTGCAACGGCCAAACGAACGACCTTGCGCAAGTGAGTGAGGTACTTGATAACGGTGTTGTTCTCTATGTTCTTGACCGTGCGGAGGTAGTGGTCCATTTCTGTAATGAAACTGTAAGAGACATCAGTAATGACCACATCGGAAACCTTGTACTTCCATTTGATGAACTCGCTGGTGTGCATCAACGAAGTTTGGTACTTGGTGTAAGTGCCTTTTGCGAATTGCTTGCCAATGAGCTGTTCCATTTTGGAGTTGTGATCTCTGAACACTTCCAAAAGGGTGTGCTGTCTTTCGGTGATGCCTAAGTAGGCATTGCGGATTGCCTGGGCGGTGATCTGCTTGTTGCGAATAAGCAACTGCTGATGATGCTCGTAAACTTTGGAGCGAAGCGTATCAAGGTAGGCGTTTAGCGCCTTGACATCTTCGGTGGTTCCTCTGACACAACCTTTATCGGTGTTCCATTTGTCTGGGGCAACGGTTCGTTTGGTTGATACTTCTGCTCGCTGACCGTTTACGGTTATGCGCAGATAGATGGGGGCGGTGCCATCAGCACCAATCTTGGATTTCTTCACATAGAAGAGAAGGGAGAAAGTGTTTGACATGATTTAAGTTGTTGGTGACCTACTTATTTCGCTATTGAAGATACGGAATTGACCCCGAATTTTCAAGAGAAAAACGGGTATTAATGCGCTGAAATTCAGGAAATTACACACTAAGTAGGTGACCTGTGGAAGGAGCAGAATTAGGTCACCGAATAGGTCACCTATTATCTGCAAAAAGATGGTATTCTTTGGTGTGGTCACCAAAAAGAAAACCCCTGTAAATGCTTGATTTACAAGGGTTTGTAGTGATTTGACACTCTGTTGAGCGGTCCGGACGGGACTCGAACCCGCGACCCCCTGCGTGACAGGCAGGTATTCTAACCAACTGAACTACCGGACCTTGGTAATCATTGGGGCTGCAAATGTAAATTAATTTGAGAAATCTGAAACCGTCTCAAATAAATTTATTCTCGAACAATTTCGTAGTCAACTTTCCCTATTCCATTTACCCTGCCTGCCGACATGTTTGGGATTATCTGAAAATAATATGTGCCAGGTATTTCCATGTCTATTTCTTTCATGTCGAGTGAGAAGGATCGAGCACGGGAAGAAACCGATCTGTCTTCATTGACTACGATTTCCTTATCAAGAAGTTGAATCCCAACTGAAGGACTAATGACTTTCATCTTGAAAAAGAATCGGTCAAATTCAAACTGTTCGTTGAAATTGATTTTTAATCTGAAGAACTGTGGAACGGAATCTTTGTTGACGATTCTGAACAATGGTGTTTGGTCTGATTTCCAAACACCACTTCGAAACTCGGTTTTTCCCTGATCGTCAGTTGGTTTAAAGTCGGGATTGCGCACTATTCGCAAAGAACCTTCAATACCACTGACCTCTTCAGTATCTTGATTGTTCAACTTCACTGATACCGTAAGTCGCTCCGTGTCATCCAAGAAAAGCTGCTTGAGCACAATGTTCAGGTCATCAGAAGCAGTGATCTGATCATTCATCGTGTCGTTGCCGATGATGTAAGTTACGGTGAGGTAAAGTGGCCGTTTGGTTTGTTCCAGTTTCAAAGACAAAGCCACATCAACATAACATTTGAAAGTAGCAGGATAGGTGGTTGAGACAGGTTCATCTCTTGAAAGGCTAGTGAAATCAACGGCAAATGACGAAGAACAGAGAACTGTTAGTAGGGCTAGAAAGATAAATCGCATCAAAAAAGCTTTTTCCGTTTTAGTAGGTAGGGCAGAAGCACTTGTTCAAATCCTTCGGAAATGTCTACTTCAACCAGATCGATACTGTATTGACCACATTTGAGTTTCAGATCATGCTCAAATTTCTGCATTGACTTCTGGTAAGCTTCACGAACCTCCAACGGATTCAACTTCAGCTCTTCTCCAGTTTCCATATCGACAAAGCGGTAAGGGCGGTTCTCGAAATCGAAATCCAGTTCCTTCTTTTTGTCCGCTACATGAAAAAGAATGACCTCATGCTTGTTGTGCTTTAAATGTTGAAGCGCCCTCCATAGGTCATCTTGGCTGCGTTCAGAGTTTTCTATCATATCGCTGAACAGTACCACAAGAGATCGTCTTTTGATCTTGTCGGCTATTTCATGAAGAGCTTTTGCTCCTGAACTTTTCTTGTTTGCCTGTTTTGGCGGGTTCAACAAATCCTCAAGTTCATTGAAGATCAACTTGGAATGCGTGGTTGTTGACCGACAATCCGTGTGAACTTCTACCGTGTCTGCGAAAAGGGAAAGACCGAAAGCGTCTCGCTGCTTTTTCAGCAAATGAATGAGAGACGCAGCCGCATAGGTGCTGAAACCGATCTTGTTCACTCCATCAGGATTTGAATTATCCGTCAGCGGAAACTGCATGGATGAGGAAGTGTCTATCACGATCTGACATCTCAGATTGGTCTCTTCCTCATACCTTTTCACGAACAGCTTCTCGCTGCGAGCGTAGAGTTTCCAGTCAATATGTCTGGTCGATTCTCCTGTGTTATAAAGTCGATGTTCAGCAAACTCAACTGAAAATCCATGGAACGGGCTTTTGTGCAAGCCAGTGATGAATCCTTCCACCACCTGCTTAGCAATCAGTTCCAGCTTGCTGAACTGCTTTACACGTTGACTATGTATCGATATACTGTTCATAGAAAATGAAACTGCCGTCCTACCTCAAATATCGCAAATGCGAAGAAGTACAGGACGGCAGCCTTAATGAGTTATTGTGCGCTTACATCAAAGCATCCAGCTTTGCTGAAAATGTTTGCTTCGGTGCGGCACCAACCTGCTTATCAACCACTTCTCCGTTCTTAAAGAATAGAATGGTAGGAATATTCCTGATTCCGAATTTGGCGGCAACCCCTGGGTTATTGTCAACATCTACTTTGCCAACCACAGCCTTTCCATCATAATCGCTGGAAAGTTCTTCTACGATAGGGCCAACCATTCTGCATGGTCCGCACCAAACTGCCCAAAAATCTACCAATACCGGCTTGTCAGATTTCTCTACAAGCTCTTCAAAGTTCGCGTCTGTTAATTCTAATGCCATTGTTTTCTATTTTCTGTTTGTTGAATCCGGTGTGCCAAAAGTATAAAATCCGCTATGTGGCTCTATCGTATCTGCGACATTCATTTCAACCTGACCTCCAGACCTAACTTATCCTTGATATCGTAAATGAGGCGTTGCTCAGGTTTAACCCTCATGGTTTTCGAATGCATGTCTACGCTAAGCCCATTCATTCCCATCACGCGCATATTCACCTTGCAGCTTCCCGGATGCTCTTCTAAGAACGCCTTGAGGTCGGAAATGTTTTCAGGTCTAACCTCATTGAGGGGAACGGTGATAGTAATACTGTTGGTTTTCTTCTCCAGCACTTCATTCAGCAACTCCATGCTGTTGATTTTGAATTCCTTTTCAGGAGGAACACCATCAGCCTGATTGCCGCCCCAGCGTCTTTCCTTCCAAACGCCACGTACGTAGAGGAAGAATTCCATGTCGAGGTACTGACGGAACTTGGTGTAATCCTCACCGAACAAGCGGAATTCCATCGAACCCTGTTTGTCCTCGATCTCGAAAATCCCGTACGGATTGTTCTGTTTGCTCATGCGATGCTGCACCGATGAGATGACGCCCGCAAACTTGTATTCGCCTGGGCTTTTCTTGGCCTCTTCGGTTTGAAGAGAGGCAAGGTCGATGTTGCAGAAACGCTCCATCACGAGTTCAAAATCATCCAGTGGATGGCCTGAAATGTAAACGCCAACCACTTCCTTTTCAGCTTTCAACGCTTGAATGTTGCCCCACTTTTCACACTTAGGCGGAACGGGTTCCGGAAGCTGAACATTGGATGCTTCTCCAAAGAGTGAAACCTGCGCGCTGTTCTCAGCCGATTGCGCGCTTGCTCCGAATTTGATGGCTTTTTCCAAGAACGTTCCGGTTCCATCATCGAAGAAATACTGGCCACGATGGCTGTTCTCAAATCCATCGAAAGCCCCGGCAACAGCCAAGCTTTCCATGCATTTTCGGTTTGCTGCGCGAAGATCGATTCGTTTTGTGAGGTCGAAAATGGAAGTGAAGTTTCCGTTCTCCGTCCGTTCGTTGATGATGGCCTCAACCGCACCTTCGCCAACACCTTTGATGGCTCCCAACCCAAAGCGGATTTCACCTTTGTCGTTCACCGCAAACTTGAACTGTGATTCGTTCACATCTGGCCCCAGAACAGGAATTCCCATTCTGCGGCACTCGTCCATGAAGAACGTCACCTTTTTGATGTCGTTCATGTTGTGCGTCATCACCGAAGCCATGTACTCGGCAGGGTAATTCGCCTTGAGGTAACCCGTGTGGAACGCCACCACCGAGTAGCACGTGGAGTGCGATTTATTGAACGCGTAGGCCGCGAATTCCTCCCAGTCGGCCCAGATCTTCTCAGCAATTTTGGTGTCGTGGCCGTTCTTGGCGCAGCCTTCCAAGAACTGCGGTTTCAGCTTTTGCAGCAGGGCGAAGATCTTCTTACCCATCGCTTTCCGCAGCACGTCCGCATCACCTTTGGAGAAGCCCGCCAGTTTCTGCGAGAGCAACATCACCTGCTCCTGATAGACCGAAATTCCGTACGTCTCGGCCAAGTATTCCTCCATTTCGGGCAGATCGTACGTAATCTCCTCTTCGCCATGCTTCCGCTTGATGAAGTTCGGGATGTACTTCAGCGGCCCTGGGCGATAGAGCGCGTTCATCGCAATGAGGTCGGCAAACTTGTCGGGTTTCAGCGCGCGCAGGTGCTTCTGCATCCAGGCGACTCGAACTGGAACGTTCCGTTGGTCTGTCCTTTCTGATAAAGCTCGTACGTTTTCGGGTCGTCAAGCGGAATCTCATCGGGGTCGATGTCGATGTTGTGACGCATCTTCACCAGCTTGATCGCATCCTTAATAATGGACAGCGTTTTCAGCCCGAGGAAGTCCATCTTCAGCATTCCTGCCGATTCCACCACGCTGTTGTCGAACTGCGTTACCGCGAGGTCAGAATCCTTGGCGGTGGTAACGGGAATGTGATTGGTGATGTCATCGGGCGTGATGATAACGCCACATGCGTGAATGCCCGTGTTTCGGATAGAACCTTCGAGCACGCGTGCCTCGTTGATGGTCAGCGCGATCTCGTCTCTTCCTTCCGAAAGCTTTTTGAGTTCTTCCGCTTGCGCAACACGCTCACCGTCACCATTCAGTTTTTCCTTCAGGGCTTTATCATCCAGCCCGAAGATTTTCGCAAGGCTGATGTCTGGGATCAGCTTCGCAATGCGGTCGGCATCGGCCAATGGCAGGTTCAGCACACGCGCGGTATCGCGGATGGCCGACTTGGCCGCCATGCTACCGTAAGTGATGATCTGCGCCACCTGATTCTTGCCATATTTGTTCACCACCCAATCGATGATCTTGCCGCGACCTTCATCATCAAAGTCGATGTCGATATCGGGAAGCGACACACGGTCGGGGTTCAGGAAACGCTCAAACAGGAGGTCGTAAGCGATTGGATCCACATTCGTAATTCCAATACAATACGCAACGGCAGAACCCGCAGCCGAACCACGACCTGGTCCAACGGAAACGCCCATTTTTCTTGCTTCCGAGGTGAAATCCTGAACAATCAAGAAGTAGCCGGATAACCCGAGTTGGCAATGGTCTGCAACTCGAAATCCAATCGCTCGCGGATCTCATCGGTTACTTCTCCGTAACGCTTTCAGCACCTATATAGTTAGGTGACGGAGGTATGCGTTCTCACCGCGTTTGCCACCATCTTTAGCATCCTCAGGGTCAACGAATTCTGCGGAATGTTGAACACAGGAAGCAACACATCCTGCTTCAGTTTGAACGGCTCGATCTTATCCACAATCTCACCGATGGTCTCAAACGCCTCAGGCACATGCGCAAAGATCTTCTTCATCTCATCCTGAGACTTGAAGTAGAACTGGTCGTTCGGAAAAGGCGTTTGATGTAATCCCGTCCGCGCGATTCTTCATCGATCTTCACCCTTCCTTCAGGCAAAGCAGAATGTCGTGCGCGCTCGATCCTTCTGGTTGAGGTAGTAAACGTTATTGCTCGGGAAATACTTGACGTTGTGCTTCTTGGCGAACTCCAGCAGCGTTTCATTTACCGCTTTTCGCCCGGCTGACCGTGGTCGATCAGCTCCACATAAAAGTCTTCCCCGAAATGCTCTTGTACCACAGGAACGTTTCCTCGGCCTGCTTTTCGCCCACGTTGAGGATGAGGTAAGGCACTTCGCCACCTGGGCCGCCCGTGGAAACGATCAGGTTCTCCTTGTACTGCAGCAGAACTTCCTTGTCGATACGTGGAACGTAGTAGAAACCTTCTGCGAACGAGATGGAACTCAGCTTCGCGAGGTTGTGATAACCTGCCTTGTTCTTGGCCAGCAGCACCGTTTGGAAACCATTGTTCTGCTTGGTTCTGTCTCTGAGGTCATCGGTCACGTAAAACTCGCAACCCACAATTCCTTTCAGTGGCGTTTTGGTTGGCCTTGGGCTTCGCCCGATGCGATCTTCTCGTTGTGTGCCGCAATCTCGCGATTGGCGTTTTCCACTTCCATCACAAAATGGAAGGTGCCGAACATGTTGGCGTGGTCTGTCAGCGCCACGGCTGGCATGCCGAACTCCACCGCGCGGTTCACCAGATTCTCGATCTGAATGGTGGCCTGCAACACGCTGAACTGCGAATGGCAATGCAGGTGCGCAAAATCGTGCTTCACGGCCTTGGCCGAAGTCGCAGCATCGGAAGAAGTCGTGTCGCGCTTCTTTTTGGAAGCCGCCACCTGCGCTTCAATTTCAATGTCTTCCGTTTCGAACGGAGTAGGGTTGACCTCCTTGTACGTCTGGAATTCCTCCGCAGACAATCCCGCTTTTGGGAGGTGATGACCCCGATGCGGATGAGTTCGAGGAAACAACGGGCGGTAGCTGCCACGTCTGCGGCAGCGTTGTGCGCTTCATCAAACGCCTCTCCGAAAGCTTTACGTGCAGTTCGGTGAGTTTTGGCCATTTGAACTGACCGCCACGACCACCTGGAATGGCGCAGAACTCGGTCGATTCATCTTTGGTGTCGATGGAAGGCAGGTCCATGATCGGGGCCGAATCGCCCATGCGCATGTACTCCGCACCCATAATGTTGATGTCGAACTCGATGTTGTGCCCCGCAACGATCTGCGACTTGCCCAACACTTCGGTAAAACGGTCCAACGCTTCCTGAAGCGGAATACCTTCTTCCAGCGCCTTTTTGGTAGAAATGCCGTGAACCTGCTCCGAGTTGAACGGAATGTCGAACCCATCGGGCTTCACAATGAAGTTCTGCGCCTCTATCAGCGAGCCGTCCTTGGCATGCAACTGCCACGCCAACTGCACCAAACGCGGCCAATTTTCCGCGTCAGTTATGGGGGCGTTGTAGTCCTTCGGCAGACCAGTGGTCTCCGTGTCGTAGATCAGATACATGAAAGGTTGACTTAGCTTATTAAGACAGCCCGAAGTTAGGTTTTTGAGCCCTTTGAACGGCCTATGTTGAAAACTGATGAAAGAGTTTTAAGCGACCAGCGACCAGTGAAAAGCGACCAGTAGGGGCGTACGACCGTACGCCCGCAAAAGCGTTAATCCGTAGTAGCCACGTCTATTGCCAAGGCACAAAGGGCAGCAGAGAAGATGACATACGCGAGTACCATTGCACAGGGTTTGCTTGTAAAACGACAACCCGCGGATGGTTATTGTTCACCGTTTACGTTTTTTAACGGTTTGGGCGTTCCCCGCCTGAAGCGGGTCGGGCTTTTCGCTCATACTCCTCCCTTCGCTGCGGGGTATCCGCTACAATCCCTAACGCGCGCCACTTGCCACCGTCATTGCGAGCCGAAGGCGCGGCAATCTTTAGGAAGCATTGTTGATTTGATGAACTTTCTAATTTTGAATGCAATCAACTCGACCTACCATGAAACGAAGGATTCTGATTTTCATCTAATTGTATGTTCCTTTCAAGCAAATGCCACGATAGACTTGGTGGATTTTACCTCAACCAACCTTTGAGGAGCTCAAACGGTTTTGCGGACAATTCCACCGTATCTGAGAGATCTATCACGAATTGGGATTGGGACTTGATAACGATGGACAATTTGATGATGCATCTGACAAGTCATTGGTTATCAGTTCAATTCAGCAGGAACTTTCGTGGTTGGTCTCAGAATTACGGCCAGTGATAATGAACTGGCCAAACCACCACGTTGTAACTATCAATCCAATGCCGATAGCGTCATTTGCGGCAACCGATATTTGTTTGGGAGACCAAACCACTCTAAGTTCTACAAGTACGACCAATTGAAATTACCTGGCTTGTCATATGGAAAGCCAATGACGTTGCTCATTAGTCGTTGGAGGAGTTGATAACCCAATAAAGTTGGATTTCGCTATTCATGGTTCTATCATTTGTTGGAAGTTTGGTGTTACTGATAGAATGCTGCAAATCTATATTGGGTTATATTACATGGTGTTAACGAAGTCGCTTCGATCTCATATCAGACGTTAGCCTTGCTAGGATTATTCATAACAGATGCTATTAATTCGAGGCATGTTTTGAGAAACTATGTCTCAGACAGTTACACGTATGGGTTAACAGGAAGCTATACGGTTATGTGATGGTTTTCCAACGACAATTGCAGGATACGATTCAGCATGATGTTCCTGTTTGGGGCTTCCGGCTCCTTGGATTACAGCGGTGGTCATTGCAGTTTTGCGAAGGTGATAGCGTGGCGTTAAGTGTAACTCCGATTGGTGAGCAAATTTATTGAGTACGGTAGTGGACGCAATCCATAGTTGTTGAGACCTACGGTCACTATTACAGATGTTCATGGTTATGAGGAAGTGCTGATGTTAGCGTTGAACATGCTGCTTCTCCAATTGCTGGTTTTGATTTTGTAAACTGGTGGAATCAGGTGGATTTTGAAATCAATCATCCATGGCCGACTCGTTTTTTGGAATTGGATGATTCCACCAGTGTTGAAGTGTACCTTCACACATATCAATCTTCAGGTACATATAATGTTACTAACTGCTTATAATGAATGTAGGAAATTTCGGTCAGTGATAGCGTCTCGATTGTGATTGCTGGAATAGAGACGGATGAAAACTTCCGCTTGTGATTTTTCCTAATCCAAGTGATGGTCAATTTACCATAGAAGGGAATTCATCAAAGGGATACAATGTTGAGGCATTCAATTCGCTCGGCCAACCAGTCTTCTCAACACAATTCAACTCAACCGATAAGATTTCAATCGAACTTCCAACCGCAGGTATTTACCATTTGGTGGTAAGGACCGATGAGATGATTTACACGGAAAAAGTGGTCGTTCAGTAAGGAGATTGCTTCGTCCTCCGTCTTCGCAATGACGTTTGCTACGGAGCGCCCGCGTTAGGGATTGGAGCAAGCTGCCGTGCAGCGCGGAAAGCCCGACCCGCAGGGGAACGCCCAAATCACAAGATTTCTCGGCTTCGTAAACTCCGCTCGAAATGACAGAATGGGTGTTTTTTGAAGCTGTTTTTAAGTGCTTGAAAATGAATTGGAAATAGGTGTTTTTATATTGAAAGGAAAGTCGCATATTTGCAGCCCCAAATTTTTAAACATTTAATTCGTCTACATGCCAACTAAAATCAGATTGCAGAGACATGGAAGAAAAGGTTATGCGTTTTTTCACATCGTAGCAGCCGATTCGCGTGCCCCACGGGATGGGAAGTTCATTGAGAAGTTGGGAGTTTACAATCCGAACACGAACCCAGCAACTATCGATATTGATTTCGATGGTGCGGTAAAGTGGTTGGAGAATGGAGCTCAGCCTACCGACACTTGTCGGGCCATCCTTTCTTACAAGGGCGTATTGTACCGTAAACACCTTAACGGTGGAGTAAAGAAAGGAGCTTTCACTCAAGAAGAAGCTGATGCTCGTTTCGAAAAATGGATGAATGATAAAGCTGCTAAGATTCAGCAAGGTGCTGCTGCCATAGTTAAGGCGCAGGATACTGCTAAATCTGATGCGTTGAAAGCAGAAGTTGCCAAGAAAGAGGAGATAGCTAAGAAAGTAGCTGCGAAGTCTTCTCCATTGGCAGAAGAAGTTGCTGTTGCAGAAGGTGAGGAACCAGTTGCAGAGACTACAGAAGCACCAGTTGCTGAGGAAACTGCTGCTGTTGAAGAAGCTCCTGCAGTAGAAGAAGCACCAGCTGAAGAGCCAGTTGCTGAAGCCGAGGCACCTGCCGAAGAAGCAGCAGAGGAAGAGAACAAAGCTGAGTAAGCGTGAACGATCTGAAGGTCCTCGGAACAATTTCTCGTTCTCACGGACTGCACGGGTCAGTTAGAGTTAATGTTCATGCTTCTGGAGCACCAGAACTTGAAAAGGACGAACCGGTCTTTATCCTGTTACAGGGAGGGCCGGTTCCTTTTTTTGTAGAAGAATGTAGTATTTCTGGCCTCAATAGAATGGTGTTGAAATTGGAGTCTGTAGACTCCGTGGAACAAGCTGACAAGTTCGTGGACTGTGAGATCTTGTTAGAACGGTCCAAATTTGAAGCACCGGTTAATGATGCTACCAATAATCTGATCGGCTTTTCAGTTACCGATGCCATATTCGGAGATGTCGGAGCAGTTTCCGGTATCATGGAAACAGCCCAACATCCAATTCTGGAAGTTGAGAGGGAAGGAAAAACAATTCTGATTCCGTGGGTGGAAGAGATAATTAAGGAAGTTGACATTGAATCGGAGCAGATACACATCGAAGCTCCAGATGGACTTATCGATCTGTATATAAATGGCTGAACCATTTTTCCAGTTTAAAAAATTCAGAGTTTATCATTCTGCTGGCGGATTTAAAGTCGGTACGGATGGTGTATTGCTAGGTGCCTGGACCCCAGTGAAAGACGGAGACCGAGTTCTTGACATTGGAACGGGCACCGGGTTGATCTCATTAATGCTTGCGCAGCGCGCTAAGGTTAAAGTTGATGCCATTGAGATAAATCCGATTGCCGCAGATCAGGCAAAAAGGAACGTGATGCAATCCTCATTCTCAGACATTTCCGTTTACAATGAAGATGTTGCTGAATTTGTGAATCGAGGAAAGAAGTATGACCTGGTGGTATGTAATCCTCCGTTTTTTTCCAACACGCAACATGCCCCAAAGGATGAGTCGTTATATCTGGCAAAGCATACGGTCAGTCTGAAGCCATCTGATCTTTTTGGTTACGTAAAGGAGTTGTTGGCCGTGGATGGAAGGTTTGCAGTCATATTTCCGAAAACGGAGTATGATACGTTTTGCAGTGCTGCCAAAAAACATGGGTTTTATCCGAAAGAAGTATTGGATGTGTTTCCACAACCAGATTATCCTGAGATTCGGCTAATGGTGAATTTCACCGCTAAGGAACTTGATAAGCCCAGCAGACGTGATTTCTGTATTGCACAGTCCAATAAGCGTCATGACTATACCAACGAATACAAGCAACTCACCAAAGATTTCTTCCTAAGATTCTAACTGGAAGAAGCTGAAATGCACTTTGCCGTATTTGCGGGTTTCCGTTAATTCTGCGAATGAATCGAACGATACTTCTTTGGGGTGCTCGATGATGAGCATGCCTTCTTCGTTCAATAATTGGCGGTTAAGAATAGTAGAAACCAATTCTTGATACTTAGGAAAATCATAAGGTGGATCTGCGAAAATCAGGTCCCATTTCAAATTGGTTGACTCCACAAACTTCAACGCATCGGCTTTGAAAGTCTTAGCCGTTTCCATGCCCAATTCTTGCATGGTTGATCTAACGAATCCGATACACCGGAAATTCTCATCTACGCAGGCAATGGATCTCACATCGCGGCTAACGAATTCAAAACTGATACTGCCGGTTCCGCAGAAAAGATCGAGCACATCAAGTTCGTCAAAATCAATGCGGTTGTTCAGAATGTTAAACAGTGCTTCCTTGGCCTTGTCGGTAGTTGGGCGTACAGGTAAATTCTTGGGTGGGCGAATGCTTCGTCCACGATGTTTGCCGCTTATTATGCGCATGCTGCTGCCAATATGAAGGGAAACCGATGTTCTGGAATCTGATTGAATGAATAGCTGTAGGTCAGATTCTTCGGTCGTTTTGCAAATGAAATTTTGGAGATGAATCTGGATAGTATGCTGTAGACCTCATCTCCTTTGTCAACTCGTCCTGAAAGAATCAACTCAGCATCGGAATGAAGAATATTCATCGATTCCAATGATGCCATCAGGAAATAGAGAACATCATCTGGTTTAGAATGATTGAACCAATTGGAAAAAAGAAGTTTTCCGTCTTTCTGAATGGTGAGTGAAAAGCGTTTTTCGTTCAAGGTCACGTTTACTTTAATTCCAGATGAATTCCCAAGCAAACCATCTACCCAAGTAATGAATGAAGAATTGATAGGTTCAGCGATTTTCTGAGCTAATGCGTTCGGAATTCTGATAACACAAACAGCATCCGTATTGCTAAGCTTCTGTGTAATGACCTTGGATTCACCACTCTCGCCAAAAAGGAATTCAATCTGACTTTTAGCTACTTCGTCTTCAAATAACGTTTCAGGAACGATGGTCAGGTGGCAATCTGAAACAGAAAACTTGTATGGTATTTCAGCCACCGCAGACCTGAACGCCTCATCAGTCAGAACTTCGTTTACATTCTCGGTCCAAACAGCATCAGTTTCTGAGTTCGGGAAACTCCAAGAAACGAATTCGGTGGTTTTGAACGCATCATTCAGTTTCAGCAGTTGTATTCCATTTCTGCTAATATCCACAAAACACGAAAGGCGACCATCGGCCGCCTCTTGCTCGTTATCAGGTTTTAAGTGAAGTTCCTTCTTTATCAAGAAAGTCTCAGCTTATTCCCAGTTTCCACTGGTTGATGGATCGGTCATCGAACCAACTTTCAGACCTTCAGAAGGGTCGTAGTATTCCGGAACAATTCCATCAAATATGTACGAATTTTGAGCAAACACCTCAAAAACTGGAACCTTAACTTGACCTTTCTCAATTACACCACTTTCCATGGCAAATTCTTGGTTCTGACTGAAAGGAATAATTCTTACTTCATTGATGTCGCCTTCCATTTTGAACAATGAATCACGAACACTAACTAATAACGTATCTCTAGTTACCAATCCCATGTCAACAGCTTGCTGCTCAGTTAGTGTATCTGGCACTGTTCCTAGAGCTTTTACAACGGGGAATGAGTCTGTGTTGATGAACGCAAAAAGCGAATCGAAAGTTGGAGCATAACCACGATATACCGACTTGTGCGCCAACTGCCAATCACGGATTAGTTTAAGTCGGTTTTCAACTTTCGAGTACCGTTTCTCCTTCAATTTGTTGAATTCAATTGGAGCTTGAATTGAGCGGTAAGCAAAGTAGGCTGTAACCAACGCAGCCGGAATGAAAACCACAAATAGAGCTTTCTGAACCATGTTGTTCAGCATCCCTAACTTCATCAATACAGAGAACAGACCTACAATAAGTATTAGGCTGCCTCCAAGCAACCAATAGCCATTCTGTCCGCCAACTGTTGCTGAGATAACAATCAGTAAGCCACCGATAATCAATAAGGCTGGGAAAATGAAATCGCCTATGTTTTTGCCAATATTGCTCATAGAATAGAGTGTGCGTTAAGGTCTTTTTTGTAATGCGTGCAAAGCTACATTTTTTTTCAAACGGCAATTGTATTCAAATAGTTTGCTCAACCCTTGCAATTAACAAAGTGTGGGTAATAAGTTGCCGATGTGGTCAATTGACCGTTTAACGGGTATACCTAAATTGCGCCCAAAATTCGGCAGAATGAGGTTGGTAGGAATACTGTATTTAGCGTTGCTGGTTTTCATTGGAACTGGTAATGCACAGACCATTTCAGGAACGGTTAAGGACGGCTCTACAGGTGAATTGTTGATAGGTGTCAACGTATTCAATCAAGAAAGTGTTGGCGCTGCAACCAATATAGATGGGCAGTACACGTTGAAATTGACCCCCGGTGAGCATACGGTCACTTTCAAATTCATCGGATTTCAGGAACTGAAAAAGAAGTTCAAATTGAAAGAGGGTGAAACCGTGACCTTCAATGCAGAACTTCCGTTGGAAAGCACGACACTGGATCTGGTTGTTGTTACAGGTAGTCAGTTTGAAAAGAAACTGGAAGAGGAGATGGTTACCATTGATGTTATTCAGGATTACCTTATCGAGAACACGGCCAGTCCTGACCTGAAAGCGGCTGTTTCCAAAGTACCCGGTGTTACTATTTTGGATGGCCAAGTTTCCATCAGAGGAGGAAGTGGCTACAGCTATGGCGTGGGTAGCAGGGTTCAATTGGTCGTTGATGGGTTACCTCTTTTAACCGGTGACCTTCAGGATATTCAATGGAGCGCCATTCCGATGGAAACTGCCCAGCAGATTGAAGTTGTGAAAGGTTCTTCAAGTTCATTGTATGGTTCCGGAGCAATGAATGGAGTTATTCATGTAAGGACCGGTTGGGCTAAGGATAAACCTGAAACTGAATTCAGAATCTATCAAGGTATTTATGACACCCCTAAGTATGAAGAGGCCAGATGGTGGGAAAACACCTTCAGCCCTGCATTTACTGGCGTGTTTCTTTCGCACAGAAGAAAGATCAAAAATCTTGACCTTGTGGTGGGAGCGCATGCCAGTTCGGATCAAACATATCTGCAACGAGGACATAGACAAGCAGCAAGGATCAATCTGAAAACGAGGTATAAGTTTGAGAAAATAAAGGGTTTGAGCGCTGGTATCAATGGGAACTTCCAATTTCAGCAATCCGGTCGATTTATACTATGGAAGGATAGCCAAGAGGGAGCATACATCCCATTGGATGGAACTAGTTCGACAGATAAATACGTAATGGCAAATGTGGACCCCTACATTCAATATCTGTCGGATGTTGTTGGTACACACACGTTGAGAATGCGTTATTATATGGTGGAACGTAGGAATGGCAGTTTCGAAGATCCTTCTACCTCCAATGTCATGTTCTTCGATTATCGTTTCCAGAAAGATTTCAAATACAACTTCAATCTTACGTCAGGAATTCAGTACCAATATGTGTGGTCAGTAAGTACGCTGTATCCAGATGCTGGAACTGTTGTTACTCATAATCCAGCATTTTATGCACAGGTAGAAAAGCGATTCAAGGATAAAGTATCTGTACTTTTTGGCTTGAGAAGTGAATACTACGAAACACCGGGTCTAAGATCAGATTGGATTCAGACCTACTTGGGGCCAGATGTTAACATGCCATTGATTTTCAGATTTGGTCTTAACGCGAAGTTGGCCAAGAAGACCAATCTTAGAATGTCGTTTGGTCAGAGCTTCCGTTTCCCAAGTATAGGGGAGAAGTATGTTAACGCCAGCTTAGGTGTAATTGACATTCGTCCAGAGCAAGACCTTAGACCAGAGCAGGGATGGTCTGCGGAATTGGGAATTAAACAAGGGTTCAGAATTCTGAGTTGGCATGCCAATTTCGATGCAGCACTATTCTGGTCTGATTACCGCGATATGATCGAGTACGGCCTGAATGTAGATACCAGTGGTATTTACTTCAAACCGCAAAACATCAGTAAGGCACGTGTTGCTGGATTTGAATTGGGCTTGCAAGGAGACGGAAATCTGGGCCCCATACCGATGCGTGTGTATTTGGGCTATACATTCAACTACCCGGCCGACCTGCAAAGCGATACCACTCAGGAAAACTTCGGTATCTATATGCAGAACTTGTTCACCAGTATTTCAAATCCTGATTCATTGTCAGAGTTGAGTATTCTGAAGTACCGAATTGCCAATGTTTTCAAAGCGGACATTGAAATGGATCTTTGGAAGTTCACGTTGGGATATACGGTAGAATACACAAGTTACATGAACCGCATTGATGCCTCATTCGAAGCATTATTGCCTGGTTTTACAGAGTATCGCCAACTACATAATAAAGGGGTTTGGCGCATGGATCTGAGACTAGGAGTGAAGGTTGCCAAGAATCAGACAGTAGCCATAATTGCTAAGAACCTGTTGAATGAGTTCTACTCTGTTAGACCAGGAATTATGGAGCCGCCAAGAAGTTTTACTATTCAGTACAAGCTAAAGATCTGACGGAGTCACCTCCAGAATTCTGTAGATTTCTGGGTTAGGAATTACAATTCCGGTTGTCAATACAGTTTTGATGGCAACAATAACCAATATGAACACGATGGTAGGAACGATTGGCCATCTCTCCCATGTTTTCTGTCTTGGAATTTTGAATGATCCCATCAGCATGGCATGAACTATCATTACTAATAGACAGATCAGAGTTGCTACGTAGCTAATCATATTCGGTATGGCATTGGTGTCCCAAACTACCGCGGTTACGGCAAGCGCTCCGAAAACAACTGGGAGTAATACCTGATACCTCAAAAACTTAAGACGTTCCTTTTCAGAACCGATCTGCTTAGAAGACCAAGCGGTTTGTAGGAACGGTTTTGCATACAGTATTCCGATTCCAATAATGAGTAGGAAACCTAAAAAGCCAATGGCCCATTCGGTTGAAGGCTTGTAGTACATGTAACTGGTGAAAATGGCCAACTCCATTCCTAAGGAGTCCAATCTTCGGTATTCAAAATTTCCCGCAAACGGCACACTCATCATCCTTTGAGCAAGTATGGCAAAGGAGATCAGACTACCCCAAAGCATAAATAGCCTTACGAAAATGTAGGACTTGCGCAGAATGAGGTACAAGATGTAGAAGAATGCCCCAAGGAACCCCATGGCAATGGCTCCGACAACAAAGACCCGTTTAACGCAGTGAGGATACCAACCATCATTGTTTTCAAACCTGATGGTATCATAGAACAACACGGGCTCAAGGCCAAAATGAGCTGCTGCTAGGGCAGTTACAAAATCATAAAGAATATAGAGAAGGAGGTAGGCTGATGCAAAGAGGAAAGATGATCCTGCTAATTCAAGCCATTGTACTTTCTTGTCGCGCTCAATAACTGGAATTTCTTCCGTGCTCTCTTCATCAGTTCCGATCGAGATCAGGTCATCGATCTCGTCTGATTCATGCGCGTCAAGACTTTCCGTCATTGCTTGGCTTTGCCAACAATTCTGAGTTTGGCGAATTTGAGAAGTAATTGCTTATTTCCAGCCCCTTGAAAAGCTACGGTGGCTTTTATATTCGGTGCAACTCCATCCATGGCAATAACTTCACCTTTTCCAAACTTATCATGAATCACTTCTGTGCCCACAATAATTCGGTTGACATGTTCGCTATTTCCCTCACCGGTATCCAATCCACTTGGCTTGCGGCTATCATCGTATTTAGTGAGGTTTCTAGATTTGGTTTCCATTCTTTTTCCTGTAGATAATAATGGTTTTCTATTAAACGGTTGCGTCTTACGACTCCAACCTGACGAAGTTACGGAATTATTACTAACTGCTGGTTTTGAGGCGGTTACATCCAAATGAGCCTCCGGAATCTCTTCAATGAACCGGCTTGGTTCACTGTGTACGAGGTTTCCCCAGCGAAATCGGCTTACTGCATAGCTCAGTTGAACCTTTTTTTCTGCCCTCGTCAGTGCAACATAGAACAACCTGCGTTCTTCTTCCAGGTCTTGTCTGGAACTCAGAGAAAGCTGAGAGGGGAACAGGTTCTCCTCTAACCCTACTATGTAAACGTATGGGAATTCAAGTCCTTTGGATGCGTGGATCGTCATCAAAGAAACTTTATTGTTATTCTCAGGGTCGTTGTCCTTGTCAGCATCGGTCAATAGAGCAATGTCTTCAGTAAATCGGTCCAGTGTTTTGATCTGAGGTTCAACCACAACTTCATCTTCGCCTGGCTGTTCTTCGACAAATTCCTTCAGTCCGTTCAGAAGTTCCTGCACATTTTCGTATCGGCTAACTCCTTCAGGCGATTTATCAGAATACAGGTCTCCAACCAACCCAGAAGTCGAGGCGATTCTAGCGCCCAATTCGTAAGCATCGACCTTCGGAAGGTCAATTCTGAAACTCTCTATCATGTTGACGAACATTTCAAGCTTCTTGGCGGTGCCTGCATTGAATTGAGCTTGCCTTATTTCAGGCGAGCTGATAATGGAATAGGCATCCTTTTTCCAATCATTGGCCAGAATTGTGACCTTGTCAACGGTTGTTTTACCAATTCCCCTTGCAGGATAATTGATGATCCGTTTCAACGCTTCCTCATCTTGCGGATTAATGACCATTCTGAAATAGGCGATGAGGTCTTTTATCTCTTTGCGCTGGTAGAAACTTTGCCCACCGTAGATCCGATAGGGAATGTTCATTTTCCGCATTGCCTCCTCAATAGCTCTTGATTGAGCATTGGTTCGGTAGAGAACAGCAAACTCTTTATCGTGGGCCTGCTCGTTCATTTTCGTTTCAAAAATGGAACGGGCCACCATCATGCCCTCTTCATTATCCGTTAGGTTGCGAACAACTTTTATCGGCTCACCTTCCGTGTTGCTTGTCCAAACCGTCTTTTTCAGTCTGTCCTTGTTCTGCTCAATCACCTGATTGGCGGCTCCCACAATATGTTTGGTAGAACGATAATTCTGTTCAAGCTTGTAGGTTTTTACATCCGGGTAATCTTTTCTGAAATTGAGGATGTTCTGAATGTTTGCTCCTCTGAATGCATAGATAGATTGCGCATCATCTCCAACAACACAGATATTCTCGAATTTGGCAGCAAGGCGTTTAACAATGAGATACTGGGCATAATTGGTGTCCTGATACTCATCTACCATCACAAACTTGAAACGGTTCTGGTACTTGTTCAACACATCAGGAAAATCGCGAAGCAGAACATTTGTCCAATACAACAGATCATCAAAATCCATGGCACCAGACCGAAACAGTCTTTCAGAATACTTCTGATATAAGATGCCGAGTTTCGGTTTGGCGCTCATCCTGTCTTCCGCAAAAAGCTCATCGTTTTTGAGGTATTCGTTTGCCGATATCAGATTGGTTTTAGCGGCCGAAATTCTATTCAGTACTAAACTGGGTTTGTAGGTCTTGTCGTCAAGCTGCTCTTCTTTCAGAATAGCTTTGATGAGGTTCTTGGAGTCTGCAGTGTCGTAAATCGTGAAATTGGATGGGTATCCGATCTTCTCAGCTTCAAACCGTAGAATTTTGGCGAAAACCGAATGGAAAGTTCCCATCCAAATGTTTCTTGCCTCTGGGCCAACCATGGTTTCAATCCGGGTACGCATCTCCTTTGCGGCCTTATTGGTAAAGGTCAATGCCAGAATATTGAATGGGTCGGCACCACTATTAATGAGATGAGCCACTCGGTATGTCAAGACCCTGGTTTTACCAGAACCCGCACCGGCAATGATCATTACAGGACCTTGCAGTTGTTCCACAGCTCTTCGCTGTTCATCGTTCAGTTCGTTCAAATACTCCATGTGACGGCAAAGTTATGCATCGCATATCCCTATCGATTAAAATGGACCGATATTGTGATCCGATTTTCAACAGAAGTGAATATTTGAAGCTAAGTTTTTGAGGTAAACATGTAATCTTAAAAATGATAGCTTTGCTTTGTTCAAAACCGCCCTTTCACAAGGGGTTTTATATGGTAGCATGAGAAAACTTTTTACCGTTTTTGTAGCAATTACGATTTCAGTATTCGGTATACATTCTAAGGTTCTCGGTCAGTGTGGAACCACTCCAATTGCAGGAGACCTGATCATTACTTCAAACACCGCCTTATCGGGTACTTATAATGTCAGTGGTCTGTTTAGAGTGGATCCTGGTGTCGTTTGTTCGGTTACTCCTTACTCGAGTGGTGGCTGTGGAGAATTGGTTATCAATGCAGCCAATATTGAGGTCCTTGGAGACATCATTGGTGATGGTGCGGGTTTCTCAGGTGGAGTTGGTGGTTCTGGAGGGACTAGTGGAAACAATGTTGGTGCGCTTACAGGGTGTATTGATAAAGACAATTGTTTGGTGATTGATGTTGCTGGTGGAACTTCTGGTTCTGCTGGTACTGGTCCAGGTGCTGGAGTTGCTGGTGTCAATGGAACAATAGGTTTGGGACCCAAGCAACAGTGTCAGAATTTTGGAGATGAGTATGGCTTTGTTTGTGGAGCTGGTGGTGGCGGAGCCGGTGGCGGTGGAAGCTATGGCGGTGCTGCAAACACTGGAGGATTAGGTGGAAACGGTGCGGCTTACAACTCAGGTAATTTTTCCGGTATGGATCTCGCTGGATGTGCTAGTCCTCAAGCAGGTACTGGAGGCGCTGGAGGTGCGGTTGGGACTACATACGGAACGGCTACAGGTACGGATATTGACTTGGGTTCTGGAGGAGCCGGAGCCGGAGGTGGTGGTAAAAGTGCTACAAATGGTGCATCTGGTTCCGCAGGTGGAGCCGGAGGTGGTATGATTGTTCTGAATACGCCTGGTCAATTGACAGTAGCAGGAACAATTTCTGTCAATGGAGAGACCACTGGTGCCGGAGGAGCTGGAGGTAACGGAGGAACAACTTCAGACTGCTGTTCAGATGGCTGCAACGAGTGTGGTGAAAGGACCTTTTCTTCTGGCGCAGGAGGTGGAGGTGGCTCTGGAGGTGGCTCTGGAGGTGGAATTCTAATTCAAGCATTTGGAGTAGCCAATATCACTGGCACACTGCGTTCGTCTGGAGGAAATGGAACTAATGGTGGTGCTGCAGGAGCAGGTACTTCAGGTTGTACGTACAGCGATTTCTTCTGTGGTAGCAACAGTGGCTCTGCTAATGCTGGTTCTGGTGGTGTTCAAGGTGGCGGTGGTTCAGGAGGCCGAATCAAAATATTTACCAATCCATGTCAGGCAAACACGCTCAATGCTAGCGTTATCATTGACGGTGGTAATGGATTTGGAGGAAGCGCTGCAGATGGAACCTATCACGAGGGAGACTTTGGAAATATAGTTGCCCCAACCCTTTCATCCAGCTCAGACAGCGTTTCATGTTTTGGTTTGGCAGATGGTCAAGCAACGGTGGTTGTAAACGGAGGCACTGCCCCGTTCACGTACTCATGGAATGATCTGTCCAATCAAACAACCCCAACAGCATCGAATTTGCCTGCGGGTACTTATGAGGTTACGGTTGTCGATTCCAATCAATGTGAAGTAGTTGCAACGGTTGTGGTTCCACAGCCCGATACACTTACCGCTCAAGTATTCGGTACGATCAGTGCAGATTGCTTCGGCTTTGCCAATGGCGAAGCTTCTGTAATGGGAATGGGAGGAACTGAGCCTTACTCGTATGCTTGGAACGACCCTGGAACTCAGATTACACAAACTGCAACCAACTTACCAGCAGGCGATTGGGTAGTAGAAATTACAGATGCTAACGGTTGTATGGCAACAGATACTGCCACTATTGGTCAGCCGCAGCCTTTTGCTGCATCGGTTGTCATGGATCAATCCGTAGCTTGTTTTGGTGAGTCGAATGGACAGGCCACTGTTACGGCTAACGGTATAAACCTGACGTATGCTTGGAATGATCCTTTGCTTCAAACGACTGCCACAGCTTCGAACCTTCCGGCTGGTACTTGGTCAGTCACTGTATCATCTTCGCAGACTTGCGATACCACATTGTCGATAACAATCACAGAACCTGATCCGCTGGTTCTAATAGCTGTAGAAAATCAGGCCGTTTCTTGTAACGGAGGAAGTGATGGCATTGCACTTGTGTCTCAACTAGGAGGCACGGGGCCATTCACATATCTATGGGATGACCCGAATTTACAGACTACTGCCAGCGCCACTGGCCTTGAAGCTGGTATCTATAATGTGGTGGTCACAGATGCTAATCTGTGCACGGCAACAGCCTCAGTAGCAATTACAGAAGCATCTGCCATTTCCATTGCGGTTGCAATAGACAGCGCTTCTTGTAATGGAAGTTCTGATGCGCAAATCTTTGCAACAGTTTCCGGAGGAACTCCTACATATACATATGAGTGGAATCCAGGGGCAGTATCAGGTAATCCATTGACTGGAATTCCTGCTGGATCTTATTCACTGACCGTGACTGATGCCAACAACTGCGTTCAGCAGTTGCAAAACATTCTGGTTCCAGAACCTACCATGATGCAACTTACCTTGGTTTCCCAAGAAGATGTTTCATGTTTTGGTTTGGATGATGGCTCGGCAGAGATCAGTGCGGCAGGCGGAACTCCTCCATATACATATTTATGGAATGACCCTACTTCGCAGTCTACGGCTTTGGCAGGAAACCTTCCTCCTGGAACATATAATGTTGATGTTACAGATGCCAACGGTTGTATGGCGCAGTGGTTAAATGTGGTGATTGATGAACCAGACACGTTAATTGTTGAGGTTACTTCTACAACTCCGCTTACTTGCGATTATTCGGCAGATGGAATTGCGGAATCACAGGTAACAGGAGGGATCATGCCTTACAGCTATTTATGGAATGATCCGGATGCACAAACCTCAAGTACAGCAATGGGGCTTGATGCTGGAGATTTTACAGTTGTCGTTACAGATGCCAATGGGTGTACTGCATCAGCGTTGGCCACTATCGATCCGCCATTGAATCCTTTGGTTGCGAATTTCTCTCTGAGCCCAGATAGTGGACTTCAACCAGTAGATATTACTGTTACTAACCTATCTGAAGGAGGAACAGCTTATGAGTGGATTTTCGGAGATGGCAATACCATTACCACGTTCGATACATTGTCTTTCCAACACCTTTATGCAGATTCTGGAAGCTTTGATGTTACCCTCATTGCTTACAATGACATTACTGGTTGTTCAGACACGTTAACTCTGGTTAATGGAATGTATGTGGTGCCTACGTCAGAATTGGTGGTTCCAAATGTCATTACGCCAAATGGAGATGGAATCAATGATATGTTCCCTATCGATCCGGTAGCTAATGACTTCTTCCCATTCTCAATTAGAAATATCTACGACTTCAAAGGACAGGTGTATAACCGTTGGGGAGAAAAGGTATACGAGTGGACGCAGCCGCTGGCTGGATGGGAAGGAAGATCAACGAGTGGATTGTTACTTGAGGCTGGTACATATTATTATGTGATCACGGCCAAAGGCATCGATTCCGACTCAATAACTGACTATGAATTGAAGGGTTATGTTACCCTTATCAAATAGGATTCTGACCATGTGAAAAGAGCCCCTTCCGAGGGGCTTTTTTCGTTTCTGAGGAAGACCAAAAATCGAGAGGTAAAAAAAAGTCTTCGCAATTCGTCTAATCCGTGTTGTTTTTCGGAAACTAATGTCTACCTTTGCCGACCCTTAAATAATGGGGTACTGAACTAGAAAATCAACGAAAGCCGCGCCATGCCTACGATACAGCAGCTTGTAAGGAAGGGAAGAAAGACGATTACCAATAAGAGTAAATCGGCAGCATTGGACTCTTGCCCACAAAGAAGAGGTGTTTGTGTACGTGTTTACACAACTACTCCTAAGAAGCCAAACTCAGCGATGAGAAAGGTTGCCAGGGTAAGACTTACCAATGGTAAAGAAGTTAACGCCTACATCGGTGGAGAAGGACACAACCTTCAAGAGCACTCTATTGTGCTTGTAAGAGGTGGAAGAGTTAAAGACCTTCCAGGTGTTCGTTACCACATCGTACGTGGTGCGTTGGACACCGCTGGTGTTGATGATAGAAAACAAGGTCGCTCCAAGTATGGCGCCAAGCGTCCTAAGGTTAAGAAATAAGAGAGTATATAGACAATGAGAAAGTCGATACCTAAGAAAAGAGAGCTTGTACCGGATCCGAAATTCAAGGATACCCTGGTAACTCGTTTTGTAAACAGCCTTATGGTTGATGGTAAGAAGAGCGTTGCTCTAAAGGTGTTTTACGATGCAATTGAAATCGTGGATCAAAAGTCTGGTGACGAAGAATCTGGACTTGAAGTTTGGAAAAAAGCCTTAAACAACATCATGCCGCCAGTAGAGGTTAAAAGCCGAAGAGTTGGTGGTTCTACTTTCCAGATTCCTGTTGAGGTTCGTCCGAAACGAAAACTCGCTCTGGGAATCAAGTGGATGATCGATTATTCTAAGAAGCGTAACGATAAAAGCATGTCAAGAAAATTGGCTGCTGAAATTCTTGCCGCTGCTAAAGAAGAAGGAGCTGCTTTCAAGAAGAAGGAAGATACTTTGAGAATGGCTGAAGCCAATAAGGCATTCTCTCATTTCAAGTTTTAATAGGTAGATAAAGGAAAAATGGCAGACTTAAAGTACACACGGAACATTGGTATTGCAGCGCACATCGATGCTGGTAAAACAACTACCACTGAACGTATCCTTTTCTACGCTGGTGTAAACCACAAGATCGGTGAGGTGCACGATGGTGCAGCTACCATGGACTGGATGGAGCAAGAGCAAGAGCGTGGTATTACCATTACCTCTGCTGCTACAACCTGTTTCTGGAATTACAAAGACCAGAAGTACAAGGTTAACATCATTGACACCCCAGGACACGTTGACTTCACTGTTGAGGTTAACCGTTCACTACGTGTATTGGATGGTCTTGTTTTCCTTTTCTCTGCTGTAGACGGTGTTGAACCTCAGTCAGAGACCAACTGGAGACTTGCTGATAATTATAACGTAACTCGTCTTGGGTTCGTTAATAAAATGGACCGTTCCGGTGCTGACTTCCTAAAGGTTGTTGGTCAAGTGCGTGAGATGCTTGGTGGTAATGCAGTTCCATTGCAGTTGCCTATCGGAGCAGAAGACAGCTTTAAAGGAGTGGTTGACCTTGTGTACTACCGTGCTATGGTATGGAACGAGGATGACCACGGAATGACCTTTAAAGAAGTTGAGATTCCTGCTGATATGAAGGAAGAGGTCGATGAGTGGAGAGAGAAACTTTTGGAATCAGTTGCTGAGTTCGATGATACTTTGATGGAGAAGTATTTCGAAGATCCAAATTCAATAGCTGAGGATGAGATTATTGCTGCTCTTCGTCAAGCGTGTGTTGCAAACAAGGTAATTCCAATGCTTTGTGGTTCAGCCTTCAAAAACAAGGGTGTTCAAACAATGTTGGATTACGTGATGGAGTTGATGCCAAGTCCCCTTGACATGGACAACATCAAAGGAACTGACCCAGACACAGAAGAGACAATTTCAAGAAAACCTGATGCAAGTGAACCATTTGCTGCATTGGCGTTCAAGATTGCTACAGACCCATTTGTAGGTCGTTTGTGCTTTTTCCGTGCGTACTCAGGACGTTTGGATGCTGGTTCTTATGTGTTCAATATGCGTACGCAGAAGAAAGAGAGGATTTCTCGAATCTTTCAAATGCACGCTAACAAGCAGAACGCAATTCCATTCATTGAGGCAGGCGATATCGGTGCTGCCGTTGGATTTAAGGATATCAAGACAGGAGATACACTTTGTGATGAAAAGAAGCAGATTGTACTTGAGTCTATGAAGTTCCCAGATCCGGTTATCGGATTGGCAATTGAGCCTAAGACACAAGCTGACATGGATAAATTGGGTGTTGCTTTGGCCAAGTTGGCTGAAGAGGATCCAACGTTCCAAGTTCATACTGATGAGGATTCCGGTCAGACTGTGATCTCAGGGATGGGTGAGCTTCACTTGGAGATTATCATCGATCGTCTGAAGCGTGAATTCAAGGTTGAGTGTAACCAAGGGGCTCCGCAGGTAACCTACAAGGAAGCAATTACTGCAAGTGTATCTCACAGGGAGGTTTACAAGAAGCAGACAGGTGGCCGTGGTAAATTTGCTGATATTCAGTTTGAACTCGGACCAGTAGATTCTGATTTTGAAGGAGAAGGTCTACAGTTTATCAATAACATCAGCGGTGGTAACATTCCAAGAGAATTTATTCCTGCTGTTGAGAAAGGCTTCAAGGTGGCCATGAACAATGGTGTGCTTGCCGGATTTAAGATGGATACGCTGAAAGTTACGTTGAATGACGGGTCCTTCCACGCGGTTGACTCTGACCAACTTTCGTTTGAGATATGTGCTCAGATCGGGTACAAGGAAGCGGTTAGAAAAGCAAGCCCTGTATTACTTGAGCCTATTATGAAGGTTGAGGTTGTAACTCCAGAAGAGAACATGGGAGATGTTATGGGAGACCTTAACAGAAGAAGAGGACAGATGCAAGGAATGGACTCTCGTGGTGGTGCTCAGGTTGTGAAAGCTTTGGTTCCACTTTCAGAGATGTTCGGTTACGTAACTCAATTGAGAACAATTACTTCTGGTCGTGCTACTTCTACAATGGAGTTCGATCATTTTGAGGCAGCCCCTCGTAACATCCAAGAAGAGGTAATTGCCAAGGTTAAAGGAGAAAAAGTCAGCTAATAGTCTGCAAGAAAGATCATGACACAGAGAATCAGAATTAAGCTTAAGTCTTACGACCATAATTTGGTTGATAAGAGCGCGGAGAAGATCGTTAAGACAGTGAAGTCTACGGGCGCAATTGTAAGTGGTCCAATTCCACTTCCAACGCACAAGAAAATCTACACTGTACTTCGTTCAACTCACGTGAACAAGAAGTCAAGAGAGCAGTTCCAGTTCAGCTCTTACAAGAGACTATTGGATATCTACAGCAGCACAGCTAAGACGGTGGATTCGTTGATGAAGCTTGAATTGCCAAGCGGTGTTGAGGTAGAGATCAAAGTATAACTAGTTAGTAGAACCAATAATTAATAGGTCATGTCTGGACTTATAGGAAAGAAAATAGGAATGACAAGCCTTTACAACGAGGCAGGGAAGAATATTCCATGTACAGTTCTAGAAATTGAACCATGTACTGTTACTCAGCTTAAAACAGTTGAGACTGACGGATACAATGCTGTTCAGGTCGGAACAGGCTACCGAAAGGAGAAGCGTACATCTGCAGCATTGAATGGTCATTTCAAGAAAGCAAAGACCGAGCCGAAGCAGAAGCTTGTTGAGTTCAGAACTACTCATGGTTATACTCAGTTCGGAGATAATGCCACTCTTGGTGCTAACTTGAGCGTTGCAGACATCTTCAGTGAAGGAGAATACGTTGATGTGGTAGGAAACTCAAAAGGAAAGGGTTTCCAAGGAGTAGTTAAACGACATGGATTTGGTGGTGTAGGCCAATCAACCCACGGTCAGCACAACCGTCTGCGTGCACCAGGTTCAATTGGTGCGTGTTCCTATCCTGCAAGAGTTTTTAAAGGGCTTCGTATGGCTGGGCAGATGGGAGACAAAAGAGTAAAAGTTCAGAACCTACAGGTATTGGCAATTGATGCTGACAAGAATCTTCTTGTATTGAGCGGAGCAGTTCCTGGAGCAAAAGGTTCATACATCATCGTAGAAAAGTGATCTGAAATAGATATTGATCATGGAATTAGCAGTAGTAGATAAAAAAGGTAAGGCAACTTCAAAAAAAGTGAAGTTGAATGATGCGGTTTTTGGTGTTGAGCCGAATGAACATGCAATCTACCTTGACGTAAAACAGTACTTGGCCAACCAAAGGCAGGGAACACACAGCGCCAGAGAGCGAGGTGAAGTTAGAGGAAGTACTAAAAAGATCAGAAAACAGAAAGGCTCTGGTGGTGCTCGATTCGGAGATATCAAAAGCCCATTGTTGAGAGGTGGTGGTCGAGTTTTCGGACCGCGTCCAAAAGTTTATGGTTTCAAGCTGAACAAGAAATTGAAGCAAACTGCCAGAAGATCGGCTCTTTCTCTTATGGCAAAGGACAATGCAATTACCATTGTTGAAGACCTGAAATTCGATGCAATCAGGACCAAAGATTACGTTCAGTTTTTGAGTGATCTGAAGTTATCAGATAAAAAAACACTCCTAGTACTGAATGAGCAGGATAAAAACGTATATTTGTCCTCCCGAAATTTGGAGGGCGCAAAAGTTGTAACTGTCTCAGAATTAAACACTTACGGAATTCTGAACGCAAACAATCTCCTTCTTTCGGAAAGTGCGGTTGCAACAATTGAGAAAAGTTTAAGCTAAGAAGTGATGGAAGTTCTAGTGAAACCATTGATAACAGAAAAGATGACAGGCCTGTCTGAAAAGAAGGGCCAGTACGGTTTCGTTGTCAACAGAAAGGCCAACAAGCTTGAGGTGAAAAAGGCAATCGAAGACATGTACGGGGTAAATGTGCAGTCAGTAAATACCATGATCATTCCTGGTAAGAAAAGAAGCCGAAATACCAAGACCAAGTTCATCATTGGTAGAACTTCTGCTGTTAAAAAAGCCATTGTGACTTTGGCTGAAGGACAATCAATTGATTTCTATAGCAATATCTAATAGACCATGGCTGTAAGAAAATTAAAACCAACAACTCCAGGGCAGCGTCATAAGATCGCTAGCACGTTCGAGACAATTACTGTTTCGAAGCCAGAGAAGTCGTTGGTAGTTGGAAAGAAAAAGACCGGTGGTAGAAATAACACTGGTAAGATGACCATGCGTTATATAGGTGGTGGTCACAAGCGCAAGTACCGTATCATCGATTTCAAGAGAAATAAGGATGGTGTTGATGCTACTGTTAAAACCATTGAGTACGACCCAAATCGTAATGCACGAATTGCGTTGGTTGAGTACACTGACGGTGAGAAGAGATACATCATTGCTCCGAAGGGAATTGAGGTTGGTCAAACACTTCAGTCAGGTGAAAATGTAGCGCCCAATGTTGGAAACACGCTTTTTCTGAGCGAGGTACCAATGGGTACGGTTCTTCACTGCATTGAAATGCGTCCTGGGCAAGGAGCTTTGATGGCGAGAAGTGCCGGATCATACGCTCAGCTTGTTGCTAGAGACGGAAAGTACGCTACACTTAAATTGCCTTCGGGTGAGATAAGAATGGTACTAACTACTTGTAAAGCTACCGTTGGTGTTGTTTCAAACAGTGATTACAGCTTGGAGCGTTCAGGTAAAGCCGGCCGCAGTAGATGGCTGGGAAGAAGACCAAGAACTCGTCCTGTTGTTATGAACCCGGTCGATCACCCGATGGGTGGTGGTGAAGGACGTGCTTCAGGAGGTCATCCAAGATCACGTAACGGTATGCCGGCAAAAGGCTACAAAACTCGATACAAGAAAAAAGCATCGAGCAAGTATATAGTTGAAAGAAGAAAGAAGTAATTAGGTAATGGCAAGATCACTTAAAAAAGGGCCGTTTGTAGATTTCAAACTCGAGAAAAGAGTTGTGGAAGCCCAAGAAAGTAGAAAGAAGACCGTGATCAAAACTTGGTCTAGAAGATCAATGATCACTCCGGATTTCGTAGGTCTGACCGTTGCGGTACACAACGGAAACAAGTTCATCCCTGTGTATGTGACAGAGAACATGGTAGGACACAAATTGGGAGAATTCTCTCCAACGAGAACCTTCCGTGGACACTCAAAAGGTAAGAAGTAATTAAGAGTTATCTCCAAGCTTAAGAGCAATGGGAAAGAGAAAAAGAGAAATGGCAGATGCAATGAAGGAAGCGCGTAAGACGCAATACTTCGCTTCATTGAAAAACTGCCCAACATCTCCACGAAAAATGAGAATGGTTGCAGACCTGGTTCGTGGTATGGACGTTGACAAGGCACTTTACACGTTGAAACTTCATCCAAAAGAAGCTTCAGCCAGATTGGAGAAACTGTTGCTTTCTGCCCTTTCTAACTATGAGCAGAAGAGTGAAGGTGGAAGTGCTGAAGCAGCAAATCTATTCGTGAAAGAAATTCAGGTGGATAGTGCCCGTCAGTTGAAAAGACTTCAGACCGCACCTCAGGGAAGAGCGCACAGAATTAGAAAAAGATCGAACCACGTAACGCTTGTCTTAGATAGCAAGAACTGATCAACACATGGGACAGAAGACAAATCCAATAGGTAACAGACTGGGAATCATCAGAGGTTGGGATTCCAACTGGTATGGTGGTAATGAAACCCCATCTAAGATTGAAGAGGACTACAAGATCCGTAAGTATCTACGTGCTCGTCTTGCTAAAGCAAGCATCTCTAAGATCATTGTTGAGCGTACACTTAAGTTGATCACAGTTACGGTTAACACAGCTCGTCCAGGTATCATCATTGGCAAAGGCGGACAGGAAGTTGACAAGCTGAAAGAGGAGTTGAAAAAAATCACTGGCAAAGAAGTTCAGATCAACATTTTCGAGATCAAGCGTCCAGAGCTTGACGCAAGATTGGTTGCTGAAAGTATTGCACGTCAGTTAGAAGGAAGAATCTCATTCCGAAGAGCCGTTAAAATGGCGGTAGCTTCTACAATGAGAATGGGAGCAGAAGGGATCAAGGTTCAGGTAAGCGGTCGTTTGGGCGGTGCTGAAATGGCACGTTCTGAAATGTACAAGGATGGAAGAACTCCATTGCACACTTTCAGAGCAGACATCGATTATTCTCACGTTGAGGCTCATACCACATATGGACGAATCGGAGTGAAGGTTTGGGTCATGTTGGGTGAGGTTTACGGAAAGCGTGACCTAGCTCCAAATGCCAATTTGCAAAGCAAGAAGCCTGCAAGATTGGCCAGAAGAGACAGAAAGAAGTAATAAGGTAGAACAGGAAGAACAGCAAAGCTATGCTACAGCCAAAAAGGACGAAGTTCCGCAAAATGCACAAAATGAAAATGAAGGGCCTTGCCAATCGTGGCAGTCAGTTGGCCTATGGTTCATTTGGCATTAAAGCTTTAGACGGAGCGTGGATAACCGCAAGACAGATTGAATCTGCCCGTATCGCCATTACCCGATACATGAAGAGGGAAGGACAAGTTTGGATCAAGATTTTTCCAGATAAGCCAATTACCAAAAAGCCAGCCGAAGTAAGGATGGGTAAGGGTAAAGGTTCTCCAGAGTATTGGGTGGCCGTTGTAAAACCGGGGGCAGTCATGTTCGAGATTGAAGGGGTTGATACGGTTACGGCAAAAGAAGCCTTGAGACTAGGGGCTCAAAAGCTTCCTATTAAAACGAAGTTCATGGTAAGAAGATCTTACACAGGAGCATAAGAATCATTGACAATGGAAAACGCAGTTATTAGAGAACTATCAAGCGAAGAGCTAGAAGAAAAACTAGCTGAAGAGCGTTTGAAACTGGCCAAGATGAAAATGAATCATGCAGTTTCTCCTATTGAGAATCCGCAAGAATTGAAACATTCTAGAAGGCTCATCGCAAGGTTGATGACCGAGAGAACCACTAGAAGCAAAGCATAAGCTGAAATGGAGAACACAGCAAGAAACCTGAGAAAGGAAAGAATCGGGGTTGTCGTTAGCGACAAGATGGATAAGACCATCACTGTTAGCGTTGAGCGTAAGGTAAAGCACCCGATGTACGGAAAGTTCGTGAAGATGACGAAGAAGTTCCATGCTCATGATGAGAAGAACGACTGCGGAATCGGAGATACAGTTCGCATCATGGAAACGCGTCCATTGAGCAAGTCAAAGAACTGGAGGTTGGTAGAAATCATTGAAAGAGCCAAGTAAGCCATGATACAAACAGAATCAAGACTTAAAGTAGCTGATAACAGCGGAGCCAAAGAGGTTCTATGTATCAGGGTTCTTGGAGGGACCAGAAAGCGTTACGCAAGAATCGGAGACACCATAGTTGTTACGGTTAAGGATGCAGTTCCATCTGGTAACGCTAAGAAAGGTTCGGTTTCTAAAGCTGTAGTTGTTAGAACCAAGAAAGAAACAAGAAGACCAGATGGTTCATACATCAGGTTTGATGATAACGCGGTTGTTCTGTTGAACGCTGCCGGAGAGATGAGAGGAACAAGGATCTTCGGACCTGTTGCCCGAGAGTTGAGAGAGAAACAATACATGAAGATCGTATCACTTGCACCAGAGGTGCTTTGATATAAAGAAGCAAAGCAATGGCAAAGTTTCACATTAAGAAAGACGATACCGTTAAGGTAATATCTGGAGAAAGCAGAGGAGAGGAAGGAAAGGTCCTTGAGGTTTATCCAGCAAAGAACAAAGCATTGGTAGAAGGCGTGAACATCGTTAAGAGACACACCAAGCCGAACGCTGCTCACCCTAACGGAGGTATTGTAGAGCAAGAAGCTCCAATTCACCTTTCGAACCTGATGTTGGTTGATCCCAAGACCGGAGAAGCTACAAGAATCGGAAGAAAAGAGGTGGATGGTAAAATGGTAAGATATTCTAAGAAATCTGGAGAAGTAATTAAGTGATGAGCACTACACCTACTCTAAAAAAGAAATACTTGGAAGAGATTGTTCCTGCGCTGCAGGAGAAGTTTCAGTACAAGAGCGTTATGCAGGTCCCAAAATTGGAAAAGATCTGCCTTAACCAAGGTCTTGGTCAGGCTGTTGCCGACAAGAAGATCCTGGAGGCGGCACTTAACGACATGACGCTGATTGCAGGACAGAAAGCGGTTGCTTCACGTTCTAAGAAAGATATCTCAAACTTCAAACTCCGTAAAGGAATGCCAATAGGTGCACGTGTTACGTTGAGAGGAGACAGAATGTATGAATTCTTGGAAAGATTGGTTGCTGTAGCACTTCCTCGAGTTAGAGATTTCAGAGGAGTCAGCCCAAAAGGTTTTGACGGAAGAGGCAATTACAATTTGGGTATTACAGAGCAGATCATCTTTCCAGAGATCGATATTGATAAAGTGAACAAGATCCTTGGTATGGACATCACATTTGTGACGTCTGCTGAGACAAACGAAGAAGGACTCGCCCTATTGAAAGAGTTCGGAATGCCATTTAAAAAGTAAGCTGAGACATGGCCAAAGAATCAATGAAAGCAAGAGAGCGCAAGCGTGCAAAGCTTGTTGCCCGCTACGCTGAGAAAAGAGCAAGACTCAAAGAAGAAGGCGACTACCAGGCCTTGGCAAGAATGCCAAAGAACAGTGCCGCCATCAGAATGCACAACAGATGTAGCATTACTGGTCGTCCGAAAGGATATATGAGAGACTTTGGAATCAGCAGAATTCAATTCAGAGAAATGGCCAATCAAGGCTTGATCCCTGGAGTTAAAAAAGCAAGTTGGTAATCGATTTATTCGAAGGAAAATGACAGATCCAGTAGCAGATTATCTAACGAGAGTTAGAAACGCAATTCAGGCAAACCACAAGGTGGTTGATATACCTGCATCGAACTTGAAAAAAGCAATCACTAAGATTCTTTTCGAGAAAGGATACATCCTAAACTACAAGTTCGAGGACGAAGGGGTTCAGGGCAACATCAAGATTGCTTTGAAATACAATCGTAACACCAACGAAAGCGCCATCCAAGGTTTGGTAAGAGCAAGTAAGCCAGGTCTGCGTAAGTATTCAGGCTCGGCAGAAATGCCAAGAGTAAAAAATGGTCTGGGCGTTGCAGTTGTGTCAACTTCCAAAGGAGTTATGACAGACAAGGAAGCAAGAGCGCAGAATGTAGGAGGAGAAGTACTCTGCTACGTATACTAAGAAACTGAAAGAAACAGAACTATGTCACGAGTAGGATTAGCGCCAGTTGAAGTGCCTCAAGGAGTTGAGGTAACCATTGGTGACAATAATTTGGTAACCGTTAAAGGTCCTTTGGGAGAACTAACTCAAGAGATCAAAGGAGAAATTGCGGTTGAAATGAAAGACGGTTCTCTTGAACTTTCAAGAGCTAACGATCAGAAGCAAACAAGAGCTTACCATGGCCTTTACCGTTCGCTTATCAATAATATGGTTGAAGGCGTATCTAAAGGATACGAGAAGAAACTTGAGTTGGTAGGTGTTGGTTACAGAGCCGAAGCAAAAGGGCAGCAGTTGGAGCTTTCACTTGGATTCTCGCACAACGTAGTTTTCTTGTTGCCAGGCGAGATCAAGGTAGAAACGCTTACTGAAAGAGGTAAGAACCCAATTGTTACGCTTAAGTCTCATGACAAGCAATTGATCGGTCAGGTTTGTGCAAAGATTCGCTCATTGAGAAAGCCTGAGCCATACAAGGGCAAAGGAATCAGATTCGTAGGAGAACAGATTAGAAGAAAGGCTGGAAAGTCGGCTTCTAAATAATAGGTAGGAAAGATGGCTACTAGTAAGAGAAGATTAAAGATCAAGAAGAGAATACGTGCTACGGTATCAGGTTCTTCCAATAGACCAAGAATGTCCGTGTACAGAAGCAACAAAGAGATTTACGTTCAATTGGTGGATGACCTTGATGGTAAGACTCTTTTGGCCGCTTCATCAACAGACAAAGGTCTTGTTGATGAGAAAGGAACAAAGACAGAGCTTGCCAACAAAGTTGGAAAACTGATAGCTGAGAGAGCTAAAGAAGCCGGAATCGAAGAGGTTGTATTCGATAGAAACGGATACCTGTACCACGGTCGCGTTAAAGCTTTGGCTGAAGGTGCTAGAGAGGAAGGATTGAAATTTTAATCGCTGAATTCAAAGAGATGAGCAGAGTAAAATCGACAGATATTGAACTGAAAGACCGAGTTGTCGGAATTCAGCGAGTTACAAAGGTTACCAAGGGTGGTAGAACCTTCAGTTTCTCAGCCATTGTGGTTGTTGGAGACGAGAACGGAGTGGTTGGTCACGGACTTGGAAAAGCCAAAGAAGTAACCGAGGCTATCGCGAAGGGAATCGATGATGCTAAGAAGAACTTGATCAAAGTTCCTATCATCAACGAAACCATACCGCACGAAACAGAGGTGAAATACTGTGGAGCACGCGTATTCATGAAGCCAGCTTCTCGAGGTACCGGTGTTATTGCAGGAGGTTCAATGAGAGCTGTTCTTGAGGCTGCGGGTGTGAAAAACGTACTTGCCAAGTCTAAGGGATCTTCAAACCCTCACAACGTGGTAAAGGCAACTTTCAATGCGTTGAGCGGAATGAAAGATGCGATTGCAGTATCAAATCAGAGAGGAGTAAAACTTGATGTGGTATTCAACGGGTAACCGTTAAAGGAAAAGCGAAATGGCTAAGATCAAGGTAAAACAAGTTAAGAGCGCTATCAACCGTCCAGCAAGACAGAAGAAGACGCTTCAGGCCCTAGGCCTAAGGAAATTGAACCAAGTTGTAGAACACGAAGCAAACCCTCAGATTCTGGGAATGGTTGCCAAAGTGGCTCACATGGTAGAAGTAATTGAGAAGTAATCAGATAACGATTTATAACGATGGGTCTGGAAAAATTAAAACCTGCAGAAGGTTCTACTAAGAGTAGAAAGAGAATCGGACGTGGTGAAGGAAGCGGACACGGTGGTACATCTACACGTGGTCACAAAGGTCAGAAATCGCGATCTGGTTACAGCAAGAAGATCGGATTTGAAGGAGGTCAGATGCCACTTCAAAGACGTGTGCCTAAGTTCGGATTCAAGAATCCGTTCAGAGTAGAGTACCATGGAATTAACCTTGATACACTTCAGAAACTAGCTGATGAGAAAAAGGTAAATGCTATTACTCCAGAGGTTCTTGTTGAAAACGGTCTTGCTAACAAGAATGACCTTGTTAAGATTCTAGGCAGAGGAGAGCTTAAAGCCAAATTGGATGTTACAGCTCACAAATTCTCTAAAACAGCATTGAGTGCAATTGAAGCGGCTGGCGGAACAGCAACTTCACTATAAGAGTAAATGAAGAACTTTTTAAATACACTTCAGAACATCTGGAAGATTGAGGACCTAAGGAACAGGATTCTGAACACCTTAGGTTTCATTCTTATTTACAGGGTAGGTTCGTTTGTGGTGTTGCCAGGATTGGACCCAGCAAAATTGGGTGCGCTTCAGGCTCAGACTTCTGACGGTATCCTTGGCTTGTTGAACATGTTCTCTGGAGGAGCGTTCTCAAACGCTTCCATTTTTGCTTTGGGTATTATGCCTTACATCTCTGCATCCATTGTGTTGCAGTTGGCAGGTATGGCGGTTCCGGCATTGCAGAAACTTCAGAAAGAAGGTGAGAGCGGAAGAAAGAAGATCAATCAGTACACCAGATACCTGACAATCCTTATTACAGCGGGGCAAGCTCCTGGTTACATCGCCAACCTTCAGTCTCAGCTTCCAACAGATGCATTCTTGGTGTCTCCAAGTTTGTTCTGGTTCACTGCGTGGTTGATTCTTATTACCGGTACCATCTTCGTAATGTGGTTGGGAGAAAGAATCACTGACAAAGGAATCGGAAACGGTATCTCATTGCTGATCATGGTTGGAATCATTGCAGCACTTCCATTCTCGTTCATGGCAGAGTTCTTCTCTAAATTGGAGCAGTCTGGTGGTGGTTTGGTCATCTTCCTGATTGAAATGGTGATCCTACTGTTGGTTATCGTATTGTCAATCCTTCTTGTTCAAGGAACACGTAGAATACCAGTACAGGTGGCAAGAGCAGCTATCTCAGGAAGACAAGCGCTTCCACAAGGTGGAACCCGTCAGTATATTCCATTGAAGGTGAATGCAGCAGGTGTAATGCCTATCATTTTTGCGCAGGCTATCATGTTCGTTCCAATTACATTGGGAGGATTTGCAGGAGATAGCGGTTCATGGTTTGTTACTGCGTTCTCTGACTTTACTGGACCGGCATACAACATTACGTTCTTCCTGCTCATCATCATCTTCACGTATTTCTATACGGCAATCACCATCAATCCAAATCAGATGGCTGAGGATATGAAGAGAAATGGAGGATTCATTCCAGGCGTTAAGCCAGGAAGAAAAACCGCTGAGTACATCGATAATATCATGTCGAGAATTACCCTACCAGGTTCTATCTTCCTAGGTATTATCGCCATCCTTCCATCGTTTGCAATGATTGCGGGGGTTAACGCACAGTTTGCACAATTCTATGGGGGTACATCATTGTTGATCATGGTTGGTGTTGTGTTGGATACACTTCAGCAGATTGAAAGCCACTTGTTAATGCGTCATTATGACGGATTGATGAAGTCGGGAAGAATTAAGGGGCGTTCATCAATGAGTATGTCCGCTTAAGAAAGAATGGCGAAACAGGCATCCATAAGTCAAGATGGAACAGTGGTGGAAGCGCTGTCAAATGCAATGTTCCGCGTGGAGTTGGAAAACGGGCATGTTATAACCGCCCACATTTCTGGAAAGATGAGGATGCATTACATCAAGATTCTTCCAGGAGACAAAGTGAAAGTTGAAATGAGTCCTTACGATCTATCGAAAGGCCGAATTACTTACCGATATAAATAATTGCGAGATGAAAGTCAGAGCATCAGTAAAGAAGAGAAGTGCAGATTGCAAAATCGTCAAGAGAAAAGGACGTGTTTACGTGATCAACAAGAAGAATCCTCGCTTTAAGCAGCGTCAGGGGTAACCTATTAATAGTACAGAAAGAAGAAAATGGCAAGAATTGCAGGTATAGATCTTCCAAAGAATAAGAGAGGCGAAATAGGTCTAACTTATATCTATGGTATCGGTAGAGTAACAGCTCAGCACATCTTGGATGGTGCAAAGATCGATCGCGATAAGAAAGTTCAGGATTGGGATGACGATGAGCAAGCAGCTATCCGTCAGGCCATCAGTACAATCAAGACAGAGGGTGAGCTTCGTTCTGAGACACAAATGAACATCAAACGTCTGATGGACATCGGTTGTTACAGAGGTATCCGTCACCGTTCCGGACTTCCGTTGAGAGGTCAGAGAACAAAGAACAACTCAAGAACGAGAAAAGGAAAAAGAAAGACGGTTGCTAACAAGAAGAAGGTAACCAAGTAATAATACACTTCGATAATTCGAGGAAATGGCAAAGACATCAAAAACTACCAGAAAAAGAACCGTTAAGGTTGATGCTGTTGGAGAAGCGCATATCAATGCAACTTTCAACAACATTATCATCTCACTTACCAACACCAAAGGCGAGGTTATTTCTTGGTCCTCTGCAGGTAAGCAGGGTTTCAGAGGTTCTAAAAAGAACACACCTTATGCTGCTCAGACCGCAGCTGCAGACTGTGCAAAAGTTGCTTACGAAGCAGGTTTGAGAAAAGTGAAGGTATTTGTAAAAGGACCTGGTGGTGGTCGTGAATCAGCAATAAGAAACCTTCATGCAAGCGGTATTGAGGTTACTGAGATAGTTGACATTACGCCAGTACCGCACAATGGATGTCGTCCACCAAAGAAAAGAAGAGTTTAATACACGCATTATTTAAGCGAAATGGCCAGATATATAGGACCAAAATCTAAGATTGCAAGAAAGTTCGGAGAAGCTATTTACGGACCGGATAAGTATTTGGAGAAGAAGAATTACCCTCCTGGTGCTCATGGTAATAACAGACGAAGAAGAAAACAGTCTGATTACGGTGTGCAGCTAATGGAGAAGCAAAAGGCCAAGTATACTTATGGTATGCTGGAGCGTCAGTTCGAGAACCTCTTTAAGAAGGCTTCTTCGAAGGCTGGTATTACCGGTGAGCTTTTGCTTCAATTCTGCGAAGCCAGATTGGACAACACGATCTTCAGACTAGGCGTGGCCAATTCAAGAGCAGCAGCACGTCAGTTGGTGTCTCACAGACATATTACCGTAAACGGAGAGGTATGTAATGTTCCTTCTCGTCAGTTGCGCCCTGGAGATAAAGTAGCGGTAAGAGAGCGTTCAAAATCATTGGAAGTTGTAAGCGAATCAGTGGCTGCAAATCCATGTAAAAGCGAATGGTTGAACTGGAATCCAAGCAACTTGGAAGGAGAGTTCATGCACTACCCAACAAGAGAAGAAATTCCTGAGAATATCAACGAGCAACTTATCGTTGAATTGTACTCTAAGTAATAACTGCTAAAAGGCAACAAACAATCATGGCAATACTTGATTTTCAAAAACCTGATAAAGTCATCATGCTCAATTCAGATGAGCGTGTTGGAGAATTCGAATTCCGTCCACTTGAACCAGGTTACGGTATAACTATCGGTAACTCGTTGAGAAGAATTCTTCTTAACTCTCTGGAAGGGTTCGCAATTACATCACTAAGAATAGATGGAGTTGATCACGAATTCTCAACAGTTGATGGCGTTGTTGAAGACGTAACAGAAATCGTTCTAAACCTGAAGCAGGTTCGATTCAAGCGTCAGATCGACACTCAGGAAAGTGAAAGAGCTACCATCAGCATTTCTGGTCAGGATAAGCTGACTGCTGGAGATATTGGCAAGTTCCTATCTGGATTCCAAGTGTTGAATCCGGAATTGGTGATCTGCCACATGGAGAAATCGGTTAAACTTAACTTTGATCTTACCATTGATAAAGGCAGAGGATATGTTCCCGCAGAAGAGAACAAACCATCAAGTGCTCCAGTAGGAACAATTGCTATCGATGCCATCTTCACACCAATTAAGAATGTGAAGTATTCTATCGACAACTTCCGTGTTGAACAGAAGACGGACTACGAGAAGCTGACCATGGAAATCACAACCGATGGTTCTATTCATCCGAAGGAAGCGTTGAAAGAAGCTGCTAAGATTCTTATCCACCACTTCATGTTGTTCTCTGACGAGAAGATCGCTTTGGAAACTGAGGTTAAGAAGCCTGCTGAGGAGTTCGATGAGAACGCATTGCACATGCGTCAGTTGTTGAAGACAAGATTGGTTGATATGGACCTATCGGTTCGTGCACTTAATTGTTTGAAAGCAGCAGACGTTGAAACATTGGGAGACCTTGTTTCTTACAACAAGAACGACCTGTTGAAATTCAGAAACTTCGGTAAGAAATCTCTTACTGAGCTGGAAGACCTGGTTCACTCTAAGAACTTGACTTTCGGAATGAACGTTTCTAAATACAGATTAGACGAAGAATAATATTGACCCAAGTAGAAAGCTCCAAGCTATCGTATTGAAGCTTGAAACTTGAAGCTGTAAGCTAGAAAGATGAGACATAGGAAAGGTTTTAACCATTTAGGTAGAAAGAAAGGTCACAGAAGAGCAATGCTCGCTAACATGGCCAGTTCGTTGATCATACACAAGCGTATCACAACAACTGTAGCTAAGGCGAAAGCGCTTCGTTCTTATGTGGAGCCACTTATCACAAAGTCGAAAGAGGACGAGACAAACTCTAGAAGAGTTGTGTTCAGTTACCTGAACGATAAGGTAGCTACAGCAGAACTTTTTAAGGAGGTATCTCCTAAAGTTGCCGACCGTCCAGGGGGCTACACACGTATCATCAAGCTTCCAACAAGATTGGGAGACAGTGCTGATATGGCCATGATAGAGTTGGTAGACTTTAACGAACTTCTTGTTAAAGAAGCTAAGCCTAAAAAAGCCAGAAGAAGCAGAAGAGGTGGTGGAAGCAAGGCTGCTGCCGCTCCAGCTGCAGAAGCTAAAGTTGAAGAGCCAAAAGCAGAAGTTGCTGAGGAAGTTGTTGAAGCTCCAGAGGCTAAGACAGAAGAGGCTCCGGTTGCTGAATCCAAAGCAGAAGAGACAACAACTGATGAAGCTCCGAAAGAGGAAGAAGGAGGAGAAGAGAAGAAGGAAGCTTGATTTTCAAAACGTGTTTAAAAGTTGAGAAAAGGACGGACCGATGCAGGTTCGTCCTTTTTTAATTTTGCCCAAACCCAAAAGCAGATGAAATACCAGAACAGACCTGACGCCATACTATTACTTCAAGACGGTACCGTATTTAAAGGCAAAGCCGCAGGAAAAATCGGAACAACAACTGGCGAGATCTGCTTCAATACCGGTATGACGGGTTATCAGGAAATCTTTACAGATCCATCATACTATGGCCAGATCATGGTCACTGCTCATGTGCACATCGGTAATTACGGTGTTTGTGAGGAAGATGTGGAATCTGAAGGCATGAAGATCAGCGGGTTGGTGTGCAAATATTTCTCACCCAATTACAGTCGTCCTAGAGCAGAAGGAAACATCCAAGATTACTTTGAAGATAATGCTGTTGTTGGAATCTCAGACATTGATACTCGGGCAGTTGTACAGCATATTCGTGATAAAGGCGCAATGAACGCTATCATATCCTCTGAAGAATTGAATGTTGATGTTCTGAAGAAAAAACTGGATGCAGTTCCATCCATGGAAGGCTTAGAGCTCTCTACGAAGGTCTGTACAAAAGAGCCGTATTCCTTTGGTGACGAGAACGCTGACCATCGTGTTGCCGTTCTCGATATCGGTGTCAAGAAGAATATTCTTCGGTGTCTGTCAGACCGAGGGTGCTTTTTAAAGGTATTCCCAATGGATGCTTCTTTTGAGGATATCAAAGATTGGAACCCGGATGGTTTTATGATTTCAAATGGCCCTGGCGATCCAGCCGCTATGCCACAGGTTAGCGAAACGGTTACTAAGATGATCGATTCTGGAATTCCGGTATTCGGAATTTGCTTAGGACATCAGGTCATGGCCATCAGTCAAGGAATAGCTACCTACAAAATGCACAATGGTCATAGAGGCATCAACCATCCTATCAAGAACCTGATCACTGGCAAGTGTGAGGTAACATCTCAGAATCATGGTTTTGTGGTAAAACGCGAGGACTGTGAAAACCACGCTGAAATGGAGATCACACATGTTCACTTGAACGATAACACGGTGGCTGGATTACGATTGAAAGGACGTCCGGTTTTCAGCGTACAGTATCACCCAGAATCATCTCCTGGCCCGAACGATAGCCGCTATCTGTTCGACCAATTTGTGGAAAGCATGAAAATGGTACCAGCCTAATTCACTGATCAACTAATTCACTAATCACTAGTTAATGACTTACATCGCAAAAGTTAGTGCCCGTCAGATATTGGATTCTCGCGGAAACCCGACCGTAGAGGTCGATGTCATCACCCAGAATGGAGTGCTTGGTCGCGCTGCAGTTCCTTCAGGAGCCTCAACTGGAGAGCACGAGGCAGTTGAGCTTCGCGATGGCGATAAAAGCAGGTTCCTTGGAAAAGGAGTGTTGAAAGCAGTTGAGAATGTGAATGGACCAATTGCCGAAGCGATAACCGGAGGCTATGTTTTCGATCAACACCTGATTGATAAGCGAATGATGGAGTTGGACGGAACAGCCAACAAGGGAAATCTAGGAGCGAACGCCATTCTGGGTGTTTCTATGGCGGTGGCAAAAGCAGCTGCTGAAGAAGCCGGTCAGCCGCTTTTCAGATATGTTGGTGGTGTGAATTCAAATCTACTTCCTGTTCCGATGATGAACATCATCAATGGTGGTTCGCATGCTGATAATAGTATCGACTTTCAGGAATTCATGATCATGCCGGCTGGAGCCGATTCGTTCTCGGAATGTCTGAGAATGGGAACCGAAGTTTTCCATCATTTGAAGAAGGTTCTGAATGATAAAGGCTATTCAACCAACGTTGGAGACGAAGGCGGATTTGCACCCAACCTCAAATCAAACGATGAAGCGGTTGAGGTTATTCTGAAAGCTATTGAGAACGCTGGTTACCGTCCAGGTGAGGATATTTACATGGCCATGGACGCAGCTTCATCTGAGTTCTATTTGAAGGATGAAGGTGTTTATCATCTACACAAATCATCAGGTGATAAATTGACCAGTTCCGAAATGGCTTCACTTTGGAAAGAGTGGACTGAAAAGTATCCAATCGTCTCCATTGAAGATGGATTGGATGAAAACGATTGGGATGGTTGGAAAGAATTGACGACAGCCATTGGAGACAAGGTCCAATTAGTTGGTGATGACCTTTTCGTAACTAATGTTGAGCGTTTGAGCCGTGGAATTGAAAATGGTATCGCCAATTCAATTCTTGTGAAGGTGAACCAGATCGGCTCATTATCTGAAACGATTGATGCGGTGAGGTTGGCCACTGCAAATCGTTACACATCTGTTATGAGCCACCGCTCTGGAGAAACGGAAGATGTAACCATTGCAGACCTTGCAGTTGCGTTAGGAACAGGTCAGATAAAGACCGGTTCTGCATCGCGTTCAGACCGTATCGCCAAGTACAATCAGCTGTTGCGTATTGAAGAACTTCTTGGTGCTGAAGCTCAATTCTTGGGCAAAAGCATGAAGTTTATCAAGAACAGATAGTTGTATCTGAACCAAATCAACCATCCATAGTTTTACTTTTATCGGATGGGTTATTCTTCTTTAGAGGCGTGCGTAAAAGACCTTGAAAAACACGGTCATCTGGTTCGGGTAACTGAAGAAGTTGACCCTAATCTGGAGATGGCAGCTATTCACTTGCGCGTGTTTGAGAATAACGGGCCAGCATTGCTTTTTGAAAATGTTAAGGGTTCAAAATACCGCGCTGTATCCAACCTTTTCGGGACCATTGACCGGAGTCGGTTCATCTTCCGCGATTCCTTGGAACGTGTAAAACGATTGGTTCAATTGAAAGGCGACCCATCGCTTCTCTTGAAGAATCCGATGTGGGCTATTTCTGCTATTGATGGTGCGATTGATGCGTTGCCATTTCAGTGGAAGACAAAGTTTGAGGAGATTTCCATATCCGATCTTCCACAGATAAAATGCTGGCCAGACGATGGCGGACCTTTTGTCACGCTGCCGCAGGTTTACTCAGAAGATCATGACAAACCAGGTATTTTGAATTCCAATCTTGGAATGTACCGAGTTCAATTATGTGGGAATGAATACGTTCAGAACGAGGAAATTGGGCTTCATTACCAACTGCATCGGGGAATTGGCGTGCATCAGACCAAAAGCAATGCAGCTGGCAAACCTCTGAAGGTGGCCGTGTTTGTCGGTGGACCACCATCACACTCATTTGCGGCCGTCATGCCTTTGCCAGAAGGCTTGCCAGAAGTGAGTTTTGCAGGTGCATTAGGAGGAAGAAACTTCCGATACTTCAAACAGGATGGGTTTACGGTTTCTTCGGATGCAGACTTTGTAATTCTCGGAGAGGTTTATCCAAAGGAAAATAAACCTGAAGGACCTTTCGGAGATCACTTGGGGTACTATAGTCTGACGCACGATTTCCCTGTGATGCGGGTCAAGAAAGTGCTTGCAAAAAAGAACGCCATTTGGGCATTTACGGTTGTTGGGCGACCACCACAGGAAGACACCAGTTTCGGAGCATTGATCCATGAAATAACAGGGTCAATTATTCCGCAAACCATACCTGGTTTACATGAGGTGAATGCGGTTGATGCGGCTGGAGTGCATCCCCTTTTATTGGCCGTTGGAAGTGAACGTTACACGCCTTATTTAGACGTTCAACGGCCGCAAGAAATACTTACCACTGCCAATGCAATTCTTGGTTTTAACCAGATGTCGTTGGCCAAGTTCCTTTTCATTATTGCAAAAGAAGAGAACAGCCCGAGTGCAAAGGATGAAGAGGCCTACTTCAAATTCGTTCTGGAACGGATAGACCCGACCCGCGATTTCCACTTTCAAACACGGACAACCATTGATACGCTCGATTACAGTGGAACGGACCTCAATGCTGGTTCGAAACTGGTCATTGCTGCTTGTGGAGATAAAAAGCGAGACTTGAGCAACACCATTCCAGAGCTTCAGTTGCCTAGTGGTTTCTCACAGCCGGCAGTAGTATTCGAAGGAGTGCTGGCAATTCAGGGTTCAAAATATGCTGATGGAAGTGATGTGAAGAAACTTACCGAAGCGCTCGGTTCGCAAGTCGATAAACTTACAGGATTCCCGCTCATCTGTTTGGTAGATGATAGCGAATTCACAGCCCAAACGCTCAACAACTTCCTATGGGTGACATTTACAAGAAGCAATCCATCACATGATGTGCATGGAGTAGGAGAGTTTATAGAAAACAAGCATTGGGGTTGTACAGGTCCGGTTGTTATTGATGCCCGTATCAATCCACATCATGCGCCACCTCTGATCAAAGACTCAGTTGTGGAGCAACGGGTTGATAGATTGGGTATAAGTGGGGCATCTCTTCACGGATTAATCTAAAAGTGCAATTCTGTAAATCTGAAACTACGAGAAATACGTAGTTGTTTTTCAGCGCATACGTAAATTATTATCCAAGTTGAATGAATTAAGGACTATATGTAACCAAACTGAAACTAACGCGTTCGACTTCATAACTTAATGATCAGCAAATCATGAAAACGGAACAAAAACAATGGACCGCTGAAGGCGGATGGCAGGATATCAAAGGGGCGGGACTTAACGGTTCGGCAGACCTTGTATTCGTATTCGGGTCAAGAAAACTTTTAGAGGATTCATCGAAGTATGATGAGGTCAGATCATTCTACCCAAGTGCCAACATACTCATGGGAAGTACATCTGGAGAAATAATGGAAGATCTGGTTTATGATGACTCGCTTGCTGTAACTGCTGTTGATTTTGAAAAAACCACCATCAAAGTGGCATCATTGAACATCAATGATGCGAAAGACAGTTTTGACGCTGGGGTTAAGATGGCTGAGGAGTTAAGTGGTGAGGGTCTTGCTCACGTTTTTCTTCTAACAGACGGCTTGCACGTTAATGGAAGTGAAATTGTGAAAGGCATAAACTCCAAGTTGGAAAACGAGGTGCCTTGTACAGGAGGTTTGGCAGGAGATGCAGCCAACTTTGAGAAAACGCTGGTCGGGTTGAACGCAGCACCATCAGAGAACCAAGTTGTTGCAATTGGATTTTACGGAGACAGTTTGGAAGTAGGATACGGTTCTGTAGGAGGCTGGGATAATTTCGGTGCCGAAAGGTTGGTTACCCGTTCCGAGGGAAACGTACTATACGAATTGGATGGCCAATCTGCTTTGGACCTTTACAAGATGTATTTGGGCGATAAAGCTGCAGAACTTCCAGGTTCGGCTCTTTTGTTCCCATTAGGATTGAAATTCGATGAGGATTCTGACACCATTGTACGTACAGTACTGGCGGTGGATGAAGAGTCTAACAGTATGACCTTTGCGGGAGACATTCCAGAAGGATGCTACGTACGCCTTATGAAGGCCGACTTTGATAAATTGATTGAAGGAGCCAACCTTGCGGCAGAGCACACTACCCAAAAGGGTGGAGACGATGCCGAAAAGTTGGCCATCTTGATAAGCTGTGTTGGCCGTAAGCTGATTCTAGGACAGCGAATTGATGAAGAAGTTGAAGGCGTTCAGGAAGTGTTGGGAACTGGGGCTACTTTGACCGGGTTCTACTCTTACGGTGAGATTTCTCCAGTTGTGGAGTCATCGCGCTGCGAACTTCACAATCAGACAATGACCATTACAACGTTTGCCGAGAAATAAACGTGTACAACAGTAAACTTCTCAATAGGCAGATAAAAAAGTATCTGAGAGGCGCTCCCATTCCGCAGGAAATGGAGGGCCTTTTGGCTATTGTGAATGATGCCTATAACCATTATGAGGAGAACCATAAACTGTTGCAAAGAGCCTTAGAACTCAGTTCGATAGAGCTGAATCAGGCAAAGAACAGAATCTCACTTACGCTAAGCGAACTGAACGAAAAGAACGAGGATCTGCTGAGCAGTATTCATTACGCTCGTCTTATCCAAGAGGCTATCCTGCCTTCGGAGGATAGATTCAGAACTGTATTGCCAGAATCGTTTGTTTTCCACGCGCCAAGAGATATCGTAAGTGGCGATTTTTACTGGCTTCAAGAATATGACGACAAAATTCTGGTTGCTGCAGTAGATTGCACCGGCCACGGTGTCCCTGGAGCTTTCATGTCCATCATTGGAAATAATGCTTTGAATGCCGCGGTTAGGGAAGAAGGTCTGACAACACCATCACTGATTCTCGATAGTTTGAATCGTGGTGTGAGTTCTACGTTAAGGAGTCAATCCAATTCAAGCGAAAGTGCAGGTATCAAAGATGGAATGGACATTGCGCTGATATCCATTGATTACAAGAATAAGAAGGTTGAGTATGCTGGAGCTTACAATCCGCTTTATGTGATAAGAGACGGTAATCTTCTTGAAACAAAAGGAGACAAGTTCCCAATTGGATTGGCGCAGGATGACGATGTTCGATTGTTTACCAACCATAGTTTCGACCTGAAAGAAGGCGATTGCGTCTACATATTCTCGGATGGTTATCCCGATCAGTTTGGAGGACCGCAAGGCAAGAAATTCAAGTACGATAACTTCCGCTCGCTGCTCTTCAAGATTCATGAACTTAGCCCAAGGAAGCAGCTGAAAATGGTGCAACAAGGTTTTGCAGACTGGAAAGGCGACCTGCCTCAGTTGGATGATGTTCTGCTAATAGGACTTCGTCTCTAACGAATCCAAATTTTCATTTCCCGCAAGTAGAATTCCTCTCCTTTGGGAGACCACAGATACATTTTAAGGTCACCTGGATTTTCGTTTGGCTTCAGTTGATAGTGAAAGATTGCCCAATCCAATGAGTCTGAAATAAGTTGTCTTGAAACTGGGTCTGATTCCCAAACATAGCCTCCCTCTTCATTTACTTGCTCATAGACCAATTGTACCTCAGTTTCTGGGCCAACACCTTCAAATTCAATACGTGTTATCAATTCGGTTTCTGAGTTGACCAATTTTTCATCCAACCCCATCTGATAGGTTGGTCCGTACGGACTTTCACCATCGATCAGGATTCGATCTCCTTGAATGGAATCCAGCCGGATCTTGTCCGGATTCAGGTTCCATGAATCATTCTTCTCAAACTCGAATTCAGCGTAAGCCTCTGGTCTTTCAAACCGTTTGAAGACAACAAATTCCGAATTGAAATAAGGTGCACGCTCTATTTCCTGCCAATATTTTTCTCTGATCATTTCTTCCACTTCAGGTGCTTGGTTAACCGTTGACCAGGCGTAGAAGCAGTAATCGTGGTCCGAATCTTTAATCAGTTCTTTCAGGTTCTTGAGACCATCTTCATCGGTGGTGCGATAAAGGTCAAGTTCAACCGTGTCCAGTTCATCGAGGTAAAAATGAATGTAAAAAGGCGCATTGAAATCCCCAATCAGAAGGGCATCATGCTCAACACGGTCATTCCAATCAACAATATGCTCTGCTAATTCTTTAAAAACCCCAAAGTGGTCGGTATCATAGAACCTGTTCTGAATTACCGTGCTGTATCCTGCAATTGCCACAAGTAAGGCAGATGCCGTGTAAATCAATCGTTTATTGATTACATCCCACCCAGATAACAGGAACACAAGCAGGAAAGGGAATGAAAACAGAAGCGTGCTGTTCTGAAGAACGGGATTCACCCATTTCGAATAGAAAAAACCGATCAAGAACGGAAGTAGAAACAGAACAAATGGCAATCCATGGCCAACGAATGTTTTCTTGGTTTTGTGAATTGCAAAACCGCCAATGCTAACGATCAAAACGGCAACCAGTACCAGCAATGAATTGTTGAACGCATAATCGATGTGTTTCCAAAGCCAGTCGTTTTCCGGAGGCCCAAGCCATTGGCCAACACCGCCTGCATTCAATTGGTAAAGGAAAATGGAGAAATAGGGTAGGAACAGAACGAAGCCACCCATCAACGCAAAAACGTAATGCTTAAGGCTGGATCTTCTAACTAGAAACAATCCTGCAATGGCGAGAATTGCACCATTCAGTGCAGCAAAGTAATGGCTGAATCCGCAGAGGGCCAATGATATGGCCAGCCAAATGAAGTCCGTTGGCTTTTCGCGATTTCTGACAATTCTGATCCAAAAGAACCCCGCCATAGCAACAAACAACATTCCTAGCGCATATGGTCTGGCAAGTCTGCTGTAAAGAATGGGAAAGGAAAGCGTGCTGAAAAGGGCCGAAATAATAAGCGCGGCAGAAGTATTGAGCCATTGGCGGCTCATTCTGAATACGAAGTAAACGGCCAGAATTCCAGCAAGAACAAAAGGTAATCTCACCACAAAAACGCTGTCACCGAAAATTCTGGTCATGTACCAAAGAATAACCTGAGCAGCAGGTGGATGTCCGTCTATTCGCACGCCTTCCATTATCAGGTCGTAGAATGAGTCGAAGTTGAGGCGTGCCAACGCACTCAGCTCATCATTGGACAAAGAAAAATCTGCGAAACCGTAAATGCGGAGGGCCGCAGCCACGAGTAGAATCAACAAGAGCGCGAACTTTTCGCTCTTGGTCATTTCAGCGTCTGTCTTAAACGTTCAAACAGTGTAATTCCTGTGGCTACAGAAACGTTAAGCGAGCCTGTGTTGCCAAACATCGGAATGCTGACATGCTCCTGTGCCAGTTCCATCAATCCATCACCGATTCCATCTTCTTCAGAACCCATTACCAAAGCCATTGGGCCAGAAAGATCAGCTTGATAGATCGACTTTTCTCCTTTTTCGGAAACAGCCACTACCTTAAGTCCGCTCTCTGCCAAGTCTCGCACTTCGGATAGAAAATGATTGGTTCTGCAGATGGGAACGTTGAATATGGCTCCGGCAGAGCTTTTAACCGCAAATGAATTCACCTGAGCGCTTCCTTTGGAAGGAATGAGGATGGCATTTACTCCGGCACATTCTGCCGATCGGCAAATGGCTCCGAAATTCCCAACATCAGAAACCCGGTCAAGCACCAATATGAGCGGCACCTTTCCTTCCTCAAACAATCTCGGAACCACCTCACTTATCTCCTGATATTCTATTGGAGAAAGCAGGGCAACTACACCCTGATGGTTCTTTCGCGTGAAACGATTCAGTTTTTCCGGTGGTACTTCCTGAAACGGAATACGCAGCTTTCGCATTTTCCCTTTCAGTTGAATCAACTGATTATTGGTGCTCCCTTTCTTAAGAAAAACCTTCTCTATTTCCTTACCGGAATCAATGGCTTCTTGTACAGGATGAACTCCAAAAACAAGGTTATTATCAGTATCTGATTGTCTCATTGAACTTAGCTCTGGTTGTGAAGATAGTACGCGGAAAACGAATTCAAACCTGGAGTCGCTTGGACACTAGTTCGTCCAAGAGCTCAAAAAGTCTGTTCGGACTGAAGGTTCGCCAATTGATGTCCTGAAATTTACCGCCCAGGTTGATGTAATAATCGATCTGGGCGTTTTTCATTTCATCAATCACATGGTTGCGAAAGTTCAATCCAACGATCCAACCTTCTTCCACATCGTCAAACCATTCGTTGTAATACTCATCGTCAGAGTAATGGAAATTGAGCACGTTCTCACCAACCAGAATGAACTTGTTTATCCTTTCATCGATCAAGAGGTCAACAATATCTCGCTTTAAGATCATGATGTCGTTGTAGAGCAGATCGTTCCACTCACCGATCAGTTCAATAATGGCAAAACCCTTCTCGTATTCAGCGTAAAGAATCTTCAGGTAAAGGGTTGGTGAACCCATATCGTCCCATTGTGGGTGCAGCACAAAATCGTAGATGTGATCGGTAAACTCAAATTCGCTGTACTCTCTACCGTAGAACGGAGAACGGATGTCTTCGGATGCGATGTAATAGTCGCGCCAACGGTAATATGGTTCTATGGAGTGCATTACTGATTGCCCGTATGGAAATCAACCGCCTTCCGAACACTACCATGTGTGTTCAAAAGTTCCTCGGCAACGCTGCGCTCAACGCCCGTTTCTTCCATGATCATTCTAATGCCGCGGTCCACCAATTTATTGTTGCTCAGTTGCATGTCAACCATCTTATTGCCTTTAACCCGACCGAGCTTGACCATGGTGGTTGTGGTTATCATATTCAGAACCAGCTTCTGAGCGGTACCTGACTTCATTCTGGTGCTTCCAGTAACGAATTCTGGGCCTACAACCACTTCTATCGGAAAATCGGAAGCAGCGGCCATAGGCGAGTTCTGATTACAAGCAATGCATCCGGTAATGATTCCGTTTTTCTGGCACGTTTGCAAAGCTCCAATTACGTAGGGTGCGGTGCCCGATGCACTTATTCCAACAACAACATCTTTGTCTGAAATCTCATGCTCTTGCAGGTCTTTCCAGCCTTGTGTAGTGCTGTCTTCGGCAAATTCTACGGCTTTTCTGATGGCAGAATCGCCACCGGCAATGATACCGATGAGCAAGCCGTGTGGTACACCATACGTTGGTGGACATTCGGATGCATCAACTATTCCAAGTCGTCCGCTGGTACCTGCCCCGATGTAGAACAAGCGACCGCCATTTTCCATTTTGGAAACGACCGCTTCAATCAGTTTTCCGATCTGAGGCAGCGCTTTCTCTACGGCAAATGGAACTGTTTTGTCCTCTCGGTTGATGTTGGAGAGCAATTCCGCCACCGACATCTTTTCAAGACCATCGTAGTTTGAAGAAGACTCCGTAATCCGTTGGTCCATATCAGTTCAGGATGTTCGGAAATCTGCTCGGATCCACTTCGCTCATCAGGTTGTAAGCCGCCTCAACCATGTCTTCAATTCCTGGTTTGCTGAAATAGTCTCCGTCAGTTCCGTATGCCGTTCTGTGTGCTTGAGCAGTCAAGGTTCTGGGCTCGCTATCAAGATGGAAGTAACCTTTCTGCTCTTCAACAATTTTCTGCAAGATGTAGGCTGAAGCGCCTCCAGGAACATCCTCATCAATCACCAACAAACGGTTGGTTTTCTTGAGTGATTCCACGATGGAATGATTCGTATCAAAAGGCAACAGAGTCTGCACATCGATCAACTCTGCTGAGATTCCTATTTCCTCCAATTCTTCGCAAGCCTTGATGGCCAGATTCACGCAAGAACCATAGGTTACAATGGTGATGTCTGAACCTTCTTTCAAGGTTTCTGGAATACCGAGCGGAGTCTTGAATGCGCCAAGGTTAGAAGGCAATTTCTCTTTGGTTCTGTAACCGTTTAGCGGTTCAATGATCAAGCCTGGGTCGTCTGACGCTAAAAGCGTGTTGTAGAAACCTGCGGCCTGAGTCATGTTCCGCGGAACACAAACATGCACACCGCGTAACGCGTTAATGATCATGCCCATTGGAGAACCAGCATGCCAGATTCCTTCCAATCTGTGGCCGCGCGTTCGGATTATCAAAGGACATTTCTGTCCGCCCTTGGTTCGATATTGTAACGAAGCAAGGTCATCGCTCAACGGTTGCAATCCGTAAAGCAAGTAATCCAGGTACTGGATTTCAGCAATCGGCCGAAGTCCTCGCAACGCCATTCCGATTCCCTGTCCCATAATGGTTGCTTCTCGGATGCCGACATCAAAAATCCGGTCATCACCGTACTTTTTCTGCAAGCCTTCAAAGCCTTGGTTTACACCGCCAATTCCACCGAGGTCTTCTCCAAACGCAACAACTTCAGCACGCTCAGAAAATATGGCATCAAAGTTTTTCAGCAAAACCTCTCTACCATCAATCGAAGGAGCGTCATCATTGTAAGTTGGCGCTACGGATTGAAGTTTTGTAGCACTATTATCGGTATTGCTGAGTAGGTAACTGTTGTAGCGGTCTTGGTTGAGTTTTTTCTGCTCAGCCAACCATGTTTTCAGTTCAGCGCGTACTTCGTGGTTACTGTCATTGAGTTTTAGAAACGCCTTTCTGGCAGTTCCTATCACTTCTTTTCTGCTGGGCGCAAAACCAGTGTTGAGTCCTTTGGCAAGATCGGCCAAACCGGCCTTTTCCAACATGGAAATAACCTGATCTCGTTCGGCCTCAATCTCTGCGATGAATGCTTTCCAAGCTGCGTTTTTCTGCTCTTGAACAGACTTTTTAGCTTCAGATTCTATTGCATCGCAGTCTTCTACGGTGGCAATTCCTTTCTCAATAATGAACTCGCGAAGTTTCTTGATTCCATCAAATTCTGCTTCCCATTCCAAGCGCTCTTTGCTTTTGTAACGCTCGTGAGAACCAGAGGTTGAGTGACCTTGAGGCTGAGTTACTTCCTCTACATGAATCAGTACAGGAACGTGCTCTTTGCGGCAATAGGCAATTGCTTCTTCGTAGGTTTTTACCAAATGTGCGTAATCCCAACCCTTGGTTTTGAAAATGCGGATTCCGGTTGTTCCTTCCTCTTTTTCGAACCCTTTCAGGGCTTCAGAAATGCTCTCTTTCACCGTTTGGAACTTCTTCGGAACGGAAATCCCGTATCCATCATCCCAAATGGAAATGGCCAATGGAACTTGCGTAACGGCAGCGGCATTCATGGTTTCCCAAAAATGCCCTTCAGAAGTACTGGCATCGCCAATGGTTCCGAATGCAACCTCATTTCCTCTGTTGGTGAAATCGGTAAACTGATGCAATTCCTTGTTGTTTCTGTACAACTTGGATGCATGCGCCAAGCCCAATAAACGTGGCATTTGACCTGCGGTGGGAGAGAGATCGCTGGCGCTGTTCTTTTGCTCCATCAGGTTTTTCCAAGAACCATCTTCGTTGATGCTTCTTGTAGAGAAGTGTCCGTTCATGGAACGGCCCGCAGAAGACGGATCGGCTTCCAAACTTGGGTGTGCGTACAACTGCGCGAAAAACTCTTGAACCGTAAGAAGACCACAGGCCATCATAAAGGTTTGGTCTCGGTAGTATCCAGAACGGAAATCGCCATTCTGGAAAACTTTGGCCATGGCAATCTGTGCAATTTCTTTCCCGTCTCCGAAGATGCCGAACTTGGCCTTGCCTGTAAGCACCTCTTTTCTACCTATCAAACTGGCCTGACGACTTTCATTCGCCAAGCGGAAATCGTTCAAAACTTCTTGCTTGAACTGATCTTTGCTGAGTGCCTTTTTTGAGTTCGATTTTACGTCTTCTTCCGTCATTTCCACAGCCTTTTTTAGGGCTTGCGAATATACGAAAAAGGCCGCCTCGCAGGGTGCGGACGGCCTTCTGGTTCGGTTCAATTGTCTCAGATCTTCAAAATACGGTCGGTATCAAATTTATCGTCTGAAAGAACAGTGATCGTGTACATGCCATTGGGCAGGTCGGCCAGACTTAGTTCCACAATTCCGGAATGGTACCCGGTCATGGCTTTTCGAAATATCAACTGCCCCACATTGTTGTGGATCAACACTTCAAAATCGTTGTTCAGGTCTTCAGTAAGATCAAGAATTACTGACCCTTCTGTCGGGTTCGGATATGGTCTGAAATACTCAGCCGTGTGATCATCATCGGCCACAGAAAGCGAACCTTGTTCTGAGAAGACCACAACTCCATTATTGCCAGTTCCTATCCAAAGATTGCCATGATGGTCTCTTGAAATGGACCGAAGGTTATTGTTCGGAAGGTTTGAATTCTGTGCGGAGTACACCATGTAACTTGAACCATCAAACTCAAGTAGGCCGCCATCGGTAGCAAAATACAGATGGCCGGCAGCTGCCTGAAGGCCAGCATGAATGGTGTGGATAGAGTGGCCGAGTTCCTGATAGGTGAACACATCCCAATGGTTCACAGCCGTTTTGCGCGCCAGTCCATCATCGGTCCCGAACCAAATTACTCCGTTGGAATCAAACGTGATGTTTCGGACATTGTCGTGGGGCAGATCGCTATTGTCGGTGTCATAGGTTGTCCATGTTTGGCCATCATATTTGCTTACGCCACCGTTGTAGGTGCCTACCCAAATGTGGTCGTTTTCATCTGCCTTAATGTCAAAGATCCCATTGGATGGAAGCGTAGAGTTGGTGTAATCAAATGCAGCCCAATTGTTGCCATCAAACCGCAGCACTCCGTAGCCCCAAGTGCCTATCCAAAGATTGTTCTGGCTATCTGTTGTAACACACCTAAGTTGTGCGGTTGGAGTAGGTGAGTTTGAAAAATCAATGACCTCCCATCCGTTGACATTTATCTTGAGTAAACCTGTGCCCGAAACCACCCAAGTGTTGCCTTGCGTGTCTTTGTAGATGTCATGAATATGATCATCAGGAAGGATGGAAGTTTCGCTTTGATAGATGGTCCAATCCATTCCGTTGAACATGGCGAGGCCATCAAATGTGCCTACCCAAGTAATGGCACCATCATTCAATGTAGCGGTTACTGAATTGGATGGAAGCGGAGAGTTTGACTGGTCATATTGCATCCAGCTACTGGCGCTGGCACTGACCGAAAATGCACCAAGGAGTGCGGCTAGTAATGCTAAAGGTTTCATGGCGGTAGCGTTTTAAGTTAACGGTACCAAGGTCTGAGTATGAGTTGTTAAAAACCGCCAACGGATGTTAACCAAAGTCAATAGATGTTAAAATACAAGTAATTGACAACCAATAAGATAAAACAGAAAAGGCAGCCCGAAAGCAGCCCTCTCCAAACCAAAATGAAAAGCGGTTATCCTGGGTATGATATCTGCACGTTCCGATAAATGCTAGGCCCCACTTTATAGCTGGCATTTATCACTCTTCTGAGCAGAATTTCCCGGGGCGAATTTGAAGCTTCTTCCATCTCCTCTTCCTCTTCTATCTGTTGCTCCAATTTCTCTTGGATCTTCTCCAATTCTTCTTGGCGTTTTTCCATTTCACGCTCCAGTCTTTCCTGCTCTTTTTCCAGTATGCGTTGTTTTTCTTCCAGTTCGCGCTCTAACATGTCACCGATATCTTCCGAAGTTTCCTTGGTTTCAATTCCTTCGCAATCAACACACGTCAACCCGTCTGGAGTCATTATCCATCTTCTACCGATCATATCGCCATCGTATGTATTGGTGGTGTTGTCAATATCGTAGATGATTCTTTCCAGATCTTCGCTGAGATAAACCGTGTATCCAACTGGCAGTAGAAGCTCTAGTTCAACTTCTTGACTTCGCCAAAGCTCATCTTCTGGAATTTCGAAATAGCCGTTGAGAAGTACAGACGTGTCTGTGGTGGCAAAGCCGTAATTGATCTTGCTGGCACGCTCAACCGCATCCTGTTTCTTTTTAGCTCTTGCCAAACGTTTGATGACCAGTTTCGGACCACCTGTCTTGGCCATGTTTATATCAAACTGTGGACGGCCGTAGAGTTTGGTAGAATTGCCTGCGGTAACCAGGTTGAGGTTGAAAATGTCAGCCTCAATGTCTGGCTCATCTTCTCCCAATTCATGATTCAGATCCAGATTGATGACCTGCTGTGGGTCTGAGTTAAGCGAGAGTTCAACACTTTCGGTATCTGTTCCCTGGCTTGAGAAATCGCTCATCACCACCATGGTCACTCCAAAACTCATTACCACTCCAAGAATCCAAAGCAGCACCAACGAAATGCCCACGCCTTTGATTCTGGATCGGAACCCGAATAAAAGTCTGGTTCCGAGATATGCCAAGGCCAGAAGCGGAACACCCCAAACCAGAATTCCACAGGTGTAGATCAGCCACATCATTCCGGTACCTCCAACAAGGTTGTGAAGGATTGTCTGTGCCTCCACCGAGCTGATAACGCCATCGTTTCCAATACTTATCATGGTTGGCATACCGAATGGAACGGCCAAAATGGAAAGGAATGCAAGTGCTCCGAAAACGAGGAATGCAAGTCCAAAGATCTTCCCGAAGAACTTGATGACTCCTCCCAATAAACTCATGATCAGCGTAAAGAATCTATGAACGAAATCGCCAACCTTGCGGCCTGCACCGCTCTCTCCATGGAATTCATTCCATTTCCCTTTAACCGCCTCCAACTCTTCGTTCACTCTTCTTTCAATATTGGAAACGGTTACGGACTCCCCCCGCATTTGGAGTTTATCGGTGGTGGTTGTTGCTTCTGGAATGATCATGTAAAGGATCACGTACGCTATTAAAGCTGTACCGAATGATAGGAACAAAGCCAACACGAACAGCAGTCTCAACCAAATGGGATCTCCAAGGCCCAAGTAGTGCGTTATTCCCGAACAGATACCGGCCATTACTCGGTTATCCGGATCACGGAAAAGTCTTCTTGGTCCAGAAGTACTACTCTTAGATGTTCTCTGTTCTGACCATTCAGATTCTTCAGGATCATCGCCCAAGAATGCCTCAGGCTGACCCATTACGGCAATTACCTGGTTCACGTCTTCCATAGAGATCACGTGCTTGGCATCGCTCATTCGTTCATGAAGCATTTCTGCCAAACGTGCTTCAATGTCGGTTAGAATCTCGTCTCGGCCTTGCGAATCTTTGAAGTAACTCCGAATGGTATTCAGATACGCATCGAGCTTTTCGTATGCGTTTTCATCGATATGAAAAACGTAGCCCGCAATATTGCTAGTTATCGTCTTATTCATTATTTCTTGGTTTTAGAGGTGGTATGGTTTACTGCGTCTACCAGTTCTGTCCAGGTAGCGTCCATTTCGTTCAGGAATTTCTGACCCATTTCGGTCAGTGCGTAGTATTTGCGCGGAGGTCCGCTTGTGCTTTCCTCCCAGCGGTAGTTGAGCAGCCCATCGTTCTTGAGCCGCGTGAGTAGGGGATAGAGCGTGCCTTCTACCACTATCAACTTGGCATCTTTCAAGGTTTGAAGGATGTCTGAGGCGTACACCTCTTCTTTGCTGATGATGGAGAGAATGCAGTACTCGAGAACTCCCTTTCTCATCTGCGATTTAACTCTCTCAATATTCATTTTTTCTCTCTCTTAGGGTTCTGTTCTCAGTGCTTCTCAAAGCGGAATTCGTAGTAGAAGACCTCGTTTGCGGCTTTCTTGTCTACCTGTATGGAAGCGATCTGCTCGCGAACCATGGTGTCCAATTCGGGGTGTGAGAAGTTGGTGTCCAGTATCTGAACTTTTCCGTTGTCGTCAACCTGCAACTGGATTCTTACCAGCCCTTTTTCATTCGCTTCCAATGGTAAATGGAACGCTGGATTTTCAATTGATCTTTCAATGGCCTGTTTCACTTCAGAGGTAACCGTAGCATTATCATTATGTAGAAACATAGATGCGGTTAGCAATGTGGTAATGATGAATGTATTCATGACGTTTAGTTTTTCTTGTTAAGATACCTTGTATTACAAAGTACTGGGACAAACATATGAAAGAAATATGGTACTATGCAAAACAAAGTACCTTGATAAAATGTAAGTGTCTGAAAATCAGCATAAAAGAAATTGTTAAAATTTTACATGGCCTTGATTCTGTAAGAAATAACCTACATTTAAAGCCTATGGAATTGACCAAGAAAGAGATCATTGATAGGCTGGAAAGCCAGTCAAGAGCCCTGCGCAATTGGTTTTTGGATAAGCCAATTGAGAAGATGGAGTTTGCTCCTGAAGGGGCTTGGACAGCAGGCCAACACTTACTACACCTTATAAAGAGCACCAAGCCTTTAGGAAAGGGAATGGGCTATCCTAGGATTCTACTGCGGTTGAAATTTGGAAAGGTCAAACATGCGAGTCGTTCTTATGAAGACACTATTAAAGCCTATACTGATGCTTTGGATAAAGGTGGAAAGGCAACAGGTGAATTTGTGCCGCGTGAAGTGAAAAAAGCTGAGAGAGAAGCACTGGTTGCTCGTTTTCGAGATGAGATGGCCGTGCTTACCAATCAGGTGCACCAATGGTCTGAGAAGAATCTGGATAACACCAATGTGCCACATCCACTTATCGGCAATATCACGCTCCGCGAGATGCTCTATTTTACCATTTACCACATGGAGCATCATCTCAAAATTCTGGAAGAGCGATATTCGTAGCGTGAAGTATCGCCACATTCTTCTTTTCCTCTTTTTTTCTTGTATTCTGTTCTCAGGCTGCGCACTGATGCGTGGCGTATTCCTTGGTTTCCCTGATAAAAAGGACATCCATCGTTTTCCTTCCAACCCTATTGAGGCGGGAGAGGAGTGTTTTCAGTTTCATGAAGATGTGAACGGCATTGCAGCCAACATGAAAGTAACCGATTGGAGTAGCGGCAGTCCGTATTTCGTAACACTTGATAAACTGAATGAGTCTCGTCCCGTGCGCAGCATGCTCATTATCCGTAACGATACGCTGCTCTATGATTTCTACGGACAGGAGACCACTTCTGATGACCTGAATGCTTCCTATTCCGTGGCCAAATCGTTCACATCGGCATTGATCGGTATTGCCATTTCTGAAGGGCATATCAAGAGCGTGAATCAACAGGTCATCGATTTCATTCCTGAGTTGAAGGATGTTCCGATGGCGGATAAATTGGAGGTAGAACATCTGCTGAACATGACGTCAGGTTTCAAACTCAAACTGAAAACCGATGCTGAGATATATTACGGCAATGATGTGGCCAAAGCCTTGAAATGGGTGGAGTTTGCGCATGAACCTGGCACGTATCAGGAATACATCAACTTGGATGTACAAATGCTCGGGTTGATTCTTCATCGGGCCACAGGCAAGAAACCATCAGAATATTTGAGTGAGAAGATCTGGAAACCGATACATGCGTGTTCTGATGCACTTTGGACCAGCGATAAAAAAGGCGAGGACAAGACCTTCTGCTGCATGGGTGCAACCGCTTTGGATTACGCCAAGTTCGGAAGGTTATTTCTTAACAACGGAAATTGGAACGGAACACAGATTGTCCCTAAGGATTGGGTTGAGCGCTCAGTAAGCCGCGATACGACCAACGGAAGCAGCTTCGGTTACAATTACTTATGGCACATTGGCGAAAAAGCCTACGGAGATTACATGGCCGATGGTATGTATAAGCAGCATATCTATGTGCATCCTGATAAGAACATCATCATTGTGCTGATGTGCAATCGCGATAATAAGGTGGCAGCTGAACGCGTACGTTGGCGCCACGTTTTCCGACAAATAGTGGATCAGCTCTAAAAGAAAGAAGCCGCTCCACCTGTGACGGGTTTTGCGGCTTCTCATTCTCGTCAGCAGTTCACCATAAACTGAAGACACCGCAAAGGTAGTATAACTCAGAACCTCACACTCACCTTTCCGCGGATAAAGAAAGGCGTGCCAGGCGTAAAGTGAATTTCCTCCACACTTGTCATCTCATTCGCTAAGCGAGATTCAGTTGCAAACTGGGTTTCGTTCCATTTGGTATTGAAGAGGTTTTGAATGATGATGCCTGCGGTCCACTTGCGCCATGTGTAGCTAAGATTTGCATCTGCCACAAAGTAGCCTTTGGCCGTAATGCTGTAATCCTCATTGGCGGGGCGGTCACCGATCCAACGGTAGTTGATGCCACCCGAAATGCCAATGGGGTGGTTCACGGTAATTCCTCCTACAGAAGTCAGGTCGGCAGCCAGTGGAATGTAATTCTCGCCAGCGGCATCGTCCAACGCACGTGCAAATGTGTAGTTGAAATCCGCATACAGGAACAGCCACTTCAGTGGCTGATAACGCACGCTGACATCTGCACCCAACCGCTGCGTTCTACCGCTTGGTTCCACCACGGCTGCATCGCCTACGTACACGAATTCCTGCTCTAAGTAGAGATACCATCCACCCACGTTGATCATCAGATTATCTACTGGTTTGATGATGGCACCAAGGTCGGCACCATAAGCTGTTGGAAGCGTTCTTCTGCCATTCTGCGCCACCACCACACGTGTATCGTTACTATGGAACCCCATACCTGTTTTCAGGTACAGCTGCCAGCGGTTGCTAGGAGAGTAGATGATGTTCAGCTTCGGACTCGGTTTAATGGCCTGCTCTGATTTGTTGTTGTAAACCGAATCCAATTTGTTGTGATAATCGAATTTGAAATGGTCCAAACGCACCGCTGGGTTGATGAGGAAATCTCCGAACTCAAAATCGGCACCCACAAAGGCGTAGACATTCGATTCGTCAATATCTCCCAAGGCAAAAGGAACCAACAACGAATCTCTGTTCACGGTGTGTGAAAGTTCCACATCATTGGCATCATCATAACGCATTCCTAAGCCACCTTTCAGAGCAATGGTTCCTTTGTTGAGGTGGAAGTGATGATCAACCACGCTCTCAAAACCTGCTAGGTTTCTACGCTCGAACTGCTTTATCTGATCACCGTTGATGGAATCGTCCAAGAAGAATGTGAAGTTGCTGTACAACTCAAACCCGTACCGACTGTAATACGCGTTGCTTTTTACGGTGGTGTGTTCGCCCAGAATGGCGGTATGGTTCATGGCCGCATTGATGCGATGTGTGTTACCGCCCTCGGTGTCATCAATGGCTCCGAACCGGCCAATTGTTCCGTCTTCTACCGCACGGACAGGAATCTGGCCGCTGGCATCCCACTTACTGTTGAAGTAAGAAGCTTGCACCGAAAGGAACTGCCGCTTGTCCATTGCCGCGTTGTACTTGGCCAATACATTGATGCGATTGAAATTCTGCGATGCATCGAACGGCCCGTCCGTCAATTGGAACTCACCCGCTACATAAGCATCTTGATTCGGTTTGTTCTTCATTAGGTTGAACATTCCCAAAGCTCGAAGCGTGTTGAACTGTCCGTATTCCAACGAAACGAGGCTTTCATCCAACCTGTCTTTGGTTTTGAAACCCACGTAACCGGCCGTGGTCAGGTTTCCTTTATCCACGTAGTACGGACCTTTTCCGAAATCGACCTCATCCACTGTTTCTGGGATCACAAAGTGGAGGTCGGCATAGCCTTGCCCATGTGCATGCGAGACCATGTTCACGGGCATGCCATCAACGGTAATAGCAATATCGGTTCCGTGGTCAATATCAAAACCGCGCAAGAATATCTGTTCGGCTTTTCCGCCACCTGCATGCTGTCCGATAAAAAGCCCAGGCACTTTTCGTAATACTTCTTGCGAAGTAGTTACTGGATTGATAGCTACATCTACTTCCGTGATACTGTTAATGGCCTTCACGCTATGCGTTACCTCAACCTGTGCCAATTCGAATGAACTCTCGCTGAGTACAACGGAAACAGGCTCAAAATTTGCCACCACAACCGATTGTGGCATATAACTGATGTGCGTAATGAGCAGGGTGTCATTGAGCTTCACATTTTCAATACTGAAGTTTCCGTCTTTGGCAGAGTGGGTGTGTGCACCATCCTTAGTTGTGATGTGGGCATTGGCAACACTTGAATTGTTCTTATCCGTGATGGTTCCAGTAAGTGTCTGAGCGTTTGTGGACAGGGAGAAACCCGCCAGAAGAATCAGTAGGTAGATGTTTTTCATGGCCGCAAAACTAATTACCGCACAAAACAATCACTTGCCATTTCTATTTAAGATTGGCAGTTGAACACCTTCTGCCAGATATTCATGGCGAATTCTGGTTATAGGTTTGGAACTCAACAGTATATATGGGTTACTCCATGTGTTTTTGTGTCAACCATCTTTGTAACGGTTTCGATAGCCACCTAGGGGTTGGCTAGCGGTTTGATGGAGGTTGGCTGATAAAGTGCTGAATGGGATTGGATAGCTTTTTCGGTGTTAGGCCAATCACCATCATACCCATTGTATTGAGGATTAGGAACTGTATTATTTCCTTCTGAGCTCTGGTGGCAGGTATTGGTTAGGTTCCTGGTCGGATCTATTCTGCTACTGGGGCTCTTTTTCAAGTTTCAGTTCAAAGAAATAGTGTAGCCACCTGTGTGCAGGGAATCCGACCTGAGATCTTCTAACAACCGGTTCGGTTATCTTGGACCAAAGGCCAGAAACAAGATTCCTGCTATAATGATCAGCGTGAGAATGATGTTCAAGAATCTTAAAAGTGGATGTCTCATCCTTTGATTTTTACAATTTCGCCCAAGCGTTTATCAAGTGGAATCTAACGAGACTACAATTCCAGTCCGAATACGCATATATCGTCTATCTGATCGTTGTTTTGAATCCAGTGCTGCATGGTTAGTGCGAACATTTCTTTCTGCTTGGCCATTTCCATTTCATTGGCCTTTAGAATAAGTTTCTTGAATCCGGTAGCCTTGAATTTCTTGTCTTCATCACCTCCGAACTGATCCAAGATCCCATCAGTGGTCATGTAAATGCGGTCGCCAGTTCTTCTTCTGAACACGTGGGTAGTAAACTGATTATTGGTAAGAGAGTATCCAACACTTTGACGAGCTCCCTTGATCTCTAGCACTGTGGTATCATTTGCCCTTACCAAGTACAGCGAGTGCCTAGCACCAGCATAGAGGATCATGTCTTTATCCAAACAGCACAGTCCTATGTCCATGCCATCGCTTATAGGTCTGTCTGAATGGCCGAAAGACTCAATGACAAGTTCTCTGGTTTTGGCCAAAATGACACCAGGGTCGGTTAGGTTAAAGGAGTCAATTGCAGTTTCCAATGCTCGGCTGCAGATCAACGAGACCATAGAGCCTGGTACGCCATGCCCGGTGCTGTCGCAAACCGCGAAATAGACACGTTCACCAACGGTCTTCTTCCAGAAAAAATCGCCTGAGACAATATCCTTGGGTTTGAAGTAAAGAAAGCTTTTCGGGTGCCGGTCCTGAAACTTTTTGAACCTCGGAAGTACGGCCTTTTGAAGGTATTCCGTGTATGTAATGCTGTCTATGAGATTCTTGTTTTTGCTTTCGGTTTCCTTTAAAAGATGGTTGACCTTCATCCTTTGGTTGGCAAGTTTTGAGAAAGTAAAATACAAGGCAGCAAAAACCACTATTGAAGGCAGGGCAATGTTCATAGCGTAGAAGTTGGAAACAAAAGCTTCTGTAGCCCTTTCGGCATCGTTGGTCAATTGAATATCTGCGCAGATGGCCACAAAGGCGTTTACCAGGTATATAATCAGCAAACGAATGGCCATTCGCTTGGTAAGGAAGAACATGCCACACAGAGGCCCAAGAATTCCCCATAGCACGGCCATGCCTGAAGCGTAACTGCCCAAGCTCAATTGTATGCCCCATGGCACAAAAATGATGGCCATACTCTGCACTTTGGCCAAGAGGTAATGGTCATTATCATATAGCCTATTGTAGATGTAGAATGGAGCAACCAAAACAGAAAATGAAAGAGGAATGAAGCTGGTTACGCAAAGCCCGAGATGGTATGTAATGAATGCAAACCAAACAACCCCACATACCATGCACGCCAGCGCCACCCATTGTAGCAACTCTTTGGCAAAGCGCTTTTCGTCCTCGGTCACCGCATTGAGCATGGGTGTTTCAAGATTTTCAATAGCCCACCTACCGTATTGTCTGGCCCAGTTTCTTGCAGTGTATTTGGAAAAGACCGATGAATGGTCTTGACCAAGCTTTGTTTCAGATGCCTGTATTATTTCTGACATGGACATTAGATCTGAACCTTAGATTGCCAGTTGGCTCGTTGAATACGCTCGTCATATTTATCCTCATCAAGGAGGGTTATCTCCATAGGTACCTGGATCAACCCTTTGATGTCTTCTCCAAAGTGAATGATCTCCTCGTCATCTTCATCACATACCCAAAACGTGTTCACGATCATTCCTAAGTCCTTCAGTTTTTCCAAAGCCTTGAGGATGTCCAACAGAACGCGTGATGAGTGTGTGTTGAAATACTCTAGCTGAAACACCACCTTCAGGGTTTTATAAACTCGATTTTCTGAATTGCGTAATAGACCGAACACAGGTTTGTAGAAATCCATCGCATCTTCTGGAATTGATCTGCCAATTATCTCAAGGGTAAGTTCTTCTTTGCTAAATCTGACCAATGGGGTAGTAGGCGTTGCAGGTATGAACATGATGGCAATATGTTGGTGAACAAATTAGTGTATGAGAGTTACGCCAACCAGACATTCCAGTAGTATGGTTGGGCGGTTATCAACTTTATAATGCTAATCAACGCTAGAACTGGGGGTTGTGGATTAACCTTTAATGGTTAATTATCTATTCGTGATCAGCTAATTGATGCATGTTTCGATAAACGACCAGGTTGGCCGGATTCCAAGGCTATTCGCCATTGAAACAGCACGCTAGAACTTTAAAATGAGCATAGTTGCATCATCCGTGTTCGGTTCTTTTCCTTGTATTTGACCAAACCATTCATTCAGTTCTGTACTACGAGTCGTTCTAAGTTCCGATAACAGGCCTTTTCTGCCCAACTTTTTACCTGTGGTACTCATGAATTGATCTGGTACACCGTCAGTAAAAAGGACGATGGTATCCAGATCATCCATTGGTAATTTTCCGGTCCTACCTCGGTGCTTCAAAACTTGCTTTGTTTGTTGATTGCCAAGACAACATTGAAAACTGTCTTCTCTTGGTATTACTACGTTACCCCCTTTAAGTAAAAGCAATTGCTTGCTGTTTGATGCATATTTTAACAAGTTCTCTTCTTTATCTAAACACACCACGGTGAGTTCAACCGAAACCATCTGTTGCATTGACTGCTTGGCCTGAGATGACAGATCTCTGAAACGGGTCAGTATTTCGGCCAATACTTCCTTTGGGTGCTCCAGAATTTGATTGGACACTATGTTGTCTATAATTCCAATACAAATGCTTGATAAGAAAGCGCCAGCAATGCCATGGCCTGTAGCATCACCTAAAATTACCATTGCCTTTGTGTCCGACTGCTGTGTAAATGTGTAAAAATCTCCAGATACACGAGAGTGAGGTCTAAACAATAACTCTACATTTTGGAAGAAGGGTGAAAATGCTTCCTTGGATGGCAACAGACTTTCCTGCATTAACCTTGCAAACTCCAGCCCGCTGTTCAACTCTTCTGTTTTTAAATGTAATTCACTGGTACGATCGCGCACCTGCTCTTCCAAATTCTCGTTGATCCACTGTAGTTTTCTGTTCAGTTTCTCCAATTTGTACTCCTGATTGAAGGCATCCAACGCAGATTGTACGGTCATTTCCAGATCAGACTGTGTCCAAGGTTTGGAGATATACCTGAATAGCGCCTGCTCATTGATAAGGTTGGTGATGTCTGTAAGACCGGCCTCTCCTGTAAGCATGATGTTTCTGCACCTCGGGATGAACTGCTTTACTTGTAGCAGGAACTCGCTGCCGGTCATGTTGGGCATTTGATGGTCGGTTACTATCAAAGGAACTACGCCATCTGCTTCTGCAATATCGGCAAGCACCTCCAACGCCTCATTACCATCATTTGCCGTTTCTATGATGTAGTGTGGCGGTAATATCTCCCTCATTTGCAACCGCAAGGAGTGTAGCACAGTGGGGTCATCCTCTACCAAGATAACATAGCGGTCTTTTGTCATATCTGGCTCAGTAACCCTTTGATAGCGTTTATCAGGTCTTCTTCTTTCCATGGTTTATTGAGTACCATGTTGGTAATACCTGAGGTTTTCAGTTCTTCCAATTTCTCTTCGTTGGCCTGGCCGGTCAGTATCATGGTATTTACTGAAGGATATTGCTTCTGTACTGCATGCAGGAATTCGTCTCCGTTCATGCCGGGCATCATCCAATCGCTTATCACCAACACGGTTCTGATGCCGTTATCTGCCAAGTCTCCTATTACCTCAAGACCCTCCTCTGCATCTTGGGCAAACTCCAAGTGGTGTTGGTCGGCATAATGTCTGGAAAGCTGTATTCTCAAGCTGTCCAACACCAATTTCTCGTCATCCACGCACAATATGGCTGTGTCAATCATGGCTTGGCGCTTTTGGTAGTGTTACAGTAAATGTGGTTCTCTCATCAGATTCAACCTCCAAACTGCCGTTAAGTGAAGCAACAATGTTCATTACAATACTCAGACCCATTCCAGACCCTTCTCCTATTGGTTTGGTGGTGTAGAACGGCTCAAACAACCTTGCCTTTACCTCTTCTGGTATACGCGGTCCATCATTGGTAAATCGGAGTGTGATATATGTGCTGTCTGTTGTTCCCTCTATCCAGAGGTTACCGCTATACTCCATGGCATACAGTGCATTGGCAATGAGGTTGCTCCACACTTTACTGAGCTCTGACTCATTACCCTGCACCATCATTTTCTGATTCAGATCCATGTGCAGTTCAATGCCTTTCTTCATTTGATTGCTGAACAGTAGCAGCACATCCTGAATACTTCTGCGAACGTCAAACACGGCAGTACTTAGTACACTGTCATTCCTAACATAGGATTTGAGCGCTCTTACCACATTGGCCGCCTTTTGGGCAGCTACCTCTATGGTACTTACAGATTTCCTTATCCGCATGATGGTGGTTGTGGCTTGCAAAGCTTTTTCCACATCTTCAGACAGGTAGATGTGTTCTATGATATCCTTATCGGAACCTAACACACCGCATTCTACCAATGCTGCTGCATGTGTTGCAGAGTCTGGAATACCATATTGGGTTTCCAGATATTCTGAAAGTAACTTTCTCTCAGCGCGTTCTTGCCTGCTGGTAAGGGTGTCGTGAGCAGTAAATTCATCTGCCAGTTTGCACGCTTCTGCAATTATGGAATGATCCGTGTTTTCAAACCCTTCCTTAAACATGGCGCGCAGTATGGAACTCAGATTATCCGCACTGGAGGTTATGGCACCCAATGGCGTGTTCATTTCATGCGCTACACCAGCGGCCAATCTGCCAAGCATGGCCAGCTTCTCACCTTCCAAAAGTTCTGATTTGGCCTGGTTGAGTGTTTCTTCTGTTTTGGCAGCTTTTTCCTCTAAACGTGTGTTGAGATAAACTAGGTCTTTTCTTGCCTGCTCCAGCTCTTTGTTCTTGCTGCTAATGGAATGGATGAGTTCATTCGCCTCACGCATTCCCATTTGGTTGGCTTTCATTACAAACAAGTACTCTGCAATGATATCATGCGGAGCGAAATCGCTCACCGATAGACCGTAGTGGGTTGGAGAGTTACGCTCACTGAGCATGGGACTACATGCCAGCATAAAACCTCCATTGTTCTGCGAGGCGACTTTGGTGCACTTGAATCTATTGGTGCTTCTTCTTTCGGCCAGCACTACAAAGTACCTTGGGTCATTAAGTTGCTGAAGGTTTTCGATGCCTGCCGGCCTTACCACCGCAAACACATCTGTTAGCGCCACACCTTTTTCCAGCATAGGCACACTTTTACCCATACCTGTAGAGTGCCAGGTTACCGTACCTTGGGCATCTACAAACAGAGATAATGGAGCAACGGCCTCAATGAGCTCCCGAGCATGGTAATTGCTACCAAGTAACTCTAAATCTGTGTGGTTCTCCACTGGCTTCTTTCTTGTGTGTGTATTCTACTTGCACATTTACATTGAAGCGCTGTCCCAAACCGTTCAAAAGGCCCATTACCATAGGTACCAGCCCCTCGCGCTCAGAGAAATACAACAGTTCCACCTCGTTTTCTGTGATCTCGATGCATTCGAATTTCGGTGGCTGTAAATGGGGCATCATGTTCTGAACCCGCAAATGCAGTAGGTCTAGATTCTTCAAGAATTCTGGAAGCGTACTTCCTGTAAAATCAAGCATATCTCCATAACCTTCATTGGCAGTGTAAAGCACCCAGTGCTCTCCAAACGCGGCCAGTATGTTCTCTGCATCTGCCCCAAGCACTTGGCTTGCAGCACTTACAAGGTCGTAGGTCAACTTATCAGGATAGCTTTTGAGGCTTACAAACCGTTCGTCTTCCATACCGGCTTTCAGTCTTATTTCGTTCCATTTCTGTGCCCCATGGTCTTTGATAACCATGTCCTGTATTGCTTTATTTACAAGTCCGTACATCCACTATTTGTTTGGGTTTTTAAACAACTAAGGTGGAGGTAAGGTTTTAATGCTACATAGCATTTTAGCGCTGTATTGATGTGTGGCTATAACTACTTATGGTTACATCCTGAATGTTTTCGATGAATGACATACAGCACGCTGGTAAAAACAGAAAGCGAAGCTTACTGGCTCCGCTTTCTGTTCTGTAATTTCTATGGTAAGGAATGATAATCTGAGAGGCTTCCTTTAGTTGTCAGACTTGCCTATGATTAAAGGGAATGTGCACTGGGTTACTGCCCCATTTTCACTCCAGCAATCACATTGTCCGTTCAGCTTACTTGCATACATGTCTATGAGCATGAAGCCTACGCTTTCTGATGCTTCAATGTTAGGGGATTCTTTCTCAAATCCCACCCCATCATCCTTTACGGTAAGTATCAATTGGTTGTCTTTTTCAGTTAGACTGACGGTAATGTTTATTGGCTCTTCACCATTCTTACTACCATGCTTGCAACTGTTAGATACCAATTCTGTTACTATGATGCCAAGCGGTACAAGGTTTTCGGTTTTCCAGTATTCGTTCGATTCTTGTAAATCAAAGTTTAAAGTGGCATTTGCTGGCAATATCATTTCTTTTAATACCCGCTCCAAGTACCACCTTACCGTAACCATCTCGTAACTTTCTGTAAGGTACACGGCCTCATGCATTTTGCTTATGGCGGTAATGGCGTCATTCAGCTCTTTAAGTTCCACCAGTCCGTTTTCTGCTTTTATCTGAGCTAAGGATCGTAGGGTAAGCAAATTATTCTTCACTCTGTGGTGAATTTCTTCTAACAAGAGTTCTGTTTGGTGCAAAGACAAGGCAAGCTGTTGGCGTAATTCAACCTCGGCTGTGAGGTCGTTATGAGAACCTACCATGCGCTTGGGTGTGCCATCTTCATTCCATTCTAATACGCGGCCTCTATCCTGTACCCACACCCAATGGCCCTCTTTGTGTTTCATTCTTGCCAAGTGGTCGTAGTACTCCACTTCTTTATTGAAGCATTTTTGCAATTTGACGTTTGACTCTTCCAAATCGTCCGGATGAGCAAATTTCATCCAAGTATCAATACTTAACGGCTGCAGTTCTTCTAGCGTGTAGCCGATGATCTCTGCCCAGCGTTCGTTGAATGTGGCTTCGCCCGTCTGCACGTACCAGTCCCAGGTTCCTAGTCTGCCTGCAAGGATGACTTCGTTTGCGATTTCTCTGTTCAGGGCCTTAAATCTTAGGGGTTGTTATCTCTGGCCAGATACCATTCCGTTGTTTGTTGCTAAACTTAAAAGAATAATACCATTGATTTTAATCAATTGCTCTTTGCGTTAACAACACGGGGCAGATCGTGTTCAATTCCATGGATAATTTTTTTAAAGATCGGCCTGTTCTGTCTGAATAGCTTGATCTGTTCTAAGCCAGTACCTTGAAAATTCTATGCAAAAAAGCTTAGCTGTGTGCATCTGCAATCCTAAAATGGCTAGGTGGTTTCTCTACCTTGATGATCACATCAAAAAGAAAGCGGGGCCAATTGGCCCCGCTTCCCCATCAAACGGCTCAAATAATTACCCTATCACCTCTACGCTGTAGGTCCCTTCGGTATCAGGGCTCAGGTTGGTCACGTTCAGGTTGGCATCTTCATCTTCACCCAAAGAAGCGCGTTCCACCTCTACGGTATCACCTGGGTTTACTTGCACCCCTGTGGTGCACGCATCGGTATCGGTAGCGGCCATGCAGAAGGTAAGCGTGGTGTAGCCCACGTTGCTCAGCACCGCCTTGGCGTTGGTGCCCACCGTTTGGGTAAGGTTTACGGTTGCATCGGCAGCCACCGTTCCGCTGAATTCGCGGCTTGGCGGTGGAGTGTTCTGCATAAGGCTTACTTCCCAGAAGTTGTTGATATAGTCGGGCGCATCGCGATACTTGTCCATCAGCACACCCAGATTACCATACATCATGGTGGCCAGTTTTACACGGGCAGCTTCAAGGTCATCACTGCCTTGTTCTATAAGCTGTTCTTTCTGCTGTTGGGCGTCTCTGGCATCTACCAACTGTGTGCTAAACGCATCTACATCGGCCTGTGTGGCGGCCAAAGCAGGATAATCTGCCAACCGGAGGCCAAGTGCTGCCACGGCATTGATGCGCTGGTCTTTTGCCCCTTTCTGAAAAGGACTCCGCTTTTCAGGTAGCAGTGCCATATACTCGGGGGTTCCGTCCAAGAATTGCCCTTGTATCTGTATATCCCACTGCTTTATTTTCAGGCTGCTCAGTTCGGCCAAAAGTTGGTCTATGTTGAGCGTGGCCCCTTTGCGAATGGCTATGGCGCTTTTCCATGTGGTGTAGGCCTTGCCATAATCTTCTTGCAGGGGTTGGGTGCGCGCCAGTAGGGCGGCAATGTCTGCATCGGCCTGTTGGGCCTCAAGCTTGGCAATGTGGTCGTTGCCAAGGGCCAGCATCAGTACGAAACTACCTTCTGTGCTGTTGTTGAACTGGTTCTGTAAATAACTCCATTCTGCCATGATAATATTGGTTTTAGTGAAACATGAAATGAATGATGCACCAAAGCAAAAGGGGCAGAACGTAACCTATTTACGTCCTTGGAGGGGTATGGAGAAATTATATTGGTACCGAGCAACTGTTTTGCTTCAATCCTTTTATCAGGAATGCCACGAGACAGGTGTTTTGCTTCAATCCATTTATTCGGAATGCCACAAGACAGGTGTTTTGCTTCAATCCTTTTATCAGGAATGCCACGAGACGGGTGTTTTGCCTCAATCCTTTTATTCGGAATGCCACGAGACGGGTGTTTTGCTCCAATCCTTTTATTCAGAATGCCACGAGACGGGTGTTTTGCCTCAATCCTTTTATTGGGAATGCCACGAGACGGGTGTTTTGCCCCGATTCTTTTGTTAGGAACACCTCCAAGCAACTGCTTTGTGGTAGTCCTCTCTTTTTGGGAAATGATGTAAACAGCCTTATGCTGAAGCCTGCGGAGACGGTTAGGAGAGAGGTGGTCTATAAAAGGTCTGAAGGATGTATCTCAGTCTAGCATTTGTTCAATGCTCTGGTTTTGGGTATTCCCAAATTCTATGATGCGCTTGTGCCGATCGCGTGCTTGCTGTATGATGTCTTCGTGGCGGAATTCTTCATAGATCTGCATGTATCGGTCAAACTCGGCCGTGTCTTCTAATTCTAAGCAGGCATGCATCAAATTCCTAAGTACTTCTGGTTGGTGCGCTTTGAAGTCGATCTTTTCCATGAGGCTGAGCGCTTGCTCCAATTCCTGCTTGGCCAGGTTGAATTGTCCCTTTCTGAGCAGGGTGATGCCCGTATTCATCATGGCCACTGCCATTCCTCTGCCAGGCTCCTTCAACGATATCAGTTCTTTCACCTTTTTTAAGAGCTCCAGGGCTTTGTCATACTCTTGTCTGTGTACATGCACACCGGCCATACCTCCTAGCATAGTGGCCATGCCTTCTTGGTTTCCTGATGCGGTGTATTTCTCCAGCGCATGTTCAAAGCATTCCATTGCCTCTTCAAACCGCTGCAGCTTAAGGTTAGTGTGGCCTATGTTACCCGTAAGCACGGCAGCCCATTCTGAGTCGCTTATGGTGTTTTGGTAACGCATTGGCTGTTCAAAACACTCTAGCGCTCTTTCCAGCTCGTCTGTTTCTCCTGCTACGATACCCATGCCGTTGTAGCATTTCGCAATTCCTAACTCGTCTTGTAGCTCGAGGTAAATATGCAGTGCTGCTTCATAGTGATCTACGGCCATGGAGAACTGAGCCATTTTCCATGAGGATTCTGCAATGGCTAAATGGGCATTTGCCGTCTGTTGGTTATTTTTCTGCTGCTGGGCCATGCTCAAGGCTTCGTTAGCAAGGCTCCAGGCTTCAGAAATTCTTGTATGCTTCAGCTTTTCAATCAGTTGAAATAACAGAATAAGCGCTTCTGTATGTTTCTGCGGGTCTTTGAGAAGCAGCTTAAGCTTATTCTTCAGATTGTCTGTTTCTATTGGCATCTGCCGCTTGTTAAACTGGTCTGCTACGCACAAGTAGCATTACAGGCGCACAAATTTAGGTCTGACCATCAGTTGGTTTGATTAACCAACATGCGTGTATTTATACTGTTCATATAACCGATAAGTATTATTTGCCGAGAATAACCCTAAGCGTGGAACTCAATGCCAAGGAATGTCTTGTCGTCCACTTGCTCACATGTGCACATGAACACGCGATTAGCGAATAAGGTGGTGCGTAAGACTTTTCATCCGCTGCGTTATTCTAATTCCGGTGATAAATTAGGATTGGAGAACCTTTTATTTTGCCTTTCGTTATTAGGCGTGAATCCGGTCAAATATACCGTACATGAGCACAGAACTGGAAAAACGCATCAATGCCGATCTAAAGAACCTCTTCAAGGCCTATCAGAGTGCCATAGACTGCAATATTGTAGCATCTATGACTGATCTTGATGGGATTATCATACACGCCAACGAACAGTTCTGTGCCATGTCTGGCTATGCAGAGCAGGAACTGATCGGTCAGCGTCATGCCATCATTAACTCAGGGTACCATTCCGTAGAGTTTTTTGAAAACATGTGGCAAACCATAACTAGCGGTAAAACATGGAGAGGTGAAATAAGAAACAAAGCCAAGGATGGACATTACTATTGGGTAGACTCCACAATACTCCCGGTGACCAATGATGATGAAGAAGTGATTGGTTTTCTCTCTTTACGAATTGAGGTCACGGAAAAGGTGGCACTGAGGGAAAAACTGCAACGCATTAACAGCTCGTTGGAGGAGATGATCAAACTCAAATCGTCTCAGATGTCCATCAAGAACGAGCACATTATGGCAAGTTTGCGATATGCCCAGCGTATACAACATGCTTTAATGCCATCTAAAGAACGTATTCGGAAAGCACTGCCTGAAAGCTTCATACTGTTCAGGCCTAAGGCAGTGGTAAGCGGAGATTTCTATTTCTTTCACGAGGAGGGAGATACAGTGCATTTTGCTGCGGCAGACGGCACAGGACATGGAGTGCCAGGTGCATTCCTCAGCATCATAGGCGCAGAAAATCTTGAAATGGCCATTAGGCAGAGTTCAGAGACAGGTGAAGTGCTGTCAATAGTAAATCGGGCTATACACCAATCACTTGGAAGGGCAGGAGAAGAAGAAGATTCGGTACTTGATGGTTTGGAAATGGCACTTTGCAGACTGGACCGTAAAACCGGTGTAATACAATTCTCAGGGGCCCATCGCCCATTGTGGATACACAGAAAAGGGACCGAAACCATTGAAATCATAAAAGGTGACCGACAGTGCCTTTGCGAAACCACAAAAGATGGTTTTGAATTCAGTAGCCATGAGTTGCAACTGAATGAAGGAGACACGATTTACATCTTCTCTGATGGATTTGCAGACACCTTTGATGAAACGTGGAGCGAAAAGCTTAAAACAGCTGGCTTCAAAAAACTATTATTGCAGATCAAAGAGCAAAGCATGTCAGAACAGCATGACTCTCTGAATAATTTCTTGAACGACTTTATAGGTACCGGTAAACAGACTGATGATATTCTTGTATTCGGAGTCAGATATCATCAGCAGCCTTAGAAATGAAAAACCCATTAAACTTACACTATGAATATTGAAGCCACCCCTTACTCACCACAGATTGCATACGATGAAGAGAAGCAAGTGCTGCGCATTTCTGGAAGAAGTATTCCTGATAACCCGGTAGAATTCTACCATCCGATACAGCAGTTTGTAGAGTCTTTGGTGGAGCGATCGGACTCATTGACAATTGATGTGAAACTCGATTATTTCAATACAAGTAGCAGTAAGCAGTTGTTGGATTTGTTCGGTAAAATGGAGGAGATGGCTAAAGCCGGTAAGCAGGTGAAGGTTGTTTGGAGGTATGCAGAAGACGATGATGACCTGAAGGAGTCTGGAGAAGACTACATGGAACTGGTTGAAGTTCCGTTTGAGATGGTTGTTGAGTAGTTGTTTCATTTAAGGATTGTTCAGCGAACAAGCCTTGGAACCAACCCTGCACAAAAGGTACAATGAACAATGTCAGATCTGGAAGGAAGACCTTGTGTCAAGCAGGTTGTAAAAACCAGCGTAAGACCGATAAGATGAGATTTTCCAGTCATGTTGTGAATATTATATCAGTCTAATCAGTAGTTGCTATAAAACAAATAGCCGACAGACAGTAGCAACATTACGAGTACCACAAAGTTCAGCAAGCCAAGAATCAATCTGTCCAGTGGACTATTCATTTCACGAATCTGTATTTGGAGAGCAAAGGTCTCCCTAATGGACATTTAGCGGTCAACATGAGAAGGTTATTATTAAATGAATCTTAGCATGATATGGTTAGAGCGGTGATGAATTCTACCGATGCATCTGAAAGCTGTTTCCACAGTCTGTGTTAAGCCTAACATGTAGAGTGTTTGTCAGGTTTTGTTCCCAATAACCAAAACTGGTGTACATGAAGTGCTTATATTACCTGAAAGTGGAATACCAGCACACCGGAATCGTGGTAAACTTGTTGCGAGGAACAGCTAACGAGCCTTGTTAGTTCCTTACAGGGGTAAAAGGGGATGGTGACATGTTTTCATTAGGTTAATGTGATTGACGTTTTACACAGGCGGTCATCATCCCCAAATACTTCTTCATACAGCGAAAAAAAACTTAGGAAGAAACCAGACTGAATCAGAACAATTGCTGGCACATGTTACAAGTTGAAGAGCTTCACCTTAAAAAAGTAATGGAATTCGGAGACATGGATTCGCGCAGGTATCACCTGTGTAAACTACATGGTGTGCATACGTTGGAACAGCTCATGGAACATTACTTGGAATTCGGGACATTCTTAGGTTGGAGACACTGCGGGCAACTCTCAAACATTGCGCTGATAAACGTCTGTAAGAAATACAGTAAGCTAGAGCAGAACGTTCTGAAGCTCGAAAAAAAAGCGATGGAATTCAGAAATCGTGAACTTGCCTTCAAGGCTTTGGAGTCTGGATTTGTGGATGCCATTGTTTTTACAAAGGGAAACAATGATGCAGACCTAGGCGGAAAGTTACATGTACAGGGAAGGGTGGCGGTCTGTAATTCTTTCGAGGATTTCTAAAGCTAATGGATGAATGCCTTGTTCTTTGGCATTGGTAGTTCTGACATGATCAGGGCAGTATTCTTTGCCAAATACCGCACTTCAATGTAAAGCCTCAGTCAGCAAGATAGAAAGTCTTTTGCGTACTGACCGATAATTTCCGGTCTATCAGAGTCCAAAGGCTTATTCTCATCTCTATGGCGCGCTTTGCACTCTCGGCAGCTTGTTGCCATATCGTACTATCATTGCCGCAGACAATCTCCATAAGCTTTACAGACAGTGGTCCATGCTCATCACCGTCCAGTTCAATGTGACGGTCTAAATAATACTTGAATTTGGGCGCGCTTTGCATTTCTCCGCTATTCCTCAATACTTGAAGGAACATTTCGGGAATAATGTCCTCTCTTCCGAAAGTGAAGGCAGCAGCAATTCTGTGAATCTCCCTCGATTCTATGGTCTCAAACGTGAACTTCAAAAACTGTTTCAGTTCAACCGGAAGATTCATTCCGGCAATGGTCTCGAATAAGGGAGCACCGTTTTTCAATTCTTCAACAAAAGATTCTATCGGTTCTGTGCTGGCCCCGATCTCTTTCATGGCATTCAGGTACATGGCGTAATGAGAACTGAAGTTACCCTCACTATCCATATCACTCTCCTCACTTAAGACAATTTCGTTAATGAATCTGGCAACATCGGTGTTCTGCGGATTGAACCAAGGCAAGGTTGTAGGAGCAAAATGCGTTTGCAACGCTTTTACCAACGACATGAAATCCCAAACGGCAAAAGCATGATACTGCATGAAATATTTCACATCATCAATGCTTTTAAGATTCTTATATACCGAATGATCGATGAGACGGTCCATCGATGGTTGGATGTAAGCTCTGAGTTCGGCAATGGAATTCACGTATCAGCTGATTATCCGATTATCAGTTTTCCTGCAATTGATTCGTTCCTGCCATCAGTTCTGCTCTGGAGTTGATCTCAAGGGCCTTGTAAATGCGCTGCACGTGCTGCCCTACAGTATTTCTTGAGATCCCAAGGTTTTCTGCAATGGCCTGATAGCTTTTACCTCTTACCAACTCTCTGTACACCAGTTTCTGTGCAGTAGTTAGATCTGCTGTAGGGTCTTTGGTGGCTTCTGCATGGTAAGCATGCGTAAAGCTCATAGACTGAACGAAGTTGCACATGCTGTTGGCAGCTGTTGGGCTGAGCACATAATCGTGTTGCATGGACTGATTGAGAAAACTGCCCAATGCAAGCACCGCATCTTCTTTTACCAGATACCCATCTGCCCCGTTTCTGATGCAGTCTACTATGGTCTGATAAGAACTGTCTGAAGACAGCATGATTATCTTGTTGTAAGGGTTGATGCGTTTTATCTGGTTAATGCTATCAACGGTTTTTAGCCCATGCAAATGCACATCTAACAGTATGGTCAGGTTGTTGAATTGATGGATCCGTTTGATGGCGTCTTTGAGATTTTCGTATTCGCCAACCACTACATAGTTGGAGGATTGATTGATGACCGAAACGAAGGAGTGCCTCAATAATGGCTCATCTTCTATAATGATGATATTGGCCTTTTCTCTGTTCATTTTAGTTGGTTTCGCTTAAGGGAAAAATGAGGTTGATGTTGTATGTGCTCTCACTTACCTCGTAGTTTACCCAGCCGCCAAGCAGGTCGGTAACGTGTTGCACTATTCCAAGTCCCAATCCAAGACCTTTCTCATCTCCCGGGTTGGCCCGGTACAGGGGCGTGCCCAGTTGGCTTTTGTCTGGCCGGGTTTTCTTGTTCACCGGATTAGAAAAGGACAGTAGAACCTGTTTACCTTCAACACTGGATCGGATAGTGATCTTCTCATTGTACTCTGTGTATTTCAAGGCGTTTTCCACAACATTTTTCAATGCCAGATTAAAGAGGTCCAGGTCTACGTTAATTGTTTCTTCTGTAGCCAACTCCTCAATTTCAAACTTCTCGCTCAGTAAAAAGAGTTTGAAATGGTAATGCAGATAATTGGTTACCAGATTACGCACCAGAACGGGCTTAGTTGTGGCTTCAGACCTATCATAAAGTGCTTCATACTTCACCAACTTTGAAACACTTTCATTCAATCCCTGTAGTTCTTCAACTATGTGGTCCAATGCCTTGGAATAAAGCCCTTCACCACTGTTTTTCAATTGCCCTTGCAAGAGTTGGATGCCGGTAAGCGTGTTCAGAATAGGTTTCTTAAACTCATGAGAAACTGTTCTTACCAGTTTAGAACGCATTTCGTTCAGCTCTTTTTCTTTGGAAACAAGCCCTTGCAAGCTCTCTTTGGCTCTCTCGTGTTCAGTTATATCATTGAACATCCATAGATAACCTTGCAATTCGTTGTCAGAAAATAAAGGAATGAAGTCTCTCTCTAGATAAGAGCCGTCTTTCAGTTGAATCATTTCATTGAAGACGGGCACATTGTCCGTAATTCGTTGCTCTATGTTTCTTACAAAGCCTTCAGGGTCATTTGTTTGAACCGATACGTATGGAAGCGCGTCTCTACAGTCTGTGCCTCTTAGATATTCGGGGTCAAGTTCAGATTCAAAAAGAACACCCAACTGGCTGTTCACCTCAATGATTTTCCTTTCTGCATCTTCTAGCAGAATGCCTGATGTGGCATGGGTAACAATAGATGCTAAACTGGAATTGACCGCCTGAAGCTCTTTCTCTGCTTTTCTAAGGTCTTCAAGGATACGCGTAACACATATCAGCCCGCCATCTTCCGTAAAAGTGAGCGATATTTCTTGATGAATTGGACTACCATCTTTTTTAACACCAACCGTTTCTCCTCTCCAAGTTCCGTTTTTCACCAACAGCGGAAAGATGTCGCTTTCTATCCGGGCGATCTCGTCTTGTGCGTAAAACACGTGCCAGGTCTTGCCTAACAGTTCAGAGGCATCTGAATATCCGAATTGCTCAACGTGTGCTCGGTTCAGATAATAGTATTCAGAATCTGCATTCAGCAGAGCAATACCGTCTGTCGTGGTATTGACGGCTAACTCTAGTAGATGTCGGAGTTTGTCATTGTTGACCATTTCTGGTAATCGGTCGGTTTCGATAGCTTTCATTCAGGTAATTGCGTGTTTCACGTAGCAAATTTACCTTAACACCATCTGAGAATGATGGTTCAATCGAAGGGTTTCGATAAACGGGATGTCAAGCCACCCGCTTAGTTCTAAGCATGCTTTGGTCTACCTGGCACAGATGAACCGTGTCTGTAGATAAATGCTCTGCCAAAATAATTCCTAGCTCTTCCATCTCCTCGTCTTCCCAATGGTATAGGTAGTGAACCTTGAGGCTAGGCATATTTTGTTTTTTGCTAGCGGAATCAAGAATGGATAAGAACCGGAAAAGAAGCTTTTTGGCCTTTGAATCAAGGAAATCGAAATGTACATACAGCCGATAAACTTCGTTCGGACCAAGTTGTTTCATTTCAAAGTACACCTCAATTAGTTGAGACACCAGCTCATCTTGGCTAACGAATGTGAATGCACCTGAGACATGCATCTTCTTGGATAACTTTTTGAACATCATCTGTCTATGTTTACTGGGTTATGTCAAAGTAACGTCTCAATCAAGGGTAAGGATTTGATCGTTATATGTGTTATTGCACTGATTGTATAACTAAAAAAGGTTATTGCTGGTCAGTGCACATCGATTCACATAGCGTACAGTCTATCCGTTTCTATTTGATGGAAGTTGAGCTCGAAGAATTCATCCAATAATTCTCCCAGTTCTATCATGTCATCATCAAACCAATCAAATCTCCATTCTATGATCACCTCTTTGGTCAGATCGCTTTTCAGTAATGCTTCTATCTGCCCCATGTAATTGAACAGAATCTTCCTGCATTTTACATCCAAAAAACTGACATGAAATGAGATCGATGTCATTTCAAATGTCTTTGAGGATTCTACAAATTCCAGAGCCGTTTCCAATTGATAGATAAGGTCTCCAGCACTTAGAAAGGTAAAGGCGCCTTCAACTTTGGCTTTCTTGGCAACTTGTCCAACAGGCAGGTCAATAACTTTCATGATCGGTAGTATTTCTTCATCATACCGCCTGGAAAAACATAACGTTTTACTGAAAAAGCACTAAACCACTGGAACCTGATAACCAATTAAGGTTATATGCTTTAGTAGCATCACTTGCCTTTACGCAATGGTAACAACAGACCCGAAAGATCAAATTCACGCTTCTTGGTGTTGAACACACCGCTGTCTGTGGCCATTACATCACTTACCGAACAGAAACTTGTTGGAATGTGCTCTTTTACCAAGGCAGTTATCTCTTTGTTGTTCTGTCGGTTGAGGATGAGAAATATCTGTTTCACAGGGCCTTGGGCTCCCATACCATCGAAAACGGTGAATCCTTGATTCAGCTTTTTCAGTGCTTCAATAAAACCCTCAATTGGTTGAGATGTGATGATACGTAGCTGATGTTTGCCTAGCGCCAAACGGTCTTCTATTTCAAATCCGATCATGCTGCCAACAGTAAATCCTAGAGCCCAGGCCAGATACCCAACCCAGTTGTTCAGATTCATGATTATCTGGCCAATGGCAACTACCCAAAGTAGCACTTCAATGAACCCGACCAATCGGACAGCTTTTCTATTACCACGCGTAATCATTACAATTCTCAGCGTGCCTAAGCTGGTATCTACTACACGGGCAATGAAAATCAGGAGAGGAACGCCAACATAATTGTAGAAATCGAAATCAGAGAAGTCCAACGCTCAGAAATTCTTAAATCGATGTTCGTCAATCCAAAAGGTGCTCATCCACGAATTCACGCACACAGGCGTCACCGCCTTTTCGGTTCAGAATGACGTTCACCTTCAGTTTAACCGCCTCCACCGCATCAGCAGGACAGCCAGAGAAACCAACGGCATCCATCACTTCCAGATCGTTGATGTCATCGCCAATGTATGCTACATTCTCAGCGGTTATGTCCAACTCGCGGCACCACTCGTTAAGCACCTGAAGTTTAGGTCTGGAGCCCACGTAAACGCGCTCAACGCCCAGTGTTTTAGCTCGATTTTGAATAATGTGTTCCGTACTTCCTGAACTCAGAAATGCCACATGATACCCTTTCTCCAAGACCAGTTTAATGGCCATTCCATCTTTGGTGTTGAATTTTTTGAATTGATCACCACTTTCGGTGTAGTACATGCCGCCATCGGTCATTACACCATCCACATCCAATACCAAAAATTTGATGTTGTGCGTTGCGAGTTCTTCAAATGCGTCTTGGTGTGACATGGTTTTCGGTTAACGGTTTTCTATTCACTTTTCGCAGTCCGCCTTTCACTAAATAATCTCCCTTCCTATTGCCTTCGCAATTGGTCTCAAGGTTCCAAGCAATTCACGGAACTCATCATGATTCAATTGCTGTGAAGCATCGCTTTTGGCCACTTTCGGGTTCGGATGAACTTCCACCAGAAGACCGTCTACACCCATCGCCACGCAAGCACGGCTCAGGTCTGCCACTCCGTAAGCATAACCCATGGCGTGCGATGGGTCGAGCACCAACGGCAGATTGGTGTATTCCTTCAGGTACGACACCCCACATAGATCCAGAGTGAATCGTGTCTTCGTTTCGAACGTTCGAATACCTCGTTCGCACAACATCACGTTCTGGTTTCCACCTGAAAGGATGAACTCGGCTGCCTGTACAAATTCTTGTAACGTGGTGCCGAAACCTCGCTTTAGCAAAACTGGCTGCTTCGCCTTTCCGCACTTCTTTAGAATACCATGATCGTACATGGATTTCGCCCCGATCTGAATGATATCCGCGTACTCGATAATATCATCGACCTGTGTGGCATCGCGCACTTCGGTAATGATGTTCAGCCCGAACTCATCGCGCATTTTGGCAAGGAGTTTCAAGCCTTCCAATCCCATTCCTTGGAAACTGTAAGGCGATGTTCGCGGCTTGTAAGCACCCGCTCGCAGCGTGCTGATTCCCAGTTCCTTCATCAGTGAAGCGGAAGAACGGATCTGGTCTTCGCTTTCCACGGAACAGGGACCACCAATTACCACGGTGTTGTTAGTATTGCCGCCAATGGCCACTTTCCCAAGTTGAATCTGACGCGTTTCCTTTCGGTATGCGCGGCTGCCCAATTGCAGGTCGCTTTCCATAGCGAAGAATTGGTCTGTATCACCTTCCAATCCCACAGGTAATTCCTTGACAGACGAACTGTTGATGAGCACAAAACGACTTCCATCGTTAATGCAGAAAGCCTTTGCTTTCTCGGCCAATTCGTGTGCTTTCGCTTCGGTTACGTTCGCTTTCAGGTTAATGATCATGCTTCTCCTTTAATGAGGTCGTTGAATGTGAGTGAGCCCGTCAGCTTTCCTTCGGCATCGGTAACGGGCAGGTAATTAATCGGTATGGATTGATGGCGCACAAAACGCAGCAGTTCTGTCACGTTCATGTCTTCTTTAACGGTGATTGGCTTCGCATTGATCAGCGATTCCACATGCAGCGCATTCAGATTGTCGATGTTCTTAAGCAGTCCTTTTCGGACGTCTGCGTTGCTGATGATTCCACTCAGGAAGTCTGCTTTATCCACCACAGCCGTGAACGCCATTTTCGCATCTTCAATGGATTGAAGCACGTTTTTCAGGGTCAGGTCCGACAGATTTACGGTTGGTGTCTCGTCTATATCACGCATGAAATCGGCCACACGATAGTGTGAATCAACTTCAGCATTTTTCAAATTGAGCATGGCTCCACCAACCGAATCCTGCTTGAAAAGGTACGATCCCGAAACCGCGCAATGCACCCCGAGGTTCCTCAGAATGAAAGAAACTTCGGCATTGACGCCTCCATCAACATGCACACGTTTATTCGGGAATTTCCGTTTGAATTCGCGGATACGTCTGAAATTCTGCTTGTTGAATGTGCCACCGCTTACGCCTGGCTCTGTTGCCATCAGCAATACGAAATCACAACTGTCTGTAAATTCTTCGAAGGCGTCTAGAGGCGTATCGGAAGTCAGCGCTAATCCCAACTTCTTGAATCCTTTAGAAGGAAGTTCCCGACTTCCGTTCAGGTTCTCGTACTGAATGGTGAGATAATCCACCGGATTTACTTCCAGCGCAGCCGAGTATTCCAATGGCTTCGATGTGATCAAGTGGAGGTCGAGTGGGAGAGACGTGCATCTTCTTACACGTGATACATCCTCAAAAACCGAGAGATCATCCTTACAATCGATGTGCAGCAGGTCGGCATGGTGAGCTTCCAACTCCTTGACAGTGTCAAGAACATCCTTCTCCCCGTTGGCGTATATCGAAGCCGAAATCTTCATTTGATCGGCCTCAAATATCGGATTATTTCTTGCCGCGTTTCTGAGGGGTCAATTCCTCTTTTTGGTCGGCATCCAGATAATCCAAAGCCAGTTTCATTGGAATTCGCTTTCTGCGGTTGAATGCCGTAATGAAACAGTCGGCCAAGCCCATTTTCTGAAGCTCTTCTTTCAGTTCGTTCGCCTCTTTGTATGAGTCGCATTTTCCTGCCGTGAGAATGGTCAGGTCGTTTTCTCTGTATTCCTTCAGTTTGTCAATTTCGAAGTAATACTTGCGAAGATCTTTGGGCAGCGTTTCAGCAAAAGCACCGATCTGAACTCTGAACTCGATCTTGCCTTTCAGTTTGGGTGCAATGCTCAAATCGTTCAGTGCCATTACTTCTTCACCATATGTGTCTGGCTGATTGATATCCACAATGAACGCATCCGGATAGCCTTTGGCTTTCACTTCTTCCAGCAGTTCTTCTGCTTGTGTGCGGAAACCAAGATTGCCGATAACGTAACGGTAGATCTTGTTCTCATCCACATACACACCAACATTTTTCAAATTCTTGAATTCGGTGGTGTAGGTGGGTGTGACCGATGCTCCAACCTGAACGCCATACAGCATGGATTTGGTTGTGAAATTCACATCTCGCGTAACGATATCGTCCTCTGGCGCGGCCAGCGTTAACCTGTCTTTGAGGTACGTGTGCGTATTGATGTAGTTTCTGGTTCTGATCTCTTGGGCCATTCTCATTGGTTCGTGGCAAAGCTCAATCCATTTCATGGCTTCGTTGGTGTAAAATGGGTCTCCTTGAGAATACACCTGAACAAACTTATCATAGCACGCTTTTGCCTTCTCACAGTCTTTCAATCTGCTGAAACCAATAACCTGATAGTACCACACAAACTCTGGTTCACCCATACCAGGGTCGAGGTCGGTTTTGCTGTAATGCTCAGCTGCCTTAACCAGATAATTTACCGCTTCTTCAATGCGCACGCCTTCCTTGATCAAGCACATTCCAAGGAAATAGTTGTGCGGTGCAGACTCAGGGTCAGAGGCTATCAATTTCTCCAAAACAGGAATCGCATCGCGGGTTTTATTGGTTGCCACCAACAGCTTTGCTTGATCCAGCGGAGAACTGTCTTTGGCAAAAGTTTGAACCTGATAGCCGAAGATCAGGAAGCTGGCAAGAAGTAGAGAGCTAATCGTTTTCATCGGGAGTCATATGTTTTTTGAGGGTTACCGGTTTTCGCTTTTTCCGCATTCGGATATTGATCATCTCAACAATGAGAGAGAACGCCACCGCAAAGTAGATGTACCCTTTCGGTACGTGGAATCCTACAGCTTCAATCATGAGCATGAAACCGATCAGGATCAGAAATGCCAACGCAAGAATCTGCAGGGTTGGTCGGTTGTTGATGAACTTACTGATGGCGCCAGAGAACAGCATCATCACGATCATGGAAAGGACTACGGCAACAATCATAATTATGACATGCTCAGTTAGACCGATGGCGGTAAGAATGGAATCAAAACTGAAGACCATATCCAACGCAACAATCTGAACCAGGGCACTTCCAAGCGTTAACCCTGCTTTTTGGCCAGGCTCCATGTCCTCGTCAACCCCTTCCAGCTTATGGTGGATCTCTGATGTGCTTTTTCCCAAGAGGAACAAACCTCCAGCCAGAAGAATGAGGTCTCTTCCGCTGAATTCGTGCTCAAAAAGACTGAATATCGGTTCTGTAAATCCAATGATCCAAGTTATTCCAAGCAATAATCCAACACGGAAGAGCAATGCCAGTCCTAGACCGATGTTTCTGCCTTTGGCCTGTTGGTTTTCGGGTAGTTTATCGGTTACAATGGAGATGAAAATGATGTTGTCTATACCAAGGACGATCTCTAGAAAAGTGAGCGTTAGCAACGCTATCCAAGTCTCCGAATGCAAGAAAATTTCCATACAATGAAATTATCCTGCCCAAGTGCGGAAAGAATGCTCCATAGCAACACGTTGCTCACATCCGAATGTTAATTGGTCAAGCAGCTAAATCAATTACCTTTCGGACGGTGCAAACATTCTTGGATGACATAGCGGCTGAGTTGCTCAAGCAAGGCGGAAACGACTTCTCCAAAACGTGCATTGTATTACCCAACAGGCGGGCTGGGGTTTTTCTTCGCGATGCCATTTCCAGACAAAGTAACAAGGCCATTTGGGCACCCACCATTCTGTCCATTGAGGATTTTGTTTTTGGACTCAGTTCAGTTGTAAAGGTCGATCGATCCACCCTACTTTTTGCGTTCTATGAGATCTACAAAGAGTTGGCAGACGACCCTCAGACCATTGAATTGTTTGCCAATTGGGCTCCAGTTTTCCTCTCCGACATCAACGAATTGGACCTGAACCTGATAGATGCAGAGGACATATTTGCGCAGCTTCATTCCATAGAGCGCATCAAAAAGTGGAATCCGTCTACAGGCGTTAAGACTGAATTTCAAGACAAGCATCTGAAATTCGTTGAGAAATTCTTTCCGTTCTATGAGCAGCTGAGAGCATTCCTGAAAGGGAAAGGACTCGGTTACCAAGGAATGGCTTTCAGAGAAGTGGCCGAGAATATGGATTCGGTCGTTTCCAGATCGGATTGGGACCGCGTCTGGTTTGCCGGATTCAATGCTTTAACGGTTTCTGAAGAACACATTCTGCAGGCTTGGCAGCAATTGGGCAACACAAAGTTGTTTTGGGATATGGATGCCTTTTACGCAGACGATAACATGCATGAGGCTGGTCATTACATCAGACGTTACCGCTCTGGAAGCGCCCATCTGAAACTGACCCCAAATTTTGATTGGAAGGGAGACCGACTTCGTTCTGAAACAAAGTCGATTGATATTGTTGCTACGCAGCGAAACATGATGCAAGCACAAGTTGCCAGCTCCATTCTGAAGAACAGAGACCGGAATTGGACCAACACAGCTTTGGTTTTGAATGATGAGCAATTGCTTCTGCCGCTCCTTGGCACATTGCCCGAAACGCTTAGCGGAGTCAACATTACCATGGGTTACGGCTTGCAGCATTCTCAGAGTGCCGTTTTTGTAGAGCATGTTTTCCGATTGTATGCGGGAATGGGTTCAGGGTCTGACAACTTTTACCATCAGCACGTGGCGGCAATTGAGAACGACCCGTTCTTTCTGCTTTGGGCAGGAGTTACATCAGCCAAGGATCGACCCAATAGGGTCAATTATAAGCAGGCCGACCTTGCGACTTCTGAATGGCACCAACAGGTTTTTTCTACCGAATGGTGCACCGTAACCGGATTTCTTACGCGGTTGAAAGCGTTGATAAATTCGGTTGGTTCCAAGCTGGAGAAAGACTCAATCGAACTGGAGTTTCTCTTCTTGTTGGATAAGTTGGCTCAGCGATTGTTGGACCTGACCGAAGAATTCGGAGCCATTGATTCTGTGAAAACGTTGCATACGTTTTGGCGCCAGTTGTTGCGCAACCATCAACTCGATTTTGTTGGGGAACCACTTACCGGATTACAGATCATGGGAATGCTGGAAACCCGTAATCTCGATTTTGAAGAGGTGATCATGCTCGGTGTCAATGAAGGAAATCTGCCATCAACAGCGCATTCCAATTCCTATTTCACGTTCGATATTCGAAGGGCATACGGATTGGCATGTCAGAATGAGCGCGATGCGGTTACCGCCTACCACTTTTATAGATTGATGCAAAGGGCTAAACGCGTTACGCTCATCTACGACCAAGACACCGACTCTTTCGGTGGAGGAGAAGTGAGCAGATACGTGAAACAACTGTTGTTGGAAAGACCAGAAAATATTTCCATCAGAGAATTACACATCGATCAGGATATACCTGATTCTGTTCTTGCTCCATCTATCAGTATTCACAAAACAGCAACAGAATTAAACCGGTTGCAAGAGATTGCCGACTACGGAATTTCTCCATCAGCCTTGAATACTTTCCGAACCTGTTCGCTCAAGTATTATTTGCGCTATGTGGCCAAGGTCAAGGAGGCGGACTCATTTGAAGAAGAGATGGATTCGGCCATGTTGGGGTCAGCTATTCACGATGCATTGGAAGCCTTATATACACCGTTTGTAGGTAAGCAACTGACCGTAAGCGGTCTTCATGAAATGAAGAAGAGAACAGAAGATTTTCTGTTGCCAAGTTTCCATAAGCAGTTGAAAACGGATGAAGCATTGACAGGTCAAGACCTGTTGGCTTTTGAAGTGGCCAAAACGTATGTCCATAAGGCAATAGACCATGATCTGGCCACCATCGAACGTGGTCAAGAAATTTCAGTAGTTGGGTTGGAGCGAGAATTGACTGAGGAACTGAGCATTACCTCAGGTGGCACGCAAAGGGTTGTTAGTCTCAAAGGAAAAGCTGACCGTATCGATCAACTATCTGATGGAATCATCCGAGTAATTGATTACAAGACCGGTAATGCCGACAAGAAGTTTGAAATAAAGAGCAAAGAAGATTTTGAGGATTCGAAATCAGATAACGCGTTTCAATTGCTATTCTACCACTTGCTGTATGCTGATACTAAGGCTTCGCAGCAAACCGAACCTATGGGTTTTTATCTCAGACCAAAGGAAATTGAACGGAAGATCAGTGTTTCTGAAGATAAAGTCAGATTGGAAGGGTCTGAACTCAGAGATTATGTTGAAGACCTTGTAACGGAGCTTTTGGTTCAGTTATTCGATCCAAGTTTGCCGTTTGAGCAGACCGAAGACGAAAAGCGATGCAAATACTGCGATTTTGCGGGATTTTGCCAGCGGGCAACTACAGATAAGTAAACTGCGTCTGTATAGCTGATTACCAATTCGTTAAAATGCTTAGCACCTAAACTGAAGCAGGGTGTTAATTTGGTTAAATTCGCGACCGCGCTAAAAATCCATACATGAAAAACCTTTTATCCTTCGTATTTGTAGTCGTTGCACTGACCGCATTTCAAACCAATTCAGTGCTGGCTCAATGTCCAGGCTGTGTTATTGACCTAAACTGTGGCGTTGGCCTTAATCCGATAGAACCTGCACTCTGTCCTGCCACGCTTCCGAATGCCGTTCAAGGACAGCCGTATGATGAAAATGCGACTTTCTTCATGCCTCGCGATTTTACTGATTCTGGCTCTGGTCAGGCAGTTACGCTAAACTCCGTTACCGTTACAAGCGTTACCGGAATGCCGCAAGGATTGAGCTACCAATGCGACCAACCTGGTTGTGCTTACACCGTGACCAACGACCCTGTAACTCAGCGTGGTTGTGTTAAAATGTGTGGAACGCCTGCTGTTCCCGGTACTTACAACATTGTAATTCAGGTTGTGGCCAACGTTTCTACACCAATTGGTACCATCAACCAACCAACGGGATTTACGCTTCCGTTGATTGTTGAACCAGCACCTGGTGGTAACTGCTGCTTCAGTTATGATCCACCTTCTGCTTGTGGCGATCTGAATGTGAACTACGAAGCGCTATTGGACTTTGGACCACTGCAGCCAACAGAATATAGCTGGGATTTCGGGAACGGAAACACCGCAACAGGTGCAACCCCGGCAGTACAGAATTACAATACTCCCGGAGATTATTACCCAGAGTTGACCACAACGGTTTACAACTATGTTTTGACCGATGTTACCGTAACTGCAGCAGGTTCTGGATGGTGTGGTGATGTTGAAGAAATCAGCTTTTTAGGTGTGTGCCAAGGAGCTCCGGATCTATTCTTCGATTACGCCAATGATGGTGAAACGTTCACTTCAAACTGGGTAGGGAATAACCTCACAGCATCTTGGAGCAATTTGGGTATTGAATTGAATTCGTTGTTGTTCTCCATGACCTTTTGGGACGATGATGATGTGAGTCAGAACGATAACCTAGGGGCATTGGCGTTCAGTGTTTCAGGTACAGGAACGTTCAACTTCAGCAATGATGAAGTTTTTGGAACCTACACTATTGGAACGGTTGTAGACCAAACCATTGTTACAACCGATACCGTTTCGGTTTTCCCAGTTCCTGCTCAGCCAACGCTGTCTTATTCACCAGCGCAACAGGTTTGTGCCGGAGATTCCATTCTGGTTGATGGACCTGCTGGGCCATATCAGTATCAATGGTTGAACTCAGGCAGCTTCGTTGATGATTCATCTGCAATTTGGGTCAATTCTACAGGATGGTATTCGTTGATCGTTATTGACACTACCTACTTCTGCGGAACAGAATCTGATTCTGCTTTGGTAGAGATTCTGGCCATTCCGCAACCTCCGATTCTGTCATATAACAGCACCTCTGGCAACATCGAATTGATGAACCCTAACGGATACAATGTGGAGTGGTATAATGATGGTGTTCTGGTTCAGGGTGAAACTGGAGATACATTGCCAACCAATGGTGCTGTAGGACCATTCAGTGCAACGTTTGCCAATGCTGGGCTGTGCTTTTCGTCTCAGTCTACCGAGTATTGGGTTTGTATCCCAGCATCTGCAACACCATTGGCCAACGATACTGTGTGCTGTGGAGAAACGGTAACGTTTGAAGCTCCAGGATTTGCTACAAATCCGTTTACAACTGTTGCTTGGGCCATTACGCCTCAGTCTGCTGGTCCGGTGGTGGATCAGGCAAGCGCAACAGTTGCCGGTAACAACGGTGATATCGTTATCGAGTACGGAGAGTCAGTTACGTTTACACGTTCATGCCCAACACTGAATGACAGCGTTGTGTCTGGAAACTTCTATGTAACGCCATTTGCCATCGAAGATCCAAATGTTACGCCTCTTACCTACGATACACTTCAAGGTTGTGCGCCATACGCAGAGATCTGCCCAACGTTGGATGCAGCTGATGACAACTGGGAGATCTTCCCAATGGTATTCACGTTCCCTGACGGTTCTCAATTGAATGTGAACGATGCGATTGCATTCGGTTTGCCTATCGATCAGCAATTGTTGGATTTCGCCACGGGCGGAACACTTCCTTGTCTGAATCTTACCGACCTGTTTGCTGGAAACCCGAACGGACAATGGTCCATCAGTGTAACGAACACAGGGACCACTGCGATGGATGTGGCTATTCCTGATTTTGTAGTCATCAACTTCGCTGATAGCTGCAACCTGATCACGGAAGATGAATCCTATTTGATCGAAGGTTTGGATGTAACCATCGGTCCTGGACAAACGGTGGTTGAGACATTCAACATTCCGCCATTGCCAGGAGATTTCCCAGCCATCGCCAACAACTGTGCTGCGTTCGGAGATCCAATTCTAGTGACATTCGCTGATTGCTATCCTGAACTGACCAACACAATGACTCTTACAGGTACAGCGGTAAACCCAGTTGTAAACGGATTCGGTAATTACATTTTCGGATACATTGATGTGACGGTGACAGGTGGTAACCCGCCTATAACTTTCAGCTGGGCTGATGGACCGACCACAGAAGATAGATTCAACTTACAGCCAGGAACCTATACGATTACGGCCACTGACGCCACTGGATTCCAGTTGTCTGAGACATTCATTCTAACAGGACCTTACTTGGGAGTTGATGAGTTGGAAGCTTACGGTTTCTCGTTGGGAGAAAGCGTTCCAAATCCAACCACTGGAAATTCTGTCATCTCTTTCCAATCTAAAGAAAGAGGTGCTTACCAGTTCATTGTTAGAGATGCTACTGGTAGAATGGTATCTAGCATGAACCTGAACTCATCAACAGGTGAGAACAGAATAATATTCGATGGGTCTTCTCTGAGTTCAGGTGTTTACACTTACACGCTTTCTAACGGAGAAAGTGTGCTTTCGAGAAGATTGGTCATCAATAAGTAACAGTTTATCTCAACGGGCGCTTGACTGAACAAGGTCTTGCGCCCGTTGTTTATTGAGAACTTCGCGCCATCCAAATTCAGAATATGAAGAAATTAGTGTTTGTTGCTCTTGTTGCCGCTGTCAGTTCGGTTGTTCTTTCAGGTTGCAAAGAGGGTATTGACAAGGTGTTGGTAGGAACTTGGAATGTTACCGAGGTTCAGGGTGTGTTCAATTCAGGTGGCAATTCTGCTCCGCCAATTATTGATAGCAATCCAACAGGTACCATCACATTTCGAAGTAATGGAACCGGAGAGCAGAACTATTCTTACACGTTGGGTGGAACTCAATATCCACAGACCGGCAGTTTCAGTTGGTCTGCCTCCAATAGTCTTATCATCATTGAAAGAGTGAACGATCCGGATATGGAATGGACACGGGTAATTGATCAAGAAAACAAGCAAGTTGCTACGTTCAATTTCTTGATCAATGCCAATCAGAGTTGGGATTATACGCTAACGCTGGAGAAGTAATCAGTTTTTACCGAGCAGTCGCATCATGGATGGAATGTCATCCGTTTGTATGACGTCTGCTTCCAGCTCCAACGCTTTCCGATTACTGAATACGGAGCCGCATCCCCAGATTGCCACGGTGAGTCCTTGGCGATGAGCTTCCTCTACTTGTTCTTTCGAGATGTTGTCCATGTGGAAGATGATTCCATCCAGTTTGTGCTGAACCACTAACTCCATTGCTTCGCCAAATTGCTGATGGTTCAACAGCAATGGCGATTTCAACCCAGCCTGCTTCAGATGCTTTAAAATCTCGATATCTGAGGTCTCATAGTATGAGGTAACCTTTGGGAAATTTGCTTCCAACAAATGCAGTTGTTCTGTTAGTCTTTGAAGCGAAGAGTCTGATGCATTTACATCCGATTTCAGATCAAGAGAAACCGAAGTATTGTAAAGGCTCAAAATGTTGTAAAACTGCTCTATACTGTAGATTGGGAATTCCTTGAACCACGCCTCGAAATTGCATGCATGCAATTCATTACTCGGTGTGCTGCTAACAGTTCCTATACAATTCGTTTGTCCTGCCAACTCATTGTCATGAATAGCAAATAGAATTCCATCAGCACTCAACCTAGCATCCAGTTCAACGCCATCAACCCGTTGCTGCAGTGCTCGGATAACCGATTCGTTGGTGTTCAAAGGATAGGTTGCACGGACTCCCATTCCACCATGTCCGAGTATGATAGGTGGTTTCGCAAGGTCAACTGTCCGATACAGGTAAAAGTAAATTGGGATGGTGACGATGACCAACCCCAAAAGAACTGCTAGGATTCGCTTCACTTACTGTTTGATGATCTGTTCAGAAAAAACCTGTTGACCATTGGAAGAACCTCGTACAAAATAGGTTCCAGGTGCTAGCAATTCACCATTGAACCCGATCTGATTGATTCCCGCTTTTACGCGGTCTTCGAGAAGCGTTTGAACCAGTTTTCCATTCACATCAAGCAATTCAAGACGCAGAACCAATGTTTCTTTCAGCGTGAATTTAACGTTGATGTCCTGCAGAAACGGGTTGGGGTAGATGTTGGTTTCAACAACGGAAAGCTCTTCCGAAATGCTGTTTGGTATATCCGGACTTCTGAGTTCGGCAATCCAAGTTCCATGTCCATTGCTGCCATTGGCAAACGTGCCAACCGCCCAAACCACACCGGGTTGGTTGTACATTCTCTGAGAGCCGGAGTAGTCTCCCCATCGCTCTAACGTGCCTCCAAGCACATTGATGATCGAATAACCTTCTTGAACTTCTACACGGTTAGAAGCATTCAGTCCAGCGTCAATATGCATTGCGCTGAATCCAGCAAACACACCTTCCGCGCTATGATTGAAACTGATGATGGATTGTTCATCCTCCAATGATTGACCTGTCCAAGAAATGTTCGGGTAACCGTAGTCCATATCAGGCTGACTGTAAATGCGCGAAACCATGCTTGGCGATCCATTCACATCATCAATAACCCCATGGTAGATGGCTGCTCGGCCATTGTTGGGGTCTGTACAACTTTGAACGTAGTAGATGCGGTTGTTCAGCAAATAACCGCCCAAAACTCGGCCATCATTCGTGTCCAGCAACTGATTGGCCGTTTGATCTGCTGGAACGGGCAAAATGTAAGGCTCATCAGCTTGTAGGATTGTTACTTCGAGCTGCGTTGCAGGATTTGAAACCCGGCCAGTTACTTCTAGAAGGAAGACCGTATCGTTTTGCGCATCGGTATTTCTGTTAGAAAGCAGGTACATGTTTTCAGCTTCAGATTCTGCCGCTGCCTGAATTGGGCAGATGTTGAAAATGGCCCGATTCTGCGGTAGAATGTCGCTGAAGTAATTGGTGTTCAGGTCAAAACCAATGTAACCTTCCTTTAGGCCAACTTGCCAAAGGCAGGTTTCTACGAAGCCGGAATTGTTCTCAGAACCGTTCAGAAACGTGTTGATGCCGATGTAAAGGTCCTTACCGGAAATGCCCACAACAGGGTAGTCAGACCATGTTTCGTTTTCCAATGGATTGCCTGGCAAATAGTAAAGATTCCAAGCGCCTGTTGGGTCACTGGTCTGCGAGAAACCGATTACGATCTTACTTGTTTGCCAAGTGTATCCGCAGAGGAAAATGATTATGAATCGGTCATTGTTCGGGTCGTAAATAACCTTTGGGTCGTACTTGCTTCCAAGTATCTCAAGGTCGCTGCTAAAAAGGTGTAACGATGTAAAATCTATCTGATCCTCTGTGGCCGCATCGTACATGTAGATCCGGCTATTGGTTACCGATACGATCTTGCCGTCTCTTGAAATGGCCATGTCGTTGTCATTCGGAATTCCGTTGAAGGCATTGCCTTCGAAACTATGTCCAACACTTGGTGTCGGACCTATAGATTTTACATGCCCGCTCGTTCTCGTTTTCGGGTAGCGCTGCATGATCTCCTGTTTTTTGGCCATCAGTTCGGCTCGCAATCCAGAAACTCCTGGTTTGGGGGCTTCCAAATGTTGAAGACTGATGTGCCAATCGTCCTGTTTTTCAGAAAGGTCAATGGTTGCCGCCTTTTCAAAATTGAACGAATGCTTGGTTGCATTCTGCCCGATTGCTGAAAGAGTCCATGTGAAAAGGAGTATCAGTAGAAGTCTCATGTCAATTCTTTGTCAGGTCAAGTTCTCAAATTTCTTCCACATGCTTCGGTGCGGACCAACGTTTGGAACATGGTATTCTGGGCCAAAACAGACCCAGCCGTTTTTTTGGTAGAACGGAATGGCTGCAACTCTGGCCTGTAACCAACCGGTTTTGGCATTCCAAACTTTTACACTGTTTGTTTCGCAAGCTTCAAGAACCATGGATGCGATTCCCATCCCTCTGAATTCTTCAAGTGTTCCCATGCCACGCACTTGAATGGCAGGTCTCAGATTTCCAGATATCGACTCACCGTTATCGTCCAACATTTGGCTTGGATTTACGCTCAAAGGGCTAAATGCTGGGCATGCGCTGTTCGCTTTTACATCAACCACGCTTCCGTCTTCACCTTCTTCCAAGAGGTGCGCGCGACCAACTGCCGCAATCCGTCCATCGACTTCAACCCACACATTCACGGCATCGTTGTCTTTTGCCAAATACTCTGAGCCTTTGGGAGAGCCCAAGGGTTTTCTGAGCACCTCATATCGAACATCAAAATATGCCTGAGGCAAATGCTCCTGTGGAAGTCTGACTACGGTTTTCACAGTAGATAAAGATCGGCAATTACGAAAGACGCAAACACCACCGATGCAATTCCATTGGTGGTGAAAAAAGCCAGGTTCACTTTGCTCAGGTCGTTGGGTTTGACCAGCGTGTGCTGATAGACCAGCAACGTGATGAAAACGGTGTATCCGATCCAAAATAGCCAACCGAATTCGCCATTTCGGCCTGCCATGAAAAGTAACGCTGCGGTAATGGCGTGTAAGACGTTGGAGAGCATTAGCGCTTTCTCCTTTCCAAGCCAAACAGGAATGGAGAATAGGTCATTCTGCTTGTCGAATTCTTCATCCTGCAGGGCATAGATAATATCGAAACCACCTACCCAGAACAAGACGCCAAATGAGAACAACAGTGGTAGAATGTCAAATCGGCCAACTACGGCCAAGTACGCCCCAATGGGTGCCAGACTGAGCCCGAGCCCGAGTATGAGATGGCAAAGTGCGGTGAATCGCTTGGTCAGACTGTAGCCAAGTACAACGGACAGCGCCACTGGTGACAAAGCCAAGCAAAGAGGATTGATGAAATACGTAGTAATGATGAACGCAACGGAATTCAGGATGACGAACCACAAGGCCGCATTGGCATGGATAATGCCTGCTGGAATCTCCCGAATGGCGGTACGTGGATTCTTTTCGTCTATGTTCCGATCGATATACCGGTTGAATGCCATGGCTGCATTCCGAGCCAAGATCATACACAGAATCACCTTCAACAGAAGATGCCATTCAAAAACCGCGGTGGTGAGTTGTACGGCCAGAAAGAAGCCGATAAGCGCAAACGGCATGGCAAACACCGTGTGCGAAAACTTGACCAATGAAAGATAGTTTTTCATCTGCTGCGGCTAAATTACCCACATTCCATTTCTTAACCGATACCTTTGCTTCATGTTCAAACGATTGTTCTTGTTTTCTGGTGTTGTGGCCTTTATTCTATCGGTGTTGGTCATGTGGTTCTGGTACATTCCCAACCATCAGAATGCGGTAAATCCAGACAATAAATTGAACCAAGAGGTGCTAGATACGGTTGCTTTGCAGGAACCATCTGAGTTGCTTGAATGATCCGCTTTCTGTTTTTGTTGAACACATACTTGCTCATTGCGATTTCGTGCAGTGCGCAAAACATGGTAGCGTACTCTTCTGACTATGTTTTTAAGGATGGATTATACATCTCATTTCAGGATTTCAAGAACAACAATCCCATTCCGATTACGCACATTCTGAGCGATTTTGACATTCGAGACCCGAATTACTTGGATATGATCCTTAATCAAGATTCGGTGGTGTATTACGATAATCTTTTTGAAGAGCGGATAATTGCTGTTGAAGATCTATGGGGTTTCTGTAAACGCAACAAGGTGTTCATTGGCTTCGGAGAAAAGAGCAGCTTTAACAACCCTGCATTCTTCGATTTTTATCCATTGATGAACATTGGTGCCTTCTCATTTTTCACCGCTATGGAGTCTTATTATAGTACTATGAGCACTACGCCAAGTATGGGTATGGGTTTAGGATACCGAGACCCCATGCTGAACAATGATATTACGGTTACAGAATCTGAGCAGGTGCAATTGATTCTTCAGTTCAGTACGGGTAAGATTCTTTTGGCCAAACGGGGAGATATGTCGCACCTACCGGTTGACCTGGTCTTACAACTGATAAAACCTGATGGTCCATTACTGACCGAATTCGAGTCGTTATCACTTCGTGATCAGAAACTGAAGGGAATGTTCTTTCTCAGAAGGTTCAACGAGAGAAATGCGATTTACCTGCCGTCTAATTGACGCTGTAATCATTATTTGTTAAAAATATTTTGACAAACCCCTATTTTAATGGGGTATTGTGATTTGAAAAGTAGTTTTATTTGCTCTGAACCTAGAAATAATATGAGATGGGAAAGAAAATGAGTAAAACCTATGCAAGAATTGCGTTGCTACTTCTATTGTTGGTTGGCGTGTTTGCAGCAGCTTATCCAACAGTACATCCAGAAGGTGGCGAATTCAATTCTGGAGACATTGCTTGGTTGATTTCGGCAGCTGGTCTGGTTTTGCTTATGACACCTGGGCTGTCCTATTTCTATGGCGGAATGGTATCTGCCAAGAACATCATTTCTACCATGCTCCAAAGTTTTGTGGCGTTGGGTGTTATTACGGTTCTGTGGTATGTGGTTGGGTTCAGTCTGAGTTTTGGAGATAGCATTGGTGGGATAATCGGTGATCCGAGAACATTCTTCATGTTCGATAATGTGGGTACAGCGGCTCATTCCGAAATTGCCACGAGCATTCCGTTTGTGCTGTTTGCAGCATTTCAACTCAAGTTTGCCATCATAACACCAGCACTAATTACAGGAGCTTTTGCAGAACGCATCAAGTTCTGGGGTTACATCCTGTTCATTGTGTTGTTCTGCCTGTTCATTTATACGCCATTGGCACATTGGACATGGCACCCGGAAGGATTCCTTTTCAAATGGGGCGTGCTGGATTTCGCAGGTGGAACGGTGGTTCACATCTCTGCAGGAATGGCCGCTTTGGCTGGTGCCATGTTCTTTGGAAGAAGAAAAGTTCATCAAGAAAAGAAGCAGGAAACACCTGTCAACATTCCTTACGTTTTACTTGGTACGGGTCTGCTTTGGTTCGGTTGGTTCGGATTCAATGCGGGCTCTGCGCTAGCGGCAGATAGTTTGGCGGTAAGTGCCTTCGTAAATACCAACTTGGCTTCGGCCGCGGCAATGTTGGCGTGGTTGGTTTACGATTCTGCCAGAGGAAGAAAACCTTCTGCTTTGGGTGGTTGCATAGGTGCTGTTGTGGGTCTTGTTGCTATTACGCCAGCAGCTGGATTCGTGAGTTTCGGGGCCAGTATTGCCATCGGAATCGTAGCCAGTATCGTTTCAAACATAGCGGTGCATATCAAGTCAAAATCTACGTTGGATGATACGTTGGATGTTTTTCCATGTCATGGACTTGGCGGAATTGTTGGTATGATCCTGACAGCGGTTTTCGCTTTGGAAGGCGGCCTGATAACCGGGGAAACCACGCTTTTCCTGAATCATATGTTAGCGCTGGTCATTGTAGGTGCGTTCACCTTCGGGGGCTCTTACCTGTTGTATTACATCACCAATGCCATTATTCCGTTGCGAGTAAGTGAAGAGGCCGAAGAGCAAGGTTTGGACATTACCCAACACAACGAGAAGTACATCCTAGCAAGAGTGGACTGACTTCCGGTTTTCGATTTCTCGGAAGCGCTATCTTCAGACCATGAAAAAGTTTTTGATCGGCTTTGTCCTAGTCATTTCGCTGGTGTTCATCGGGTTTATTTCCGGAGGTACCATTGCCAAGTTCTTCTTTGTTTCTCCGGGCGATGGACTTGCCGGTGCTGGAACTGCGGCCATGCTGGGCCTTCTGGGAGCAGGTTCTGGATTGGTTTTGTCAATTGTTCTGCTTCGTAAACTGGAGGAAAAAGCGAAGACCATTCTGGCTGCAATTTTACTCGTGATATCGCTTATCCTTTGGGGTGTTTTTCATCATCAGTACAAACAACGACAAGCAGAGCGCGAGAAAGAAAATGCTGAGCTTTTTGGAGATAAAAAGCCAAGCAAATTGATAGCCGAAGCAACGGATTCAAAGCCCGTTAATACTGCATTGGACTTGAAACTGGCAGACGGCACTGAAATGGGAATCGGCATGGTTTCCGTTTCACCCGAGACAGGCAGAACATTAAGGTTCTACAGCAAACCGAACCACAACGAGTTACCTGAAAATCTTCAAGCTGTAGACAGTTTGACCTTTAAGGATGCGCGCCATTTTGTTGACATTGCCACGGCACCACCATGGTTTGTGCCGCATTACATGAAACTCGATTACGGAATACTCCAATTGATAGCGGTTACAGTTCAGAAAAATTGGATTGAAGTGGTCGTCAACAAAACCAACGGGCAAACCTCATGGGTTTACAGGCAGGATGTGGGTTATTCCACATGGTCAGAATTTCTGCTGAATGTTCATTCGGTCGAACTTTTAAATGCCACGGATTTTCCACCTCGAATAAAGCCAATGGACCACGCAAGTCCTGATCAAAGTGTTGATGCCAATGGCGTTTTTTATCCGGTAGCCATTAAAGACGATTGGCTGCAAGTGCATCCAGACAAAGAGACCGACCATGACATTTGGGTACGCTGGAAACGAGATGGAATATTGCTGGTCCGTTACTCCATGCTCAGTTGATAAGATGATCGCTATCCCTTTAGGGATAGGCGTTTCAGCTTAACTTTTCTTAACGCCTTAGTGGCCCGATGGTAGCAATACGGTCGGGCTTTTTTGGTTTCATATTCTGAAAGATCCATTTGTGGAAAACGGACAACCGCTGCATCCAAGAGACAAGTTAAACCCTTAAAAATCTACAGACATGAAAACGCTTGCAGTAATTATCACATCGGTTTCCACGGTAATATTTCTAACCCTTTACTCGGCCGTGCCAGACCTCTTTGGGCCACGAGATGTCCAGCCAGAAAAAGGTTGTGTTTTCAATTCCATGATGGGAATTGAGAATACGGAAGACTACGCCAAACACAAAACGCCAGAAAAGGTAATGACCTCCTTGGAGCATGGATTGAATTGGATCTCTGAAGCCCAACAGAAGAACGGAGGTTGGGGCGCAGGTAGCCACTACCGCCAACAAGAGATGGACCCTCATGCCGTGCAGGCAGACCCTGCCACAACATCAATGGTGGGTATGGCGCTTTTGCGTAACGGTAGCACATTAGAAAGAGGCGAGCACAGTAAGCAGCTGAAGGGCGCTCTGGAGTACATATTGGGCCAGGTAGAAGATTCAGACCCGAACTCGCTGAACATCACCAAGCTACAGAACACGCAGATACAAACGAAGCTAGGCCAGAACATTGACGTAGTGCTTGCTTCGCAATTCCTCACTAATCTGCTGGAAAAACTGCCTGAGAATCATGCTTCGCGAAAGCGGATTGAAGATGCCTTGAACGTTTGCGTATACAAGATCCAAAAAGGACAAATGGCCGATGGAAGTACGCAGGGTGCCGGTTGGGCAGGTGTGCTACAATCTTCTTTGGCCAGTAATGCATTGGAAGCCGCAGAATTTGCCGGAGCAGATGTGGATCTGGATAAATTGGAGAATGCTAGGAACTATCAGAAAAGCAATTTCGATACTGAAACGGGAAATGTTAAGACCGATAAAGGTGCAGGTATTGTGCTGTACTCGGTTTCCGGATCGGCAAGAGCCGCGGCCAAAGATGCCCGTAAAGCCAAGGAAAGCGTAGAGCAGGCCAAGCAACAGGGCATCATTGCTGATGCTGAAGAAGTTACAGCCGATGTTCTCAGAAAATTAGGTTTTGCTGAGGATGAAGCCATTAAGGCCGAAACCAGCTACAAGGTTTACGAGAACGCCAAGCAAACCGCGCAGCGCGAAGACGTGATGAGCGGCTTTGGAAACAACGGTGGCGAAGAGTTCTTGAGCTTCCTTCAAACAGGTGAGGGACTGGTTATTGCCAAAGACAACAGCTGGAAAAACTGGTACGATGACATTTCCGGAAAGATGATTCGTATTCAGAATCAGGACGGAAGCTGGAATGGACATCATTGCATAACAAGCCCTGTGTTCTGCACAGCCACTTGCTTGCTCATTCTTTCAATAGAAAATGATATTCAAAGTCTTCAGACCATGGGAGGTAGTTAAGGTCTGAAGTTCGCTTCGGTGGTTGCCCGGCCTTGCTCAGTATGGGGAGAATCTGAGCGGGTCGGGCTTTTACTTAGCGTTCGTCATCGTCATCTCCCTCATCCTCATCGGAATCGGCATCGTCAGATTCCTCAACCTCTTCTTCAGCCTCGCCTTCAATCTCAACATCATCCATTCTGTCTTCGATCTCCTCTCTGGCCTCATCGGTCAGGTTACCATCCTCATCGTAATCATCATCATCCTCAATGATGGCTTGAGCCTCTTCAATGGTCATTCGTACCAAATAGTACTTGTCTTCCGCCTCAAATGGTAAAGCAGATACCCGCTTTCCTTCTGCGTTGGTGAATTTGATGAGGTTGTCCTCAAAACCGTATGGATACTCAAGCTTTATTTGCTCTTGAATTTGTTTATCAAGTTTGTCATAATCTTTTACCACTCGCGGTTTTCCAGTGCTCATTGCGTTCTCTAGGTTGATGAAATACTTCTAATTCGGGTGTAATACTATGTAATAGATTTATATGTTGCGCGGTTCACCAAAAAAATGTGCTTTCAAACTTGAAAATCCGATTTGCTAGCGTGATTTCTTGATGGAATAGCACAAGTTTAGCTTCCTATCTTTGCGCCCCAATTTCACTACACATGTCAGACGATAAGAAGGTCATTTTTTCGATGGTGGGCGTCAGCAAGACGTTCCAATCCAATAACAAGAAGGTTCTCAATAATATTTACCTCTCGTTTTTCTACGGTGCCAAGATCGGTATCATCGGTCTCAACGGTTCGGGTAAATCCACCTTGCTCAAGATCATTGCGGGGGTAGACAAAAGCTTTCAGGGAGATGTTGTTTTCTCTCCAGGATATTCCGTTGGATACTTGGAGCAGGAACCTCAGCTCGACCCCGACAAGAGCGTGAAGGAAGTGGTGATGGAAGCCGTGGCAGAATTGGCCGGCATCATGAAAGAATATGATGAGGTGAACCTGAAAATTCGGGGAGCCGATGAGCGATGATGAGATGAATAAACTCATTGAGCGCCAAGGCGTACTGGCCGATAAGATCGAAGCGATGGGCGGTTGGGAACTCGACCACAAGCTCGAAAGAGCGATGGATGCATTGCGTTGTCCGCCAGATGATCAGAAGGTCGGAACCCTCTCAGGAGGGGAGAAGCGTAGAGTGGCGTTGTGCCGTCTGTTGCTTCAAGAACCCGACATCCTCCTTTTGGATGAGCCTACCAACCACTTGGATGCCGAGAGTATCGATTGGTTGGAGCAGCACTTGCAGCAGTACAAAGGAACGGTCATCGGCATTACGCACGATCGTTACTTCCTCGATAACGTGGCAGGTTGGATCCTCGAACTCGACCGTGGAGAAGGTATTCCGTGGCAGGGCAACTACAGCAGTTGGTTGGATCAGAAAAGCAAGCGACTGAAGCAGGAAGAAAAGCAAGAAAGCAAGCGTAGAAAAACGTTGGAGCGCGAGTTGGAGTGGGTAAGAATGAGTCCAAAAGCGCGTCAGGCCAAGAGCAAAGCGCGTTTGAGTGCGTACGATAAACTCCTAAACGAAGACACAAAGCAGAAGGAGGAGAAACTGGAGATCTTCATTCCGAACGGACCGCGTTTAGGAACGAATGTGATTGAGGCGGTAGATGTGTCGAAAGCATTTGGAGACAAGTTGCTTTACGAACACCTGAATTTCAGTTTGCCACCGAACGGAATCGTTGGAATCATTGGGCCGAATGGTGCGGGTAAGACCACGCTTTTCCGTATGATCATGGGATTGGAAACACCTGATAGCGGAGAGTTTAAAGTAGGTGACACCGTGAAGGTGGCCTACGTGGATCAGCAGCATGCCAGCATCGACCCCAATAAAACCGTTTGGGAAACCATTTCTGACGGTTTGGAAGAGATGGAATTGGGTGGAAGAAGATTGAATTCACGTGCCTACGTTTCGCGCTTCAACTTCGGTGGTGGCGACCAAGGCAAGAAAGTAGCCATGCTTTCTGGTGGTGAAAGAAACAGATTGCATTTGGCAATGACACTCAAGCAGGAAGCGAACGTGCTATTGCTGGATGAGCCGACTAACGATATCGATGTGAACACGCTCCGTGCCTTGGAAGAAGGTCTGGAAAGCTTCGCGGGTTGCGCGGTCATCATCAGCCACGACCGTTGGTTCTTGGACCGTATCTGTACGCATATCCTTGCGTTCGAAGGCGACTCTCAGGTGTACTACTTCGAAGGTGGCTACACCGATTACGAAGAGAACCGCAAGAAACGCTTGGGAGACACAGGCCCAAAACGACTCAAATACCGCAAACTGGTAGGATAAGATCTAACAGCAAGTAGCTAATGGCTATTCAAATAAACACCCCAAAAGGAACCCGCGATTTTTCTCCTGCCGAAATGGTGAGGCGGAACTACATTTTTGATACCGTTAAAAGCGTTTTCAAGAAGTACGGTTACCAGCCCATCGAAACTCCGGCCATGGAGAATTCCGAAACCCTGATGGGGAAGTATGGCGAGGAAGGTGATCGGTTGATTTTCAAGATTTTGAATTCGGGAGATTTTCTCAAACGAATCACGTTAAGTGATGAAGATATTCATGCGCTTGTTGATACTCTCAAGAAGCGAGGAGAGCGTTACAAGCATTCTGATTTGAGTGAAGTTAAGAGCAGCAATGGCGTAGCTACTGAAATTTCCGAAAAAGCTCTTCGCTACGACCTCACCGTTCCGTTTGCACGTTACGTGGTCCAGCACAGAAACGAGATTACGTTTCCGTTCAAGCGGTATCAGGTGCAGCCCGTTTGGCGTGCCGACCGTCCGCAGAAAGGACGCTACCGCGAGTTCTACCAATGCGACATTGATGTGATCGGTAGCGATTCGCTGCTCAACGAAGTGGAAATGGTACAGGTGGTCGATGAGGTGTTCAGCAAGTTGAACGTTCCCGTTACTGTCAAGATTAACAACCGCAAACTGTTGGCCGCCATTGCGGAGGTGATCGGTGCACCCGATGCGTTTGTGGACATTACCGTGGCGCTCGATAAACTCGATAAGATAGGCGAGGAGAAGGTCTGCAACGAACTCAGGGAGCGCGGTATTTCGAATGCTCCCATCGAAAAACTGTTGCCGCTGATGCGTTTCCAAGGAAATACCGCTGAGAAATTGGAATTCCTCAAAACCTACCTCGGTTCAAACGAAACAGGACAAAAAGGAATTGCGGAAGTTTCGGAAGTGCTTGGAACTGCCCAGCAGCTCATCTCCAACAAAACCGTTCTCGAACTCGACCTTACCCTTGCCCGCGGACTGAACTACTATACAGGCGCCATTTTCGAAGTGCGTTCCAATATTGATGGCACGCTTTCGAGCAGCATTTCGGGTGGTGGCCGTTATGACGATCTAACAGGCATCTTCGGCATGCCAGATGTTTCTGGTGTCGGAATCTCATTCGGTGCAGACAGGATTTACGATGTGCTTCAGGAAGCGGATCTGTTTCCAGAGTTCACATCAGATAGTACACAAGTGTTCTTCGTCAACTTCGGAGAGAAGGAAGCGGCATACTGCCTCGGTTTGTGCAAGCAACTTCGCGAAGCAGGTATCAATACCGAACTCTATCCCGAAAGTGCCAAAATGAAGAAGCAGATGACCTATGCCAACAACAACCAGATTCCGTTCGTGGCCATGGTCGGTACGCAGGAAATGGAAGCAGGCACGATCGGTCTGAAGAATATGGTCACAGGAGAACAATCTTCTGTATCCGTCAGCGAACTAATTCAACTCATCAAAGGTTAAGACCAAAACACGCAACATTGAGCTCAACCGTTGAGAATAAAGCAGAGGCCGTAAAGCCTTACAGTCAGGAAGGTTCAAAGACCAAGCAGATCGCTACCATGTTCGATAATATCGCGCATCGGTACGATTTTCTGAACCGTTCCCTTTCCATGGGAATCGACATCATCTGGCGGAAAAAGGCCATCGCGCAGTTGAAGGAGTTAAAGCCAAACACCATTCTGGACGTGGCAACTGGCACGGGAGATTTTGCCTTGGAGGCCATGAGTCTCAATCCAGAAAAGATCACGGGAGTGGATATTTCGGTGGGCATGCTCGAACTCGGCAAACAGAAAATCGCCAAGAAAAATCTTTCTGACAGAATAGAAATGGTCGTAGGCGATTCGGAGAATCTGCCCTTTGAAGACAATACTTTCGATGCTGCTACCGTTGCCTTCGGGGTGAGAAATTTTGAGAACCTTCAGAAAGGATTGGCAGACATCAATCGGGTATTGCGGCCGGGCGGAAAATTGGTGGTGTTGGAGCTTTCTACACCTAAGAAGTTCCCGATAAAACAATTGTTCGGATTCTATTTCAACAACATACTTCCAATATTCGGAAAGATGCTATCGAAAGACGATTCGGCCTACACATACCTTCCAGAGTCGGTAAATGCCTTTCCGGATGGCGAGGATTTCAAGAAAGTTATGACCGCTGCGGGCTTCCAACGCAACACTTCTCGTTCGCTTACGTTTGGAATCTGCAGTTTGTATACTGGCGTAAAGGCCTGATTTGCAGGTTTCACGAAAACATATCGTTCACACAATCGTGTTCTTGCTCATGTTTGTTGGTATGGCCAACAGAGCCATGGCGCAATTCCCTATCAAGTACAAGGAGAAGAAGATGATCAATCTTCCCAAGTACGACCGCAAAATGTTTCACTTTGGTTTTGCTCTGGGAATGAACTATACGGACATTGCGGTTAAGCTCAAAGAAGACATCCAGTCATTGGATTCTGTCTTTGTTGTAGAGCCGAAAGGCGCGGTCGGTTTCAACCTCAATATCGTTTCCGACATGCGTCTTGGAGAACATTTCAATGTGCGTTTTTTGCCAGGAATCTCATTTGTGGGTCGATCAATGGAATACACATTACGGGAGCAGGACACCATATCCGTGGTTTACGATAAGGTGGTGAACTCCGTGTACATGGAACTGCCGCTGTACTTCAAATTCCGTTCACGAAGAATAAACAATTGGCGCGTCTACATTATTGGTGGCGGTAAATTCCTTTACGATATGGCCACCAAAGAAGAGGTGGAGTCCGATGAGGTCATCCTCAAAATGAAGCGCGAAGACTACACGTGGGATCTTGGTGTTGGGGTCGATTTCTACCTCGAATACTTCAAAATGTCAACCGAGGTCAGAATGGCATTTGGCCTCAACAATCTTTTGGTAGAGGACCAGACCGTCTTTACCAATTCCATTCAATCGTTGCAATCGAAAACATTCCTGTTTTCGATATACTTTGAGTAGCCTTGTAGCTACATGAAGGACGTCAACCTCGTCATACCCGTCCAGGACTACGGTAAAGAAGAACTTGTGAAGCAAGCAGTTTCGCGCGCTGCTGGAATTCCTGTTGATGAGATCAGCGGCTTTCAGGAACTCCGCAGAAGTATTGATGCCCGTAATCGGAGCATCAAATTCAATCTGAGTGTTCGGGTTTTCGCTAAAGGGGAGAAGCCGGAAACGCATCATCCCAAGTTTGAGCCGAGAGAGTTTCAAGATGTTTCCAGAGCAGAACACGTGGTAATTGTGGGCGCTGGACCAGCAGGTCTGTTTGCTGCGTTGCGATTGATAGAGTTGGGAAAAAAGCCAATTGTTCTGGAGCGCGGCAAAAACGTCAGAGAAAGAAGACGTGATCTCGCGGCCATCAATAAGGAGCACATCGTCAACCCAGAGAGCAACTATTGTTTTGGAGAAGGTGGTGCAGGCACGTATTCAGACGGAAAACTTTATACGCGTTCCACCAAACGGGGAGACGTAAACCGCATTCTCAGCACATTCATTCAATTTGGTGCGGATGATGACATTCTGGTCAACAATCACCCACATATCGGAACGAATAAACTTCCACAGATCATTACGGCTATTCGAGAGCAGATCATAGCTTGTGGTGGCGAAGTTCGGTTCAATTCTAAACTCACCGACATTCTTCTGAATGACAATGAAGTTGCAGGTGTTGTTATCAATCAGGAAGAGAAGATAGATACCAAGAAACTCATTCTTGCTACAGGTCATTCAGCAAGAGGCATTTATGAATTGCTGCACAAAAAAGGGATTGAGATAGAAGCCAAACAGTTTGCGATGGGTGTTCGTGTTGAGCATCCGCAGGAACTCATCAACTCTATCCAATATCATGGCGTGAGTTGCGAAACATTACCACCGGCAGCATATGCTTTGGTCAATCAGGTTAAAGACCGTGGCGTCTATTCCTTCTGCATGTGTCCTGGTGGAATCATTGCCCCATGTGCCACCGCACCGGGCGAAATTGTCACTAACGGTTGGAGCCCCAGCAAACGCAATAATCCGTTCGCCAATTCAGGGATCGTAGTTCCTGTAGAACCAGAAGATTACAGACAGTTCGCTTCGGCTGGTCCGTTGGCCGGATTGCGTTATCAACAAATGGTAGAGCAGACCGTTTGCAAAATGGCTGGCGGCACGCAGACCGCCCCAGCGCAGCGCTTGTCCGATTTCGTGAATGGGAAACTCAGCACCGATCTCCCTGTCAATTCCTACAAACCGGGAACTGTATCCATGCAACTTTCTGAGGTGCTTCCGAAGGCAATCCATCAACGTTTGCGCGGTGGTTTTCAGGAGTTTGGTAAGAAAATGCGCGGCTATCTGACCAAGGAAGCTGTTGCGGTTGCAGTTGAAAGTCGTACATCTTCACCAGTTCGCATTCCCAGAAATGAAAATGGAGAACATCCGCATATCAAAGGGCTTTTCCCTTGTGGTGAAGGTGGAGGCTACGCAGGTGGCATCGTCTCCGCTGCCATCGATGGAGAAAAAATTTCGGAATCTATTAATGTAATGGATTGATAATCAGATTAACACAATCTCTTGTTTAATAAATATGAAAAAAGGTTAAACAAAACACTTGATGTTGATGTTTGAACACCAAACCATAAAACACAACATCATGAAAAAATCAAAACTTTTTCTTTCAGCGATGCTGGCCGGCATTTCATCGGTAAGTATTGCGCAAGCCCAGACCGCGAGGTTGGAGGTAATTCACAACTCGGCAGATGCTGCTGCATCTGTCGTAGACGTTTACGTGAATGGCGGAACTGCCCCGCTTTTGGACGACTTCGCGTTCAGAACAACATCAGGGTTCGTAACCGTTCCAGCAGGAGTTGACCTTAACATTGGTATTGCTCCAGCATCAAGTAACGAGCCAGGTGGTAACGGTGCTGCCGACATTCTATTTACGCTTCCAGCAGTTAATTTAACTGCAGGCGAAACTTACATCGCAATAGCAAACGGAATTGTAAGTGGTTCTGGGTATTCTCCAGCTCCAGCTTTCGGTCTTGATGTATTTGCAACTGGTCGTGAGGCAGCTGTAGGTGGTGCTGGAACCAATGATGTATTGGTATACCACGGGTCTACTGACGCTCCAATGGTGGACGTTGATGAGTTGAATGTGGTTGGCGGTCAGGCCGTCAATGACCTTTCATACTCAGAGTTCCAAGGATACTTGACCTTGGGAGTTGAAGATTACACACTCCAAATACAAGCCGCTGCTAACGGTGCAGCCGTTGCTGCTTTTGATGCTCCTTTGGCAACTTTGGGAGTAGATGGAGCCGCATTGACTGTTTTGGCTTCAGGATTCTTGGATCCAACAAACAATAGCAATGGTCCTGCATTCGGCTTATTTGCTTCAACCGGTCAAGCTGGTCCGTTGTTGGAACTTCCTGTGCCAGAGGCAAGAATTGAGATCATTCACAACTCTGCTGATGCAGCAGCAGCAGTGGTAGACGTTTTTGTAAATGGAGCAGAGGCCATTTCAGATTTCGCATATAGAACCACTACAGGTTTTATCACGCTTCCAGCGGGAATGCCATTGTCAATTCAAGTTGCTCCTGACGGTGCTGGCATTGGAGGTGCTCTTCCAGCTATTGATATTCCGTTCCTAGGATCGGGTAAGACCTACATCGCCATCGCAAATGGAATTGTAAGTGGAACTGGTTATTCACCTGCTCCAGCATTCGGATTGGATATTTATGAGAATGCCCGCGAAACTGCTGCATCCAGCATGATGACAGACGTATTGGTATACCACGGTGCTACAGATGCGCCAGCTGTGGATGTTGACGAGTTGGCAGTAGTGGGTGGTCAGATAATCGATGCCCTGTCTTACGGTGAGTTCGAGACAAGCTACTTAGAACTTCCAACAGTGGATTACACCCTTCAGATTCAAGCAGATGCCAATGGAGCAGCAGTTGCAGCGTACGATGCGCCTCTTGCTACATTAGGTCTTGAAGGAGCGGCTGTGACCGTTCTAGCATCAGGGTTCTTGGATCCATCAGCAAACAGTAATGGAGCTGAATTCGGTCTGTTTGCATCAGTTGGTGTAGCAGGTCCGTTGGTAGAGTTGCCAACTCCAGAGGCAAGAATTGAGATCATTCACAACTCATCAGATGCAGCGGCAGCTGTGGTAGATGTATTTGTAAATGGTGCAGAAGCGGTGCCGAATTTCGCATACAGAACTTCAACCGGATTCATTACACTTCCAGCTGGAATGCCATTGGCTATAGATGTAGCTCCTGACGGTGCCGGAATTGGAGGCTCAGTAGGAACCATCAACATCCCATTCCTAGGCTCAGGTAAGACTTACATTGCTATCGCAAACGGAATTGTAAGCGGTTCAGGATACTCTCCAGCTCCAGCGTTTGGTCTTGACATTTTTGACCAAGGTCGTGAGGCTGCTGCAGGTGGTGCTGGTACTAATGATGTATTGGTATATCACGGTGCAACTGATGCTCCGATGGTAGACGTAGACGAGTTGAATATTGTTGGTGGTCAGGCAGTTGATGACCTATCATACTCAGAATTCCAAGGTTACTTGACATTGGGTGTTGAGGACTACACACTTCAAGTTCAAGCTGCTGCTAACGGTGCTGCTGTAGCTGCATTTGACGCACCACTAGCTACGCTTGGTGTTGATGGTGCTGCGCTTACAGTGCTGGCTTCAGGATTCTTGGACCCATCTATGAACAGCAATGGAGCGGAGTTCGGACTATTTGCTTCTACAGGAGCAGCCGGAGCGTTGATCGAGCTTCCTAGTCCTGAAGCAAGAATTGAGATCATTCACAACTCTGCAGATGCAGCAGCGGCTACCGTTGACGTATTCGTAAATGGTGCAGAAGCCATATCTGATTTTGAATTCAGAACAACAACTGGTTTCATCACTTTGCCTGCAGGTATGCCATTGGATATTGATGTAGCTCCTGATGGTGCTGGTATCGGTGGCACGGTTGGTACTATCAATATTCCATTCTTGAAGTCTGGCGAAACTTACATCGCGATAGCGAACGGTATCGTAAGTGGTTCTGGATATTCTCCAGCTCCAGCCTTTGGTCTAGATATTTATGCTGGTGCACGCGAAGCCGCTACTTCAAGCGCTACCAACACAGATGTGCTTGTTTACCATGGTTCTACAGATGCGCCAACGGTAGATGTTGCTGAAACAGGTTTAGGTGCAGGTACAATTGTTGACGATATTTCTTACGGTGAGTTCAATGCTGCAGGGTACCTGGAGTTGGGAACCGAGAATTATCAGCTGACAATTCAAGATGAGACTGGCGCTGTGAACGTTGCTACGTTTGATGCTCCACTTCAGACACTGATGACGGAAGGTGCTGCACTGACAGTATTGGCGTCAGGTTTCCTAGACCCAAGCATGAATAGTAATGGAGCCATGTTCGGTCTGTGGGTGTCACTTGGTTCGCAAGGAGCTTTGATTCCTCTAAGCAACGTAACCGGAATTGAGGATGTGGAATCGATCAACAATGCTGGATTGTTCCCAAATCCTACAAACGATAACGCTACCATGTTCTTCGACCTATCTCAAGATGAGAACATCAACCTTGAAGTTGTAAACACAATGGGACAGCGAGTTGTGGTTGAGAGTTTCGGAGAAATGCTTTCTGGAAACCACAGAATAGAGATTCCTGCAAGCCAATTGGCCCCAGGTTTCTACTTTGTGAACTTGAGAACCAACGCAGGTGTTGTTTCAACCAAGATGCAAGTTGTACGTTAATTAGATGATTGTGGAGAGCGCCTTACTCTCTTGGGAGTGAGGCGCTTTTTTATACCTAAGAAATGGTAAAGATTCTCATAACAGGTGGTTCAGGTTCAATTGGGAGATATCTCATTCCCAGGCTCCTGTTCAATATGTATCAGGTTTCTATTATAGGAAGGACTGAGAAGAAAATACCTAGGGTAGAGTCTTATACATGGAACTTGGAAAAGGAAGAGTTGGATGAGCGAGCTTTGAGAGGAGTAACTCATATCATTCATCTGGCCGGTGCTGGAATTGCAGACAAGCCTTGGTCGCCCAGTCGTAAAAAGGAAATAGTTGAAAGTAGAGTAAAGCCGTTACAAATGCTAGCTAAAGCGCTTTCTAACCGGAATCAACGGATTGAAGCCATCATATCGTCCTCAGCGGTAGGTTATTATGGTGGCCTCACTTCCGATACGATTTTCGATGAAACCGCTAGATCAGCAACCGATTTTCTCGGTTCAACTTGTAAGATGTGGGAAGATGCGGTTCAACTGTTTAAGCCAGTGGCGGATAGAGAAGTAAGAATAAGAACAAGTGTTGTTCTTATGAATGATGCAGGAGCATTACCGCAGCTTGTTCGGCCTACTAAGTTGGGATTTGGAGCTGCTGTTGGCTCAGGAAAACAATGGATGCCGTGGATTCATATAGATGATCTGGTTGAACTTTATGTAGAGGCTATTATCAACAAGAACTTACATGGAGCTTACAACGCAGCTGCTCCAGAACATGTAGACCAAACCACAATGATAAAAGGCATAGGTAAGGCCTTGGAGAGACCTACATTTTTACCACCTGTTCCCAAGTTTTTGATGAAAACGGTATTGGGAGAGATGTCAACCGTGATAACGGAAGGATCAAGAGTTTCAAGTCAAAAGCTGATTGATACAGGATTTGAATTCAAGTTCACGGAGCTACAGCAAGCATTAAACGATCTATTGAAATGAAATTACACGAGAACAGATATGAGCAGTTTCTGCCAATTTCGCTGGACGAAGCTTGGGATTTCTTCTCAAGGCCAGAAAACCTGAATGAGATAACACCTGACGATATGCAATTCGAAATCTTGACCAAGGATATTCCTCGCATGTATCAAGGTCAGATAATCCAGTATAATGTAACCCCGTTTCCATTTGTCAAAATGGGTTGGGTAACGGAAATAACACATGTTGAAGACAGAAAAATGTTTGTGGATGAGCAGCGTTTTGGTCCATACTCATTTTGGCATCATCAGCATTTCTTTGAAGAGCGTGAAAATGGCGTGCTCATGACCGACATTCTACACTACCGTGTTCCACTTGGTATTGTTGGTAAGTTCATCAACTGGCTCTTGATCAAACGTAAGGTTAAGAGCATCTTTGAGTATAGATTTCGCATACTGGAGAACAAGTTTGGTAAAACAATGTTAACAGTAGCAGAACGCGCATAGAAAACATGGGCCAGTACAGCATCAAAGATCTTGAGACATTGTCGGGAATAAAAGCCCACACAATTCGTATTTGGGAGAAGCGATACGGGATCATTACGCCAGATCGCACAGATACCAATATCAGAACGTACTGTGATAGCGACTTGAAGAAGTTGCTGAACATAGCGTTGCTGAACAATCATGGTCTCAAAATTTCCAAGATATGTAAGCTCAACTATGATGCACTCTGTCAGGAGGTGGAGAAGGTAGCCCAGACAGATACATCTTACCCTACGTATATAGATAGGTTAGTAGTATCCATGGTTGATCTTGACCGTCCAAAGTTTGAGGCAATCCTCAAGGATGGAACAGATCAGTTGGGTTTTGAAGATTTCTGCATTCATGTGCTGTATCCGTTCCTACAAAAGGTGGGCGTAATGTGGATGGCAAATTCCATCAATCCAGCCCAAGAACATTTTATCAGTAATCTCATCATACAGAAAATGTATGTAGCTACTGACAAGCTTTATAGTTCAGAAAATCGCGATAAGAAAGCCGTGTTCTTCTTAAGAGAAGGGGAGATGCACGAAATGGGCCTACTATTTTTCAGGTACTTGATGAAGAAAAGGGGCGTTGAAGCTATTTATTTAGGTCAGTCTGTTCCTATGCAAGACCTGAAGCAGGTGGTACAAGCGCACCAACCAGACTATTTGGTGTCAGCATTCGTAGCAACTATGGACGAAGGTGTTTTGGAATCCTATCTCCATTCGTTGGCTGATGCTTTTCCTAAACAAAAGATCATCATCTCGGGCTATCAGGTATCTCAATACACTGGTGCTCTTCCAAAGAACGTCATCAAAACGGATGATGTGCAGCAGTATGTAGACTACATCGAGAGTCAGATCAATTAATTCCCTCTTTTTTGATTTCTTAACATTGGCCTGTATCCCTTGTGGGGCGTGGGTTTCAGCCCTATGGGAATATTTTGTTTAATTAAAAAGTAAAAAATGTTAGACAATAATTTGGATGTTTAAACATTGATATATATGTTTGTTTAACAAATAAGAACTAACACTTAAACAAAATATATCATGTCAGCACTAACATTCAACGACCGACTACTTAAGATGAGCGATGTGCTAGAGTACTTCGCTCTAAGTCTAACCAAAAACAGAGAAGACGCGCAGGACCTTCTCCAAGAAACTATGGTAAAGGCCATTACTTATCAGGATAAGTATACACCAAATACCAACTTCAAAGCATGGTTGCACACCATCATGAAGAACACATTCATTAACCAGTACAGAAAACAGAAAAGAGCCAACACGGTGATCACTACCAGAGATGAAGTTGAGGTGCTGGACTTTGTGCCGGCAGCTTCGGATATGACTCCTGAAAGCATGCGTGCCACAAAGGAGATAAACAAGGTAATTGATGCCTTGGATGACAATACGAGAATTCCGTTCACCATGCATTTGAAAGGGTTCAAATACAAAGAGATCGCGGAACATCTCAACATTCCTATCGGGACTGTGAAAAGTAGAATTTACTTCGCGAAGCAATCCTTGATGAAGGATTTGAAAGATTACAGAAACTAAGGCTTATGCCTTAATATGAAAAGGTCGTCAACATAAAGTTGACGACCTTTGTTATATCCGTACATGAGCAAAGAACAGGTCATATTGGTAAACGAGCAGGATGAGCAGCTTGGCCTGTCTGAAAAGCTTGAAGCGCACAAAAGCGGTCAGTTACACCGTGCTGTTTCCGTTTTCGTGTTCAACAAGAAAGGCGAATTGCTGCTTCAGAAACGCGCATCCACCAAATACCATGGCGCTGGTTTGTGGACCAACACCTGTTGTACGCATCCTCGAGATGGCGAAACTAGCGAGGCATGTGCTGTTCGCAGATTGAAGGAAGAAATGGGAATTGATGCCAAGGTGGAAAAGCAGTTCTCATTCGTTTACAAGGCCGAAGTGGAAAATGGGCTCATTGAGAACGAATACGACCACGTTTTCTTCGGTGTTTATGATGGCAAGATTGAGTTAAATCCAGACGAGGCAGAAGATTGTACCTTTGCATCGTTAGATAAGGTATTCACGGACGCGGCAAACCACCCAGAGAAGTATTCGATCTGGTTCCGCATTATCATCGATAAGTTCAGGGATCACCTTACAGGAATGGAACATCGGCTAAAGTCGGTGGGAGTATAATGTAGGATGATGAAAGTAACCGTCAGCAGAAAGGCTCACTTCAATGCCGCGCACAGGCTTTTCAACCCAAATTGGTCGTTTGAGAAGAACGAAGAGGTGTTCGGAAAGTGCAACAACCCGAATTTTCATGGGCATAATTATGAGCTTATCGTGTCGGTTAAAGGAACAATCGACCCTGAAACGGGTTATGTTGTGGATATGAAGGTTCTGAAGCAGATCATCAAGGAACACGTAGAAGATGTTTTCGATCATAAGAACCTCAATCTGGACACAGAAGAATTTAAAGAATTGAACCCTACAGCCGAGAATATTGCGGTTGTCATTTGGAACAAACTCCGACCTCACATCAAGTCAGATCTGGAGCTAAAAGTCAAGTTGTATGAAACAGAACGGAACTTTGTTGAATTTGAAGGATAAGGACCTCGAATTGATCGAGGAGGTTGGAGACAATCACGTTGCAACTTCGTTGGATACACCGATGAAGCCAAATGCGCACGCCATTTCTGATGAGGAGAAAATGGAGAAGATCGCGGAGCATTTCGCGTACATCATGGATACGCTCGGTCTGGACCTTTCAGATGATAGCCTCCGTGGAACACCGATGCGCGTTGCGAAAATGTACGTGGAAGAGGTTTTCAGCGGACTGAACCCGAAGAACAAACCAGAGGTCAAGCTCTTCGAGAACAAGTACAACTATAAGGAGATGTTGGTGGAGAAGGACATCAAGGTCCATTCTTTTTGCGAGCATCACTTTGTGCCGATCATTGGTGTGGCACACGTGGCTTACATCAACAGCGGTAAAGTTGTCGGTTTATCCAAACTCAATCGCATTGTGGATTACTTTGCGAAGCGACCACAGGTTCAAGAACGAATGACCGTTCAGATTGCCAATGAGTTGAAAGAAGCGTTAGGAACAGAAGATGTTGCTGTGCTGATTGATGCCAAACACATGTGTGTTTCGCTTCGTGGGGTGGAAGATACGAGCAGCAGCACGGTGACGGCAAGCTACGGTGGTGCATTCCAAAATGAAGAAACCAAGAAGGAGTTCTTGCAGTACGTTTACGGTACGAAGTAGAACTTTCTTTCACGATAAATGAACCCTGCACCCGTTGCGGGGTTTTTTATGCCATGAAGTCAACACAAGACGTATCGGTTTTTTGGTTCAGGCGCGATCTGCGATTGGATGACAACGCTGGATTGTATCATGCTTTGCGGTTGGGAAATCCTGTGTTAGCTATTTTCATTTTTGATGAGCACATTCTCTCCAAGTTGGAAGACAAAGCTGACAAGCGCGTTGATTTCATTCATCGAACGCTTGAACAAGTGAAAGGTCAATTACGAAATCTCGGTTCTGACCTACTGGTTATTCACGGAACTCCATTGGAGGTATACAAGAAGTTGATTTCTGAATATTCAGTCAAAGCGGTTTTTACGAATCACGATTATGAGCCTTACGCCCAAGAACGCGATAAGCAAATTGCTGAATTGCTCAAGGAAAACGGATCAAGTTTTCAGACCTCAAAAGACCAATGCATTTTCGAGAAAGATGAGGTACTGAAGGATGATGGAAAGCCTTACACGGTTTACACGCCTTACTCCAAAAAGTGGAAAGGCAAAGTCAATGACTTTTATTTGAGCTCATATCCAACAGAGAAATACTTCGGCAACTTTCTAAAGTTCGAGGCAGAGCATTTTCCGAGTTTGGAAGAGATCGGTTTTGAGAAAACGGATGTCGAAGTTCCATCATCTGAAGTGGAATTGGACATCATCAAGAATTATCATAACACGCGTGACATTCCGAGTATTCACGGAACATCTCGGTTAAGTGTTCATCTTCGCTTTGGAACCATCAGTATCAGGAAGCTTGCTCGAATGGCTCAGGAAACGAACGGCAAATTCCTGAACGAACTCATTTGGCGGGATTTCTACATGATGATCCTGTGGCATTTTCCACATGTTGTAGGTGGTGCATTCAAACCACAATACGACCAAATAGAGTGGGAGCGGAACGAAAAACACTTCGAAGCCTGGTGTAAAGGGGAGACAGGTTATCCGATCGTGGATGCGGGCATGCGTGAACTCAACGGAACTGGATGGATGCACAACCGCGTTCGGATGGTGGTGGCCAGTTTCCTCACAAAACATCTTTTGTTGGATTGGCGTTGGGGCGAAGCCTATTTCGCGAAGAAGTTACTGGACTTTGAACTCTCAAGCAATAATGGCGGTTGGCAATGGGCCGCAGGTTCTGGTTGCGATGCCGCTCCGTATTTCCGTGTATTCAATCCCGATCTGCAAACTCAGAAGTTTGATCCGCGACTCAAATACATTCAAAAGTGGGTTCCTGAGTTTCAAGAATTGACCTATCCGCGACCCATCGTTGAACACAAGTTTGCAAGGGAACGTGCCCTTGATCGCTACAAATCAGCGCTCAAATAAAAAGCCCGATTCGCCTTAGGCGAACCGAGCTTCGTGTAATCAAATGGGTTGTGGTCAGCTAACCACGAAAGATTGTTTGCTACTGTATTCACCGTTTTCGCGCACAACAGCAACATAATCACCTTTAGGCAGGTCTTGAACACTGATCTTGTTGAGGCCTAATCCAAGATTCATTTCCAAAACTATATCTCCAACAGAACTGAAAACGGAAACTGAGACGGTAGTTCCGGCCAATTTATCATCTACATCAATGTCCAAATAGTTGTTTTTAACTGTTGGTGCAATCTCAATTCCTGCTTCAGATGTTGGGTCATTCGATCTGCTGTTCGCTTGACTCCCTGCCGCAACAATCATTATCATCAGTATGCCAAATACGCGTTTCATGGAATGGTTTTTTTGGTGCTCTTTATCTGCCGCGAATGTATGGTCAGACATTCATTCAACAATGTAAAATTGTATCATCTTTTTCAACAATCAAATGTTCAAATTGATATTTGACTGTTTATTGTTACGTGATTCACGCAACATCGGCTAAAAAATCGTTTTCGCATTCCAATTCAACGATAATTGCGGTAGGTGGCATGTACTTTTCTTTCACCACTTCGGCAATGGTCAAGCGATAGATCTTGCCTGATAATTGGAGCTCTTGAATCTTTCGCGCCATCGCGCTGTTCAATGTTCCCAAGCGGAAACTGCCGTAGTTTACACCGAACAGTAAATGCCTGTCATTGCTATTTATGGAGTGAAGGTTAAGAATGCATCCTTTTTTAAGATGATGATACATGTAAGGGATATCGCTTTTGTCTATACCACCCAAGTATCCGCTGACTGATGTAGAAGTGGCGGTCTGAATACGATCTCTGATAATGTCCGGAATTGTGATAGGTTCAAACGGCATGGCGAAGGTTTTTTCTAGTGTTAAGTGCAATATCAAGTTTGGTAGATGGTTCGGCCAGTTTTCGTAGCCAATTGCGGATTCCGTCAATAAGAACAGTGTCGTCTGAATTCAATTCTCTGGTGGCTTCGGCCAAGGAGGCTTGAACCAGATGTTTGATATCGGGATGAATGAAAACAGGTTGTAGTGTTAACCACTCATTTGTGGCCTCGTGCCATACTTGGCGCTTTAACAGGCCTTCGTTACTTGTGTATTCAAGGAAAGATTTCCAGAAGGCCCGCATGGTAAAGAAGACGTTGAAATCTTCATTTTCAGACAGAGGTCGGCTAAAGTCTACCAGGTCAGATTCTTCTAAGAATAAAACCGATCCGTTTCCCACTTTTTGTCGGAAAACCAATCTGCGATAGCCTTCTTTTACTATTTCCAGTACAAGTTCTTTGTTGTTTTCTGTGCTTTTCATGGCGCTGTGTTTTTGATTACATCAGCAAACCAACACTGGCACATCGTAAACTATTTACGGAGTGAAATTTTGTTGCAATTTCTTAGTCGATATGCCCAAGAATAAATCAAACATTAGATTTGTTCTCTAACTCAAAACCCACTGAATTATGGCAGATTATATATGGCACCAGCATTATGGTAACAATCCGAAAGAGATAAACCCAGACAGTTACCCATCCATTGTTGCGGCCTTTGAAGAAAGCTGTGAGAAGTTTGGAGACAAGGTGGCATTTGAGAATATGGGCGTTCCGATGACGTTCAGAGAACTGAAGCAACGTGCTGAAAATTTCGCGGCATGGATTCAGAACAATACGGACCTTGTTCCTGGCGATAAGATCGCGATTCAGATGCCAAACCTGTTGCAGTATCCAATCTGTATTTACGGCTCCTTGCTTGCCGGTATGGTCGTGGTGAATGTGAATCCACTCTACACATCCAGAGAGATGGAGCACCAGTTCAATGATTCTGGAGCCAAGGCAGTGGTAATAGTTGCCAATTTCTGTGGTGAACTGGAGGAGTGCATCGCGAAAACTGGATTGAAACACGTTATCGTTACCAAAATTCCAGACCTCTTCCCGCAACCGAAGCAGTTCATTGTCAATTTGGTATTGAAGCACGTGAAGAAGATGGTGCCTAGCTACAATCTGAAGAACACTGTTGACTTCCGTGATGTGGTGAAAGACAGAGGCCAAAAGCCGAAGCGCGTTGAGATAAAGAACACAGACACTGCGTTCTTGCAGTACACGGGAGGTACAACCGGAGTTTCGAAAGGCGCAGTTCTAACGCACAGAAACGTAATTGCCAACATGGAGCAAATGCGTGGCCTCATGGGCGATCTGATAAAGGAAGGTGAAGAGATCATCATCACGCCACTGCCGATGTACCATATTTTCTCACTTACGGTAAACTGCTTGGCGTTCATCTGCATGGGAGGAAAGAATGTTCTGATCACCAATCCAAGGGATATTCCAGCATTTGTGAAAGAGTTGAGCAAGCATAAATGGACGGTTCTTACTGGTGTGAACACACTTTTCAACGGTCTATTGAATAATGAGGACTTCAAGAAACTGGATTTCAGCTCGCTGAAGCTGACCATTGGCGGTGCCATGGCCATTCAGAAGGCTGTTGCTGAAAAGTGGAATGCTGTTACCGGAAACCTTTTGGTTGAGGGCTACGGACTTACGGAGAGTTCTCCTGTTGCGTCTGCTAATCCAATTGACGGTCGTGCACGGATTGGAACTATCGGTATTCCAGTGGCATCTACCAACATGAAGCTATGTGATGAGGAAGGAAATGAAGTTCCCGTAGGAGAACGAGGCGAGATAAATATCAAGGGACCGCAAGTAATGCAAGGTTATTACAATCGTCCGGATGAAACGGCCAATGTGATAAAGGATGGTTGGTTGCGCACTGGAGACGTGGCCGTTATGAGCGAAGACGGATTCTTCACCATTGTGGATAGGATCAAAGACATGATTCTGGTTTCAGGGTTCAATGTATATCCGAATGAGGTGGAAGATGTGGTGGCATCTCATCCTAAAGTGTTGGAGGTTGCAGCCATCGGTGTTCCAGATGAGAAATCGAATGAGGCGGTTAAGATCTTCGTTGTTAAGAAAGACCCATCATTGACAGAGGATGAACTGAAAGCCTACTGTCATGAAGAACTTACAGGTTACAAGCGGCCTAAACATATTGAGTTCAGAGATGACCTGCCGAAGACCAACGTTGGTAAGATTTTGAGAAGAGCGTTGAGAGAAGAAGAATCTGCTTCAGCCTGATTCGTGATTTAAAAAACAAAAAGGGCGACCAATTTGGTCGCCCTTTCTTTTTTCGATTGTGATTAAGATCAATCTCTCACAACTTGAACCTTCGCAGCCTCAGGTCCTTTCAGACCTGGCTGAACTTCAAAAGTTACTTTGTTGCCTTCGCTTATCTCTTCCAGTACATTATTGATGTGTACGAACATACTATCGTTTGAATTCGAGTCCTTGATGAATCCGTAGCCTTTGTCGTGATTGAAAAATGATACCACACCCGTTCTTAACGTATCTTCTTCCTCTGATTCGTCTTTTTTGGGAATACCAAGAACAATGTCCTCGGCTTTGATCTCGTTTTTCTTGTTTACAGGTTCGGGTGGAGTGTCAACAATGTTGCCATCTGCATCTACGTAGGCAATCATATCATCAAAGCTACTTTTGCCGCTTTCCTTTCTGGCAAGCCTTGCTTCTTCTTTCTCCTTGCGTTTTTTGGCTTTTTTCTTTTCTCGCTCTTTTTTACCGAATGTTTCTTGAGATCTACCCATTAAGTGTTTTGGTTATTTATTGGTACTGAATTCTGTACGAAGGTAATGAACTCATTCAGCAGTTGTTCATTTGCTCTTTTCGAAATCCTTCACTCCGTCAAATTTCGGCTCGATCACCCACTTCCCTGTTTTGTCAACAAAGCCCCATAGGTCTCCAGTTTTAGCCGCTGCGTAACCGTTCTGAAAATCTCTGACCTGATCAAACTGAGGCTTAATGGCCCATTGTCCGTTCTTATCAATGAAACCTACAACCCCAGAATTCTTAGCATACGCCAAACCATCGGAGAATTTACCGTAACTGTCTGCCGCTTCTGGGGTTACAACATCGCCAGATGTGTTCACGAAAGTCCAAGAATCACCTTGTTTCACTCTGGCCATTCCGTCTGAGAAATCTTTGGCACCCGTAAACTGCATTTTGATCTTCATGGCACCTGTCTTGTCTATGAATCCGATGAGACCGGACTCGTCTTTGACCCAGGCCAGTCCATCTGAGAAGTAACCAACGCTCTTGTATTGCGCATCTATGGCCACATTTCCTTTTGTATCCACAAACCCGAAATTGTCTCCGATCCGAACAGGTGCCAGTCCTTCTGAAAACGATTTCGCGTCAGTTGCACCAGCAATCAGTGTTTCAGCTCCATTCTTTTCAATGACAAACCATTTTCCGCCTGCTTCAACCGTGGCGTAGCCACCACTGAAAGAATTGGCGTCTTCATATTTTGTTTCAATCACCAACTTTCCATCGGTGTTCAGGTAGCCCCACTTTTTCGAGACCTCTATCATCACCATTCCGTCTTCAAATCCTTTGGTTCCGAATCCGAAAATGTTTCTTAATCGGAATGACTTGACATCGGTAGCCAATGTGGTGCCATCAGGTCTAATGAAGTAAAATGTTTTGGCCTTCTTGTCGTAAATGGGAGCCAATCCTTCGGCAAATGCATGGCAGTCGCGGTATTGAGCATCAATCACAAAATCGCCTTTTGTGTTGATGTAACCCCAGTTATCTCCAGACTTGGCTTGGGCTAGAAGTTCTTGTGCTTCTGCATTGAATGCAAGTGTTGCAAATGCAATCAGTATAGCTAATATTTTCATGTTGATAGGTTTGCCGCGAAGATAGGATTTGAGCTCAACTCAGGAGGTCGATAGGCTCAATCACTTCCACGTTTTTCCCAAATGACCGGATGGAAGAGCGGAGTTCGTAACTCGGAATAACCTTCAGTTCAACGGTCATTCCGTCTTGGTTTTCCTTGATGATCTTCTGCGTTGGATGAAGTGGTTGAGCCTTGACGTAACGGCCTTCTTGCGGTGCGAATTTCAGAACGATTTTCTCTGGTTTTCCACCGGCCGTGATGCCAAAACTGTATTTGAAAAGCACCTCAGGGTCAAAGTTCCGATCTACTACAAATACGTTCTCTCGCAACGATAGATCTGAAATTCTATCCAACCCAAAGGTTTTGATCTTTCCACCTTCATCGTCTTTGCCGATCACGTACCAGCGGTTGCGATATTCTTTCAGTAAATAAGGATGTAGAATGCGTTCGCTTTCACTTTCGTCAATGAATGAAGTGTACCTGAATCGTACTTCTCGACACTCCTTAATGGCTTGGAGCATGACCGGAAGATGCTCTGTTCCCTTTGCCATAGGCGTGTTCTCGAACTGCACAAAGCGTTCGATAGCTTCATCTTGCATTTCTGGCGAGATGCTCAAACGGTCCATGATCTTCTGAATGGCTGAACCGAATTGATCGAAAATAGCAAGATCCTTGAATTGAAAAAGGGTGTTTGCTGCAAAGCGAATGGCCTCCTTGTCTTCTTCGCTTAGCGATATCTCCTTGATGGTGTAATCGGGGTCGGTGTAGTAATAGCCTTTGTCCAATTTGGAATAGGCGATAGGAGCGTAGTAGCCCAGTTCTCCCTCGTTCTTCATGGCCCACATATCTTTCTCAATGGTACTGATGGAAACACGCTCGCCAGAACTGCCGTAAAGCGCTTGTTCGCAGGCGTATTGTAGGTCTTCCTTGGTGGGGAATTTACGCGCCTTGTTGGTCAGGCAATCATCAATAATGCGGTAGCGGAGTAAGGCGTATTTATTCGCGGGCATGGGCTAAAGTTAGTTGCAATGGGGCATAAAAAAAGCCGGGCGAACCGGCTTCTTTTCAATGAGTTTTTCTCACCAAAGTGGACTCGGATATTTCCCTTCATCCACCATTTTTTGGAATGCTTCAACCACTACCGGGCGGTCTTCAATATAGGTTACCCCGTGCCAACGGTCGTTACTGGTTAGAATTGGGAATTTCGCTTCTCTTGAGTTGATCAATGTATCGGCAACAAGCGGAATAAAGAATTCTGCCTTTGGATTGTCCTTGTTCTCTTTCACAAAGTCAATGAACATCTTTCGGCTTACCTCGAAAATATTCGGGTGGAATCCCCAGAAATTCATCGAGACAACGCTGTCAGGATTCACTTCGTGAGAACCAGATTCATCGTGGTAGATCACCTTTTCACCTTCCCAGTGGATCTTGGTGCGCTCATCAACCTTGGCCAAGTTGTTATCCGAATCGGCAACGCAAACACCTCGACTTACCTGTCCGTGTTCACTTAGCGTGTTACGCAACACATAACCCACCATGGTGTAAGTGTCTTCGGAGCATTTATTCTTCAAGAAATCTGCAATCTGATGGAATCCATCTGCACCGTAGAAATCATCGGCATTGATCACTGCAAACGGCTCGTTGATCACATTATGCGCCACTAAAACGGCATGCATGGTTCCCCAAGGCTTTTCGCGGTGCGGAATATTCTCTACACCTTCAACTGGAGTGTTCACATCCTGATAAGCATAAGCTATCTCGATCTTATCCTCAAACTTACCTGTGAATCGTGCTTTGAAATCATCGGCAAAGCTCTCACGGATCACAAAAACCACCTTGCCAAAACCAGCCTGAATGGCATCGTAAATAGAGTATTCGATGATGGTTTCTCCGTTCGGACCAAGCGGATCGATCTGCTTCAGACCACCGTAACGGCTACCCATTCCTGCTGCAAGTATTAGAAGTGTCGGTTTCATTTGTGTTGGTTATTTGCCGCGAATATAGAAAGCCCATTTCTTGTACGGATTGTTAGCATGTTCATCCATCAACGCATTGCTGTTAATAGTTCGTTAAGCTTCACGAATTTTCTGCCTTGGTGCCGTCTAATTTTCAGTATGCAACTCACAACACTCGATTGGTCCATCATTGCGGCCTTTTTCATTGTCTCGCTCATTATCGGAATCGTTGTTTCGCGCAAAGCGGGAAGCAGCTCAGCCGAGTTTTTCCTTTCGGGGAGAAACATGCCGTGGTGGCTTCTTGGCATTTCAATGGTGGCAACCACGTTCTCTGCGGATACACCGAATTTGGTGACTGATATTGTTCGGAAGAATGGCGTTTCTGGCAACTGGGTCTGGTGGGCGTTTCTTCTTACGGGAATGCTCACGGTTTTCGTCTACTCCAAGCTTTGGAGGCGTTCTGGCGTACTCACCGATCTTGAATTCTACGAGATACGGTATGGCGGAAAAAGTGCTGCGTTTCTGCGAGGTTTTCGAGCAATTTACTTGGGCGTCTTTTTCAACGTGATGATCATGGCCACCGTCTGTTTGGCGGCAATAAAAATTGGCGGAGTGATGCTTGGTCTGTCGGAGATTGAAACGTTGGCAATTGCGAGTATCGTCACGGTTCTTTACAGTTTACTTGGCGGGTTGAGAGGAGTTCTGATAACCGATTTTTTTCAGTTTATCCTAGCGATGGTCGGTACGGTTTGGGCTGCGAACCTCTTGCTTGATCTTCCAGAGATCGGAGGTTTGGAGAGTCTTCTTGCCAATCAGAAAGTAGCTTCTTTGACCAGTTTTCTGCCTGATTTTTCAGACACCGAAGCGCTGATTCCATTGCTCATTATTCCGTTGGCGGTGCAGTGGTGGAGTGTTTGGTACCCTGGTGCTGAGCCAGGTGGTGGTGGTTACATCGCGCAGCGAATGTTGGCCGCAAAAGACGAACAGAACGCCATGGGCGCCACGCTACTTTTCAATATTGCTCACTACGCGCTACGACCTTGGCCTTGGATAATAATTGCGCTGTGTTCGGTCATTGTGTTCCCGACTTTGGACAGTATTCAAGCCGCGTTTCCGCACATCGATGAATCTATCATCAATGACGACCTAGCGTATCCGGCCATGCTTACCTTTTTGCCTGCTGGGTTGCTTGGTTTGGTCATTGCCTCGCTGGTTGCGGCATTTATGAGCACCATTTCCACGCACCTCAACTGGGGCAGTTCTTATGTGGTAAACGACTTTTATCAGAGGTTTGTCAAACCCGATGCTTCTGAAAAAGAACTGGTACTGGTAGGGCGTGTTTCCACGTTACTGCTCATGGTATTTGCTGCAGTGTTTGCGCTGGCACTGAGCAATGCCTTACAGGCGTTCAATATTCTGATGCAAATAGGAGCGGGCACTGGTCTCATCTTCATTCTGCGTTGGTTCTGGTGGCGCATCAATGCTTGGACGGAGATAAGCGGTATGGTCATCTCCTTCATTGTAGCGGTGATCCTCGAGGTCATTGCTCCAGAGTTGGTGCCAGGCAATTACAAATTGGTAGTCGGTGTTGCAATTACCACTGTAGGTTGGTTGGCGGTTACTTTCCTCACGCAGCCAGAATCTGAATCAACGCTAAAGGCGTTTGCCGAAAAGGTGAACCCAACGGTAGGATGGAAAAACTACAGACCAGAAACTGTTGCGGTCTCGGGTAATCTGCCGCTACAGATTCTTGCCATGTTCTTGGGCGTAACGGCCGTTTATACCGCGCTGTTTGCAACGGGTTCTGTTATTTACGGGAATGCGGCCATGGGCATTGGGCTGGCAACGGTATCGCTATTGTCTGTTGTTGCTTTGGCTTCCATGTGGAAGCGACTCTAAAGTCTTAGTAGAAAATACATCTAAGACTTCTGGTCAGCTGACGGCTAGCCATTTACCTTCTTTCGAGGTAGCAGCATCCCATAATTGGACATTCAGTTTTTGAGCCGCCTCCTTGGCAAAAGCAAAGGCTTCTTCCACGTTTTCCGTTTCTAAAAGTCTGATACGTTTGTTTTGCTCTGTTGCCAAATTCACTTGTATGACCTCTTGTCTCGTGGTTATTGATGCATTTGACCTACCATAGGTAGAACTGACCAACTGAGTCTTGAATACCGATACACATTTCAGCGGTGGTAAAGGCTCCCATTCCCCGAATCCTTGAGGGCCGAATGCGGTTATCAATCTGTACGAACGGTCTTTAAAATTGACTTCTATTCCGTTCTGATAGATGAGCAATCCAGCTGCCCCTAACGCTAATGCGATTCCGAGCAAAGGTGTGCAAGCCAAACCACCAAGACTGAAAAGTGCTGCAATGATTCCCATGATTTTCATGGACATGGGTTTGTCTCTTTTGTATAAGAAGCGATAAATTCCCTTGTCCATGTTTAAGCTGGGTGCGTCTTGAAAACGGTCGTTGATTTAAACGGGTTACTGTTGAACCAAAATCTGTCGTACCAGATTCACGTCTTCATTATAGAATCGTACCTGGTAAAGACCATTCTCAACTCCAGTTAGGTCAATGATAGCGTTGCTGGTCATGTTGCCATTGGTGTAAACCGTCTGTCCAATCAAGTTGAACACCGTTACTTCCATTGGCAAGGCCACATCAGAGATCATTTGGAATTGACCTGAACTAGGGTTAGGGTAGAGTAGAAGCACTGGCTCTTGTGCCAAGGCATCATCCACTCCAACCGTCATAACGTTGTAGCAGGAAGAAGTGTCTGAACAACCATTCTCAGTTATAACAAGGGCATAATTACCAGAACCCGATGCTGTGAATGTTTGGTTGGTTTCACCATTCAGTTCAGCATAACCATTGTCGCAATCAACCCATTGGTAAGCTCCAACTCCAGAAACTGCAGCCAGTTGGTTTCCACTCAGAATTACAGAAGTGTCAGGTAGATCAATTACACTCACCATGACAGAATCGAAGTTGAAACATAGCGTGCTATTGTCGGTTCCCAAAACGGTATAATACATGGAGCTGATAGGAATGAATGCCACTCCATCTGTAACGCTGTTACTCCACAGGTAAGAATCTGCTCCGCTTCCAGAAAGCGTCACGTTTTCTCCAGCACAAACATTTTGGTCAGATGCGTTAGCAACCACGTTCGGTAATGCATTTATGATAATGTCGGTTGCACTCGATACTCCGATACTAGGCGAGTTGGTAGAGTTAACACGAACACGATAACCCGAACCTTGAGGAGTTCCTGTAGGGAATGTGACCACAATAGGAGTTGGTGTGTTGGAATTTACTGAGCCAATGTCTGTTGGAGTTGTGAAATTTCCACTTGCATCAGAAAGTTGAACAGTAAAGATGTTACCTGCTGAAAAACTTCCAATGGCAGTAAATTCAATGGTGGTTGATTCTCCTGCACAGTACTCCAAAATTTGAAGCGCTGAAGTGATTACTTCAACACATGGGTCTGGTTCCAGTGCCAAGCTTGTTTGGTTATCTGTAATGGTTCCGGCCACATCTGCAACAACTCCACTTGCACCGGCCTGACCAGCAACCCCAGTTGGCACTGCAGTTCCGCCTGCGCCACCTGTACCAGCGCTTCCACCCACGAACGAGCCACCGCTTCTGTTTACCGTTGAATTAATTCCGTAAATGCCGTAGGCAGAACCACCGGCTCCACCGCCTCCGCCACCTGAGTGACCGCCATCACCGCCATCACCACCATCACCACCGTCTCCCGTGCCAGGACCATTTCCACCTGCTCCTCCTTGGCCTCCAGCGGTTCCTTCTCCGCTTTCTCCACCGGCACCGCCAATGCCACCGGCACCCATCGTAAAGTTGCAATCAATAACCGAGACCGTTGAGTTTACCAAGAAAAGACATGAACTGTTACCTCCAGAACGGCCTCCGGTTCCGGCACTTGGGGCTGCAATTCCTCCAGAACCACCGCCACCACCACCGGCACCGTAGGAGTCTGTTCCTGAATCGCAGCCTCCAGAACCACCACCGCCACCTCCACCGGTGCCATCTTCTCCCAGAGTTCCTGAATCAGCAACCGTTGCAGTCCAAAAATTGCCACTCAATGTGGCTGATGTAGTAGCTCCTGCTCCGCCAGTACCATGAATGGTACGTCCGTCATTACCTGGATTACCGTTGCCGCAAGTACCTCCACCTCCACCGCGGTAACCGTAACTATTCGTTAACCAAACGGTTGCATTAGAGCCATTTACACCTCCAGTGGCGTCAAGGTCGGGAAAACCACTACAATCGCTATCCATATATCCACCTCGGCCTCCATTACCTCCTTTGGTATTCGGATAGCCGGCAGTTACCGCCCCAGTGCCGCCACTTCCAGAATCGTCATCATTACAGGCTGTGTTATACTCATCGCCATCTCCACCGTCACTGCCATTGGAGGCGAAAGTTGATGCATCCGTTCCAGCAGATCCAGCGGTACCAAGGAATCCTGCCCCACCTGTGATGTCCACATTCTGGAAAGTGAGTCCCGTGCTGTTGGAAATATGCACTCCATATGAACTTCTACCTGTAAGCAACGCATTTGGAGCAGCGATTACGAGATTGGCAACAACGGTAGGTGCATTGATATTGTCTCCTCTAATTGCATAAACCTCACCGTTAAAATCCAATGCACCTTGTAGGGATGTTGTTCCTGTTGGGCTCCACTGGGCATCGAAACCTCCCCAAATGCTGATTCCGTCTCTGAGCGTAACAACCTCTTGGTAGTTGCCCTGCGAAACACGCACTGTTGATAGATTCTCAAGGTCGGCCCGTAGTAGCCCATGACTGATGGACGCACAAGGAGTACCCTCATCACCGCAGGTTGAATTATCGTTTCCGTTAGCCTCGTCAACATGGATGATGAATGAGCAACTGGTTTGTGCATTGGACAATTGAATGCTGAGGAATCCTAGAATAAGTAGGGTGAAAATGTTTTTCATGGTGCGTTGAATGTTCTGTGAAAATCGGGTTTTATGCGGCTATATCATTCTCCGGGGTGATAAACTCTTTCAGCCACAGCTTCAAGTTTTTCACGTTCGAAATGAATTTTGCGGTATTCATGATTGGTGAAAGGCTCCATTTGGTCGTTATAATGCGGACTTTGCGGGTCTGTGCTGGCACCTAAAGCATTGATGCTGCGTACTTGAGTGCCACCTTTCCCAAAGCGTGCAATCTGTATGTATCCGTCACCACCCGTAACTTTGTAAATGCCTTTTTTCTTGTCGTGCAGTTTAGTGTCTGTGGCGCGTGGTACTTCTCGTAAACCATGGGCCGGTAAGCTCTTATCTCCACGTATCAAACGTTGTACATCTCCCAGCGGAACATCCATTGTTCCGTGAGTCTTCATTAAAAGCTTCTTCGCTTTTCTGACTGCATCAACGGCCGTTTCTTCATCCAAAAACGCCTGACGAACCATATAAATAGCAAAAGGCGCATCTGCTGCCAACTGTAGAAAATCGTGGGTTACCATGGCCAATGCTGCATCCATATTGTCTACATTACCCCTACGGTCCCATTTTTTGAGTTTTTGAATAGCGTCTGCGATGTCTGGATACTTGGCTTCATCCAAGTTGTACAAAGCAGCAAACTTGTTCTCGTAGATTCCATCTGGATGGTAGCTGAAATCATATTTGATTCGGTCTAGATCAGCCTCAGTGAATTTGCCTTCATGGGTTTCCATCAAATACTTGAATCGCTCTCCGCGATTGTACATGAAAGTTTGCAGCCCAGGGAAATATTCATTCCAGTTACAGCTGTCTCCAGTGCATTCCAACGGGGTGTTGTTGGCATTGTAAACGTATCCGCATTCTGGGTTCTCCACGTGCGGCAGTTGCCCATAATCCAGAATCTCTGTCCAACGATGATCCGATGTGTTGGAAGTGATCGGTGCTGTCCAGTTCAGTTTCGGGTCTCTCTTCGGAACTTTCCCGCCAGAGTGTAGCAGAATGTTTCCATCCTTGTCTGCATAAACGGTATTGAAAAGTGGTACGGCCTGCATTTTCATGGCAGCATCGAACTCCGCGTAATTGCTAGCCTTATTCATCCTGAACCACTGCTCTGTGGCTCTGATATCGTGGTAAGCTGCAAATCGGAAAGCCCAAGAACCATACTTGTTCTCGAAAACGGGTCCGTAGGCGCAGCTTTTTACCTTTTTGGTAACAGGAATTTTCATTCCCGCCACCTTCACTTTCAGCTTGGCTTTTCGAATATAGAAGTCACGCCACTCACCATCGTATTTATACTGCTTCTTGTTCTTTGGATTGAGCTCCAGTTTGTAGATGTCTCCAAACTGATGGTAGTTGAATGTGTGCCCCCAACCTAAATTAGGATTGGATCCTACAAAAATGCTAGAGCCTCCCGGGAAAAGTCCACCAACACAATTCCAACCTTCTTCGCTGACCACGTGGGCCTCATACCATGCAAACCGCCCTTCAATTGGCTGGTGAGAATTGATAAGCAGGTAAGCATTGCCATCTGCCATTTTCTCTGGTGCCACAGCCAGAGCGTTGGAACCCGTACCTGTATGAGCTTCATTAGAGCCAAGAAATTCCTCAACGCGGTTCTCGTTTACGGCTTTCAGACCCATTCCCAGTCCAGCCATGAGCGAGACGCTAAGTGTGGAACTTTTAACAAGGTCTTTAGCCGATACAGGCAGCATCTTCTTGAGATGAACTTTCTTCGGATTTGCTTCGGCATAGTCATTAATGGCCTGAGCAAATGCATGCAGCACAGCACGGAATTCTGCTGAAAGATCCTGCTCAAAACGCGCTTCAACCAATGAATCGATGTTCAGAAACTGCAATCCGAAATCAAACAGCACACCTTCTTTGCCTTTGTAACTTCCCAGCAGACCTTTACCTGCCATAACGGCCTCTTGCATACCGGAGAAGTTGTCTTCGCAATGTGCATATGCCAGACCGTAGGCTGCATCTGCATCTGTCTTTCCGAAAATGTGGGGTACACCAAGCGAATCTCGGATGATCGTAACGTTACTCGGGTCAATGGTTTGCGCCAACGAGACATGCCATCCCAAAATGGAAAGGCAAAGCACAATTCTTACTAACATATTTACTCGGGGTTAGGATTGAGACGTGAAAGTACAATCTCTACGCTATGCAACGAATTTGTAGCCCACACTCCTAACAGAAAGAAAATGTTGTGGGTCTTTGGGGTCTTTCTCAAAGTACTTTCTGAAGGCCAGAATGTAATTGTCTATGGTGCGGGTTGATGGAAAAACATCATAACCCCAAACCGTTTCAAGAATGCTTTCGCGAGAGAGAACTTCGTTTCTGCGCTCGACAAAAAGACGTAAGAGTTTCATCTCCCGTTTAGAGAGTTGATGTTCGTTTCCCTCCAGATCGCGGATGGTGAATGCATTGAAATCGATACTGCAATTTCCGAAGTCGAAGGTGTCAACAGCTTTGTCCGTTTCGTTGGCTCCGCGCTTCAGTAACGCCTGAACGCGCAATAGGAATTCATCCAAATTGAAAGGTTTGGTGAGGTAGTCATCTCCACCGATTTTCAACCCGAAGATGCGGTCTTCTGCCGAACTCTTAGCTGTTAGAAAGAGGATTGGAACTTTGGTGTTTTCCAGTCGGATCGTCTGACAGATCGTAAAACCGTCCACCTCAGGCAACATCACATCCAGAATAACCAGATCGAATCGTTTTCTGGCGAATTCTTCCAAGGCGGTTTTGCCGTTGTTAACGGCAGAAACCTCATAGCCTTCCAACTCCAAGTTCAACTTAATGGTGTCTTGCAGGCTTTCCTCGTCTTCAACAAGTAGAATCCGTTTGTTCATGGCTATCTTGCCCACGAATTTAACGGTAATTCCTACCCACAGATGAGCAAACGGCCATTCGGAAGTTCTTTACCCATTTTGGGGTATGCGCTGTTTGTGGCTGCCGTTTTTCTTTTGGTGAGAGGTTATCAGTTCAATACAGACGATCAGGCCGAGCATTTGCCGCAGATCTATCAGCAACTGGATCCAGAACTCTACCCGAACGACTACTTCGTCAATGCCTCGAACGGCATTTTTACTGTTCGACATTATTACGAAAAGCTGGTTCTTTTTGTAGCTGAAACCGTTGGTTTAGAGTGGGGGCTTTTCATCCTTACGTTCTGTTGCGTTGCGTTAATGGCGTTCTCGTTTGCACGAATTGCAGAAGAGTTATTCAGCAACCGATGGTCTGTGCTACTGGCTCCAGTTTTGGCTATGCTCGTGTTCTACAATTTCACCGTTGGTGGAAACCATGTGATGTACGGCAGTTTTATTTCAAGCACTATCGCGAAGGGAATTTCGGCTTTAGCTCTACTTCAATTTATACGGCAGAAGCATTTACTCTCGGGAGTTATTCTCGGAATTGCAACGCTGTTTCAACCGCTTGTAGGACTTCAACTATTTCTGATTCTTGGTGGAATTGAACTGCTTTTTCGCAGGAATTTGAAATCGACACTAAGGTTTGGGTTACCTTATCTTGCAGTGGCAGCTTTGATTCTGATTCCAACATTCGGCAGGCAATTCGGAGAAACACTGGAGTACGATAAGGAACTGTACTACGAAATTCTGTACCGCTTCAGAAATCATCATCATTATATACCGAGCCTTTTCCCGCTTACGCATTACATCAAGTTCTTTGGATTGCTTGGATTGGGTCTGCTCAGCTACAATTTGACCAAACCGCAAGAGAAGAACTTCTACCTCGGCTTTGTTTCTCTCAGCCTCTTTGGAATGCTGGTTTACTGGTTGGGTTTAGAGCATCTGGGCTTGCTGCAAATAGGAAAGGTTCAGTGGTTCAAAACCACCGTTTGGATGGGAGCATTCAGTTCCATCATGATTGCGGGACTGGCGGGGCAATTGCTTTCAGGATTCGTTTCTATTTCTCGTTTCAGCAGTTACGTTTTTCCTTTTTCCTTTTCCCTTTTTCTTCTTGTGATCCTGGCCATCACCAACTCCAAGTATCTTCCAGAAGCCTATCAGCATAAGTACATGGTTGGAAACCGCAACTATTCCGATCTGGAAAAGATGCATTTCTGGATTGCTGATAACACGGAAAAAGACATTTCCGTGTTGGTTTCACCCGATAATAATGCGTTTCCATGTCAGGCCAAACGCAGCATGCCCATCCACTTTCAGGCCATAATCCATGAGCCGTTTTTCATGTTGCCGTGGTACGGGAGTTTTAAAGAGGTCTATGGCGTTTCTATCGAGAGTTTGGAAGGAATTGATGCTCGTGCTCAGGCGGTTGAATTGTATCACACCCGAAATTATCGCGGTACGGAAAAGCACATCGATTACCGATTGGATTATCTCGAAAGTTGCCAGTTCAAAGATGAACTTGGGCCAACTCTTCATCAAGAAGGGAATTGGGTTCTGACCGAATTCTTGCCTGCCGAATAATTGACAATTACGTAAATCTGCGTAATGCCAGCTAAGCGCTCACAACGTCCTTTGTGATGCTAACCAATTATTCAATTAATCTTAATCCAATTGATCATGAAAACTTTAAATGAAACATTGAAGTGGGGACGGTTTCTGATGATTGCCGGAGCTGTTTCTCTAACAGTTGCATCGTGTAATCTTGATAATGATGACCCAACACCTACCGACCCTGCAAGCAATCCTCCAACTCCTTCGTTCACAGACGGTTTTGGAACTTTGGCAGCAGTAAAAACAGTCACAACTTTTGATCCAGGATTTGGTGTGCCTGTTCAAGAGATCGTACTAGGCCTTGGCTCTGCAGGTTTTACAGATGGGGCTAATTACAATCAGCTTTTAAATGCAGGCAGCGTTACCCTAGAGGGCGAGTCGCTATCTCAGTTTGATAATGGTGCATACGCTTACCAACCAAACAATACGAATCCAACCGGAATAGATTTTGACGGTAATCCAAGTTGGGAAGTAAGCGGTTCTGGCGATATTCCTGCCATCTCGCACACAACGAACATAGGTTTCCCAACATTGGGCGCTATTACCAGTTCAACCACCATTCCAGGTTCAGGTGATTATACCCTGACGGTTGCGAATGTTGCTGGTGCTGATTCTGTTTGGTTCATGCTTGGTGGTGTGGTTCATGTGGAAGGTCCAAATTCTACCTCGAGCGTCTTTACCGAGGCCGAGATCAATGGTATGGGCACAGGAGCAAATTTCGCTCAGGTTGCCCCATACAAGTTCGAAACCGCTACTTTTTCAGGAAAACTCTTCTATTTCGTTACAGAAACAGTGAAGACCCAATCCGTTACCATCGAATAATTGGTTGGTATAATGTGGGTAGGTCGGCTCTTTCGGGGGTCGGCCTTTTTTTATGCCTGATTTTTCGATTTCATTAAAACTGATTCGAATCATGTAACAGTCGTTTGCTGTGAAGAGTCTTAGATTTGGCGGACGATGAAGACGGAGGAACTTCGAATACGGAATATGGTAAGCAGCCGCTGCATTACTGCCGTTAGGCAAATGCTGAAGTCTTTGGACATGACCGAGTTGGAGCGAATCTCGCTTGGTAAAGTGGTTGTTGGTTATGAAGATGAAAGGCAATTGGCGCAGTTTATTGATGCGCTGCCATCAATCGGTTTTGCTTTGGTTGAAGATGAAGGACAGCAAACCGTTGAGATGATAAAAGTGGCGGCAATTGAGCTCTTCTACCACGGAAACAACGCTAACTCTTTGATACGGAATTCCGATCACTTGAGCGAACGTACAGGAATGCCTTACCATCAGCTAAGTAGAGTTTTCTCGGAGCAGACGGGCACCACACTTGAGAAGTACATCATTCTATTGAAAATCGAGAGGGTGAAGGAATTGCTCAGTTACAAAGACCTTACACTAAGTGAAATATCATACCAAATGGGATACAGTAGCGTGCAGTATCTCAGCAATCAATTCAAACAGGTAACGGACGTTACGCCCAAGCAATTCAAAGAAGGGAAAGGAGGAGGAAGAATTCCATTGGATCGATTGATCTGAACCTTCGTGGATAATTGAGGTAGAAAGCCTCGGAAATATTACACAACGAACTATTAAAACTGTAAAAGCCAAACCGACCCGAACCCGTTACTTTGAAATACAGATTCGGAACAACTAAAAATCAGAAGCCATGATCAGTCTTAAGAAGAACATTGCCATCAGCGAATCAGGATTCGTGTTCAACCCAACAACTGGCGATTCATTCTCTTTGAATTCCGTAGGAACCGACATTCTTAAATTGTTGAAAGATGGCAAAAGCGAAAGTGAGGTGAAAACAACCGTTCGCACGTGGTACGATGTGGATGCGGAAACCTTTGACAAGGACTATTATGACTTCTTGAAAATGTTGGGACAGTACAAACTCTTAGACGCATCGTAATCATGAAAAAGCAACTGACCATAGCGGTAACAGGGCTGAACAACATAGACAGTCCAGGGCCGGGCGTACCCGTGATAAGGGCGCTACGAGACAGCGAAGAGTTTGATGTTCGCATTATCGGACTCAGCTACGAAACGTTGGAGCCGGGCATCTACATGCACGAGATAGTGGATCATGTGTATCAGATTCCTTTTCCGAAGTCGGGAACGGAAGTGATATACGGACGAATCGCCTACATCAACTCGTTAGAGAACATCGATGTGTTGATTCCGAATTTCGATGCGGAGCTGTTCAACTTCATCAAAATCTCGGATAGGTTGGAAAGTGAGCTTGGCATTAAAACATTCTTGCCAACCTTAGAGCAATTTGAGGCAAGACACAAGGTGAATTTGGAAGAGTTTGGTGAGAAATACGGACTGCTTGTGCCAAAAAGCAAGATGATATTCTCAACGGCCGAGATTCCCAAATTGGCCCAGGATTTTACCTATCCGATTGTTGTAAAAGGGCAGTTTTACGATGCGCATATCGCTTACAATCAAGAACAGGTTGCAACGTACTTCAATAAGATTGCGGCCAAGTGGGGATTGCCGATCGTTATCCAACAATTCGTTTACGGAACCGAGGTGAACATTGTGGCTCTTGGCGATGGCGAAGGCAACATGGTAGGGGCGGTACCAATGCGTAAGCAGTACATCACCGATAAAGGAAAAGCCTGGGCTGGTGTAAGCTTGGATGATGAAGGCCTGTTGAATGAGGCCAAATCGATGATTGAGAATTCGAAATGGCGCGGTGGAATGGAGCTCGAGTATATCAAAACAAGCGATGATGAGTACTATCTGCTCGAGATAAATCCGCGGTTCCCAGCTTGGGTTTACTTGGCCGTGGGTTGCGGACAGAATCTTCCAGAAGCTTTGGTAAAACTCGCTTTAGGTGAAAAAGTCGAAAACTTCACCGAATACGAAGTTGGAAGAATGTTCATCCGCTATTCATGGGATCTGATCGTGAACATGAAAGAGTTTGAGGAAATATCAACCACCGGTGAGCTTGGGCCGAAGAAAAAGAAAGCATCATAAGCTACAAGTTGCAAGTAGACAGCTGCAAGTATGAAGGACTTTAAAAAAACTGGTGGTTTGGCAGAAATCGATGGAAATGGTGGTTGAGGTGTTTAAACTGGTTGATGAAATGGATACGAATCAGAAAATAAATCTAGGATCTCAATTGGGGAAGTCCGCTGTTTCGGTTCCCTCGAACATTGCAGAGGGAGCTGGTAGAAGTTCAGATAAAGAGTTCAGTCGATTTCTAGATATAGCTATGGGTTCGGCATTTGAACTTGAAACTCAATTGTTGATTGCAAGCAGAATTATGAGCAGGTCAGAAAAGATTGAAGAATTGATTTCCAACGTGCAGGAAGTCCAAAAAATGATAAGCGGTCTGAAAAGATCATTGAACTGAAACATGAATTTGTCGCTTGAAGCTTGCGGCTGAAAACTTTATAGACATGGAAAAGCAGAGATATGAGCGGCCAATAATCCGAAGGCTGAACACGGGAGTAATGAACAAGTTCGGTACTAAAACTGAGTACGAACCCGTAACACATATTGATGATTGTGCGGTAAAAGATCTGTTAGCAGATTACGGTTCGCCACTGTTCGTTATCTCGCAGAAAACGATTCACGAAACGTATCAGGAAGCCAATCGTGCCTTCAATACGCGCTATCCAAAAGTACAGTTTGCGTGGAGCTACAAGACCAACTACATCAGTGCGGTGTGTAACGTTTACCACAAGTTGGGTTCGTGGGCAGAGGTTGTTTCAGGTTTTGAGTACCAGAAGGCACTGAAAAATGGCGTGCCGGGTTCAAAGATCATCTTCAACGGACCGGATAAAACCGTTGAAGAGTTGAAGTTGGCCATGGAGAACAAATCCTTGATCCATATCGATCACTTGGACGAACTCTATACGCTAACAGAACTCTGCGAGGAAACCGGAATCCGTCCGAAAGTGGCCATTCGCGTAAACATGGACACAGGCATTTACCCAATGTGGGATCGATTCGGGTTCAACTACGAGAACGGTCAGGCCTGGGATGCCATCAACAAGATCGTCCTCAGCGATAGAATGGATCTTGTCGGACTGCATGCGCACATCGGAACATTCATGCTTACGGCCAACGCTTACGGAGTGGCTGCAACCAAGCTTTCGGAATTGGCTTTGAGCATCAAGAATAAGTACGATAAGAAGATTCAGTACATCGATATGGGTGGAGGTTTTGCCTCGAAAAACACCTTGAAAGGTTCTTTCCTTTCTGGAACAGACACCTCACCAAGTTTTGATGATTACGCGGAGGCAATTTCAACCGCTATCATGAATGCGGGTTTTGTGGAAGACGAACTGCCGTTGTTGATTTTGGAAACGGGCCGCGCTATGATTGATGAGGCAGGTTATCTGCTCGGATCGGTAATTTCTAACAAGCGTTTGAGTGATGGCCGCAAGGCAACGATCATGGACTTCGGTGTCAATATCATGTTCACTTCGTTCTGGTATGATCACAAGATCAGTCCTGCACAGGAGTTCAGTCACCATACGGAAGATACGGTGATGTACGGTCCGCTTTGCATGAACATTGATGTGGTACGCGAAAATGCCACGCTGCCACCAATGAAGCGAGGCGATCAGGTTGTGGTCCACACCGTTGGAGCCTACAACATGACCCAATGGATGCAGTTTATTGCGCTGCGGCCAGCCGTGGTTATGATCGATCTACAGGGAAAACCGCACCTCATTCGAAAACGTGAGGAGCTGACCAACATCGATCAGCAGGAACAAATGCCTGATTACCTCAAGGAGTTCAAACTATGATCAAGTCGCAAGTCACAAGTCGTAAGTCACAAGCAGAAGGATTTGACAATCGGGTTCTTCAATTTTTGAAAGCTTTAAGTTTCTTGCCTGTGTCCGATTCCAGATTTCACTTTCGACTTGTAGCTTGAAGCTTACGCCTATGTCGCAGACAAAGCAATACACTTGGAAATTGATCTGGGAGGGGCTGTTGCACAGCTACTCTCAGATTTTTTTCAGCTTAGACAAGGTCTTTGCTGTCATCCTTTTGCTGTGCTCTTTCATTGATCCTTATGTCGGTGTAAGTGCAATGGTAGCAGGTGCCGTTGCCATACTTGTAGCCTATTTTCTTGGGTTCGATCACAAGAACATCCGAGAAGGTATGTACAGTTTCAACAGTGTGATGGTGGGCATGGTAATGGCCGTCTATTACGATATGAATGTGCCATTTGTACTGCTTTTGGTGCTCATGTCTGTTTTCACGCTCTTTTTCACGTTGGCCATCAACGCGCAACTGAGCAAATACGGACTGCCCATTATGAGTATTCCGTTCTTATTTGGTGTTTGGACCGTGCTTTTGGTCGGAAGAGAGTTTGGCGGATTGCACCTTACAGAACGTGGCATTTATACCATCAACGAACTTTGGGCTTATGGTGGCGAGACTTTGGTCAACTTCTACGAGGCCGTTGACAATCTGCCAATTCCAGACATTATTGACGTCTACTTGCGTTCGCTTGGCGCGATATTCTTCCAGTTCAACGTCTTGGCTGGATTGGTCATCGCTATCGGACTTATCCGATTTTCCCGCATCGCTTTTGTACTGTCTTTGGTCGGTTTTTTCAGTGGCTATCTGTTCTTCGGATTCATGGAAGGACAGTTCTCGCATTTACACTACAGCTATATCGGGTTCAACTTCATTCTGTCCGCTATTGCCCTCGGTGGATTTTTCATAATTCCTTCCAGAGGAACATTCATTCTTGTGGCGTTGGCATCGCCAATTATCGCCATTCTTATTGCTGCAATCGGTAACGTTTTCACGGTTGTTCAGCTTCCAATTTACTCGCTTCCCTATAACGTACTTGTACTTGTTACGCTTTATGTTTTGAAGCTGAGACTGGCTCCAAAAGGTCTCACTCCAATTGTTGAGCAGTCTTATTCTCCAGAGATAAATCTGTACCGTTTTCTGAATCAGAAAGAGCGCTACGCCAACGATACATACTTCCATATTTACCTGCCGTTTTATGGCGAATGGACTATTTCTCAAGGGCATGATGGTGAGATAACGCACAAGGGCGAATGGAAGGAGGCCTTCGATTTTGTGATTGAGGACGAGAAGGGAAAAACCTATCGTGATCTAGGTACTCGGTTGGAAGATTTCTACGGTTACAACCGACCCGTTGTGGCGCCACAGGCAGGTTGGGTTGTTGCGGTTGAGAATGACGTTGACGATAACATGATCGGTGATGTGAACCTGAAAAAGAACTGGGGGAACACCGTTGTTATCAAACACGGAGAAGGACTTTTTACCAAGCTGAGCCACCTAAAGAAGGGTAGTGTAAAGGTGGATGAAGGCGAGTTGGTGAAGAAAGGTCAGGTGGTAGCCTCACTTGGAAATTCGGGACGGTCTCCGGAGCCGCATATCCATTTTCAGATGCAGGCCGCCCCGTATATCGGAAGTAAGACGTTGAAGTATCCGGTTGCCTATTACATGGGGAAAACTGAGAGCGGAAACAAGTTCCATTCTTTCGATTATCCGCAGGAAGGACAGACCATTTCCAATGTGAAGGTGAATCCGCTACTGAAGAAGGCATTCAGTCTTATTCCCGGCATGCACTTGAACTTGGAGTCAGATGGCGAAAGGTTTGAGTGGGAAGTCTTCACCGATGCGTATAATCATACTTACATATACTGCCATACAACCGAAGCAGTGGCCTATTTCGTGAACAACGAAACGCTGTTCTACTTTACACGATTTGTTGGTGATAAGCGTTCGCCACTCTTCCAATTTTACATGGGGGCTTACAAAGTCATGCTCGGTTTCTATCAGGATCTTGAGGTTACTGACCACTTTCCAGTAGATGATATCTATTCTGGGCTGCTGAAAGGATTGCTGGATGTGGCTTCGCCATTTTACACCGTAGTTAAGGCCGATTTTGAGGTGGTTTACACGGAAATTGATGATTCTTTGGAGCCTGAATGGTTGAAATTGCAGTCATCGCTTCAGGTAAAAGCTTTAGGCACAACTCGGCTTCAAAAGGACTTCGGCATTGAACTCAATCAGGATGGAATTGCTGGATTTACAGTCAGTTCTAACGGAGTAGAAAAGAAATACACATGCGAAGTGCTTTAACGGTCATATCATTTCTACTCGTTGCAGCGCTTGGTCACGCTCAGGAATGGTCTGATAAAGCCCATTATGATGCCTATATGAAAGGCGATTGGGCGGAGGTTGTCCGATTGGGCAAACTCGCCAAAAAATCAGGTGCCGATTACTACTACATCCGTGCTCGGAACGGATACGCCAACTTCATGCTGGGCAAATACTTCAAAGCCGAAAAGGAGTTTGAAAAAGCATTGAAGTTCAGCAGCGCGGATCCTTTTGCAAAACATTATGGATACTGGTCGTCAGTTTATGCTGGTAGCTCGTTCACTGCCTTGGTAAAGACAAGTGCAATGTCTGATTCAGAAAAGGATACCATTAAGGTTATCCGGCCAAAATGGTTGAGTGGCATTTCTGTTATTGGAGGTTATCGAATTTCGTCAGCCGAAAAGTTCACTGTTGATCTGCCAGGAGCATTGACGGCATCGGTTGATGCGCCTAGCAACATGCCGTATGTTAGTCTGTTTCTAAACCATCAGCTAGGAAAGAGGCTATCACTGAGTCATGGTGTTAATTATCTAACTCAGACAAGACCTGGTCAGCCCGATACGTCCAATACCGAAAACATTCCTGTTTGGCAGGTAGGCTATTTGGCATCATTAAGCATTCAGGCCGCAAAGCACACTACCATAACTCCGTCTTTTGTAATGCAATACTGGGAATCTGGAGAGAATAAGGTTTATGACCTAAGCGCAACACTTGCCATAAGACAGCAGTTCGGAAATGTCCATGCATCGCTGATCGGAGGATACTTTCAGGATACAGACACCAACAAATACATGGTTGGAGGTTCGCTGACATGGTATCCGTTGCACAACCAGAAGCTTTTTTCTATTACATCAGGGGGTTACAATATTGGTGGTGAAGCGCCCAATCCGTTCTTCAGACAGACACTGGGAGGAAATATTTTTAAACGCATGTGGCTCAGAACTTCATTCACATGGAACAATCGTGTGATTGCATTTGAGGATGTTGGCTTGGATTTTGTCAATAATGCAACAGATAGATTGAATTGGATGTGGACCCTTACGCCAAGCTATTACCCGATCGATAATTTCGGAATGTCATTAACATACTCGGTGGAATCCAGGTTGTTCTACTTGCCTGGGATTGTAAACCCACTACCAATTGGTGAGGCCGTACTTGGAGAGCATTCTGAGAACTACAATTTCCACTCTTTCTACGTAGGTTTGAACTATAATTTTTAAGGCATGAAAAGTCTGATTTCCATATTGATGTTGACCGTTATCTGGACAGGAACCATGGCACAGGATGCCAAGTTGCAAGCGGCTTTCAAATCGAGTTACACGAAAGAAGCAAGTAGCGATTTTACTGGTGCCATCAAGGACCTTAAATCTGTGTACAGCGAAACGTCTTACGAGTTGAACCTTAGACTTGGGTGGTTGCATTATTCAGCCGGACTTTTTACCGAATCCATGGCCTATTACAAGAAGGCTATCGAGCTGATGCCAGCCTCAGTTGAAGCGAAATTCGGTTACGTTTATCCAGCGGCTGCAGTAGGTAATTGGGATCAGGTGAAAACGCAGTATGAGAACATTCTCCGTATCGATGCCAAAAACTCACAGGCGCATTATCGCCTTGGACTTATCTTCTACGGAAGAGAGGAATTCGATAAGGCGTTGCAGCATTTTCAGGTCGGATTCAACCTTTATCCGTTCGATTACGATTTCAACCTGATGATGGCTTGGACCAGTTTGAAAATGGGGAAAATGCGTGAAGCGAAAGTGCTTTTCAGTAAGGTGCTTTTACTTTCTCCAGATGATGAGTCCGCGTTGGAGGGACTTTCTCTTATCAAGTAAGACTCAACTGCCGTAACCCTTCATAAACAACCACACTCACCGCGTTCGCTAGGTTTAAGCTTCGAATGTGTTCGCTGTGGATCGGAATCTTGTAGAGTTTATCCGAATTGGCAGAAGTGATTTCCTTCGAAAGGCCAACCGATTCTTTCCCGAATATGAGGAACATTCCATCTTCAAACTCAAGATCCCAAACCGACTTGGTTCCGTGACTTGAGAAGAATGCCATTTTCTTGTCCGCTTGCTTCTTGAAAAACGCATCCGTGTTTTCGTATATCTGCAGATCAACGTGCTGCCAGTAATCCAATCCAGCGCGTTTAACTCGAGAGTCGGAAAGCTCAAACCCGAATGGCTTGACCAGATGAAGCGTGGAACCCGAAGCCAAACTCAACCGACCGATGTTGCCTGTGTTGTTCGGTATTTCAGGTTCAATTAGAACGATATTCAATCCCATTTCAGTTCAGTTTTCCAGCAATGAAGCCCGTTGTCCAAGCCGCTTGGAAGTTGTATCCGCCTGTAATTCCATCAACGTCCAACACTTCGCCTGCGAAGTGGAGGTTTGGGACCACACGGCTTTCCATGGTGTTGAAATTGACGGATGAAAGACTTACGCCTCCGCAGGTCACAAATTCCTCTTTGAAAGTGGTTTTTCCACTTACAGAATACTCATCGTTTGTGAGAGCATTCACCAACTTATTGAGATGCTTTTTGCTCAGTTCATTCGCTTTTTTGCCTTCAGATATTTCGCTTCGCTGAAGCAGAAATTGCCACAGTCGGTCGGGCAATGCGAACGGTTTGATGTTAGAAATCTGTTTGTTCGGATTTGAACCCAACCCCTCATTCAATGTTTCCAAAACTTGGTCATAATTCAATTCGCCAGCCCAGTTCACTTGAACCTTGAATTGATAATTCATTTCGCTAAGGATTCTTGCCCCAAATGCCGAAAGTTTCAGGATTGCCGGGCCGCTCATTCCCCAATGAGTGATCAGTAACGGTCCCTGGGCTTTCAACTTCGTTCCTTGAATATTGACCAGTGCGTTATCAGCAACCACGCCCATCAGTTGCGTGACGGATTCATTCGGCATATTGAAGGTGAAAAGCGAAGGAACAGGTTCCACGATTTCATGCCCCAACGATTCCAACCATTCGAATCCAGAGCGCTTTGGAGAACCGCCAGTAGCTATTACCGCCTTGTCGAATTCTTGGGATTCATTATCTGAAAGATGCAGTCTTATTCGGCCTTCAATAGGTTGAATTCGCGAAACACCAGTCCCAGTTCGGATCTGAATTCCCAATCGCTTGGTTTCATTCAAAAGGCAATCAATGATGGTCTGCGAACTATTCGAAACGGGAAAAACTCGGTTGTCTTCCTGTGTATAGAGTTTCACTCCACGTTTTTCAAACCATGCTTGTGTATCGCAATTATTGAAAACCGAAAACGCTTTTTTGAGCTGCTTTTCACCCCGTGGGTAGCCTTTCGTCAGTTCGGCAATGGAATCCGTTCCGTTGGTTACGTTGCACCTTCCTCCACCAGAAACCTTCACTTTCGCGAGTAATTTCTGTGATTTTTCGAAAATGGTGACAGTCGCAGTCGGATGATTCTCCTTTGCGTGAATGGCAGCAAAGAATCCTGCAGCACCACCTCCGATAACGGCAACTTTCATAGAGGCGAAGTTAAGCGTGTTGAAATGTTTAGCCGCGCTTCAAAATGCCAGTGAACCGCATTTTAAAATAACTCTCGAAAGCTGCCTGAAGGTTCAAACCTTTAGAGGTAAGGTATTCTGGGTTTGTCAGCGCATCGAAAAACAACTCATCACTGAGAACCATCAGATCCGGATTAATGTCTTCGAATGTCCCATCCTGAATTCCGCTGATGTAAAACGTGCGTAATTCATTCAGCGCTAATAGTTTGAATGAATTGATAAGGTTCCATAGGTCGGGATAGATCTCCTTCAGATCAGAGAGGAAAACGTTGCTTACGTCTCCCAAATGCTTAGAAATGTATGCTACTGCCAAAACGTATCGTTCTTGGTAAGATTTAGAAGCATCGGCAAGAATTGGAACGAAATGTTTCAGGTCGTTCAGCTTTCGCCCAATTACCAAGGAAACAATCTCATGATGTGATTCGAAGTGTTTGTATATAGTGGCTTTAGATTTGCCAAGGATTGAAACAACCTCATCTATAGGCGTTGCTTTTATGCCATTCTGAATGAAGTAAGGAAGTAGTGTTTCTACCCAAGCGTCACGCTTTCTCGGGTCTTTTATTCTTTCTTTCTCTACCGATTGTCTTCCCATCAGAACAAAAGTAAACTAAAAATGAAAAATAGTTTACTTTCTAATTTTTCTTTCTACTTTAGTATCAACCAAATTTTTGTCATCATGCCAAAATTCAGAGCGCTCAAGTATTTATTCGTGTTCCTCATTCCTATTTTCGGTTTCTACGCCTTGTATGCAAAAGGAATGTGGGCTTGGTTTCTTCCCATTTTCGTGTACATCATGATTCCGATAATCGAGTTGATCAGTAAAGGCTCAACGGTAAACCTTTCGGAAGCGGAGGAGGAAGTGGAAAAGGAAGACAGGATTTATGACTACCTGGTCTACGCAATTGTTCCAGTACAATGGGCGCTTTTCGTCTTTTTCATGTACTCAGTAAGCCAACCCGATCTGGCCATTTATGAGATTGCGGGGATGACCTTTACGATGGGAATCGGGTGTGCCGCATTCGGAATCAACGTAGCGCATGAACTTGGTCACCGAAAGAAAAAATCTGAACAGTGGATGGCAAAAGCATTGCTGTTAACCGCTCAGTACATGCATTTCTTCATAGAGCATAATCGAGGACATCACAAGAATGTGAGCACAGAGGAAGATCCTGCAACCGCGCGTTATGGTGAGGTCTTCTACACCTTCATTTTCCGATCGGTGGTGATGGGTTACCTTTCAGCATGGCAATTGGAAGTGGAGCGATTGAAGAAGAACGGTCTTCCTTGGTACCATTGGAGCAATGAGATGATCTTCTATGCGTTCTGTCAGATCGGTCTGCTGGTTGGCGTTGCCGCCATTTTTGGATTGCAGACCATGGCGCTGACGTTGATCGCTTCGATTATCGGTTTCTCGCTTCTCGAGGTGGTGAATTACGTAGAGCATTACGGTTTGGCCCGTCACAAAACCGATAAAGGCTTCAAGAAAGTGCTACCGATACATAGTTGGAATAGCAACCATCCGATGGGTAGGTTATTGCTTTTTGAACTTACACGACACAGCGACCATCATTACAAAGCGAGTAGAAAATATCAGATACTCAGACACTTTGACGATGCGCCTCAGATGCCCACAGGCTACCCGGGAATGATCGTATTGGCGTTGGTTCCGCCTCTTTGGTTTGCGGTTATGAATCCGCGAGTAAAGGCGTTGCAGGAACAGTATCCGGATGAACTCCGAAATCCTATTGCACAGGCGGCTTAGGAATGCTTGTACTTGCCTAATAGTTCGTCAACCAAAGCAACATACGCATCAGCGGCATTGTCTTGAGACATGCCGCTTTTGTCTTTCCAAGCCTTCCATTTGAATTGACCTTTCATATCAAACATACCTGGTTTGGAAGTCTTATTGTCTCCAACCGTGGCTTGTTTGAATAGGCCGTAAAGGTTCAGAAATTCCTCGTTGGAAGGACGCTCAGTAAGGGTCTTTAGGCGTTCAGCTGCTTCTTCTACTTTGCTCATGTTTCGTAATTGATTTCCGAATTTACAGACGAATAGGTGAAAACAAAAAGCCCAACCAAATGGCTGGGCTTTTTCTAATTATTCGCTAATATTTTAACGCTGAATCACGAATCGTTTGGTGACAACTTCTTTGTTGGTGATAACGTTCATCATGTAGATTCCAGCAGGAACATCATTCATATTGAAGTTGATGTTATTCAGACCTTCAGTATTGTTTGCTCTCTGGGTGAATACCGTTTTACCGGTCATGTCTATCACCACAAACTCAACATCTGATTCACGACTCAATATCATTTCCACATTCAACTGACCTTCGGTTGGGTTAGGATACAGATTGATGCTGGATAAAATTGCTGCTCTGGCAGCTTCCAGTGCCGATTGTTCTTGAGACGTAGGGTCTGCCAATCTGGCTGTTGCACCACTTCGCAAGCATCCGCTCAAGACAATGTCATCAAGATATACCTGTTTGCCATTGTTGGCTCCCCGTCCTCTAAACTCAAATGTGGTATTTGAGGTGAAAGGCCCCGATATAACAATTGTCTCAGAATAGTTGTCTCCATTTAGAAAGTCAGCACCTTCTTGGTAGTCTCCAATCAGATTGTAATTGGAAGTTCCATTAGTTGAATATCGAACCCAAAAGCCCTCTCCACTGCTCATTCCAGAAGTAATGTAGTTGAATGAAAGTGAGATTTCATCATAAGAAGATAGGTCCAAAATGTCAGTTCTTGAATAAGAACTGCCTGAATTGTCACGAATCATAAGCGATGAAGTACCACTTGTTGCGTATGAACTATTAGAACTAATGGAGCAATCACTTCCACCATCATTCCAAATTCCCCAACCGCTTTCGAGGTCATTGGAATCTATTGTAGCATAAGAACAACTGGAATTGCATGGTGCACAGAATGAACCACCGCAGTCAATTCCTTCTTCATCGCCATTCTTGATGCCATCCGAGCATGTTACACAAGCTGAACATGATGAACCTCCACAATCTACGCCTTCTTCATCTCCGTTCTGAATGCCATCTGAGCATGTGGCGCATGGCTGACAAGAAGATCCACCACAATCTATTCCTTCCTCATCACCATTCTGTATTCCATCATTACATGTAGGAACGATAGGCCCACTTTGACAACCTCTAATAACCACATCGTCAAGGTAAACCCAGTCGCTATTCCCAGAAGCATCGCACATGAAACGTATTGTCATCGTTGATGTAATGGCACCAGCGTATACCACAGATTCACTATAGAACTGACCGTTATTGAAATCGGATCCAGAAATCCAATGTCCAATAGTGGAGTAACCGTTTACACCATTAGTTGAAATTTGAAGGAAGAAATCTTCCCCGTTTTCCATGCTGATGGCGGTAAAATTGAAGTCAATAGTTAGTTCGCTATAAGCAGAAAGGTCTAACAGATCGGTAACTGTGTAGGAAGTAGAGGAATTGTCCCTTAGCTGAATAGCATTGGTTCCGCTTGTGGCGTAAGCGGCATTTGAAGTAAGTGCACAGTCCGAACCTCCGTCATTCCAAATACCCAAACCACCTTCAAAGTTGTTGCTGTTAACGGTCACATAGGTACAACCACCGCAATCTTCAGATACAGTTGCAGCACCGTTTGCGGTACATCCATTTGCATCCGTAACTGTTATGCTGTAGGTGCCAGTAGCCAATCCGCTGATTGAACTCGAAGAACCACCATTGCTCCAAGAATAAGAGTATGGAGCAGTACCGCCAGAAACACTTGCAGATGCAGAACCATCAGCAGTTTCACAGGTCGCATCAACCGATGAAACATTTAACGACAATGCACCTGGCTGCCCAACCGAAACATTAGCGTTTGCTGTACATCCGTTAGCATCAGTTACTGTTAATGTGTAGGTGCCAGCAGATAATCCAGAAACCGATGTTCCTGAACCACCACCGCTCCAAGAGTAGGAGTAAGGAGGCGTTCCTCCAGAAGCTGAACCTGATGCTGAGCCGTCATTTCCACCATTACAACTTACATCAGACGCAGAGGCAGAAGCCGAAAGCTCTGATGGCTCGCTGACAGAAGCACTTGCCGTGGCAGTGCAACCATTAGCATCAGTTACGGTTACCGTGTAGCTACCAGCACCAACACTTGAAAGGTTTGCTGAACTTGCTCCATTTGACCAATTGTAGCTGTACGGAGTTGTTCCTCCTGAGACAGAAAGGTTTACTGACCCATTTCCACCATTACACAACGCATCTGAACCAGAAGCTGAAGCAGAAAGACCAGAAGGTTCGCTGATTGATACTGTACCGTTTGCTGTACATCCATTGGCGTCTGTTACGCTCACGGTGTAAGTTCCTGCAGAAAGCCCAGATACTGAACTTCCTGAACCGCCATTGCTCCAAGCATAAGAGTAAGGTGCGGTTCCTCCAGAAACACTCACTGAAGCAGCGCCATCCGCAGCACCGTTGCAAGAAATATCAGACGAACTTGTACTGGCAACCAAAGCAGATGGAGTTCCAACAGTTGCGCTACTTGTTGAGGTACATCCGGCAGCATCTATTACGGTTACGCTGTAAGTTCCTGCTGTAAGGCCGCTGATATTGGCAGTTGTGCCACCATTGCTCCAAGAGTAAGTGTACGGAGCAGATCCACCAGAAGCAGATACGGAAGCAGACCCGTCTGAACCTCCATTACAGCTAACACCTGTTGCAGATGCCGAAGAAGCCAATGTTGAATTCTCACCAACTGTTGCGCTGTTAGATGCAGTACATCCGTTCGCATCCGTTACAGTTACCGAGTAAGAACCCGCAGCAACCGCAGCAAGGTCTTGCGTTGAGGCTCCGTTGCTCCATGCGTATGAGTAAGGGGATGTTCCACCAGATACTGTTAGATCAACAGAACCATCCGTAGCCGAACCACAACTCGCATCGACAGTAGAATTACTCAGAGAAATTGCAGATGGCTGACCAACAGTGGCTGAAGCCGAAGCGGTACATCCATTCGCATCTGTTACTGTAACGTTGTAAGTTCCAGCCGATAGGCCTGAAACGCTTGCACTTGTTGCCCCATTGCTCCAAGAGTAGGAGTATGGGCTTGTTCCGCCATTAGCAGAAACGCTGACGCTACCGTTTGAACTGCCATTGCACGAAGCATCAGAAGAACCCGCTGAAGCACTAAGCGCTGCCGGTTCGGTTATCGTGAAAGAAGTTCCAGTTGTACAACCGTTTGCGTCAGTTACAGTTACGTTGTAAGCTCCAGGTGCAAGGTCAACAGCGGTGAATAGCGTTTCGCCAGTACTCCAGGCATAAGAATAAGGTGACGTTCCACCGTTAACTAAAATGTAAGCTGATCCGTTGTCTGCGCCATTGCAGGTTAGGTTTGTTTGATCTGCAAAGTAGGTCAATGCCGTTGGATCCGTAATCGTAACTGTAGCGGTTGCCTGATCGCTGTTTCCATCTGTAACGGTTACCGTATAAGATCCAGCAGCCAAACCAGTTGCAGTTGCGCCAGTTGCACCATTACTCCAAGAGTAAGAATAAGGCGTTGCCCCGCCCGATGCGCTTGCTGTGGCAGAACCATCGCTTCCTCCGTTACATGAAACGTTGGTGCTTGATGAGATCAACGCTGCCAAAGATGGTGCTGACTGCACGCAGAAATTGGTTGTTTCTGAAGAACCAAAACTACCTCCTGAGGCCAAGACAGAGTTGTCGCTGTCATCACGAAGTACATAAGAACCACTTCCGTAGGCACAGCAGATACCGTCTCCGTAAGCATCATTGATCACGAAATCAAAACATCCATCAGGAAGACAGATATTCTCAATTACCGTAGAGCCGTCAGGTTGGCTTCCATATGTTCCGCCAGCAGCCAAAACCGTGTTGCCATCCAATACCTGCCAACTAGTTTCTTCTGGGTAGTTGTCAAGCACGATAGTAAGCGTTACTCCATTAGACGCAGAAGCAAAGGAGCTTGAAGCATCATCGTTAGATGGTCCATTATCGCTGTTTCCGTTCGGACTAGAGGTCCAAGCGGTAAATGTGTGTGAACCACCTGAGAATGAGATTGATGGAAGCGTAACGGTTGTAGAAGAAGCACTCGCAAGAGAACCACTCCAGTTATATGTTTGAACTGAACCAGCATCTAGTTGATAGTTGATGGTAACTGAGTTCAAAGTGTTCGATCCGAAGTTGTTCAATGTCAAACTAGGAGTAGCTGAGGTAGCACAGATTGTTCCGCTTGGCGAACTGATGCTTGAAATACCGGCATCATCGGCAACCTGCGGAGAAACTGAAAGAACGGCTGAGTAAGCATCCACCAATCCGTAACCAAGGTCGTTGCTCCAAGTTCCGTTAGGTTGTCCAGAAACTCCGGAATTGTAGGTGTAAGAACCGACTTTACGGCAAGTGCTTTCCAACGCGTATCTGGCCTGAGTTTGCGTAAGGTTTGGATTAGCTGATAGGATCAATGCCATAACACCAGCAGCATTAGGCGTGGCCGAAGAAGTACCGTTGAAAGTACCTGTGTAATCTCCACTGGCATAACCAGCCGAACCTGAAATGTCAGTGGTGGCAATTTTAACTCCTGGAGCAGCAATGTCTGCACCTGAGCCGTAATTGGAACCCCACCAATTTTCTCCATCACAAGAAGAAGGATTCTTGCGCTCGTAGCACATGCTCATTGCAATTACCGAAATGGTATTGGTAACCGTGGCTGGATAGCTATTGGCACCGTTATCATTTCCAGCTGCGAAAAGAACTGGAGCTCCCAAGCCTCCACGGCCACTGGTAACAGCTCCGCTAATTGCATTGTTGATAGTTGATGAAGAAGAACCACCTCCCCATGAGTTACTCAGTACATCAGCACCAGCTGTTTGCCAAGCCCAGTTCAAGGCGTTTCCTATCCAAGTATTGGAAGTTACCCAACTTGTTCCTTGACCGTAAGCAATACGAACTGGAATGATTTTACAGTTGTAAGCCACACCTGCAACCCCAAGGTTGTTGTTTCCTGCAGCGGCAATGATACCAGCGCATGCAGTTCCGTGGGCATCATCTCCAGAAGGGCCACCTCCACTACCTTGGCCAGTTGCATCATAACCTCCCAATAGGTTTGCCTGAAGATCTGGATGATTCAGGTCCACACCTTCGTCAACCACAGCTACCTTAATAGTAGAAGAACCAGTGGTTGTTGCCCAAGCTGGGAAAACGTTCATGTCTGCACCTGGGGTACCGTTATACTGAATGGAAGAACCTGTATTATTCAATGACCATTGGTAACCAAGATTGGGGTCGTTGGTGTTGAAGCGCTTCAGAAGAAGAAGGAAATCAGGCTCTGCGTATTCAAATGCACCGCTTTCATGGAGTTTGTTGGCAATTTCCAAAGCATTGCCATTGGATTGTTTTGTTGTTTGAAGAACAAACATCTGTTGGTCAAATTCGTTCTGCTCAACAACGTTTAGATTGAAACCTTTCGCAAGGTTGTTCATCATTGTCACATCTTTGTTGCTCTTAAGACGAACAATGATGCGATTCTGAATTCCCTGATAAGTTCCATCAGAGTATATAACAAATGGATTGGCATAAACCACCTTTGGGTTCTGATTCAATGCAATGAGCAAAGCACCTACCTCTTCAGCAGTAAGGCCAGTTGTTCTTGCAATGGTAACATCTGGTGCAGGAAGCACATCATCAGAATTCAATTTCTGAGTTCCGGCATACTTGGAGAGTATGACCGCTTTTTCTTCAAACGAAGTACCATCAAGGAATTGAATAAGAATTCTGTCTTCGGCCTGCGTGAAATAATTCTTGCCTTCTGGTCCGTAAGTGAAGATCTTGCCATCTTTGGCAAAACCAGCCAATGCGATCAGACATACCAGTAGCATTGAGAGGGTAAAACGTATTTTCATCTTGGTTCGGTTTGATTGTATTACGTGATAAACGTATCGAATCTACATTTTTTGAAGGTGAGTGCTTTCAATAAATGGATAAATGCACGACAAAAGTGAATAACTGTGTGATGATTTATATGCTTTTACATTTCGGCTATGCGGATAACTTTGCGGCACTTATCTGAAAAACATGGGAAGAGCATTTGAATACCGAAGAGCGGCCAAGGAAAAGCGTTGGGGCAAGATGTCGCGCATATTTCCAAAACTGGGGAAGGCCATTACGATGGCAGCGAAAGAAGGAGGGATGGATCCTGATACGAATGCTGCTCTCAGAACGGCCATTGCCAATGCCAAGGGGCAGAACATGCCTAAGGATAATATTGAATCGGCCATTAAGCGGGCTGCAGGTAAAGATGCTGCCGAATACACCGAGATAAACTACGAAGGCAAAGGACCGCATGGTGTGTTGGTATTTGTAGAATGTGCTACAGACAACACCACTAGATCGGTAGCCAATGTGCGCTCGTACTTTAATAAGGTAGATGGACAATTGGTTCCGAATGGCCAACTGGAATTCATGTTCAACAGAAAGGCGGTTTTTGAAATAAACAAGACCGATGGAATGGACATTGAAGAGATGGAATTGGAGTTGATTGATGCCGGTTTGGAGGAAATTGTTGACGATGGCGATACGATCTATGTTCATGGCGAATACACAGAGTTCGGTTCGTTGGCTCAAGCTTTGGAAGCCATGGGAATTGAGGTGGTGAAAGCCAGTTTAGAGCGCTTTCCAACGTCTCCAGTTGAGTTCAGTGATGAGCAAATGGTTGACATCGAAAAGCTGATTGATAAATTGGAGGATGACGATGACGTTCAGGCAGTGTACACCAACATTGCGTGAGGTACGTTACATCAATTGCTTTCTGAACCGATAGATTCGTGCAGCGTTTAATCTGCATGAAGGTTTTTCAAGTTTTCATTTGGTTTTGTGCGTTTACGATAACAACGCAGGCTCAGGTTGACCACTCAATTTGGAATGGACTCCTTTCCAAACACGTTTCTGCAAAAGGTTGGGTGTCTTATAATGGTTTGAAGAAGGACAGCCTTCAACTGAATCAGTATCTGGATCTACTTTCCTCAAACCCACCTAAGGAAGATTGGGCGGCCAACCAGAAATTAGCCTACTGGATCAACGCCTATAACGCATTCACAGTAAAACTGATAGTTGACTATTATCCGGTTTCGAGTATTAAGGACATTAAGAAGGGAATTCCGTTTGTGAACTCTGTTTGGGACATTAAGTTCTTTGAAATAGGAGGAAACAAAATGGATCTGAACGAGATAGAGCATTCCATTCTCAGAAAGGAGTTTGATGAGCCAAGAATTCATTTTGCCATTGTGTGTGCTTCAAAATCTTGCCCAAAGCTTAGAAACGAAGCCTTTACTGCGGAAAAATTGGAGCAGCAATTGCAAGAGCAAGCGGTAGATTTCATCAACGATCCATTAAAGAATCATCTAGAAGAAGAGGAGGTCAACATTTCGCAGATCTTCAATTGGTTTGAAAAGGATTTTACCAAGGAAATGACCTTGAAGGCATACTTGAAACAATATGCCAAACACGATTTTGGCTCTTACGCCAAGGTCAAATTCAGGGAATATGATTGGAGTTTGAATGGAGAATGACCTTGGTTAGTCAGCGTTTATTTAACATGGGTACATTTCGAGCATGAAAAAACTAGTTCTCATATTGCTTATTTCTCCGCTTGGAGTGTTGGCACAGGATGAATTCTCTTTGACAGAAAAGGTAAAAAGCGTGCTGGGTTTTACTGCACCCTTAACGTACGTGGAAGATATGCAGAAGATGAAAAACGTTTTCGTTCTTGATGCGCGGGAAAGAGAAGAGTTTGATGTGAGTCATTTACCGGGAGCCATCCATGTAGGCGACAAAAGAGTGGACATGAGTCTGTTGGGAAACGTAACCGAATCTGATACCATCATTGTCTATTGCACGGTGGGTTATAGGAGTGAGAAGGTTGCTGAAAAACTGCGCGATGCCGGATACACAAACACTTTCAATCTTTTCGGTGGAATTTTCGCTTGGAAAAATGATGGAGGTAAAGTAGTAGACAAGTCTGGCAGGGCAACTGAAAAAGTGCACTGTTACAACAAGAGTTGGAGTCTTTTTCTCCTAAACGGAGAGAAAGTGTACTGAATCAGGAAAGCGGGTTTTTCTCTATCGTAATGAGATAATCCTCTTCCCGTTTATTGTAAAAGAACTTCTGTCTCACTTCAGATTCGGAGCCTTCATAGAAATAAGAAACGTGCTCAGATTTAGAAGGGTCATTTCTGTCAACCCATTTTACGGTGTACGAGTATTTCAAATCTGAGAGTCTAAGCTTTCGTAGATAATCAAGCATTTTCTGCAGCACATCAACAGAACTTGTGCCTCTTGTTTGGTGAAGGAGAAAAACTGCCCCACTTCGGGCATTTCGTGTGTACAGGTCGAGTCTTATGCTATAGTCAACGTCATCAATGTCCACGTGGTAATCGAAATGAACCGTGTTTCGGTTGTCATCGAAAACCAGTGTAACAATCTCGCCTTCCAGGTCAAATCTTTGGTCTTTCTTTCTCATAACGTAATCGGTTCAAAACTAAACATTACCCTACACGAAAGGTTGAGATTTGTATGCTAATCACACCCCATTTGCTGGGCGCTTCTGTAATCGTTGTTCGGGAAACAGAACCCTGAAGGAAGCGATTGCGGTACATAGCGTTCCAAGTTTCTATCGTACAGACCGTACTCTATGAATGCTGCGATATCTTCAATTTCCTTGTTGGTCAGATTCAATGGGTGAAAATCCTCGGCCAACTGAGACTCGGGTACATCCTGATTCTCAGGTTGAGCGGCATTCTTGTACTCGATTACTTCTTCTACCGATCGGAAAGTGGCTCCATGACCATAGAACTTGGACTGAACCAAGTTGTACAATTGAGGCACTTTGAACTTGTAATTATCTGCCGGATTGTTGGTAAATCCGCCACGGCCGCGGTTGGCAACCTCATCTGTTGCAGTTAGATAAACACCTGGAATGTTGCTTTCCAAATTCGGCATGCCCAAAGCATAGAATTCCATGGAATTCAGTGCTGGTCCGTTGTGGCACTTGTAACACTCGCCTTTTGTGAAGAAGGCAACGGCACCTCGCTTTTCTTTCTCGCTAAGGGCATTCTTATCTCCGTTAAGCCATTTCTGGAAAGGAGCTTCATGTGCTAGAACAGTTCGCTCGTAAGCAGCAATGGCCAAACCAGTGTAAACATTACTGATCAATGTATCGTCTCCAATATTTCCGAAGGCGGCATAGTAAAGATTCTTGTATTCAGAACTGTTGAATAGAGACTCTGTCATATCCAATCGATGAACATCAATACCCGCAATGGCTTGTATTTCAGTTCCTTCAAATCCTAAATGATTCCAAACTTTGGGTGTTCCGGCAGCCCATCCGGCCTCGGTTCCGACATTCAGGTGAGTAGCGCCAAACTGTCCATTCCAAAGAATGTTTGTCTGGTAAGCGATGTTCAAAACTGATGGGGTTCTCAAAGGCTGCACATCCAAATCTCCAATCGGGTAATTAGGGTTCGGGTATCGGCCTTCACCATACAGACCAAAGCCTAATCCACCATCCGAAATTCCTTGCGGAACACAGGCTTGAAATCCGCCTGGAGCGTGATGACAACTGGCACAACTGTACGTGAATTGGCTTTCTGGATGTTTCGGATGAACCGCCATTCCGGTCTCATGGTAGAGCAATTTTCCCAATTCAACTTTGGCGGCAGTTAAGGGATTGTTCGGGTCTTGCGGAATCTCATTCAACGAAGTTGGGAATCGGTAGAATTCCAAACCTTGTCCGTTGGAAGCAGATAAGAGTGCGTTTTCCAGTGCAACATCGAGCTCGTTCGGTTCAGGAAAAGAATCTGAAACAACATCGTCTTCAGTACAACCAGAAAGCACGAATACAGGCGCAGCCAGTAATAGGAGTAATCTTAGTTTCATTGGTAGGGGTGGTTAATCGGATGCAAAGTAACGAAGACCGGAACCAAAGAAGCTGAATTTTGTCAGTTATTCGGCCAACTGCGTCCTAACGAGTTCAGAAAGACCATCGAATGAACTGGCTCGACCAAGGAATCTAAGTTTGTCATCAACCAGAAAAAGTGTGGGGGAAGAAGTAACCCCGAATTGGGTGAGTGTTTCGCTTTGCCAGCCTTTCAGGTCGTTTACATTGAGCCAACGCAAGTTCATTCCGTTGATGGCATTTATCCAATCTGTTTTGTTGGTGTCCAAGGAGATGGCATACACGCCCAACTTGCCTTGCATTTCGTTATAGAGTTCTTGAAGCTTGGGAATTTCGCGCATGCAATGCGGGCACCAAGAAGCCCAGAAAACCACTACGTTCAAATCGCCAGTAAGACCATGAATGGGAACTTGATGATTGGTCTGGTTCGGTATTTTGATCTGTGGAAGCTGATCACCTGATTTGAACTTGACCGAAGAATTGATCTTCTTCAGCGTTTCTTCAGACAATGGCAGATCGCAACTACCCAGATAGTTTCTGTTAATGTGGTCAATGAACTCTGCAGCTTCCTTATCCGCGAAGAAATCCACCAATAGATCGATCAGAAAGCTCTGAACCTTCGGGTGCATGTTGGGCATGCTCAGAATCTTGTCAATGCTCTCTTTTACGCCCTGTTCAGAACGTTCTGTGTAATTGTAGAGGTAATCGAGAACCTTATTAGAGAGGTACGGATTGGTAATGATGCGTTCATCATTGAAGTTGATGTAAGCGAAATAATGAACGTGGTTGAAAGCCGGGTCGTTGTCAAACATAGCCCTCCATTCCGGTTTCTGAGAACGGAGCGGAATCTTATCAAGCGGAACCAATACCTGCGCAGAATAGCTTTCTGGAAACAGATTTTCCAACAAGCCTAGCGAGTTGTTGTAAGCATCTGCAATACGATGGTAGACCAACTCGAGAGAGTCCATCACGGTAGCGTGTCTTGGGTCAAAATCTGAAAGGAATTTGGTGGCCGTGTTCAACGTGTCCATGCTTGAGGAGTACACGTCAGAGAGGTTCATCATGATGTTGAATGCATCATTCTCTTTGGATTGATCGGGCTTGAAAGCCATTCCAGCGCCACTTTCGTAGATGTGAGCTACCATGTTTTCCTGATTGACTATGATGAGTTGGAAAGATTCCAATTCGCCAATGTCCACCACATACACGCCATCGGTAAATCGAGAGTCGTATTTGAAATTGATCTCGGCTTCACCGCGGTAACGCAAACTGTCCAATGGAACAGTCATATCTCCAACATACTTGGATAGCCTGATAACGCTACCAACAGGTTTGGTATCCATAATAATTCTAAGACCTTCTTGAGCAAAAGCTGAGTTGAAGATCAGAAGGAAGATAATCGGTAAAAAGTGTTTCATGCAGTTGCGATCAACGCGATGGAGAGTATGGCCAGGGCAATTCCGCTCCAATTCAGTTTGGTTAGTTTTTCAGAGAACAGCACTATGGCCAGCAAGGTACTTAGAAGAACAATACCCGTGTTGTTGATGGGGAAAACCAGTGTGCTCTCCATGTTGGGCAGGTTCAGCGTCATCAGCAGAAAATGAATGGAAAAGTAGTTTGGTATGCCAAGGGCAAATCCGGCAACAATGCTTTTTGTCTCCAGTGTCGATTTATGCACAATTCGCGAATAAAGTAGGACACTTGAACCGACCAAAGCCGCCATCAAGAAAAGAGATGCCGAGAACATTTCTATTTCGTCCGATTTGATCTGATGTGTCTCCACAAACTTGAAAATCGTATCGAGAAAACCACTTCCAAGAAAGATGATCAATGGTAAAATCAGGTGCTTTTTCTCGATCTTCAATTTAGTATTCGGATACGTGACCAGAGCAACCGCAACAAGAGCAGTTATCACGCCTATCAGCTTAAAACCGGCCAACGATTCCTGATAAAGTATCACACCTGCAACAACAGGTATGACCAACGACATCTTGTTGGCCACCGAGGTGATGGCCACGCCAACGGTTTGGGATGAAACAGCCATGATGTAGAACATGGCAATGAACACACATCCGATAATGAGAGCACTTGCAAACCAATTGGCCTCTATCATCAGAAGTGGTTCAAAATGAATGGGTGAGAGTACAAAGCCAAGCGTTGCCGCAACAAAATAGTTGACCGTTATTGCTTGGAAGGTCTTAACCTCAAAACGGGTAAAGTACTTGAAGATGACCATCAGTACCGATGATGAAAGAATGCTGAGCAGTAACGGGATCATCGATTATGGTAGACGTAAAGGTGGTCGTTTCCAACCTTTTGGACTTCATTTGGTTCAATTTCCAGCCTAATTGCAGGAATCCCGGAATTGATCTTCATGGGAGATACGAACTTTCTGATCTCATCATAGGCATTTTCATAAAACCATTGATGGATTGTTGGGCCACCTTCCACCAATATGCTTAATATGTTTCTGTCGTACAGCGCATCAAGCACCGCGTCAAAGTGCTTTGTGTCATCAACTACGATGGTTTCTGAATTGGGAAAGTCATGGCGGTTTTCAGTGATGATCAGAGTTTCTGCGGTTCCATCGAAGATGTGCAGGTTCTGGTTCTCATTTTCAATCGACCCAAGCACAATTCTAATAGGATTTTTCCCTTTGTAATGTCTGGACGTCAGCGCTGGATCATCAGCAAGAACGGTGTTCTTTCCAACAAGGATCGATGCTTCTTCTGTTCGCCATTTATGAACCAGAGCGGAACTGGTTTTCCCCGTTATTTTGAGTGGTTTCTGCTTCTTTTCTGAGCGGATGTGGTCAACGAATCCATCTTCCGTTTCTGCCCATTTCAGAATAATGTATGGACGCTTTTTTTCGTGAAACGTGAAAAATCTGCGGTTTATTTCCTTGCAAGCTTCTTCCAAAACCCCAACAGAAACATCAATTCCTGCGTTTTTCAATCGTTCAATTCCAGCGCCATTCACCTTAGCAAATGGGTCTTGACATCCGATTACCACACGCTTTACATCAGATGCAACCAGTAGATCGGCACAAGGAGGAGTTTTGCCAAAATGAGTACACGGTTCCAGACTCACGTAAACGGTGGAGTCGGGGAGCAGTTCTTTATTCTGAACAGCGTTAATGGCGTTCACCTCTGCATGAGGTCCTCCAAAAGCCGAGGTGTATCCTTCGCCAATAACCTGACCATTGTGCACAATTACACAACCAACGGAAGGATTCGGAGCGGCAGGTCCAATTCCGAGTTGGGCCAATTCCAAGCATCGCAACATGTATTGTTCATCTATTGTCATGCGCCTTTTTCCTGAAGCCAATTGTGTATGACAGAAACCAGCTTTTCAGGCTTCTTGGCCCAATTGAAATGATTGTAATCGTCATTTCTAGGGTCGGATTTTGACAAATGCAGATGTTCTGAATTGGCGGCTGACATTTTACCTAGTAGATGCTCAACGGCTCCTTTGGGCGCTAGAGAATCTCCTTCGTAGGAAATTGATAGGATCGGTTTTTTCAGTTCAGTTAGTGCAGATTCATAATCGAACGGGTCATTCTTCAATTGGTAAACACCCGTCCGTGATTGTCTGCTCCAGTCGCGTATCATGGACTTTGCCTCAATTCCCCCAAAACCGATCTTTTTCCCCGGAAAATAACCCATTGTCTTGGCGACAAGATTGGCGAATTGAGTACCTGCCAATATTCGGTAAGCAGCCGCTCCATTCCAGCCTTTATAATACACAGAGCAGGTTGCAGACAGAATCAACCCATCAACTTTGTCAGGATGCTTTGCGGCATACAGACAACTTAACTGGCCACCTAAACTATGCCCGAAAAGGTAAAGTGGATCTGAAGGAAATGAGCTGCTCACAAACTCTATCACCGTGTTCAGATCCTGATGTATGGCATCTGTGTAACTGAAGTCAACTCCACGCAGTGGACGAACGCTTGAAGTATCATTTCCTCTCAGGTCTGCCAATGCAACAGTGTAACCGTTGTTGGCCAATTCTTCTGCCAACGGAATGTAATATCTGGCAAAAACGCCCATGGCCGGAAAAAGCACCAGTTGTGCCTTCGGGTTTTCGGCCGAAATCAGCTTGATTCTGGTAGAACTGCCATCTGGGTTGGTAAGTAAATGGTCAGCGTTTTTCAACAGGTATGTATGTGTCCGGGTCTACACCAAGTTCCTTCATGATCAAAAGAGTAAGATCATCTTGCGATGGAGCAACAAGAATGTTTGATTGAGTGTCATTCACTGGCCCTCTGAAGACATACTTATAACCTTCCTGATTTGCGATTCGCTTTACTGTCTCACTGAGCTTTTCTTTCAAAGGTTTCAAAAGAGAATTGCGCTGCTTCTCAATTTCTTCTTTGATGTTCTCTTCTATTGCAGTTGTCTTCACCCTAAGGTCGTTCACCTCTTTCATACTTACCTTCTCTTTCATGCCAGGCTCTAACAGTTCGGATTCCAGTTGTTGCAATCGTTCATATAAACCCTTTGATTTTTCCCGTTGGGAATCACCGATCTTGTTTTCAATGGCAGCAAGCTCAGCTTCAGCTTTTTTAACCGCCTCCAAGTGGTTCCAAACATGATCCACATCCACATATCCGATCTTTGTCTGGTTCTCAATGTTTGCCGATATGGCAAATGCGCCAAGTATCAATACAACTGCAATAGCTACGTTTTTCATCTCTATTTGATTTGTTAATTGCAGCGAATTTAATCAACTCGCATGGGGATTGTTCTTCTTGTATTTCGTTCAGTTGTGTTTGTTGTCTTAACCCTGACGTGTACAGTAATTGCTTTACTGGGATCCGTGGTTGGGGGACATCGTTGGGCACTTGGAACGCAGCGTTTCTGGTCTGTGGTAATGCTGAAGGTTTTTGGCGTAAAAACCGTCTTGCATGGTAACAAGCCCAAGGTCGGGTTGATGATGTCAAACCACCAATCCTACATCGATATTTGGATCATTCCCAAGTACGCCATTACAGTGTTTGTTGCGAAAGCAGAAGTAAAAAAAATGCCTTTGGTAGGCTGGGGAGCCAGTGCTGTGAATACCGTTTATGTTGATAGAAGCGATAAGGATAGCCGGAGAGCCACCAAGAATGAAATTGCGGAGAGGATAAGGAACGGCCGATCGGTTATCATTTTCCCCGAAGGAACCACAGGAGACGGAAACGGATTGTTGCCTTTAAAACCCGGTATGTTCTTTACAGCTGCAGAGGAAGGTTTCCCAATTATTCCTACAGCAATTTTTTATGAGGATCCTGATCTGGCTTGGGTTGGAGACGATAATATGGCAGGGCATTTCTTCCGTAATTTCTCTAAATGGAGCACAACCGCACATGTAACTTTTGGAGAACCGATAACGGGTACTGATGGCGAAGAGTTAATGATCAGGGTGCGAGATTGGAAGCTGGCCCAATTGGAAAAGTTCAGGAACAATTACCGTATTCGGTAAGATTCATGATTTGATTTCATTCCCAAGAACTGCGAGTTTTAGTCTGAATTCTAATTGATTTGAAAAGCCAGACTCTTGATTTTCAGATTTTCTAAATCGCTGGCATCTATTTCAATCCAGCCGTAACGAGATTCCAATTTAAGGCCAATATAGTCTGAATTACTCGCATTGTACCATTCTGATGCAGGCGGTGTAAACAGGCTGTTAGGTAAGTGTTTCCATATCATTTCGGTTGTACCCCATTGGTTTTCCATATCTATTCTATCTCCCAGTGTCAATTTCTTCACGTAGGAAACTTGGGAAGTTCCTCCAAGACCAGTACCGTATGTTTCTGAATATATGCAGAACTCAAAGTTGTTCGTTCCTGTAAGGATGCAATTCGGCAATGGATAAGGAATTGGATTTGGATGTGCAGACGTTCCAAGAATTTGGGCACTATCGAAATTGAAAAGATCAATACTGAACATCAAATCTGTGACTCCGTTAAAATCGATGTCTACTGAATCCAAACCTGAACCATAAAGATTCATAGAATCCCATTGGATGGTTATAGATACTGGAGGTTGAAATGATTGGTAGATTGAAGTGGAATCGTAATGTCCAGCATGCATGGGTGTATTTAAATCTGAACTTGATTCTTCCTTTTTGCATGCCGAAATCAAAAGTGTAAATATTGCGGCTAGGGCTACAGCTGGGTGCCAATTCATGATAATTCCTGTTTATTTCAACTTCGGATTCAGCACATCATCCAAGTTTACTTGCATGAAACTGATGGTAGTGTAACCATCTCGCTCAAACAACACACCGATCTTGCCATCAGGCAGTGCCACCATACTTGAGTAGGCGAATCCTTCCTTATAGATGGTTCTTCTGTGCGGCCAAGTGAGCCCGTCATCCAAACTGGCGTAAATGGTGCCTCTTACTCTTCTGGTTCTGTGGCGTGGGTTGCAGAACAGCAATGTTTTCTCATCATACCGAATAAGGCTTCCTTGACATTCCGGTTCCAGCAGTTGCTTTTCGTCTACCAGTGCGCTCCAGGTTTGGCCGCCATTTTCGCTTAAAGCGATCTTTCTTTTTCTATTACCGGTAATGCTTCGGGCATTCAGCATCAATCTACCATCGCTCAACTCAACCATCTGCACTTCATTGGCCCAACCACGCACTTTCTTCTTGTAAGGTGCCAATTCGCCCTTCTGCCATGTGGCACCACCATCATCAGAATAAATGGCGTACACAAACCAATTGTTCCACGGGCCTTGGTTTACGGGCATTACCAATCTTCCTTTATGCTTGCCGTATTTCAACTCAATGCCAACTCCGGGCCCCGTTGCCATGCTGGTTGCTTCTGGCCGTTTAACCTGAGAGGTGATGTCCTGCGGGGCACTCCAAGAACTTCCGTGGTCTTTGGAGTAGGTCAGGAACGTTCTGCAGATCTTATTCCCATCCAACCCGGGCATGGCGTCTTTCTCGCCATAGCCATTTGCGTAGCGTTCGTACATAAGTAGAATGCGTCCATCAGAACAGACCACCGCTTGAGGGTTGTTCAACGAGTTGGTGCTGTCTGCGGCAATAACTTGCAGAGAACCCCATGTTTTTCCAAGGTCGGTGCTGCGCTTCAATACAATGTCGTTTTCAGAATGGTCTAAAAGTGAAGCGCGCCCTTCGCAGAATGCCAATAACGTACCTGAATTGGTCATGACCAAGGACGGGATACGGTAGTTTCGATAGCCTTCCGATTTCTTGGTGAACACATCGACCCTGATCTGTGAATGCGCCTGAAGGCTGCAACAAAGAATGAACAGTAGTACAGATCTTGGCATGGCGTGAAAATACATTACCCGAACTGATGATCGGAATCATTCTCATTGTATGCGTGTTAAGTTACATTTGGTACCGATTTTGAACATTATGTTTGAGCAACATTCAGATTGAAAAACTGTTATCTCTTCAATGCGTAAGATTCGTCTTCTGATTTGGATTGCCGCAAGCGTGACGCTTGGTTCTTGTAATCAGGAACCGTGCGATGACGGTTATTCACCTACTCCGTACGAGTTGGTTATTCCGCAAGGATTACCTCCGGTTGAGACATTCATTCCAGCAGATAACCCGATGACGTTTGAAGGAGTGGCCTTAGGACGAAAGTTGTTCTATGACCCGTTGCTATCTGACGATAACACACAATCGTGTGCTAGTTGCCACAAACAAGAGCATGGTTTTGCAGAACCGCAGCGGTTCAGTGTTGGCATTGACGGAAGCATTGGCAACAGGAATGCCATGGCGCTCATTAATCTGGCTTGGAACCCCAATGGTTTTTTCTGGGATGGAAGAGCAGCTACGCTGGAGG
>JACJZQ010000006.1 GCA_020635495.1 Flavobacteriales bacterium | reverse complement strand
GAGCAATGCCTTTTACACTATGGGCGTTCAGTGGAAACTCTAGAATGACGTGCAAAAAACTTAGGCTAATGGTGCAGAAGAAGCCAAGTCTGTAATCTACAAGGAAGAATGTGCACAATAGCAACCATACGCCAACAATGGTCCAAAACCGTGTTCCCTTTAACCCTTGGTGCCAGCCAATTACAGCTGTTTTGGCGAACCAATTCAGATAATGATGGATGTACGCAAACGCAATGAAGGTCTGAATCTTCAGTCCAATGCCGTTGAAATAATTTTGATGCAGGTTTCCGATTCCTAGAACGTTGGCAACTTGGTTGTTGACCACTTCAAACCTGTACGTGCCGAAGCTCTCTTTGGCCCAGGCCGTTGCAGAGGAAGAAAGCGCAGTGGTGTCAATGAAGAATATCAATACGGCACAACTAATGAGTATCATAACCGCCAATAATCCAATGCCGGAACGGTTTTTAGCCGCACCATATAACATGAACAGTGCAGTAAAGAGGAAGACGTGCATTACCGTTGGTACAAGTATTCCCAAAGCCACTAAAGCCGTTGGCAGTGCAAATAACAACTGAGCTAGAAATGCCCCCACGGCCAAGGCAATTATCCGTTTTCCAGGGTCCTTAACCAATGCGAAAATTGCACCAGCATATAGGGCCATCAGAATAGTGAATGGCGCATAACTCTCGATTGTATTCAGCCATGAGAAATCGGTGCCAGCGAAATACCGGATCACTTCCGGACCAGTGATCAGAAGTACAAAGGCCAAACTGGCAAGTAGCCACAACCATTTGCTGGAAGTGAAGTAACTTTTGTTATTGAGCCAGTTGATCTCTGTCAGATAATGCAGCGGCCCCAGCATGGCGTATGCGATGAGAAACATCTCAAACGGCATGACCACCGCCAATACCAAAGAGAGAAAGATCAATGCAATATTGATGCTCTCAATTTTGGTTACAGTAGTCGCATTTGCCATTGTGTAAAGCTAGTTGCCTAAAACAAAAATCCCCGTCCGAATTACCGAACGGGGATTTAAAATCGATTTTGTTGTCTTACATATTTGCAATGATCTCGTCTCCGAATTCAGAGCACTTCAATAGCGTTGCTCCTTCCATCAAACGTTCGAAATCGTAAGTAACTCGCTTCTTCGCGATAGCATTCTCAATGCCTTTGTAGATCAACTGTGCAGCTTCTATCCAGCCCAAATGCTCCAGCATCATGCAACCGGAAAGGATAACCGAACTCGGGTTCACCTTGTCCAACCCGGCATACTTTGGAGCAGTGCCGTGTGTAGCTTCAAAAATGGCATGGCCAGAAGCATAGTTGATGTTTGCACCAGGAGCGATACCGATTCCACCAACCGCTGCGGCCAATGCGTCAGAAACATAATCACCATTCAAGTTCATGGTGGCGATAACGTCATACTCTTTCGGTCTCAATTGAATCTGCTGAAGGAATGCATCGGCAATGCTGTCTTTCACCAGCACTTTTCCTGCGTGAATCGCTTCATCTTGCTGACGGTTGGCCTCATCCACACCTTTTTCTTCGGCAATTCTATCGTACTGCGCCCAAGTGAAGCATTTGTCTCCATACTCGCGCTCACAGAATTCGTAGCCCCATTTCTTGAATCCACCTTCTGTGAATTTCATGATGTTGCCTTTGTGAACGATGGTCAGGCTTGGCTTCTTGTGTTCAATGGCGTACTCAATGGCACCACGCACCAATCGCTCCGTTCCCTCAATCGAAATTGGTTTGATACCGATTGAAGACGTTTCTGGGAATCGGATCTTTTTGATGCCCATTTCCTTCTGAATGAAATCGACCACTTTCTTCACTTCAGGAGTTCCAGCTTCCCACTCAATACCAGCATAAATGTCTTCGGTGTTTTCGCGGAAGATCACCATGTCCACATACTCTGGGTGTTTCATCGGAGAAGGAACTCCTTCGAACCAACGTACCGGACGCACGCAGGCATAAAGATCCAATTGCTGACGCAATGCAACGTTCAAAGAACGGATTCCACCACCAACAGGTGTGGTCAATGGTCCTTTGATGGCAATAAGGTATTCGCTGATTACATCCAGCGTTTCTTGCGGAAGCCATTCTCCAGTAGCGTTGAATGCCTTTTCTCCTGCAAGCACCTCTTTCCAAACAATGCTTTTCTCTCCGTTGTATGCTTTCTGAACAGCAGCTTGTAGTACTCTACTAGAAGCAGCCCAAATATCCGGGCCTATTCCGTCTCCTTCAATAAATGGAATGATCGGGTCGTTTGGTACGTTAAGCTTACCGTTGGTAACTGTGATTTTATTTCCTGACATGGTATTTCTCTTTTTTGAGCGGCCGTAAATTTATACATATATGTAAAAGAGGTGGAGTTGCTACCATATTCAAGATGGATGTAGCAACGCTGGCGACAAAAAGATCAGATGTCAAGATCTAGCCCGAACTCCTTGCGAAGTGTTTCCAAATGCGGGTTTTCTGTAGCCAACTGATGGTAGATCTCTTTTGGGGTGTACGCCTTTTTCTTGGTTACAACCTCTTTTACCGGGGTTTCCAATTGAATGGAGAAGTTGTTGAGGTCTTTTCTGATAGCATCGATCAGAATCGTTTTCGATTCTTGAAGCTGCTCCAATTGATGGGCTCCATCCAATTCCAATTCAATAGTATGGTCTTCTTTGAGTTTTGGCGGATGCTTGGTCAGCGAGCTGAGCATACTTGGTGAAGATCTGAAAAGCAGGTTGACCCGCTCATTCCAAATGTTCTGCATTTGCTCTTCAGTGAATGCATCTTTCGGAAGCGAATTGATGTCAATTTCCTCTTCTTGAGTAGCGAGATGTGCTTCGCTGATTCGAATTCCAGCGCCTTTGATGCGTCTTCTTCCGCGTAGCGCAACCGTCTTAGACGTCTGCGGAATTTGCTCTGGCTCTGGTTGGGCAGAATTGTCTTCTGGAGAAGACTCTTCCGTTTCTACAGTGTCTTGAATTTCGGGTTCGGAAGTTGATTCCGATGCCTGAATCGGCTCAGCGGCTACCTGATTTTGTACTGGCGTTGGGTCTTCCTGCTTAATCGGTTGCTCAACTACCGGAGTTTCTGCCTTTGGAGTTGGCTCAGCTAAGGACTTTTTTTTTTCAGGCGCAACTGGAGAAGCACCTTCAGGAACTTTGTGCAAAGCGCACATTTTCATGATGGCGAGCTCAACCGTGAGCCGCTGATTCTTGCTGCTTTTGTATTGCACATCGCACTCATTCATGATGCGCAATCCTTTCAAAAGATTGAGCGGTGCACACCGCTGTGCTTGCTCCAAGTATTTCTGTTGGATCTTCTCCGAAACCTCTAGCAGTTGAACCGTAGAAGCATCCTTGCACATCAACAGATTGCGGAAGTGAGTTGCCAAACCGTTGATGAACTCATGTCCGTTAAAACCGCGTTCCAAAATCTCGTTGAAAAGTAACATAGCGCTGGCCATGTCGCCTTCAAGAACCATGTCTGTTCCGCGGAAGTAGTAATCGTAATCAAGAATATTGAGGTTCTCAATGGCATCCTGGTAGGTGACGGTATTGCCAGAGAATGTCACCAAACGGTCGAATATGGAAAGTGCATCACGCAACGCGCCATCTGCTTTTTCAGCAACCACATGTAACGCTTCCTCCTCAGCATCAACGCCTTCTTTGAGCGCGATGTTCTTCAGATGCGAAACCATATCGCTGACCTGAATTCTTCGGAAATCGAAGATCTGGCAACGCGACAGAATGGTTGGAATGATCTTGTGTTTCTCGGTTGTGGCCAAGATGAAGATGGCGTGCGCAGGCGGTTCTTCCAACGTTTTCAGAAACGCGTTGAAAGCGGCTGCACTCAGCATGTGAACCTCATCTATTATGTAAACCTTGAACTTGCCTTGTTGCGGTGAGAACCGTACCTGATCGATCAGGTTTCGGATGTCATCAACCGAGTTGTTAGAAGCCGCATCCAACTCAAAAATGTTGAATGAGAAATCCTCATTCGGATCGAGTTCGCCTTCAAAGCTATCTTGGTTGATGGCTTTGGCAAGGATACGTGCACAGGTGGTTTTTCCAACCCCTCGCGGGCCGCAGAACAACAGGGCTTGCGCCAAGTGATTGTTCTTAATGGCCTTTTGTAGCGTGGACGTAATAGCCGACTGACCCACAACGTCTTCGAACGTTACGGGGCGGTACTTTCTGGCTGAAACGATGTAATTATCCATGCCGATTTAGCGAACTTCAAATGTAGTATTTAGCTGCGCGGCTGGCGGCAAAACTTATTCACGATCGTTGATAGATGTAGTGAATGGCGACCAGTTGACACGTCATTGCGAGGACAGAGGACGAAGCAATCTCCTTAAGGTTTTAAAATGTGTCCTTTTCTCTTGACAGAAAAGAACGAAAAGGTCAAGGCTTGGAATTCTCATTCGACCCTTCACTACTTCACGGCCTGAACGGGCCAAGCCGTTTCGCTGCGCTTCACTTCTGCGCCCCGTTCGGGCGGCCATTTCGTAGTGTGGGTGCCCCGATTGTGAATTCCGAGGCCACCTGAGCATCTCAAGTTTGTCATTTCGAGCGGAGATTGCGGAGTCGAGAAATCTATTGTGGAAGTTCAGATTCCTCCGCTTCGGTCGGAATGACAGGAGAGGTAGGTGGCTTCGCGTTAGGGATTGCAGCATGCTACCGTGTAGCGCGGAAAGCCCGACCGCGCCTTTCGGGTTTCTGCTTCTTTGGCTGTGCGTACCCTGAGAGTCATCCTGAGTGATTTCGATGAAATCGAAATTGTATCGAAGGACAACGAAGGGTAGCTTCTGCCAAGCTGTAGGCTTCGAGAACCTCAGCCTACGGCCACGCGCGGAAACGCCCACTTCTCGATACAATTTTTCGTTCCTCAAAATCACTCGAAGTGACCTGACACGGGTTTCGAATTTTTGTGTTTAGAATTTCGTGCTTGATCAAGGCTTGTTTAACTGAATCAGTTATTTATCTTTGCGCTCCGCTTTTTTGGCGGGTATTTAAACACAAACAATTAACAGAATTATGAACCAGTACGAAACCGTTTTCATTTTAACTCCCGTTTTGTCTGAGCAACAGATGAAGGAAGCGGTAAAGGATTACGAGAAGTTCATTAAAGCTGATGGAGGCAAAATTGTCTCTACGGAAGACTGGGGTCTGCGCAAATTGGCGTATCCGATCCAGAAGAAATCCAACGGCTTTTACAACCTCTTTGAGTTCCAAGCCGAGCCTTCGTTGATTGCTGAACTTGAATTGAAGTTCAAGCGTGACGAACGTGTGATCAGATTTCTAACCGTAAAAATGGACAAGTTCCATGTAGAATACGCGGAAAGAAGAAGAAACAAGAACAAAGAAAAAGCTTAAGGAACCATGGCAGGAAAGAAAGACGGAGAGATCAGATATCTCAATCCACCGACCGTAGAGGTTAAAAGAGACAAGTATTGCCGATTCAAGAAATACGGCATCAAGTTCATCGATTACAAAGACCCAGATTATCTTTTGGCATTTGTAAACGAGCAAGGTAAGTTGCTTCCACGCAGACTTACAGGAACATCACTGAAGTATCAACGCAAGGTTGCGCAGGCTGTAAAGCGTGCACGTCATTTGGCACTTATGCCATATTTGGCTGACCAACTGAAATAAGAAGAGCCATGGATGTTATACTAAAGCAAGATGTAGACAAACTGGGTTACAAGAACGACCTAGTAACAGTAAAGCCAGGTTACGCCCGTAACTTCTTAGTACCTAACGGAATGGCTGTTATTGCAACAGACAGTGCCAAAAAGGTAAGAGATGAAGATATCCGTCAGCGTGCACACAGAGAGGCTAAGTTGATCGAAGAGGCAACAGCGCTTCTTTCTAAGATTCAAGGAGCAGATATTAAAGTGGGTGCCAAAGCAGGAGAAGGAGACAAGATCTTCGGTTCTGTTAACAGCATTCAGGTTGCTGAGGCCATTAAAGCTGCTACCGGTTCTGAGGTTGACCGTAAGAAGGTTGGCTTGAAAGAAAGCACTGTTAAGAAACTTGGTAAGTACACTGCAACCGTAAGACTTCATAAAGAAGTTGAAGGCGAATTCGAATTCGAAGTCGTAGCAGAGTAATTCTTACTTAAATGAATTTGGAAAGGGCGAATTGGAAGATTCGCCCTTTTTTATTTGACCTAATCAAACGAACTGCGCCATTACAATGGTATCAACATAAGTTCCGTCTTCCAGTTTGATCTCCTTGGTCATTCTGCCTTCTTCAACGAAGCCCAGAGATTGATACAGCTTAATTGCTTTCGGATTGTTCGAACTCACTTTCAGAACTACTTTTTCAACCAGCGGACTTTTCGAAGCCCACTCCAACAACAATTTTATCATGGCACGGGCAATTCCGTTGTTTTGAAATTCGGGAAGAACACTGACGCCAAAGGCACCACCATGTTTGAGTCTTTCGCGATTGCTGGTAGAAAAATCGAGTAGGCCAACCACTTCCTTGTTGTGAATCCCGACCAAGGCAAATTTCGTCTGGCTTTTATCAAATGACTGTATCCATTTTGTTTGACTCTCCACGGTCTGATTGAATTCATTCAAAGTGGTCAAAACCGTAGGAAGCCCGAAAATCTGTTTTGAAAAACGAATAGAGCTTTCTGCATCATCAGGTTTTATTTCTCTGATGAGTACTTCTTTATTGTCTTTGGTAAGCAGCGTTTTCATGGTTTCAATTCAATTCAGCAACAATCCACCGATAGAGCAACGCTCGATCAGCAAAGGCACTTTCGCTGGCTTCGCTGAGTGATTGTTTCAGTTTTTCGGCCTTGTCGGAATAGACTTCTTCGGAAATGGTTGGCTTTTCCGAATTCAACATCAGGAGTTTCTTCATCGCCTGAATCAATCGCAGGTAATCTTCGTCCTTATCGTTGTAGCGGACGGTATGCTCAAAATTCTCCGCTTCGTTCATGGCTAACTCAGGCTTGCCTTTCTGGAAAAGCACAATGATCTGAATGAACCGATAGTAATAGTAGTGGTCCAAACCGCCTGCTTTTCGGTCATCGGGAATGCAATCCTCAGCCGCTTTCGGATCATTCTCAAAGACATGGCACATGGCTTTGAGGCACAGAAAACGGTCGCGCATACGTGGGAGTTTTTCCCAAACAGAAGCGTATTCATTGATAAGCGCAATTGCCTGTTCATGTCGTTCCAAGCGGATAAGCGTACTCAGATAATTGAACACGAAACTGATGAGTTTGCCGCCTTCCAATCCTGAACCGAATTCCAACGCCTTTTGATGAAACGGCAGTGAAGCCTCCAGCTCGCGAAGCAAGAAATACTCCAATGCAATAGCGGCATTTACGGTTGCCAATGCCGCATTTCGGTCAAACGATTTTGAATTGATCTCGGACACAAAACCAGCGGCATTTTTCAGCAGCTCAATCTTCTCTTCACCTCGGTGCGCGTAAGCTTTCGTCAGCGCAGCAAAATGGTTCGCGAAAGCATCATTCTGCTTTTCGTCTGCTGGATTGATGGAAATAACTTCCAACGGAGAAACTTGAATATCTGAACCGATTGCCTGAAGTGTTCTCTCGGCAAAAGCTTGTTTGTGTTTTCCGAAAAGGTGTTGGTGCGCGAAATGCTGTTGTAAGGTTTGTTGATGATCAGCCAGTAATTCTAAAAGCTGATTGTAGTTCTCAACCGTTGCTTGTCGGGTTGATACCAAATGTTCGATTGCCAGCTTTTGAATGTCTATGGCAACGTCAAGTCGTAATTCATCTTTGGAATCTTCAACCACCTTTTGCCATTCACGGTCAAAAAGGTCGTGTGCTTTTCGGTCAATGTAGGATTGCAGCACCAAACGTTTTTCCTCCAGCACATCATCACGCATCGCCTTTTTTGTCTGCTCAATGGCTAGGAAACCCGTCAGTTCCTTGGAAAGCAATCGGAATTCATTCCGAAGCAGGTAATCCTGATCTTTTGAATAAGCTTCATTGAAAGCTTTCTTGAAGAGGGTTTCCTTCTCCAAAGAATTTGGTTTAGATGATTTCAAACCAACACAGATAGCATCGAACAAGAGTGGGAGGGAAGCACGTTTTCCTTCATTCAGATGGCTACTGAAAACTTTCATTTCCTTGCTACTTAGCAAGGCTGCGAGCGCCACAGTTCTATTTCCTTTTTCTGACATGAAATCATCACAAGTTTAGTTTTTTCTCCTTGTGTTCAATGCCTTCCTGAACTCAAATTTGCCCTCAACTGAACAATAACCTTAAATCATTTTACAATGAAAACAACACCAATTTTCTTAATCGCGACCATCATTTTCGGTTCTATTTTCTCATCCTGTAATCAAGATCCAGACGGCAATGACGGGCCATTCACGCTTCCCGATCTTGCTTTTGACTACAGCGTTACGGGTAACATTAACCAAAGTGGTTCTTGGGAAAGTCCACAGAATAACAACGAATTGGGTGGACATGACAACGGGGTTATCTGCAATCATTCTACGCAGGTTGATGGTATTTCTATTGTTGGTACCAGTCCAACCTACTCATTCAATTTAACAGCATCTGCTGCCAATGTTGAGCCCGGAACCTATCAAGTAACAAACGCCTCGTTTACCGATGGTAATGGCGGTGCATTTGCCACGCCTGTGTCTGGAACTCTCCGAATTGACGTGGCAACGATAAACTTTACGGCAACAGGAGTTACCTACTATACCATTGATGGCAACTTCACTTCGTCTATCAACGATGGGTTTACTCCTCCGAATAACATAACTTTTTCCGGTAATTTCACGGGACTGAATGTTCAGTCAATCTAACCCTAATCGAATTATCATGAAAAAAATCTACCTATTTACGCTTGGACTTTTGTCTTCAGTGGCGGCCATTGCCCAACCAACCATCACGGAAGTGAATATGCCACAGATCGGAGATGCACCTTCAAGGGGTATATGCTCTGATATTCCCAATGCCTCTACGTTGAACGCTCAAACCGGGGCCAACTATAGCTGGGATTTCAGCGGACTGAATGAGGTTTCTACAGCTGCATTCAGTTTTATTGAGGCTGCAGATTCATATTGGCCTGGCGATTTTGCTGGCTCAACTCATTGCGGAATCACCCCAGAAGATGATGCTTTCACTTTCTACAGCATTTCAAATGCTTCACTTGAAACTGATGGCTATCGGGTTATAGTTGCACCCGGAGATACGGTTGAACAGGATTATACTGATAGCGAGGTTGTTTTGAGCCTTCCGGCCACTTACAACAGCTCTGGTACTGACAACTTTTCTGGACCCGGATTTGCGGCCTCAACCAATATAACTGCAGACGGTACCTTGTCTTATACCTGCGATGGCTACGGTACTTTGCAGTTGCCAAACGGTACATACCAGAACGTGTTGCGGTACCATGCCAACCGAAGCGAGACGCTTTCTGTATTGGGTTTCCCTGCTGGAACCGTTACTAAAGAGCAATGGTTTTGGATTTCTGCAGACTACAGATTCTGGTTGCTTCTGATGGAGAACACATCAGACCCGATCAATGGTGTCAGTTCAACCGTATGGTATCAGAAAACTCCTAACGCAGTTAACCCAACAGGCATAGCCGATGTTGCTCAAGAAGATTTCACGGTTTATCCGAATCCTGTTGCGGCAAATGGAACGCTTCAATTGAGCCGAGCGCTGAGTGCTGATGAGTCAGTTCAACTGTTCGATACTCAAGGTCGAATGGTTAAGAACATGAATGAAGCAACTTCTGCCGTTTCGCTTGATTGCGTAAACGCTGGCATTTATGTAATGAAAGTCCTGAACGGGAATGGTCAAGCCATTTCAACGCAAAAGCTGATTGTTCAGTAAGTATTCGATCGCTGTCGGATACGAGTTTGGCCTCGATCAGGAAACTGGTCGAGGCTTTTTTTTGATTGACGATTGACGATTGACGATGGAGCGAATTGCGTCAACTTATCTCTTTGTCAACTTTATCAACTCAGTCAACTTACTCAAACCTCAAACTCTCAATCGGGTCAAGGTTAGACGCTTTGATGGCAGGATAAATTCCTGAGATAACACCTACCACAAAACAGATGATAACGCCAACGATTATCCAAAGCCACGGAATGATAAAACCGCCACCGATGAAACTCGAGACTCCATTTCCAATGGCAATTCCAAAAACAATTCCAGCCAAACCACCAATGACAGAAATGGAAACGGCTTCCACCAAAAATTGAAGCCGTATGAACGCTTTGGTGGCTCCCAAGGCTTTCCGTACACCAACTTCTCGAGTTCGTTCCGTCACCGAAACAAGCATAATGTTCATGAGGCCGATGGCCGCGCCCATCAACGTAATGATGCCAATGAGAAATCCAGCAACCTGCACTTCGTAAAGGTTGTCGACCAACATTTTTGAAAGGTTGTCGCTTCGTATCACCTCAAAGTTGTTCTCCTCACCAGCACGCACACCGCGCACCACTCGGAAGGTTCCAGTGGCTTCGCTGATGGCACTTTCCAGTGAGGCAATGTTATCGGCAAGTACACTGATGGTAAACGAGGTTTTCGGTCTCAAGAAATGCTGACGGGCATTCGTCAATGGAATCATGCAGGTTTTATCGCCTCCAAATCCCATGCTCGAACCCTTTTCCGCCAGCACCCCGATAACCTTGTACTTGTAAGCTCCAACCGATACTTCTTTACCCACCGCTTCTGCTTTTCCAGGAAATAGCACTTTTTTGATCTCTTGTCCGATGACGATCACTGGAATGCCAAAGCGCAATTCCATCTCGGTGAAGTTTCTGCCTTGTTCAATTTCGAAACCACTGGCCGCAAAATAGTTGTTGTCGCATCCCATCACATTGATGTTGGGTTGTGTCTTTTCAGAATCATACTTCACCGTTGCAGCAAAGGAGGCCGCGGCCGAAACACTTACCAAAGACGGAAACTCGAAAGTCTCCTGAAATCGTTTTGCTTCGCGATACGTGATGATGCTGTAAGATTTCGGTTTTTTACCGCCCCGGCCAATTCTGATGTTGGTGCCCCGATTTCGGATGGTGAACGTGTTGGCGCCCATGCTTGTAAAGTTGCTTGTCAGCGAACTTTTTATGCCATCGATGGAGGTCAGAATTCCCACCAAAGCAGTAATGCCAATAGCTATGATGAGCATGGTAAGAATGGCGCGCAACCATTGGCTTCGGATAGAGCCCAAAGCCACTTTAATGTTCTCAATGACGAGTTGTCCGTATCGGTCGTTCATGGTGCAGTTTCGCGCTTGCGCAAGGTAGGTTTTTGAAGCCACAAGTTTCAAGCCTTTAGCCATGAGAAACCACCTTGATTATGGCACTCCGAATGCCTACTTTTGCGAACGCAAAATCAACGGGTTCTGAGTTGAATTGTTCAATGATGGATCGGCTGATTCCAAAACCGAAAACAACACTCAAAATATTTCTTTCATGAGCTTATATGAAGATTATCTAAAAGAGATCGAAGAACGAAAAGCACAGGGTTTGCACGCCAAGCCGATTGATGGTGCCGAACTGCTTAGCGAGGTGATCGCGCAGATCAAGGACACGGGAAATGCTCATCGAAAAGACTCTCTCAACTTCTTCATTTACAATACTTTGCCAGGTACAACAAGTGCAGCTGGTGCCAAGGCGAAATTCCTGAAAGAAATCATCCTTGGAGAAGAGAAGGTTGATGAGATCACTCCTGCTTTCGCTTTCGAGTTGTTGTCTCACATGAAAGGTGGGCCATCTATCGAGGTGCTTTTGGACCTTGCTTTGGGCGATGATGTTGCTATCGCGAAGGAAGCTGCAAAGGTGCTCAAGACGCAAGTGTTCCTCTACGAAGCGGACATGGGACGTTTGGAAAAAGCGTTCAAAGCTGGAAACTCAATTGCAAAAGAATTGATGGAGAGCTACGCGAAAGCTGAGTTCTTCACACAACTTCCAGAGCTGGAAGAAGAGATCGAGTTGGTCACGTTCATTGCGGGTATCGGTGATATCTCAACCGACCTGCTTTCTCCTGGTGGAGATGCGCACTCTCGTTCAGACCGTGAGTTGCACGGACAGTGCATTTTCGAGCATGATAAAGACAAACAAAAGGCGCTTGTTGCGCTCAAGGAGCAGCATCCTGACAAGCGCTTGATGCTGGTAGCGGAGAAAGGAACGATGGGTGTCGGTTCTTCGCGTATGTCGGGTGTGAACAACGTGGCGCTTTGGACAGGCGTTCAGGCAAGTCCGTACGTGCCGTTCATCAATATTGCGCCCGTTGTGGCTGGAACAAACGGAATTTCTCCGATATTCCTCACAACTGTAGGTGTGACCGGAGGTATCGGTCTTGACCTCAAAAACTGGGTAGCGAAGAAAGATACTAATGGCAACACGGTTGTTGATGCCAATGGCGATGCAGTTTTGGAGGAGGTTTATTCAGTTGAAACTGGAACCGTTCTGACCATCAACACCAAGGAGAAACAACTGTACAAGGACGGCAAGGCGGTTAAAGATATTTCTGCGGCATTTACGCCTCAGAAGGTTGAATTCATGAAAGCTGGCGGTTCCTACGCGGTGGTTTTCGGGAAGAAGTTGCAGACGTTTGCTTGCAAAGTTCTCGGAATTGAAATTCCACAGGTTTATGCACCATCGAAAGAGATTTCAATTGACGGTCAGGGACTTACGGCCGTTGAGAAGATATTCAACCGAAACGCGGTTGGCACAACGCCAGGAAAAGTATTGCACACGGGTTCAGATGTGCGTGTTGAAGTGAACATCGTTGGTTCTCAAGACACAACAGGTCTGATGACCTCTCAGGAGTTGGAAATGATGGCCGCAACGGTCATATCTCCCATTGTGGATGGTGCTTACCAGTCGGGTTGTCACACAGCTTCGGTTTGGGATAAGAAAGCGCAGGAGAATATTCCACGTTTGATGAAGTTCATGAACGATTTCGGTCTGATCACCGCACGTGACCCGAAAGGCGTTTACCCAGCCATGACGGATGTGATCCATAAGGTCTTGAATGACATCACCGTGAGCGATTGGGACATCATCATTGGTGGCGATTCGCACACGCGAATGTCAAAAGGTGTGGCGTTCGGAGCGGATTCTGGAACGGTTGCTCTTGCACTTGCAACGGGCGAGGCTTCCATGCCAATTCCGCAGTCGGTGAAGGTGACTTTCAAAGGCGAAATGAGAAGCTACATGGACTTCCGTGATGTGGTTCATGCCACGCAGCAGCAGATGCTGAAGCAGTTCGGTGGCGAGAACGTTTTCCAAGGCCGCGTTATCGAAGTTCATATCGGAACATTAACCGCTGACCAAGCATTCACTTTTACGGATTGGACGGCTGAAATGAAAGCGAAAGCATCCATCTGTATCTCAGAAGATGAGACGTTGATCGAATCGTTGGAAATTGCAAAAGGTCGTATTCAGATCATGATCGACAAGGGAATGGACAACGAGAAGCAAGTTCTCAAAGGTCTGATCGCGAAAGCAAACAAGCGAATTGCAGACATTCGTTCGGGAGAAATTCCAACGCTGAAACCAGATGCAAACGCGAAGTATTACGCAGAAGTGGTAATCGACTTGGATGAAATGGCTGAGCCGATGATTGCGGATCCAGATGTGAACAACGATGATGTTTCCAAGCGATACACGCACGATGTGATCCGTCCGTTGTCTTACTACGGTGGCACCAAGAAGGTTGACCTCGGTTTTGTGGGTTCGTGCATGGTTCACAAAGGCGATATGAAAATCCTTGCGCAGATGTTGAAGAATGTGGAAGCGCAGCAAGGAAAAGTGGAGTTCAAGGCACCGTTGGTGGTAGCTCCTCCAACCTACAATATCGTGGATGAGTTGAAAGCTGAAGGCGATTGGGAAATCCTCACCAAGTATGCTGGTTTTGTGTTCGATGATGAAAACCCGAAGAACGCAGCCCGTACCAAGTATGAGAACAAATTGTACTTGGAGCGCCCAGGTTGCAACCTTTGCATGGGTAACCAAGAGAAGGCAGAGCCAGGCGATACGGTTATGGCCACGTCAACACGTTTGTTCCAAGGTCGTGTGGTGAAAGATTCTGCTGAGAAGAAAGGCGAGTCATTGCTGTCATCAACGCCAGTTGTTGTGTTGTCAACCATCTTGGGAAGAACCCCAACGTTGGCTGAGTATGAACAAGCTGTAACAGGCATCGTTCTTACCAAGTTTAAGCCTTCTAAGAAGAACTTGGTGCTTGCGTAAGCATTCAAGTCAATCGAATAGAAAACCCGAGCCGACAGCTCGGGTTTTTTTGTGGTTTTTGCCCAAGTTTTTGACAACAAGAAATCGTTCCACGTGTTGGGTTTGTATATGCGGCACTTTCAATTCTGCCGCACATTTAGTAACTAGTTCCAAAATATTTGAAAACATGGGAGTATTCGATTTAGATATGATAAAGCAGGTGTACGCACGGTTTCCCGAGCGCATAGCTGCGGCCAGAAAAGCTGTGGGCAAACCGCTCACGTTGTCAGAGAAAATTCTGTACGCGCACCTTTGGGAAGGCGAGGTGAAAGAAGCCTTTGAACGCGGAAAATCCTACGTGGATTTTGACCCTGATAGAGTAGCGATGCAGGATGCAACGGCCCAGATGGCGTTGTTGCAGTTCATGCAGGCAGGCAAGAAGAAGGTAGCCGTTCCATCTACTGTACATTGCGACCACTTGATCCAAGCCCGCATCGGGGCAAGTGCCGATTTGCAAGAGGCGATGAACAAGAGTTCGGAGGTTTTCAATTTCCTCGAAAGCGTTTCGAATAAATATGGCATTGGTTTTTGGAAACCGGGAGCAGGTATCATTCACCAAGTGGTGCTGGAGAATTACGCTTTCCCTGGTGGGATGATGATCGGAACTGATAGCCACACGGTGAATGCAGGCGGATTGGGAATGGTTGCCATTGGAGTTGGTGGTGCTGATGCCGTTGATGTGATGGCGGGCATGCCGTGGGAGCTGAAGTTCCCGAAACTAATCGGTGTGAAACTGACCGGAAAGCTCAGTGGCTGGACAGCTCCAAAAGATGTTATCCTGAAAGTAGCAGGCATCCTGACCGTGAAAGGTGGAACTGGTGCAATCGTGGAGTACTTCGGAGAAGGAGCCAAAAGCATGTCGTGTACAGGTAAAGGAACCATCTGTAACATGGGCGCAGAGATCGGTGCAACAACTTCCACCTTCGGTTATGATGAAAGCATGGAGCGTTACTTGCGTGCTACTGGTCGTGCGGAAGTTGCCGATCTGGCAAATGGTATTAAAGAACACTTGACAGGTGATGATGAGGTTTATGCTGATCCAGAGAAATACTTTGATCAAGTGATCGAAATCGATCTTTCTACATTAAGCCCGCATTTGAACGGGCCGTTCACCCCTGACTTGGCCACTCCAGTTGCTGAGATGAAGGAAAAAGCACCTGCAAATGGCTGGCCAACTGAAGTGGAGTGGGGATTGATCGGATCCTGCACCAACTCATCTTACGAGGATATTTCAAGGGCTTGCTCAATTGCCGAGGATGCTTTGGCCAAAGGCCTGAAGCCGAAAGCTGAATTCGGGATCAACCCTGGTTCAGAGCAGGTAAGGTTCACCATTGAACGAGATGGTTTCATTGACACGTTCAACAAATTGGGCGCGAAGATCTTTACCAACGCCTGTGGCCCGTGTATCGGTCAGTGGGGACGCTACAAAGACCCGAAAAACGCACCGAAGAACACCATCGTTCATTCGTTCAATAGAAACTTCGCGAAGCGAGCTGACGGCAATCCAAATACCCACGCTTTCGTAACGTCTCCAGAAATGGTGGCGGCCATCGCTATAGCAGGAGACCTGAGGTTCAATCCTATTACGGATACGCTGACCAACGATAAGGGTGAGCAGGTGAAACTGGCCGAGCCAACAGGTTGGGAGCTTCCACCGAAAGGGTTTGATGTGGAAGACCCAGGATACGTTGAGCCAGCCGAAGATGGCGGAAATGTCGAGGTTGTGGTTAAAGAAGACAGCGATCGTTTGCAGTTGCTCACGCCTTTCAAACCATGGGACGGAAAGAACATCACAGGGGCCAAGCTGCTTATTAAAGCGCAAGGAAAATGCACAACAGACCATATTTCCATGGCGGGTCCGTGGTTGCGGTATCGTGGTCATCTTGACAACATCTCGAACAACACATTGACTGGTGCAGTCAATGCTTTTGGTGGTGAAACCAATAAGGTCAAGAACCAATTGGACGGAAGTTTTGGAGAGGTTCCAGCGGTGGCAAGAGCATATAAAGCCGCTGGCGTTCCGTCTGTGGTTGTTGGAGATAGCAACTACGGAGAAGGTTCTTCGCGCGAGCATGCCGCCATGCAGCCACGCCATTTGGGTGTTGTGGCTGTGCTGGTAAAATCATTTGCGCGTATCCACGAAACCAACCTGAAAAAGCAAGGAATGCTTGGGTTGACCTTTGCCAACGAAGCCGATTACGACAAGATCCAAGAAGATGATACGTTTAACTTCATTGACCTGACCGATTTCTCGGAAGGGAAACCGTTGACCATCGAGTTGGTACATGCGGATGGTTCGAAAGACACTATCAAGGTAAATCACACTTACAATGAGGCGCAGATCGACTGGTTCAAAGCAGGTTCTGCTTTGAACTTGATCAAGAAGCAGCAGTCAGCGTAAGTTCTAGTTGTAATTTTGAATAAAGGAAACGGGCGGCCTTGGTCGCCCGTTCCTGTGCTCGATTATGGCGAAAAAACCATCCACCAAAAAACCGAAAGCCGCCAAATCGGGCGGTTGGTTCAAACGAATCCTTCGTTTCGTTGGAAAGACGATTCTTGGGCTTTTCCTGTTCAGTATCCTGATGGTCATCGTCTATCGGTTTGTTCCCGTGCCGATAACCATTCTGCAACTTACAAGATGCGTGGAGCAGGTTCAGGAAGGGAAACCGCTGAAGCTGAAGAAGGATTGGGAATCGCTGGAGAACATCAGCAACAAATTACAATTGGCGGTTGTCTGTGCGGAGGATCAGAAATTCCTGAATCATTACGGGTTTGATGTGGAAGCGATTGAAAAAGCCATTGAGCACAATCAGAAAGGAAAGCGCGTTCGTGGAGCGAGTACCATCAGTCAGCAGACGGCCAAGAACGTTTTCCTCTGGGAAGGAAGAACGTGGGTACGGAAAGGATTGGAGGTTTACTTCACCGCGTTGATCGAGCTTTTCTGGAGCAAAGAACGCATAATGGAGGTGTACCTGAATGTGATTGAGATGGGCGATGGTGTTTACGGAGCAGAAATGGCCTCGCAAGTGTATTTCAAGAAATCGGCATCAAAGCTTTCAAGTGCTGAGGCGGCTCTTCTGGCGAGCATTCTTCCGAGTCCACGTAAATATTCGGCTGTAAATCCGAGTGCGTATGTTCGTGGTCGTCAATCGTGGACCATGGGTCAGATGGCGCATTGGGGTGGCAAGTTGGATTACGAGAATCCGCCCGTTCACAATGAAACCAAGAAGAAAAAGAAGAAATAGCCGATGGTCAGTTACAACCCGAAAAGCTGGTTCACCATCATTTTCCAGCTCCATAAGTACGATACATTCAGGCAACTGATGCCTACCATGGCTGTTTTGGCCGTGCTGACAGGCATCTTTTGCTACGTTGAAATCGAATTGCTGAACTTGGAGTTCACAAGCACCATGGCGGTGCATTCGCTCATTGGTTTTGTCATTTCGCTGTTGCTGGTTTTTAGAACGAATACCGCTTACGACCGTTGGTGGGAGGGCCGTAAACAATGGGGCGCACTGGTCAATAACACGCGAAATCTGTCCATCAAACTAAGCAATATCGTTCCTGAAGAGCAGCCCGAAAGACGGCAGTTATTTCGCGTCCTGATCACCAATTACGTGTTTGCCATGAAGGAGCATTTGCGTGAAGGCGTCAATCCTGATGAATTGGAAGAACATCCGCAATTTGATAAACAGGATGCCCTAAGACGAGACCATGTTCCGAATGCCATCGCGCAGCAATTGTATGCGCAGATATTGCTTCTGAAGAAGGATGGATTGATATCGGAAGAACAGCAGATCGTGCTTGATAACGAGTTCCGTGCTTTGACCGACATTATTGGAGCTTGTGAACGCATCAAGAAAACGCCCATTCCGTATTCGTACAGCGCGTTCATCAAGAAGTTCATCTTTTTGTACGTGATGAGTTTGCCGTTCGGGGTAGTACGCGATTTTAGCTATTCCACTGTTTTTGTGGTGGTGTTCATCTTTTACATTCTAGCCAGTTTGGAGCTGATCGCGGAAGAGATTGAAGATCCATTCGGAACGGATGCCAACGACCTTCCAACGGACACGCTTTCTCAAACAATCCAAGCAAATCTGAAGGAGTTGTTCTGAGGTTGAAAAAGGAGAAAATGAAAAAGGAAAAACGTTTGGCTATCACATTTTTCCTTTTCTCATTTTTCTAATTCACTTCTTTCCCAAATATGCCGTCAGCATCCAAACCGTTTTTTCCTGTTGCGTGATGTAATCGCTCATTTGCGAATTGGTTCCTTCATCGCCAGCTTCTCCTGAAAGAGCAAGAATCTTGCGTTCAATCTCCAACAGCGTTTTTAGATTGGCAAGGGCTGTAGAAACGGTTCCTTGTCCGTCATTCACATTTGCAGCTTCCTTAATGGAAGAATGCTTCAAGTAAGCAGTGAACGTGTGATAAGGCGTTTCGCCAAGCGTAAGAACGCGCTCTGCAATTTCATCTACTTTCAGAACCGCATCGTTATACAACTCCTCAAACTTCAGGTGAAGTTCAAAGAAACTCGGCCCTTGAATGTTCCAATGAAAACCGCGGAGGTTCTGGTAGAACATCTGATAATTGGCCAAAAGCGTGTTCAGTTCCTTCGCAAGTTCGTTCGATTTATTCTCGTTTAATCCTATTTGATTGGTGCTCATAATTTGTGTGTTTTAGTTTGATTGAAATTCGAGTATTCAGTCTTCGTAAGAATTACGTTCCTCTGGCTTGTCGCTCAGATATTGGATGAACTCATACTCGTTGCCATCGGTATCTATAAAGTAATCGCGTATGCGGTACTTTTGTTCAGTCAACGGATAATCGCGCTTGTAGCCTGCTTCAAGCAGTCTTTTACCAACCGCCTCAACGTTATCAACAACAAAACCCATGTGGTTGAAACCAACACCGGAGTATGCCTCATTTTTGTCAGATTCGATGGTCGCTTCATTTACCGCCAAGTAAGAATGCTCCGTGCCTATATGGATCCAACGTCTGCCGTTGTGAACGCCACCGCCTCGAATCTCAAATTCAGGCATTGCCGTCTGCAAAAACCGTGTGGTTTCGTCAATGTTGTTTACCGTGATATTGTTGTGTTCTAAATATGCTTGCGTTTTCATGATGGTTGATTTTTGGTTCATCATTCATTTGTCAGTTCAAATCTCTCCAGAATATTATTATCAGTCAAATCAATAGTATCTATCTTTGAATAGATTAAGACTATAACATGACGCTTCAGCAGTATCAATACATTCTTGCACTTGATTCGGAGAGGAACTTTGTTCGCGCAGCAGAAAAATGCTTTGTAACTCAGCCTTCGCTTACCATGCAAGTTCAGAAGTTGGAAGACGAGTTGGGGGTGAAGATCTTTGATCGGTCAAAAAAGCCGCTGATTCCAACTCCAATTGGAGAGAAGATCATTGCTCAGGCCCGTGTGGCCGTTATGGAAAGTAATCGCATCAAAGAATTGATTAAGGAAAGTCAGAATGAGCTTTCTGGTGAGTTGAGGGTGGGTATTATTCCAACGCTTGCACCTTATCTGTTGCCACTTTTTGTGGCGAAGTTTGAATCGGATTATCCGAATATTCGACTTCTGGTCCGTGAGCTGCAGACAGAGAGAATCATAGAAAACCTGAGGAAGGATGAGTTGGATCTGGGCTTGTTGGTAACGCCATTGGAAGAATCGGGCATCAAAGAATTACCCCTGTTTCTTGAACCAATGCTTGGATATGTAGGCACTGAGCATAGACTGTTTAAGAAAGAATCGATCAGTTTGGATGATCTTGATCTTCAAGACACGTGGTTGCTTTCTGAAGGACATTGTTTAAGAGCACAGGTACTGAATATATGTAACGCGCATCGAGAGGATGATTCGCATAGTCTGGTGTTTGAAAGTGGTTCATTGGAAACGCTGGAGCGGCTGGTAGAATCACATAAAGGCATGACCATTCTACCGTATTTAGCAACGCTGAATTTGTCCGATGCTCAAAAAATGTTGCTGAAACCCTTCACTTCCGAACCTCCGGTTAGAGAGGTCAGTATTGTAAAGAATAGAGTAGAAGTGAAAACGGCTATGATTCAAGCCTTGGCCGATACCATCTTGGCTTCAATTCCGGAAGAGTTGATGAACATAAGTGGTAAGGTGGTTCCAATATGAGTTTCTCCATTTTGGAAGTTACTTTTGCGCCATGCTGAAAAACGACCTTATTCTGCGCGCAGCGCGAGGAGAAAAAGTAGAGAGAACACCCATTTGGCTTATGCGTCAGGCGGGTAGGATTTTGCCCGAATACCGTGAGGTGCGCGCCAAAATGGGCGGTTTCAAAGAGTTGGTTGAAAGTCCCGAATTTGCATGTGAGGTAACCATTCAGCCTGTTGATCATCTAGGCGTAGATGCTGCCATTATCTTCTCCGATATTCTGGTCATTCCAGAAGCGATGGGCTTGCCTTATGAAATGGTCGAAAAGCGAGGGCCTTGGTTCGAGAAAACGATTCAATCAGCCTCAGATATTGAAAGGCTGAAAGTTGCCGAAGCGGATGATGTTCGTTATACGATCGATGCGATTTCACTCACCAAGAAAGAATTGGATGGGCGCGTTCCGCTGATCGGTTTTGCGGGCGCGCCTTGGACCATTTTTAGTTATATGATTGAGGGCAGTGGTTCCAAAACTTTCTCAAAAGCCAAAAAGTTTCTGTACACCGAACCGAAATTGGCGCATCAACTTTTGGAGAAGATCACTAAAAGCACCATTAACTATTTGAAAGGACAAATTGCAGCTGGTGCCGACATGGTTCAGATATTCGATAGCTGGGCAGGGATTCTCAGCCCTGATCAATACCGCGAATTCGCATTGAAATACATTGCGCAGATCTGCGATGCAATTGATGAAGTACCGATCACAGTTTTCGCGAAAGGAGCGTATTTCGTCCGCAAAGAATTGGGCGAACTCAATTGTAATACCATTGGATTGGATTGGAACATGGATGTTGCCGAAAGCCGCGTCCTGATCGGACCAAGCAAAACGCTTCAGGGAAACCTTGATCCATGTGTGCTTTATGCTGAGGACGAAGTAATTGTTGAAAAAGCGCAGGAAATGCTCAAAGCCTTCGGACCGCAGCGGCATATTGCCAATCTCGGTCATGGCGTTTACCCAGACATAGACCCACGTAAAGTGAAACTGTTTGTGGATACGGTGAAGGAATTCCGTTTTTGAGATATCCTGTGTAAACCGATGTTAGGATTGGCCAGACAAAATCTTAACTAAATTCGATAAAGCTTATGGCCAGCATCCTTCAGGTTCTTATTATGCTAGGATTTCCGATTCTCGTGATTGAGATTGTGAAGCGCAATAAACTCGCTGGAATGGTCGGGCCGGTAATTCTGTGCTATGCGGTCGGATTGATTGTTGGTAATCTCCCAGAATCGCCTGTGAATGTTGAATTGAGTCAGACCGTGGCAGAAGCCATGGTTCCGTTGGCCATCTCACTTATGTTACTTTCTACCCGTTTCATGGCATGGTTAAAATATGCCAAGCAAACGGCCAAGTCGTTTGCCTTAGCGGTAGTTGCTGTCTTGGTGTCTTCCTTCGCTGTTTCGGCCTACTTCCATTTACAGGAAATGGGTGTGGATGATGTTTGGAAGCTGAGCGGAATGATGGTTGGAGTGTACACAGGCGGAACCCCTAATCTGGCTGCCATAGGTACGGCTCTCGGTATTTCCAATGAGGTTTTCATTGTATTGAATGCTTGCGACCTCATGCTCAGTGCACTGTATCTTGTGCTACTGCTTTCTGTTGCTCAGAAAGTGGCGCTTAAGTTTCTACCATCCTTTGTGCCAAAGGAAAAGCACGATAGGGACGAGACCTTTCACTATCAGCGTGTGGAGCGAATGGCTTCAAAGAAAACCCTGGCAAAGGCATGGTCATTGGCGTTTTTGCTTTCGGCTGGAATTGTGGGTGCCAGCATTGGTTTCTCCATTCTGGTTGATGGGAAGATCACGGCCCCTTCGGTTATTCTCGGAGTAACCACGTTAAGCATTGGGGCTTCTTTTATTAGGAAGATCCGCTTTTTACCACGTACCTACGAGTTCGGAGAATATTTCCTGCTCATTTTCTGCATGGGAATCGGCTCCATTTCCAATTACCACGAAATGCTGGCGGCTAGCCCAGAAGTGTTGCTCTACGTTACGTGTGTGTTTGTAGGAACTCTTGCAATTCACTTCCTGCTTTCGTGGATTTTCCGCGTAGATGCGGATACAACATTGATAACCTCCGTGGCTGGAATTTTCGGTCCTGCTTTTATCGGTCCGGTGGCCAGTGTGCTTAAGAACAAAGACATTGTAGTAAGCGGACTCACCACCGGTCTTGTGGGTTACGCCATTGCCAATTATTTGGGATTGGGAATGGCGAATCTGTTTCATATGGTGTTTATTCAAGTGCCTTAAGGAATACACTCTTGGTTGTAGATTTTTATTATTTGCAGTAGGTCTTTTATGTTCAAAAGCTTTTGACTAATTCTGGAAGAAAGTGTAGGACAATCATAGAAGTATTCTGCGAATTTGGCGTTGAATTCAGCTGGATCAACGTATTTGATTTTAGAGTGTCCAACTTTTTGTAAGTAAAAGTCATTTGCTCGGTTAATGGTTGGTCCGTAATAAGGAGGGTATGCAAGTGGCGAGGTTGGGTCGGTTACCAATTTCCCGATTAGGACTTCGCTGGTAGTGTCACGGTTTGGGATAAGATACTTTTCGTGGGGGTCTAACCAAGATTGGAAAATGGTAACGTTCCTGTAAAGGTTTAATCGCGCTCCTTTTAAGACCACTTCAAAGAATACATTCCCATCAGAAATGTATTCAAGCGTGTCATAACCAAAGCCTTTGATCGTTTCCGGATAGTACGTCTTAGACTTTCCTGTTTTGTCAACGAATTTGACCTCATTGAATCTATTAGCACTGTTTTTTGCAACCCAAGTTATCAGTCCCTCAATTTTTACGGAATCCTTATCTATGACATATCCCTCTAGGCGATTCCATTTTCCCTTTAAACGATAATACTTGTTAGATTCCTGAGCAAAAAGGTTTGAGCTAAGTATTACAACTATGATTAACGTTGAAAATAGTAATTGAACTTGCCTCAAATGCATTGATGTCAAACTTATGAATCTATACCTATAAATTCGCGCCATGGCGCAGGAGCAAGTTTTTGACGTTTGTATTGTGGGTGGAGGAATTGTTGGTGCTGCTACAGCATACAGTTTTCAGCAGTCGTATCCCGACCTGAAAGTGCTTCTAATAGAGAAGGAAAACCGCCCAGCACCACATCAAACTGGCCATAATTCAGGCGTCATTCACTCTGGCATTTATTACAAACCAGGGTCTTACAAGGCCAAGAATTGTGTCAAAGGAAAAGACCAACTCATCGCCTTTGCCAAGGAGCATGGTGTGAAGCATGATGTGTGCGGAAAGATCATTGTAGCAACGGATGAGAAGGAACTGCCACAAATGGACAAGGTCTTCAACAATGGCAAAGCCAACGGACTGACAGACATTGAATACATCGGACCCGAAAGAATCAAGGAAATTGAGCCGCATTGCACGGGCATAAAAGGCATTTGGGTACCCTATACCGGTATCATTGATTTTGTGGGTGCTACGGCTAAAATGTTGGAGATAACAGAATCGCTCAATGCTTCCAGTAAAGTTGTTTTCAATGAGGAGGTACTGTCTTACCAGGAAGAAGCCGGGCTGAAAAACATCAAGACCAACAAGGCAAGCTATAAAGCAAAATACATGGTGTTCTGTGGCGGTTTGCAATCGGACCGATTGGCCAAGAAAGATGGCGTGGAATTGGACATGGCCATTGTTGGTTTCCGTGGTGATTATTACGAATTGGCTGAAGAAGCCAAACACAAGGTGCGTAACCTCATTTATCCGGTTCCAAACCCGGAGTTTCCATTTTTGGGAGTTCATTTTACTCGAATGACAGACGGAAGTGTGGAATGTGGTCCGAATGCGGTTTTCACGTTCAAACGTGAAGGTTACGGCAAGACTGATTTCAATCTTCGCGATACAGTGGAAGCCCTTTCATTCAAAGGCACCTGGAACTTGCTTTTCAATCATTTCGGTTTTGCATGGAATGAGTATAGAAGGGCTTTTTCAAAACGACTTTTCCTTCAAACATTGCAGCGGTTGATTCCTGATTTAACCATGGACGATATTGTTCCGGGTAGGGCAGGAGTGCGGGCCATGGCGCTTGGTTTGGATGGCGAAACGATTGACGATTTCCGAATTGAACAGAAAGGAAATTCGCTACATGTACTGAATGCACCCAGTCCGGCTGCTACGGCCAGTTTGGCAATTGGTGATCAGATACGCGAAATGGCTGAAGAACGGTTTGCCCTGAGAGATAAGCTCAATCTATGATCCGATACTTCTCTGTGAACGTATCCCACTTCACGATGAATTGCTCCATTATCTCATCAATGTTCTTTAGAAGAATAGGGTCTGGAGCGTTCAGATTACGGAAGTAGTCTTTCTGGAATTCGTTCAACCCGTACTTATGGAAAACCGCACGGCTCATGGCGTAATGCGTATTCTTAGATGGGTAGTTGATCTTCTTGAAGTAAGCCAACATGTTGTTGATAGCGCTTCGCATAGAAACGGTATCAACACCGTAAACCGCTGCTAACTTCTCAATGGTCAATTCTCTGATGCGGTCTTCTTGACCTTCAAAGAAGTAATCATCCAGCAGTTTGAAGTTGCCAGCAAGAACAATAAGCAGGAAATCGTCTTGATTTTCTGGGTCTATCTGAGCTGGTGAAAGAAGATTAAGGTCGTTGTTCAGCAGCTCGGCTACCTCGGCAAAGCTTGTGTCTACTGCGTTGAACAGAATGTTAACGAACAGTTCAGCTACCTTCTCTTCCTCTACCTTCTTCTTGAAAATTGTCGTGATGCCAAAAGCCATCAGATATCGTTAACGGGTTTGAACAAAGCTATATGGATGCGAACGGGGATCAAAGCGGAACATTGCGCAATTGTTAACAACGCTTGGTTAAAAAAGAAGCCCCGCTCTTTTGAGCGGGGCCCCGATGGTTCATGCTAACTCGATCAACCAATAAACCAAGTAAAACGACCAGCATTTGCGTATCACATGAACCTATCGGTCTTGTAGTGAAACCATGCGATTTGTGGTTTGTTCAATAGGAACGTGATACTTTCTGTTTATTGTCAATGATGGAACAAAAAAAAGCCGTTGATCGATGACCAACGGCTTTCTGTTCTCAAAAATGGAGTTAATCTTTGATGAATCGGGCTGTGCCGATGGTACTTCCGCTGAACATCATAACGTACGCGCCTCTTGGCAGGTCTGCAATATCCAACTGGTTCTGACCCAAAGTAGCTGATGCACTAAGAACCGTTCTGCCTGTTGCATCAATGATTTCAACAGTACCTACTTCATCCGTTCTGAATTTCAGCACATCGTTAGCAGGGTTCGGGTAAACACCGATGGTGCGAACTTGATGTTCGCCAATTCCAACCCATTGCGTTTCTGCACAGTTGCTCGTATTGCCACAAACAAGATTGCCACAGAAATCAATAACTGCTGCTTTTACATCAGGATTGAATCCACCGCTTAGGTATCCAACATGGTTCTGAACACCTTCAAACGCGTACAAACAATTATCAATGCCCACGTTTCTGGCACGTGCATGTATATCGCGGCTTCCGCTTGCAATAAGTCCTGTTGGGATACCTGAAACAGCAACCTCGGTTGTATTGAATGGAACAACGTTATCCTGATCTTCATGTACACTGATGATTGGAGCGTCTCCAGAATTGATCCAAGAAGAATCGCCAATAGCGCCACTGTAGCTCAACACACCAATCACATCGCTTGAGTAACCTGGGGTTCCGCTGTTTCCTTCTACACCGCCCAATCCGGCCGTATCGTTCTCCATGTAAGAAGGAACTTCCGCGATCTCATCCAAATAAGCCGCGTGGATTGCTCCAATCGCACCGGCAGAAATTCCACCAACTATAATTCTTTCCGGATCGATTCCGTATGGGTTTCCATCTTCTGCAACCGTCTTTTTCAGATAACGCACGCAGGCCTTCATATCGTGCATGGCACGCATAACGGCCAAGGTGGTTGTAACCTCACTTGGGAAGAAAAGTCCAACGCGGTAGTCAGGTGCAATGGCCACGTATCCCATTTTAGCAAAGAATTGACATTGACTTGCAACATCACTTCTTTGTCCACCGATAAATGAACCACCGAATTGCATAATGACCACAGCTCTACCGGTTTCGGTATCACCTGCAGGTTCGTAAACATCCATTTTAAGGTCAACGGGACCGCCACCTACAGCGTTGTTGCTTCCAAAAGTTACACCGTTGGTCACGTCAACTGTGCTAAAAAGGTTTTCGGTCATGTATCGGCCTCCGGTACAGTCGGCCTGAGCGTAAACGCCCATCGCAAATAGAGAGCACGAAATGAGAGTAAATAATTTTTTCATGTGTTGTGTTTGTGTTAGGAAGCGATAAAGATAAATTAATCATCAAGTAACGGAATGTACACCGTTTGCAGTTTCGCAGATATGGCATTCTGGAGAGAAACCGAATCTCTTGCTATAGACAACATCCAGTGCATTGCAAAGTTCATTTGCGTTTTCAGATTTAAGAAGGGCGATGCAGCACCCACCAAATCCCGCACCGGTCATTCTTGCTCCCAAACAGAATTCTGAGTTGATCAAAAAGTCAACGATGAAATCCAATTCAGTGCAAGAAACCTCAAAGTCATTTCTAAGTGATAGGTGTGATGCGGTTAGCAACTTGCCGAATTGTCTCAAGTCGCCTTTCTGGAGAGCAGATTCTGCTTCCAAAACTCTGTTCTGTTCAGAGTAAGCGTGTCTGGTACGTTTTTTCAGAATCGGGTCTGACAGTAGTTGCAGATCGGTTTCGGTTGCATCAACCAACTGTTCAAGGATTCTTTGGTCCGATATGATTTCGAGCGCATTATCGCATTCTTTTCTGCGCTGATTGTATGCGCTTTCAGCCAGTTTTCGAGGTTTTTTAGAATCGATGATGACCAAAGTGTGCTTACCAAGATTCAGTGGAACATTCCGAACTTCCAAAGTGGAGCAATTGAGCAGCATGGCATGTTTGGCTTTTCCATTTGCTACAGCAAATTGGTCCATGATGCCGCATTGTACTCCAATAAATTCATTTTCAACTCGCTGACAAGCCGTTGCCATAGTTGTTCTATCCGGCATCGATTTACCGAATACGGAATGCAACATGAAATACGCTAGCACTTCCAGCGCAGCTGAAGACGAAAGACCAGAACCTTTTGGCAAGGTACTGTCCAACAGAAGCTCGAACCCGCCAATTTCTATTCCTTCTTTCCTTACAGCATGAATTACTCCTAGAACGTAATCGCTCCATTGGCCTCGTTTTTTCTCAGGAAGTGAATTCAGGTCTAGCTCCGTAATCCCCTCAAATGAGGTAGATGCCAATCGGATGCTTTGCTCTTGGGACGGTCTTATCAAACCGGTAATTCCCAACGAGATGGCCGCTGGCATTACGTACCCTCCGAGGTAATCAATGTGTTCTCCGATGAGGTTTACTCTGCCTGGACAGAAAAAAGCCTGCGGGTCATCTCCCGTTCCAAACAATTGAAAGAATTGGGCGTTCCGTTCAAGCATGGTCCGAAAAATAGTCTTTGTCAGTGGGATTGAACCACACAGATGGCTAACTTTATCCCAACCCTAAGAATCAGTGCAACATGTCAAAAATTGAACGCTTGCTCGGAGAATACCGAGAAAGTCATCAGAATGAGACCAACCAATTGATCCACAACATTTTTGTGCCCCTGATCTATCTGAGTGTTATTGGGCTTTTGTGGGATGTTAAACTGCCGTGGAATATGGATTTTCTTGGTGGAGAGCCCGTGAATCTCTCAATGGTAATTGCCGTATTGGTGTTTGCGTACTATCTGTCTTTATCATTCAGCGTGGCCGTGGGTATGCTCATAATCACGGCCGTTGGAATGGTTGCTTGTTACCTGTACCAAGGTGCTGTTAGTATTTGGCTCATCTCGTTGGCCATTTTCGTTGTCTCTTGGGTATTTCAATTTATTGGACATAAGGTTGAAGGAAAGAAGCCGTCTTTCTTCAAAGACCTGGAATTTTTCTTGGTTGGCCCAATGTGGGTTATGACCAAGCTTTACAACAAACTCGGCATTAAATATTGATCATGGCAGAAGCAGTAATGGAAAAGCCTCAAACGGGCACCGCATATTCGAAAATCGTACAGAAACAACGAGACTATTTCTGGACACATGCCACAAAACCGGCTGCTTTCAGAAAGAAGCAGTTGCAGAAACTGAAAGCAGCTTTCAGAAAGCACGAAAGAGCGCTTTTAGACGCGCTTTGGGCAGATCTGCACAAGCCTGAGCAAGAAGCTTTTACAACTGAGATCGAAGTAACAGTTGCTGAGATAGACCATTACCTGCGCAATTTGGACGATTGGATGGAGCCAGAACGCGTTGCCACGCCTTTGTTCTTCCAGCCGGGAGCTTCCATGATAATGCCAGAGCCTTATGGTGTAACGTTGATTATTGCTCCGTGGAATTACCCTGTAAAGAACCTTTTCGGGCCATTGTTGGGAGCCATTGCGGCAGGAAATACCGCGGTTGTTAAACCTTCAGAGATTTCACCTAATTGCAGCAAGGCCATTGCCGACCTTATTGCCGATACATTCGACCCAGAATACATTGTCAGTATTGAAGGCGGTGTTCCAGAAACCACAGAATTGCTGAAAGAGCGGTTCGATTATCTGCTTTTCACTGGCGGTACGGAGATCGGTAGAATCGTGTATCAAGCGGCAGCTAAACATCTTACGCCAGTTACGTTGGAGTTGGGTGGAAAAAGTCCTTGTATTGTTGATACCAACATCAACATCAACATTGCAGCCAAGCGATTGGTTTGGGGTAAGTTCCAGAATGCTGGACAGACCTGTATTGCGCCAGATTACATCTACGTAAACAACAAGATCAAGGATAAATTTCTGGCAAAAGTGAAGCAGTACATTGAAGAGTTCTTCGGTCCTGCCGATCAACCATCAGAACATCTTGGTCGCATCATTTCAGACCGCCATTTCGAGCGCGTGAGCAAGATGCTTACTGGAGATATTATTTGTGGCGGAGTAACGGATGCTTCACAGAAATACATCGCACCGACCATCATTGATAATGTAGATAAGGACCATCCTGCCATGCAGGAAGAGATCTTCGGTCCGGTGATGCCGATTCTGGGGTATGATAATTTCGATGAGGTTATCAATCACATCAATGCAGGCGAGCGTCCGTTGGCCATGTATCTATTCAGCAATGACTCTAAGCTGAAGAAACGCTTGATGAATGAGACTTCTTCTGGTGCCATTTGTGTCAATGAGACCATGGTGCATGCTGGTCAGCCTAATCTGCCTTTTGGTGGAGTAGGGAACAGTGGTATGGGCGCGTACAACGGTAAACTCGGTTTCGATACGTTCTCGCACATGAAGCCCGTAATGACCAGAGCATTCCTTGGGGATGTAGCTCAGAAATATCCACCCTATACCAAGGGGAAATTGAGCTTCATTAAGATGGCTGCGAAGTACTTACTCCGTTAGAAGTGAAAAGCGACCAGCGAATAGCGAATAATGTGTCTGGTCATTTCGAGTGTTCCGCAAAGCGGAATGTATCGAGAAACGTGCGAAAGGCATTCGCACTTTTTTCGTTTTTCATTTTACCATTTTCACTGCTGGCGCAAAAGCCAGCCATCTACCATGTGGTTGTAGTTGGTGTAGATGGTATGAGTCCTGACGGTATACAGCATGCCACAACTCCGGTTATGGACAGCATTCTTAAAGTGGCTGCTTACACCTTCAAATGCCAAGCCGTTCTTCCAACAAGTAGCAGCCCCAATTGGGCAAGCATGATCATGGGGGCAGGGCCGGATAAACATGGCGTTACTTCCAACGCATGGCAACCGAACAAGCAAACCATAGAATTGGAATGTGAAGGAACCAAGCGAGGAGGAAAACCGAGCGGCATGTGGCCAACCATCTACGGAGAACTCCGAAGACAAAAGCCAAATGCCATTATTGCTTGCTTTAACGATTGGTTGGCTTACAACAGGTTGTTCGAAAAAGGAGTGGTTAACCGCCAGCGAGACGCTAATCTCTTACAAGCCGCATCCCATAAAGGCTACAAAGGAATTACCAAAAAAGCTGCCCGTTACTTCAAAAAGAAGCAGCCCGATTTCATGTTCGTGCACTTAGACATGGTCGATCATGCAGGTCATCATGATGGACATGGAACACAGGCATACTATGATGCCGTTGGCATTGCCGACCAGCAGATAGGAAAGATAATTCGAGCCATTAAAGAATCAGGCGTAGCCGAAAGAACCATGCTGTTGATCGTTGCCGACCATGGTGGTATAGGCCACGGACATGGTGGAGATTCTCCAGAAGAGATCAATGTACCTTGGATTCTAACTGGGCCCGGTGTGGTAAATGGAGAACTGCAGGTGGAGGTCAATACCTACGATACCGCTGCAACATTAGCTTACATTTTCGGAATAAAAGCCCCAGAATGTTGGGTGGGCAAGCCGACTATTGAGGCGATTGCTCAGTAGAAAAAAAGATACAAATGAGATTATTTCGAGCGCTATCAGTTTTTCTTTTCCTAGTGTTTGTCCTGATAACTTCAAGAAGTTTAAGTGCTCAGACATTCACTGGTTCTCAATGGACGGCTCTAAAGAACCTAGCTGAGTACGAGGCTCAGCAATATCTGATGACGGAGATTATTGAGATTTCAAAAGATAATCCAAGTAAACTTCAGTTAGAAAAAGTGTTTCAGGATTACGACTCCGATGCGGGATTTATGTTTATCCTCACATCGTATTCATTTGAAGGTCAAGATGGAGTGGTAGTAACATCGATGGCTAAAGGTGCGTTCGTTACTGAACCTGTTAATCTGTTTAGGCATCTGCATATTTCAACTGATGAACTGCGAAAATTAGATGCTGTACTGGAGAAAATTGGAAAAGGCGCTGTTGACATTAATTCGGGTAATACTAAATGGGGTGTACCTGAAACTCAACATTTGCAAGTCTTTAATGAACGATTAATTGTCGATGTTAATATCGATCCAAATTTTTTCACTCCCGATTATTCATTTTGGATAGATAAAGTGAATCGTCATAAGATGACTCAAAAGTCTTGGCAAAAGGCTGTTAAAAGTCACTTCAGAAGAATCGAGTGAAAATTCTAATTGTTGGTATCAATAGACTGCTCGTTGAAATTCACCAGGTAAAGCTTTTCTGAAGCACGGGTAATGGCCGTGCTCAGTATGCGTACCATCTTCCCCTTTCCGCACAAATACTTTCATAATACGCTAGTTGTCTTGCCAATGGCGCAGATGCGTTTCCCAGCTGGGAAATTGATCAGCATGTGCGGGAAATTGGTCAGCGCGTCTGGGAAATTCATTGGCGTATGCGGGAAATCCATTGGCGTGTTTGGGAAATCGGTCAGCAGATTTGGTCTCATCTACCAGCGAAGGTGGGAAAGTCATTGGCATGGTTGGATAGCCCTGCACCTTTAAGGGGTATGCTTCAGGCCTTGATGGGAGCTTTGCTCGCTAACTTGGGAAATGAGTCAGCAGGGTTAAGATGATGTTCATTGGCATTTAATCGGCAATAAACTGCTCGTTAAAATTCACCAGATAAAGCTTTTCTGAAGCACGGGTAATGGCCGTGTACAACCACCGTACGTACTCGGTTCCCAGCATTTCGGCAGTCAGATAACCTTGGTCTACAAAAACGGCAGGCCATTGTCCGCCTTGAGCTTTATGGCAGGTTATTGCATAACCGAATTTTATCTGCAAGGCATTCAGATATGGGTCTTCGGCAATAAGCTTTGCTTGTTCTGAAGGTGCAGTAATGTGCGCGTAATTGGCACAGACCGAAAGGTACAGACGGTCGTAATCCTCATCCGGCAAAGCTGCAGATTCTGAATGCAGCGTATTGAGCAGTAGCTTCACATCCAACGAATCCTCGTTAGGGTAATCCATCAATCTGATGGTAGCATTGGCAAATCGGAAACCGTACATCTCTTCGGTGCTGCCCATGCGCATCACTTCAATCAGGTCGCCATTGGCAATGAAACCAGCACCCGAATCTTTGGGTAGCCAATGGTAGTTGTTCTTAACAACCATCAGTTTATCGGTGGTTGCCAGTTCATCTTCCATATACAGAATACGCATCCGAATCTGCTGATTGAACTGATTAGCACTTCTATTGGAACGCGTTATCACCATGGCGCAATCGTCACCATAATAGCCGTATGCCGCGTTGAGCTCATCTTCTAGGTCCATCATGTCAATCACCTTAATGTCGGGGAAATAAACCTTCAGAGAAACTTCTGCTTGGCCTTTGATAAGCACATTCCTGAGCTGTGTGGCATTGAACAGGATGCCTGAATCGGCATCTTGTCTTACCACCTCCCGCAATTCGTGCTGCATTTCCCACTGAAAGTGAAAGTTTCGTTGCAACACCTTACTGTCCAGTGCAGGACTTGTATCTGATCCAACGGGCGGCAGCTGCGCGGTATCTCCAATAAGAATGAGTTTGCAATTCTTGCCATCCTCCAAGAACTTCATCAGGTCAGAAAGCAGATTCTTAGACTGAATCCGTCCAGAATTGGCTTCTGTTGTCAGGGCTATCATGGACGCTTCATCTACTATGATCACAGCGTTCTTCCCTCGGTTCTTTCGCAACGCAAACCGTATGTTCCCGAAAGCATCTGTGGTAATCTGGTAAATGAACTTGTGAATGGTGAAGGCGCGTTCTCGGGTATAAGCAGCCAATACCTTGGCGGCCCTGCCTGTTGGGGCAAGCAGTGCGTACTTCCTGTTCATTGAACGAAGGGTTTTTACCACGCTGATAACCATGGAGGTCTTGCCTGTTCCTGCGTATCCGCGCAGCAGAAACACGTTTCCCGCATCCTGTTCTGTAAGGAATTCTGATAATCTGTAAACGAAGCCTTCCTGCCCAGTAGTGGGTTTAAACGGGAGACCTGCAATCAGCTTATCGTATGCGGTTTTCGGTGTTTCCAATGTAATTGGGATGTGGGCGGGTCTGAAGAAACAAAAAAACGGCATTGCCGAATAGAAGTATGTCGTTCATCGATAAAAACAAACCGCCCTCGGGCCAACATCGTTAAAGGAGCCCAAAGACCAGGAAACCTTTAATTATGAGAACAACATTACTTACCATCTTTTCTCTCGGATTATTATCTGCAGGTGCATTTGCACAGAACGTAGGAATTGGAAACACGGCATTCACGCCTCATGCCAGCTCTATCTTAGAGTTGAAAAGTACAACGGGTGGATTTTTGATGCCACGGATGACGCAGGCACAGCGAGATGCCATCTCTAGCCCTGCCAATGGTTTGATGATCTATCAGACCAATAACACTCCAGGATACTATTATTATGATGGTTCTGCTTGGCAGAATTTCGGAGCCAGCATCGATAACCTCGGAAACCACACTGCTTCGCAGAATCTTATTGTTGGAACGGGGTTGGGAATGACGGATACGGATCAGGACACTAAGGTGCAGGTTGAAAAGGCTTCGGATGAAGACAGAATCAGATTTGACGTGGCCGGTTCTGAGGCCATGATGATCAACAATAACGGTAACGTGGGTGTGGGAACATCATCACCAACGGAGAAACTTCATGTAGAAGGTAACATCCGACTTGCTTCTGGTGGATACCTGGATGATGATGCTACCGCAGGAGGTAACAATGATGATTGGGTCAGACTCAATGGCTTTGTTGAAATGAAGAGTAGTTCTGACGACCACGGTCTGGTTATCAGAGACAAGGATAATAATGAGTATGTAGGAATTACCCAGAGAGATGGGTACAGCTACTTCAGCGATAACAACACATCTGCCAATTACTTTATGAGAGGAGACGGCTCCAATGTGGAGGTTAAAGGAGATGTTCTGGTAATGGGCAGTGACGTGTATGACAACAGCGGTGATCTAAGGTTAAGCGGAGAAGGAAATGTGATGATAACCATGGATTATGACAACAACGATGCAGACGACAAAGCCATCAAATTCGGCAAGAACAATATGGGTTCTCCCACCGAACTTGTTAGAATAACAGAATCTGGCCGTTTGGGAGTTGGAGATGTTAACCCGATCGCTAACATTCAGGTTTACGGAAGCGGCACCAGTGGTTACTCGCCACAAGGGGTAGGTGCCACTGCCGGGCCGGAAATAGGTTTTGCCCGAGGTGGATTCTATAACGGATTGGCAGCGTCAATTCAGATGATCGATTACAACGGTTATTCAGGAGGGCTTTGCTTTAACGTACACCGTGGTACAAATTACGGTGGAGGCGGTTCGTTTGCAGATAACTGGCCAAACGATGTAATACAGGCCATGACCATTAGAAACAACGGCAATATCGGTGTTGGCACAGGAGACCCCACCAATAAACTGGATGTTGTTGGCACAATTGAGGCTGATGGTTTGAAAATCAACACCGGGGCCGCAACAGGGTTGGTGCTTACCAGCGATGCACAAGGAAATGCTACTTGGCAACCTGTAGGAGGACTTGATCTGGTTGATGACGATGGAGATACAAAGGTTCAGGTTGAGGAGAGTGCAGACGAGGATAAGATTCGTTTCGATGTCAAAGGAACTCAAGCGATGATAATTGATGACAGCGGCAACCTGGGTATTGGAACATCATCGCCTTCAGCTGCATTACATTTGAAGAGCAACTTGTCCAGCGGGCTTCACTTGCCGTTGTTGATAGAAAATGCCGCTGCAACAAATGGCGGAGGCAATGGTTCAGGAATTGGATTCAATAACCATAATGCGAATTCAGTGCCCAAAGCGGCCATTTTCAATGAAAGATCAACAGATTATGGTGTCGGTAAGATTCATTTTCTACTAGACGATGATATTAACAGCCAAGGAGTTTCGTTGAGTGACTCTCGGATGACCGTAACCTACCAAGGTAGAGTAGGAATTGGCACCACTTCTCCGGACCGAGCTCTACATGTTATCAGTGACACACCAAACAGAAACGTAATTACCGTACAAAGCGCACAAAGCAATGGATGGAGTAGTATTGACTTTAATGATCAAAGTGGTTCTCTATCTGCAACGTTCGGATTTGCCAACTCAGGAACATCTGGAATCTTTACCGGAAAAGCTTACATGAACAGTTATGACCATGACTTCGTCTTAACTCGTAACAGTTCAGAGAACAGCATTTTCATTGAAGGATCTACTGGAGATATTGGCTTCAACACATCAGACCCAACGGCAAGACTGGATGTAAATGGAGATGCAAGAGTGCGTGATCTTGCTGGTTCAGGAACAAGAATGGTTGTTGCAGACGCAAACGGTAATCTTTCTACACAGGCTATCCCCAGCGGTGGCGGTGGCGGTATTGACGCCAGCGGAGTGAATGGAACTGGTAGTCAAAGCACAAGTTCTTCGTCTTACTCTAACGTAAACAACATGTCATTGTCGTTAGATGCTGGAACCTATATCATGACCTTCAATGCAGAAGTTGATGGAACCAATTCAAGCTCTGTGAGTCAATTTGGAATCAATGTCAATGGCGGAATTTACTCGGCATCCGAAAGAGAGCACGAACCTGATAATGGCGAGCCTAAGACGATAACCGTGAGTTGTGTCGTTACCGTCAATTATTCTCAAACAGTGAGAGTTCAATTTAGGAAGTCATCTGGAAGTGGTAATATCAAGCTTGGAAACCGAAGCTTTACTGCTATTAAAATCAGCTAGAATTTAGTCTAGCAATACAAAAGCCCAACCGATTTCGGTTGGGCTTTTGTATTTTCAAAAAGTTATGTGGATAGAGAAAGACAACCAACTGGTGGGCAATTTTGAGTTTGATGATTTTGTGCAGGCATTTTCATTCATGACCCAAGTGGCCATGGTGGCCGAGAAATTGAACCATCATCCAGAATGGACCAATGTTTATAATAAAGTTGAGATACGACTTTGTACACATGATGCTGGAGACATAGTAACTACGAAAGACAGAGAACTGGCCTCTATAATAGAAAGCATCTACCACAGATGAATTGGGAACTCGTCTTCAAGATTGCCAACCTGTCGGTGCTACCAGCATGGCTTCTACTGGTATTTCTTCCAAAACACCGAATTACAAAATGGGTAGCTCATAGTTATCTCTATCCGATTCTGCTTGGTGCATTTTACCTCTACATGCTGGTTACGTCATTTGGAGGAGACGGAGGAATGGACTCGCTGGCCAATCTGAAATTGTCGTTTCAGCGAGATGAGATACTCATTCTGGGTTGGGTCCATTATTTGGTGTTCGATCTTTTCATCGGTGCCTGGATAACCCGAGACACCAATGCCAATTCCATCAAGCATTTGTTCATCATTCCAAGCCTTCTATTAACGCTGTTCGCTGGACCAGTGGGTCTCTTGAGCTACGTGCTCATTAGGTGGTATTCCACCAGAAAAACTACGTTATGAACACCCGATTCTGTTAGTAAGCGTGCGGTTTTGTTAAAAACACGCAGAAAAACACCGTATTGAATAGGCTAATTTTGTCTGAAGAAAATTGAGGAAGAGATGAGCAAGATCATAGCAATAGCTAACCAGAAAGGAGGCGTAGGAAAAACAACAACAGCCATCAATTTGGCGGCCAGTTTGGCGGTTCTGGAATACAACGTTCTGTTGGTAGATGCAGACCCACAGGCCAACACCACGTCAGGTGTAGGTTTTGACCCGCGTAACATCAAAACCAGCATTTACGAGTGCATTATTGGCGAGGCCGAACCGAAGGACATTATCCTTCATACAGAGACCCCGAATTTGGATGTGCTCCCAGCACACATCGACCTTGTTGGGGCTGAGATCGAAATGATCAACCTTCCAAACAGGGAGATGATGGTTAAAATGGCGTTGAACAAGATCAAGAATCAATACGATTTCATCATTATAGACTGTTCTCCATCGTTGGGTCTGATAACCGTAAACTGCCTTACTGCTGCAGACAGCGTTCTGATTCCGATTCAGTGCGAATATTTTGCGCTTGAAGGTTTGGGTAAGTTGTTGAACACAATCAAGATCGTACAGGCAAGACTCAATCCAGACCTTGAGATGGAAGGTCTGTTGTTGACCATGTACGACCAACGTCTGAGGCTTGCAAATCAAGTAGTTGAAGAAGTAAAGATGCATTTCCAACAATTGGTGTTCAGCACCATTATTGCACGCAACACCAAACTGGGAGAAGCGCCTAGCCACGGAAAGACAATAATCATGCACGATGCAGCGTCTAAAGGAGCTAACAATTACCTCAATTTAGCTCGTGAGATTTTGCAGAAGAATGGAATGACGCGTTTGAAGGAAAGTGAGAAAATCTTGAGTTGATGGCAAAGAAGAGTGCTTTGGGTAGAGGGTTAGGTGCGCTATTGGACAACAGTGGTTCGGATGCCATTTCCAGAAATGTAGTAGAGACAGATGGAGCCACTGGTTCCATCAGCGAGATTTCTATTGAGCAGATAGAGGCCAATCCGTTCCAGCCTCGGACACGATTCGACCAAGAGAAATTGGACGAATTGGCGGCTTCCATCGGTCAGTTGGGAATCATTCAGCCGTTAACGGTCAGAAAAGTCCGCCCGAACAAATACCAGTTGATTTCCGGGGAGCGAAGATTCCGTGCTTCGCAGTTGGCCGGATTGGTAAAAGTTCCAGCATATATCCGTGTTGCCAACGACCAGGATATGCTTGAAATGGCACTTGTTGAGAATATTCAGCGAGATGACCTTGACGCCATTGAAGTGGCCATTTCTTACCAGCGACTGATCGATGAATGCAACTTGACACAAGAAGCACTTGGCGATAGAGTAGGGAAAAACCGATCAACCATCACCAACTACCTACGATTGCTGAAACTCCCACCTCAGATTCAGAAGGCCATTATGGATAAGGTGTTGACGATGGGCCATGCCAGAGCCATCATCAATATTTCTGATGAGGAGCAGCAGTTACAGCTTTTCAAACAGATCATTAAAGACGGCATGTCTGTTAGAGCAACTGAGGCAGCATCGAAATCGGCCAAAGGCAGTAAATCGGCTAAAAAAGAACTACCGGTTGAGTACCAGAGAATTGAGCAGAACATCAAAGACCAGCTCAACGCCAACGTTGGATTAAAGGTCAACGCCAAAGGCAAGGGAAGTATTTCTATCTCTTTTGACAATGAAAAGGAACTGAAACGCGTTCTTTCCATTCTCGACCTTTGGCCATAAGCATAACTCCTTGAGACGATTCCTTTTTGCTACATGTGTGTTGCTGATCATATCGGCATGCAACGTCATGGCTCAGAAAAAGGAAAAAGAAGAGCCAGCATCCGTTAACGATTCAACGCTGGTCAAGGAGAAAAAGAAACACTCTCCGCTAAAGGCCACCATTATGAGTGCCGCGCTACCCGGTCTAGGCCAGGTCTACAACGGAAAATGGTGGAAGGTGCCTATTATTTATGGCGGCTTCGGAGGGTTGGTCTACAGTTCGGTATTCAACGATATGAAATGCCGAACCTACCGTGATGCCTACTTGTTGAGAGTGGATGATGACCCTAACACCGTTGACGAATTTGACGGAGTTTACTCAGATGCCAATCTCAGAGAACTGATAGACTTCTATCAGCGTAACCGCGATCTCTCATTGATCTTTACTGGCGTGCTGTATGCGTTGAACATCATAGACGCAAGTGTTGATGCGCATCTCAAAGATTTTGATGTCAGCGATGATCTTTCCATGAAAGTTCGGCCAAGCGTTCAGCCGATGGGCCCCGGCATGATGCCGACTCCCACCTTGGCGGTAACTTTCCAACTTAAATAAAAGGCTACTTTTGCTCGAGACCAGCAAAATCCCATCATGAAAATCGCACTTTCCGGATATGGCAAAATGGGGAAGGAGATCGAGAAGATCGCCTTGGAACGTGGTCATGAAATAGTGGTGAAATTCAATGATCCGGATGATTGGGTAGGGAAAGATGAGGAATTGAAACAGGCCGATGTGGCCATCGAATTCTCCATGCCACACAGTGTGGTAAGCAACATCTTTAAATGTTTTGATGCCAATGTTCCGGTTGTGGTGGGGACCACAGGTTGGTTTGGGCAGTTAGAACATGTTAAAGACGTTTGTTACGAGCATAACCGCTCCATTCTTTATGCTTCCAATTTCAGTATTGGCGTCAATTTGTTTTTTGAGGTTAACCGGGTGTTGGCCAAGTTGATGAATGAACATGAGAATTATCTGGTTCAAATAGATGAAACGCATCACACCGCCAAAGTCGATTCTCCCAGTGGAACAGCCATCAAGCTGGCAAATGATATCATAGACAAGCTGGATAGGAAAGACGTTTGGAAGAACGAACCCACGGCAAAAGAGTATGAGTTGGAAATCATCTCACACCGCGTGGAGAATGTTCCTGGAACCCATTCTGTCAAATACGCTTCAGATATTGACGAAATCGAGATAATACACACTGCTAAAAGCAGGGTTGGTTTTGCCAAAGGGGCCGTTATCGCAGCAGAATGGCTCATTGACAAAAAGGGTGTTTACACCATGAGCGACCTCTTAAAGGATGTTAAGTTCGAAGGGTTCGCCAAATAAAATCAGATACAATAGGTTACTTCGGGTATGAACTGGAAATTTTGGCAGAAAAGTAAGCCTAAGCAGAAGAAAGGTTTCGTTAGAGAATGGGTTGATGCGATCGTGTTCGCAGTAATTGCCGCCACCATCATCAGATTGTTTCTGATTGAGGCGTACACCATTCCAACCTCATCAATGGAAAAATCGCTGTTGATCGGTGATTTTCTATTCGTTAGTAAGGTGAGTTACGGACCACGAACTCCAATGACCCCGCTGGCGTTTCCATTTGCGCATCATACCATTCCCGGTATCAATACAAAGGCATATTTAGAGTGGATAAAACTTCCTTATTACAGACTTCCCGGTTTCGGGAAAATTGAGAACAACGATGTGGTGGTTTTCAATTATCCCATGGAAGGATTCAGACCAGTGGATAAAAGGGAGAATTACATCAAACGATGTGTAGGTATTCCTGGAGATAAGTTGGAAGTAAAAGAAGGCGTGTTGTACATCAATGATGAGATGGCAGATAAGCCGGAAGGCATGCAGCACATGTTCAATGTTAAAACTGACGGACCCGCCATTAACAACCGTGTCCTCAAGAAATGGGATGTAACGGAAGGAGGTCCTGTTTCCAATAACGGAGACTACGTTTATCGATTGACAGATGCGGCCAAAGAAGGAATGGAAAACCTGCCATTGGTGGAATCTGTAACCCCGGTTCTTGCCAAACCAGGAGTGTATTCAGAAGATGTGTTCCCGAATTCTGATAAGGAATTGCAGTCGAATAAGTCTGTTAAATTCTCTTGGAATCACGATAACTATGGCCCCATTCACATTCCTCAAAAAGGAGAAGAAATAGAACTAACGGCCGATAACCTTCCTTTCTACGAAAGAGTGATTGAGTTTTACGAGGGGAATGATCTGAAAATTGAGGAGAACCGTATTTATATCAACGGTGTTGAGACAAACAAATACACTTTCCAGATGGACTATTATTTCATGATGGGGGATAATCGTCACAACTCGCTCGATAGTCGTTTTTGGGGTTTTGTTCCAGAAGACCACATCGTGGGTAAAGCTGTTTTCATTTGGCTGTCAATAGACAGAAACGCAACCAAATTCTTCGAGAGAATCCGTTGGAACAGGATTTTCAATCTGATCGATTGATATCTACTTCTTAGAAACTAGTATGTTCAGGTTGTTCTGAGCCAAGTAATATTCTGGATAAATGCCAAGAGCAGCTTGGTAGCTTTTAACTGCATCTTCATTCTGTCCAGCTTTGGCCTGAAGAAAACCCAACATATTCAATGCAACGGCCTTGTAAGGAACCAGTTGGTTGGTGTTCTGATAGAATTCTGTCATCACCGCACTCCCAGAGTTAGGGTGTTCAACTATGCGTTCAATAAAGGGAACCGCTTCATTGGCTTTACCCAAATTGATATTGCAAAAGGCTGATTCGTACAGAAGTTCCAGATTACTCGGATTCTTTTCCAGTAGCTTGTTGAACTGAATAATTGCCTGATCGAACTTCCCAAGGTTCTTGTTCGACTTGGCCAAAACTTTTGTGATTGCTTCACTCTCACGAACATTACTTGCCCGTGTGGCCAGTTTAAGAGCAGCATTGTACATTCCTGCATCCAGATACATCAGACTTAAGGTGTCCAAAGCATCTGCGTTATATTTTTCAATGGCAATTATCCGGTTAAGGCTGCCAATGGCCGATGTCCGATCATTATGGTCCATACAACTTTCAAACACTTTCCATTCCAGTTCAACCTGATCTTTGGAACTGTTACAAGCGGCCATGAAAATGATCATCGAGCCAAGAACAGCAAACTTTAAAACCTTTAACATATCGTTACGTTAGGTAATTATGATTGGCGAAATTAATGCCGTATAGTACAGGTTTGTCGGCAATTCACAAGAATTATGAATCGATTGGAAATGCATGGCACCATTTTAGCGACATTAGCGTTTCCAGTAGGAACTCAAAATTGAAAGTAAGATGAAGAATTTGATGTTGGTGGGGTTCATGCTGCTTTACAGTGCAGCATTCGGACAGAGAACGATAAAGGAAGAATATAAACTGAAGTTTGATGATGTTCTGAATCTCATAGAGGAGAAATATGTAGAACACCCTGACTACACAGCTTTGGTAGATGAGGCCATCATTGGCATGGTGAAGGAATTGGATCCTCACAGCGAATACATGACCGCAGAGGAATACCAGAAAATGAGTGAGCCTCTTACAGGGAATTTTGAAGGAATCGGAATTCAATTCAACATTACCAAGGATACTATAACGGTCGTGTCTCCGATCTCCGGTGGACCTTCAGAACGTTTGGGAATCCGGTCTGGCGATAAGATTGTTGTAATAGAAGATACTGTTGTAGCAGGAATTGGAATTACCAACCGAGATGTAATTGACAAACTGCGTGGGGATAAAGGAACCAAGGTTCGCATCAAAATTCTGAGACGAAAGGTTAAGGACCTGATCGATTACACCATTGAGCGCGATAAGATTCCGATCTTCAGTTTGGACGCATCTTACATGTTAACAGAAGATATTGGGTACGTCAAACTCAACCGGTTTGCCCAAACAACCATGCAGGAGTTTTATGAGGCTTTGGATGAACTTGAACCACAGGGAATGGAGCATCTTGTTCTTGACTTGAGAGGAAATTCCGGTGGTTACTTGAATACGGCCATCCAATTATCTGATGAGTTTTTGGCTGATAAAGAGCTCATCGTTTATACGGAAGGTGTTTCAAATCCTAAGCGAGAGAGTTTCGCTACCAGACGCGGCCGATTTGAAAAAGGAAAGCTCGTTGTTCTAATAGATGAGGGATCTGCCTCCGCCAGCGAAATCGTGGCAGGCGCCATTCAGGATCATGATCGTGGGTTGATCATTGGAAGACGCTCATTCGGAAAAGGATTGGTACAAAGACCTTTCAAATTGCGTGATGGTTCTACTCTGAAGCTGACAACGGCCAGATACTACACGCCAGCAGGAAGATGCATTCAGCGTCCTTACGAGGATGGAAATGATGAGTACAGAAAAGAGAACCAGAGAAGAAGGGATAATGGAGAATTCTTCAGCATGGACAGCGTGCATTTTAATGAAGAGGATAAATACCTCACCGACAACAAGCGCATTGTTTATGGCGGAGGAGGAATCCTTCCAGATATTTTCATTCCGTTGGATACTTCGGAGAGTTCAGATTTTCTGACTGAACTTTTGAGTAACGGACTTTTCTATCAGTACATCAACGAGTATGTGGACGAGAACAGGGAAGAACTGAATTCAAAGTATCCTGATTACGAGTCGTTTGAGAAGGGTTTTGACCCCAATGATGAGTTCATGGACAAGTTCTTGGAATATGCTAAGCACGAATTGAAGCATAATAAGGACGACAAACTGAACAAGGATGATGTGGAGGTTTCTGTGAATGGGGAGGAAGTGGAGATTGAAAATATGGAGGGAATCAAGAAGGAGGCCAATAAAGACATGGATAAGATGATCGAGGAAGGGCTAGCCACGTCTGGACACATTATTAAAACAAGATTGAGAGCACTACTAGCTAGAACGCTGTGGCAAACAGAGGCTTTCTACAGGGTTTTCAATGCAGAAGACCATGCCGTTAAAAAGGCCATTGAGTCCATAGATGATAAAACGTTCAGAAAACTGAAGCTTTCTTACAACTAAAAGAAAAGGCCCGAGAAATCGGGCCTTTTTTTATTTAGGATGATAGATCTTTTCCGCGTTAGCGTAAATCTCTTCCTTGTTCAGCGTCATCCGCTTGGTCTGTTGATTGGCGTACAACTCCATTTGGTCGTTGTAGTGCTTAGACCATTCTCGGTTGCTGGCACCATATGGGTGCAACGATTCAATATGCAATTCCCCGTCTTTCCACTGCGCAAACTGTGTGTAAGAATCGGCCACAAAAGTTTTGAAACGACCATTGGTGTAGGGTAGACTGTAACTTGCAGCCAGCGCATCGGCAAAGCCACCAACTCCTATTTCTTTATCGCCACGCGCGTGCACTTGCAATTCTCCAAGCGTAACATCCAGCGTTTTGAAGTATTCCATCAGGTGTGTGTTTGCATACTGAACGGCTTCGATAAAAAGATTGTCTTCCACGTCCATGCCTTCTATGAACGCTTCCGTTCCTAATCCGAGTTTCTCAAATATGTAATGATAGGTGAGGAGGTACATGCCAGCTGCTTCGCTTTCGGCATCAACACGCTTATCCCAATTCTGCATTTTAACAATGCTTTCAGCCACATCTGGAAATTGATTCGGATTCAGTTGCATGAAATTGTCTACAGATGAAAGGAACGCGCTTGAATCGGGGAACTGACAATCAAACTTCATTCTTTTGGCATCTTCCAATGAGACACGGTCGTATTCTTCAAGAAGTTCAACCAAACGCGTGCTTCTGTTATTGTCACCAGGCTCAAAACCGAAGTATGCGGGGTAATCCATCGGATTCAGATTCTCGCTCATGCACGTGGCATTGAATGGCGTGTTGTTGGTGTTGAACACATATCCACATTCTGGATTGATGAGTTGCGGCCGTTCTTCAATCGGGTGAAACTCTGTCCAAAGCGTTGCTGATGTGTCACCAGGCAACACACTTGCCCAGTTGTAATTTTCGTTCCGAATTGGAACAAGCCCATTGTTCAAGTACATGATGTTGCCTTCCTTGTCAGCATAAACAACATTGTAGCGCGGGTAAGCTTCCATTTGAAGTGCTTCGTAGAACTCATCAAAATTCTGGGCCTTATTCATTCTGAACATCTGTTCAATGGTGTTCACCCGCTGATTGGCAGCCATCCGAACCGCGTAGTATTCTCCATCCTTAGAGCGAATGGTGGCTCCATGTTTACTCCAGTAAGTAAGTTTCGGAATAGGAACTGTTAGAATGTTGCTGAGTTTGACCTTCAGGAAGGTCAGTCTTCTATCCAGTTCAAACCATTCTCCATCAAACTTGTACGTACGCTTTTTGCTGTCGTGCATGTTCAACTTGTACACGTCTACAAGATCCAGTTTGTTAACAGTATGGGCCCAACCAAGATTCTCATTAGTTCCTAGAAAAACGGCAGGCCCTCCAGGGAACAACCCACCCAGAATATTTAGTCCCTCATTACTACACAGGTGTGCTTCGTACCATGAGAATGGACCTTCCAATGGCTGGTGCGGGTTGATTACCAGAATGGTACTTTCATCGTCTGTTTTTTTGGCGTTGAAGGCCATGGCATTGGAGCCCAACCAAGTAGAACCACCATCGTAATCTCCGTTGATGATGCTTGCAACTTCCAAGTGTCCTCCAGAAACGATGCAGGCCGCAAATACGTTTCCGTAAACAATGTCCTTTCCTTGAATAGGGAACAGGCCAGGCAGAAGCACTTCTTCAGGATATGAGTTGGCATAGGCATTCAAGCCTTGTGCGTAGCCGTCCAAATATTGCTTGTAGTCTAAACTGAAGATGGAGTCGAACTGCGCATCCACAATGCCTCTTACGTCAAAAGTGTGAAGAAGAAAATCGCGCTTGGCGCCATCTTTACCCATTAACTGACCAGAACGACCTTGCCCTGCAATGAGCAATTCTTGCATGGTGTGGAAATCGTCTTCGGCATTGGCCCAAGCCAAACCGTAAGCAACTTCATGATCTTGATCGGCAAAAATGTGCGGCACGCCCCAAGTGTCTCGCACAATCTGGATTTTGGTCCTGTCTACCTTGGAAAACTCAGAACCAGTGCTGTTTGTATCTTCTTTTTTGCCTTTTGAAGGATTGGCAAATAGTCCGTTGGATGCCATTACGAGCATCACTAACAAGCATAGTTTTTGGGGCATTAAATGATAAGAGGTTAAAGGGGTTAGAATCTGAGCGTGAAGTTACTTGATCCGTTACAGAGCCCCTATTAACTATGTATCAACAGTTTATGAAATCAGGGAGCAGGGTGGTAGATGGATTCCGCTTCTGCAAAGATCTTTGCCTTGTCCAAAGTCATTCTTTTGGTTTCCTGATCAGCATAAAGTTGCATTTGGTCGGTGTAATGAGGCGAATCTGGACGGTTGGATGCTCCGAAAGGGTGCAAAGTTTCCATTCGTAGCAATTTTCCATCCTTCCATTGTGCAAAATGAACATAGGAGTCAGCTACCCAAGGTTTGTATCGGCCATCCTTCCATTCTTCGTTATAATTGGCTGCCAATGCATCTGGGAAACCTGCCAATGGAAGGTTCACATCTCCGCGTACATGGCGCTGAACATCCCCAAGCTTCGGTATTTGCCCATCATAGTATGTGTCAATACGATTCTTTGCCCATTTAAGAGCCTTTAAATAGGTTGTGTCGGGAATGTGTACTTCTTTTTTGAAAGAACCGTCATTGAAACCTAACATAGTGAAGACCTTCTGAAAGGTTATCAGGTAAGCTGCAGCTCCCTCACTGTCCTTGTCTGCTTGCTTGTCCCAATTGTTGATTGCTGTAATCAGCGGCTTTAACTCTGGGAAATCATCAGCATTCATCGTCAAAAGGTTGTCGCACGAATTTTGAAATGGACTGCAGACTGGAAACTCATAATCAAACTTCATTTCCTTCATCCGCTCAAAAGATACCCTATTTGATTTAGGGCTGTTCATCAACTCAAGGAACCTAACGGCCCGATTATTCATCCCAAGGTCATCTCCCCAACCGAAGTAACTTGGATAATTATTGATGTCTTGCCACTCTTCCTTGGCAGTAGCACGAGTAGGATTATTGTTGGTGTTGAAAACCCAGCCACATTTCGGATTTGTGGTTTGTACCATGTCTTCAACATCATGGAAATCGCTCCAAAGTGTTTTGTCGGAATTGCTTCTTACAACCTTGGAGTAATCTATGCCTTCATGTCTTCTCGGAACAATTGCATTGTTGAGGAACATCACGTTGTCATCCTTGTCGGCATAGATCACATTGAACATGGAGATGGATTCCATCTGCATGGCAGCGTAGAATTCATCAAAATTCCTGGCCTTGTCCATACGGTACCATTGCTCGCCAACATGAACTTTTTCGTTTGCCGCGAACTTTACCGCGTAGAAGTTCCCGTCAGGAGACTCCAGCGTAGCTCCCAACTTGCTCCAGTAGGTCATTCGTCTTACTGGAAAAACAATACCCTTTGCCAATTTCACTTTGAGCCAAACGGGACGCTTCTCCAGCTTATGCCACTCTCCGTTAAAGCGATACATGCGTTTTTTCTTGGGGTGCATTTCCAATTGGAATACATCAACAAGGTCTAGGTGGTTGAACGTGTGTGCCCAACCAAGATTTTCATTGTTTCCAAGGAAAACCGTAGAACTGCCTGGGAACATTGCCCCATGAATGTTCAATCCTTCATCACTATGCAAGTGTGCTTCATACCACGAGAATGGGCCAGTAACAGGCTGATGCGGATTGATGCAAAGCATGGAACTGCCATCATCCGTTTTCTTGCTGTTAAAAGCAAACGCGTTTGACCCGTACGGAAGGTCTGATGGTTGATCTTTATCGTAAGTGCCATTCATGATGTTTCCAACCGCTCCGGGTGTGCCGATCAGCGCACTGAGCGCGAACATGTACGAACCAACAATATCCTTAGGAGTAACTGGGAAAGTTCCTCTAACTCTAACTTCCTTCTTGTGCGATTTTGCATAAGCATTGATTCCTTGGCAGTAGCCTTCCAGATACTTGATATAGTCATCCGATAGAAGATGAAAGTCGCGTTCTACGCGTTCTCTAAAACCGATGGCATGAGAGAAGAAATCGCGCTCAGCACCTTCAACGCCAAGCAATTTTCCTGCAAGTCCTTTAGCAGTTATCACCAACTCTTGCATCGTGTGAAAATCATCTTCGGCATTTGCCCAGGCCAAACCATAAGCCACATCGGCATCTGTTTTTCCGAAAATGTGAGGCACGCCCCATTTGTCTCTTACAATGGTTACATCATTGGGGTCTACGGTAATGGAGAACTCGTAGCGTCCGTCTTCGGCCTTGGCGGATATCACGACAAGTGCCACTGCCACTAGGCAGGTCAAAAAATTCTTCATTTTAAAATTGAAATGAGTAGGGATTGAACTCGCCTCACAAATTAGGCATTTTTGCTGGAGTTCAGCTCTAGAAATGTGATTTCTGGCGGAATTCCTATTCTACCCATGTAACCTATATAGCCCAAGCCGCGGTTTACATACAATTTCTGTCCGTCAACGCCTTCGTATAGACCGGCCCATTGCTTGTACACATACTGTACCGGGCTCCATTTAAAACCAGGAATCTCAATCCCGAATTGTGCTCCGTGCGTGTGACCGGATAATGTGAGATGAAACTTCTGTTCGTGTTCTTGAACCTTGGCATCCCAGTGACTTGGGTCGTGGGAGAGGAGAATTTTGAAAGGAATGTCTTTGACTTTCTCAACAGCCTTGTCCAGGTCGCCATATTTTGGGAAGTGTCTCGCAGCGCCCCAGTTTTCAACTCCTACTATGGCCAGTTTGCTTTCGCCCATATTAATGGTGGAAGAATCGTTTAGAAGGAGATTCCATCCAGCATCATGATGAACTTGCTTTAATCGCTTCAAATTATTGGCTTTTTCCTCTTTTGAGGGCCACGGACCGTAATCTCCGTAATCATGATTCCCCAAAATGGAATATACTCCAAGTTTCGCCTTGAGTTTGCTGAAGGTTTCTACGAATCGTTCTGCCTCAACAGCTTCGTTGTTAACTAGGTCACCGGTAAAGAACACCAGATCCGGATTCAGGGCGTTGATCCGATTAACGGCCTCTTCAAAATGTGATTCAGTTGTGAAACTTCCCGAGTGCAGGTCTGAGATCTGAACGATCTTCAGTCCTTCAAACTCACTGGGAAGGTCTTCAAATGATGCTTTGAGCTTTCGAACCCGTATATCAAAACCAGTTTTAACCATACCGTAAAGCATGGTGGCAAAAGGAAGACTGGCCGCTATTATTCCGGCTCTGGAAATGAATTGCCTTCTACCATGAATGGTTGTATCGTCCGAACCTGATATTACCGCAGAAATTTTTTCGCCTAATCTGAAGATATCTTCACCTACGAGAAAAAGCAGCCCAAGAAGCTTGGGAACCAGTAAAAGCAGTAACAGGCTGAAAATGTAATATCTGACATGAACTGGGAAGAAAGAACGATCTGCGCTTAAGAAGACCGATACGATCATTAGAATGGATACTATCCAATAAAGAACATAAATCGTGAAGCGCAACCTCTCGCTAGAATCCGCAAGTAGCGTCTTTATGATTTGGAAGAAGTAAAGGTCAATTCCGAGAAGAAGCCCCAGTGGAATCAGTAGTGCAATCATGTTATATCAACTGATTTAACAACAATGTTCAAATAATGTTTGGGCAATATCATCTTCATTTGAGTACAAATCTACGTTCATGTCATGTCGTTTGTCTAAATACTCTGTTAAGAATTTTGAATTCTGTCTCATTAGCCGTTACTTTTGTTTCATCGATAATATAAGGTGGTTCATCCCCTAAATGAACAAACTCAACGAACAACCATCTTTTTAGAACTTAAAATATGAGAAAAGCACTACTCTCTGTTATTCTGTTTTCTGGACTGTTTTCAATCTCTGCCTTTGCCCAAGATAACATGGGTATTGGTACATCTACGCCAGAACCAAGCGCTGTACTTGATCTTAATGCCTCTGACAAGGGATTCCTTGTACCGAGGATGAATACTGCGCAAAGAAATGCCATATCCACTCCGGCAACGGGTTTGATGGTGTATGATACTGACGATAACAAGTTTTGGTATTTTGACGGAACTGCTTGGGTTCAGGCAATAGGTCCGCAAGGTCCTCAAGGACCGGCTGGAGCTGACGGTGCAGACGGAGCAACAGGCCCACAGGGACCGCAAGGCCTTCAAGGACCAGCAGGGGCAGACGGTGCTGATGGTGCAACAGGCCCACAAGGTCCTCAGGGACTACAGGGAGCAGACGGTGCCGATGGTGCAACAGGTCCTCAAGGCCCACAAGGTATTCAAGGACCAGCAGGTGCTGACGGAGCCACTGGCCCTCAGGGCCCTCAAGGACTTCAAGGAGCAGATGGTGCTGACGGAGCAACTGGTCCGCAAGGCCCACAGGGCATTCAAGGGCCAGCAGGTGCTGATGGAGCAACAGGTCCTCAAGGACCACAGGGACTTCAAGGAGCAGATGGCGCTAACGGAGCAACTGGTCCACAAGGTCCGCAGGGCCCACAAGGTGCTGATGGTGCAACAGGTCCTCAAGGGCCACAAGGACTCCAAGGAGCAGATGGCGTAGATGGAGCAACAGGTCCACAGGGACCGCAGGGTATTCAAGGCCCAGCAGGAGCTGATGGTGCAGATGGAGCAACTGGTCCACAGGGACCACAAGGTATTCAAGGACCAGCGGGCGCAGACGGTGCCGATGGTGCAACAGGTCCACAGGGACCACAAGGTATTCAAGGACCAGCAGGAGCAGACGGTGCCGATGGTGCAACAGGTCCTCAGGGCCCACAAGGTATTCAAGGCCCAGCAGGCGCTGATGGTGCTGATGGAGCAACTGGTCCGCAAGGACCACAAGGTATTCAAGGACCAGCGGGCGCTGATGGTGCCGATGGTGCGACAGGTCCACAGGGACCACAAGGTATTCAAGGGCCAGCAGGTGCTGATGGTGCTGATGGAGCAACAGGTCCACAGGGACCACAAGGTCTTCAAGGTCCAGCAGGAGCCGATGGTGCGACAGGTCCTCAAGGAGTTACAGGTCCACAAGGACCAACTGGGGCTGACGGACTGATTGGGCCTCAGGGACCACAAGGACCTCAGGGAGTTCAAGGATTACCTGGGCCTCAAGGACCTCAAGGTGCCACTGGTGCAGATGGTGCAACGGGCCCACAAGGTCCTCAGGGACTTCAGGGAGCAGACGGTGCCGATGGCGCAACAGGCCCACAGGGACCGCAGGGTATTCAAGGTCCAGCAGGAGCAGATGGCGCTGATGGCGCAACAGGTCCACAGGGACCACAGGGTATCCAAGGCCCAGCAGGAGCAGATGGCGCTGATGGCGCAACAGGCCCACAGGGACCACAAGGTATTCAAGGCCCAGCAGGAACTGATGGTGCAGATGGAGCAACAGGCCCACAAGGACCGCAGGGTATTCAAGGTCCAGCAGGAGCTGATGGTGCAGATGGAGCAACAGGCCCACAAGGACCGCAGGGTATTCAAGGTCCAGCAGGAGCTGATGGTGCAGACGGAGCAACAGGTCCACAGGGACCACAGGGTATTCAAGGTCCAGCAGGCGCTGATGGTGCCGATGGCGCAACAGGTCCACAGGGACCGCAGGGTATTCAAGGTCCGGCAGGAGCTGACGGTGCTGACGGTGCTGATGGTGCACCTGGTCCACAGGGTCCACAAGGTATTCAAGGCCCGGCAGGAGCAGATGGTGCAGATGGAGCACAGGGTCCAGCGGGTGCTCAAGGTCCGGCAGGCCCTCAGGGTCCTCAAGGAATCCAAGGAGTAACAGGTCCAGCTGGCCCAGTTGGATGTTCTACTGCGAACATCGTGGTGAAGTCAAATGGTAGTGCTGCAGTTTGTTCTCAAATCTTTGACAACGGCACTAGTGTTAGTGTTGGTTCAACTACACCATTTGGGGTAGACTTATTCTCGTCTTATGCTGGAGCAAATTATGCGTTGAACGGATACACGTCTGGAACAGGTACCAGCCTTTGGGCTGAAAATACTGGTGCTGGTTATGGTGCGCAGATTTACACAAGTTCGGGCATAGGTGTGTTTAGCGATGTGCTTAGCGCAAGTGCTCCGACCACAAGCATTTCAGTACAAGCTGACATGGATGGTTTGGGAAGAGCTGGTCAGTTTATTAGCTATAACACTGCTAATACTAACCAGACGATTTTTGCTGCAAACACAACTACAGGACTATCAAATACAAACGCAGCGGCAGTTTGGGGTCAATCTCCAGCAGGAGGTAGAGGTGGTGTTTTCTTAGCTGGCAATAACGATAACTCTACCATTGCTCTTCAAGGCGAGTTTACTGGTACAGGAGCTGCAGATGCCTTCGGAGTTTACGGTGTTTCAATTCCGCAGGCTAGTTGGGGATACGGTGTGGTAGGAAATGGAAATTGGTATGGCGTATTTTCTGTAGGAGATGAGGGAGCCACTGGATTTAAGTTCTTCACCATAGATCACCCTTTGGATCCAGAAAATAAAATTCTCCGCCATGCAAGTATTGAATCAAATGAAGTTTTGAATGTATACCGAGGGAACGTTATACTGGGTGAAGATGGTGCTGCTGAGGTTGTTCTTCCTGATTACTTTGAGGAGATTAATGTGAATTTCTCTTATAACCTGACTCCAATAGGCAGTGCAGCAAACGTATTTGTTAAAACTGAAATTACTGATGGCGTATTTACTATTGCAGGAGGTCTTTCCGGAATGAAAGTTTCTTGGACGGTATACGCTGAACGAAATGATAGATATGCTCAAGAGCATCCCGAGAAAAAGCAAATGGAGTTTGACAAGAAGGATTATATGAAGGGTAAATACTTCTCCCCTGAATTGTATGGCAAGTCGGCTGAGTACGGATTGTTCCAATCTGGTGCGACCAAGGCTGTTCAAACTCCGCTGAAGGTTGACCTGAAAAGCAAAAAGAAGTAATTGGAAACGATCAGTTCAAACTGATAAAATTATGAACGAGATGAACGGTCTTAAACAAATATCTTTTACACTGTTTCTTGCGTTGCTCGGTTTCGCCACCACTGCCCAAGACAACATGGGAGTTGGAACCTCAACTCCAGAGCCGAGTTCGGTCTTAGACCTGAACGCTACTGATAAAGGATTCCTTGTTCCAAGGATGAATACTCAGCAAAGAACATTGATCTTCCAACCAGCTACTGGTCTGATGGTCTATGATACCGACTTCAATCAGTTCTGGTATTATGATGGTTCGCAGTGGGTTCAGGCCATTGGACCTCAAGGTCTGCAAGGTCCGCAGGGTCCTCAAGGAGTGGCAGGACCAGCGGGAGCTGATGGTGCCGATGGAGCAACTGGCCCGCAAGGACCAGCAGGGGCTGATGGAGCGCAGGGCGCAACAGGCCCACAAGGCCCGCAAGGTATTCAAGGTCCAGCAGGAGCGGATGGAGCTCAAGGTCCACAAGGACCAGCAGGAGCTGATGGTGCTCCAGGAGTAACAGGTCCGGCAGGTCAGGATGGAGCAGACGGTGCAACAGGCCCACAAGGACCTGCAGGTGCCGATGGTGCAACAGGTCCTCAAGGGCCACAAGGTCCGGCAGGTCAAGATGGTGCACCAGGAGCTACAGGCCCAGCGGGTCCAGCAGGAGCTGACGGTGCTACAGGACCAGAAGGACCACAAGGTATTCAGGGTATTCAAGGGGCACAAGGCCCGCAAGGACCGCAAGGTCCAGCAGGTGCTGTTGGTCCAATCGGACCAGCAGGTCCAGCAGGCCCAGCGGGTCCAGCAGGACAAGATGGAGCTGATGGAGCAACTGGGCCACAAGGCCCAGCGGGTGCAGATGGTCTCATTGGTCCACAGGGACCACAAGGTCCTCAGGGAGTTCAAGGATTGCCTGGCCCACAAGGCCCAGCAGGAGCAGATGGTGCTCAAGGCCCGCAAGGAGTTCAGGGACCAGCAGGTCCGGCAGGAGCACAAGGTCCACAAGGTCCACAGGGTGCATCGGGACCCGCAGGACCGGTTGGATGCAACACGGCAAACATTGTCGTCAAGTCAAACGGAACAAGTGCCGTGTGCAGTCAGATATACGATGATGGGAATAATGTGGGAATTGGATCAACATCACCAGGAAGTAAATTGGTTGTAGCCAGAACTTCTGGAGTGGTAGGAATCCGGGTTGGTCATGCGGATGCTTTTAATGAGGCAGAATCAGGAAGACTGATCTTTGATGAATATGCCGATAACTATTCTGGAGACGACTATTGTGGATTTGATTTTCATCACAACGGTGTTGACAATAAGTTGTACGTGAATAGCGATTGCGGAACGCCTCTTAACATAATGGCCATTGAGCGTGAAGGAGATGTTGGTGTTGGTTTGGTAGATCCACTTTTCAGGTTTGATGTTTCAGACGATGTGGCGGCAAGTACTTCTGGTCGATTTGTTAATGCAAATGCAACTGGAACAGGACTCCTTGCAATCGGCAACAATGGAGGTGGACTCGTGCTAACAGATGGTGGAGGAATGTCTGCCAACGGCCTGACAAATGGAGTTGCCGGATTCTCCTCAAGTGCTGCAATCGGCAGCTATGCAGGTTACTTCGAAAACTTTGGCGGCTCGGAATACGCGTATGTAGGTGGCTGGAATGGTGCAGCGGTAAAAATCATTGGTACTGGAACTGTTTCGACAATTGTAGAAGATACCAAGGGGCAGAAAGTCACCCTTTATTGCCCTGAGGCTCCAGAAGTGTTGTTTCAAGATTACGGTACAGGTAACTTGATAAATGGTCGAACTTATGTTGAGTTGGACCCGACAATGACCAAGAATATTTTGGTTGATGAAACACACCCATTAAAGGTTTTTGTACAGCTTGAAGGAGAGTGTAACGGTGTTTATGTTACCAACAAGAGCGAACGAGGATTTGAGGTGATTGAGTTGGCCAGTGGAAATTCTAATGTTTCTTTTTCTTGGTCAATTGTAGCAACTAGAGCAGATGAGACCTCGGTTGCTCCTGATGGTTCGCAGCGCGTTTCTGAGTATTCTAAATTGAGATTTGCACCTGCACCATTGCCACGTAACACCAAAGTTGCAGAAACTCCAAAGAGATCAAACGTTGGGTCTCAGGATGGCAGTTCAAAATAGGAAGTAGAATTTGCGTGGAATATTGAATTTAAACGTGTTCAAAATGAAAAAATATATACTCACAACACTGACTCTTGGTCTTCTTTCTGGAGTAGCCAGCGCCCAATTTGTAGTGCATAACAATGGTGCAGAAGTTACTGTTAATCAGGGTTGTATCGTAACCATCCTTACTGGAGATCTGAATAACGATGACGGTGTAATTGACAATGCCGGAAGGATTACCGTTGAGGGTGATCTGATCAACAGTGATGAACTTACCGGAGGTGGAGGTTCTACTGGGATATTCAACGTTTCTGGTAACTGGGAGAACAATGCTGTCTTCACTTCAGATCAAAGTTTGGTGAACTTGAATGGTGCAAGCCAGTCGGTAACCGGAACTCAATTGAGTAGCTTTTACAACCTGAATCTACTTGGTTCTGGCATCAAGTCTCTAGATCTTGATGCAGAAGTAACAGGCATTCTTCAATTGAACAGTTTGGAGTTGGCCACTGGCGTTAACACGCTAAGTGTTCTCAATGGTTCTTCTTCGGCCATTACGGAAACGGGAGGATTTGTAAGTAGTCTTGGAGCTGGTAGGCTTTCATGGTCTATGAACAGTACCGATACTTATGTGTATCCTTTAGGTAGCAGCGTTGGTACACCACGAATTCGTCCATTGGCAATTACTCCAGCCAGTGGTGCACCGAACACATTTGCCGCAAGATTGGCAAATGTTGAGGCAACTACAGAAGGTTTCGATGTGTCTCAATTGGCGCCCGAGCTTTGCTTTGTAAATGCTGAGTTCTTCCATTTGATCGATCAACCTGCTGGGTCTGATGCAGCTGATGTAACGCAGTACTTCATTTCTGCCGATGATGGTGATTGGGCTAACGGAGCCTACTGGAACGGTACGCCACAGTGGACCGATATGGGTAACGAAGCTGTTGGTGTTTCTGGCGGTTACGATATTATCACCAATCCAGCATGGAATGATTTCTCTAATGGAGCGTTCGTGCTTGGAAACGAGCTTCCTGAAGTTTCTATTGATGCAGTGGCAGCTCTTTGTGAGTCGGCCGACCCGGTTGCCTTGAGTGCAAGTCCAGTAGGGGGGGCATATTCAGGACCTGGTGTTACAAACGGAATGTTCGATCCTAACGGAGCTGGACAGGGTGTTCATACCGTTACCTATGAGTATACGGATGGCAACGGGTGTACAAACACAGCGCAGATTCAGATTGAAGTTGATCAGGCTCCGGTTGTAACAATCACTTCTAGCAACAATGGTGCATTGGAGCTTTGCGATGGAGAGACAATGGATCTTACTGCTTCAACTGGCTTTGTAGATTACACTTGGAGCCCAGCAGGTACAGGTTCTTCGATCACAGTTTCAGAAGGTGGGCAGTACTATGTAACGGCTACTGATGCCAACGGATGTGAAAGCACTTCTGCAATTGCCAACGTAACTATTCAGCCAAATCCAGAACCGATTGTAACCGCTAATGGCCCAACAGATTTCTGTGAAGGTGAGTTCGTAATTCTTTCAACAGCTCCAAACCAAGGTTTGTATGATTGGGAGATCACCAACGGAACCAATGCCACTACTGTGGTTACTGAAGCGGGAGACTACTTTGTAACCGTAACCAACATCTTCGGTTGTGTTGGAGTTTCAAACACAATTACGGTTGATGTTACTCCAATGGATGATTCTCAGATTCTTGTTGATGAGAACGAATTGACTGCTGATCCTCCAGGTTCTGGTTATCAGTGGTTCTTGAACGGTGACCCGATTCCGGGAGCAACCAACATGACCTATGATGCTATTCAGTCTGGTAACTACCACGTGGAGTATATCGGACCTAACGGATGTCCAACTTCTACCGACATTCTAGAGTTCACGCTACAGGTAGGTGTTGATGAACTGGGCGTATTCGAATCGTTGGAGTTGTATCCGAATCCAGGCGAAGGACAGTTCTTCGTTAGAGGACAGCTTCCTGCAGCAGAAAATGTTGAGATCGAGTTGACCAACATGCTGGGACAAGCGTTGCTGCCGGTCATTTTCATCAACGGAACGGTTGAGTTTACGCAGCCAATAGACATTAGCCAATATGCCAATGGAGTTTACTTCATCAGAATTAAGGCTGCAGATACAAGCGTAACTGTAAGATACATAAAGAGTTAAGGGAGAAGGGCTATTCCCTTGCAGATCCGACCCCCTTTGCATTAGGCCCCGTTTAACAACGGGGCCTTACTTTTATACGGTGCTCAAAGAATTCAGAACCAGTTTATTGATCCCGGTCTCACTCGTAGCCTTCATGTGGCTTATTGAGGTGGGAGAGGTGTTGTTCAATCTGGACCTCGTGCAATTCGGTGTGTTTCCGAGAAAAGTGTCAGGCCTTATTGGAATTCTGACCTATCCGTTCATTCATTCAGATTGGAAACATCTCATCAATAACTCCACAGCATTGGTTGTGCTTGGAGGAATGCTGTACTACTTCTATAGACCTGTTGCATCGAAAACACTATTGTGGGTATACCTCATAAGTGGTGTTTGGCTTTGGATAGGAGGAAGACCCAACTTTCATATCGGAGCCAGCGGCATTGTTTATGCGCTGTTCGGGTTTCTGTTTTTCAGTGGTGTTCTGAGACGTCATCTCAAGCTTATGGCGCTTTCCATGCTCGTCATTTTCTTGTATGGAAGTTTGGTTTGGGGTGTGTTTCCGATCGATCATAGCATCTCGTACGAAGGTCACCTGTTCGGGCTGATAGCTGGCTTGGCCGTAGCACTCATCTACCGTAAACAAGGCCCGCAAAAACCGAAATACTCTTGGGACCTTGTTGAAGAAGAGGAGGTGCCAGACTGGTATCCCGATCCTGAAAGAATAAGAAGAGAACAAGTAGAAAAGCAGCTTCGCGAACAAGAACAGCAGAATGCTGAACCAAGGAAAATCAATATCCGCTACGTATTTAAGAAAGATGGAGAAAAGGAAGATCGGGATTAAAGAACGCGTATTCGGGTTTGTGCTTTATGGTGGACTGGGCATTACCACCGAAGTATTCTTTACGGCAATTGTTGACCTGATAAATGGTGACGTGGACAACCTGCGTTTGATGGGTGTAAGCTACATCTGGATGTTCCCGATCTATGGAATAACCTCGGTGCTGTTTCCGATAGGGTTCAATCTGTTGAAGAAATACAATCGATTGCTGCGTTATCTCATCTACGGTGTTGCCATTCTGCTGGTAGAGTTGATTGCGGGCTTTGCATTAGAACAAATGACCGGACGTTGCCCTTGGGAGTACCAGATTGGATGGCATTTCATGGGTTATATCCGTTTCGATTACCTCCCTTTGTGGATGGCTTTCGGTGCCATGATAGAGGAATTCCATCGCTTCAATAGAAGTATTGGAATTACGGAATAAAAAAAGGCGAACCATTCGGTTCGCCTCTTCTTTAATTCTATCTAGACAGATCAGTTATTCAACATCACTGGCATAACCAACATCAACAGGTTTTCGCCTTCAACAACCGACTCGCTCGGAAGTAGAATACCAGCACGGTTTGGTTCAGACATCTCTATTACTACTTCTTCCGTTTCCACGTTATTCAACATCTCAATCAAGAATCTTGAGTTGAAACCGATTGCCATATCATCTCCTTTGTAGCTGCAGGTCAATCTTTCGTCTGCGTTGTTCGCGAAATCTGGGTCTTCTGCAGAAATGTGCAACTCTGTGCCAGCCATTTTAAGACGAACCTGATGCGTGGTTTTGTTCGAGAAGTAAGAAACACGCTTAACCGAGTTCAAGAAAGCGCTTCTGTTCACCGTCAGCACATTCGGATTCTCCTTAGGAATTACCGCATCGTAGTTCGGGTATCGACCATCGATCAATCGACAAACAAGTGTTACATCGCCAAAACTGAAACGAGCATTCGTGTCGTTGTATTCAATCGTAACATCCGCTTCTTCTGTAGCCAGAACATTTTTCAAAAGATTCAATGGCTTTTTAGGCATGATGAAGCTTGCGCCTGCATCAGCCTTCGCATCAGTTCTGCTGTACTTTACCAATTTGTGGGCGTCTGTAGAAACAAAGGTCACATTGTCTGAATGAAGCTCGAAGTAAACGCCAGACATAACTGGTCTGAGTTCATCGTTTCCTGCCGCGAAAATCGTTTTGGAAATAGCCCTTGCAAGTAGATCTGCAGGAACAACCGTAGAAGAAAGTGCCTCCAATTCTGGCGCTTTCGGAAACTCTGCCCCGTTCAATCCTGCCACGTTGTACTCACCATATTCTGAAGTGAATCTAACAGCGTGCGTTTCTGCATTGATGGAGAATGTGATCGGTGTATCTGGAAATCCTTTCAAAAGATCCAAAAGGATTCTTGCAGGAATGGCCACCTGACCTTTCTCTTTCGAGGTAATTTCAAAACTGGTGGTCATGGTAGTTTCAAGGTCTGAGCCTGAAACAGTCAGCTTGTTCTCCTCAATTTCGAACAGGAAATTATCTAGAATTGGCAAGGTATTGCTGGTGCTTACAACACCACTGATGGCCTGCAGATTCTTGAGCAACAATTGACTTGATACAATGAACTTCATACGTGTTGTTTTCGAATGGGGTACAAATATAGCCTAATGGAGGGGCTAGCAAATAAGTGTTGAAAACTCTGAATTAGTTGTCTCTCCTGAGTTTCGGGTCGATGAGGAACGACTCAATCGGAACTGTCAATCTGTCGAATGTGAAGTACTGAATGAGCATGATCTCATCCTCATTTCCATTGATAACGCCATGCATTCTGTCGGGGTCCCAGATCAGCGGCTCATCATTGGCATCAATGGCTCCCGGATTCGCTGGCAATCGATAAGAAGTTACGCTACGCTTTTCTCCATTTCTATCGGTCAGTGAGATTGTGAAATATGGTGGAGAATTGACGATGCTATCTACGCGTTCTTCATCATATGGCTGAATACCCTCATACCGGACATTGCGGTAGTTGAGGAGATAACGCTTTACGAAAACCGTATCCATTTTCTCAACCAACGTTTCTTCTGGGTACAATTTGAACAACTGAACTACACGGTCTTCTGAGTGAGTGATCTTGAAAGAGCGCTCAGGTTCTTGATGAAATTCGACTTTAACCTCAGCAATCTCTGGAAGGCGGTGTTTGAATATCTCCGTATCTCTCCACTCCAAAGGCCTGGTCATGTAGCGACTGGTGAGGTATCCGTAAAAACCAGGAATGTGACAGATAAAAGGCGTGCTCGATCCTTCAATGAGCATGTAAGTGCCCATGTTGTCTTTGGTAGCATCGCTTACGTAATAGGTCTTCACTTTTTTGTCGCCCTGGTAGATTTCCACTTTCGTGGATTTGCCCGCCATCAACTTCACAATATTGTCGTGCGCTGTTTTGGCAACCGGTGCCTTCATCTCAACACGCATAATGGTTTTGAGTAGCACATCAACTGCATCTTTACGGGCTTTGTGCTCTTTGTTTACCGTCCATTCTGAAACGTTTTGCCGATCGAGAGTAACCGTAGTTCCGAACTTATCTGCCAAGAAGATCTTGGTAATGGCCGAGGTGTCTTTCACGGCAAAATCGTGCAGTTCGGGTTTGATGGTTCCTGAACCATGCTCAGTATAAACATAGTAAGCTAGGGCAGCTAATACTGCTAATACGATGAGTGCTATGAGGTTCTTTTTCATCGGTTAGGCGTATCGTTTTTTACGGAGGTAGGCGTTCAGAATTCCAAATAGAATGATGAGCATAATCGGAATTCCAACATTGATGAACTGCCATTTGGTTCTCTCTGCTTCGGCCTTTTTTCTATTGAGTAACCGGATTTCAAGCGCTCGAGAACGGATTGCAGTCAGGTTCTCATCATCGCACAGGTAATTGATGGCGTTGAGCAGGAATTTCTTGTTGCCAAACTGCTGACTGGTGTATTTGTCGAAGCCTGTTGGCAGGTAAGTTCCATCTGGGTTGATGTGATTTCGCATCACGTCTCCATCAGAAACAACTATCATCTTACTGCGTTTTCCGTCCTCTCGGAATTTGATGCTCTGATCCTGCTTGATCATGGTCGTCAATCGGTTCTTGAACACACTTTCAAATCGACCTTCCAGCAAGACGGCAACAGGCATATTCGGACGGTTGAACTGCTCTGGTTTTGGCTCTTCCACCATCACATCCAAACTTACTTTTGTAGGTGTTCGGAGGGCTCGACTTTTGTCCGAGGTTCTCAGTAGTACCGTTTTCTTGATTCCTCGTCCACCAACTGTGTCAATACTACAGGCGAACTCCAATTTGATTCCGTTCAGATTTCGAATAACTGGGTGCTCCGTTTCAGGAACCACAATAGGGAAGTAGACCCACGGCTGAAGCGCCCATTGCAACTGATCTCCAACATAACCCGATGGACCGGGAATGGCAGCACATCTGGCATCCTGAATCAGGTCGGTATTCACGCGAACTCCATACTTGAAAAGCATGTCTTCCAAGTTCAAAGAGATCGGAACGGCAAGGGTAGAGGGCGAATACCGCAGACTGTCCATGTTGCAGAAAATGGGTTCTACCAACCACAACACGCGACCGCCATACATTACGTACTGATCGATCATGAACTTGTCTTCCTCGCTGAAAGCCGTATCCGGTTTAGCAATAACAATAGCCTTGTATTTCGGGAAGATGACCGCACCGCTATCACCTTCTGCGCGGCTTACCAAACTGTTCAGTTTTCCGTTGATTGCGACTCGCTCCAACTGATAATACTCAGAAAGTGAGCGTGCCATATCGGCCACTTGTCGCTCGCTCAACTCGCCATGATCGGTTACAAAACCAACGCGCTCTGCTCGAACTTCCGTCAGCTTTCTGATGGCGTTGGTCATCTCGAATTCCAAGTCTTCAATGGAACTGTTGAGCATTTCCTCTGGCAGCGCACCCATTTGACTTTTTAGCAATTGCAGCGCTGTTTCCTCACCACGGTAAGTCATTATGGCTCCTGGGAAAATCAACTTTTGTTCAACCCCATCTTCAGCTTTGATCTGAATGTTGGTCGGCATCAAGCCTTGCTTCGCCAATTGACGGTATAGGTCGTTACGACTTTTCTCATCGGGCTGATTGCTCGGATTGATGAATTCGTACTCGATGTTGTTGTTGGAATACGCTCTGAATTCATCCAGCATTTCGCGGGTACGATCTCGAAGTCTGCGGAAACCAGCCGGCAATTCTCCATCGAGATAAACCTTCAAATAGACTGCATCGTCTAAGCCTTCCAAAAGCTCTTTCGACTGGTCTGAAAGGGTGTATCGCTTCTCGGAAGTGAGGTCGAAACGCGTGAAGAAAAATCCGCTGAGCACATTCAGTGCAATCACGATTCCGACAACCGTAACCAATTGGATGATATCTCGAACCGCTGGTTTTCTCACCACTTTCTACTTTCTAAAACGGTTCGTGTCAAAGCGATGAAAACCGCAATTAGACTGACGAGATAAACGACATCTCGCGTGTCAATCACACCACGGCTCAAACTGCTATAGTGGCTGTTTATTCCGATGCTGAGTAGCAAATGATCCCATGTTCCGAGAAATTGGAATGAGGCAACGGTTTCCAGTCCTATCCACAATCCCCAACTCAGGAAAACCGCTAGAATGAAACTGACAATTTGATTGTTGGTTATCGCGGAGCTGAAGATTCCGATGCTGACAAATGCCGCACCAAGAAGTAGCAATCCAATGTAAGAACCCCAAACACTTCCTGTGTCCAGATTTCCAATCGGGTCACCTAATTGGTAAACCGAAAAGAAGTAAACCAATGTTGGCAGAAGTGAAAAGACCACCAAGAGTAATCCACCGAAATATTTGGCGAGAATTATACTCAGGTCGCTGATCGGGCGCGTATGCAGCAATTCAATTGTGCCGCTACTTTTCTCATCTGCAAAGCTGCGCATGGTAATGGCAGGAATCAGAAACAGGAACACCCACGGAGCAACAATGAAAAGTGTGTTTAGGTCTGCGTAGCCATTGTCAATTACGTTGGCTTCTGTAGGCAACACCCACATGAACAGACCAACAAACAACAAGAACACACAGATAACGATGTACCCGATGAGTGAATTCAGAAAGCTGTTGATCTCTTTTTTAAGCAGTGCCCACATTGGTGCGCGAAGTTAACTGTTCGTGCAAGACCCGTCAACGCGAAACAATCCAAGAATATTACTGTTCTGAACAAGAAGGATTAACTTCAGATGCCATGAAAAAGACGTTGTTTTCCTTATTGCTGTTCCCTATTCTGTTCAATGCGCAAGCACAGGACATGGAAGTATTCAACAACTACAACCGTGAGTTGAACACGCATAGCCTCAACGGAATGATTGCGTTAGGAAGTTGGGCCACAGGCAACCTGATTGCTGGAACTGCTGGTGCATTGACCACCAAACCTGGTTCCATGATGTTCAGTTTTCATTTGATGAATGCATCATGGAATGTGGTGAATCTTGGGATTGCGTTGCCTGCCTACTTCGGAGCGCGAAAGCGATTGAAAAAGCAATATGACATTCCTGGAACCTTCAAACTGCAACGACAACAGGAAACGCTTTATCTCATCAATGCAGGTTTGGATGTGCTTTACGTTGGTTCTGGCGTTTTTCTGCAAGAATTCGGGAATCGATACAGCAATCAGAACGTAAAGAACTCATTCAAGGGAATGGGTTATTCGCTGATCATGCAAGGAGGTTTCCTGCTGATTTTCGATGCAGTGATGTTCGGAGTGCACAAAAGCCATTGGAACAAGAACCGCGCAAAGATCTGGGAGCAGTTGGAGTTCAACGGGACTTCCATTAAGTGGAATATTCCTGGTAAGAAGTAATGAGAAGTTAGAATTGAGTAATGAGTAAAAAGCCTTCTCAATACTCATTACTCAAACCTCAATTCTCTATCGATTCCAAAGCCAATCCACCGAATATTCGGTTCCTTCAAAAGCCCAGAATTGGCCTTTCACGTAGCGGTAACCAGTATCTGCCGAAGCCATCAGTTTCATGTCATCTTCAGAGAGATTAATCTCAGTCGATTGGAAATTCTGAAGTTGTCTTCCTTCATTCACAGACTTCGGAATAACAGCCGTTCCGCGAGCCATGGCCCACGCGATCATGATCTGCGCTTCAGTGCAATTGTGCTTTAGCGCTAATTCTTTCACAACGGGATGCTCAAAGAGATTTGGCTCATCTGAAGCTTTCATACCAGCACTTCTATCTGGCGAACCGAGTGGGGAATAGGCAGTAACATGCGTTCCATTTTCCTTGCAGAATTCTAACAGATCGGTCTGATGCAGCATTGGGTGTAATTCCACCTGGTTCATCTCAGGAACGATGGTCGCTTGATCCGAAAGTGCTTTCAGTTTGTGCTTGTTGAAATTGCAAACGCCAATGTGCTTTGCCAATCCAGCTTCCACAGTGGCTTCCATTTCGCGCCACGTTTCAATGTGCGGAACCTCGGCAGTTGACCATGTTTCTTCAGCCTTTGTAGCTCCGATGAAATCCTTCTTGAAAACATGCGGCCAGTGTACAAGATAGAGGTCAAGATAATCGAGTTGCAGGTCGGAAAGCGTTTTTTTCAGAGCTGGAAGAACATCCTCTTGTTTGTGTGAATTGTTCCAAAGTTTGGAGGTAATCCAAACATCTTCTCGTTTCACATCGCCAGCAGCGAAGGCATCGGCAAATGCTTGCCCGATCTCTTTTTCATTCATATAAATGAACGCGCAATCGAAATGGCGGTAACCGATTTTGATAGCAGTTCGAATGGCGTCATAAACTTCACCTGGTTTCGATTTCCAAGTTCCTAATCCGAGAATGTCGAGTTTATCTCCGTTTCTGAATGTCAGTTGTTTCATAATAAAGTCGTAAGTCTCAAGCTACAAGTCGTAAGTAAATCTGTGTCATCCGTGTTCAATCTTAAAGCCGCAGATTTCCCAATTGTTCACAGGTCTGGTTGAATTCCTCTACAATCTCTTTCACTATTTCTGCTGCAGGCTTCATTGCATCGATGTAACCAGATATCTGTCCGATTTCCAATTCCCCTTCTTCCAAATCGCCTTCGAACATTCCCCTTTTGGCGCGCGCTCTTCCAAGTAGTTCAAGTAATTCTCCACCTTCAGCTCCACGGTCTTCCAAAGCTTTCACCTCTTCAAAGAATTTGTTCTTCAACAATCGGACAGGAACCAATTTCTTCATGCTCAGTTTGGTGTCGCCTTCTTTGGCATCAATCACTGCTTGCTTGAAATATTCGTGTCCTGAACTTTCAGGCGAAGCCACAAAACGACTGCCGATCTGCACCCCTTCTGCACCCAAAGCGAATGCTGCTGCCATGGTTTTTCCAGTTCCAATTCCGCCAGCTGCGATAACAGGAATGCTTACCGCATCCACAACTTGTGGAATAAGACACATCGTGGTGGTTTCTTCCCGACCGTTGTGTCCGCCTGCTTCAAAACCCTCTGCCACAACCGCATCGCACCCCGCATCTTCTACCTTCTTAGCCAGAACAGAACTTGCCACTACGTGAACGACAATTATTCCGTGTTCTTTCAGAATTGGCGTCCATTTTTTCGGACTTCCAGCCGATGAGAATACAATCGGAACCTTCTCTTCAATGATGGTTTCAATGTGCTTGTCGATATCAGGGTAGAGGAGTGGAATGTTCACCGCAAACGGTTTATCCGTAGCGGCTTTGCACTTCCGAACATGCTCTTTCAAAACATCAGGATACATCGACCCCGAACCGATAATTCCCAATCCGCCAGCATTGCTCACGGCACTTGCCAATCGCCAACCGCTGCACCAGATCATCCCCGCCTGAATGATCGGGTATTTTATGTTGAAAAGCTCTGTAATTCTGTTTTCCATGAAGCACTAAATTCTAAATTCAACAAAGCACGAAATTCTAAATGAAGAAATTCGAAACAAAAAAGAGAGAAACCCCAAATGAACAGCTACTTTGAGTTTCTGAGAATTGCGCCAAGAATAAGCATTAGTTCGTTGGCTTCTTGAAGAAGTTCCGACCTTTCCTTTTCTTGATGGTCGTTTCCAAATGTCTCAATCAAATTGAGCCAATATTTTGTCTCCTTCGCTTCTTTTCGGCTGAGTTTAATTCTGAACAGGAAATCCTTCTTACTTAGACCGTCATTTGCTTCCAAATAGTTTGCACCTATCGATGCAGATGATCGCACCAACTGTTTTCCATCTTCTCGATTAGGTATGTCCATTTGGAGATTGCGCACGAACTTTCTTACTCGTTTTGCGAACTCCAAAGTTCTGGCTTCCAAGTCATATTTCTTTTCGGTGCTCACGTCTCGAATTTAGGTTTTCCTTCCTTGTTTGAATTTAGCTTCGCTGAGAATAGTTCTTCATTTCGTGCTTCGGATTTTAAAAACCAGTTGTTCAAAACCCATTTCGAATTTCTTCATTTAGAATTTAGGATTTCTACTTTGGACGTGGAATTTAAAACCTCACTTAAACAACCAAATTATGCAGCGCGACCAAACAGTTTTTGATCTTATTGCGAAGGAAAAACACCGTCAGTTGGATGGAATTGAACTGATTGCTTCGGAGAATTTTGTCAGCGAACAGGTTATGGAAGCGCAGGGTTCTGTGCTTACCAACAAGTACGCGGAAGGATATCCTGGAAAGCGCTACTACGGTGGTTGTGAGTTTGTGGATCAGGTGGAGAGCATAGCTATTGACCGAGCCAAAGAGCTTTTCAATTGCGAGTATGTGAATGTGCAGCCTCATTCGGGAGCTTCGGCCAACTCTGCTGTGGCATTGGCTTGCCTGAAACCTGGCGATAATATCCTCGGTTTCGACCTTTCGCATGGTGGTCACCTAACGCATGGTTCTCCTGTTAACTACAGCGGAATACTTTATAACGCGCACTTTTATGGGGTTGGTCGTGAGACTGGAACCGTGGATTATGACGCAATGGAAGTTACGGCTAAAGAATGCCGTCCGAAACTCATCATTGCGGGTGCTTCGGCTTACAGCCGCGATTGGAATTACAAACGCATGCGCGAGATTGCTGACGAAGTTGGCGCGCTTTTGATGGCGGATATCTCACACCCATCTGGAATGATCGCCCGTGGTATGCTCACTGATCCTATGGAAGATTGCCATATCGTTACCACAACCACGCACAAAACACTTCGTGGGCCACGTGGCGGTATGATCATGATCGGAAAGAATTTCGATAATCCGTGGGGAAAGGCGACCAAGAAAGGAACCGTTCGTAGCATGGGCTCGTTGATTGATAGTGCTGTTTTCCCAGGAATGCAAGGTGGTCCGTTAGAGCATGTGATTGCTGCTAAAGCCGTTGCTTTCGGAGAGGCACTTTCAGACAGGTACATGGATTACTGCGTGCAGATGCTGAAGAACGCCAAAGTGATGGCGGCTGAGTTTGTGGACAGAGGCTACAAGATCATCTCAGGAGGAACGGACAACCACAGTATGCTCATCGACCTACGGTCAAAAGGTGTAACCGGTAAAGATGCCGATGCCGCGCTCGGAAAAGCCGATATCACGGTTAACAAGAACATGGTTCCGTTCGATGATCAGCCACCTATGATCAGTTCTGGAATTCGTGTTGGAACGCCAGCTATCACAACCCGAGGTCTCAAAGAACAAGAAGTGAAAACGATTGTTGACCTCATGGACCGCGTGATAACCAATAAGGATAATGACGCGATTATAGCAGAAGTGAAAAAAGAAGTGATTGACTTAATGAGCGGACGACCATTGTTCGCGTACTAAAATCCCCCGACCCGAAAGTTTCGCAAGCTTCACATTCGGGCCACCCCCTTTAAAAGGGGGATTGCGCTCCATCCTCCTTTGCAAAGGAGGTGCCGAGGAACGAGGCGGAGGATTTAATGAATAAGACTAAAATGGAAGATTTTCAAGCAACGGTAGAGGCGCAGGTTAGATTTCGTGATACAGATGCGCTCGGGCATGTCAACAATGCCGTGTATCTAAGTTGGATGGAGTTGGGAAGAATGGCGTTCACAGATGCCATTCTTCCTGAAATTGATTGGACCAAAACTGGGTTCATTCTGGCGCACGTTTCCATTGATTACCTCGAGCCGGTTTTTCTTGGCGACAAGGTAAAAGTGTACATGCGCGCTGGTAAAATAGGCGGCAAAAGCGTGGTGCTCGAATGCCTCATCACCAAAACCGACAAGAAAGGTGAACGGCCCACCGCCAAAGGCACTAACATCATTGTAGCGTTCGATTACAAAACCAACAGGTCCGTTCCCATTCCTGAGGATTGGAAAACCGCGATGGCAGGTTAGCCGTGAATCTTCTCCTCGTTGCCGAGGTTGCCCATGATCTCAGCTTCGAAATCGAGTAGGGCATTCCATTTGGCATCTGCTTTTTCGCGTCCGCCATATTGCCGTGCAAACTTGAGGAAGAGTGTGTAGTGATTGGCTTCGCTTATCATCAATTCATGATAGAAAGCCGCAAGGTCTTTGTCTTCAATATTCTCTGAGAGCACTCTGAAACGCTCACAACTACGAGCTTCAATCATGGCTGAAATGAGTAATTCATGGACCAGTTTGTCTTCTCTCGCCCCATCTTTCGGGAAGAACTCCAACAACTGACGCACGTACTCGTCTCTTCTTGGTTTGCCAAGAACTAGCCCACGGTCAAGAATGCGCTTATGCACCATCTGGTAATGCTCCAATTCCTCCTTTGCCAATTCAAGCATCGCTTCAACCAATTCAGATTTTTCGGGATAGTGTACCGTCATTGAAATGGCACTCGAGGCGGCTTTCTGCTCGCACCAAGCGTGGTCGGTCAGAATTTCTTCAATGTTCTTTTCGGCAATGTTTGCCCAACGCGGGTCGGTGGGTAGTTTTAGTCCTAACATAAGCTGCAAGTTTCAAGCTTTAAGCTACAAGCCGCAAAGATAAAAGTCAGTATTTGACCAATCGCTCAGTTGAACGTCCATTATCGGTTTCAACTTCCATAAAATAAACGCCTTGAGAAAATCCCCTCAGGTCAACTTGTAGCTTGCTACTTGAGGCTTGTAGCTGAAGAACCTCTTCTCCCAACACATTCATCAATCGCACCTTCGCGCTTTGCGCTTTTTCCATTTCTACCCAAACGACATCGGTTGTCGGGTTCGGGTAAATGTTGAAGTTGTTTTCAGCATGGGCTTCATCCAAAGAAACATTCGTAACTACAGGCAATTCCAATCGTGAAGGATTATTCGTTCCGAAATAAACATTGCTTGTGGAAGTGATGGTGTCGCCAGCGGTGTACATGGCCTGTCCGTTGTTGAGGTTGACATCAAACCGTGGGTAGTTGGCACCGGAAACCAGTAAGCGCAGTTTATGTCCCGCAAGGAAAGTGTGTGCGATATCTTCCAGCTCAATGCCGATCTCATAAACTTCTCCCACTGAGCAGAAAGCTTCGTTTGCTTGTGTAAATCCGTTGCGGAAACGCAATCGCTGAATGCCATCTCGCATAATGATGCTTTCGCCATTTGGGAAAACATCGGTGAGACGAATGGCCACATCGCCATCCAACTGGTCGGTGCTCACAAACAGTTTCACGTTGATGCGTCCCTGGACTGAAAGGTCTTCTGAAAGCACTTCGGTTTCGAAAAGGGCGTAATCGAATCTTGATTCAACCGTGCTTGAGATGTCATAGGGGCCTTGCAGTAGGTCGGCATTCAAGGTTGGTCCGCCCACCGTGGGAGATGGGTCGGATGGATTGGAAGCGTAGCTCGCGGTTCCACTAGTTCCCAACGAAGTTGTAATGTCAGAACTGGAACCTAGGTAATAGTTTACGGTTTGTGAAACTGGTGGCCAATCCGATGCCGATTGCCATTGGTCCATTCCCATTTGGAAGTAACGGATGCGGGGCTCATTCTGCCAACCGTTCTGCTGTTCTAGCAAATGATACGCGAAGAACTCCACGGCTTTATCCGTAGGCCAACCTTCAGCCGCTGGAAAATCAAGATCGCCCTGTTGGCTGGTTCCTGGAGCGGCAGAACCATGTCCGCCATGCGTCCATGGACCGAACAACATTCGGTGGTCTACTTCGGTTGGCTCATTCTGAACCATCGCAGGAAAGAAATCCCACATTTCGCGGGCGTTGTGGTCAAACCATCCACCTATGAGGTAAAACGGCACATCCAACTCTTGTGGATACCAACTCCCGTTTTCTACCGATTGCCAAATGAGGTTGTCATAAGGATTGGCGAGAACGGTTGTTGACAGACCATATCCGAGGGCATCCAATTGCTCTACGTACTCGGTTCGGTAAACACCACCAGGATAATACGTTTCGTATGTGGTCTGTGGCGAAGCGACTACGGGAACGCAGCACGTTAAATGCGGAGGGTGTTCTCGTGCTGTTTGAAATTGCACCACGCCCAAGGCGCTCGGTCCCCAAGTTCCCACTTTTCCATTGCTCCAGGTTTGCGTGGCGATCCATTCCACGCAATCGTAGCCATCTTGTCCACGGTTCGGTTGGCCGTTCAACGCTCCTGCCGAGCCATAGAATCCACGCCAATCCACTACCACAAATGCATACGGACTATTGTTGAGGTTTTGCGCAATGCCAAGTGGCAATCCCCAACGGAATAGGTTTTTGTTGTAGGGTGTTTGGATGAGAATGGTCGGACAACTGTTGCATCCCGAAGGCACATAAACATCGGCTGCGAGGTTTTCATTGTCTCGCATAGGAATTTGAACCTCCTGTGGCTGCAATGGTTGGGCATTGATCAGCAATGGGAAGAGTAGAAGTGAAGTGAGTAGAAATCGCATATCTCTAAAATAAAAAACCGCCTCCGTTAGAAACGAAAGCGGTTTAAAGGTTTGCCTTTTTAAGGCTTATTTTTTCTTCTTCTTGGCATCCTCTTCAGAAGCGGGAGCTTGCTCAGCACCTTCCAATTTGATACCTAGCTCATCAACTACCGCACGGGTAATGTCAGCAGCATCCGGTCCCCAAAGAACAATAGAGGTTCCAGAACCATCTACTGAATTGAGTACATATTCATATCCCTTGGCGGTGGCAACTTTCTTCATTGCTTCTCTGATTCTGTTGAGAACAGGTTGCAGCAATTCACCTCTTTTCTGTGCAAGTTGCTGATCTGCTTGCGCTGATGCTTGCTGCAGTTGCTTATCCAACTCCAGACCTTGTTGCTGAATTTCAACTGCTTTGGCCGTGTCTCCAGCTGCTAAAACCTTGTTGAATTGCTCTACCGCCATATCCAACTGAGCTTTCATATCCTGAACTCTCTTTGAAAGTCCGGTAGCATAGATCTGAAGGTCTTCGTTGATTTTCTTGTTTTCCGGCATTACCGAAAGAATGGCGTTAATATCTGCATGAGCCATTTTCTGTGCTGAGGCAGCACCAATACTCATTAAGACAACACCGATTGTTAGTACTAGATTCTTCATTTTTTTCTTGTTTGAGTTGCAAAGAACGACAATCATGCCATCTGTGCAAAATCGTTTGAAGCTCAATTGTTAAATGGTGTTAAGCAGACTGGGTTAAAAGTGGAGTAAAACCCCCGATAAAATCTACCAGCTCGCTTATCTCTGTCACACTCATGGTTCTGTTTTTACTCATCAAGAGAATGCGTTTGCCATCGCTTTCCACTCTGTATATCAGGTTCCCCTCAAGATATTTGACCATATCAGATTTGAAGAACTCTCTGACCTCAGGTTCATTTTCCCCCTTCAATCTGAAATTGTCAGAGAACTCTTTGAAGTTCTTGAAGTCGATATCATCATAACCTGCCAAAGCCGCCAGCTTATCAAAAATGAGCTCTTTCTCTATGGTGAACAGAGGAATCTGATTCTCGAGATCAATAGTGGCAACAGTTGTATGTCCGTCTTCTTTGGTATGAAGCTCACCTTCGTGATAATCAACATCCTGTATAGTTACCAAAAGCCCATCGGATGTACCGAAAACTCTATTGTAGACCCTGTCAATGGATTTGAATCTGAAAAGATGAAACTGTTCAAAATCTCGAACAAACAACATGACGTTTGCATCGAATTGCCAACCCAGTTCTTTTGCGGTTGCCTCAAGTTTTTGTTGACGCGAAGTAAGTGGAGCCGAGTTGGATACGACCTCTTTTGTTCCTTTGAATCTGGTGGAAAGTGGATGTTTCGCGGAGCTCAAATGGGTGTCAATCCCTATAACCTCAAAATTCCCGCCTCTTCGGATATGGTTTTCTTCGTGCTCAGACAGATGCTCCATTACCGAATGGTCAATGAACTCTGCCATGCTGAAGTCCACAATTATCGAGGCTTCGCGAGGAACAACATCCAAAGCCTTTTTGAGCTGAGGGTAGTTTAGGAAATTGCTGTAACCGCTTACACTGATGTGGAATGTTTCTGAATCTTCCTCTTCCTCATACGATACCACATTGGGTTTAAAGAGAATGGTGAAAAGTTTGAGCAAAGAGCGGAGGCGAACGATGTGGATGACAATGGTTAGAAGTACACCGATGCCAATACCGATTATCAGGTCTGTGGTAAGCGTAACAACCAGCGTGGTTGAGAAGATCAGTAATTCGTCCCAACCTATTCTGTATATGTTTCTGATCTCTGAAGGGTTGATCAATTTGTATCCGGTATGAATAAGGATTCCGGCCAATGCAGCCAGCGGAATGTGTTGTAACTGACTACCAAGAAGAACTATCAAAATCAGTATCCAAAGGGCATGGAAAACATTCATAAGCATGCCTTTTCCATTGTGGCTGGCGCCCACAGAACTGGGAACAATGCCGGGAATAATGGGCAGTCCTCCGATCATGCCCGAAGCCGCTGTTCCGAGCCCCACCACACTCAGTTCCCTGTTCACGTTTGACTTTCGCTTCTTGGCGTCAAGCCTGTCAATGGCCTTGGTGCTTAAAATGGCTTCTATGCTACTGATAACGACAACAGCTATCACCACATTCCAGAAATCCCACGTTTGCCATAGGCTAAAATCGGGGTAAGCCACCATTTCAGCTACGCTGGAAGGTATGTCGATCAGAAATTCAGAATTGAATTCGAAACCGAACATCTCGCCTCCTTCCTCAAAACCAAGCAAATACGAATACCCTATAGACAGGGCTATTACCCACACGGCAGCAGGAATTGCTTTGATGGCAGGGAATTCAAAACTCGGATGGAGAAACATGATCACAACAGACAATAGTCCGATAAAACCGACCATGGGGTTGATGTCTGCCAAGAGTTCTGGCAGCATTCTGGTCATTTGCACTATATCTTTCGGGTGCAGGTGTGACCCGACAAGTACCGGAATCTGTTTTACGATGATGAATACTCCCACGGCAGCCAACAGACTTTTTATCACACTAGCGGGAATCAGATCGCCAATTACTCCTAGCCGTAAACTGCCCAGTAAAAACTGAATTATTCCGGCAAAGACCACTGCAGCCAAATACAACCTATATCCCAGAAGTATATCGTCTCCGCCTAGCGTAATTACTGCAACAGCGGTAACCCCAATAAGCATTTTAGGAGTGCTGTGTACAATGACATTTCCACCGCTGAACCAGGCAAGCAGGAGACCGCCAATTACAGATGGAATTACGGCAGCCATAGGCGGAACACCGGATGCCAATCCGATTCCAAAGCCTAATGGAATGGCAATGAAAGCAACGCTAATCGATGCACGAAGATCACTCTTCCATGACTGTTTCCAGTCCTTTAGCCCAGTGGAGAACAGCCTCATGCAACTTTATCGGTGGTTTGATGAACGATCATAAGGCAGCACGGTAGATCGGAAAGCACGTATTCGAGGTCATGAGGAAAGACGCGGTCGATGATTCCCAATTCAGTATCAGGAGAATTCATTACCAAAAGATCTGCTTTCTGAGAATGAGCATAATGACCAATGGTATAGCCCGGTTTGCCAAAAATGTATTTGTGAGAGACCGGTAATGAGTCATCCTGTTTCAACTGCTTCTCAAGATCCATCAGGCGTTCGCCTTCCTTTTGTTTTACCTCTTTTCTTTTCTGTGTAGCTTGGGCCAATTGGTGGTCGTCATCTGCAGAAGAGGCCGCTTTCTTCGGGTCTATCTCGTCTACAATGGTGATCTGATTGGCTCCCAGCACTTTACCGAAATAGTTGGCAGTCCGAACGGTTCCAGCAGTTTTTGTGTGGTCGTCTCCAGAAACGATTATCTGCCTGCACTGATTTCTGATAACCGAACGGTCTGTAAGCAGCAGAATGTTGCATTTTGCTTTACGGCACAATTTACGGGCAACAGAACCGGTGTAGAATTTCAGCAGGTTTTCCTTTTTCTGGGCACCGGCTATCAGCAGATCAACATTGTTCTCCGCGCATGAAGCCAGAATGCTTTTTACGGGATCTCCCTCTCTGAATTCAACGTTAACCCTTGCTCTGTCAATTTCTGTTTGAGAGATAAGCAGTTCAAGCTGTTCCTTCTTTTCAGGAGTCTCCGCGCCTACATGGATAAGAACCAATTCTGCACCAAGCATTTTTGCAATGCGTGTGCTTTCGTGCATATTGGCTTCTGCATATGGCGAAAACGCGATGGCAGTAGCAACTTTCTTGAACGGGAATGGTAAGGCCATGGAACAATTGTTTGCCTTACAATATACAACCCGCGGATTTGAAATCAGGAACTGTATAAACCAAAAAAAAGGGCCGAAGGGCCCTATATATTATCTTTCTGGTTGAGCAGAAGGAGCTCCTGTTTCCTTCACTTCAATGTTCTTCGGAACCCCATCCTTAAAGAATCCCTCGTACTTGGCATTGGTCATAAGGTCTCCAGGCAGGCTCCAATGAAAATGCCCACGACCATTCATTTTGCCCTCTTTCCATTCTCCGATGTACTTGTCACCATTGGCATAGGTGTACGTTCCTCTGCCTTCCATCTGGCCGGCTTTCCAGGCTCCTTTGTAAACGTCTCCGTTAGCAAATTCGTAAACGCCATAACCGAACATTTCGCCCTTTTTCCACTGCCCATTGTACAGGTCTCCATTTTCAAACATGTAAGATCCATTTCCATCATAACAATTGCCAGTTGTACACTGAGCTGAGGTTAGATTGAACATGGTAACAGTAAATAGGATTGTCAGCAAGAACTTAACGCGCATTTCAATAGGTTTTTTGGTTCTGAAAAATGGTCAATACAAGATTAACGATTTTTTGAATCGAAGGTTTCGGTTCGTTGTGTTCATTTCTGTCAGTTACGAAAAGTGATACATTTGAAGCCCTGTTTCGGGGTGTAGCTTAGCCCGGTTAAAGTGCGCGTCTGGGGGGCGCGAGAGCGGTGGTTCGAATCCACTCACCCCGACAGAAAAAAGGGCAGCCATGCGGCTGCCCTTTTCCAATTAAAACAGGTGTTGCTCAAATGAACATGAGGTGCGAACCTTCTCCTGCAGCACGTTCGTAAAATCCTCCAACGGTAAGAACTCCGTCAAGGTCATCAAACAAGTCCTCTTTCTCAATATGAAACATGTCCATTGCAAGCTTGCAAGCCCACATTTTGCATCCAGATGCGCTTAGAATTTCCAAGAATTCATCAACTGGCGGAATGTCCAGTTTGTCCATCTCCTTTTTCATCATTTTGGTGGCGAAGGTTTCCATTCCTGGTAGTCCACCTATCATGGTTGGAATGTGCATGGCCGGATTTCCAACTGTAGCAACATGAAGGTCATTCAGCTTGGATTTGGTAATAGCCTCCAGTCCGAAGAATGTGAAGAAAATCTCAGACTCTATGCCTTCCATTCTAGCACCGTTGGCCAAAATAAAACAGGCATAAACGTTCTCGATAGTTGCTTTTGATAGTATCAGCAACAGTTTTTTAACCGGGGCTTCTTTTTGCTCGCTCATGGCTTTAATGTTTAGATACAGCTGACAGGCTTAGGGATGCCAGCAATTTTTGATGCTTTTTTCAATGGTCCGTTCGGGAAAAGCTCGTAGAATTCTTTGATGTCTGTGATTCCGCTTTTGCCCACTTTTCTGATGGTCAATGGTACTTCCTTTCGATACTGATCCTGAATCCAAGCTATAACTTCCCAATTCTTATCTGTCATGGTAACACCTTCCTGCGCAGCTATTTCAAGGGCAATTTCCTTGGTCCACTGGTTCAGGTCTGTCATGTAACCTTCAGCGTTTACGCTTACTTCTGTTCCTGCAATTGTTGTTGTCATGGTATCAATCTATGATGGTTTGTTGATTTATCTGTTCTAGTTGTTTGCCTGCCTCACTCATAGTGGCCGGTACAAATGGTATAGGTCTTCCTTTGAGAAGGATGTTCCAGTACACCCACCTGAAAGCAAGCTTTCCTAAGTGGTTCACCCTCGATTCTTTCAAAAGCTTCAACGGACCCAATGTGCCAAGCGGAAAGGAGCCTTCAACTGGTTCGTGAGTATAGTTGAAATCGATTAGCAGAGCTTTGCCATGCCCAGTTTCTATGAAGCAATTGGAATGACCATCGAATGTTTCTCCCAACGGTTTTCCGTCAATGAACCGAAGAATGTTGTCGTAAAGAATTTCCGCTTCGAAGTGTGCAACCGATCCGGCTTTCGATGCGGGAAGATTCGTAGCATCACCGATCACAAAAATGTTGTCCGCAACCTTGCTTTGAAGCGTACACTTATCTGTTGGAATGAAATTGAGGTCGTCTCCAAAGCCCGAACGTTCAACCATGCTGTCGCCCATGTTGGTAGGCACTGTAACCAGCAGGTCGTACTCAACTTCTTTACCGCCATAGTCGTGAATCTTGCGGTTTTCACTGTCAACTCTCTCAATGGCGAAGTCAGGAACTATCGTTATGTTCTTTTCCTTCAATAAGTAACCTAACTTGTCTGAAGCAACTGGTTTTGTGAAGGCACCACTTAAAGGTGTTACAAATGTTATATCAACCTTGTCTCGCATTCCCTTCTCTACAAAGAAGGCGTCCGCCAAGAATGCGAATTCAAGAGGCGCAACAGGACATTTAATTGGCATTTCGGTTACATGAACCACCAATTTCCCACCTTTCCAATCTTTCAATTTTTCACCTAGCGCGCACGTTCCTTCATAAGTATAGAAATCGAAAATTTCCTTGTGCCATTGGTCGCAAAGCATTCCCTCCACCTCATCTGGGGCGATTTGAGAACCTGTTGCAATAACCAGAATATCGTAGTTCAGTGCCTCCCCATTTTGAAGCAGAACTTTGTTCTCATCAGGAAGAACGCGGTCAATTTTCTCATTCACCACATTGGCAATTGACGGTAGGAAATCAGTAATAGGTTTTACCACATCCTTCGGTTCGTAAATGCCAAATGGAACAAACAGAAACCCTGGTTGGTAGTAGTGGGTCTTCTCTTGATCTACCACCGTAAGTTCCCATCCCATTTCAGGAAGTTTCTTGGCCAAATGATTGGCCATCATGGTACCTGCCGTACCTGCTCCTAGAATTACTGCTTTCTTCATTTTTCCACGTCCTAAATAATTCAGGAGCAAAAAAACGGTGCGTAGCAGGCCGACAGTCTGATATTCGTTTCCGATATAACTGAGTATTATCAGTCTTGGGCCTATGTCATGAAAAACGGAGAAACTCTATCGTAAATAGTGGGGTTTACTACAACAATAATGCGTCAATGGGGTTACATTTGCACTCCCAAAAATCAGGCAAGAAAATTGAATTTCGAAGGCTTTAGAAGTACGTTCGGTCAGAGAGGCTTATATACGGTGTTGCTAATGCTCATGCTCAATGTGGTATTTGCGCAGGAGAAATACACTATAAGCGGTACAATTACGGATGGTGCCAATGGCGAGACCATGATAGGCACCAATGTTTTCGTGGAACCGCTGATGAAGGGAACAACCACTAACGTTTATGGGTTTTACTCCATTACCGTTCCTGAAGGAGATTATACACTCAAGGTGTCATTTCTCGGTTACGAGACCTACACGCAAGAAGTAAAACTGAATAAAGATCAGGAGTTCAATATTGAACTGAAAGAGTCTTCGTACACCAAGGAAGAGGTTGTGGTAAAAGGCGAGAAAGCTGACAGGAACACCAAGAGTACCAAGATGAGTACGGTGGAAATTCCTATTCAGCAGGTGAAGGAACTTCCTGCGCTGATGGGCGAGGTGGACATTATCAAGACCATTCAGTTGATGCCTGGTGTGCAGTCCGGTTCTGAAGGAAATGCTGGACTGTACGTGCGTGGTGGGGGGCCAGATCAGAACTTGGTGTTGTTAGATGAAGCGGTTGTTTACAACGCTTCGCACTTGTTCGGATTCCTTTCGGTATTCAATGCGGATGCTATCAAAGGGATGGAGTTGACCAAAGGCTCGATGCCGGCCAAATACGGAGGTAGACTTTCTTCCGTCTTGGATATTAGCATGAAAGAGGGGAACAACAAGAAGTTTGAGTTGGAAGGCGGATTGGGAATCATCAACTCCAGACTCACCCTGCAAGGTCCGTTGGTAAAAGACAAAGGGTCGTTCATTGTCTCCGGAAGGTTTGCATACATCGGTCTACTTGGTGGTGCCATTGCCGATCTTGCTACAGATGATGATGCCGATGGAGGCGGATTCTTTGCTGGAGCCACTTACTATTTCTTCGACCTGAACGGAAAATTGAACTACACGCTGGGTAAGAAAGACAGGTTGTTTGTGAGTGCGTATTGGGGTAGAGATGTGTTCGGATTCAAGAGTCAGGACGATTTCAGCGCTAACATTGGTTGGGGAAATGCCACAACTTCTTTGCGCTGGAATCACATCTTCAACCCGAAGTTGTTCATGAATACTTCGTTCATCTTCAGCGATTATCAGTTCGAATTCGGGGCGGGTCAGCAGGAATTTGACCTTGCACTCAGATCCGGAATTCGCGATTACAACTTGAAATTGGACCTGAATTGGTTGCCAGATATCAAGCACAAAGTAGGCTTCGGTGGTAACTACATCTATCACACGTTTACACCAAGTAGCGTTTCTGCCCGTACGGGCGATACAGAACTGGATCTTGGTGGTGTGGTCAAGTATCATGCTCACGAAGCGGCACTTTACATTCAGGACGACTGGGATATTTCTGACCGTTTCCGATTGAATGTGGGCGTGCGCGGATCGCTGTTTGCACATACAGGTCCGTTTGATAGATACATTCAGAACGAAGTAGGGCAGGTGGTTGATACTGTTTCTTATGGAACGTTGGAAAATGTGAAGACTTACGGTATTGCCGAACCAAGGATCTCAGGTAGGGCCATGCTCGGAAAGCATAATTCCATCAAGGCATCTTATGCCATGAATTATCAGTACATCCACTTGGCCAGTTTGGCTTCCATCAGTTTTCCAACAGATTTCTGGGTGCCAAGTACAGATATTGTGAAACCGCAGATCGGACATCAGTGGGCGCTCGGTTACTTCCATAATTTCTTCGATGATAAATTGGAGATAAGCGTTGAAGGATACTACAAATTGATGAACAATCTCATTGAGTATCGAGATGGATTCAGCCCCGATCAGAACATCAATAATAACCCGGATAACAACTTTGTATTCGGTAAAGGAGATTCATACGGAGTGGAGTTCTTCATCAGAAAGAATGGTCAGAAATTCACTGGATGGATAGGTTATACATTGGCATGGACCAACCGTGTTTTCCCAGACCTGAACAATGGAAAACCATTCCCAGCAACCTATGATAGAAGGCACGACCTTTCCATTGTTGGTTCTTACAGAATTTCGAAGCGATGGTCCATTTCTACCGTGTTCGTTTACGGTACGGGAAGTGCCATGACGGTGCCTGCTTCCAGATACTTCATCAACGGAAATATCGTGACCGAATACGGAGATAGGAACTCGTTCAGAATGCCCGATTATCACCGATTGGACCTGGGTGCAACGCTGCATCCAAACCCAAAGAAGAACAAGCGTTTCAAGAGCACATGGAACTTCGGAATCTACAATGTCTACAGCCGTCAGAATCCGTACTTCATATACTTCGCTACTGATGTAAACGAAGATGACCAGTCCATTAAGATAGAAGCACGTCAGGTTTCTGTCTTCCCAATTCTGCCAAGTGTAACATGGAACTTCAAATTCTAACGATGAGAAAGCTTACAAAAACCATATTGCTGCTTCTTACCGTTATCGGTTTTGCGTCTTGCGAGAAAGTGTTGGACGTAGACCTTCCGGAAGGAGTGAACGGAATTGTTTTCGAGGGATATATCGAGAACGGCCAGTTTCCGTATGTCATTATCTCGCGCAGTTCAAATTATTTCGATCCAATTCAAACTGCTGCTGATGCTATCATCAACTCGTTGGTTGATGCTGATAGCGTGTTTGTAGAGTACGATGGCAACCGAGTTGAACTGCCGCAGATTTGTCTATCCGATCTTACTCCTGAACAGCAGGAGCAGGCTTTGGAATTGCTCGGGTTCGAGTCGTTTCCTCCTGGACTCGATCTATGTATCAACGCCAACCTTGGCATGGTAGGAGAATTGGGAAAAACGTACACGCTAAGGGCGTACGTTGAAGGTCAGTTGTATTCGGCAACAACAACCATCGGAAGCCAGATCATGTTCGATAGTCTGTGGTACAAGGATGAAACTCCTCTTGGCGACAGCCTTGGCTCCATTTGGGTAACGCTAAGTGATCCACCTGCCACAACAGAATATTACTATGTGTGGACGGAGAACCTTACGCAGAACAGAGGAATGTTCCCGATTGATGGAGGACCCAGTTTCGGAGACCGTCTTTTTGAAGGAGAAACAATCGACTTCAACATTTGGCAAGGTTCCAATTTGGCCAATGACAATGGCGATGGAGAAGAATACTGGTGGTTCAGAGAAGGCGACACCGTTGTGGTAAAACTTGGTACCATAGACCGTGGTGTTTACGATTTCTGGGAGTCGGTAGATGCGGCATCCAACCTGAATCCATTCAGTTCGCCAACTCCGGTATTCTCCAATTTTGACAACGGAGGACGAGGCGTGTGGGCCGGTTACGCAACCACGTTAGATACGTTTGTATGTACACTCACACAGTAGTCTCAAGGCATTAATACATTCGCAAACAAATAAAGAATCATGTCAGAAGAATTAGAAAGAAGGAAATGTGTGATCATAGGTAGCGGACCTGCTGGATACACAGCCGCCATTTACGCTGCCCGTGCCGACATGGAACCACTGGTTTATACTGGTATGCAACCAGGTGGTCAGTTGACCATTACTACAGAAGTAGATAATTATCCAGGTTATCCTGATGGCGTAAACGGACCGCAGATGATGGAAGACCTGAGAAAACAGGCAGAACGCTTTGGAACAGAGGTTCGATATGAATTGGTAACCGAAGTTGACTTTACAGGCCCGGTTCATAAAGTCATCATCAACGATAAGACCGTGTTGGCGGATAGTGTGATCATTGCCACAGGCGCATCTGCCAAATGGCTTGGTTTAGAATCTGAGCAACGCTTGAATGGTTTCGGAGTATCAGCCTGCGCGGTTTGCGATGGTTTCTTTTACAAAGGCCAGGAAGTGGTAATTGTAGGTGCTGGAGATACTGCTGCAGAGGAAGCTTCTTACTTGGCAAAACTTTGTTCTAAGGTTACCATGTTGGTAAGAAGAGACGAGATGCGTGCTTCCAAGGCCATGCAGCATCGTGTAATGAACACTCCGAACATTGAGATTCTATTCAATCACGAAACGGTTGAAATTCTGGGAGACAAGGGTGTTGAGGGCGTGAAGGCCAAGAACAATGCAACGGGCGAAGAGATAACCATTCCTTGTACAGGTTTCTTCGTGGCTATCGGTCACAAACCGAATACAGACATCTTTAAAGGATGGTTGGATATGGATGAAACGGGTTACCTGAAGGTTACTCCTGGATCGTCAAAAACCAAGATTCCTGGCGTGTTCGCTTCTGGTGATGCTGCCGATAAAGTTTATCGCCAAGCGGTAACAGCTGCTGGTACCGGTTGTATGGCTGCGCTTGATGCAGAACGCTACTTGGCCGATATCGGTATTCATTGATAACATTTTGATAACTGAATAGGAAGGTGTTCCAGATCGGAACACCTTTTTAGTTTCTTCATGTTGTATTGTTGGAGAAATGAAGTTCAAAGCGGAGATAGATATTGACAGACCGATGGATCTTCTGATCAAGTTGATCCAGGATCCGGATTGCACGCTGCAGTGGTTGGAAGGGCTGAAATCGGTAAAGCACGTTTCTGGCGAATTCAGGCAGCCTGGCGCCAAAAGTGAAGTGGTTTTTGAATCAGCCGCAGGCAGAATGCTGATCACTGAAACAGTGCTGCATAATGAGTTGCCAGAGCGTTACATGATTCGGTATGACGGACAAGGTTATGTCAGTTACTCCAACTACCAGTTTCAAAAACTGACGGAAAACTCTACCAAGTTCATCATCAATCAGGAAGTGAATCTTCAAGGTGCATTGAAGCTAGCAGGCGGATTTGTTCGCGGCACGCTCAGGCGTCAACTCAAGAGAAGCACGGTCTGCTTCAAAGAATTTGCCGAGAATCAATAATAGTCGGGCTCATTGCCCGCTTTCCATTTAATGTTACATCCCAAACTGGGTTTCTGCTCTGCAGGAATCGGATTTCCTGCGATCAGATCATCCAGTACTTTGCGTAGGTCTTTGCCATTAACAGGCTGCTCATTTCCGGGGCGGCTATCATCCAACTGACCACGGTAAACGCATTTCGTTGCTGAATTGAAAACGCTGAAGTCTGGCGTGCATGCAGCCGTGTATGCTTTTGCAGTTTCCTGCGATTCATCGTACAGATACGGAAATGGAAAAGCTTTCTCCTCGGCCAACTTTTTCATCAATTCTGGAGCATCGGCTGGATGTGTGGTAACATCATTGGAACTGATAGCAACGAAACCGATCCCACGGTTTTTGTAATCGTTTCCTATACGGATCAGTTCGTCCATAACATGCACCACGAAAGGGCAGTGGTTGCAGATGAACATGACCACCGTGCCCTTTTCTCCTTCGATGTCTGAGTAGTTGGTAGACTTTCCCGTTACTACGTTCGGTAATGCGAAATCGGGTGCATCGTAGCCCAATTCCATGTGTACTGTTGGTGTTCTTGCCATGCGATAAAAATAAAAAGGGCGGTGAATTGCTCACCGCCCTTTCAAATTGTTGTGACTGACCTTATTGCTTGATCAGTTTTCTTGTGGTTGATGAGGTTCCATCATCCAACTTCACGAAGTAGAGTCCGTTAGCAACGTTGCTCAGATCAACAGTTCTTCTCAAACCATTAGTAATCTCTCCGATAGTTTCGGTGTGAACCAATTTGCCGTTCATATCCACCACTTCAAGCACAAAACCATTGCTTTCTCCAGAAATTTCCAGAACAATGTTTCCTGCGGTAGGATTCGGATACATATCGATGGTCAGACCGGCCAATTCATCAATTCCTGCACACGCATCAACTGTAAGAACGAACGAGTTACTTGTTCCGGTACATCCGTCCTGATCTACTGTAACTGAAATTTCAGTTGTACCCAATCCTAGGATGTTTCCGAAGAGATCGATCTCTTGCGAGTTGTTTCCAGTTGTCCACAGATACGAATCGTAGGTGTTCGCCAATCCAACCGTCAGTACCTGAGTGATACAAATGGTGGTATCTCCTTGAGTAAGAACCGGCATCGGACTATTGTCTTGGAAGGTCATTGTCCAGCTGATCAACTGTCCATCATCGCCACCTGCATCATCATTGATCCAAAGAGTCCAAGCTCCATTCGGATCCTGACCATTGTAAAGACTTTCAAATCCAAGCAGATCCTCTGGGTGATAGTATCCAGGAACGATATCCGTGGTCTGGTCTACGATATTCATACTAGCCGTGTCCGTGAACACAACGTTTGAGATATCGTTTGAAGCACCACCGTTGTCTGTAGACAGCTCCAACGTATCTCCAGCAGGAGAGATGAGGAATATGTCCAGATCTGACAAGAACGTGTGTTGCAATGAATCAATGCTAACACTAACGATCTCTAAACAGCCATCCAATACCGGAGGTAGTCCACAGAAGAAGATCTGAGAAGAAGTTCCTTCAGCAATAGTTGAACTGATAAGGGCTCCTGTAGGCATCTCGGTTTGCGAGAGCGGAGTAAGGTTGCCGAAGTTCTCTACCATGTTTCCAAGAACGGTGTCTGAATTCATGTCTTCGTCACCGGCAAGCGCTGTGAACACATCAATTGTGTGCATGCCAGCACCAGAAAGATCAGCCATTTCTACCGCGAAGGTGTAGGTAACGGTGTCGTTCTGATTGACGGTTCCTGTGTAGGTTTCCGTTTGGGCAGCACCTCCATCAACTCTGAAACCAAGTTCGAAGTTGCTGACCGACTGAAGTCCTTTGTTCCAGAACGTCATGGTTACTTCTTCATCCATCAGGTCACATCCATCCTGTGGAGCGTCCATCGAAATGGCCACAAGATCAAGCTGTGGTTGTGGGAAAATGCTGATGTCATCAATTGCAGCACCTTCAAAGAAGTTGACCGATGCGTCCGTTGAGAACACATATCTAACCTGAACGTCAGCTTCTCCGGCCACACCATCAAGAATGTGCTCGGCAATTACCCATTCGCCAGCTTGTCCGGATTGTCCGTCCCAGCCTCTGTTTATGAGGGTGTTGGCAAACTGATCGTTGGTGTACCAGTTTTCACCTTCGCCAACGTTACCAAGTATGCTCCAGTTTGCACCGCCATTTGTCGATACCTCCATCCAGGCAGCATCCCAGCCAGCTTCAATATCATGCTGAATGGCAAATCGGATAACTGGGTCATCAGTCTCATTGCTGAAATCCAGACATGGCGAGATCAATACAGAGAACTCACCATTTTCATAGTTCAACGTGTTGAGGTTGGTAGCCCAAGCATTTACACCGCTGTATGCTGTGTCAATGATCGTTCCTTCCGGATCTCCCAATTCCCATTCGTTGATGAGACCTATCGATCTCCAACCGCCAGAGCCATTTTCAAAATCAATGGCGTAAGGCAATGTATTCACCGTAGGTACGCTGGTGATCACCGTCATCAACGTGTCGTTAGATGTATCTCCATCGCCAATAGCCGTAACCCAAACAGTCAGGTTGTAGTCTCCAAACGCGCTTAGGTCAATGGTCTGTGCAAACGTGAAGTTGTCACTGTTGTTCGGTTGAATGGTATCGTTGAAGATCTCCGTGACCACCGGACCGTTATCCAGCGAGTAGGATAGGATGACCGAATCCATTGGAAGTGAACCTAGGTTGGATACAGTGACAGAAATCGCCTCAGCATCTGTAAGTCCGCAACCTGTTGTTGGTGCAGTTACCGCAAAGATGCTTCCGTTGATCGGTGGTTGTTCTGTAACGCTGATGTCATCAACTGCAAATCCTTCGAACGTGTTGATAGAAGGGTCTGAATCGAACACGAATCTGATGATAACATCTGATGAACCTGCAACACCATCAATGAGGTGCTCAGCGTTTATCCAAGCTACGGTGTCAGCGGTGTTTCCGTCCCACCAGTCTTCATCGCCAAGGACTCCGTGTTGATCTTGATTGTTGTACCAGTTGGTTCCTTCTCCTAAGTTTCCGAGAGTAGACCACGTTGTTCCAGCATCTGTAGAAACCTCAAGCCACATTCCATCCCAGCCAACTTCCGAGTTGCTGATGAACGCGAATTGCAGAATTGGATCAATAATCAAACTGCTGAAATCAAAACATGGAGAGATCAGGTAAGAAAGTTGATCGTTCTGATAGTTAAGCGTGTTGAGGTTGGTTGCCCAAGCATTTACTCCCGAGTTGGCCGTATCAATAAGCAATCCTTCAGGGTCTCCAAGTTCCCAAACACCAACATCGCCTGTAACTGAATACCATCCGTCTGTTCCAGATTCAAAATCGGTCATGTACGGAAGAGATGTGATAACAGGTGCACTGGTTACCATGGAGAACAACGAATCGTTCAAAATGTCGCCATCTCCAACAACAGCCGTCCAAGCAGCAAAGTCATAATCATCCGGAATTGAAAGATCAGCTCCAACCGCAAACGTAAAAGTGTCTACTGTTGCAGAGAATAGTGTATCTGTGATGGTTTCCGTCACAATGTTTCCATCAATCGAGTATCCAACTTCGAAATCTACCAAGTTCGCATCTCCGAAGTTTTCAATGACAACAGTCACATTCTCAATTCCCAATCCGCAACCGGTAACTGGGCTGATGATCTCTGTTACACCTGCGTTGATAGATGGTTGTTCAAACACCTGAACGTCATCAAATGCAAATCCATCCCAAGTATTGAAAACACCGTCTGATTGGAAGAATACTCTCACTTTGACCGAACCTTCACCAGCGGCACCGTCCAACAGATGCGTTGCAGTGAACCATTGGTTTTCAATACCCAATGGCGCATCCCACCAATCTTCATCGCCAAGCGCTCCGTGCTGGTCTTCAGCATTATACCAGTTGGTTCCTTCTCCGAAGTTTCCAACAGTGCTCCAAGTGGCGCCTGCATCGGTAGAAATTTCTACCCAAGTTCCATCCCAACCTTCTTCTGAGTTGGCTATGATCGCGAATCGGAAAACAGGGTCAACTACCAGAGAAGAGAAATCGAAACAAGGAGATTCCACGTAAGACGACTCATTGTCGTTGTAGAATCCTGAAAGATTGGTAACCCAAGCGTTTACGCCTGAATTAGCTGTGTCAATGAAGGCTGTTTCAGGATCTCCGAGCGCCCAAGTGCTTTGGTCTCCGCCAGAAACCCAACCGCCAGCACCATTTTCAAAGTCTTCCATGTAAGGAAGTGTCGAGATGACAGGAATATGAGTAACCGTTGTGAATGTTGAATCATTTCCTGGGTCACCGTCTCCTACAACTTCTGTCCAAGCGGCAATCATGTAATCTCCAATGGTAGACAGGTCGGCTGGAGTGGCAAAAGTTACCGTGTCGATCTCACCGACAAACAGTGTGTCAGTCATTGTTTCAGAAATAACACCTGCACCAGCATTGTAAGCAACGTCAAAATCTACCAGGTCTTCAAGCCCAGTGTTTTCAATAACCACAGTTACAACTTCAGAACCCAATCCGCAGCCGTTTACAGGCGATAGAATTTCGGTAACACCAGCGTTGATGGTAGGGAATTCGAATATCTCGATGTCATCGAAACCGAATCCTTCTCCGTTAACAGAGAAATCAGAACTGAATGCAATTCTAAGTTTCACTTGAGATTGACCTGCCGCTCCGTCAAGAACATGCTGTGCAGTTCTCCACATGGAACCCGCATCGCTTGCTCCATCTCCGTCCCAATCGTTGTTGGTGGCATCATCATACCAATTGATTCCCTCACCAGCAGCTCCTAATCGGCTCCAATTGGCACCACCATCAAGGCTGATGTCAATAAAACCTTCATCACAGCAGTTTTCTGTGCTGAAAATGTGCGCAAATCGGAATATAGGATCTACGGTCAGACCAGAGAAATCGAAACATGGTGACTCTACGTAAGACTCCGAGTTGATAGGGTATTCTCCGGTTAAATTGGTTACCCAAGCATTCATGCCATTATTCGCTTCGCTGATAATGGTATTGGCAGGTACACCTAACTCCCAAGAGCTGTTGACGCCCCCTGAATTCCAGAATCCGTTTCCAGATTCGAATCCTTCGCTGTAAGGCAAGGTTGAAATAACTGGAATGTTCTGTCTTGAGAACCAAACGGTATCGTTACCGGTATCCTGATCACCGGCCAATTCTACCCAAACGGCAAAGTCATAGACACCTATTGCGCTCATATCCACTGTGGTAACGAAATCGAGCGTGTCGGTCTCACCAACCGCAATGTTCACAGTAAACGACTCTGAGGCTGTCTGTGCACCAACGGCAAAACCTGCATCGATGCTTGTAATGTCACTCAGACCATTGTTGAAGACGATCAACGAGATCATCTCAGCAGCAGAAAGCCCGCAAGCAGATTCTGGTGCAATTTCTTCAACAGCCACTGCGTCTTTTGCAGGTGGTACATACACAGCAACATTATCAAGCCCGATGTACCAATTCCAACCAGCCCCGTCATCAAAAATAAACTTGATCTGAAAGTCTGAAATAAGGTGATCAGTAAGATCTATAGAAGCACTTCTAGGAGTACATGTTGGGAAGAATCCGAAGCAACCCGGGTCTGTGTTTTCAACCAACACGGTATCCCAGTCAGCACCATTCCAAAGAGCTACAGCAAAGTAGGAGGCTCCAAGGTCTTCGAACACATAATCGAATTGAAGAAGCGCGGTATCCAACGAAGAAAGGTCAATTGTCGGAGACACCAGGTCAGCAACAACGGCTGGATATCCTCCTCCAAGGTCATCATCATGGACGTAGGCCATGCAAGAGCCATCGACATTACCAGCTGGAGACCCAGCAGCGTTGTCTCCAAATACCCAAGCTGTATCGCCAACAACGGCAGTGTTGGTCCAGCCAGAAGGAAGATCGCAGCCATCAAAATCTTCGAAGAAAAAGTTTTGGCCGCTTGATGTAAATGCCGCAAATAGAAGCGCGGTAATCAAGTAGATATTTTTCATTGTTCGGTCTGTTTGTGAACCAGCAAAACTAAGACAATCCTCTGCGTGATTAACGCAAAATGTGCTTGCTGTTAACAATTTGGTCATCGAAGAGACCCAAATCACTCAGTCTTCCGATGGAGCGTTGTTGAGATTCTTACCCTTTTTCTTTTTGTCTCTTTTGACAATAGGCTGCGAATGAAAGAAATACCTCACATCAAACGTCAGATAACTTCCGTTTAGGAAGATCTGCTGCACCTGATCATTGATCGGTACAGGGCTGCTTTGATCCAAGTACTCGAACCGACTTCTGTAAACATCAGAGAAAGGAACATGATAGGTTCCGCCCAAATAGAAATACCCTGCCTTTTCTGTGCGGTATTCCATGCCGAGATTCAGAATGCCACCCATGTTAATGAAGCCATCATTGTTCAGCCCCTTGATCTGACCATCAATGCCTACGCGTTCCGAATAATGGTCAAAAGATTGGCTATAACGAGTTGATTCTTCGTTTGTGGTGAAAATATCAGATGGAAAGAACGTGAACTGGAATCCGGCTGCCGCATTGAGGTAAAACTTCTCGGCAACCTGAACAAAGAACAACAGCTTTATAGGGTGTTCATAGCCTATGATGGTGAAGTCGGTATTGCTGTTGTAGGCTGCGCTTCCAGCATACGGTCCGATTGGCGGAACAGAATCACGGCTTATGTTCAGATCATAATTACGCTGCACGAAATTGATGCCTGTTTCCAAGGCAAACCGTTTATGAAAACCGTATCTAACTGTCATTCCTGCCGAGAAACCGAATTTGGGAGAAACAGTAATACTGTAAGAGTCGTTAGAAACGGTCTGGTCTCCCGTGTTTAGAAACGAGGCAGGAAAAATGGGCCTGAACTCGATGCCGGCCGTAATGGTCTGCGGAAACTTTTCGTCTTGGCCGAACCCGTTCAGAACAATTCCGAACAAAAGCAATAGGCTGGTAGCAACTCTGAGCATGGCGCAAATGTACTACGCGCGTTGCAGACAAAAATTGTTGCCAATTGTGTGAGAATAATTACATCTCCAAACGCTCAAGAATCGAATCTTTGCCGCCATGAAATGGCTTGGGTTTGCATTAGTTGTTGTGCTGTTGTCATGGCTATCCGCCAGTTATCATAAGAAGAACGGCTATTTCTTTTGGCGCACTTTTATTATGGCCATTTTGGGCTTTACAGGTCTCGGACTCTTGCTCTTTAAGTTATTCTTCATTTGAGAAATTAGGGCGGGTTGCAAAATTTCCGTATTTCGTATACCCAATTTGCTACCCCTATGAGAACAATTGCAACCGCATTTTTTGCAGTCTTTTTTACATCATTGGTCTTTTCGCAGCCTTCAGATTTTAAGTGGCAAAGCTCTTTAAGCGATAGCCGCGTTTTTGTTGAGAACAAAGGTCAGTTCAACCATTTTATCGATGATGAAGTGCTGTACGCCATCGATGGCGGCCAATGTATGGTTTTGTTCACAGCGGATGGTTACACCATCAGCCTGAACAGAAAAGTGAAGAACGAGGATCGCGTACGGTTCGATCGTTCTAAACCAAGATACATTCAACAGACAGAAACAATCTCCGTTCGATTTGGTAATTCCAACGATGAAAGGGAAGTGGTGGCTCTCCGTCAAGTTGGGTACACATCAACCTATGCCATGCTAAATGCCGATAGATCTGAAAGTCAGATCAGTGGAATTGCAGGATTTGAAGAATTGGTTTACCGAAATGTGTACCCGAACATCGATGTCCGGTTTACCATTCACCCACAAGGTGGTTTCAAATATGATGTGGTGCTGCATCAAGGAGCCGATCCATCAAACGTGAAGCTGCTTTATCCGTCTGCATACAGGCCATATCTGAGTTCAGAAGGCAATCTGGTTGTGTCAACCACTTTCGGAAATATCATCGATCATGCGCCAACAACAACCGTAAAAAGTACGGGCAATGTGCTTGCCTCTTCATTTAAGGTAAATGGCACTGAGGTTGGTTTTGATTTGATCGGATATGACCCATCGCAGGAAACCGTTATCGACCCATGGGTTCTGACCCCTGCATTTCCGAACTCGGGCGGTATTTGGGATATCGATACAGACGACCTCGGTAACGTTTACATCTATGGTGGCGATACGCCCATGAAATTGCAGAAATACGACCCGAACGGAGCGCTGCAATGGACCTATAATACACCTTGGGATTCTGCCAATTATTGGATCGGAACCATGATAACCGAACCAATTTCAGGAGATTGCTTCATTACTGCAGGAACAGACCCGCGCATTCAACGCATCAATACAGCCGGCTCAATGGATTGGAATGCAAACGGGGGTGCGTTTGACGAATACTGGAAATTCTCTTTCAATTGCGACAATACGCGGTTGTTTTTGGGAGGAACGCGTCTCACTTTAGGTGGGGCCCTCATTGAAGGCTACGGATATGTTTTTGAGATAGACATGAACAATGGCGCTCAATTGAATAACGTGGAAGTGGCAAGCGTTTCTCCCGGTCCGCTTGGTTTGGTGAATAACCCCAATGAGGTTCGCGCCATGTGCCCTTCTCCAAACGGCAATTACTATTACATGACGTTGGATACCATTGGCCGATTCGATGACAATCTTACCCTTGGCTATCAGGATAATCATGGCTACGGATTCTCGTATCAGGTTGCCGGGTATGGCGTTACCAATCAGAGCATCAACGCTATGGCAGCCACAACAGATTATCTGTACACGTTGGATGGCTCCACGTTGGACAAGCGGAACATTGTGGACGGTTCTATCATCATTTCCGTTCCGATTCCTAACGGACAGACAACCAATGAGTTGGGTTTCAGCTCTGTAGAGAACGGTGGTCTTGAATTGGATAGTTGCGGAAACGTTTATGTTGGTTCTACCACTGGAGTTTACAAGTTCGATGAGAACTTGGTTCAACTGGCTTTTCAGTCTACGCCAGGGCGTGTTTATGACGTGGATGTGAACAGCGCTGGCGAAGTAGTTGCTTGCGGACAAGGCTTCGTAGCTTCTCTCAACCTTGAACCATGTGCACCTCCAAAAGCCATTTGCCTCAACTGTCTTGAATTGACTCCTGCAGGTCCGTTCTGTCCGGATGACGATGCGGTCACACTCATTGCCGATCCGGGAAATGGAATCTGGTCTGGACCTGGAATTGTGGATGAAATTCTTGGAATTTTCGACCCTTCCGTGGCTGATACCGGAACGCATGTGATCTATTTCGCACCTGAAATTCCGTTGGTCTGTGGTATCGACTCATTGATTATCGAAGTCAATTACTGCGTTGATCTCCAAGCGTGTATCGATTCGCTCGGAAACATTGCAGTGCCCAACGGAATTCCGCCTTACACATGGTCGCAAACCATAGACACGGTAGATTGTAGCGGATGTTTCCCAGCTGCACCGCCATTTATTCAGCCTTGTAGCATTCCGCCTGGTTGTGCGGTTCCAACAACGGTTGTTCAAGTATTCTCGACAGACGAAACCGTTGCTCCCACGGGCAACTGGCCCATTTTTGTAGAAGATTCAGAAGGAAATACACTGGAGATACCTTCTCTGGCTTCATTACCAGCCTGTTCTCAAGGATGCTTCATTGTGGCCAATTTGCCAGATACGGTTGTGGCATGTTTAGGAGACAGCGCTCAGGCTACCGTTCAGGTCACAGGTGCTATCGGAAACGTGACCTATTCTTGGAACACCAACCCAGTTCAGACAACACAAACGGCTATTGATCTGGTACCAAGCAACTGGTACATGGTTACGGTAACTGACGATAGTTCTTGCGTTGCAATGGATTCAACTTTCGTGGTTGAAGAAGAATGCGTTGGACCAATTGTTTGCGCCACACCATTCGGAGATATGCAAGCAGAAGGAATCGGCCCTTTCACATGGTACGAGTACACCGAATCCACCGATTGTAGTGGATGTATCGAATTCCCAGGCTTTCCACCATGTTCATTTCCTCCGGGTTGTGGGGTCACCGTTCAGAGTTATGCCCAGTTTGCAGTTGGAGACATGGTTACACCAACGGGTAATTGGCCTGTTGCTGTTGTTGATGCCGCTGGCGATACGCTTTTCATCAACTCGTTGGCAGAATTGCCACTGTGTACGGAAACATGCTACATACAGGTTGATGTTCCTGAATCCGCATTCACGTGCTTTGGTGCAAATGATGCTGAAGTTACCGCAACAGTTACAGGCGCCTTTGGAAATGTGACCTACAGTTGGAACACGAATCCGGTTCAAGCAACACAGACCGCAACAGGTCTTGGAGCTGGAGAATACGTGGTAACCGTTACGGATGCCAACCAGTGCGAAGCGACTGATACGGTAGTGGTTATTCAAAACCCTGAATTGACCTTACAGATAACGGGTGCCGATTCACTTTGCCTCGGTGTTACCGTAGGAAGCGCCACAGCTTCAGCTTCTGGTGGTGCTGGCAACTTCCTTTATTCATGGGATACGAATCCAGTTCAAGGAACCATAACGGCCAACAACCTTTCTGTTGGAACGTACAACGTCACCGTTACGGATGATGTTGGCTGTACTGAAACAGCCAGTTGGACCATTGAAGAACGACCATCTGTTATCGTTGATGTGACCGGTGGTGGAGATGTGTGTTTAGGTTCTGCCGATGGATCAGCCACTGCTTCTGCTTCAAATGGTTTGGCGCCTTATTCCTATTCATGGAACACATCTCCAGTACAAACTGGAACCAATGCTACAAACCTTGCGCCTGGAGATTATCAAGTAACTGCAACGGACCAAGATGGTTGTCAGGGAATTGGAAATGTTACAGTTGGAGCGCTTCCAGCGGTCGAAGCGGAGGCTGGAATGTACACTACCATTTGTTTAGGGCAGTCGGCTACTTTGATTGCCAGCGGAGGCGTAGATTATCAGTGGAGTAGTGGGCAATCTGGGGAGTCTGTGCTTGTTTCTCCAGAAGAGACAACACTTTACACAGTTACGGTTACAGATGCGAACAATTGTACAGCTACAGATACGGTTACTGTATTTGTAGTGCCGATTCCACAGGTAACCATCGAAGAACTTGATTCGGTTATCTGTGATGTAGAGCCGCCATTCATGATTGTTGGTATTCCTCCTGGAGGAACATTCTCAGGAAATGGTGTTAGCCCGAATGGATTCTTCGAACCGTTGGTTGCTGGGGATGGTGCGCACACCATTACGTACTCGTTTGCTTCTATCGAGAATTGCGAAGTGGACACATCGGTAGTTATTGTTGTGGATGCTGAGTTATGCGATGTATCAGCACCAAGTATTTTCAATCCAAATAGCCAGTTTGAAGGCGACATGGATTTCTGCGGAAATCAGCCGCAGAATAACGTGTTCTCACTTCCTTGTTTGGAGTGGTATCCTGGTAACCGCGTTCTCATTTATGATAGATGGGGACGCAAGTGCTACGAACAGGAAGATTATCACCTCAAGCCATGGGATGGCGGAAACCAGAGCACTGGCGTGTATTATTACATCGTTGAGGTTCCTAATGAGGAAGTTGTTAAAGGCTTCTTCCATTTGGTGAGGTAGACATAATGGAATTAGAGCGAGTAATAATTCTGTTAAATTTTCCAACGTCTTTTTCTAAGTGAGACTATTTGTTTGAGCTAATATTGTTCTGCGGATCAATATTTTTTTGAGCTTTCAAAGCGTAAGAAATCGGGGTTTTGAGATTTTTGGACAGGTATGACATTCTGATGTTTGTGGCGGTCATTAACTAAAACAAAAGATCATGAAAGCACTACCGAAAATTACCGCAGGAGTACTCATTGCAGCTATCCAATTGACTGCATGTACAAAGACAGATGTAGATCCTGATACAACAAATGGCATGTCTCCGTCATCTTACTTCGCGCAGAACCAAACTTCAGCTAAACAAATCTTTAGTATCAACCCAGCGCAATACAACCAAATTACTGGAAATCAGGGTACTGAGGTCGTTATTTATGCTGGCTCGTTTGTGGATGCACAGTCCAATCCTATAACCGGAAACGTTGACTTTGAACTGATCGAGATCTTCAGCCGTGGAGATATGTTCAAGATGAATCGTGCCACCATGGCAAACCACTGGTCTGGAGATAAAAGGTTGTTGGTTTCTGGTGGAGAGTATTACATCAACGCTACGCAAAACGGTCAGCAAGTATTCTTGGCTCAGGATGTAAGGGTTCGTGTGCCTTACGCAAATGGAGGTGGATTCAACGAACAAATGAGAAATTTCGAAGGTCAGGTTCAAGCTGACGGAGATATCGTTTGGAATATGGCCGGAGACAGCGTGATTCCGGTTGATTCGTTGAATAACGACTCTATCTTTCTTGGTGCTGGATACGATATTCTCGAAGGAGAATGGGGCTGGACAAATGTTGACAGATGGTACAACGACCCGAGAGAGAAGACTACAATTTACGTTGACGCTCCAGAAGGACTTAACCTTTCCAATTGCGAAGTTTTCTTGACCTACGATGGAGAACCATTGGCATTGGCGCAGCTTGATACTTGGGAGAATGATATGTTTTCTGAGCACTACGGTCTTATTCCAATCGGATTGGAGTGCCATGTAATTTTGGTGACTGAGATTGACGGTGTATTGAATTATGCCATCCAAGGGTTCACGGTAACCGAGAATCATATTGAGGTGATCTCAAGTCTGCAACCAACTACTCAATCTGAGTTGGCTGCATTGATCAACGCGCTTCCATAATGCAATTAGTGCTAAAAGTTAAAGCCCTGTCTCAATATTGAAACAGGGCTTTTTGTAATAAAGCCCCGCCATTTCAGGCGGGGCTTGGTTTACCCAGCCTCAACTTGGCGGGTTGTACTGCACAATCCAAAATCGTCAGACGTAGATGGGGGTAATTCTAATTGATTGCAAGATGCGAGAAAGAGTAATCCTCCCAGAGAGCACGTTCGTTTTCAAATCCGGCAAAATGGTTGGCTGACCAATCTCGAAGTTCTTCCAACGAAAGTTTGGTTTCTCCGAGTTTGAATTTGGCCACCATTTCCATGAAACCGATCACTTTTTCGGTTCCCGAATCGAATTGCCCATTCACTTTGGTGAAGCGTTGATACTTGCCGATATTCTCCAATGCGAGCCCAAAATCCTTGTCCAGAAAAGAGCAGTAAATGAGGTTGATGTAAACGATATGTTTGCCGAAGGCATTCTGATTCTGTTGTTCTTGCACCAGCATGATCTCGTAGAGTTCGATGGCGCGTTTCAGATGCTCGCCACCCAAGTATTGAAGACACAGAGCTTCCGAAGCCAAACCATAACGCTTGTCCGCCTGATCGGAGAAACTGGCCTTGTTGCGCACCCGCTTGAGTAACGAAATGAGGTCGTTAAGTCCCTTCTGAACCTCTTTGTCCCAAGGTCGGTCGTCATCCAAGAATCGTGGTCCGGCCTTCTCCACCAGATATTTCACTTGCGTGGAAAGCAGGGCCTGATACATCCGCGGATAAAGGCTTAGGATCCAAGCACCATCGAATGTTTGGTAATACTGGCCGAAAAGCTCGTTGAACTGCTTTGCGGTGAGGTTGACGTGGCCGGTATAGATGCGATACGATACGCTCGAAAATCGGATGAATTCGGGGTAATTGAGGTACGAGTGAGGCCGTTTTTGGATGAGATCCTGCAACGAATCCGCCACCTGTTTGGGCCGTTCTGTGGCCAATGAATGGAATCGATAGGTGAAGAAATTTCTCAGCCAGAAAAGATGTGCCAAAATGCGTGTTCGATGGGGTTTTTCCTTCCCGAAATGAGACTCGAAAAACCGACAGTTCTCCTCAAAATCCTCATCAGAACTGCGATTCTGCTTCGATTTTCGCAGCACATCGCGTTCAATGAAGAACGTTTCCAATCCGTTGAACTCCCTCACCAACTCAACGGCTCGGGTCAGTTTTTCATGATACTCGCGGTAAAGCGGCTGCTTTGTCACCTTATAGTAATAGTGGTCTCGCAGAAGGTGATACAGCACGATCAACGCCTCCTGATTGTCGGTGTCGATGAAGGTGCGCTCAGCACATTCGGCAAGGTTGTAAAACCGTGGCTCATCGGCCAATTGCAGCGCCTGTTTCAGTTCGGAAAGTAGCTGTTCAGGGTAGTTTCTGAAATGGAGCAGGAGAAAAAACAGATACTCGGAATAGAGTTCGCTCAGGGCCTGATTGAGGGTTTTACTCCTTCGATTTTCGGCAATGTTGCCGTATAGACCCGTTTCCATCTGAACTTCAGAGGAGCCATTTTTCAAATGCGTGAACAGTTGCATTTTCTTGGTTGCACCGCGCTCGTCCAATTCCTCTTCGAAAGCCGAGAGCCATTCTGTTCTTGAAAAACCGACCAGTAGCTGAAGTTTCATCACCGACTAAAATAGGTCAAACTGATTTTCAAAAATCTTATGTAAGAACCGACTTCGCTATGAACAGGAAATTTGGACCACTTTAAAGCTGTAAGTCATGAAAAAAACAATCCTTTCCATTCTCCTTTTGGGGCTTGTTCAACTTGGTTGGGCCCAATGTTCCGATCCTTCTGGTTTCTATCTCGAACCCCTTGACCCTGTTTTCTGCACGGGGCAGGACAATCAACTCAACATTATGCCGAGCAACTGGAACACGCCAGTGGTCCCGCCTTTCTTTTCGTATTGGAGTGCTTCTTGGGAATACTCAACCGATGGCGTGAACTGGACAACCGACCCATTGGCGGCCGGATCGCCATTTTTAGTGCCCGCCAGTTTACCACAACCTTATTACTACCGTCCCGTTTTGGAATGCTCGGACGATGGCAGCACGTATACCCTTCCATTCTATCTGGTGGAACCGATCATCAATGCTTACATCGTTGGCAATATGGACCTGTGTCCGAGTGGTGAGACCGAACTTACCTTGGATATTCCATATTATGACATTGACACCCTGAATGTGACGAGTGTACAGTGGAATTTGGATGGCGACCCATCCGGCCTTCCAAGTGCCAATACGGTGACGGCAACTCAGGAAGGAACCTATTACGTAAATCTGGTCATTCAGAATTCTATCGGGAATTGCTTTGTGGCAAGTCCGCAATTTGAAGTAGAACCTTGTGCCAACCTCTGTCAGGGAACTCCCGTTGGTGGAAATGCGATTCCCAACCTTTCCACGGTCTGTTCCGGAGCCACGTTTCAACTTTCGTTGAGCGGTGCTTCACAAATAGCTACACAGACCTACCAGTGGCAGTCGTCACCAGATGGCTTTCTTTGGACCGATATCAGTGGCCAGACCAATGCAACGCTGTCGACTTCAACCACCACCAACACATATTATAGATGTGTGGTCACCTGCGGACCATCGTCTGACAATTCCACCTACGCGTTCGTATCTGTGTTTGATGCTGTGGCGGCTTCCGGCCCGAATTGCGCTGTGGGAACCAACATTATTGTCGTGCCGACTGATGCCGACACGTATGTATGGTACTTGGATGGTCAGGTTGTTGCAGGTGCAGACAGTGCAAGTCTGCCTGCCAATTCAGCGGGAAGTTACACGGTGGCTATCACCAAAGGAAGTTGCACGCTAACAACCGATCCGGTAGTTGTGAATCCGCTTCCAGACCCAACAGTTACTCCGCAGGTCAATCAATTCTGTGAAGGTGATAGTGTTCAGCTCTCGGCAGTTGCTGGGATGAGCTCGTATCAATGGTTCAAAGTGCCAAGTCTTCAGGGAAACATCAGTATGATCGTTGGTGCCACGGGCCAAACATACATGGCCAATAGCGCAGGAATCTATTTTGTTACGGTGACCAACCAATTCGGTTGTTCAAACTCTGCGAACCTTACCACGTTTGCCGAAGGTGCGGTGGTCACCGTAAATCCGAATCCGCTTCCCGTGATCATTTCTTCAAATGGTATGCTTTCCGTTGTGGGCGCGTTTGCAACTTATCAATGGTATTTCAACGGAGGATTGATCTCGGGCGCAAACGGTCCGACCTACACGCCAACTGAGGATGGTACTTACACCGTGGAGGTGACGGATGACAACGGATGCCATGGAACTTCTGGACCGCTTGAGGTCATCATTCCGCCTGCGTATCCGAAGATCGTCATCAACGAGTTCAATTATTATCACCCGAATGGGAACGTATATGATTACATCGAACTCAAGAATGTGGATACTGTGGCTTGGGACATGGCCGATTTCAAGATCCAGTTGATCGAGCAGGTGAACGGTAACGTAAACGTTTACAGCGAATTGGTGGATCCGGTCATGGCCGGAATATTGGCACCGAACGACTATTTCGTGATCGGTGCGGCCAATGGCGTTCCCAATCAGGATATCAGCCCATTTTCTGAAATATTCGACAACATAAAAGGCGATACAGGAGCCATTGTTCTGTTCTTTGATAATGACCAGATCGACAGGGTCAGTTATGGGCTTGCAGTTCCGAACTATTCCGAAGGAGCTCCGATCGTGACGCCAGATTCCAGTATCAAGGCATTTGCACGTATTCCGGATGGAGTAGATTCTGGCGACAATGCCAGCGATTTTCAATTGACCTGCGGAACATCTGGCAGTTCGAACACCAGTAACTCCAATTGCATTGCCACACTTTTGATAAACGAGATCATGACTGATACGATCTTGTTCTCATCATGGAATGGAATTCCGACTTATCCCATTTTTGACGAATCGGGCATTGAACTATACAACCCGAATTCCTTTGCGGTGAGTTTATATGGTTATAAGGTGAAATTTGAAAGTTCGTCCGATACGGTCACGCTTGGATTTACAGGAAGTGATTCCACCTTGTACCCAATTGAGCCAAATCTACTTACCGTACCTGCCCACGGTTTCCGAACAATGGGAAGAACCGTGTACAATGGTTCTTACATTCAGGATTGGCCTTACAACGGAGATATCAGCTACTACTACATGCCGATTCTGTATTTCGGATATACGATTTCACTTTATAATCCTGATAACCAACTGGTGGACCGAGTGGGCTATGGAAGTGGGTATGTCGGTGAGGGAACACCGATTGCGCAACGGGAGCAAGGCCATTACAACAATTATTCGCGTGTTCCGAATGGAATGGACACAGATAATAACGCTGCTGATTTTCAGTTGGTGTGTGCCACGGTCGGTCAATCCAATGCATCCGCAAGTTGCGATTTCACTTCTGTGGAAGACATGGAGACGGAGTTCCCATCCAATCTATTCCCGAATCCGTGCTCCGAAATACTGTTTGTGGAGTGGGCCGGTTCAACTTCCGCTCAATTCATTGTCACCGATGTTCAAGGTAGAAGCGTTCTTAACGGAAAGCTTTCGAATGGCGGAAGCGTTCAAACCAAGAATCTGAGGCCTGGACTGTTTATCCTGAAATTGACAGACGAAAACGGAAGTACCTCGTCTCAGCTTTTCGTGAAACAATAAAACCCGCAGACTTACAGCGTCATTGGGTTTTGTAAGGTCCCGTTTCTGCCAATAGCAGAGCGGGATTTTTATAGAAAAAGCCCCTCCATTTCAGGAGGGGCTCGGTTTTCCCGGCCTCAACTTGGCGGGTTTGAGGCCTCGGGCCGACTTATCTTTGATAACAGCACTTGGTTCTCCATCTGTCGGATGTCCAGTTGCCATTTGGTGAGGTTCGTTATTGCGGTGAACAGGGGTGTGTATTCGAATTGGTGATGGATCCAGTCCTGTTCCTGTCCGTGAGCGTTTCTGAAAGTGCCATCGGTCCGCAGCGCCAAACTGGAATTCATGGCGGATCGCAGCTCGCTCGGATATTCACCGAGAACTGTATTTCTATAGTGATCAAGCAATCCTTTCAGTTCGATTGCGCTGAACTGGCCTTCACGCAGTTTGTCATCCGCACCGAGAAGAAGATCATGAACCACGGCCAGATCATGTTTCTTTTCAAGGTCTTCCAAATTGATATTGGCTGCTTCGGTCGGAGAAACGTTTGCCGCCCAGGCCAACAGTTCAAGCTTCAGTGCATCGATGTGTGTCACCAATTGATTGGCCTCCGACCTTAATTCGGAAAGGTCTCCTGAATTCAGAGATGCGTACAACTCGTCATTTGAATCCGACATTCGGTGCAATTCTTCCTTCAGCGTTTCATCGGTCAGCAATACGCCATGTTCGTACCAACTGCTGTTTCCCGTTTTCATCAAAGCGAAAATGAGAATGAGACATGCCGTTGCCACAATGGAACTTGATAGCGTAACAGGTTTGTTCGCACTCACCTTGTAGCGCTTGAAGAAATAGATAGGAACGTATCCGAATGACAGTATTCCCATGCCGCCCAATAGCGTCACCGCAGCACCTGGCCAGTGCATCACCTTGAACAGCACACCGATGGATGTGAGCGTAAGCCCCAAAAATCCGGTGATGTGCAGCAGTGCCTCATCGCGCGGGCTTTCCTTGAGCTTGTGCGTGAGTATCATGGGCAGATACCCAAGCACCAACAGTGCTGTGCCGAGCGTAATGAGGATGCTGGCCAACGGCCAATGCATCACTTTGAAAATCGTCCCCGCCAAGAGAAGAAATGTAGAAGTCAGCCCGAAACCAAACGTTAACTTTTTCATTGTTTCGTTCATTTCGGTTAATAATTCAAATGTTTCGTTTTGAACCTGTTTTAAACCCCCAGGTCCGAAGAGCTTGATCGTATATTGAAAGGCCTCGTCAAACGACTCGCCTTGTTGGATTCTCAGTTCCATGCTGGTGCAAACGTGATCCAGCAGGTCATCATGCAGTTCATCTTGCGCCACACCATTCTGCTTGATGTACGCACTCACCAGTTCTATTTGTGCTTCACTCAACTCAGCCATGACAGTTCTGGATTTGGGTTGAAACTGTTCAGCAGATCATTCATGGTTTCAGAGAACCTGCGGAACTCACTCACCTTGTCGTTTGCCTGTTTGTTGCCGCTCTCAGTTAGCCGATAGTATTTGCGCACGCGTTTGCCGATGCTGACCTTCTCGGTGGTGAGCAATCCGTCTGCTTCCAACTTGTGTAGTGTAGGGTAGAGGGCGCCTTCGGTGAGTTGGATCTCGCCTTGGGTACGGTCTTTTACGTGCTGCGTTATCTCGTAGCCGTACATCCTTTCGTTTTCTGATAGAAGGCTCAGAACAATGGTCTGAAGCGTTCCTTTTATGAGCTCTTGTGAATACATAGGGCAAATATGCATAATATTCTTAAGTATAAGTGTCTTAGGTATTAACTTTTTTCTTTTTCGATTATTGTATGAGATGTTTCTTTCCTTTGAAACCATGAAAAATCTCGCACTCCTTTTTGCTTTTTTCCTTTTACCGTTTTCACTTCTCGCTCAGGGAAACATCATGCTCATGCCTTTTGAGCCGCTGATGAACGCCACTTGGAAAGCCGAAGGCAAATGGAAAGATGGTAAGCCGTTTAAGCAGGAAGTGAGCTACAGTTGGTCAGAAGATGAGGAAACCGTGAACATGGTAACGAACAGCTATTTGGATACCACGTTCACCGATTTTGGGAAGTTCTCAGATGGCGTGCATCGTTGGGATACGATTTCCAATTCCATCAAATTTGAGGTGAAGGATGTGCATGGAAATACCATTGAAGGAACGGTAAAAACCAAGCAGAAGACCATTATGTACGAATACGTTTATGAGAACGAACTAGGCGTTAAAACCTATATGACCGATGCCCTCATCTGGATAAAACCTGACAAATACATGTTCAAGGTTGGCACGATGAAGGATGACGAATGGGCCGAGGTTTACTTGGAAACGTACTTTTTTAAGAAGTGATTATCCAATCCTCCCCAAATGCGTGTTCTTGAATTCGTCTTCGAACTTGAGTCCGTAGCCGAAAATGCGGTCCATACTACTGTGACCGAACAGAACAACACCTGCCAAGAAAATTACGGTTGAACCACTGAAGAAACCGACCAAACCCACCGCTACGGCAATGCCTTTGTGATGAAAAAGGTTGTAGGTGTAGGCACCGATCTTCGGATTGATGAGATAACCGACCATCCCAACATCTGGACCGAGAGCCAGTAGGAGGTAAGCCCACCACGGCACTTCGTGTAGGTACAACACATAAATGCTCGCCAAAAACATGACGAGTTCTTCGAGTTTCAGTAGGTTTTTCATGGCGGTTATTCTAAGACGATTCCAACAGGACAATGATCTGAACCTTCCACTTCATTGAGGATGAAGGCCTCTTTCACTCGTGAAGCCAGCCTCTCAGAAACCAGGAAGTAATCGATACGCCAGCCAATGTTCCGAGCGCGTGCATTCATTCGGTAACTCCACCAACTGTATTTAATGGTTTCGGGATGCAAACTGCGGAATGTGTCAACCAGACCAGCGTTAACGTAGTTGTCCATTCCATCGATCTCATCCTGTGTATACCCAGCCGTTTTGTTGTAGTTGGAAGCCGCATTCTTGATGTCAATCTCACGGTGCGCCACATTCATATCGCCACAATACACCACAGGCTTTTTCTTCTCCAATTCTTTGATGTAATTGAGTAGCGCTTCGTCCCACGTTTTACGGTAAGGCAAACGCACCAAACCGTTGCCAGAGTTCGGCACATAAACATTCAGCAGATAGAAATCCTCAAACTCGCATGTTATAGCGCGGCCTTGGTCATCGTGCTCAGGAATACCGATTCCGTACTGAACACTCAACGCTTCTTTCTTGCTGATAACGGCCGTTCCGGAGTAACCAAGCTTCTCTGCCGAATAGGCGTAGATATAATAATCGAGACCGAAAAGCACTTCGCGGACCTGTTCCTCGGTAGCCTTCGTTTCTTGAAATCCCATAATGTCAGGGTTCAGTTCCTGAATGCTATCCAACAAGCCTTTTTTGGCCGCAGCGCGAATTCCGTTTACGTTGAAGGAGATGAGTTTCATGCTTTCATAGAGATTGAATCCCTCGAAATAACGAATAATCAGTAATTGGCTTTGATCATTGTCGGAAAGCTAATTACCTACGCAATGCAATTGAACTGAGAATCTGAAGGTATTTGTTGATAAACTTCATCTTGATTGTAGGAGCTGTACTCACTCAAAATTCAGCACTGTTAATAAACAGATCGGTCAATCAGGGTTCGAAACTTAAAAACGATCAAATCCTAGAACGACTATAACCGCTTCTTAGATCAGCCTTAACGATCTTGCTTGCATTGGCAGCTACATTTGCCGCCCGATAGAATTTTTAGTTCGAAAACGTGAAGGAAAGCCTGATCAAAACGGTTGATTGCAGTAGAAGGGTCCTGAGGTTCTGGAGTATTGTTTCGGCCATCCTTTGTGTTGGACATTTCAGTGTCGTTGCACAGCTAAGTGCAGGAGATATTGCCTTTGTTCAGTACAACGCTGATGGAACCGATGACTTTGCATTTGTGGCTTTGGTTGATATTCCAGGAAGTGAGGTTATTTTTTTTACGGACAATGAACCATCTGGATCTGGGATAAATTCCGGAGAGGGCATAATTGAATGGACCGCTCCAGCAGGAGGTGTGTCTTGCGGAAGTGTTGTGTTTATTACAACGGCCCCTGCTGCTTCGGTGGGTACGGTTTCTGAAACCTTGGATTTGAACTTTTCTGGCAGTGGAGATGGTCTTTGGGCTTATCAGGGGTCAACAAGCAGTGCAACCTTTATTGCCGCATTGGGAAATGACGACCCAAGCGGAAGTATTACTACTGCCAATGAAGGGAGTATAACTGGAACAGGACTGACCGTTGGAAGCACCGCTTTTGCACCTACTGAGGTAGACAATTTGGCTTACACTGGAACGCTGTCGGGAACTCCCGCTGCTTTGCGGACGGCTCTGTGTGACGACTCCAACTGGACAACTGATAATTCAGCAACCCAAACATTCTCAGGAACGTTTTCTGTGACCGGTTGTACTGCACCTAGCAACTGCTCAGGACAGATGAGCGGAACGTATACCATTAATTCTGCTGCTGCTGCCAGTTGCACCAATTATCAGGATTTTGCTTCAGCCATCAGCGATATGGTAAGTGGATTCAGAACCGATGACAACGACTACCGACATGACGGAGGTATCAGCGGAGCAGTGGTGTTCGAAGTTGCCACAGGTACATACACCGAACAGGTTTCCATTGCAGAAGTTTCTGGAGCTTCGGGAACGAACACCATTACGTTCAGATCGGCCAGCGGAACCAATACCGATGTTACGCTGCAGTTTGCAAGTAGCACCAACATTGGCGACCCGAACTATGTGTTTCAGTTCAACGGAGCAGATTATGTGAGTTTAGAGGATATGACCATCGAACGGACCGGAACCAACGTTTACGGCCGTGTGATCGATTTCACCGGAGACCCTTCCAACAATACCATCGACAATTGTATTCTCACGGGGGTGGTAACCATTCAAACGTCAGATTATCCTGCCGTTATCATGAACCAGACCTCGGAGGTTCAGACCAATAACATCATCAGCAACTGTACCATCGAAAACGGTAGCTACGGCATTCATTACGAGTGTGATAATGGAACACAATGGACCGGGTTCGAAATAACGGATAACACGTTTACAGATCAGCGCGGTCATGCCATGTACCTGGAAGATATTGACGCCATTGAAATCTCTGGAAATGACATCAGCACAACTTCGGGGTATTCAAGCTACAACGGTATCTATTTGAATGATTGCGATGGCGACCATACCATCACTGGAAACTCAATAGAATCTGCTGGTTCTGGAACACAGTACGCCATTTACTTGAGCGGCTCAATTGGGAGCCATGACATTTCTGGAAACTACGTTTACACAACGGGTTCAAGTGTAATTGATTACGGTTTATACTTAACAAGTTCTGGAGCAACGGGCTCCAATGGTCGCATTTCCAACAATAGCATTCAGGTAGAGAATGGAAGCAGTGGAGCGTATGCCTTGTATTTGACCAGTAGTACAAAACTGGATGTGCTTCAGAACACGCTTTACATTTCTGGCGGAACATCAACCGTTGCATATCCATTTTACTCGCTCAATAGTTCCAATGCAGCCGCGTTACGAAACAACGTTTTTGTGAACGAAGCAACGGCCACTGGAACAACGGCCAATCATGCCATTTACATGTCATCCACTACTTCATTCAACAGTGGAATTTCGGATAACGCTTATTACACGGCCAACACAGGTTCGCCATTCAGAGGAAGATTCGGTAGTCAGTATGATGATTTTGCCTCTTATCTCACAGCCACTGGAGAGACGGGAAGTCCGCAGAACGTGGATCCATCCATGACATTTATTGGTGGAGTAGGATGGAAGGCCACAGAGAGTTCGCTGACCAATGGTGCCCCACAACTTTCAGGCATTGCGTTGGATATTGACGGCCTTTCCAGATACGACCCAACCACCATTGGTGCCCACGAAAATGGAACTGGTACAACTCCGCCTGTGGCAGATTTTTCCGCGAGTGCCACGGCCACTTGCACGGGAACAACCATCACGTTTACCGATGCCAGCACCAATACGCCAACGTCTTGGGCTTGGTCCTTCTCACCAGCCTCTGTGACATACGTTGGTGCAACCAGCTCCTCCTCACAGAATCCACAGGTTCAGTTCACAGCTTCTGGCCTCTATGAAGTAACCCTCACCGCTACCAATGCAGACGGTAGCGATGATGAGGTCAAGACGGATTACATCGCAGTTGGATTATCAGGAACTTACACCATCGGAGGAACAACCCCTGATTACACAGATTTCACCGAGGCAGTCACAGAATTGAATGCCGTTGGGGTATGTGGCCCTGTAGTTTTTGATGTAAGAACGGGAACATACACCGAGCAGATCTCGATCGACCAGTTCACGGGTTCGTCAGCCACCAACACGGTCACGTTCCAATCAGAAACAGGAACCAACACGGATGTAACGCTTGACTTTCCTAGTAGCAACGTTTTCGGTGACCCGAATTACGTGGTTCAATTCAATAGTTGTGATTATGTCACGTTTCAAAACATGACCATTGAGCGGACAGGTAGCAACAATTACTCCCGTGTTATTGACGTAAGCGGTGATGCTTCCTACAACACGATTACCGGGAATATCCTTAATGGAAGGGTGTCTACACCTTCTTCAGCTTATAGCGATGTTGTTTTCAGTGATGATGCGAATACAGGCAATACGAACAACACGGTTTCGAACAACACGATAACTGGAGGTTACACAGGTGTCAACTGGATCGGTTCCAGTTCACTGACCGAATCTGATCTAACCATCAGCGGAAACACATTCTCTTGCTATCGCTACGGCATTTACCTCCAATATGTTGATGATGTGATCATCACGCAGAATACCATCACCAACCCAGCGAGTTTCAATAGTGCATCTACGCAAGGAATCTACGCCTTTGGGGTGGATGGAATGCTGACCATCACTTACAACAATATTGTACTGAAAAGCGGTACGAATGTTTACGGTATGGAGTTGTTGAGTTGTGTTGGAAATGGTGCCAATGTGGGGCTCATTGCCAATAACATGGTTTCGGTTGGTAGTAGCCAATCCGAATCTTCATCGGGCGCAGGCGATGGAACCGGAACCACTGAGGGTATTTACATGAATGCCACCACCTACAAGAACTTCTACTACAACAGTTTCCTTTCAACCAGTACCAATCCAACCACAGGTAGGGCGTTTTACCTGAATGGACCTTCTGGCGCAAACATTGCGTTGCGAAACAATATTTTCGCTCAGAATGGTGGTGGATTCGCTTTTTACAACAGCATTACAACCGCTATTTCAACTACGGATCACAATGATTTTTATTCACCAAGTGGTCTATTTGCCCACTGGGGAAGTGATGTAGCCAATCTGGCCGCACTACAAGCGGCAAGTGGTCAGGATGCCAACTCTGCGGAAGTCGACCCAGGGTTTGTTTCCAACACTGATCTGCATGTGGGTGCTGGCAGTGGAATTGATGCATTGGCTACGGTGTTGTCGATTACGGACGATATTGATGGAGATACCCGAGATGTCAGTACACCTGATATCGGTGCGGATGAGTACAATAACACGCTTCCTGTTGTAACGCTGGATGCGGATGTGAATACAGGAACGGAAGCCGCTACTACGGTAATCACGCTTACTGTAACGGCTACCACGGCCGTAACTGGAGACCAAACCGTTGATCTGGCCATTACAGGAACAGGAATTACCGCAGGTGACTACACATTGAGTGGAACTACTATTACCATTCTCAACGGGCAGACAACAGGTTCAGTAACATTTACGGTTGTTGACGATGCCAATGGTGAAGGAACCGAAATTGCCACAGCCACCATCAGTAACCCGAGTGCAGGAATTGTGATAGGTTCTGGTGGTGATACGGAAGATCTGACCATCATCGATAACGACATCTGCGGGTTTGAAACATTCGTGAATTCATCAAATACGGGCTCTTATTCAACCTTCGGTTGGACGGGAGATAACGGTGTTGACTGGACAGCCACTGATGCTCGAGGAGACCAAGACCTTGGAGCAGACGAAGCAGTAATGCTTAGAACAGGTTCTCTGACCAATGATGTATCGGTTGCAGGTGGATGCGGCATCATCTCGTTCGATTATGCGCAGATTTTTTCTGGTAGCTCAACTTTGAAGGTTTTCATCAATGGAACGCAGTATGGAGGAGACATCACCGTTTCGTCCACCACTCCAGCAACTTTCTCCACCACCGTGAACGTGGCTGGCCCCATAGATATCGAGATTCAGAACAGCGGAAACAGAACCCTGATAGCCAATTTAGAATGGGGGTGTTATGCTTCTTCAAACACGGTTACAACGAGTACCGTTTCCAGCCCACCATATGCACTGACAAGTTGCTCGGACACCGAAACAGGAACAGTGGATTTCACTTCCACCGGAACATTCAATTCTGGTAATACCTATTCTGTCGAGTTATCTGATGGCGCTGGAGATTTCGGGTCGGCCATGACCATCGGTTCGCTCAGTTCAACAGCCAATTCAGGAACCATCAACATCACAATTCCTGCGGGTATGGATGCAGGAACAGGCTACAAGGTTCGTGTGGTGAGTTCAAATCCGAGCGTTACGGGGACAGAAAGCAGTGCGTTCACCATTACAACTACGTGTGTTCCTGCTACACTAGAGCCTGGCGATCTGGCCATTTTAGCCTTCAATACGAATGTTGACGGCAGTTTCGGATATGATGAGTTGAGTTTCGTTTCATTCATTCCAATTCAACCTGGAACCGTGCTTGATTTTACCGATAACGCCTACGAAAAGTGTGGTACAACAAACGGTTGGGGAATTTCAGAAGGATGGTTCAGGTTAACAAGAACTACCAGCACATTACCTGCTGGTGAGGTAGTAACCGTAAGAGTGGAGTATGGAGATGCCATTGTTGTTGCACCGGATGCGGATTGGAGCATTTCAAAACCACAACCAACTGGCCAAGGTAACTTCGACCTCAATGCTGATGGAGAACAGGTTTTCCTCCTGTCTGGTGGTAGTGTGGGAGGTCCAGGGTCCAGTTCGCCAACCTCAGATGCAGGAACCTATTCTGGCGACTTCCTTTACGGATTCAACACACAAGGCAATGTTTGGACCCCGATATGTGGAGACGCATCTGCAGGTGGAACCAAGAATTCAGCTAAACCGATAGATTTCGACTGTTTCCTTGTTTGGCCAACATCGCAGGCAGACAAGAACAAATACACAGGTCCATTGACACCCGCTTCGCAACGCGAATGGCTGTACCGCATCAATTCATCATCGAACTGGACAGGTTATGCCAACAACACCAGCTACGAGGCGGGTACTGATTTCAAAGACTACAACGGCCCTGGATTGGGAAGAACGTTAAGTATCATTTCCAATGGCTTTACCCCAGGTCTGTGGACCGGAGATGATGATACCAATTGGAACAATTGCCGAAACTGGCAGAGTTTGAGGGTGCCTGATCTGGATACGGATGTCACCGTTCCGGTTACGTCAAACAACCCGCATATAAATACGGCAGAATCTGGCATTTGCAAGACCATAGATATTCAATCTGATTCTGGCGCCAAACTGTACATCGATGGTACAGCTACATTTCAGGTAACCGGTCCATAGGCTATTTTAGTAGCCATGTGCTACGACCTTGAGACGCTTCATCATCGTTCGCTGAAATACTTGAAACGGAGCGGTGCTTCTGTTGACGATATCAATGCTGCGGTAGACGCTTTCAACAAGCGGTTCAAACCGCAGTATCCAGAGCCTCGTGTAGAACACAATTACCACCTCAGCGGGTTTCAACATCCGTTGGTGCCGGTTATTCATCTTTACGAAGGAAAGCCCCATGTTGAACCCATGTATTGGGGGTTGGTGCCTTTCTGGTGTAAGGATGCGGAATTGGCCAATAGGCTTTGGAATCAGACCATCAATGCGCGGTCTGAGACGATGTTCGAAAAGCCGTCTTTTCGCGGTCCGGCAAAGTATAGAAGAGGCGTTATTGAGGTGGAATCGTTCTTTGAACACCATCATCTTGGCAAGCAATCTTATCCGTTCAATGTACGGTCTGTTGATGGAGAGCCGTTGCTTATGGCAGTTGTTTGGGACGAATGGACCGATACTCAAACAGGAGAGATAAGGCAAACATTTTCAATCGTAACAGTTGAGGGAAATGAACTGCTGTCTGTAATTCACAATAACCCGAAACTGGATGGGCCAAGAATGCCGCTTATTCTGCGTGAAGATCAATTGGCTGATTGGCTCGGGCTAAGTGATTCTGACCTTGACAAAGTAGAGTTACTGAGCATGTGCAAACCGCTGAATGCATCAGAATTAAGGGCGTATCCAGTCAGGAAGCTGAGAGGAAAATCAGCAGTAGGAAATGTAGCTGAGGCCATTGAACGATTCGACTATCCTGAATTGGCGCTGGTACCAGGATTGGAGAACATCTTGTAACTGGTTCTATGCATACATTTGCCAACTAAGTTTCAAGCATGAAAAAATTTCTCGTTTTACTTGTTGCGCTTAGCACCTCTGTGGGTTTTCAATCGTGTAATCAGGATGATGATAGTTTCGGATTCAGCGATCTGATAGGAACGTACGTAGGAGCTATGAATGTTCAGAACCCAGACTTTACCAATGCGCAATACAGTGTGCAGGTTTCTCAAGTAAGCTCGCAGGTTGTCAAGATCACCCCTTTAGGTACGGCCGGAACCGAGTGGACAGCACACATGACCAATGTAGCTGGCGTTTGGACATGCATCAGTTGCGTAACCAACAATCAGGTTACCATTACGGAGATCAGCGGCTCGGTGCAACTATCTTACAACTACGATAATAACGAGCAGTTTGTTGGCGTAAAGCAGTAAGTTGTTCCTTACCCCAAGAAGATAGGTGTCGGTTCATCGCGTCTTATCCAACCGGTAATGCTGAAGCGAGGTTTGTTGGTAATCAACACTTCGTGCTCAACCAGGTCACTTCTAAAGCAGACAAGACGTCCCATTTTGGGGTCGATATCGTAATGTCCATCACTTTCGTAAACCCGAAGTTGACCTCCATCTTCAGGTTTCCAATTCTCATTCAGGTAGAGAATAACAGAAAATATGCGGTTGTTCGTTTCTCTGAATTGATCGAAATGCCGCTTATAGAAACTGCCAGAAGGGTAGGCTGCCAAATGACATTCTTGCCAAGGCAATGCAATGCGGAAGTAATTGGAAAGATGCTCTCGCAACTCATCGAGGAAAGAAAAATATAGCCGTTGATATTCAGTAAGAGCGTTTTCTTCCAGCCACATGATCTTATCTCCCCTAATCTCAGAAATGCGGTATTCAGCCACTCCATGACCAATATGAGCCGGATGGAATTCGCCCTCACCAAGGGCCTGCTTCAGTTCGGATAAGAGTTGTTGGAGGACCTCATGTGGTAGAAGGTCGTCAACTATCGCCATGGCGTGCCGATCAAGCTGTTCGGCAATCAGCGCATATGTTGGGTTCAACTGCTAGATGCGAAAAAACGCTCAAATGTAAATCCACAAAGAATACACTGCACCAAAATTATTTACCGTAGTTGGGAGCGCAGAGGCGGTTGTAATCGAAACACTGATCCACAATATCCATTTTGAGAATCTGAAAACTCATTGGAGCAACCATATCCGTAGTTGTCTTCTGAATTCCCGCACATTCATCGAAGATCGGTTTCAGGATCTTTTTCTTGGCGTTATTCTCATTCGCATTGAAAACCGGGCCTCCTTCAATACTAACCAGTGCATAGGATGTGGTCATTCTAGGTGGAATTCTGTCAGATTTCTGCATCCAGTAGGCCTGTCGGTGATTGTTGGTCCAAACCGTGAAGTAGCCTATCAGGTTTTTGAAACGATGGAGCTTCGGGCTTTCGGGATTCGAAGGGTCTATGGGCATCAATTCCATCATCACTTTTCCTTGCGAATAGAATGCCTGAACATCCTGAAGTTCTTGACCTGTGATTGAGGACGTTTCACCATCAACTGTAAAAACCAACTCAACTACCAATGGCCCCTCCAACAGCGCTTTTACCTCATCGCAGAAAAGCGTATCTGTAGAGTGGGTGTACAAGATGAAATCTTGACCCATGTACGGAGCGAACTTGCCGTCTTGAGCCTGATTGGCATCAACTGGCTGGCCACTGGCTGAAATGGAAAGCAGCAGAAAAAGTAAGGAAATGAATCTCATGTTTTCGATGCCTATTTGTACTCCGGTGCACAGAGACGATTGTAATCGTAACAGCGGTCTGTCAACTCCATATAGTTGATATCCAAAAAGCCGCTCACCTCTGTGCCTTGAACGCCTTTACATTCATCAATGATCGGGTCAATCTTTTCGTGGATGATCTTCTTGCTCACTTTGAAGATCGGGCCTCCTTCCATACTCATCATTTCAATTGTGGTTGGAAAAGCTTGCATGTTACCACCCCAATTGAACTGCTGCAGATTGAACAGAACCGAATGGTTGTTGGTCCAAACGGTGAAATAGCCTTTCAGATTCTTGAACAGGTGCTGTTGCTTCTTGTCGGGTTTTTCGGGGTTCAGGGGCAGCAGTTCCATCAGCACCTTGTCTTCTGCGTAAAAACGCTCCAGTTTCAGCACGTCTTTTCCTTTTAGCGTGGTCTTTTTCCCGTCAACCGTGTAGGCAACTTCAATCACTTCCTGACCTTTCATCCAAAGTTCTACTTTATCGCAGAAAAGGGTGTCGTCTGTGTTGATGTACTGCACAAATGCTTGACCCATGTACGGAGCGAATTTGCCATCCTCGGCCTTGTTCATGTCTGTAGGTTGGGCCAATGCCTGAACTGAAAGTAGCAGAAGCAATAGATGAATCGGTCTCATGGGAAATTGATTTGGGTTAGTCTTGGTTTGGGCACTGACTTTCAAAAAGAGCCTGCGCTTCATTGCATTTCAGAATTCCTGCTTGTCTCCAGTCTTTACAGGCTTTTTCAGGCATGTCGAGTTTCGCGCTGCAATTTCCACGTGTAAAGTAGAGCTCGCAATCATGAGAGGATCTTTCAATAGCGCGACCGTATGCACTTTCAGCCTCTTCATAATTGCCATGTTCAAAGTGGAAATCGCCCATCAATTCCAGCGCCTTGGCCGAATAAGGATTGTGCTTGGCGGCCTCTTCCAAACAGGTCACAGCTTCATCTAATTTGGTTCTGCCGTACAGACACTTGGCTTTTCCGATCCAAAGGTCAACTCGGGTCGGGTCAATCCGAAGACCTTCTTCATAATCCTTCTGAGCCTCCGTGTAGTTGTTGTCTTCCAGATGCAACTCGGCTCGCTTCATGTAGGCCTGAATGTACCAACTGCTCCCAAGGCTAATGGCTCTATCCAAGAGTTCATGTCCTTTCATGGTGTTGCCTGCTTTGAATTCCTTCAGGGCATTGTCATAGAATGTTTGAGCGGAGTTCTCATCCAATTCCAACGTAAACCGAAAGGGGAAGGTGAATTGCACTGCCACCGCTTTATCATTCTGATAACCAGGCGTGTATCCCTTTATCAAATTCACAACACGCATTCCTTCCTTATCCAATAGTGGGTGAGACCCCCTAGCCACGTGAACGCGACCAATTGACCCATCACTTTCTACATGATAGCTGATGTAAGAGACTCCAGTAATTTCCATGGCTTTGGCCACAGGCGGATACACCAACGTGCTGGAGACGAAACTGAGCAATGCCTGATCTCCACCTGGGTACATCGGCATTTGTTCTTTGACGCTATGAAACGGGGAGTCTTCGTCTTTCTCTTGAGCTATGCTTGCAGTGCCAAAGAGGCTGAGACAGAAGAAAATGATGAGGGCTTTATTCATCTGCTGAATTTGCCCCCAAGATAATCAAGCAACTACTTCTTCAACAATCTAAAAGCGTGGCTCTATTGCTTTTGGCTCTCTTGATTGAATATGTCCTCATTCCAAAGAGATGGGTTGTTCTGAATGTAATTCTGGATTTTCTGTAGTTCTTCCTGATTTCTGATGATGCGGTCGTGGAAATTCCGTTGCCATGTAAATTCGGTTGCTATGGTTTGACGGATGCGTGCAGAACACCCTGCTTTGAACGCCCGAACCAATGAGCCCAGCGATCTTTTAGGTGATTGCAACCCCGCTGTAGGGGCGTAAGGATTTACGCCCTTTTTATAATTTGAATTTAGCCCCATTGTATCATTCAAATTCATACCCTTTTGGTGGTTTGAATTATCGGTTTCGTTGTGGTTCTGGGCGTATATCCATACGCCCCTACCCGCCAACGGTATCAACGGTTCGCCAATAACCACAATGCCATGAAAATGATTGGGCATTACCACATACGCATCCAACGATACTTCCGAACGCAATTCCGCTCCGCGCAACCATTCTTCTTCGATGATCCTTCCTGCATCAGAAAGATGCATTTCGCCATCTGTTATGTCTCCAAACCAATGCACACGGTCTTTACAAACGATGGTGACGAAATAGGCGCCTTCGGCCGAATAGTCATAGCCCCGTAATCGGATGGATTGACGGTTGGGTTTCATGTTTGGAAATTACAAAATGGCCATTTCGATTTTCCACCGTACGTGCGTATGGATATACGCCCACATCAAACGTTACCAAAGGGCGTAAATCCTTACGCCCCTACGGGTTGCGTTGCAGATGTTCAGGTAGGGGTTTATGGATATAAACCCGAAAACGATCATTTCTTCAACAACCGAAACGCGTTGCTCCATCTTCCTTCTCGGAAACCGGGAATACACCAGAGCATACAAAGCGGTTCAATGGCGCGGGCTGCCTCGGCCATGCCCATGTCTTCCACCTCAAAACCGAACTGAACGAGGATTTCTGAAACTTCCTTGCGAGCATTCTCATCATTACCACAGATGAACATGGCGGGTTTCTCACCACCGAAATCAGGATTGACCATAAAGGCCGAACCGATGCTGTTCCACGATTTGACAAAACGCGCCCGTGGGAATGCCGACTGCAACTGCTCCATCAGCGAGTGGTTCTGTTCCGTGAAGAAATTGAGTACCCCGTTGGTCGGAGCGCCATCTATCGGGTTGGTGGTGTCAATAACGATCTTGCCACTGAGGTTGTTTGCACCAGCCAATTCCAATGCACTTTTGGCTGCTGTGCCTTTTACGGCCAGCACAACTATATCAGCGAAAGCCGCAGCCTCTTCAAACGAACCGACCTGCGCGCCTTGGTTGGCAGCTTTCCATTCTTCCAGTTTGTCGGCACTGCGTGTGCCAAGCATCACTTCATAGCCGTGTTTCAGAAAACCACCGCCAAGGGTTTTCGCTACAGCGCCAGAACCGAGTATGCCTATTTTTTTCATGGTCTAAACTTTTGCAAATTATCTACTTATCTGAACATTGACTTTGAACTAGGAACTCGGCATCCTTTACTCCTAGTTGGTTGGCTTTTTGCCAGTCCTTGCAGGCACCTTTCATATCACGAAGCCTCGCTTTTGCCATTCCTCTACTGTAATAGATGTCTGCTAATGAGGAATCAATTTCCAGAGCAGAAGAGAAGTCTTTTAGTGCTCCGTTAAAATCCTTCAAGGCCATCTGAACATTTCCACGAGCTGCAAAGCATTTGTGAGACCAATTTGCTGCAGTACTAAGTGATCGGTCGAATAAATGTTTAGCCATATCGTAGTTTCCCTTCTCAGCTTGGTTTATTCCAAGATTGTAGAATTCAGCAGCAAGTTTTTTCTGGATGTTTTCTTGCCACTCAGGACTACCATCGTTAAAAGTGAATTGAATGGGAACTGTGAATTGAACTGGGACTGGTTTGCCGTCTTGTGTTCCTGGTTCATACCCAGAAATAGACTCAACCACTTCAATAGCGGCTTCGTTAAATAACTCATTACTAGACATAACGACTTTAACATCTGTTGCTCGGCCATTTACATCAACCACGTAGCTAACGAACACAACTCCCATAATTCCCTTTTGTTCGCACTCCGAGGGATAGGTTATGTTCTCTGATATGTATTGTAAGAGGGCCTTGTCTCCTCCAGGGTAAAGTGGCATTTCTTCAGCGATAAACACTACAGGTTTATTGCCGGAGTCCGATTGACCCTCTTGTGCTGTACAGTAGAAACACCAAACTAGTGATAGGATGCTCAGCAATAGTGATCTCATGGTTTGTTCATTAATCCGAGTTTCCTGAACATTGACTTTGAACCAAGAGTTCAGCATCCTTCACACCGAGCGATTGAGCTTTGACCCAGTCTTCGCAGGCTGATTCCGTGTTTCGTAATCGTGCTTGGCACATGCCACGATGAAAATAAGCTTGTCCATTCTCAGGTTCTTCAATTAAAACTTTTGAAAATGACTTCAACCCCGATTTGTAGTCCCCCTTTATTAATTCTAACAGGCCGAGGTAGAAGTTGGCTTTGGTAGGCGTATGATGTTGCTTCTTCGCTTTTTTGAAAAAGTGTTCAGCGTTATCGAATTCAGAGTTTTCTAAGTGAATTTTTCCAATGTCCACTAGTGCTAGATAATCCTTTGAATTAAGTTCTAGGCATTGATTGAGGAACTTTAGTGCTTCTCCTTTATTTCCTAAGTCCAGATACACGGACCCGAGCATTCCTAAGGTCTCAGACCGCTCGTGATTTACCATAGCAAGTGATTTTTTCAGATCTTCAATCGCCTTCAATGGATTTCCAGTTTTTCGGTAAGCCTTTGCCCGCTCAACGAAGGTTTCGTAATGATTAGAATCTGATTCAATACTAGCTGTCAAATTTTCAATGGCACTTCTATAGTTCCCGCTTTTCAGGTCTTCCATTCCCGCCTTAGCCAAGTCGTATGCTACTGCGTGAACGCAGCTGCCGAAGGGCATACCTTCTACTCTAAATGTTATATCTATAGACAGGTAAACCGAAACTGGAATTCCTTCAAAAATGGCAGGTGTGTCAAAGGACTTTATCGCTTTCTCAACTCCGTTTTTGGAAGCTGTTTTAAACACGTCAGCTGTCCCTTCTATCGTTCTTACTTTGGAAACTTTTCCCTCTTCATCTACTTTAAAGGAGACCTTAACTAATCCTGAGTTCTTGTATTGTTTTGCAAATTCTGGATAGAAAAGGCTATTCGCCAAATCATCTGTTAATTTGGTTCCATCGTTTCTATAAATGGGCATCAAACAATTGGAGTATTTGGTTGATAGGAGCACTGGGTCACTGACTTCAATGATAAATTCTTCATCCTTGTCTTGAGCATAGGATGTAAGATCAAGGATATGTCCAAGCACTAAAACCAGCCAGCACGCCTTCCCAAGACCCTTCATCACATATTCCTCCTATACTGCCCACCAACCTCAAACAGCGCGTTGGTGATCTGTCCAAGGGAGCAATGCTTGGCGGCTTCCATCATTTCATCGAACATGTTCGCGTTCTGGATGGCCGCGTGTTGTAGTTGCTCCAATGAAGTTTCTGCCTTTTCGGCCTTGGCCTTGTGGAGGTTGCCCAGCATCTCTATCTGGTATTCCTTCTCCTCCGTGGTGGCGCGTATCACCTCCTTCGGCAGAATGGTGGGCGAGCCCTTGCTGCTGAGGAACGTGTTCACTCCGATGATCGGGTATTCGCCCGTGTGTTTCAGCGTTTCGTAATACAGACTTTCCTCTTGGATCTTGCTGCGCTGGTACATGGTTTCCATGGCGCCCAACACGCCACCGCGTTCTGTGAGGCGGTCGAATTCCAGTAGCACCGCCTCTTCTACAAGGTCGGTCAGTTCTTCGATGATGAACGCGCCCTGTATCGGGTTCTCGTTCTTGGCCAATCCCAGCTCGCGGTTGATGATCAGCTGAATGGCCATGGCCCTGCGCACGCTTTCCTCGGTAGGCGTGGTGATCGCCTCGTCATAAGCGTTGGTGTGTAGCGAGTTGCAGTTGTCGTATATGGCATACAGCGCCTGTAGCGTGGTGCGGATGTCGTTGAAGTCGATCTCCTGTGCGTGCAGACTGCGACCACTTGTTTGGATGTGATACTTGAGCATTTGCGCACGTGGATCGGCACCGTATTTCTGCTTCAAAGCCTTGGCCCAAATTCTTCGTGCAACACGACCAATGACCGCATATTCTGGGTCGATGCCATTGCTGAAGAAGAAGCTCAGGTTCGGCCCGAACTTGTTGATGTCCATGCCGCGGCTCAGGTAGTATTCCACGTACGTGAAACCGTTGGCAAGCGTGAAAGCCAACTGCGATATCGGGTTGGCGCCCGCCTCTGCAATGTGGTAACCGCTGATGCTCACCGAGTAGAAGTTGCGCACGTTATTCTCGATGAAATACTGTTGCACATCGCCCATCAATCGCAGCGCGAATTCCGTGCTGAAAATGCACGTGTTCTGCGCTTGGTCTTCCTTCAGAATATCCGCCTGAACGGTACCTCGGACCTTGCTCAACGCATCTGCTTTGATCTTGGCATACACATCTGCGGGAAGCACTTCATCTCCCGTTACACCAAGTAGCAACAAGCCCAGTCCATCATTTCCTTCGGGAAGTTCGCCTTGATATTCAGGTCGCTTCAGACCTTGGTCATCCCATTTTTCCTTTTTCTTTTTCTCTACTTCACTTTCCAGGCCATTGGCGCGGATGTATTTCTCGCACTCCTGATCAATGGCCGCGTTCATGAAGAACCCAAGCAACATCGGTGCAGGACCGTTGATGGTCATCGAAACCGAGGTCATCGGGTTGGTCAATTCAAAGCCAGAGTAGAGCTTTTTGGCATCATCCAAACAGCAGATACTCACGCCCGAATTACCCACCTTTCCGTAGATATCTGGACGATGGTCTGGGTCGTGACCGTAAAGCGTCACGCTATCGAAAGCCGTGCTCAATCGCTTGGCCGGCATCGTCAACGACACGTAATGGAAACGTCTGTTGGTTCGCTCTGGACCGCCTTCTCCCGCAAACATTCTGGTCGGGTCTTCGCCCTCGCGTTTGAACGGATAGATACCTGCCGTGTACGGGAATTCACCAGGGACATTCTCCTGCAAGATCCACTTCAACAGGTCGCCCCAGTTGCGGTATTTAGGTGTGGCAACCTTCGGGATTTGAAGGTGGCTCAAGCTCTCCGTGTGTGTTTTGATCTTGATCTCCTTGTCGCGCACCTTGAACTTGTAGAATTCGTCCTTGTAGCGCTGCGCCTGCTGCGGCCATTCTTCAATGATGAGCCAGTTGCGCGGGTCGAGGTCGAGTTTAATTCTATCGAATTCCGCTTGTAGCACCTTCTTCAGGTCGGCTTCCTGCACCGTTTCCATCGTACGATGGATGGAGTAGAGCTTGTCGGCCACTTCCGCCTGCTCATTTACCCATTTATCATACCCACGGTTGTTCTCAGAAATCTCACTCAGATACCGCGTTCTGTTCGGTGGAATAACGAACACCTTCTCGCTCATCTCGTCCGTTATCTCGAACGTAGATTTCAGGTCAGCACCCGTTTTCTTCACCACCTCATCCATAATGGCCTTGTATAGCGAATTGGTCCCCGGGTCGTTGAACTGACTGGCAATCGTTCCATAAACAGGGACGTCCTCGTCCTTCATATCCCACAACTGGCGGTTGCGCTTGTACTGCTTCTTCACATCGCGAATGGCATCCAACGCACCGCGTTTATCGAACTTGTTGATGGCCACCAGATCGGCAAAATCCAGCATGTCGATCTTCTCCAACTGCGTGGCCGCCCCGAACTCAGGTGTCATCACGTACAACGAAACATCGCTGTGATCCATGATCTCCGTGTCGCTCTGGCCAATGCCCGAAGTTTCGAGAATGATCAGGTCGTAATGCGCGGCCTTCAGAATGTCTACCGCTTCCTGCACGTGCTTGCTCAAGGCCAGATTGCTCTGACGCGTAGCCAACGAACGCATGTAAACGCGCGGGTTCCGAATGGCATTCATGCGGATACGGTCGCCCAAAAGCGCACCTCCTGTTTTCCGCTTCGATGGGTCCACCGAAACAATGGCTATTGTCTTCTCAGGGAAATCGATCAGGTACCTGCGCACCAGCTCATCCACCAAAGATGATTTTCCAGCACCGCCCGTACCCGTAATTCCCAGCACAGGCGTGGTCGATTTCTCCGCAGCCGCATCCACCTTGGCAAACACATCCTTGTTGTCCTCCAAGTTGTTCTCCGCAGCTGATATCAGCTTCGCAATGTCCGTCCATTGGCGTTTGTCCAAGCGGCCCGCTTCCCCGTTCAGGTTCAACCCAGTTGGGAAATCGCACTTCTCCACCATGTCGTTTATCATGCCCTGCAAGCCCATTTCGCGGCCATCGTCCGGACCATAAATGCGCGTAATGCCGTAGCCGTGCAGTTCCTCCATTTCCGAAGGCAGAATGGTACCGCCACCGCCACCAAAGATCTTGATATGACCCGCCCCTTTCTCCTTCAGTAGGTCGTGCATGTACTTGAAATACTCCGTGTGGCCGCCCTGGTAGCTCGTCATCGCAATGGCCTGCACATCCTCCTGAATGGCGCAGTTCACCACTTCCTCCACGCTGCGGTCGTGCCCCAAATGGATCACCTCGCAGCCCGTGCTCTGTATGATCCTGCGCATAATGTTGATGGCCGCATCGTGCCCATCAAAAAGGCTGGCCGCGGTCACAATTCTGATCTTATTCTTCGGTCTGTATGGCGCTACTTCCTGCATCGTCTCCTGTTATTCCGCGAATTTACGATTTAGCCTTTGGGGCAGACTAACCGAAAAGTCCTTCCAACATTCCATTCATGAACCTCCCATTCGCATCCATGTCCGAGCGTAGTTTCAAGAAATCATCCCATTTCGGGTAAACCGAGCGGAGGTAATCTGTACCCACATTGAATTCCTTGCCCCAATGTGGACGGCCATTGTATTTGATACCGATGTGTTCTTCAAAGTCGACAAGCAGTTCGTCCCAACCGCGGTTATCGGCATTGTAGCAACCAATGTAAACGCTATCGCGGCCATGACACGGACTCAGCGCAAAATCATCGCCCTTCACAAACCGTATTTCCTGAATGAAATTCATCAGGTGGCCCTTGCTTTCCACCATGCGTTTGTACTCACGGAACAGGGTAGGAGCATGATTGATATCAAATGCCCACTCCGTTTCGCGGTGTATGGGCGGTTCGGGCACGTTGAACACCTTGTAGCTGCGTTCAATCCTGTCCACATCGGCCAAGAAAGGCGTCAGAACCTTACTGTTGATGGTCCTTCTTCTGGTCGGTTTGCGGTTTCCCCACCAAAGCATCAGGCGGTAGAAATACACCGAGACCCATTCGTCCATCAGCTTCTGCCGGAACCACGTGTCGTTCACCGGTTCTTCCGTCCGTTCGTAGCGGTAGACCATCATCTTGTCCGTGTGCGGAAACCACCACATTTTGATGTGGTCGTGCTCCTTCACCCAATCGAGAATGTTATCGCACACTTCTTCAAAATCCATAATGCCCGAACGCTCGCGCAACTGGAATTTCGGCACCACATTGATGGTCATTTCCGTGATGATACCTAAAGAGCCTAAAGAGATAACAGACAAGTGATAGAGTTCGGAATTTTCCTTGCGACTCACTTCTAGAACTTCGCCATCGGCTTTCACCAATTTGAAACTCTCCACCATCGAACCCAAGATCTGAAATCCAATTCCCGAACCATGCGTAGCCGTGGAAATGGCGCCCGCCAAACTCTGCTCGGCAATGGAACCCAGATTGGAAAAAGCATAACCGCTTTCCCAAAGCTCCAAGTTCAGGTCTTTCAACTTCGCGCCAGCTTGTATCGTTGCTTGGTTCTTTTCACGGTCTATGGAAAGCACGCGGTTGAGCTTGCTGGTATCGATAAGCAGGTCATCGGTCGGGATCAGCGCGCTCCACGAGTGTCCCGTTCCAAAGCAGCGCACCTTTCCGTTTGAGGTTTTGAGCAGTTCCTGCACTTCTTCCGTGCTGGTCGGTTGCGCCATGCGTTTCGCATCAAACCGAATGTTGCCTGCCCAGTTCTGCCATTCCATGAGGTCAAATTAGAAAAGTATTTGCGAGATGTGCCATCTTTACACCAATGCTGCTCAATATTCAGTTCTTCATAAGGCGCACCGAGTTTTTCCTGTATCCATTCACGTGGGTGCTGATTTTGCTTGTGTTGGCATTGGTGACTTACAATCAGAAAAGAAGGAAGCGACTGTTGTGGTGGGCGTTCGCGTTGCTATTGTTCTTTTCCAATTCCTTCATTGTAGATGAATTCGTTCGGCTTTGGGAGACGGAAACCACTCGGTTGTCCGACATCGAACCTGAAATAAAAACCGCCATTGTGCTAGGTGGTGGCGTGTTCTATGATGCCGAGACCGACATGGTGAAATACGGTGGCAACGCAGATAGATATTTGGGTGTGCTGAAACCGTATCGTGAAGGAAAAATTGAGAAGATCCTTGTTTCTGGCGGTGCCGCCAATTACCTCGAACCGAATACCAAAGAAGGCGAGATGCTGCAGCGGTTGTATCTGCTTTGCAATATTGATAAGGAAGATATTCTGTTAGAGGACAAGAGTTTGAATACGCATCAGAATGCGCTTTATTCCAAGCCGATCTTGGACGCCACAGGCGAGAAGAAGTTCTTGCTCATTACTTCTGCTGCCCACATGAATCGTGCGGTAGCCTGTTTCGAAAAGCAAGGCATTGATGTGCAACCTTATCCCGTGATGAAAGGTGTGGGAAGTCGCAGATATGAACTTGATTATCTCTTGGTTCCCCAGATCATGAACTTCTACAAATGGCACAGCCTTATCCACGAATGGATAGGACTTCTTAGCTACAAAGTGCGAGGGTACGTTTAGGCCATTGCAGCTAACTGCTCTTCCAACGCTTTGATTTTCGCTTCTGCGTCTGCCTTCTTGTTTCGCTCGATGGCGATTACTTGTTCTGGCGCACCTGAAACAAAACGTTCATTGCTCAATTTCTTCTCGACTGAGGCCAAGAAACCTTTGGTGTAATCGAGTTCCTTTTCGAGTTTTTCCTTCTCCTCAGAAGCATCTACCAATCCTGCCAAAGGAACATAGAACTCAGCACCCTTAACCACAAAAGCCGAAGCAGAAGCTGGTGCTTCAGAAGTCTCAGCAATTGATTCGAGATTGGCCAATTTCCGGATCACAGGATTGAACGCATCGCTGTAATCTCCCTTCACCAACAAGTTCAATTTCTCTTTCGGAGCAATCTGCTTCTCATTGCGGATTCTTCGCACCTCCATGATCACCTTCTCTGCATTTTCGAAACCGGAAAGAAGTTTCTCATCAACCGATTCGGCTTTTGGCCATGGTGCCACAATCATGCGGTCTTCTTTTCCACGCTCACCCATGTTATCCCAAATCTCTTCGGTGATGAATGGTGTGAACGGATGAAGAATCTTCAGCAGTTTCTCGAGGATTTCAACCGTAGCATCCAAGGTTGCCTTATCGATCGGTTGCTGGTATGCGGGTTTCACCATTTCGAGGTACCACGAGCAGAAGTCGTCCCAAACCAACTTGTAAGTGGTCATCAGTGCATCGCTCAAACGGAACTTGTCGTAGTGGTCTTTCAAAACCTCCAACTCCTTGCTGAAACGCGAATTGAACCAATCAATAGCAATCTTCGCTTCGGCTGGTTGCTCCAAATTCGCATCCACTTCCCAACCTTTGATCAGTCGGAATGAATTCCAGATTTTGTTGTTGAAGTTTCGTCCTTGCAAGCAAAGTCCTTCGTCAAACAGCAGGTCATTTCCTGCGGGAGAGGAAAGCAACATTCCCACGCGAACGCCATCTGCGCCATACTCAGCAATGAGGTCAAGCGGGTCGGGAGAATTGCCCAACGACTTGCTCATTTTCCTGCGGAGTTTGTCACGCACAATTCCCGTCAGATATACGTTTTTGAACGGAAGTTCACCACGGTATTCGTACCCTGCCATTACCATTCGAGCCACCCAGAAAAACAGAATCTCAGGAGCGGTAACGAGGTCGTTGGTAGGGTAGTAGTAGTTGATGTCCCTGTTGTTCGGGTCTTTGAAACCATCGAACACGGAAATCGGCCAAAGCCAAGATGAGAACCACGTATCGACTACATCTTCGTCTTGTCGGAGTTCTCCTTTTTCGAATTTCTGATTTCGAATTTCGAATTTCTTGATGGCTTCCTCCTCGGTCTTGGCCACCACGTAATTCCCTTTCGGGTCGTACCACGCAGGAATTCGCTGTCCCCACCACAACTGACGGCTGATGCACCAATCGCGGACATTCTCCATCCAATACTTGTAGGTGTTGATGAACTTGTTCGGGTGGAACTGAATGTTGCCGTTCAGCACGTTTTCCAACGCAGGTTCGGCCAGTTTTTTCATGCTTACAAACCATTGCTCCGAAAGGCGTGGCTCAATTACCGCATCGGTTCTTTCTGAGTAGCCGACCTTGTTCATATAATCCTCGATTTTGACGATCTGGCCAGCCGCTTCAAGATCTTTCGCGATCTTCTTGCGAACTACGAAACGGTCTTCACCCACATAGAACTGTGCGGCTTCGCTCAGCGTTCCGTTCGGGTTAAGAATATCGATGGTTTCGAGGTCGTGCTTCTGACCAAGGTTGTAGTCGTTCTCATCGTGTGCAGGCGTCACTTTCAAGCAGCCCGTTCCGAATTCCATATCTACGTACTCATCCAGAATGATCGGAATGCTGCGCTTCACCATCGGAACAATGGCGCGCTTGCCATGCAGATGCTTGAAACGTTCGTCATTCGGGTTGATGCAGATGGCGGTATCGCCCAAAATGGTCTCAGGCCGGGTAGTGGCAATGGTCAGCCATTCGTCCGTTCCCTCTACCTGATACTTCACGTAATAGAGTTTCGACTGAACTTCTTTATGGTTCACTTCCTCATCCGAAACTGCAGTCAATGCCGATGGATCCCAGTTCACCATGCGGTGACCTTTGTAGATCAGTCCTTTTTCGTGCAGGTCGATGAACACATCCAGAACCGCATCGCTCAGGTCGTCCTCCATCGTGAAGCGCGTCCTTTCCCAATCGCATGAAGCACCGAGTTTCTTCAATTGTTCGAGAATGATGCCGCCATGTTTATGCGTCCATTCCCAAGCGTGTTCCAAGAATTCTTCCCGCGAAAGATCCCATTTCTTGATGCCCTGGTCGGCCAATTTCTTCACCACTTTTGCTTCGGTGGCAATGGAAGCGTGGTCGGTTCCTGGAACCCAACAGGCGTTCTTTCCTTGCATTCGCGCTCTGCGCACCAAAACATCCTGAATGGTGTTATTGAGCATGTGGCCCATGTGCAGCACGCCCGTTACGTTCGGTGGCGGAATAACAATGGTGTACGGCTCACGCTCGTCTGGTTTCGAATGGAAATATCCGTTCTCCATCCAGTAGCTGTACCATTTGTCTTCGGTCAGGCTTGGGTCGTACTTAGCTGCGATCTCGCTCATCAGGTCTCAATTTGAAGGGTGCAAAGTTATGGATTGCGTTCGCGTTAAGGATGGAAGCGGCATCCTTTTTCTTGTACCCTTCGAGAACCTCAGGGTACAAGAAAAAGATATAGCGGACAGCCTGACCGAGCCTGCGAAGCTGCTCTGGGAACGCCAAAATGAGCCTTTAACACTTCATTAACAACCAAAATGGTGTGCGCGTGTTACTTTCGGAACGCAATTTGATTAACTGAAACCACAACAAATCTTAATAATCATGAAAAAAGCAATGTTACTTATGGCAATGGTCGTTGGATCATTCGCGTACGTATCGGCTCAAGTAGCTGGTCCACAAATTGAATTTGAAAGAACCGAGCACGACTACGGTCAAGTAGAGCAAGGTGGAGACGGAACTACTGAGTTCGTATTCACGAACACAGGTACTGAGCCATTGATCATCTCTAAGGCTAAAGGATCTTGCGGATGTACGGTTCCTGAGTGGCCAAAAGAGCCTATCGCACCAGGTGCAAAGAATGTTATCAAAGTAAAGTATGACACTAAGCGTGTTGGTCCTATCAGCAAGTCTGTGACCATTACTTCTAACTCTGTAGATAACAGCACTGCGCTTCTGAAGATCAAAGGAAATGTGAATGCTGTAGCTTCTGAGGAAGATGCTATGCCAGAGAGCAAGACCATTCAGGGAGCAACTCCGGTTTCTGAATAAGAAAAGACGTTTTTCTTGAACGAAAAGTCCCGATAATTGTCGGGACTTTTTTTATGCTCTAATTTCAACCATGCCAAGATTGTCTTTGAAGGGCCAGCAGATGCCCGAATCTCCCATCCGAAAGTTGGTTCCGTATGCTACAGCAGCCAAAGCTGCGGGCAAAAAAGTGTATCACTTGAATATTGGTCAGCCCGACATTGAAACGCCAGAAGTTGCTCTGAATGCCGTGAAGAATCTCGATAGGAAAGTGATCGAGTACAGTAATTCTGAGGGTTATGCCAGCTATCGCGAAGGATTGGCCAAGTATTATAATGGTGTTGGAATTGATGTTTCAGCATCAGATATCATGGTAACAACGGGTGGTTCTGAGGCGTTGATCTTCGGGTTCATGACCTGCATGGATCCAGGTGATGAGATCATTATTCCTGAACCATTCTACGCAAACTACAATGGTTTTGCCACCATGGCAGGATTGAATGTGAAACCGATCACCGCCAAAATTGAAGACGGCTTTGCATTACCACCGATTGAGGAGTTTGAGCGCAGAATTACCGAAAACACGCGAGCCATTCTTATCTGCAATCCGGGTAATCCTACCGGTACGCTGTACGGAAAAGAAAGCTTGGAGAAATTGGCTGCTTTGGTCAAGAAATATGACCTTTTTCTGTTTTCCGATGAGGTTTACAGAGAGTTCTGTTACGATACGGCCATTCCGTTCTCATGTTTGAATCTTCCCGATCTGGACGACCATGTGGTTGTTGTGGATAGCGTAAGTAAACGTTACAGCATGTGTGGCGTAAGGGTAGGAGCGTTGGTTTCTAGGAACAAGGAATTGATGACCAATGCCTTAAAATTTGCACAAGCAAGACTGAGTCCGCCAACGTTAGGTCAGATTGCTGGAGAAGCGGCTTTGCAAACCCCGCCAGAGTACTTCGAACGAGTAAAGGAAGAATACGTGCAAAGAAGAAACACGTTGGTAGAAGGGTTGAATGCTATTGAAGGAGTTACCTGTCCAAAACCTGCTGGGGCATTCTATGCCATGGCGCAATTGCCGGTTGATAGCGGTGACAGGTTTTGCCAGTGGATGTTGGAAGAGTTCGATCTTGATGGTGAGACCGTGATGATGGCTCCTGGAAGTGGTTTCTACTCAACAGTTGTCTTCGGAGAGAAGCAGGTCAGAATTGCGTATGTGCTGAAAGAAGAAGACCTGAAGCGTTCTGTTAAAATCATTGAAGCAGGACTCAAAGCCTATCCAGGAAGGACGTTTTAAGCGTCAATGATCAACTTATAGCCAACCCCGCGTATGTTGGCAATCCTGATTTTGGAATCGGCTTCCAGTTTCTTGCGCAGTTTGGAGATGAACACGTCCAAGGTTCTTCCCACGTAGTCTCCTTCATCGTTCCAAACCATGCGTAGAATCGTATCGCGTTCAACAGTGTCGTTTACATACTCGTAAAGCAAATGAAGCAGGTCGCATTCTTTGCTTGTCAGTTCAATGCGTTCTTCACCCAGAATAAGTTCCATGGTGCGTCTATTGAACCGGTATTCTCCCAATTTGATGACATCTGGGTTGGTATCCGATTCTTTGTTTCGATTGCTGAGGAATGCGATCACTCCGCCCAAAACCAATACCACTAATAGCAAGATCGCTATCAATTGTAAAGGCTCAGCATACTCAATCAAGGCATTCTGATCTGTTTCTGTCGAAGTCAATTCCGGTTCATGGAGCTTTGAGTCGAGAATGGTTATCTGCAGATAATAACAACCCTTTGGTTGAGACCTGCCTCGGCAAGCCAGCACATCGTTTGTTGTACCGACCTCATAGCTGTGCACTACCTCATCGGTTTCGCAAGTAAGTAGTTGTACGATGTATTCTGAAGCAATTCCAGTCGCATGTATAACGCTATCGACAACCGCAGCAAGGTTATCCGGATGAAAACTGAATTCGTTCTCAAACCTGATTCTGAATTTATTCTCATCCTTTTCAATTGGCAGAACTCTTGAAGTGCTATCTCCTGAACTCAACAATACCTGATGCCCGATCATTCGCATGGAAACTTCTACATGCTGATTGCGAGCGCTTGAATCTTGCTGATCTGCAAAGCATCCAATGCTAATAGCAAGCATTAAAAGGAGTGTCAAAAAGAGCTTGAATCGCATGACACAAATCTACCTGCAAAAGCCGCAGAGAAAACGTCCGTTAAACTCATTTTACATTGATTTACACTTGTTTTACGAACGATTGAGAGGTCTCGAGGTACTTTCGAATCAAAATCGAAATCATGAAAAATAGCATCACATTCTTCTGTTTGTCAATGTCTGTAGCATGCGCACAGAACGAACCTTCAGCAGTGTCTTCCCCCCATTCAGAAACTCCCGTTTTGGAAGTAAGCATGTACGAGTCGCCAGCCATAGTTAGGGAAGAAGCAATTGATCACCCGTACGATATCGCGTTTGAGATTGTGAAATTTGATCACGATCAGTACGGTTTACAGATAGATATGAGACTTTTTGGCGGAAGCTTTTATGTATCTCCATTTTCAACTAGAGATTTTAAGGGAAAGTTCAGAGTGGAAATTGCTCCCAACGACCACTTGAAACTAGGGTCTGACATTGTTGAAACACCTTGTTCACAACCTGTCATCGACCTTCACCCGTTTGTAGATGGAGAGGTGAATTGGGTCACCGAGAATACCAAATACGAATACCCGCTGGAAGTAAAGAGCACTGAGGATTTTGAAATTGGCGGAAAGATCATTTTCGTGATTGAACCTAAATGTACCATGGAAGAAATTCCATTGATTTTCAAATACGAAAATGGTGAATTGAGGGTGGAAAAGTGGGAGTGCTGAATCAGGGATAGATCAGATACTTTGCTCGAATCAACTTGAACTCTTCAAGGTCTTTCTGCCAAGTAGCTCGAATTTCATCTGCTGATTTGCCAGCAATTATCTGTTCACGCAATTCAGAAGAACCAGCGAGTTTATCAAAGAAATCGGCTTTGAAAAACTTGTCCTTATCAGGATAGTCTTGGTAGGTAGAGACCAACCAATCCAAGTTCAATTTTCCCATGTTTCGGAGTGAATCTAAAGGAATGTCTGAGAGGTCGATGCCATTACATTTTTTGTTTTCCAACTTTGGATAGTTGGCAACACCATCAATGCTTTTGGGGGTAAACTTGGTGTTGCCATTTGGCATTTTAGGGTAACCGAACTGTTGGAATGGTTTATCCGTTCCGCGGCCTTCACTTACTTCTGTTCCTTCAAAAAAGCAAAGACTCGGATAGAGATAAATGGCCGTTTGATTTGGGAGATTTGGAGAAGGTGCGATTGGAAGTTGATAATCTTGGTCATGTGCGTAATTCTCCATTTCTACAACGGTCAAATTGCAATTGACCTTGTTCTTCAACCAACCTTCACCGTTCACCATTTTAGCATATTCACCAACCGTCATCCCATGTACAACAGGCACTTCATGCAACCCCACAAAAGAGGAAAAACCCTTTTTTAGAACTGGCCCGTCCACATAATGTCCGTTGGGATTTGGTCGGTCTAGAACCAACATTTCAATGCCATTCTCAGCACAAGCTTCCATCATGTAGCTCATAGTACTGATGTAAGTGTAGAATCGCGTTCCAACATCTTGGATGTCAAAGATCACCACATCCAAACCTTCCAACATTTCAGGTTTTGGTTTGTAGTTGCTGCCGTAAAGCGATACGATAGGCAAGCCTGTTTTCGGGTCTTTACTGTCTGAAATTTTCGCGCCAGCGCTGGCATTTCCACGGAAGCCATGCTCGGGTGCGAACACGGATTTCACATCAATTCCAAGAGCAAGAAGCGTGTCCACCAAATGCGTTTTGCCAACAACTGAAGTTTGGTTGGCCACAATCCCAACTGATTTCCCTTCGAGAAGGGGCAAGTAAACTGCGGTTCTTTCGGCTCCCAATCGAAGTGGTTTCTGAACAGTTTCAACAACTTTTGGTTGCTCTGCTGGCGGTGGGGCAGGTGTAGGTTGACCACAGGCCGAAAGCCACGTGACAATCAGTAGATATTTGATAGTTTTAGCCATCATCCTTACAGCACAAATCTCTTTCACGGCACGCAATTGAATACGTCATTTTTTATTGCAAAACGCCTCATCCGAACGGGTGGGCGAGCCGAAAGTAGCAATATTTCAGGCACTCGACCGATCGTTCGTATCGCCATTGCTGGAATTGCACTTGGCTTGGCGGTGATGATCGTTTCCATGGCCATAGTTACGGGGTTTCAGAAGGAGATCACCGACAAGGTGGTCAATTTTGGTGCCGACATTATCATTACCGAGTATTCCAATCTGAATGCCATTGAGCCGCAACCGGTTTCCAAACAGCAGGATTTCTATCCAGGTCTGACCGAAATCGATGGTATTCGTCACATGCAGGTATTCGCCACCAAAGCGGGCATTGTAAAAACCGATGAGGAGATTGAAGGTGTTGTTGTAAAAGGTGTTGGCAGCGACTTCGATTGGAGCTTCTTCAAGCAGCATTTGGTGGCTGGCGATGTGTTCGAAACAACCGATGAATCGCGTAGTAAGAACATCCTGATATCAGAAGTCATCTCTAAAAAACTGAAGCTGAATGTGGGTGATAGAATGCAGGTGTTCTTTATTCAGGATGAACGTCAACGAGCACGGATTTTTGACGTGTCGGGAATCTATAAAACGGGTCTTTCTGAGTATGACGAACGTTATGTAATTACTGATATTACACATATTCAGCGCCTCAATGGCTGGGATGAAGATCAGGTGGCCGGATTCGAGGTTTTTGTAGATGATTTCAGTCGGTTGGATGAGCTGGATGATGTGGTTTATCATTCCATCGGAACTGACCTTTTTTCAGCAACTGTAAAAGAATTGCAACCGCAGATATTTGATTGGTTGGATCTTCAGGATACCAATGTCCGTGTTATCATCATTCTGATGTTGGTGGTGGCCGGATTCAACATGATCTCTGCTTTGCTCATCATGATCATAGAACGTGTTTACATGATCGGAACGCTCAAATCGTTAGGGATGAATGATAGTAAGATTCGAAACATATTCATCTATCAAGCATTGTACTTGACAGGAGTTGGACTGTTCTGGGGGAATCTGGTCGGAATAGCCTTGTGCTTGATTCAAGATCAGTTCGGAATCATCACCTTAGATGAAGCGAGTTACTATGTCAAGGTCGTTCCGATCAACCTACAACTCACACACATTCTGCTGCTCAATTTGGGAACGCTGTTCTTCTGCTTCCTTATGCTGTTGTTGCCTTCAATGGTTGTTTCGAGAATCCAGCCTCTGAAAGCAATAAGGTTTACTTAAGCCCCTTTTCCGAAGAACTTATCCAAGAAATCGCGCAGTTGTTTGGGCGATACTTCGTACTCCAATTCGCCTTCGTGTGTAATGGAAATAGAGCCTGTTTGTTCTGAAACCACAATGGCAATGGCATCTGTGGTTTCTGAAAGTCCAACCGCAGCTCGATGTCGCATTCCCAAATGGACTGGAAAATCCTCATCATCGGTTACAGGAAGCACGCATCGCGCAGCTTTAATGTGATTGCCAGAGATGATAACGGCACCATCATGCAGCGGACTGTTCTTGTAGAAAATGGACTCCAAGAGTTTGGCTGAAACTTCGGCCTCCACCTTTTCTCCCGTATTCAAATAGAACTGCAAATTGCTCTCGCGTGCAATTACGATAATGGCGCCTGTTGCATCCTGTGCCATGTTCAGGCAGGCAGAAACTACCGCATTGATGTTCAGCGAATCGCGACCGATATTCCGCTTGAGTTGCAGCCATTTGAATGGACTTCCTTTCCCGCTCATAAAACCAGTGGTACCTATAAGGAGCAGAAATCGCCTGACTTCTTGTTGGAAAACCACGATTAGTGCAAGAACTCCAACGCCAATAAATTGCCCGAGAATTGAACCCAATAACTGCATATTGAGTGCACGTACCAACAACCAGAGCAGGTAGAGCGATAGAATTCCAAGAAAGATATTGATAGCCGCTGTACCACGCACCAAGTTGTACAATTGGTAGAGCAGAATGGCCACAATGAGTATGTCCAAGGCATCTAACCAACGGAAAGTGAGGAAACCAAGAAGGAGGTCGGCCAACATGAACGTGCTTTCTTCTACAACGCGAGTTAGCCAAAGTTAGCGTAATGCAGGTTCTATGCTGCCAAAAGTCAGTTTTTCCTTGCTTGTTCATTTCGAGATTTACTCGTGTAAAACCATCATGGAAGAAGACCATTTAGAAGTTTTTGATGCTGATCTGGCCAGAAAAGTGGCCAAGTTGTTTTTGCCCATTCTGGAGTTTTACCATCGGGCTAAGTGGATCGGGTTGGAGAACATTCCTGATGAGGTTTTTCTAGGTGTAGGTAATCATACGGGCATGCATTTCATGCCTGAGTCGCTGCTTTGGGTGGCCAAGTATCAATCTGAAAGGAGAACGGTTCCCATGCTTACGCTCATCCATCATATGACGCATAGGTTGGCTACAATGGGCCGCCTGCCAGTGAATGAACTCGGATTTCTTGAAGCAAAGCGTGAGAACGCTTTGGATGCATTGCGAACTGGTTATTCGGTGATGGTTTATCCGGGTGGGGACAGAGATGTTGCAAGAACTTACGCAGACCGTCATAAGATCAATTTCTTCGACCATCTCGGATATGTGAAAATGGCACTGAAGGCACAGGTTCCCATTCTACCGATTGTAGGTTGCGGAGGTGGAGAAACCGCTTTTGTTCTTAATTCAGGGGAGAAGATTGCCGAAGTTACCGGGCTCAAAAAGTTGGCGAAGATCCATACGTGGCCATTGTATTGGTCGTTCCCGTTCGGATTTCATTTAGGTCATTTGCCGCATTTGGAGTTGCCATTGCCATCTCAGATGACCATGAGCATTTTGAAACCATATTCGATCAGCAATTACAAACCTGAGGATGCAGGAGACCCGGAAATTGTGAAACACATCAATGATGACCTCTTGCGGACCATGCAAGATGAATTGGACCGTCTTGCTGAGGGGCGGTTACCGATTATTGGGAAGTTTGGCTCATAAAGTCATCAAACTTCTTGGGTTTATCCGTGTTGATAAAATCAACTCCCAGATTCTTGAAGGTTTTCCAAGCATTCGGATTATCGGGCGAAGCCCAAAGGCGTAATTTCTTGCCTTCCGCATGCACTTTCGAAACCAGTTTTCGGAGTTTCAATTGCTCTTCTTCGGGCATTTCTCCAGTTCCATTCCACGAAAGATGATTCTTGTAATGGTCGCTTGTCACGGGCATCAGATCTGCAGGAATCTGCTTGTCAAGATCACCGGGTCTACCATCAAGAAAACAAAGTTTTGGTTCTGCATTTACAACCTCGTTGTGTGGTCTGGAACCGGAAAGAAAGATGGTAACGGCACCTTGCTTCTTAATTCCATTTTCAATGACCGTGAGCATGTCTTTGTACTTGTTTAGAAGCTCAACCAACCGATTCAACATCTCCACACTCCCCCCTTTAAAGTCGATCATCAAGTAGAAAGGCCCATCATAACCCGAATAGACCTGACCATTGTTCTTTTGAACGTGCTCAAACAGCGGCTTCAGGTAGAGATTTTCCAACGAGCGTTTCTTGTTTCTTCCCAACGGACGAACGTGCGCCACATACAGGTCGCCTTTCATGAGATGGATGTCAGCTTCAACCGAAATGAGATGCGCATCCAGCGCTTCAAACAACGCAGGTTTGTTCAGGTAATCGTTGTGAGCATGGCCAAAGAGAACGGTCTGCGCAGAAACATGGAACGACAGAAGAATTGTGCTGAGAAAAAGGAGCCTTCTCAAAGCTTCAGCCATTTGTTGAAGACCATATTGGCCACGCGGTTGTTGGCGCAGTAGAACAGCGCAAGTGGGAAAAAGTAGAACAACCCGCGTTTGTAGCCGCTTTCAATCCAAACAGCACCATCGTTGGTGTAAGGAGTATCCAACTGGTAGTAAATGAACATGTAGGCCAGCCAAGGCAGTATGACGATTGACAAGAGTGCCAATCCTTCACGATATCTGATATGGAAGTACGCGTTGATGGCAACCATGGCCAAGAACAGATATACCAGAACGCCAAAGAACTGCATGTTGAACGTTACGGCCTTCACTTTGGCCATCATTCGACCTAATTTCTCGCCATCCCAGTACAGGTGTTTGATGATGTTATCGGGGTTGTCTACCATCAGCACGTTGGCCAGATAATATCTCCAGAAGAAGAAAATTCCGATGCCTGTAATGGCGTAAAGGGCAAGTTTTACAAACTGTTTGGTTTCGATGGTTTTCAGGAGCAACAGAAGTCCGCCAGCGGCAAAGAATACCACAGATTCTGTTCTGGTCCACATGGCTAGAATGATGCTCAGCCACCCGACAACGAAATAGGAATTCAGGTTTTCCCGATACCAAACGTAAAGGCTTAGAACGCCCATGGCCGAGTAGAACGTGCACATCGGGTTTGGGGACGAAAGCGCTGAAAATGCGGCAAATTCAGGTGTAATGATGAACAGCAACGAGAACAATGCGGCCGCCAAATGACTCGAATATCGTTTCAGCATCGAATAGAAAACCAAGGTGTTGCTCACATAGAAAATGGCGGTGATGATCTTGGCAGAATCGTGCCCGAACATGTACGAAATGCTGAAACTGAGTGGCGTCAATGGCGGGTACAACGTTCGGGGCGAATACAGCGGATAGCTTGGGTCGAAAATGGAATTATTGAACGTTCCTTCTGCCTGAATAACCCGCGCCAAGAAATCATACCCGTTCACACTATCGTGAATGAAAACGGGCCAGAAAACCGTTTTGGCTACAACGGTATAAACCACTGCAGCAATGCAACCCATCAGCACCAACCAACCGAAATTGATGGGCCACAATTGCCTGATGCTGAACTTCTCCCGATTCTTCAAACCTGCAAACCATGTTCGGTAATAAGGAATTGCTGCGGCATGCGTGGCAAGGGCCAGAGCGGCCAATGAGCCGATCAACAATGAAGAACTGTTCATTGGTAACCCCACCAGATCAAAACCGAAAAGCAACAGCGTAGCTATACCAAGCCCAATAGGCATGGCAAACCCCAATTTCTCAAGCACTCTGATGTCTTTGGCTGCGGCATTGATAACGCCAAGTCCGAGTAGAAAAACGATGGTCCAGCTTCCTAGCATCATTTGGTTTCGGATTGTTGTTGCTGATTCTGTTGCGGTTGTTGCGGCAACTTCATCGGCATGATGGAAAACTGGCTTTTTTGCCCAACGCGGTAGGGTAGTTTCTCATATCCCCAACCGTTCATTACGGCTACATGCGTCACGTTCTTGTACAGGTCTGGATACTCATCCTTTCTGTCTTCGTAAACCACCTTGCGCGGGTAAATGAAGTAGCATACCCACTTCTGATTGGTGCTGTAACCGTTCATTCCTTGTTTAGAATGGTGCACCTGTCCTTTCGGACGGATCATCGTGTCAGGCGGGAACAGCAGAATGGCATCTTCGGGCGTGTTCTCGTTAATGAATTTGAAGTATTTGTACGCAAAACCCAACTTGCCTTCCATCTTTTGGTCGTATGTCAGGTCTTTGTATTTCTCCAGTTGCTCTGGCGTTTTGGCAACCAGCGTTTCAGCCACCCATTTGTACCCATTGTTCTGCTCTTTCAGGGTATATAGCAGAAAAAGAACTCCGCCCAGAATAAGGAAGTTCTTAACAATGCTTGGAAGCATAAATTGCTTCTTCTCAGCCTTTTGCTCAGCCTTCTTTTTGGGAGGATGTTTCTGACCTTTCTTAGGTTTTGCCATGGCGCGAATGCAATACTACAAAACCGAAGGGACTATTTTATTTGGCGCTTTGTTGCTGTGAGCGAATAAACCATTGGCAGTTTGTTTCCGTGTTTCTCGATGATGAATTTCCGTTTCCCGATTTTCTTCATGCCCGCAAAGCAGTTGTAGGGCGAATAATCGAATTCATCAAAGCTTTTCAGAATCAGTCCGTTGTTTTCCAATGCACGGAAAACCTCAGCCAAACCATGATTCCAGCTGATCTCGGTTTTCTCTACCAACTCCGCATTGTCGGTATAGGTTTCTGAATTGGTTTCAATGATCGGTTCGTCTTTAAAGTAGCGGTATTCGATCTTCTCAAACGCGCTATCGAACATCCAAATCATAGGGTGGAATTCCACGAAAACCAGTTTGCCGCCTGGTTTCAGATGATGCGCAATTGTCTTTGCCCATTGGTCCAGATCGGGCAACCAACCAATGGTTCCGTAAGATGTGAAAACCATATCGAATTGGCGGTCAATTTTACTGATGAGTTCCAGTACATCGCTTTCCACGAATTCGGCATTCAGACCCAATTCATCATTCAGTTTTCTCGCTTCCGCGATGGAAGCATCCGAAAGGTCAACGCCAACCGCATCAGCACCCATGCGAGCTAACGAAAGCGTATCCTGACCGAAATGACATTGCAGATGTAGGATGGATTTCCCGTTCACATCTCCCAGCAATTCCAACTCAATGTCATTCAAACTGGTTTTGCCTGCTTTCCAACCTTCGAGGTCGTAAAACTCAGATTCCAAATGCGCGGCAACGCGCTTGTTCCAAGCGTCTTTGTTGTGGGATTGGTAATTGTTCAATTTCGGTTAATAGTAGGTTTCAACTAAGATTATTCGTTTGACCATGTAATCGTTGTAGTTCGGTTTGGAGTGTAAAAACGCATTAGCCATAATACTCATTGAAATGTCTCCCGCTGCTTCCTTCGCATCTATATAGCCTTTTACAAAAGGTGTAGGGTGCTCAATTGACGTCAAACCATACATCCACCTTCCAATCATATTGAAGGTTCGAAGTTGACGAGAGAGGTTCATGACGGAATCTGAATTTTGATAAATCTGTAGCGTTTCACTCCGACTTGCTCTGGTTAATTCGCCAGTAATAGGGTTAGTGTGATAGTGTTTTTCTACAATGTGCCCGTTCACAAGTTCTACGGTATCAGGTTTGAACCAAAATTCGTCTGAATCCAATTTCCCTACTGAAACAAAGAAGCTATCTCGTCTTTGCTGATAGCCTAACCAATCTTCAAAAATGTGAAGGTTTTGAATCGATTCTAAATGTGCTTGGTACGCCTGTGATACAAATGATGTTTGATGGCGTTGTAAAAGAGTTTTCTCAAATTCTTGGACCAGTATTGAAAGTCCTGTCGAATTTGCTTTTCCAAAAGCAGACTCAAATTTTTCTATGTCCTCTGTTGAGGTGGAATTATTACATCCACTAAGAAAAAGCCAACCTATGAGAACAAATAACGGATATATCAGTCTCATGCTTCGTTTGTGTTAACTAACTCAGACGCTTCCGCCACATCATGAACCCTGAGAATATCCGCACCATTCAGGATGAGTTGGCGGTTCACTTCCATGGTTCCTTGTAGTGTTTGCTCGGGGCTTTCGCCATATTTCTTTTTGATCATGCTTTTGCGCGAAACGCCCACCAGAATCGGTTTGCCCAGAATCGCAAAGTCAGAAAGGTGTTCCACCATTTCATAGTTCTGTTCCAATGTTTTTCCAAAGCCAAAACCCGGGTCAATGATCACATCTTTCAAACCTTGCTCAATCAATTTCGGAACACGATGCGCGAAGAATGAAAGCACTTCGGGCATGATCGGTTCTTGCTTCAGATTCTGCTGCATGGTCTGAGGCGTACCTTTCATGTGCATGCAGATGTAAGGCGCGCTGTACTTGGCGGCCACCAACGGCAATTCCTCATCCAGATTCCCACCCGAAATATCGTTGATGATGTGCGCGCCTGCTTCCAGCGCTTTCTCAGCCACACCAGAACGGAAGGTGTCAATGGAGATCAGCGCATCTGGAAACCGCTTTACAATTTCCTCCAAAGCAGGAATCATGCGCTGCATTTCTTCCTTTTCAGAAATATGCTCGGCACCTGGTCGACTGCTGTATGCACCAAGATCAAGGATGTCGGCACCTTCTTCCAGCATCTGCTCCGCACGCTTTACGGCTGCGTCAACCTCGTTGTATTTTCCGCCATCGAAAAAGCTATCGGGCGTGAGGTTCAGAATGCCCATTACAAGTGGGCGTTCAATCACGACCAATCGTCCTCTGCAATTCAGCGTTTTGCTCTTCTTCAGCATTTTCGTCATTTCGAGCGCAGTTTACGAAGCCGAGAAATCCGTTGAAGTAGAATTAGATTCCTCCGCTTCGGTCGGAATGACGCACGTCTCTTGTGCATATCTAAAAAGCTATTTTTGCCGCTCATCATCGAGCCGAAGTTAACGGTTCAGAACCGATGGCTGATACCAACGCACAATACGATAAGGCGCTTGCCGAATGCCGCGAGATCTTCGTGGGCAAGATGAAGGATTACGGTGCTTCGTGGCGCATTTTCCGTCCGAGTTCCATTACCGATCAGCTGTTCATCAAGGCCAATCGCATCCGCAGTCTGGAAGAGAAGGGCGTGAGCAAAGTAGGCGAGGGCATCTATCCCGAATACATCGGTTTGGTGAATTATTCCATCATGGAATTGATTCAATTGGAGCAAGGCGCGGCCGATGAACCGGACCTGAACCTTGATCGCGCCACCAAATGGTATGATGAGTATGCGGCCGAGGCCAAGGCTTTGATGGAACGCAAGAATCACGATTATGGCGAGGCGTGGCGAGACATGCGCGTGAAGTCGCTCACGGATCTAATTCTTGTTAAAATTCTGCGCATCAAAGAGATGGAAGACAATCAAGGACAGAGCGAACTTTCTGAAGGAATTGACGCAAATCTGTACGATATGATCAACTATTCCATTTTCGCACTTATTAAGCTGTCTGAGTGACGGTTACGAATTACGAATCAATGCGAATATGCGAATCACGGATACAACGTGCTTAGATGTTGCTGGCAAACTTGGTTGAACCGATATTCGTCATATTCGTACCGTTTACGGTTTCGTAATTAGCAACCACCATGAACATTGAACTTTGAACTACTATTCCATCGGTTAAATTTGCCTTCAAAACCCACCATTCATGAAACTCATAACTGACATAGCGCGGTATTTCGTTGGGGTACTTTTCATCTTTTCAGGAATTGTAAAAGCCAACGATCCGCTTGGATTCAGCTACAAGCTGGAAGAGTATTTTGAGGAGTTTGCCAAATTGGGAGAGTACGTTGGATTCTTGGAGCCGTTCTTCCATTTCTGCCACGAATACGCACTGCCGCAGGCCATTTTCCTGGTTATCCTAGAAGTTGTACTTGGCGTTGCGATTCTGGTTCGATTCCGCACGCGATTGACAGCTTGGTTGCTGCTGTTGTTGATACTTTTCTTTACCGCTCTCACCTTTGCTTCCGCCTATTTCGGAATTGTGAAAACTTGCGGATGTTTCGGAGATGCAATTCCGCTTACCGCATGGGAAAGTTTCTACAAGGATGTGGTACTATCCGTACTCATTCTCATCATCTTTTTCCGTCAGAAACAGATCAGCATATCAGAAACTGGAATGAATGATTTTGTGCTGGCAGGAGTCGGTTCGTTGGTCATGCTGAAACTGTCTTATGACCTCGAGTGGTTCTTCCCTTTCTGGTTTACCGCCATCACATTCACGGTATTCTTCTTGGTTCGATTGGTAGACCACATCAAAGCACCTTGGATAACCACAGTGTTGGCAACCGTAGCAATGAGTTTCTTCACGTTTTACACGTACAGTTACCTTCCGGTGAAAGACTTCCGTGCGTATGCTTCGGGTAAGAGTATTTCAGAGCAAATGCAGGGAGTGCCGGATAAGTTGAAGTATTACTACATCCTTCGCGATAAGGAAACAGGCAAGGAACAGGAGTTCGAGAAATTCCCCGAGAATTATCAGGAGAAGTACGAATATGTTGATTCTCGTACCGAGGTGCTTGAGAAAGGCGTTGAGCCGAAGATCATGGATTTCTCCATTTTGACGGCAGAAGGAGAAGACCTGACGGAAGACTTCTTGCAGAGCGAGAATTTCACATTTCTAGTTATCTCAAACGACCTGACCAAAGCGGTTGAGCAACCGCAACAGCGCATAAACGAGTTGGCCAAAAACCTTCAGGAACGCGGTTACAGAATTGTTGGTCTTACGGCCAGTACGCCAGATGTAGCGGTTGATTTCGCGCAGCGGAATGGCAACCCGTTCAATTATTTGTTCTGCGATCAGATCGTATTGAAGACGATTATCCGTTCGAATCCAGGTCTAATGCTTATCAAAGACGGCAAAGTTTACGGCAAATGGCACTACAACGACCTTCCTGAATTGCAAGTGCTCGAATTGGAATATTTGAACAAGGAGTGAGTATGGGAATGAAATTGAACACCCCGTCATGCTGAACTCGTTTCAGCATCTAAAAAGAAAGACCCTGAAACAAGTTCAGGGTGACGGTTTGGTTATTTTCTTCATCCCTTCATTACCTCAAAGCCTCATCACTTGCTAACCTACATCACACGGAAATTACTCTACAGCTTCACGGTGCTGTTGGGTATCGTGACCGTGGTATTCTTGCTTTTCACAGCACTTCCAGGTGACCCTGCAAGGTTGATGCTTGGGCAACGGGCCGATCAATCTGAAGTGGAAATGATTCGAAAAGACCTTGGATTAGACCTGCCAATTTTCACGCAGTACCTCGTTTACCTGAATGACCTTTCACCTTTGGCGTTTTACAATCATTCGGACGAATCAAGTCCGTATTTTTTCAAGCCATCGGAGCACGAAAGTTCCAATGTGCTGTGGTCGGGAGCCTCGACCAATGTCGTGTTGAAAGCTCCTTATCTGAGACGGTCATATCAATCGCAGCAAACCGTTACGGCCATTGTTCTGGAAGCATTGCCAAGCACAGCAGTTTTGGCGGTTTCGGCAATCACTATCGCAACCATTCTTGGAATCCTTTTCGGAATCATCGGAGCGTTATACAAAGGGCAATGGCCTGATAAACTGCTGATGGTGTTTTCCATTTTCGGGATGAGTCTGCCATCGTTTGTTGCCGCTATTCTTATTATGTGGTTGTTCGCGTATCTGCTCGGTCATATAACTGGATTAGAAGTAACGGGCAGCCTCTTCGAGATCGATGAGTTTGAAGGCAAGAAACTCGTCCTCAAAAACCTGATTCTGCCAGCGATTACACTCGGTGTTCGGCCGCTGGCGGTGTTCATGCAGCTTACGCGGAATTCCATGCTCGAAGTGCTGTCGATGGATTATGTGAGAACCGCCACAGCAAAAGGACTGTCTTTCCGAACCGTAGTGATGAAACATGCGCTTCGCAACGCGCTGAACCCGGTCATTACAGCCATCTCTGGTTGGTTGGCTTCGCTTCTTGCAGGAGCTGTTTTTGTGGAAATCGTCTTCGGGTGGAAAGGGCTCGGACTTATCATGCTCAATGCGCTTAACACGTATGATCTTCCTGTCGTCATGGGGTGCATCATTCTGGTGGCCGTCATCTTTGTGTTCATCAACATGCTGGTTGATATCCTCTATGGTATATTTGACCCCCGAGTAAGCGTGCAATAGATGAGAAAGAAAATTGTTGCTGGAAACTGGAAAATGAACCTCACTAAAAACGAAGGTTTGTTGCTGGTTGAAGGCGTTTTAAATGGGGTAGGGGATACTGACACAAAAGTGATTTTGGGAGTGCCATTTCCATTTATTTCCGATACGGTTTCAATGGTTGAAGGAAGCCCTGTTTCGGTGGCGGCACAGAACTGCCATCAGGAGAAAAGTGGGGCTTTCACAGGAGAGGTTTCGGTGGATATGCTGAAGTCTTTTGGTGTGGAGTATTGCATTGTGGGACACTCAGAAAGGCGCCAATATTTCGGTGAAACGGACAGATTTGTCAATCATAAGATCGAGTTATTGTTAGATGCCGGAATCCAACCCATTTATTGCTGTGGAGAGACATTGGAGCAGCGTCAGGATGGAGGTCATTTGCAAGTAATTGAAGAGCAGATTCAATCCGCATTGCAAGGATTTACCAAAGACCAATTGAAGCAGATAATTGTGGCGTACGAACCCGTTTGGGCCATTGGAACGGGCGAAACGGCCACACCAGAACAAGCGCAGGAAATTCACTCGTTCATTCGCAAGAAATTGGCTCAGGTTATGGCTGATGAGGCTGAAGACGTTTCCATCTTGTACGGAGGAAGCGTTAAACCTGACAACGCAAAAGAGCTATTCGCTCAAAAGGATATTGACGGAGGCTTGATCGGTGGCGCCTCGCTCAATGCACCAGACTTTTTAGAAATCATTCATTCTTTCTGATATGGCACACGCGGTGCTCAACATTACGGTCAGTCCGGCAGAGCCAGGGCGCGACATCGTTATTTCTGAACTTTCCGATATCGGCTTTGAAGGCTTCTTGGAAACCGATGAAGGCGTAGAGGCTTACATCGAAGAAACGGAGCTGAAACTGAATGAAGTAGAGGAGGTTTTTACCCGTATTCGCGATGCGGAATTCGATATTTCGTACACCAGTTCTCAACTCGAAGAGAAAAACTGGAACGAGGAATGGGAGAAGAATTTCGATCCTGTAGAGATCAAGGACCTGTGCCGAATCCGTGCGCCATTCCATGAACCGAAAGGTGGTTTCAAATTGGAGGTTATCATCATGCCCAAAATGAGTTTCGGAACAGGGCATCACGCCACTACTTCACTCATGACCGAATACCTGATGACCACAAAGGTTGAAGGTCCGCTTTTGGATATGGGGTCCGGAACAGCCGTTCTGGCAATAGTTGCACGCAAGCTGGGCGTGGAAGACATCACGGCCATAGATATTGATGATTGGGCTTCTGAGAATGCCCCAGAGAACTGCGAGTTCAACGGAATCGATGACATCGAAATACTTCAAGGAGACGCCAGTTTGCTTGGAAACAAGATGTTCAACACCGTTTTGGCCAACATCAATCGGAATGTGCTGTTGGAAGATATTCCGAAGTACGGAGCCGTTCTCAATAAAAACGGACAGCTTTTTGTGAGTGGATTTTATGTTGAAGACTTAGACCTGATTAAGCAAGTGGCAACACGTTCAGGTTTTACCTTTAACGGAAATCTTGAAAAGAACAATTGGGTTTCGGCCCAGTTCACCAAACAGTAATATGAGACAGTTTTTATTCCTCTTCGCAGCATTCACACTCGGGTTTGCTCAGTTTTCGAACGCGCAGCAATTAAAGTCGTTTACTCACGATAACGAGAAATACATCGAAGAACTTCAAGGGTTTTTTGCGCAAGGAGATTCCAAAGCCGCCAAAAAGCTGATAGAGGAAACTTTCCTGCCTGTCTGGAACAGTGGCCATTACAGTCCGCAGCAGAAAGAGCGCGTTTACAAAATGTCCGATCTAATGCTGAAGGAGCGCAAAAAGGCGGTTGATTTTGAGAACTACCTATATGCGTTGATGAGCTTTGCCACCAGTATGAAACCGGCCTCAGATTTTGAAGCTTTCCATGATGGCATGGAGCAGACCATCAACAAGTTATCGCGAAAGGGATTCACCGAATATCTGGAAGTCTGCAAAGGCCTTTTTACAGATCACATCCTCTTCGATTCGAGAGCAGTAAAGTGGGTTGCGAAGTATGATGCATACAAGATCCAGTTCGATTCGCTGCCAAAGATCGTCTTCGGGAAACTGGACCTGAAAGCCTATTCCAAGCGCGATAGTTCTGTGATCTACGGAACGGAAGGAGTCTATTACCCAACCCTTACAAAATGGGTTGGTAAAGGCGGTAAGGTCGATTGGCGCAGAGCTGGTTTCGACCCCAATAAAACCTATGCAGATATTGACAATTATGTGATAAATACCACCAAATCTCAGTATGCCATAGACTCGGTCACATTCCACCATCCAGACTATTTGGATAGACCGCATTTAGGGATTCTTACGGAGAAAATCCTAGCAGATGTAGATACGTCAGATGCTTCTTATCCGAGGTTCGATTCGTATGACAAGCGTATCCGAATTGAGAACATGTACAAGGACATTGATTACGCGGGTGGATTCTCTCAGCATGGTATCAAATTCATTGGTTCTGGAGATGCAGATCAACCAGCCACGCTGATCTTCAAAAAGAAAAATCACATCACTAAGGAGAACGAAGATTTCTTGGAAGCAAGGGCCAAATCGTTTGTGATACGGCCTGATAAGGTGCTATCGAAAAAGGCTGAAATAGCCATGTATTACGAAGGAGATTCCATTTATCATCCTGGCTTAAAACTTAATTATAATGTGGAGGACCACGAATTGACACTGAGCAAAGAGCGTGAAGGCTCTGGTAGGAGCCCTTTCTTTGATAGTTACCACAAGGTTGATATGCATGTGGATGAGATAAAATGGCCTATGGCAGAAGATTGGATGGATCTTGCCAATACCACTGGCGGTGCAGAAAGTAGCGCGCTATTTGAGTCGGAGACCTATTATGATGAGTATCGTTATGATAGGCTCGCGGGCACCTCGGATACGCATCCGTTGTGGAAGATCAGGAATTACGCCAAGCAAATTGGAATGGATGAGCTTTCTGTAGAACAGGTGGCAAGTCTTTTCAAGGCTGACATCAGCGATACCAAGGTTTTTCTGATGAACCTTTCCAATTCCGGATTCATGACCTATAACTACGATAAAGAGAGGGTGGTCATCAAGCCAAGATTGCACCACTATGTGCTCTCGCGATCCAAGAAAACGGACTATGACATCCTGCAATTCGAGTCTACGATTGAAGGCATGCCGAATGCCAAACTCAATCTTCTGAATTGGGATATGGATATGAACGGAGTTGGAAGAGTTTTCCTTTCAGATTCTCAGAATGTGGTCATTTTTCCTTACGAGCAGGAATTGACCTTGAAGAAGAATCGGGATTTTGCGTTTGATGGTAAGGTTATCGGTGGTCGATTGGATTTCTTCGGACACGAATTCTACTTCAGTTTTGATGATTTCAAGATCCAATTGAATAAGATCGACTCCTTGCGATTGAAAGTTCCGGATGGTGTTCCTGATGAGAACGGCCGTCAGAAACTGAGAGCGGTAAAAACAGTACTGCGCGACCTTACCGGAGAACTTCTGGTGGATAGGCCCGACAACAAATCAGGACTCGTGGACCATTCCAGATATCCTGTTTTCAATAGTACGGATGACTCATTTGTGTACTATGACAAGCGCTCTATTCAAGATGGTGTGTACGACAAGGAAAAGTTCTACATGCACCTCAAGCCCTTTAGTATCGACAGTTTGGAAAACTTCACCAAAGAGGGGCTCTCCTTCGGAGGGAATTTTGTCTCGGCAGGCATCTTCCCGGATTTTGAAGAAACGCTGACGCTTCAGCCTGATTTCTCTTTGGGTTTTGTGCGGGAAACACCACCTGACGGTCTGGATATGTACGGTGGAAAAGGAAACTACAAGGCCACCATCAAACTCAGTCATGACGGTTTGCGTGGAGATGGAAATTTGGAGTATCTGACTTCTGTTTCAAAGTCTGACGACTTCATTTTCTATCCGGATTCTGTCAACGGAGTAGCGCAGGATTTCACCATCGCCAAGCAGCAAAGTCCAACGCCATATCCTCCAGTTGTAGGTAAAGATGTACGAGTGCATTGGATGCCCAAGTTGGATCACTTCTATTCGTATAAGATCGATAATGCGTTTGATATGTACGAAGGGGAAGTGGCGCATCATGGCGGTCTGGATCTTTCGCCAAAAGGTTTGGATGGCTTTGGAAACCTTGATTTTGCCGACAGCTATATGAGGTCCGATAGATTCAATTTCAAGTACAGGGATTTTCATGCCGATTCGGCAGATTTCAAACTGAAAGGAACATCGGCAACAGCAGATGCCTTCAAGACTGCCAATGTTCGGATGGATATCGACCTGAATGAACGAAAAGGTCGATTCAAGTCAAATACGGGAGGAGATTTTGTTGATTTCCCGGTTAACCAGTACATCTGTTATATTGACGAGTTCGTGTGGAACATTGATGCCAAGGATATTGATGTTGTCTCGGAAGGAGAGGGCTCAAGATATGTGAGCACAAGTCCCGGTCAGGATTCATTGGAATGGAAATCGCCACTGGCCAAATTCGATCTGAATAACTTCATAATCTCGGCAGAAAAAGTGGATCATATTGATGTGGCGGATGCCATCATTTATCCGGATAGCGGTAAGGTAACCATTCGCCAAAGTGCTAAGATGGATCCGCTGGAAAACTCGAAGATCGTGGCCAACAGAATCACCAAATTCCACACGTTTTACGAGTCTAACGTGAATGTGCTTGGCAAGTACAATTACAACGGAAACGGGAAGTATGATTACGAAGACGTTACGGGCAGCAAACAGCTCATAGATTTTGCAACTATCGGTGTAGATTCTGCCAAGCAGACCTTTGCCGTTGGAAACATCACAGAAGAAGCAGCATTTACCCTCAGCCCGAATTTCGATTACAAGGGCAAGGCCAAGTTGTTTGCCAGTCAAGAGCATTTGACCTATGATGGTAGTACAAGGATCAAGCACGATTGTCCGGGAATTACACGAGACTGGTTGGCTTTTGAAGCTAATATCGACCCGAATGAAATCTACATTCCGATTCCAGACGATCCGAAAGATGCCTCTGGCAAACCGATGTCATCGGGTGTAGTTATCAGTAAGGACTCTACGGTAGTTTATCCAACCTTCCTTTCAATGAAAAAAGCGGCTAACGACATTGATATCGTAGCGGCTGCAGGTTATCTGCATTTCGATAATGAGAGCCAAGAATACCGCATTTCGAATAAAGAAAAACTGCAAGGAGCTGTTGTTGGCGGCAACTACGTCAGTTTGAGTAATGAGTGTATTGCCCGTGGTCAAGGTTTACTCAATATGGGTATGGATTTCGGACAGGTTGAGCTGACCCCACTCGGAAACGTTGAACACAACATGAACAACGATTCTACCAAGTTCAAACTGTACATGGGTGTGGATTTCTTCTTCAACGATGAATGTCTGAGAATAATGGCAGACAGGCTTGTGAATCATTTCCCTCCGTTGGATGCCGTTTTCTACGGAACTGAATATGAAAAGGCATTGATAGAGCTCATAGGAAAAGAGGAAACCACGAAGCTTATTCAAGAATTGAATCTCTACGGTACATTCAAGAAGTTCCCGAAAGAACTTCAGAAAACCATGTTCTTGACCGATGTTGAGTTGGCTTGGAATGCCGAAACTGGATCTTACCGTTACAAGGGTTTCATCGGCATTGCCTCAGTAGGAAAATTCCAAGTGAACAAGATGGTTTACGGGCTGGTGGAGTTGACCAAGAAGCGAAATGGGGATGAACTCTCCATCTATTTTGAACCGAGTGATGATAGCTGGTACTTCTTCAACTACAAGCGTGGAATGCTGGGTGCATTCTCGTCACATGACGATTTCAACGCTCAGATACGCGATACGAAAGATGATAAACGGACCAAGAGCGCAGAGAAAGGCAAACCGAAGATCACGTATGTGCTAAGTACGGCTATTCAGCGCAGGAATTTCGTTCGTTCTTTCGAAGAATGAAAATTGGAGTTTTCGGCTACGACTTAATGAATATATTTGCAGCCCGAAAATTCGGAATGGCTCTGTAGCTCAACTGGATAGAGCACCTCACTACGGATGAGGAGGTTTGGGGTTCGAATCCCTACAGGGTCACACCTGAATAGGTTAAGTCCTTGATTTTCATTTGAAAATCAGGGGCTTTTCTTTTAATATGGTGAGACGTGGGTGTAACAATAGCGTTCAGTTTCTAAAAACCATATGCATCGCCAAGTTTGCAGCCTAGTTACTTAATCTTTAGCCACTCCATTCAAAAGTGGAAATAACTTCAATTCAATCTCCGCGAAAGACATTCTGTTGTCGCGAAATGAATGATGATCAACAAATCATTACTTTTCGCGGCTCATGATCATCAACGCAGGAATACTGAGAAGAATCTTTGATCTTGTAAAAGACCGTGGAGCCTATTCTGAAGAGCAACGGACTTCAATTTCCGAGACGTTCGTGTCAGACAGTGATCTTGTTCCAGTTACGGTGGCTCACGAGATTTTTCTTCCAGTTATCGGCACGGTGAATTGGAGTACCATAGGATTGGAGGTGGGTGCTTCCATTGAACCTCTTGACCTTGGAATTCTTGGTTACTACCTACATTCTTGTCCGGACCTTCTTACAGCTTACAATCGTTTGGTGCGCTATCAGGCGCTGATCAGCGATGTGGCCAATTTTCATGTGGAGGAGGATGATGAATTCATTTATTGGTATCTGACCACACCGATGGGATTTGGATTCATGGACGACAGAATGATGAAGGTTGTAACCGACCTTGGAATGGCCTGTCGGCATGGGGTTGTTAAACGCTTGGTGCAGAGCAGGCTTTCGCCAGCTTCGGTAGAATTGGTGTACAATGATGATGATCCTGAAAACCTGATAGCCTTGGAAGAATTCTATGGCTGCAAAGCGGTATATGGACAGAATTTCAACAAGATCGTTTATCGGAAATCGGATGTTGAACGAGCCATTCCTTCTTCCAATTCGGAGGTAAGAAGGTTGCTGGAGCCTGTTCTCAATCAGCGGATGGAAGAACTTTATGGCAATAAGAACCAAACACAGATGGTGGAGAGGCTGGTTCGAAGCAACATCGGTCTGATGAATTGCACTTTGGAGAGCATTGCTTTTAAACTGAACATGTCTCCGCGCAACCTTCAGCGAAGGCTACAGAATGAAGACGCCAAGTTTCAAGATCTATTAGAGAAGATACAGAAGGAGGTTGCGCTGAGTTGTAAACAGAATGGCATGGTTCCAAAGGAGATAGCCGATCTCTTAGGGTATAAAGAGACCAACTCTTTTCTGCGCGCGTTCAAGCGTTGGTACGGAGTCAGTTTTAGCCAGCATTCAGGTTAGTTTCAGATCTATTCACACCTATTGTTAGTTCTTGTCGTTAATTGACGTCTATTCTACGTCAAGTGGTAATGCCTTTCAACAAAGTCTAAGGGAACTTGCATACTCAAAATTGAGCTATGCTTATCGTACCACCATCCATGGTAGAAGTGTCTTCAGATTTTGAAGATGTCTCCACCCCAGCACGTCCATTGAAAGTAGAATTGGTTGAAACGCAGAACCAGGCCAACGTCTGGGTCAAGTTTCCAACCGAACTGAATAAAGAAGACCCTAACTACATCGCTTCTTTGGAACAGGACATTCATGATGTCTTTGATCCCGGCAAGAACAAGATTTTTGCGGTAGAAAAGAGCGAGGTGGCCAGGTGGTTGTTGAGAGAGGAAGACGGAACTGTTATAGGGAGAATTGCAGCCTTCGTCAACGGGAAAACCTACACCAAGGATGACCAGTTGACAGGAGGTTGCGGTTTTTTCGATTGTATCAATGATCAGGATGCTGCCGATCTTCTTTTCGACACTGCTAAACATTGGTTGACAGAGAGAGGCATGGAGGCCATGGATGGCCCCGTGAACTTTGGCGAGCGAGACAAATTCTGGGGAGTACTTGTTGATGGTTTCACAGAGCAGAACTATGGCATGTTTTACAACGCTCCTTATTACAAGGATCTGTACGAGAATTACGGCTTTAAGGTCTATTTCAATCAGTATACCTACGGTAGAGAAGCGCACCTTAGGAATAACGATTTCAGTGAGACATTCTATAAAAAGGCACAGGCAGCACTAGATAATCCTGATATAACCTTCAGATGGTTGTCAGGTGCTGAGATCAATAAAGGACCAGAGTACTTCCATAAAGTTTACAACGCTGCTTGGGGCGGTCATTCCGGTGTTCCTTCAATGAAGTTGGAGCAATGCCAAAAAATGTTCAAGAAACTGAAGCCGATCTACGATAAAAGGTTGATCTATTTCGGATTCCATAAGGACGAACCGATCTCTTTCTTCATCTCAATTCCTGAGTTGAACACGCTTTTCAAGCACGTAAACGGAAAGATGGACACGTTGGGCAAACTCAAATTCCTTTACCACAAATACACGGGTTCGTGCAACAAGATATTAGGGTTGGTTTTCGGAGTTGTGCCAGAATGGCAAGGCAAGGGCGTGGAAACGGCCATGATAGTCAGTTGGTCTAAGATAGATTGGAGTCCTTACGAAACCATTGAGATGAATTGGTGTGGAGATTTCAATCCCAAAATGATGAAGGTGTGTGAGCAATTGGGAGGTAGCATCATCAAAACGCACGTTACATACCGTTATCTGTTCGATAGGTCAAAACCGTTCAAACGGTGCCCGATAATTGGTTGATCTGATCAACCTCCAAAAACCGAAACAACCAAAGCATCAAAGAACCCGAGTTGCTCTTTTGGTTGTCTGGTGTCCAAGGTTTGCGTTTCCTCCGCTTGCAATCGCTTACAAATTGGGCATATCATGGTAGACTGCACAGATTGTCCTGATTCCAATTCAATGAAATCACGCTCAGGATATTTTCTGCACGCTTCATTGAAGTGCCACTCCAATCGGTTCTCTTTTCTTCTGTACTTTATCGCTTCCATTTCGGGCATAAGAGTAATACGAATGTAGATTTAAATTACGTGAATCACGTATTTAAGATGACCAAAACCGAAGATTCAAAATCAACTATGCGCACAATGAGACTCGGACATTGGTGGCGGTTCATACTGTTTTTAGCAGTGCTTGCTGGAGCTCAGCGCAGTAATGCTCAGGATGAACTTTGGTGGAAATCCACAACGGTTTACCAGATCTATCCACGGTCCTTTTACGATACCGATGGCGATGGATTGGGAGACCTGAACGGCATCATCCAAAAACTGGATCACATCCAAGCGCTCGGGTTCGAAACCATATGGATTTCCCCATTTTTCAAAAGTCCGCAGCGGGATTTCGGGTATGACATAAGCGATTACCAAAGCATAGCACCAGAATATGGCGATAAGCAAACCTGTTTAAAACTGATTGAAGCGATTCATAAACGTGATATGAAGATCGTGTTCGATCTGGTCATGAATCACACCTCAGATGAGCATGCTTGGTTCAAAGAATCTGCTTCTAGCAAGGATAATCCTAAGGCCGATTGGTATGTGTGGAAAGACGGAAAAGGAAAGAATGGTCGTAAACCGCCCAACAATTGGAAAGCCACTATTGGTGGCAGCGGTTGGCATTGGCATGAAGGTCGGCAGCAGTTCTATTGGGCTTCGTTTCTGGATTTTCAGCCCGATCTGAACTACAGCAATCCCGAAGTGAAACAAGCGATGCTGGACGTTGCGCGCTTTTGGCTTTCCAAAGGCGTTGACGGCTTCCGCCTCGATATTTTCAACTCCATTTTTGAGGATACGGCTTTCACCAACAATCCAGCGAGTTTGAAGATTGTTCCAAGTGAAGAATCGCCAGACGGATTCTTCCAAAAGATGAAGTACAACGTGAATCAGGAAGAGAGTTTTCGATTTGCAACAGAGTTGCGTGCGGTTGTCGATTCATTTCAAAATCCTGAACGTTTCATGGTAGGAGAGGTGTTTGGAGATGTGGAAACCATCAAAAAATTCACCTCGTTTGAGAATAAGGACGGACTGCACACCATCTTCCTTTTTCAAACACTTTCTACCCCTTTCAAAGCCAAGAAATGGCGCAAGATGGTGGAGCACTTTGAGGGGAATTTCCCAGCTCCCTTTGTGCCGACCTATGTATTCAGTAATCACGATAGGAGAAGAAGCATAACTCCATTGGGTAACGATGTGCGTAAAGCAAAACTGTTGGCGCTTTTTCAGTTCAGCGTGCGCGGAATTCCATTCACGTATTACGGTGAGGAACTCGGAATTGAAAAACCGAAACTGCCGTTGAAAACAGGGAAAGACCCACTCGCGCAGCGCTACAAGGCCATTCCACAATTCATGGTCGACTGGACAGGGCAATCGCTCAATAGAGATGAATGCCGCACGCCAATGCTTTGGGATACAACTGCACACGCGGGGTTCACATCAGGTGAACCATGGCTTCCCGTTGCGGAAAATCTCAGAGAAAAGGCGGTTTCGGTTCAGGAAGAGGATGAAGAATCGCTCATGAATTTTTATCGAAAGATGATTCGACTGCGCAATGAAAATGAGGTTTTGCAGATGGGAGTCCTGACTGTTGATGAAGGATTCAGTTCAGCAAAGATTTTCGCATTCTCACGAGAAATGAAAGGTCAGAAGCTTTTAGTGTTAATGAATTTCAGCAAGCGAAATCAAAAGGTGGAAAGTGTTTCTGGAGAAAATCTCATCTCTACCTACATGGATTTTTCCAAAACTGAACTCAAGCCATTTGAAGGAAGAATTATTCGCCTGCAATAACAGACGCAACCCTCAAAATTGAACCATATGGAATCAATACCTTGCGCTCAAATACGTTGATGGTTTGGCAAAAAGGGCTAGAGAAAATTCGTACAAACTGCCAATGCGCATACTCAATGCGCTTATTGGTCTGCTACAACCTTTAGGTATTACGCCTAGCGCAATTGACCCCGATGCAATTGAGAAAAAGGCAAAACGAGTTACAGGCCTTACAGATCTTGGAAATGGAATGCACCGGGTAGGTATGGAGGCGCTCCGAAGTTCGGTGGATAATGAACCGATGACCGATTTCGGTATTCTATCCTCTACCGGGTTTGGCGTGGTGGGCCTCACAAACCGTTTGAGGATGATCGATCACTTCAAGAAACATCCTGAGATTGCTGATGTCAAGATTGAAAAACCGGTTTTTATTGTCGGATTTCCGCGGACTGGGACCACGTTGTTGCAGAATCTACTTCATCTGAGTGAAGACAGACGTGCGCTTCAGTTTTGGGAACTGACCAATCCGATTCCGGTTTCTGATGACCCTGAGAAAGATATCAGACGCAGACATCGAAAGACCAAATTTCACTTGGCCGTGGCCAATTTTGTAGTGCCGGAAATGAAGTTCATTCATGAGGTTAGGCATGATTCGCTGGAAGAATGTTGGTCATTGTTCATTCCTCAGTTCTCCGTTCAGAATTGGGAGATGACCAACAAATGGCCGGAATACGGAAAGTTCATGGCGAAGCACGATATGAGACCTGTTTATGAGGAATACAAGAAATACCTGCAGGTGATAGTTGATCGCGTTCCGGATAAGAAACTGATTTTGAAATGCCCGGACCATCTTTGGCATCTGGATGCGTTGCTAGATGTTTTTCCTGATGCCTGTATCGTGTGGACACATCGAGACCCGGGAAGAAGCATTCCGAGTTACTGTAGTTTAGCTTCGCTCAACTGGCGGCTGCTTTATGGTGAGTTCAATCCAAAAGAATTGGGTCCGTATATCGAAGAGCGTTTCATTACCGGAATAGAACGTGGTATCAAAGTGAGAGAGCAAGTGGGAGAAGAACGTTTCTTGGATGTGAATTTCAAAACCTTATTGGAAGACCCTATTGCAGCGGTAAACCGAATAACCGAATACTTTGATCTGACTCCGATAAATGAAGCCAAAATGCAGGCCTATTTGGATAGAGACCGCCCAGACAACAGAGGAAAACACAAGTATTCTGACGGTCATTATGGGTTGGACTCGGATGAGATCCGACAACGCTACAAGGACTACATTGCTCGGTTCGGTATTTCAGTAAATTGAAATTTGCTATCGCTACTTTCGTAAGCCTTAACCCCACCGCATGAACCCAACTCTCAGCGATTTCATGGATGTGATGTCCGATTCTTTTTCGGCAGAAGCGGAGGTAGAAGCTGGCGTCAGATTCCGAGAATTGGAGGAATGGTCTTCTATGCAAGCGTTGATGGTAATTGCCGCGGTTGACGAGCATTTTGGGGTTACACTACCTGAAAAGGAGTTCAGGAAGGCGCAGACATTCAAAGATCTTTACGAACTCACAATCTCATTGACTCAAAATGTCTGATCTGTCGGTTTCAGGAGTAGCACTTCGTGGTGTTTCTGCTTCTGTTCCAAAGAACAGAGTGGATAATGCCCAGCTTGAATCTTTGGACCCTAAATCCAAGAAGGACATTATTGAAACCGTTGGCATCCGATATAGGCATGTTGCTCCAGATGGGGTTACGGCCGCTGACCTTTGCCAAGCCGCTGCCACAGAGTTATTGGAAAACCTTGAGTGGAATGCGGAAGACATTGGTCTATTGGTTTTCGTAACGCAAACCCCGGACCACATTGTTCCTGGAACCGCAACGCAATTACAGTACAAACTCGGTTTGCCAACCCACGCACTTAGCCTCGATATCAATCAAGGTTGTGCGGGCTACGTTTACGGCATGTCTGTCATTGCTGGGATGATGAAGACCTTTCAGATTCGGAAAGCGCTGCTGTTGGTAGGAGATACCATTACCAAAATGGTCAGCAAACAGGACAATTCCATTTGGCCCATTTTTGCCGATGCGGGTTCAGCATCCGCGTTCGAACTGGACGAATCTGCTGAGGAAATGACCTTTCGTTTGGGATCGATCGGGGCTGATTTTGAAGCCATTCATGTGCCTCATGGGGGATTCCGATTCCCCTCAACCAAAGAGTCTTTGGAATCAAAAAGCCTATCTGAAGGAATCGTAAGAAATGCTTGCCAGTTGGCCATGAACGGTCAAGCAGTTTTCACCTTTGGATTATCGAAGGTTGCCTCAACAATCAAAGGCTTGATGGAAACGCAGAACATACAGCCAGACCAACTCGATTTTCTTGTTTTGCATCAGGCCAATCAATTTTTGAATGATGCCATTGGAAGAAAAACGGGTTTCGGCAAAGAGAAAACACCAAGTTCACTTCATGATTTTGGCAACACCAGTTGCGCCACCATACCTCTGACAATGGTAACCCAGATGGCCGCTCAATTGCAATCAAACAAACAGAGGTTGTTGCTCAGTGGGTTCGGTGTAGGATTAAGTTGGGGAAATGTACTTTTAACAACCAACAAGGTGGTCTGCCCAGAACTGATATTCGTTTGAGTGCGCAAGTTGACATAACGGTTGTCATTCCAGTGTTCAATTCTGTTGATACACTTAAACCAATGTTCGAACGGACCACTGCTACGCTGAAAAAGTGTGGGAAGACTTTCGAGATCCTATTCGTTGAAGATGGTGGCCCAATAGAAAGTTGGAACGAACTGAAGTCAATCAAAACCCAGAATCCTGAAGACGTAACTCTCATCAGACTTGGTAGAAACTATGGACAGAACGCAGCCACAGTTTGCGGAATCTCGCATGCCAGAGGAAAGGCGATAATTACCATTGATGATGACCTTCAAACGCCCCCAGAAGAGATAGAAAAGATTCTGAAGCGGGTGGATGAAAAGCTTCCAGAGGTTGTTTTTGGTGTAACACCGAAACAGAAAAGCCCTTGGTTAAGAAGAACCGGGTCTAAGATGCTGAAGTCCATTTTCAATTGGGTTGATGGGGCAGAGGTTGGTTCATCATTCAGATACATCTCGGCTTCGTTGAAAAATAAATTGAATGAACAACGCCACGATCAGCTCTTTCTGAATCAGGTTATTCATTGGTACACCGATGAAGTGGAGAAAGTTGAGGTAGACCATCAGTTACGAGGAGAAGGAAGGTCAGGATACTCATTCATTGGCCTGACGGCTTTGGCACTGAAACTCATTTTCTTCTACACAGATTTTCCGCTGAGGCTGATGAGCATAGTGGGACTGTTGATTGCGGCCGTATGTTTTGGCTTCGGCATCTACTTTATTTATGAGAAATTGGTCATCGGTACCGAAGCTGGTTTCGCATCCATCATCACAGCCATCTTCTTCGCAACGGGAATTATTATGGTATGCTTAAGTGTGTTGGGAGCTTACATCAGTAGAATTTATTCAGATAGGATAAAACGCCCCGTTTATTCGGTAAAGACAATTCTTTAATGCGGCTTTCCAGATACGGAATCGTGCTTGAAACCTTGACTTCAGACCATTTGGAGATGGTTCGTCTGTGGCGTAATCAGGAGTTTGTGCGTTGCAACATGCAGTTCAAAGATCTACTTTCAAGAGAAGATCAGGAAAAATGGTTTTCTCAATTGAATCAGAATCGGAATCTATATTGGGTTATCCGAACCCACGATTATCCTATCGGACTCATTCATATCAAAGAGTTGGATGATGAATGTACGGTCGGAGAAGCAGGAATTTTCATCGGAGAGCCAAGCTACCTTGACATGCCGCAGTCCATTCTGGCCATTCTTTTCATGATGGAGATGGCTTTCCTTGCATTGGGACTGAAGCGGTTAAAGGCAAAGATCAGGAGCGGAAATCAGCACGCGATCTCCTTCAATAGCAAGTTGGGTTATCAGTTAGAACCGGGTCAGCCAGAAGGTTTTCAATACTACACCGTCAATTCGGATGGTTTTATGGGAGCGACAGAACAGCTCAGAAAGAACGCTCAGAAAATGTACGGTACAGAGACGGTTGTGGTGCAAGTAAATGACCAGAACAAACTCGGAAAGTCTTTGATTGATAGGTTGAGAAAAGAATCCTACTTCAATCCGAAGTTTGTCTGAGCCATCGCCTCGGTTCAAGTTTTAATGCCAGCCTTATGGGGAAGCATGGATGCAAGCCCCAGCGTAACAATCGGATCAGAATAAACTCGTTTCCATGAGGCCATTTTCTGGAGTCGAGATGGTTCCAGATATTCTGCATGGCTTTCCAGAATTCCTTTTGGTTGTATAGCCAGAACTCTTTCGGTGCTCGCTTCTTGAAGATCTCCAGACCAATATGGAATGTGAGATGCTCATCTGTATAAACCTTCGGATTTTTAGCAAAACAGAAGAGATTCTGAGACAGGGTTATTTCGATGAATGGGACCCCAATAACCACCTCTGCCAAAGAAAACTTCTTGTACAGATTGCGATGAAAAACAAAGCAATCGAAACCAGGATGTTTGAGCCCTTTCTCCTTGTACATCTCATCCAGTTGTTGCACCGAATCATAACTGGCCGGAATGCGTCTTCGGTTGATCATGAAGGCATCATGTCCAGCATCAATAAACTGTTTCACCTGCAGATAGAAATCGGGCTGAAGACCAATGTCCACATTCGTGAAAATCAAATATTCAGCTTCAGATTCGTTGTAAAGTCGATCTAGAATATCTCGCAGAATTGGAAGTTCCAGTTGCTTCTTGAACAGGCCCTTATTAAGAACGGAACGATTCAGGTCTTGAGTCGCTCTGAACGATTCAGGGATCAACGGTCGGTCCTTTTCAGTCTGACACGAAAGCAGATCAACCTCAATGGTTGAACTTGCTTGTTCCTTCGCTCTTACCATACTCTCAATCGTCACTTCTTGCGCCAACACCAGATCGGAATCCGGGGGTGGACAGAAAATGTTGATGATATGTGCGAAAGATGGCAATTGAAGGTAATTGAATTCAAAAGCTAAGATGCAGGTTTTCAATCAATGGATGTGATGATAATTGTGTACGATGATCGAGGTCATTCAATTACGGGGCAAAGCAGCTAACTTCACGTTGTCTTTAAACCCCTCGGATGAGACCTGTACTAAGAGATGAAAAGCTGGAAGCGGAATTCCAGAAGAACGGATACGTTCATGTTCCTTTCCTAAGTAAGGAAGAGGTAAAATACCTGTGGGACAAGTTCTTCGAAGTGTTGAAGACCAGCGGAGGTCATGTTTCTCCGAAGGATGCTGGGTTGGATATGGACTACACCATTACCTACGACTTCACTTTCATCGACCGCAATCCCGATCACAAACGTGAAGTACTTAAGATCATTGATGAGGTTTTCCGTCCGCATTATGAGAAACTATTGGCCGATTATAAGCCGATAATCGCCAACTACATCCGCAAGGAAGAACAAACCGGGGAGGTTCCATTGCACGAGAATTGGGCTTTTGCCGATGAGAAAAAATGCTGCACCGTTTCCATTTGGTGTCCGTTGGTTGATAGCCACAGAGGCAATGGCGCGTTGGAAGTTGTTCCGGGTTCGCACAAACGGTTTGGCCAGTTCCGTGGACCCATGATTCCATGGGAGTTGGAAGGGATTAAAGATGACATCATCAAGAACGACTTGGTTACCTGCGGCATCAAAGCGGGTGAGGCCATCATTCTTGATGATAGCATTGTGCATTATTCCCACCCGAACACAACTAGCGATCTACGGATAGCCATTCAGCTGATTCTCATTCCGAATGAGGAACCTGCCATTCATTACCATATGAATCAGGCTGTGGACAACAAGACCATTAACATTCTGGAAGTGGAACAGGACTTCTTTATGGAATTCAACCCTTGGAAACAGCCAACGGAATTCAAGAAAGTAGGGGAGATTCCGTTTGTTCAGAAAGATCTTACCTATGCGGAATACCGGAAGAAATTGAACGGACCACGTTATGATGAGAAGCCAACATTCATGCAACGGATGAAAGCCGTGTTCTCATGATCGACTTCTTGAAAGATAGCGACCTTTCTGCACGTCTTGAACGAGATGGTTATGTGGTTGTTTCGCTCTGCTCTGCAGAGCAAATAGAACAACTGAAGGGGCTATTTCAGCAAGTTCCCGCAGATGAAAACAGTCCATTTTGGTCATCTTCTTTTTTGGCTGATGCCGATTTCAAAAAGGAACTGAGTGATTCTGTTAGTGAAGTTCTGGGGGCAAGTTTGGATGAATTGCTGTCCGACTACAAACAGCTTGGTTGCAGTTTCTTGGTGAAGCAACCTGGCGAATATTCAGCAATGCCCATCCATCAGGATTGGACGGTGGTTGATGAATCGAAGTATGGTTCGTTCACCTTCTGGATGCCACTTCAGGACACAACAACCAAAAACGGTTGTCTTCAGGTCATTCCTAGCAGTCATAAACTGAACAGCCAGCTGAGAAGTCCTTCGTTGCCTGTTGATTTTGAGGGAATCCGAAAAGAACTCAGAGCGTATCTGGTAGATGTTACGCTGAAAGCTGGAGAAGCCATGCTCTTCAATCATGCCTTGATGCATTCATCGCCAGCTAATCTTTCGCAGGAACCCCGTGTTGCCGTCACATTCGGTTTGGTGCCAAAAGTCGCAGACATGTTCATGTATTACGGAACCGAAGATGGCAAAGTCAAGAAATACAACATGCCTGATGACATGTTCATCAAGTATCCCGAAATCAGGAACGAACCGCTCATTGGCGAGTTCGCAGAAGAGTTTGAATACCAAGTAAAAGATCTGACCATGGAAGAAGTTGAAAAGCAACTCGGCAAACCGAAATCGCAGATGGTGCCACTTTTCAAGGATCCTGAGTTACAGGAGCATTTCGAGAAGAATGGATTTGTGAAGATTCCTGCATTGGAGCAAGAACAGGTCGATCAGCTGATCACATTGCACAAAGAACTCAACCTAAAGGACGAGAAAGGCTACGGTTTCCATGTTGGAATGGACAATGCCGATAAGGCGTTGGTTACCAATATGGTCAATCGAATCAAGGAAGTAGCCATGCCAAAAGTGGAAGGAAATCTTACGGGAGCACAGGTTTTCACCGCCTCATTCGTTATCAAAGAGCCGAACCCGCAAGGGGTTGTACCGCCACATCAGGATTGGTCTTTTGTGGAAGATGAGAAAAAGCATTGTTCGGTTACGTGCTGGATTCCGCTGCAGGATGTGAACATGGACAACGGTTGCATCGGTGTTATTCGAGGTAGCAATCGCTTCTTTTCAAATGTGCGCCCTTCACCATCACCACAGGTGGAAACTCCGTTGAAGAACCACATGTACACCATTTTCCCTTACTTGGAATTGCTGGAAATGAAAGCTGGCGAAGCGCTGATCTTCGATAACCGAACGTTTCATGCTTCGCCTCCGAATACAACAGATTCTGCTCGGTTGGCGGTTGGTCTGGGTTTCACGCAAGCGGAGGCAGAAATCCGTCATTACTACTTGAAACCAGGTACAGACGATACGCTTCTCAAGTACAAAATTGACCCTGAGTTTTTCCTCAAGTACGATAATCTCGGCCTTTCGAAAATGTACGATGCGGGCAAGAACATTGAGGGATACGAACTTCTTGGCGAGATGAAGTATGAGTGGGAAAATCTCTCGGATGCAGAGATGCGAGAACTGATTGAAAGCGCAGGGAATAAGTTCAACGGCCCTCTAGTGGAAACCATGACCAAGTTGTTTGTTCAACAACCGCAAGAGGAAGAAAAGCAACCTGAACCAGAGCCTGTTGTTGAGAGCCAACCAGAACCGGTTTCAAACGGTGATGGACGAACTTTTTGGGAGACGTATACGCCTATGAATATCATTCGCGAAGTGAAATTCAGATTGACAGGAAAAGCTTAATTCATGTTCAGTTTTCCAGACAAAATGAAGCGGGTTTTCAAAGACCCCGAAATGCAGAAAACCTTTGAGGAACAAGGTTATGTGACCGTTCAATTCTACACGCCAGAGGAGATTGCGGAACTGAACAAATTGTATGACGATCTGCATCCCGTAGACGAGAAAGGCTTCTATCCAAGCACATTCTCGCAAGACAAGAATTACCGCCAAAAGGCCGATGAGGAGATCCGTAGAATTGGCAATAGAACCATCTCCAATGTGCTTCAGGATCAGAAGGTTGTCTGCGGCAGTTTCATTGTAAAATATCCGGGGCCCGATAGCGAAATGTGCGTGCATCAGGATATGACGTTGGTGGACGAGACTGAGTTCACCGGAATCAACATCTGGTGTCCGTTGGTTGATCTTACGGACACGAATGGCGCTATTTACGCGCTGCCGAAAAGCCATCGGATGTATCCAACCTATCGTGGAGCAACGGTTCCGAACATCTATCAGGATGTGACGAAAGAGATCGTTGATTTCATGACGCCACTTTACCTCAAAGCTGGTGAAGCAGTGATCTTCGATCAGAGCATTATTCATTATTCACCACCCAATTTCTCAGACGAAAGAAGGGTTGTGACCAACATCTATTTTACGCACAATGATGCACGGTTCAGAACCGCTTATTACAACAAGGAAGAAGATGCGGAGAAGGTTGAACTTTTTGAGCAGGACGAAACCTTTATGACTGATTTTGAGCAGTTCGGAGATAATATCTACGACCGCCCGAAAATTGGGAAGAGCCTTGGCAAATTCGATTATCACTTCAAGCGACTTTCGGTTGAAGATCTTGAGAACGCTTACGGCAAGCCGCGGAAGGTTCCAGAGATCTTCAAAGACGCTGATTTACAACGTCAATTTGATGAGAATGGCTTTGTGAAGGTTCCTTTCCTGAACGAGGCGCAGATCAAAGAATTGGATGAACTGTTCGATGAACTTCATCCAGAGCTTCCCACGGAAGGATTTATTTCTGGCAGCTACTCGCCAGATATAGAATACAAGCAGAAAGCCTCCGATCATTTCAAGCGCATTTTTCACGAGAGTTACGACCGCATTTTCAAGGATTACACGGCTTTTGGCGGATCATTCCTGTTCAAGATGCCATCAGAGAACTCTGACCTTGTTCTGCATCAGGATTGGACCATTGTGGATGAGGAAAAGTATGTGGCAATCAATTGCTGGGTTCCGCTGTGCGATACGGATGTAAATAATGGCACTTTGATGGTTGTTCCAGGTTCGCATTACGCCAATTTCCCTGTTCATCGGGCACCTACATTGGATTTCTTTTTCAACGGAAATGATGACCTCGTAAGGGAGAAATTGGTGCCAATGAATGCCAAAGCTGGCGAAGCCGTTATTCTCAATCAGAGTTTGATCCATTATTCGCCACCGAACCGTTCTGAAAAGATCAGAAAGGCCATCACTTCGGGCATCAAGACCAAAGGCGCGCCAATGATGTTCTATTATTACGATCGAGCGGCAGCCAAACCTGAGTTGGATGTATACGACATGGAAGAAGACTTCTTGATCATGTTCGATGATTTTGGCACCGATATTTTCCTGCCTCCAAAGCATGGAAAGAAGATCAAAACGATAGATTATAAGCTACCTCAGCCAGACAGAACGGAAATGAAACGGCTGCTGGCCAAGTTTGCAGGAGAGGAAATTCCTGAGGCTAAACCAGAACCATTTGTACTTCAAGAGCAGGTGGATACCAGAACTTTCTGGGAGACTTATACGCCAGCCAACATTCTTAGCGAGATCAAAAGCAGACTTTCCAATTAATGGAATCGCAACGCCAATACTTGAATGATGCAAGGCTTGACAGACAACTTGCCGAAGACGGGTATGTGGTGATTCCTTTTTTGAGTGATGCCGAAGTTTTCTCGCTGAAACAGGTGTTTGAGGACGCCCATCCAGAACAACCGGCTCCATTTTATGCTACCGCACACCATCAGGATTCTGATTTCAGAAAGAAGATGAGCGCAGCAATTTCTGAGGTTTTGAAATCGCATTGCGATGAGGTGTTTAATGACTGCAACTTGCTGGGAGCATCATTCATTTCCAAATCGAAAGATGATGCCAGCAAACTCCAACCGCACCAGGATTGGAATATTGTAGATGAGAACGAATTCCGTTCGTTCAACCTTTGGATTCCGTTGGTTGATCTGACCGAAGAAAATGGAGCGATTGAAGTATTGCCGAAAAGCCACAATTGGGTTCGCGGGTATCGTCATTCCAGTATAGATTGTGCTTATCGAAAAGTGCACGATATGGTTTGGGAGAACATGAAGCCACTTTATATGAAAGCGGGTGAGGCCTTGATTTATGATCATTCGCTTTTGCATGCTTCCAAAGCAAACAGAACCGCTGACAAGCGTATTGCATGTGCCAGCGGTGTCATGCCAAAAGAAGCGCAGATGTACTTCTATTGGAACAACAATGGAACCGTTGAGCAATACAAGAGCAACGTGGAATTCTTCATGACGCAGAACATTTTTGAAGGTCCGAACGGACTTGAAAAAGTGGCTGAGTTGGAGTATGACTTCCCTACGGTTGAGGAATCTGATTTCTATCGGTTTATTGGAAAGGAAATGCCAAAATCCGAACCAATCATCGAAGAAGTGTCGGTTCAGTCTGAACAGGAAACGGACAGCCGTTCGTTCTGGCAAACCTACACTCCGATGAACATTCTTCGCGAGATCCATTACCGAATCACTTCAGGCAATTGATGATCGATCACGAACCGATTTTCAGAGATTCTGTTCTCAATCAGTGGCTTTTCGAAGAAGGCTACATCACACTTCCATTTCTGAATCAACACGAAGTAGAAGACTTAAGACAGCTTTTCTGGGATCATCATTCTGCGGTTGAATCAGCTGAAGGACTTCATATCTCATCACGCATTAAGGAAGATTCTGAGATACAGCACATCAGTGATCAGATTCAGAAGGTGTTTAAACGTGCCATTGATGAGCATATTGAGAATGGAATGACGCTTGGCGGAACATTCATTTCAAAACCACCGAATCAGACCGAACCGTTGCAGCCGCATCAAGATTGGAGCATTGTAGATGAGTCGCGTTTCCGATCGTTCACCATTTGGGTGCCTTTAGAAGATGTGACAGATGAAAATGGATGCATGTACGTGCTTCCTAAGAGTCATGAATACGTCCGTGGCTACCGTCATATTTCCATCGATAGTGTCTTTGGACAGATATATGACACGGTGTGGAAACACATGAAACCAGTTCACCTCAAAGCAGGCGAGGCCATTGTATTCGATCATGCTTTGTGTCATGCTTCAAAACCCAACACAACGGATAAGGTTAGAATCGCGGCCACACACAGTCTCATTTCTAGAAACCATGAATTGCGTTTCTATTGGAACAACAATGGGTTAGTGGAGGAATATATTGGCAAAAGCGATTTCTATAACACACCAGAGGCGAAAACCGGTCCCATCAGCCTGAAGAAAATTCGTGATCTGGATTTCAAACCTCATCAACTAACCGAAGAAGAGTTCCTTATTTTGGCAGGAGTTGAACAACCAATGGCAGCGACCGAAATGGAAAATCAAGGTGGTCTTAGAAATTGGTTCAAAAAATTGGTCAGTTGAGCATTTTCAAGAAGCTGTTTGGGGAAGAGAAGAACACCGACCAGGTTGTGCGGCATAAGGCGGAGCACAGCACTCAGGATGTTGGCGAATTCTACAACCAGTACAACGACAAGTTCTTACAGGTTTATGGCGATGTGATTCAAGCATTTAGAACCCACGATGTAGGCAAATTGCTGGATTATCAGATTGAAGCCATGGGGCTGAAGGAAGGGATGAAAGTGGTTGATGCCGGTTGCGGAGTTTGCGGTCCGGCCATCTATTTTGCCAAGCACGCTGGGGTTGAAGTTCACGCAGTAACGATAAGTAAGGAGCAGTACGAGCAAGCCCAAAAACGCATTGCGGAAGCGGGGGTGGAAAACAAGGTCTTTGTTTACCACGGAGATTATCATGACCTGAAAGGCGTGATTGGAACAGAAGGCTTCGATGTAGTTTACTTCTTAGAATCATTCGGTCATTCGCCTTACCATGATAAGGCCATAAATTCTGCGTGGAAAGTGCTTAAAAATGGAGGTCTTCTATATATCAAAGATCTATTTAGAAGAGAGCCACTTTTAGAAGAACACTCAGCTAAAATTGAACGGGAAATAAAGAAGATCAACGAAGCTTACCGTTACAACATTGCCGATCTGTATGATGTGCTTCATCATTTGAGAAAGCAAGGCTGGATTCTCTCAAAATTCAAAACAATTGATCTTCCTTTGGGTGAGTTTGAAAACCTGACCATTTCCAATGAATTCCAAGAGTTGACGGGCATTGCGCAGATAGAGAGTTGGGATGATTACGTGTTCCCTGTCGATTTCTTTGAGGTTTTCTGCATCAAACCTGAATTCGATCTGAGCAATGGGCTTGATAAGTATTTTTTGCAGAACCTCATGTACATGAAAGTGCACGGAAAAAAGGAGGAGGAACTATAGGCAATGGAAGAATTCCGCAGATACTCCTCGGAAAGAGAATCGTTGGCGTCTTATCTGCGCAGGGTTTGGCCCTACAGAAACTTGGTGATTCTGTTGGCCAGGCGAGATGTGCAGATTCAATACGCTCAGACTTTACTCGGGGTATTGTGGTCTGTTGCCCAACCGCTTTTGGCAGTGGTCATCTACAGCGTCTTTTTCTATCTCATTTTGGGTATCGAAACTGGAGAAATTGCCTATCCGCTGTTTGTTCTTCCAGGAATCGTTTGCTGGTTTCATTTTTCCAAAATTGTGGTGGAGGTTGGTAATGCTCTCAATTCGCAGCAAGATGTTATCAAGAAAGTTGAATTTCCAAGACTGGTGGTCATTCTCTCCAAATTGGTTTCTGGTCTATTGGAAGTGGTTATCAGTTTGGCGCTTTTTGCTCTTGTGGCAATTGCTTTTAAACTTGATGTTTCTGCCCGCATAATGGCTTTTCCTGTGTTCCTTTTATTGAACATGATCGTTGGAACATCCATAGCCATCTGGCTTGCAACGCTTACCATCAGATTCAAGGATCTTCAGCATATAATACCCTATCTGGTCAACTTCGGAATATGGATAACACCTGTTTTCTATCCGTCAACCATAGTTCCAGACAAGTACTCCTCTTTTTTGTACCTAAACCCAATAGCTGGGGTGCTGGAAGGGTATCGATGGTCATTACTTGGGACAGAGTTCCCTGCTTGGCAATACGTTTACAGTATTAGTTTTTGTTTGGCTTTCCTAGCGGCAGGATTGATTGTTTTTGTGAGAAAGGAACCTGAAATAGCAGACTTTATCTAGGGCATGATGAAAAAAACAAGCTCCAGCGAGATAGCTATTTCAGTAAGTTCTGTTTCGAAGTCATACTTCAAGAATCCACTGCGCCTATCAGAAAGACCTTCGGTGCTTGATGTGATAAAAAATGGGTTTAAGTCTGATCAAAACAGCCAATCAAAATTCAAGGTGTTGGACAATGTTAGTTTCGATGTTCCCAAAGGCACTTCGTTGGGAATCATTGGTAATAACGGAGCAGGAAAAAGTACTTTGATGCAAATACTTGCCGGCATCACCAAGCCAGACCAAGGGGAGGTTCAGATCAAGGGCAGAGTAGCTAGCATTCTGAGTGTTGGTACAGGATTTCATCCCGAGTTATCCGGAAGAGAAAATGTTTTCATGAGCGGTCAGTTGCTTGGCATGTCCAAAAAGGAGATAGATCAGACTTACGATGAAATTGTGGCCTTCAGTGAATTGGAGGATAAAATGGAACAGCAGGTCAAGTACTATTCAAACGGAATGTATCTGAGGTTGGCGTTCTCGGTTTTTTCGCATCTCAGGTCAGACATTGTATTACTTGATGAGGTTTACTCGGTAGGAGATGCATTTTTCAGAAAGAAGTGCGAATTGGCCATTGATAGAATGCTGGCAGAAGGAAGAACGGTGATCATCGTATCGCACAGCATTTCGGATCTGAAAGACAACGTCAATAAAATGTTGCTGATGGCAGACGGTAAAGTTCTTTGCCATGACAAGAATGAAGTGGTATTGGAAAAGTATTTCCTAGACCACGCTAACAACGATCTCAGCAAGAACCTCCTTGCTGAGAGTGGCAATTTTAACTACCAAATGGGTTCTGATAATGATGAATTCTGCATTGGTGGAGTTAAAGTTTTTGGAGCAAAAACAGGCTTCGTCAACACTGCAGAAAGAGATGAAGACCTATCTGTTGAAGTGATTCTTGAAAAGAAACAAACCGTGCGAGACCTAACGCTTATTGTGGTTGTACATGCAATAGACGGTGGTCGAGTAATGATGGATTCTACCATGTTCAGAGACACTCCTGAATTAATGGTAAAGGATATAGGTGCTTATCGGATCGTATGCAATATTCCGGGCGGTATGCTATACAAAGGCTCTTATTTTCTGAACGTGAGAGTTACAGATGAGGATGCCAATATTCTATTTGAAACAGGAGTTCAGCACCTGTTCAGAGTTCTACCTGCCAAGTGGGAGGAACAAGACCAATTGACGCAACTGAATATTTCTGTGCAACCTCAGTTCGAGTGGAAACTGGAAAGAGATTGAAGAAGATCGTACAGATAGGTTTGGTTTGGTTGGCAGTATTTGTCGTCATCGTTGTTTCCTTATTAGGGGTTGCTGAGTTAGTGCTTAGAATCCAAGGGTTTTCTCCTAGCACATACAAATTGATTCAACTTAAGGATTCAGATGGAGTTAGATGTACACCACCAGATTTTTGGATGCTGGATTCTATTGTAGGATTCAAATATCGCTCAGGATCATATGATTGTATGTTGAACGGTATGATTGAATTTAAATTCAATCAAGACATAGATGGTTCTAGATTAACCGGCAGCTCGCTAGAAAAAAGGAACAATTCGCAATCCATGATTCATCTTTACGGTTGTTCCGTTGCTTGGGGACATGGTTTGAATGACAATCAAACATGTGCGTGGATACTTCAGGACAGCTTACCCAATTTATCTGTGCGAAACTACGGTGTAGGTGCCTGGAGCACCGTACAGTGCATTCAGTACTTTAAGCAACAACTCTGTCTTTACAATAGACCAGATAAAGTGGTATTACTCTACGGTTTTTTTCATCACATGCGAAACACAATTTCTTGGGTGTGGCGAAAACAAATGATGGCATTTTCTGAACAAAGTGATAATAGAAAATTGTTCGAGCAGATGTGTTTGCCGAAAGCCAGTTTAGAGATTGATGGCGGCCTTAATATTGAGTATTTAGACTTTGATGATATGACTCGGAATATTCCTGGAACAGGTAAACTGTGTGTTATCAATTACATCAACGATATATATCAATCACGCTTTGTCGATTCCGATATTGATTCTGAACATCTTGAGGTTGCGATTATTCGAGAGTTCAATTCTATGTGTCAGACGGAGGGGATAGAACTGATTGTAGCCGGAGTGCTAGGCGATGAGAACACCTTAAACGTTCTCCAATTGCTATCAGAGGATGGAATTGCTGTTGTAGATGTCTCTGTAGACCTATCTGATTCAAAGTGGCGGATTCATGGTGACGGACACCCCAATGAAGCTGCTAATTTGCATTTTGCGAATTGCATATTGAAGGAAATTCGATAATAACTCAATGTCTGGTCTAAGTAAGTTTGTCCGCTATGCTAAATCATTAAGGCTTGCAGAAGCATTCCTTATGACTGGATTTTCGATGGTAGCCTTGCTTTTTGTTGATTCTTTCCCGAGTGAGATCAGCCTAATTCAAATCACCCGTCTATTCAGTGGGGTCTTCGTTTATGTTCTGACCATTTATTTCTTGAACTCCTACTGCGATTACAAGGCTGATGTTATTTCGGACAGACTTTCTCATGTAGCTAAAGTTTCAAAACATGGGTACAAGTACCTTTTCGTATTGTTTTCCCTCCTTACCGTTTTTTGCTGGTTTTGGTTTACTTGGACTTCTGGTATTTTATGTGCTGTGGGTGTTTGTCTTTGGGCTCTTTATTATGCAAAGCCGCTGAGATTAAAGGAGTCTATTTTTCTCGGTACGATGGTACACTTGGTCGCTGGTATGGTTCACTATCTCATTGTGATGTGGGCTGTAACTGACGTTGGCGTGCGTTCCTTGTCCGTTGCAGGTTACTTTGGTTTGTTGTTGGCCACGGGGCATCTAAATCATGAGTTGTTGGATTATAAGTTTGACAAGGCTGCTGGGGTAAGAACTATGGCGGTAAGGTTGGGAGTAAGAAACAACCTCAACTTAAGGGTTGTTATGTCCATTCTGGTAGTGGTATACTCCTTCATGCTTTACAGACTCAGTATTGTTCCCACGGAAATTCATTGTCCGCTACAGGCGGCAAACATGGTTATGCTGTTGATTTCTTTGAGGGGTAATAGCTGTACTCCCAGTATCTTTCAGAAAATAACGAGGCTGGCTTTTCTAATCGCTATATCGGTTGCTCTTGTCTATAAGATTTTGGTTCAGACTACTTGACGCACCTCACGTATCTATAGTCAATCAATTCCAAATCAACAAGTTGTTTCAGTGCTTTGCAAGCAAGTAAATGATTTCTAACTAGGTCAGTGCTTTCGTTCTTCTCTAATTTGCGAATTGCTGTTTCGTACGATATGTCAATTCCTGGCTTAACATGATCAACTAGAGACTGTTCTGTTATTGAATGAAATCCTGTCGAAAGCAATTGCTGTTTATGGTCTCTTATATATTGGCTCACTGCCCAACCATTCCTAAAGATGTTCAGGAGATCCTCTTCTTCTCGATTATCGGGTACTCTGATTTCAAAATAATCAACAAATAGAAATACTCCCTTATCTGCTAGAATTCGGTGAACTTCTGCATAGACACTTTCCTTAGATTGGGCATGACACAAGCTTTCAAGCGCAAAAACATAGTTGGAACTAGATGATTTAAGACTGGTTTTTGCATAATCAGCAAGTTCTAACTGAATTCGTTCTTCGGTTAGACCTTCTGATGAACGAAGATGCTCTGCAAACTTGAGCTGTTCTTTAGAAATGTTGACCCCTGTAAATGCTGAGTTTGAAAATCTTTGAGCGAGGTAAACGCATGTTCCGCCAATTCCACAGCCTAGATCAACTATCGTTGCATTTTCATTTTTGCTGATTCCGAGAATCTCTGCTATCAACTGATTTGTTTTCAGTTTGGCGTCATCGTTACTCAATCCGTCTGTAGTGAAATAACCTAAATGCATTGCCTTGGACTTTGGGTTGTGTCCATCAGAAAAACGGCTTAACCAACACTCTGCATAGTAATCCAATACATGATGGGTGTGAGCACTGTCTTGGGCAGATATACTTGGCATTATTCCTTTCAAATTAACCTTCATTCTGTTACTATTGACACTGATCTGGTCTAGTGTTAAGGAACATTGATATTAAGTTCGGGCAGTTTGTTTTGTATAGTTCGAAGTGAGCTCAATTCTCTTTTTCACTTCATCTTCCGAGAGTTCACGATTTTTTTCCTCCTTCTTAACTATGGTTCTGTCAACCTGCCTGTTGGGAAGCAAAGAGAAGATTATTTTTTCAAGATAGAAGTGAAACAGACCCAAAAAACCTTTGGTATAATTCTGAAGCTCTGTTACTGTTCTGATACTGATCAACTTCTTCAGAATAAACTTGGGGGAAAAATAAACTGAAAAGGTCATTTTCCGATATAAGGAAGTAATTTCTTCTGGTGTAAGTGTGTCTAATTGTAGAATTGGAGTTGCACCATAGTACTTATCCCAATCATAGGTGGAAATTCTGTTCTCTTTTACCGCCCAATTGTAGATGTCATGACCTGGGAACGGAGTAACAATAGCAACACTGAGATAATCAGGCCCCAACTGCTTTATCAACCTGATGTTACGGTTAATTATTTCTTCAGTGTCCCCAATGTTACCGACCATCATGCAAATTCTAACTTCAATCCCAGCTTTTTGAGCCCATTCAATAGATTGGAATATCTGTTCACGTTTGACGGCTTTATTGATGCCGTCTAGTATTGACTGTTCAAAGTTTTCTACACCGAACATGATTTGCCAGCAACCTGCTTGTTGCATTTTTTTCAGGAGATCAAAAGAGACAATGTCAACTCTGGCAAAACATAACCACCGAATGTCAATTGGGTTATGTATTAGTAGTTCGCATAATTCAAATACGTTTTCATGATTGACGGTAAAAACGTCATCCTGAAAGGCGATGTCCTTTATTCCGTAAACTTCGGAGAGCATCTTCATTTCATCATAGATCTTTTGGGCAGATCTAACGGTGAGCATCTTTCCTACGGGTCTTCTGCAGAAATTACAAGACCATGGGCATCCCCGCGAAGAGACCATCATCATGGCCGGAAGCCGTTTGTAGGCACCAAGTATTGGACGGTATTTGTCCATGTCAATAAGATCGTAAGCTGGAATCGGCAGACTATCCAGGTCTTTGATTCTTTCTCTTACCGGTGTTCTAATAAATTGAGAGCCATCCCGATATACGATTCCTTTGATAGTGGACAGGTCGTTTTGGTCTAAAATTTCTTTAAACGTAATTTCCCCTTCTCCAATGACCACAATGTCCACATCTCCGGTGTCCAAGGCCTCGTCAGGAACAAAGGAAGCGTGTGCTCCGCCAAAAACTATCTGAACATCCGGAAGGATTTTCTTGCAAATTTTGGCTAGGCGATAACATGAATTGACAGATGGGGTAGTGGTTGTGAAACCAATAACTTTCAGATCTTGTGAAATAGGTAAGATCTTTTCTTTCAAATAATCTTCAAATTCAATATCCGCGTTTTCGAACTGCAGATTGCAATCCAAAATTGAAACGTTGTAATCAAATTGCCTTACGTAGGCTCCTAGAGCTAATAATCCTAAAGGTGGGTCGTATGCTCTTAGATTAGAGTAGAAACCATCTGGAAAATCAAATGGAGGCCAAATGAGTAGTGTGTCTAACTTCATGTTATTGCCTGATTGATTGAAAGCCTATCACTCTTTAAGAACTTGAATAATATACTGGAGCTGAAGAAAATGAAAACCGGTTCGCCAAACGAAATAAACCTAGGGCTGCCGTAAAATACGATAGTAATTAAAAGGCAGTTCAAAAGAAGTAGTATAAATGGTAATGGAACAATTCTGCTGTCAGTCTTTTTCCATAATGGTATAGAGCAAAAAAATGCTGATGAGAATATCATGCAAATTGGTAAATGCTTAATGCTGGCGGCAACCGCAATACTTAATATTGTTAAGCCTAGAATTTTGGCTTTCCAATGAAAATTGCCGAATCTTCTTGCCAATATCATCAAGGACATAAGTGCTGTGGCAAGTAGGATAGGGAAATGTGATGCTCGCGTGGCAAGGTTGATTTTAGCGCATGCTATGGTGAAAATCATTTCTGGATTATCGGAATAGAACCGAAAGATTGATGTTAGACCTTCCAAGTCCTTATAGATGGTGTTGTAAGAAAGGTCTTCAACGTATCGCCATTCTACATGCCATTTACCGTCTATACAAAGTTCGTTATGTACAGCTGGCAACTCGTCAAAACTAAATTGGTTGGAGACTATCACAGGTTTATCAGTGTTGGCGTATCTAGCATAGTGATCAATGATAATTTGATTGACATCAAAGTTTTTCAAGTTATCTGGGAAATTATTTCTCTCACAATTCGAAAAATAAGTTTCAAGATTGGAGCTCCATTCATCAAACCTCTTTTCAGAATCTGATAATATACGGTTAGCAGAAATCGTCCAAGGCAGAATGGTGAAACAGATGCAAATTGCCAAAACCAACTTGGATTTGATAAAGCTACTGTAGGAGGATCTGTAAATCCAAAGAACAATAGGAATGCTGAGAATAAAAAATACAACAACACCTTTTGTAAGCATTGTGCATCCTGCTAGGGTACCTAACAGAAGCACTTTGATAAAACTTTGACCTTTTCGTAGTTCTACCGAGAGGTAAACCAGAGCGGTAGCTAAAGTTGTGGTCATCAGTTCAGGTAAAACGTCTGCTATTCCGAAATTTCCAACCATAAGAAAAATGGAAAAAGATAAAATGCCCAAAGATGCTCCAATCGGTCCCCAGAGTGAGTTTCCGAGACGTGTAATTAGCAAAAATGTGCATAGCAAGAAGAAAAGGTTTAGATAATATGGGACAGAAAGATCGATACCAAACCATCTGTAAAGCATTCCTAAAATGAAGGCATATGCAGGAGGCTTTGACAGATTGTAAATCGGTTCTATGGATTCGAATCGGCACTTCAGAAAAGCAGCGTTAGATTCTATTTCAAACTTGGAGAGTTTATATTCTTCGTGGTCATGGATATAGCCCATGACGGGAAATTGATTATGAACGGCAAGATTTACTGAAATGGTTTGGTATTCCCAACTGTCGGCCTCATCGCTTGGTGAGCGTTGTGTTAAAGTGCCATTATCAAACTGCACAACAATGACCCCTAACATTAAAGTTAGACTCACGATTACAATTAGAATCTCATATCTGGAATAAATGTTTAGCAATTTGAGTTTTGTATATTAAACTTGATAGAAATACAAAATCAAAGGTTAATCAGTAAAGTAAGTCCAATATGACATTTTCGTTGAGTTTATCAGGGCTTACTGAACTTACATTCTTATAATGATGAGAGCGTCAATTTCGTCTTTTTCTAAACCCCACAAGTATTCGTTCCCAAAAATTTGGCATCACTCGAATTGATGGAATTAGAACTTTAAGATATCTAGGCAGGTATGCCTCTCCCGAATATGGTTTTTTAATGAACCCGGAAATGTACTTTGCCACTTTGTCTGGAGGTGTCATCCCTCTGGCGTTGGTTGAACCTACAGGACCCAGAACTATCGAACAAATGGGGATTTGCAATTGGTCGTTTCTTATTGATCTGATGAAATGATCTAATCCTGCCTTGGAGGCGGCATAAAACGGGAAATGTCGGTCAGGCAAACTCCCCATTAAAGACGAACATATTATTATGCAATTTATATTCAATGATGGATTTGACCTGGTCATTTCCCAAATTCTGGAGATGCCAACCAAATTTGTCTGATACGTTCCTATTTGGTTGGCAATGGATGCATCGTGTCCATGATTCCCGCAGCAGAACACCAAAGACACGGAATCAGCATTGGAACATTTCTCCAATATCAGACCTGTTCCTTCAGAGGTTGCCACATCTTCATATATCCAGTCAGAGACGTATTGGTCAATTTCTGGAGAATATTGAGTTCTGGACATGCCGATTACCTCAAAACATTCTTCTGCGAGCACTTTGCACAATGCTTTGCCAATAAGACCAGACCCACCAATAACAATAACCTTATCCATCTACGGGTGTTATTCTGATGAGTGAAGGGATTCGGTCTTTCGGAAGGTCACTGCTCGGTAAGTACTCAATTAAGTATTCGAAATTTAATGAGTACAAGCCTGAAAAATAACCTTGAAGAAATTCTAAGCGCGAGGGAGTGCTTACAAATATGAATTTTTCTGGCTTAGCAAGTATTGCCTTAAGAATGTCGTTACTCTGGTAACTGCCAAAGTAATCAACACTTTTATTCCGATAGGCTTGAGAATGATAGAGAAACCCATTGTCGAAACTGAATGAGTTTGGAAGAATTTGATCTCTACATCCAAATACTCTCGAATTGGTTCGAATGAGGCTAGGGAGATTATAAATGAATATCTGGTCGTTAAACTGACTGTAATTCGAAGTTACGTGTTGGTTCAACTCTTCAATTGAATCTATTTGCATACGGTCTGAGCCTGAGATCCGTTTACCCGATATCAGTATGCCTCCAATCAAGAAAACTGAAGAAAGAAGAGTCAACTTCAATGGATTTACAGCCTGTTTACTGAGAAACAACATGCCAGCTACAATACATAAGGATGACGGAAACAATACATGACTCACGGTTTTGAAATAAACTCCAACTATTACGAATGAAGCAAGTCCTCCTAAACCATAGATCGCCAATTTCAACCTGTCAGGATTTTCCCCCACTGATGTTATTAGTAGCATGAAGAGCACCGCCAACCAGGGAGTGTAGGTACTCGGTGGGTCGAGAGTAGAAAAAAGTGACCTTAAACTACTAGTGTCTATGGGATTCTCAACGAGATATTCAAAAAATCGATTTGGAGTTTTGTCCAGAGGAGGGACGTAGGTTGCCAGTACCTCTTTCGTGATGTGCTTGGGGTCATTCAAGAAAGTTTGTCGTACCGCATCTACAAGAATCGAATCTTCCTGGTTTTTGAACGGAATTTTAAGTGTAACATCATAGTCAAACAACGTAAGCTGGTATGGCCTCAGTTCTAAGTAATTGGCATCATCGACACTTGCTGGGAGGTTGAGCAATAAAATCACTCCAAGAAAGACAAATACGGCTGGTGCCAGTTTTATTGAGTTAGACCATTCTCTTATCAGGAATATGATAGGAATGAGATATGCCAAAGTTAAAGCATAGCCATCTGGTCTAATAAGCATTGAAGCAGCTAACAGAATATTTAAAGCTACATATCTCCAATTCAGAACTGGGGTCTTTAAAATCAAAAGACCAGCACAAAACCCGAGAATCATTGAAATACGCGTAAACTCATACATCGCCAAATTTGGCAGATACATGCATATCCCAAGAAAACCAAGAATCCAATGTTTAATGGTTCTTTTCTCAATCTTGAAGGTTAAAACGAGAATTAAGCAATAAAGGGCTATAACAGAAAAGGAGAAACTGAAGAGGTCATACCACTCAAATTCAGGCAATGTCTTATAGAGCAGTGCTATGGCATCTGAGAGTAGCAAATTGCCACCAACCGGTAAGGGAATTCCTTCAGGTTGCCCGAAAAGCTTACCTGAAGAACCAATTTTCATGTAAGTGTTAGTGCCATTCTCGTAGTAGGAGACCCCTAACGATATTGCCACTGCATGAAGTAACAACGAAACCAGCAGCCAGTAATAAGATTTTGCTAGTACTTTTTTCAATTTCTAAACTAGAATCACATCATCTATGTATGCAAAATACCGCATTATTTATTCCTCATGACCATATATTAGAATTAGTTTTAGCCTGAAAAACTTGGCATTTTGGAAAGCACGGTACACAT
>JACJZQ010000005.1 GCA_020635495.1 Flavobacteriales bacterium | reverse complement strand
CTTAGTGTTTTAACGATTCCAGGTTTATCCTCAGTAAGATCAGGATGGAAATCCTCTAGAAGTAGAATCAATCCCCCTTGATGCTCATCGAAAAATTCCAACGCACTGTTTGGTGCAACGAAATCCTCTTCATGTACTTCAAACCGCTTGTTTTCAGCGTTCCATCTTCTGATACCGTCAACTCTATTCCAAGCAAAGAGTTCCCTTTTGAGCTTCTGACTAGAATGAACCAACATTGCGTGGATTCTCAGAGATTCGTAGCTGATTATCTGAATCAGTTTTACGTTTGCTTTTATCAGATTCAATAAGTTTTCTTCCATCGGTTGCACTTGAAATCGAGTTAATTGATGAATCCCGACCAATTTTTGTCAGGCCAAGCAAGATACACTCTGTTTTGGGACGTCGGTCAGGTTAAAATGCAAAAATCATTGTGCGAAACCCTTTGCGCAAAAACCCTGCAATTGACTAATTTAAAAAGTTGAGCCCACCTTTGGTGGGCTATTCGTGGTAGTAGCCTTTAGAAATGGTCGGCACGAACATATCCAATGCTAAATACCTGTCTCAAACAAGTCCCATTGGGACTACACTGAGTTTGTGAGATAATGGTGAGATGACTTCTATACTTAGGATGGGAGGTTTAGTGTAGCTGTAAACTAAGTTGTTGTCGCTGTCATTGGAATTCAGTAATTAAGCATTTTCTAGTTATCTATCGATATGAAGAAAACCATACGAATTGCCTTAAATCGATTTCCCGAGATTCCAGATGCTTTGAGGGCAGACCCAAGGATTAATGCTGCAGTAAGCGAGGTTGAAATTGACCTTGGAATCCTCTATCATCATTACTACATGGACGGTTATGGTGTGAGGCCGCCTAGGGTCAATCACTTTGATTTGGAATACCTACGATTCATAACAGGGGCTTCCGATTTTCGGTTTCGTGATGATGCAGTTGCAAGTGCGGCGAAGAAAAGAACACTATCACAAGAGCTCGGGCAGGCATTCTTTCGGTATTTCATGAGTGAATATCTTGGTATAAAATATTTTGCCCATATGGACAAGGTATTGGGCAAGTCAACGCATGCTGGTTTTGACGGGATGTCAATTATTAGAAGGGAGAGGGGAGATGTGCCAGATTACCTGTGTGCAAGAAGCGTAGTCAAGCCATTCATTGGAGAAGCTAAAGGCCGTTTTCGGGGAGTCTCATTTGGCAATAATGAGTTTGACAACTGGAGAATGCAGTTCCAGAGAATCTCCGTTTTAGACCGTAACGGTATTCCAATTCGTGTTAAAGGCTACATAGTTGGTACAAGTTTTAGAGAAGAGCACCATTCGAGGTCATACTCAAAATTGTATTGTGAAGACCCCTATTCTTATGGTGACACAGAATTTATTGAAGGCGAACATAATGGCATCGGTAGAACGGCTATAATTGAGCATTACGCACGTGTATGCACTATTCTAGGGTTCCGATTACTTTCTGCAAGACTTCACTTTGGAATCAAGGGTGAGTTTGAACTGATACCAAGAATCAGACTGTGGAAGCCAATAGGAGACTTATTGGATGGCGAAGGTTTTGTAGGAATTCATGTTGGACAATACCGACCTAGTTATCCTTATTCTAACCGCCGTTATGACGGTGGCTTGTTTATAGGTTTACGCTCCAATGTGTTCCACAGCCTGATAGCCGCAGTTCGTGGAGACTGGAGTGCTGTTGACTCAATTGATAAAGAATCAAGAATAAAAGAGCAAAACTCAGTATCCAATGACTATTTCACCTATTTAAATGATGGCACCGTTATTGGAATAAGCGACTTGTTCAGGGACAGTGGCACTTTGGATATCTAGTCTATCAAATACTTAACGGACAGTGAAATTTGCCGATGCGAGGCCTTCTACCTCTTCAATGCCCATGATTGAAAACCTCTGTTTTGTATGAGGTCATTGCGAATTAACTCCAGCCGATTAATTGACTTTTCCTGCCATTTATCGTAATCACCATAGCCAGTCAATGTTCCAGACCTTTCGTGTCAGAGTGTGGATTAAGCGGTTCAGAGTTGACTACCATACATTCATTCAAAAAAATCAGCGAGGCGCTTTCTGCATGTGTAGAGTTGAATATGAGTCTTTTGGCGGATGTATTTGCTAAAAACACCAACGTAAGAGTTGAGCAATGAATCTCGTATTAATTGTTAGAGTGTTTACGTTTCAGGAATTAAAATAGGACCGACTGGAAACTCGTCCTCTCGAACGAGTTCAAAGTACCTAGAGATAGTTCTAGGTCTTGGATTGAATAGTACCTCACTTGACAAAATGAAAGCGGGAATCTTGATTTCCATAGCTTTAAGATAATCTGTGAGACGCACAATCTCGTTGCTGCTTGCCCTAGATAAACTTGAAAACATTACGAAACTGCATTTCAACTTCATTGCAATTTCAATCAACGCATCGATTTGGTTTTCTTGAAAACCTCCAGTCGATTTACATTCAGCTACACCTATTTTTCTACCTAGTCTAATGAACAGATCAACATCTGTATATGGCTCACCGTTATCAAGAATTTCAATATTTGATTGATAACTGAATGCCATTTGCTGTTGCTCTCTAATAAAATTGACAAGAAGCAAAGTAGACAATTGACCTTGGTCTATTGCTCTTTTGATTAGTCGGTTCAGCCTGAAATGGTCTGTGCTTTGCTGATGTCCTTTGTAAATTGGAATACTCACTTCGTTGTTGCACTCATTGCAATAGTTCATTCGCTCAATGTCCTCTAATCGAATCCAAAGATGACTTTCACAATGTGGACACTTAAAATATTTGCCTCGTAATAAAGCTTTTTGATCACAAAGTGATTGTAAATGGCTAAGAAACTCTGTTTTATCATCCCTCGTAAGTCCAGCATTGTCTACTATGTCTCGCACGGATGACGTTACTACGGGAAAACTTACGGCTTCAGTGTTTTCCATTTCATTTATGACACCAATAATCTTATCCGAGTTAGTAGGTTCTTGATGTTTTTTCAGAACTTTTTTTATCGCTTTTTCTGTTCTGGAAACAGGGGTGAGTTTAATTAGAGAGTCGAATATTTTACGATTGGCTAATACTCCAATATTCTCAATTCCACCCAAAAGATTCACAGCTTGCTCAAGAATAGACGCCTTCTGAGTTTTTACTATTTGAAACCCAACATCTTCAAATAGGTGGCGAACAACTGTATCAAACTTTGGTAATACCAATACCTCGGTCACGTCTTCAGACCTTAAAGGTGAAATCTGAAGTACATATTGAGAAACTCCGAGTTCACTTATTCTACGAAAACGTTCTGGCGTAAGGCTTCTATCATAATGTTCTGGGAAAAAGAGGTTGCCGAGATTTCTTCGTTTTGGATAGGCGAACTCATCTAAGCCTCGTGTTTCAAGCACGAATGCTCCTAGTGATCCAAGTTCGCAAAACCCCTTTTCTGCTGGGTGTTGAATTATTGCTTCGGAAGCGGGAATACTAATAGTCTGTTGATGCCTGAAAAATGTCCACCTCTCATTTCTTCCTCTAAAATGGAGCCTAGATGGACATTCAATTTTTGCAGTTGGAAACTCTTGTTCAACAAGTCTTTTAACCTCAGGATTAGGACAAACGCAAACCGTATTATCGCCAATTAGAGAACTAGCGAGCTTTATCATCTCTATTGGAAACCACGCAAGTTTACAACCAGAATAATAGGATCTGGTGTTCCAGAAGAACGAAATGCTTTTAAAGTCATTGGAATCCGAGAAAATAATGTACTCCTTTTGACTCTCAAAGAGTCCGGTTTTATTATAATCAATTTCGTAAATACTAGAGCCTCGGCCACTTCCAGAGAAACTACCCAAGAACTCGGTTAGGTAATTGAACTTGTTTGAGTTGTCAAAGACCCTTGAAATAGAATCTTTAGAAGTTTCTAATGCTAAAGGGTTCACTTTCTTAAATATACTCAGAGATAAATGCTCCTGAGTATCTTTTGTGAGCCAACCAAAGTTGATGCAATCAAAGAGTGACTCTGGTGTGTTTGCGATTCCTTGAGCCGTTAAGACATCAATTTTGGATTTTTTTCTGAACCCAAACTTTCTTAAGGGTTTAGGAGTTCTCGTGAAAGTCATTAAGCTGGTGCCAAATCGTACAATTTTGAACATTTCTTGAGCAGGGTCTTCTGTTAAAATGCCAAAATGGTGAGATAGAACATCGTTGCTAAGTGTTGACATATTCAAGATTATGTCAGGGTCGCATCGTTTGATGAAGTCAGTATTTACCTGCGACCATAAATCATCATCGTTCACGAAAACTAGATTGTGAATTGAGTCAACTTCACTTTGTATGTCTTTGAAAATCTTAGAAAACGCCTTGTAATCACTTGGTTCAATTACGAACATCTTTTTGATAGGGCGTACTTTGGTAAATATGTGCTCAACTCTCATGTGTCTATTTCTTGGTCATTATCATAATTACCAAACTTTAGCTGACTATTGCTCTAGCCAGTCCAAAAAAATCAGCTAAGTGGTGGTTTTGAAAGGAGGTGGAGGACCCTTCCTCCCAAGATCGCCTTGGTCACGGAAAGCGCAGCGTTCAGGGAACAAGGCTATCTTGCCCACTAGGATGGGTGTGTATTTCTAAATTGACAAATGGTTGATTGTTCTTAATTTAATCTCTGGTTATCACAGATGAAGAATCCATATCTCAAACCTAATCGGCTGGCCGATGTTTTGGCTCTAATCCAAGTTTTGGCTCTTGATACTCATGCTCACCGAAGCGAAAAGGGGTTAGCTAAAGAATTACAGGGAAAGCCAAAATCTGGTAGTAACGATACTTGGGTGGATATTGCAAATGATCACCCGGAATTTTTTAGAGTTGATAAAGACGAGTTACATGGCGTCTCGTTAGTTTCAAGGCATGTTCTTCCCAGAGTGAATGGGGTTCGGACTTTACCTGTAGAATTTGTGCATAAGTTGATGGACACGGCAATTCAACTACATGATAAGCAAGTGAAAAGATCTGAGAGGTGGAGATATTGGATTCCTGTTTATGCCGTTATGATTACTGGATTCATTAGCATTCTATTGGCCTTTTACAAAATGTAATTGAGCCTGTTCTGAGTATTTTCACACCTCATTGAAATTAGATTGGGTTTTGAAAAAAGGTATTTACGCGTGTCATGGTGTGGTTTCCGAACCAAGTACAGATTTGTTTTTGCATAGAAACTTAATTACTGAAAAGGATTTCGTTAATCATTTAGACAGTCTTGAATATCCTTATGTTGACATTAATGATGCACTTTTGGGTAGAGGTTCGGCACTTACTCTAGATGATGCAACCGCTGCTTCTTTCAAAGCCGCACTAATAGCAAGGTCATTTGGGCATGAAGTCACCTTGTTTGTTAACCCGTACAATATTGAGTTTCGCAGACCTTATTTTTTTCATCAGCTTAACTTTTTTCTTTCTCACACACGCTTGGATGTCATCACGTTTATGGATAGAACATTCAAATTGAACACAAACAAGGAAAAACAAAGATTCAGGCGATTTGTAAAAGAGATACTTAGAAGATCTCCTGATGAGAGTGAAAAAGCCGAGATACTTAATGTGCTTGGCGAAAGTTTAGGCGTTGAAAAAAATAAAGTCGCAGACGAAGGGAACACCATTACCAAAAATGATGTTTCAGAGCTGCTCGGAAAAGGTGTTCGAATTGAAAATCACGGTTGGTCGCATGCTTGTCCTAATAGTATGACAGTTGATAGACTGCGTGAGGAAATACTGAAATCTAAGAGGTGGCTAGAGCGAGAATTTGGCATTAAGTCCAATATGTACGCGGCACCTTTTGGTGATACAGTTCCGAAATTCTTTGAACGAGACCATCTATTTAGATTCTGGTTTACGAGTATGGATTACTTAAACCAAGGTTTCATTGGAAAACAAGTTTACAATAGATGGAATCTGGAGGTGTAGCCGTGGGAATAATTTTTCATATTTTAACGCCTTACGCAGACCCCAAAACAGGTGGGTTGGAGGCTTCTCTACTCAGGGTTTCGAGAATACTTCAGCAATTAAATTCTGAAAATCAAGTAGTTGTTTATTCACTATTTGATACACAACCTATAGAAGTAGATGAAATTGAGTATCGCTATTTGTGTGAAGATAGAGAGTCGGTACGAAAACCCTTAGAAAATACAGGACATGGTCTGTTTGACAGTCAACGTACGCGAGTGGATATTGTCAACTTTAAACGATACGTTTGGGAGTCCTGCCAAGAATATCCTGATTGTGAGCAGGTTTTGGTTTCATTCTATTTGTCTAGTGCAGGCTTTATTGCTCAACATGTTGCAAGTGAGTTACGTCTAAGACATATTGCCTGCATTCGCGGTAGCGATTTTCATCAAGATGTGTACAATCCGTATAAAATTTCAACGATAGAATTTGTAATTAAGCATTCTGACTGGGTGGTTTGCACAAATGAGCTACAGCGAAATCTAATTCAGGTGCTTTTCGGCAGAACAGACGGTGCTTCAGTAATTTACAATTCAGTACAACTTCCTGATAAAATTAGTTGGGAACCCTCAAAGCGAGATGTTTTTAGATTGGTTTCCGATTGTGGATTTGCCTATAAAAAAGCAACTCATTTACTAATTGAGTCGGTTGCAGAGTTAATGTCAGAGGGATATCCAATGTCTCTTTCAATTGTAGGGAAGACTGACTGCGAACAAACGAAATTCTGGGAAGAATTAAAGTCCAACTATTCCTTGACTAATCCCAATGCTTTTGTGTTTAATGATTGGGTGGAAGAAAACACGATAATAAATTTATTATTAACCAGTGATATTTATTGCTCAGCTAGTTTGTCCGAAGGTTGCTCAAATTCAAGAATGCGAGCATTGGCATTGGGAATACCCATCGCTTCAACATCCACTGGTGCGCTGCCTTACTTTTCTTCTATAAGAGACAACATTTTAATGTCCCAACCTGGAAGCGCAGCTGGTTTGCGGAACAACATAGTTTTGGCGTATCATCTATGGAGGGATAATAAGGTCTCAATTGATCAGGAACAGCTGAATAATGTGAGGAAACAACTCTCTATAAGTACGGAGGAAAACAAGTGGAACGAATTGATTGGCAACTTGGGTAAACTTGATTGAAACATGAATCAGAAGCGATTACTATTTTTTGTTCATGATGGAACGGGACTCGGACACTTAAGAAGAGTGTCCAAGATTGCTAGGAAACTTCAAGGATTGTGTTCGTGTCTAGTGGTCTCCGGTCATAGGTCTGCTGCTTGGATTGTACCTGAGGAATGTGAATATGTCCATTTACCGAGCTTAGACAGTCTGTTCAAATACAAAGCTCAATACTGGAATCGAGAACCTTTCTTAAAAGTAGATAAGAAAGAAGCTTTGGAAATGAGGGGCGTATTGCTTAAGTCGGTGTTTAAAGCTTTCAATCCAGATGCAATTTTTGTCGATTTTCTTCCATTGGGTAAGAATAAAGAACTCTGGGAATTCATTAATACAACAAATTCCAGAAAGTACTTTATAATGAGGGGTGTGATGGATCATCCTTCACGTGTGAAGGATGATGTCCTTAGGGAGGAGGGTGAAAAGGTTTTGGTTGAGAATTATGATCGAATTCTGGTCACTTCCGATTTAAGAATAGTGGACGTGGCAAATGAGTATGGTTTGGATCACCGCATCGTTCAGAAATTAATTTACACAGGTTACGTGAGTGAGCGCTTAAGTCAATCTACGCGTTTACAGGTTAGGAAGAATCGAGGAATTGGGTTGGATGAACAATGGGTTGTCTGCTCTGTTGGCGGTGGAATTTTAGGCGAAAAAGTTGTTGCAAAATGTATTCAAATAGCTAGTCAGCTGCCAGCTATACGATTTGACATTGTAGCAGGACCAAAGTCTTCTCTAGATACAGAAAGATTGGGTCAGATGGAACACCCCTTGAGTAATGTGAGAGTTGCCAAGAGTGTGAATGACTTGGCTCTATGGCACGGTTCCGCTGATGTTGTGGTATGCGCAGGAGGATACAATTCCATTGTAGAATCATTAGAAGGCTCTGCTCATGTCCTTTGTTTTCCTACTCAACTTGAAACTAACGACGAACAATTTATTCATCCTCGAAGGTTATCGGGTTTTGCTCCAGTTTCGTTGGTGAGCGATTTGAATGAACTCTACGACAATATTATCTGGGCCCTAACAAAGAAATCTTTTGGGTTTGGGCATGCCAGAGTCAATTTGGATTTTAACGGTCTTGATAAGATAAAGGAAATTGTCTATTCTGATTTTAATTTGTCGGGAAACTAGGGCTCCGTTAGTACATTGCCTCTGCCATGGCAATGATAATCGCAATTGAAGGTACTTCTTTCGTTGGAAAGTCTGTTCTTGTAGAGCAACTCAAAGGCTTCTTGGGACAGAGGGAGTATTTGTATTTCGCTGATTACGTTGAAGCAATTAGAAATACACGGCCATCTGAAGAGATTCCACCAGGTTTATTGCCCACAATTGAGAATCAGATTGAAGCGACAAAACAGTTTTTACGAGTGGAGACGGACAGATTCAATCTTGCAATTCAAGAGGATGATTCAAGAATCATCATTGTTGACCGGTCCATTTTTACACTTATTGGACATGCCTACGCAATTGAATTTGGTTACTCTCAAGATGGACTATACGACCAGATTAGCAGGCTTGTATTTGAGTGGCATCGGAAACTAACTCCAACACACCTGATTGTATTGACAGTACCTCAGATAATTTTGGAAAGGAGGTATCCACCAAAAAAGACTAAAAATGTTTTTATGAGTCAGCAATACAACTACCATTTTAATCAGTACCTAGAGAATCTGGAGTTTCCGAGAAAACTGGTTATCAGTGGTGCGCAATCCATCCGTGGCACCCTTCAGCTGGTAGTTGATTTTATAACTCCTGACATCAACGACAGTAGATGGAGGTAATGATTTGGTTAATTGTTGCTTACATTCTGTTGGAATTCATCTCTAGTTTTTCAGTCGTCAATTCTGTGTTGGGTCAGAATGCTTTAGAAACGATGGATGATGGTAAACCCAAGTCATTTAATCTTTACTTGGTTGTGCCACTGCTTTATGAACAAGACAATCTATTCGACACATATCACAGGTTTCAGGTTTTCGCTGAAACCTATGATAATGTTCAAGTCTATTTTGTAACCACAGAACGAGAGAGGATTGAGAAACCTGATCAGATAAGCACCAGGGAAATACTTAATCAAATTGGAGGAGAATTCCCTTCTACAAAGATTAAGTTCCTTCATTACGGGGAAAACAACAACGTTGTATCAGAACAGTTGAACTTTGCTCTGACTCACATTCGGGAAGAAGTCAGCGATTTAGCGAACAGTTTCGTTTCTTTTTACAACGCAGACAGCAAAATAAGCCATAGATATATTCATGTATTAAGTAAAACGATAGGAGAGTGTTTAGGGCAAAAGGTTGTTTTTCAGCAGTCTTCACTTTTTCTAACGAACGTTCCAGAACTAGTTGCTGATGGAAAATATTTATTAGCTGCGTTTGGTGTTTTTCAAACTAGTTGGACCTTGAGACACGAAATTCCACATTATCTTTTCGAGAAGAACATCCTTAGGGTGAAATGTCTCAGTGGGTTTCACCTGGTATATTGTGTTACTCATGGTCTTACGTTGTCCTTAGAGGCGTATAATGATTTAGGGCCATTCCCAGTAATGAAAATTGGCGGAGAGGATTTGGCTTACGGCTTTAGAGTTAAAAGCTGTGGTTATAGCGTTATTCCTGTTTTGGACTTGGAAAATTCCGAAACTCCGAATAATGCTATCGCACTATATACCCAATTGAAGCAGTGGTTTTTAGCCACCCTTGGGTATCTTACTTTTTGGAGACACACTGGTAAAGAGGGTCGGATATTTCAGAATGTTTTACTTACAATTCAAGGAATCTTAATTCATTCTGTAAAATGGCTTATTAGAGGCCCTTTCATTCTGTTTTTGCTGTTCAAGGCCATATATTATGATAGAGTAGTATTTTTCACCTTAGTCTATTCGATGTATGTGTTAGCCACGTTTTTACCAGTCGTTTGTATCTGGAATAGGCTTGACAACAACCTTTTCCCGAATGTTTCAAGAATGGCACTAATAAAGTTGGTTATTGTTTATGCGATGGTGCCCGTTCTTCGGAGCTTTCCAGCTTTAACCGCACTTTTTCTGTACATTAGAATCCTATTCGGTTATAATTTTATCAAACAAAAAACTGGTGTTTGATGACGGTTTCAGATTGTTTGAAAGAGACTTCAAATGACTATTCGGATATAGCCGATTTATTTGAGAAGAATTCAGGTTACCAACTTTTATCGAAAGACAGGTTTTCAGGCACTCCGACTCTTTCTATTTCTATTGTGATCCCTTGTTTCAATAGTAAGAACACTCTTTGCTATACACTGGACTCGATTAAGCGACAATCTTACATTAAAAAAGGTGGTGATATTGAAGTTATTGTGGTTGACGATGCTTCTCCGGAAGCACTGTATCATTCGGTCCGCAATTATGAGGAGGCGTTAGACGTAAAATACTTGAGACTGCCAAAGAATGTTGGGGCGGGTAAGGCAAGGGAAATAGGGGCCGGTATCTCGACGAAAGACATTTTGTGTTTTGTGGATTCTGATATTGTTCTGATAGACTCGTTTCTTGAGAATCACGAATTTGTACACCAATATGTAAAGCCTCCAGTTATTCTTATAAGCTTTCGAGAGAACGTTTACCAATCACAATTATCTACCACTGCCAACCGGGTTCCAAATTCGTCAAATGGCGATCATAGAATTTACATGCGGTTCAAGGATGATTGGGTGATTAAAGAGGAGGACAAAGCACTGGTTGGTCAGGAATTCCGCTTGCTTGAACAGAGTGATTTTTTCAAGAGTTTCGGACATTTTCGGAAAATAGGTGAGTGGACTTTACCGCAAATGGTTTTAACATGTGCTATGTCATTCAATAGGAATTGGGGCGCTAGACACGTAAGGGTTCCACAGCAATTAGTAAACTGTACTTTTGATGACACATGTATTGCCGCAAAAATGATTGCAGATGGGGCTCAAGTGATTCCATTGTTAAATAGTGATGTTTACCATTACTTAGAACCGTCTCATACGCGAACAGATGAAATGAAAAAGCAAGATTTTCTAAGAAACGAGGTCGTTTATAAGCAAGTATTAGATTCAAGTATTGATGAGAACTAAAATTCTATTTTTGGATTGGCATGACACCGTTTCAGCGGATAAGTTTTTTTTGTCATTGCACACATCTAAGGCAGAAGATGACAGAAAACTTGGGGAAGCGATTGAGTCATTGCTTTTTAAAGAGTCAGGTGATTATTTGATGGATTGGATGAGAGGGGATTTGACTTCCGAACAAGTAATTATGTACGTATCAAAAAAGCTAAATATTGACTATAATTGGTTGTGGTCTGTTTTTGTCGCTGATTGTAAAAAAATGTCTATCCAGACACACGTTAAACGAAGACTGACCCATCTTCGTGAGTATTATTATTTGGTTCTAGTTACAGGAAATATGGACTGCTTCAATAGATTTACGGTTCCCGAACAAAAACTTGAATTGTTGTTTGATGAGATTATAAACTCCTACGATCTCGGTTACTTTAAGAACGAGTATGGCGGTCAAGTTTTTAAAGATGTGATTCACAATAAGAATGTTCCTTCTATTTATGGGTGCTATCTATTAGAGGATAACCCAAATGTTTGTAAGGTGTTTAAAGAAATTGGAGGTGTTTCTTATAATGTCAACATTGCCAATCAAAAGCTCGTATACCAAACGCTGGACAGATTAAAAAAGAGAGGGCCAAATATGATACTGCCTTTTCCTGTAACCTGATGGTCTGGCGTTCTAGTACAATCAGAGGTGAATCTGATTAAGGTTGTCCCCAATTTTAAGCGGTTCAGCTTTTTGGCGAGCTATACTGCATTTCTAGTCGATTTCATTTTACAGTCGTATATTCCTACTGGCTGAGTTCGGTATTAGAAGTTCCTTCATTTGTTCCTCGTTGACAATTCATGTTATATGTGTTATGAATGTCAGCTCAACTTGTGGAAAACGGGTTGAACATTATGTGTCGAACATGTATGATATTAATAGACCTAAACAAGAGCAATACAAGCTTGTTGCCCCGAATGGGGTCGTTCTAAACCGAGTTTAAAATTAGAAACAACAACGAGCTTGCCAATCCACGGTTTTTTGCCTGTTGTATATAGAGAAGGCCCGTTCTTTCGTTTCTGGATGGGCTTTTCGTACTTATGATATTTGACAAAACAATAGAACTATTTACCCGAAGCAGTTCAAGACGCTTATCACCATGGACAATGAGTACTTATAAAAGCGGCCTGATGCTATTCTGTAATGGGGTTGAATGTAAAAATTCAATAAACGTCTGCCTTATCCAGTACACCCTCTTACCCAACCGTTTCGGTTTGGGAATAACCCCATCTTTTTCCCATTGAAGGAGAGTTGGCAAGGAAATGTCTAGCATTTTCGCGACTTCATCGCGAGTTAGCAGCGGACTGCTGCTTTCCTCAAATACAATCTTTTCTACCTCTCTAGAAATGGTTTCGCGGATCAGCGATTCTAGTACTTCCGCCAAATCCTCTTTATCAAGAATAATCAACTGCTTTCCTAAGTCCTTCATTGGTTTGTTGGGTTGATGTTTACGATTTCTCGTTGTAGTGATTACTTTCACGGTAGCAGCATATGCTCCGCTCTTTGATTACCAAAATTACCTGTGGGTTATTCGTAGGACATTGACAATTTTAAATTCGTAATATTCTGATTTTCAGTATATTATAAAAACGAAAAGAGTCCCGTCCGGACCGCAATTCAATATTTTTGACCCATAACCCCTTTAAATCAATGATTTAGAGGGGTTTTTCTTTGAATAAAACTGAATTCCTCTCACAGTCAAACGCATAAGTCGGCTTTATTCAGTTTAACCATTCTTTACCTGATCAGGTTGATTGATACTGATGAGAATCTATCAGATGAACACCTTAACCTTCGGAAGACTGAAATTGACGCCCATCCAATTTCTCGGAAGCCATCTAACTCGGACTTAAGAAGGTACAATGCTAATTCAACCGTGTAAAATTGAAGACAGTCTAATTAATCTTACAGCGAAAATTCCATACCTTTTTGCGTTATTCACGTAAGGTAATTCCAGCTAAATCAACCAATTCAAAGCAGCCATTCTCAACCTTTGCGTTATAACCGAAAAGTATTGAGATTCAATGCTTCTACTATATGAGTCATTAAGATGAAATGCTCTTCGAATTTCATTGGGATTATTCTGTTCCTGACTCTTTATCTTGGAATATGTTCGGAATTGCATGCTCAGTTTGTAGCCTTTGGCAATGAATGTCCAACCTATGAGTTGCTGGGCGGAACTGAACGTCCAGAGCTTTATGATGAGGCACTTTCTTCAGCCTCATTTGAAATCTACAGATTTCGTCATAACCATCGGATCATAGAATTTGAAGATGGTACGCAGGTCAAACTTCTCTCCGCTGCCGAAATACAAAAGTGCAATCCCAACATCAAGCTGGAGTCGTATACAACTCAACAAAGTGTGAATAATTCACTCACTTTGATGTTCAAGTTATTTCCTAACGGAAATATCGGGGTTAGGTCCATAGTCAACCCAGCATCCAAACTGGCAAAAATTGGAAATGGATTTCCACGAAAAGACCTCATCGTTATTAGTAAGGCAGATTTTGATCGGATGCCAGAATCGAAGCAAGAGGTGATCATGAGCAGACCTCATCAATATGTGGTGGAGTGAAAAATCGGTTGCTACATATTGTATGCGTCTGGGCATTGTCTGTTACCAATGTTCTGGCTCAATGCGCTAACAACAATTCATTTCTGACCGACCTTACACCAACCTCATGTCCAGGTTCTACTACTAACACTTGCGTTCAAGGAGGTCAATACGTTTCAGTCAATGTCGTAGCTGGAAACACTTACACATTTTCCACCTGTGGTGATACCGACTTCGACACTCAACTTACGTTGTACAACGGAGCAACTTCGGTCGGATACAATGATGATGGTTGTGGGCTCCAGTCGACAATTACTTGGATTGCTACATACACCGGCTCTCTGAACGTTTTGGTTGATCAATATCCCTGCTCCAATAATGCAGGTTGCATGACATTGGATATCAGTTGCACACCACAGGCAGGAAGTTGTGTAGGTGGACCCGTTTGTACTGGAGCAGCGGCAGACGTCTGCGCAACTGCTTGTTCTTTGGGCACCCTGAATGCACCAAACGCATGCCCTAACGGAACAGGAACAGCACAATCTTGGTGTGGCAGTAACATTGGTGCAACTGCGGCCAATCCTTACCAATATCAGCTGAGCTGTTCTGGTGGTGGTGACATGCCAACTTTTGTGCCTGAAGTCTGGTATACATTCGTTCCTCAAGGGAATTCAGTAGTTATCGATGTTAATGGTTTGATCAACCCGTCCATTGGACTTTGGGATGGAGATTGCGCAGGTCTTGCGGGAATTGGCTGCGCAAATGGTTCTGGATCAGCTTCCTTACTTGTTGAACCGGTTATTCCAGGAAATACCTATTACCTGCAAATTTCGGGTGGTGATCCAACTGATGTTGATGATTTTGAACTATCAATTACCAACCAATTCAACTGCGATATATGTCTCACTGAAGCAAGCGTATCGGTTGACCCGCCCCCAACCAATGGATTTTACCAAAACGGTACAGAAGTAACCTTCTGCTATACGATAGACACTTGGGTTCAGCAGAATATCAATTGGTTACATGGAGTGCAAGTGTCATTTGGTGCTGGCTGGGACCAAAGCACTTTATCTACAGTCCCAGCTGCGTCACAAGATGGTTGGGGAACATGGTCATGGTACAATACGCCTATTACAAGTTCAATACCATCTAACGGAACATTTCCACCTGGATTTTATTATGAAAGCGCATTAGATGACGATTTCAATAATAGCGGTACCAACCCAGGAGACAACTACGGTGATAACGCTACCGGTGGTTGGGAATTTTGCTGGACAATCACTTCGACCGACTGTCCACCGGGGATTGATGGTATGGATTTAGGCATTAATGTGACTACAACTGCTGATGGTGAAAGTGGGGATTGGACCAGTATAGCATGTAGTCCAGATCCTTCGGTAGTGACCAATGCTATTTTAACCTGCTGCCCTGAACCCATACTTCAAAACCTTGTCAATAATCCATGTAGCAGTGACTGTGTTGGAAGTGCTACGGTAATTGGGGATGGCACTGGACCTTACAACTATTCTTGGGTTCAGGACTCAAATGGCTCTGTTGTTCATTCAGAGAATGGTGTTTCTGGAGCAAGTACCGCCACTGGTTTGTGTGCAGGAAACTACACTGTAATCGTGACGGACCTTTTCAATGGGTGCACAGCTGATCTTCAAGTTACCATCTCAGAACCGACTCCCGTGGTAGGGGCACTCGATGCCACCACCGATGCCGACTGTAACGCAGCGGCCACCGGTTCGGCAACTGTAAGTGCTTCCGGTGGAACACCTCCTTATACCTTCGATATCGGTAGCGGTCCTCAGGTTTCCGGAACGTTCACTGCTCTGGCCGCTGGTTCCTACACCGTCAACATCCTCGATGCCAACAACTGCCCGACCTCGGTACCGGTCGTGATCGCGGAACCTGCTGTTCTCGTGCTCAGCCAAGATGCCGTCACCGATGCCACCTGTGGCAATGCCAACGGGGCATTCACCGTATCGGCCACAGGCGGAACAACGCCATACTCCTTTGACATCGGTAGCGGTCCACAGGCCTCGGGTACGTTCACTGCGCTCACCGCGGGATCATACACCATCACCGTGACCGATGCCAACAACTGCACCGATGACATGGTGGTGACCATTGCTGACCTCAGCGGGCTCACGGCCAGCATCTCTTCCCAGACCGATGCGGATTGCTTTGGCGCGGCTACAGGTGCCGTGACCGTGGAAGCTTCCGGTTCCACAGCTCCATATTCCTACGCCATCGATGGGGTCACGTTCGGGGCTTCGGGTACGTTCACTGGGCTCACCGCGGGATCGTACACCATCACCGCCCAGGATGCCAACAACTGTACATTCCCTGTTCCGGTGACCATCGCTGAACCTACTCCCGTTGTTGGGGCTTTGGATGCCACGGTAGATGCTGACTGTAACGCAGCGGCCACCGGTTCGGCAACTGTATCTGCCTCCGGTGGAACGCCTCCTTACTCCTTCGATATCGGTAGCGGTCCTCAGGTTTCTGGAACGTTCACTGCGCTGGCCGCTGGTTCCTACACCGTCACCATCCTCGATGCCAACAACTGCAGTGATGTGGTGCCCATATCCATCTCAGAGCCTACTCCCGTGGTAGGGGCACTCGATGCCACCACCGATGCCGACTGTAACGCAGCGGCCACCGGTTCGGCAACTGTAAGTGCTTCCGGTGGAACGCCTCCTTATACCTTCGATATCGGTAGCGGTCCTCAGGTTTCCGGAACGTTCACTGCTCTGGCCGCTGGTTCCTACACCGTCAACATCCTCGATGCCAACAACTGCCCGACCTCGGTACCGGTCGTGATCGCGGAACCTGCTGTTCTCGTGCTCAGCCAAGATGCCGTCACCGATGCCACCTGTGGCAATGCCAACGGGGCATTCACCGTATCGGCCACAGGCGGAACAACGCCATACTCCTTTGACATCGGTAGCGGTCCCCAGGCCTCGGGTACGTTCACTGCGCTCACCGCGGGATCATACACCGTCACCGTGACCGATGCCAACAACTGTACAGATGATATCGTGGTGACCATTGCTGACCTCAGCGGGCTCACGGCCAGCATCACTTCCCAGACCGATGCCGATTGCTTTGGCGCGGCTACAGGATCGGTAACAGTAGAAGCATCAGGTTCCACCGCTCCATATTCCTACGCCATCGATGGGGTCACGTTCGGGGCTTCGGGTACGTTCACTGGGCTCACCGCGGGATCGTACACCATCACCGCCCAGGATGCCAACAACTGTACATTCCCTGTTCCGGTGACCATCGCAGAACCTACTCCCGTTGTTGGGGCTTTGGATGCCACGGTAGATGCCGACTGTAACGCAGCGGCCACCGGTTCAGCAACTGTATCTGCCTCCGGTGGAACGCCTCCTTATACCTTCGATATCGGTAGCGGTCCTCAGGTTTCTGGAACGTTCACAGCACTGGCCGCGGGATCATACACCGTCACCATCCTCGATGCCAACAACTGCAGTGATGTGGTGACCATCTCCATCTCAGAACCGACTCCCGTGGTAGGGGCACTCGATGCCACCACCGATGCCGACTGTAACGCAGCGGCCACCGGTTCGGCAACTGTAAGTGCTTCCGGTGGAACACCTCCTTATACCTTCGATATCGGTAGCGGTCCTCAGGTTTCCGGAACGTTCACTGCTCTGGCCGCTGGTTCCTACACCGTCAACATCCTCGATGCCAACAACTGCCCGACCTCGGTACCGGTCGTGATCGCGGAACCTGCTGTTCTCGTGCTCAGCCAAGATGCCGTCACCGATGCCACCTGTGGCAATGCCAACGGGGCATTCACCGTATCGGCCACAGGCGGAACAACGCCATACTCCTTTGACATCGGTAGCGGTCCCCAGGCCTCGGGTACGTTCACTGCGCTCACCGCGGGATCATACACCGTCACCGTGACCGATGCCAACAACTGTACAGATGATATCGTGGTGACCATTGCTGACCTCAGCGGGCTCACGGCCAGCATCACTTCCCAGACCGATGCCGATTGCTTTGGCGCGGCTACAGGATCGGTAACGGTAGAAGCATCAGGTTCCACAGCTCCATACGCCTTCGCCATCGATGGGGTCACGTTCGGGGCTTCAGGTACGTTCACAGGGCTCTCCGCGGGATCGTACACCATCACCGCCCAGGATGCCAACAACTGTACATTCCCTGTTCCGGTGACCATCGCAGAACCTACTCCCGTTGTTGGGGCTTTGGATGCCACGGTAGATGCTGATTGTAACGCTGCGGCCACCGGTTCAGCAACTGTAAGTGCTTCCGGTGGAACACCTCCTTATACCTTCGATATCGGTAGCGGTCCTCAGGTTTCTGGAACGTTCACTGCACTGGCCGCGGGATCATACTCGGTCACCATCCTCGATGCCAACAACTGCAGTGATGTGGTGCCCATCTCCATCGCTGAACCGACTCCCGTGGTAGGGGCACTCGATGCCACCACCGATGCCGACTGTAACGCTGCGGCCACTGGTTCAGCAACTGTAAGTGCTTCCGGTGGAACGCCTCCTTACTCCTTCGATATCGGCAGCGGTCCACAGGTTTCCGGAACGTTCACAGCGCTGGCCGCTGGTTCCTACACCGTCAACATCCTCGATGCCAACAACTGTCCGACCTCGGTACCGGTCGTGATCGCGGAACCTGCTGTTCTCGTGCTCAGCCAAGATGCCGTCACCGATGCCACCTGTGGCAATGCCAACGGGGCATTCACCGTATCGGCCACAGGCGGAACAACGCCATACTCCTTTGACATCGGTAGCGGTCCCCAGGCCTCGGGTACGTTCACTGCGCTCACCGCGGGATCATACACCATCACCGTGACCGATGCCAACAACTGCACCGATGACATGGTGGTGACCATTGCTGACCTCAGCGGGCTCACGGCCAGCATCTCTTCCCAGACCGATGCGGATTGCTTTGGCGCGGCTACAGGTGCCGTGACCGTGGAAGCTTCCGGTTCCACAGCTCCATATTCCTACGCCATCGATGGGGTCACGTTCGGGGCTTCGGGTACGTTCACTGGGCTCACCGCGGGATCGTACACCATCACCGCCCAGGATGCCAACAACTGTACATTCCCTGTTCCGGTGACCATCGCAGAACCTACTCCCGTTGTTGGGGCTTTGGATGCCACGGTAGATGCCGACTGTAACGCAGCGGCCACCGGTTCAGCAACTGTATCTGCCTCCGGTGGAACGCCTCCTTATACCTTCGATATCGGTAGCGGTCCTCAGGTTTCTGGAACGTTCACAGCACTGGCCGCGGGATCATACACCGTCACCATCCTCGATGCCAACAACTGCAGTGATGTGGTGACCATCTCCATCTCAGAACCGACTCCCGTGGTAGGGGCACTCGATGCCACCACCGATGCCGACTGTAACGCAGCGGCCACCGGTTCGGCAACCGTGTCTGCTTCCGGTGGAACGCCTCCTTACTCCTTCGATATCGGTAGTGGTCCACAGGCCTCGGGCACGTTCACTGGGCTGGCCGCTGGTTCCTACACCGTCAACATCCTCGATGCCAACAACTGCCCGACCTCGGTACCGGTCGTGATCGCGGAACCTGCTGTTCTCGTGCTCAGCCAAGATGCCGTCACCGATGCCACCTGTGGCAATGCCAACGGGGCATTCACCGTATCGGCCACAGGCGGAACAACGCCATACTCCTTTGACATCGGTAGCGGTCCCCAGGCCTCGGGTACGTTCACTGCGCTCACCGCGGGATCATACACCGTCACCGTGACCGATGCCAACAACTGTACAGATGATATCGTGGTGACCATTGCTGACCTCAGCGGGCTCACGGCCAGCATCACTTCCCAGACCGATGCCGATTGCTTTGGCGCGGCAACAGGAGCGGTAACGGTAGAAGCATCAGGTTCCACAGCTCCATATTCCTACGCCATCGATGGGGTCACTTTCGGGGCTTCGGGTACGTTCACTGGGCTCTCCGCGGGATCGTACACCATCACCGCGCAGGATGCCAACAACTGTACGTTCCCTGTTCCGGTGACCATCGCAGAACCTACTCCCGTTGTTGGAGCTTTGGATGCCACGGTAGATGCCGACTGTAACGCAGCGGCCACCGGTTCGGCAACTGTATCTGCTTCCGGTGGAACGCCTCCTTATACCTTCGATATCGGTAGCGGTCCTCAGGTTTCTGGAACGTTCACAGCACTGGCCGCGGGATCATACACCGTCACCATCCTCGATGCCAACAACTGCAGTGATGTGGTGACCATCTCCATCTCAGAACCGACTCCCGTGGTAGGGGCAATTCAGTCTCAAACTGACCCCACTTGCTTTGGAGGAAGCGATGGCGTATTTACAATATCGGCAACTGGAGGAACCCCAAATTATAGCTACACAGATGGAGCTGGAAATCAAACAAACGGAACTTTTGCCGGATACTCAGCGGGAACATATACAGTAGATGTAACCGATGCTAACGGTTGTTTGAACACGGTTTCAATCATTCTGAACGAACCAACTGAAGTGATAGGTACCGTTGATAATCAGACCGATGCATCTTGCAGTGGAATGGCCGATGCAACCGTTGAGGTATCTGCAGTAGGCGGAACATCTCCTTACACGTTCGACATTGGAAATGGAGCTCAAAACTCAGGTTCATTTGCAACTTTGACAGCAGGATCTTACACGATTGTAGTAGAAGATGCTGTTGGCTGCCAAAACACTATTGCTGTTACGCTTCTCGAGCCTATTTCTCTCACAGCTTCAATCGTAAATCAAACAGCGGTCTCTTGCTTTGGAGGTACCGATGGTTCTGTAGAAATAGCAGCTCAAGATGGTACTGGACCATATTCGTATGATCTTGGAAATGGACCTCAGCAGAGCGGGACTTTCAGCAACTTATCTGCTGGAAACTACTCAGTAACTGTAGCTGATGCTAATGGTTGTTCCGTACAGGTTGTCACTGACATCACGGAACCAACAGAACTTGCTGCATCTATCGCTTCACAATTAGACCTAACCTGTTTTGGTTCAAACGATGGTCAATTTGAGGTAGGCGCATCCGGAGGAACACCTCCTTACACATTTGATATCGGTGGTGGCTCTCAGCCAACAGGTGTGTTCGACAATTTACTACCGAACACATACACGGTGGCAATTGAGGATGCGAACTTGTGTCAGATCACAATTGATGTCACTATTTCTGAACCTGCTCCATTGGTTATTGATGCAGGAAATGATGTGACCATATGCGATGGCGATGTTATTGGATTGAGCGCAAGCGGGGCTGTTTCTTATAGTTGGACACCAGCCCAAGACCTTACCGACCCGAACATTTCAAACCCTGATTTCGATGGATCTGCGACAACTACGCTTACTGTTACCGGAACTGATGCTGATGGCTGTATTGCCACAGATGATGTTACTGTTACAGTAAACCCGCTGCCAGTTGTTGATGCTGGTGCTGACGAAGTAATCTGCACAGGTTTCACGGTTCAACTGAATGCGAGTGGCGCGGTCTCTTACGAATGGGGTGCGGCTACGAATCTGGATGATGCAAACATTCAATCTCCAACCTTTTCAGGAACAACCACAGAAACGTTAACTGTTACTGGTACAGATGGAAATGGATGCGTTAATACAGATGATGTTATAGTTACTGTAAACGACCTGCCCATAGTTGATGCTGGACCAGACCTAGAAATCTGTGAAGGTTCAACTGGCCAACTACAAGCTTCGGGAGGCGTCAGTTATAGCTGGGGACCACAGAACGGATTGAATAATTATGCCGTCTCAAATCCGGTATTCTCTGGACTGAATACCACAACCTATACCGTTACCTCAATAGATGGTAATGGTTGTACTGCATCCGATCAGATCACCATAACGGTTAATGCGATCTTACCTGTTGATGCCGGACCTGATACTGCAATCTGTTTTGGGGAAATGGTTCAGTTAGCGGCAATGGGCGCACAATCTTATGAGTGGTCTCCTGCAACAGGATTAGACAATGCAAACGTTCCCGACCCTGTTTTCTCTGGAACAACAACTACCACATTTACCGTTGTTGGTACAGATGCCAACGGATGTACAAATACAGATGATATTACTGTTAGTGTGAACCTGCTCCCTTCAGTGGATGCAGGAATGGACGAAGCACTCTGCGTTGGTGGTCAAGTTCAGCTCGTTGCAACAGGTGCTTTGAACTACGAGTGGTCGCCAAGCATTGACCTTGACAATGCACAAATTGCCAATCCGGTATTCTCAGGAACTGCAACTGCACTTTTAACCGTTGTGGGAACCGACCAAAACGGTTGTTCCAGCACTGATGATGTAAACGTGACCGTGAATCCATTGCCAGTAGTGGATGCTGGACAAGACCTTGCCATCTGTTCTGGTTTCAGCATTCAGTTGGGAGCTACAGGCGCAACAACTTACGATTGGAATCCAGCGGTTGATCTGGACAATGGCAGCATTGCAAACCCAACATTCTCTGGTTTAACAACCACCACTTTCACCGTAACGGGAACAGATGGAAACGGCTGCATCAACACCGATGTAGTTGAGGTTACCGTCAATAACTTACCAGTTGCAGATGCGGGACCAGACGCAGAGATTTGTGATGGCGAATCGACACAACTTAATGCTTCAGGCGCAGTTAGTTTCAGCTGGAATCCAATAACGGGGCTTGATAATCCAGCAATTGCAAATCCAACTTTTTCCGGTTCTACCACTACTCTATTCACAGTTACGGTAACAGATGCAAGTGGGTGTGAGTCAACGGATGACGTAGAAGTAACCGTGCATGATCTGCCCGCAGTTGATGCTGGAATTGACGAAGCTATATGCATCGGAGACCAAGCCCAACTATCGGTTTCTGGCGCAACAACCTACGTCTGGTCACCAAGTACCTACCTTGATAACAGCACCAGCGACTCTCCGATTTTTTCTGGAACATCAACAACACTTTTTACAGTTACAGGTACCGATTTGAACGGGTGTGTGAATGTTGACGATGTGAACATAACGGTAAACGCATTGCCTGTGGTTGATGCTGGCACTGATGAAGCAATATGCTTTGGTGAAGACATTCAATTAGCTGCTACGGGAGCCACGGACTACGTTTGGACTCCAAGCACAGATCTGACCAACGGTTCAATTTCCAACCCTGTGTTTAATGGTGGCAACACTACAACGTTAACCGTTACTGGAACAGATTTGAACGGGTGCGTCAACACCGATGATGTTACAATAACTGTTAATCAGCTACCAGCAATTAATGCGGGTCCTGACCAAGCAATCTGCGAAGGAGAATCAGCTCAACTTGAAGCCATCGGAACGGGAAGCTTCGTTTGGTTCCCTGGTGGCTCACTCTCTAGCCCTACCATCAGCAACCCTGTTGCTACCCCTTCCGCTACGGAGGAGTATGTAGTGCATCTGACCGATGCAGCTGGATGTCTTAATACTGATACTGTTACAGTCACCGTAATGCTTAATCCAACTGCGTTGATCTTGGCAAATGCCGAAGCATGTGAAGCCGAAACAATCAGCTTTGAAAGCGCTTCTTTAGGTAATATCGTTTCAACAGTTTGGGTATTAGGAGATGGAAATACAGAGTCTGTCTCAAATTTCGATCATCAATACCCTACAGAAGGAACTTATCAAGTGACCTTGGCCGTCACAACAGATGAAGGTTGTTCTGATGCCACTTCTGTAAGCATAGAGATTCATCCAAATCCAATTGCGAATTACGATTTCGTGAATATTTGTCTTGATGCACCTGCAAGCATGCAAGATCAAAGTATTGTAAGCACGGGGACCATTGACCAATGGGAATGGGATTTTGGAGATGGAGAATCTTCTACGTTGCAAAATCCTCAGCACACGTATCCTGTTGAAGGAACGTTTACAGTTGAGCTTGTAGTAGAAACCAACTTTGGTTGCACCGACACCATTTCTAGCGATATCGCGGTACACCCAATGCCAAGTTCTGATTTTACTGTTGGTAATGCCTGTGCAGATGGCTTAGCGTCAGTAACGGACAATTCAACCATCACAACAGGCACCATTGACCAATGGATGTGGGTAGTCGATGTAACCGATACGGTCTATGGACAATCGCCAATGTTGGGTAGCCTCCCTGTTGGCCTCTACCCAGTGGAGCTAACGGTTACTTCAGACTATGGCTGTGAAAATACCTCCTACGCAGACATTGAAATCTACCCTCTTCCGGTTGCTATGTTCACAGCAGATTCGGTCTGTTTAGGACTTCCAACCCAGTTCACTGATTTAAGTACTGAATCGATCAATTATCCTATTTCTAGCTGGGAATGGACATTTGATGGCGGCACTTCCACCGATCAAAATGCAACGAATATCTACGCAAGTTTTGGAAGCAATTATGCGCAGTTGATCGTTACCAATACTGCTGGATGTGATGACACGATTTCAACCAATGATATTCTTGTACATCCGAATCCGGTAGCTGATTTTTCAATCGAGTCTCATTTTTGCGAAGAAGATTCGGTCTACTTCTTTGACCAATCAACCGTTGTACAATCAACAGATGACGAGATTGTTGATTGGCAATGGACATTCGCAACCTACGGCACACGTTCAGACCAATCTCCAACGTTTGTTTTCGATGAATTCGGAGCACACGAAATTTCGCTTGTTGTAGCCACCAACAATGGATGTTTTCATGCCGATACTCAGACTATTCAGATCAACCCTTTGCCTAATCCTGTAATTGCCGCTGATCAATTTGAAGGATGCCAGATTCTGCCTGTTCAATTCTGGAGCGAATCGACCATTGAACCCGGTTACTATTTAGATAACTGGGCTTGGACTTTTGGTGACGGCACCGACACGGTTTTTGCTCAACATCCAGGACATGATTTCCTTGGTGCCGAACCTGGTGATACTTCGACCTATTATTATGATGTTTCCCTCACGGTAACTTCTGCTGATGGGTGTGTGGCCACAGTTACAGAACCACAGCTCATTACGGTATATGCAAATCCAACTGCATTGTATGAGGCCAATTTCTACATTACGGACTTGAATGACCCTGTTTTTGATTTCACTGATCAGAGCAGCGAAAACGTGGTAGATTGGTATTGGGAATTTGGAGATGGGGATTATACAGACGAGCAGAATCCGAGTCATACTTATGCAGACACGGGCACATACGCAGTCTCATTGTTGGTTTCAACAATCCATGGGTGTACCGCCTCAATCCGAGATTTTGTGGTAGTTAACCCAGTGTTCACCTTTTACATTCCGAATAGCTTCACTCCGAATGGAGATGGAATCAACGACTTTTTCTTTGGACAAGGCATGGGCTACAAAGAGTATCATTTTTCCGTATACAACCGATGGGGAGAAGAAATCTTCGAATCACACGATGATGAATACCATTGGGATGGGTCTTTCAAAGGACAACAAGTTCAACAAGGCACTTATGTATATCGATTTGAAATTATCGACTGGCAGAACCACCTCCACATTTATACAGATGGCGTAACTCTACATCGGTAAACAAAGAATGAAAGTTGGCCGACACTAGAACGCTAAAGCCTCTCGTTTAAGAGGCTATTCACTTTTCCAACATCTCGAACTTCCAACTCAACGACTCACCGTTCTCGTCCACAACTGTCAATTGATGAATACCTGCTCCTGATGAAATCTCTAAACTATGTTCAAATTGGGTGGTTCCCACAAACGATTCATCCAGATGCCAATGAACTGTATTTCCAGGTTGGCGATGGGCAATTTCGAAAACCACTTTTTCCATCGTCCCATCCAAATTTCGTGGAATGAAAATTCCCGAATTCTCCTTCGGGTAGATGACGGCCATACTCGGTTCTGAATTGGGTTGGCAATGCTTGCCGTATGTGGGAAGCGGACGATAACTCGGGTTCTTTCTTCGGTAATACCACTCTTGGATCGGTGGCAACAAGAACCAAGGCTCCGTCTTCATATCCGCAACCGAATAGCAATCGCTCGAAACTCGAAACTGCCTCGTACTATCCAAATGAACCAGCTGATGATACGGACAGCCTGCTGCGCGGACAGCATTTTCTGGAACATGCGTCTGAACCCGGTCAGGACAATTGTTCGAAGCAAGAAAACCAGACTGCTTACATACCTCCACATTCGTCATGTGAAGTTGTGGCTGCTCAAACCAATCTGAATTAGGCAAGTGCTTGAACACTTTGAAAAGAACGGGGGCCGCTACACCCAAACCGGTCAGACCTGGACGGCCTTCTCCATCGGCATTCCCGACCCAGACACCAACCAAATGATCGGGTGTAAAACCGATGGCCCAAGCATCTCGATGACCGAAACTCGTACCTGTTTTCCATGCCACTTTCTGAGAAGAACTGAACTCTTGCCATCCTGCTTCCTGCCATGGCCGATTGAGCGTTGACATTGCCTCTGCCGTCCACCAAAGCGCTGCAGGATCAAACGCTTCGGTAAGTTCATCATTCGTTTGCGGAGACAATGTCTGGTCATATGTTCCAGACATAAGACAGCTATCGCGATTGAGAACCCGCGCCATGTTCATGTACGCAGTGCCCAACTCCCAAAGTTTGGCTTCGGCTCCGCCAAGAATGATGGACAGACCGTAATGATCGATTGAACGGTTGATGGTAGAAAAGCGCAGTTTCTTGAGTCGGTGATAGAACTGCTCCAACCCATATTCCCTCAGCATGAGAACTGCCGGGATATTCAACGAGCGGGCCAGTGCTTCGCTTGCAGGTACAGCACCATCATAGGCCAGATCAAAATTCTTTGGTGCGTAGCCAGAGATACGGGTTGGTATATCGGCAACCAATTGATCTGGAAGTAGCGCACCATCCTGCAACATGAACGTGTAAAGGAATGGTTTGAGTACACTACCCGTGCTGCGAGGAGCCATGATCACATCCACCGCACGACCAGAACCTTCGTCAGGACAATCTGTATTTCCAGTGTATGCAAGCACATTTCCAGTTCTGACATCCATTATTAGAACGGCCATGTTATGGATCTCATTCTGACTCAAAACCCCATGATAATCGTTCACAATCCGGTTCACATTCTCCTGCAGGTTTCTATCAATAGTGGTCTGTACGCATTGGCCACTGTAACCCTCTTTCATGGCGCGAGCCAAAAGATGTGGTGTCAAATTCGGGATGGAATGCGGGCTACCTGGCAGTGGCTCCTCTTTGGCCAACTCGCAGGTCCATTCATCGATAACGCCTTTTGCGTGGAGTTTATCCAACAGCCGGTTTCTCTTCTTCAACAGCTTATCGCTGTTCTTACCAGGATAGACCAAAGAAGGGGCGTTGGGCAAAACCGCCAGCGTTGTCATCTCACCCCAAGAAAGTTGATGCGGACTTCTACCGTAATAACGCCAAGCGGCCGCATCCAAACCGACCACGTTACCTCCGAAAGGTGCGTGCGCTGCGTACATTCTCAGAATCTCCTCTTTCGAAAAACTCAGCTCCATCCGGAACGCCTGAATAACCTCAATGAGTTTTTCAAAAACAGTACGTGACTTCCCTTTCCGCGATAAGCGAATGGTCTGCATGGAAAGCGTACTGCCACCACTTACCACCCGTTTGGCCTTGATGTTCTGCTTGAGCGCCCTGCCGAAAGAGACCGGATTGAAACCGGGATGCTGATAGAAGTATTCGTCTTCAAAATAGATGATCGACAACTTGAACTTTTCAGGCAAACTATCGGCCATTGGAAACCGCCACTGACCATCTGAAGCGATTCTACCCGCCAGCAAACGCCCATCGCTATCTTCCAGAACGGTGCTGGTCGGTGAGGTGAAAAGTGGGTCTGGCAGACACACCGCAAACCAAATGGTCAGCACGAGTGTGAGTCCTGCCAAAACCCATTTCTTTCGATATGAAAGAAGCCTTTTCACGGCTCAGATCACTTAGCCTGAGAAGTTGGATTTCCTGCTTCGACCACCTTGACCCATTTGCCAGCGCGATGCGCATGGATCTCGTTATCATACATGGCTTCGCAAACTACCGTGGGCAGATAGAAATCTCCGAGATAAGTGGCGTTCAGCAGAATTCGGAACGTCTTTGACTCCTTACTCTTTAGGTCGAAATAAGAGTACACACGGTCGTCTCTGATATCCTGATATTCTGGCTGGTCGGCAACTTTGGTGCTGCTTCCTTCATCCATTCTGAGATTACGGATCTCCCATCCTGAAGGGAAGATCTGCGTCAACGCCATTTCCTGATAATCATCCCGAACTCCTGGATGCTTGACAGTGACCTCAGCAATGAAATCGGTTCCCTGATCAAGTGATAACGGGTCGATTGCCTTGAAATTGAGGTCCGTGTAGCGGATGCTCATCTCCAGATCATTCTCACCGTTTGTCTTATCGCCTACGGTAGGAATTCCATCCAGCACCATTTTGATGAAGAGCGTAGACTGGCTGGTGTTGGTAACCTGCACCTGACCGCCTTCGGTTCCTTTGATACCAAGACCGATCTGTGATATGGGCGAGTCTGATTTTCGACTTCTGTCTTTGCCATTGTTGAGCACATAGTTGAACTTCAGTTGACCACCAACACCACCCGAAACGCCAACAAACTTTGCTACCGCAAGCAACGAATAAGCCGTGGTCTGTGTGCTGTACCAACCTTGCGATGACAATCTCTCGCACAGTTCATCCAGAATCTTTTTGGCATCTGATTTCCGATTGAGAATAGTCAGTGTCTCAAGGATCATGGCGCGGTCACGTTCTGAGCTTCCATAAGATCGGCCCAACTCTTTGTAGCGCTCAATTTCGGTGGTCTGTCCGGCCACCAACTTCTCGGCAATACTCGTCTTTCCGATGAGCTGATAAGCCGCTGCCAATCGCCATCTGGCAGCCGTTTGCAAATTCTTGATGGTTCGCATGCGGTTCATCGCACCCAAAGCTGGTTGTCCTGCCAAAGCAAGTGTGTACAATCGGTACGCCTGAATCAACTGGTTGCTCGAATAATAATGATTGTACTGACCAGCCATATCTGGCGTCCAACTATTGGCACGTTGCTGCTGGAATTTCACCCAATTATCGATGAAACCGGGCGGCATATCATAGCCGATGGCTTTGGCCTCGAGCATGAAATGACCCGCATAATTGGTGCCCCAGTCGCTGGCCTCGTCATATTCGCCAGGCCAGTAAGAAAGTCCGCCAGAATAGATCTGGAAGTTGCGCAGACGGTCTATTCCCGCTTTGATATTCTCCTCAATTTCTGCCTTTCTTTCTGGCGAAAGGTCCATCAATTTGCTCAGAAACAACTGCGGAAACACGGATGATGTGGTCTGCTCAATACAACCGTGAGGGTACTGCACAAGGTATTGCAACCTCCGTTCCAGGTCCATGGAAGGAATGTTCGAAACCTCAACAACACCATTATTCGTTCCGGCCATTCCTATTGGCAAGTAGTCCGATGTCCAAGTCTCGCCCGGCTCTATCATGGCTTCTTTTACTTGCGTGATGCGCGGATTCGGGGTTCTCACATCCAACTCCACCTCATATTCAGCTCGTTCAGAACCGCTCTTCGCTATCACTTTCAGCTTACCGATTCCAAGTTTTTCGGCTACGCTGAGATTGAAATTGACCACCTCATCTCCTACCCTGCTGAACTTGAGCTCTTTGGTCTTTTCTCCATTGATGTGGAACAGTTCATTGGCTTCAATCGTAACTGAAACGTTCTTCACTTTTTCATCCATCGCGAAAACGGTGACTGGAATATCAACCCGCTCCTGCGGACCAACCACCCGTGGAACCGTGGCCAGCACCATAAGTGGCTTTTTGACGGGCGTAGTTTCTTGCGTGGAACCGTAGGCGTTGCCCTGCCCTGCTACAACCATTGTGCGCACGGAACCCACGTAATTCGGCATATCGAGTTTGTGCACATTCTCCTTTCCAGCTTCAACTACAAACGGACCCACAAACCTGACCACTGGCTTGAACCGATTGGCCTTGGCGCCACCGTTCTTCTTGCCGTATTCATCTCCACCGAGGGCCAGCAACCCTGCCATTTCTCCCGAAAACGCCCCAAGAACGTATTGGTACATATCCCAGGTTTTTACGCTGAGTGCCTCCTTGGCATAGAAATGTGTCCAAGGGTCGGGAGTTTGGAAACGCGTGAGGTCGAGCAATCCTTCATCGACCACCGCAAGTGTATAGGTCATTTTTCTGCCCGCACCTTCCTTCACTTTCACCTCAAAAGGTGCTTCTGGGGCCAACTCTTTCGGCATGGTGATGATCGGATCGAGGTGCGAAGCGGGGTTCTCAACCGCCACAGGTTGCAGGCCATACAGACGGATGGGCAGGTCGTTCTTCACATTCTTGTGAGGCTGAATCAGCGACAGATGCACGAACATGTTCGGGGCCATTTCTTCGGTGGTTTTCACATCAAAACTGTTCTCACCTTCCTTCAGGTCGACCCAGAACGCATCCAAAACCTTGCTTCCCGTTTCAATGCTTGCCAGTATCCTTCCCTGCTTGGATGATGGCACCGTGACCTTCACCGTTTCGCCCACTTCGTACGATTTTTTATCGGTGCTAAACGTGAGCAATTCGGCTGCGCCAGGTGTGCTGCCGCCATTGTCATTCCACCAGCCTTTGTAGGTCACGTAGAAGGTCTGACCAGCACTATGTCCGGTTACAGGATCCGTTACACGAATGAATTTCCTACCATAGTGGCGTGCTCCGAAATCGAGTTCATAAACGGCCTTTCCGTCTTTGGTATCGACCGTGGCTGATTTAATCAGGTTGCGATTGTTGTTGCCAACATAGCGTGCCAGATCATTGTCTGAACTACGCTCCCACCACCAACGCCAGTACACGTCAAACACCTCGATCTTCACGCCTTTCCGATCTACTGGCTCGCCAAACTCATCTACCGTGACAATTGGAATCAGATTGGGCTCGTTAGAGTATAAAGCCCCGTTCCAAGCATCGCCTTCAGGCACTTTCAGACCCACGTAGCCGCGGTATGGTGAGTACGGAACCGAGAAGCGATCCACCGAAAAATCTCCACCTTTTTCAAATGCCCTTATTTTGAAACTTGCCCGCAACATGCCAGGAGCGCTTTTAGCCACTTCGATCATAGGTTTTACGGTGGCTTTACCGTTGGCATCCAGCGTGCCTTCGAAGACCATTTTCTCCTGCGCGTTGAATTCCTTAGCGGGATCATCGAACACATAATCCGGGTACTTTTTGAAGGATGTTGAACCTTGCGTAAGGTTCATTTCCACATCAGCCTTCAGGTTGCCGGCAATGGCACCATGAAGCCATTTCACCTCCATTTTTCCTTCCGATTTTTTGACATCGGTGAGTACCTCTTCATCAAAATCCAGTTTGATCTTTAGTCGATTCGGTTTTATCGTCTCGATCTTGATGGTCTTTGAGAATTCAGAACCACCGACCTTCACCTTCGCCAGCCAATTTCCGGTTGGAGCATCGGATGCTGTTGCTGTACGGAAATCGTAGAATCCGTTCACAGACGTTGTTCTCACCTTGCGTTCGAAAAGCTGTTGTTGAGGCGTGTACAGTTCAAACACAACCGGATGGTCTTTCGGCAACACCTTATTCGCATCCTGTAGGATGAACGAAACGTAAAGCGAATCGCCAGGCCGCCAAACGCCACGCTCGCCATAAATGAATCCTTTTACGCCTTTCTTGTTGTGCTGCCCGCCAATATCAAACATGCTCAGCGACAGCGCATTTCCGTCATCCAAACGCAGATAACCGCGTTGCTTATCCTTCTTGGCAACCAGCAGAAATGGCTTCCGCTTCAAATCGATCTTCACAAAGCCATCGCCATTCGTTTTGGCGCTGCCCACCAGCTGCTCTTGGAAGTTGTAAATCTCCACTTCCACATTGGCCAATGGCTCGGTCGTTCTCAGGTCGGTAACCGCCACCAACATATCCGTTCCGCGGCCGCTTTTCGCTATCAACCCGAGGTCTGAAGCCAGCAGATTGCGCCCCACGAAATTGTCGCGCTGCATGTAATAGGAGGCCTTGCAGGGATTCTCGCGGTCCTCGTACCGATACCTGCGCCAATCGTAATATTCGTCCTCATCATAGTAGCGATAACTGGTCGGATTGTCGAATGAACTTTCCGCGTCATCATCATCAAAACTCACCTCTGTTGTGAGTTCGTTATCGTCTCCTTCGCACGGATAAAGCGATTGATTTCTGCTGAAACTGATGAACACTCGATACAGGGCTCCCGGCTCGGCCTCGATCAACTTGGAAAGGTCGATGGAGAAGTTATTCCACGTTCCGTAATCGATTGGTTTGTCTGATGTAAGCTCAACTTCTCCGTTGAAAACCGGGCGGCCAACGCGCTTCATTTCGTGCGTTCCGTCCATCTGATTCACTTGGAAAAATTGCGCCACGTTGTCTTCAAAAATTCGGATAACGCGGACGTTCACCGCCTTGAGACTCACCGCTTTGAACGGAAACTGAAGTCCATCCGTACTTGGCAGAATCACCCCTCTTCCAATAAGCCCAACGGCCGGTTTGATGCTGGTGAACTTGACCCGTTTCTGATACTGACTCATCAGCTGGTAGCCCAGCGAATTGCGAACGCCATCCGTAACCATGACGGTAACATCACCGATCAAACGTTTTGAAGGATAAACCTTTACGGAGCTGCCATCTCGTACCAAGCGAACCTCGGTCTGAGGTTGCAGGTAGATCAATCCGTCCAAGTCGATGTTCTTGCTGACAGGATCGGAGAAGAAAACGGTCAGCATCTGTTCTGGCTGAACCGTTGTCTTTACATCAAGCACCGAAAACTCGCCCAATGGCGGAATATCGTAGCCACGTTCCTCCTCAGCGTCAAAGCCCAATTGCTCACCGTTCCATTGCAGAATTACCTGCCCGCGATCTTCGGTTCTGTGAACGCTATCAACCACAAACCGATGCATTTTACCGCCTTCGTGCTCCCAAAGCAGGTTCAGTTTCTTACCATCTTGGAAAGCGGTCAATGATGCCTCCAGCTCCTCGGCCCTCGCCACATCATAGGTGGTTACAAGACCCTTCATCATCTGCCATTTCAGGTCGTCATCGTATGCCTCAAGCCCATCAAAACTGACTGTCATGGATTGCTTCATCACCTGCATGCTGAACTCCATCGTTCTCAACTCCTTTGGCACTTCCATCAACTTACTGAGGTAGAACTCCACCTTGTAAACCTTACCGGGCTTTAGCCTTGCCCTCGGACGAAACTCCACCGTACGATCATCAACCCAGTAAGCCGCACCTTCCACGTTCGGGCTGAAATCGAAAAGCTCATCCTTGACCTGAGCATTGACCACCGCATTCGGGTTCGATTCTGCCAATCGTATCTGCACCGTGGTGCTATTACTCACAACCCCGCTTGTGAATGCCGACACGTAAGCCGCAAAAGCCGGATCGACCGAAGGTTCATACGGAGAATCATTACAACCAAACAGAGTTGAAACAAGGATGATAAGGCTGAGAATTCTGGTGGCGAAAGGGGCTGGAGTTTTCATGGCGAGATTTTTTTAAAACTAAGGTTTACGACTGCATTTTTCGGGTATTGATGAACAATGATTTAGAAGTAATACGGTCAGATTCTGGGAGAAATTATTCAGGATGATGACCGCTGCCCTGATCTTAACATTTGTTGGCACCAACGGAGGCAACCGACTCCAGACAATGACCTGATATTACGAGTAACAATGCCGTTAGACCGGCAGGTTTTTCAGCCGCCAAAAACTTTTTGGACCTGTTATTTAAGCCGCTTTTCTCCCAGTTTAAAATCGTGTGAAAAGCATCAGAACTGGATAGGTTTGAGTTGAAACATGAGTCCCCATTATCGCTCAAAACGCACCCTCTAAACCTGTAACACTGGGTAACTTGAATGGAAACATTTAAAACCCATTGGTCATGAAAAATCTACTCATCATTATGGCTCTGCTGGTGGCCCAAGTTGCGCTGGCGCAGGAAAAAGCAATCGAGGAAAAGGAACTCTCTTCTGAGGTGAGCGAAGTGACCGTTTACTTCAAGGGTGCCCAAGTAAAACGGGTCAAACCACTGAAACTGAAACCGGGCAAATACCGGTTGGTTTTCGATGGACTGGAACCTGACCTGATAGATAATAGTCTTCAGGTGAAAGTTGATGACGGATTGGTGATCAACTATGTGAACAAGCGCTCCAATTTCTTGAAGCGATTGGAGAAAAATGCCAAGGCCGAAGCCCTTCAGAAGAGCATTGACAGTCTTCAAGTTCTGATTGAAGATGAGTCTGATGTGCTGGCGCTGTATCAGAACCAAGAGAAACTGCTGGCGCTGAACAATGAAATCGGTGGGCAGCAGGAAGGTGTAAAAGTGGATGAACTGATTCAGACCGTTGCCTTTTACGAAGTGAAATTGAAGGAAGTAAAGGCCAAGCAGCGGAAGAGTCATCGTAGAATAAAAGAGTTGGAAAAACTGCTGCACGAGAAATCGGCTCAGAAGCAAGAAATAACCAGCATTGTTCCGACCAAGACCAGCGAAATTGTGGTTGAAGCAAGCTGCGAAGACACCTTTAAGGGGGGAATTACCCTCAAGTACATCATACCCAATGCTGGTTGGACACCCATTTACGACCTGCGGGCCGAGGAAATTGACGAACCGATAAAGCTTATTCTGAAAGCCAATGTGCGTCAAAGCAGCGGCTCAGATTGGAAAGATGTGAAACTGAACCTGACCTCAGAAAACCCATTAGAAAGTGGCCAAATGCCTGAATTGAAGCGCTGGGATGTTGGGAGTTTGAGAGCTCCAGAATCTCTGACACCTGAGCAGATTCGCGAAGACCCGATTGCAGGATTGGGAGAGATAAAAGGGATTGTTGTTGACGCATCCAACAATGAAGCCATACCATTCGCAAACGTGGTGTTGATGAACCAAGGGCAGCAGGTCACTGGATCTTCAACAGACTTTGATGGAATGTATCACCTCAAAAGCGTGAATGCCGGACGATATTCACTTAAAGCAAGTTGTGTTGGCTACACCGCGCAGGACCTGAAAAATGTTATCGTTAATGGTGATAAAATGACCACCGCAGATTTTCGAATGAAGCCTGGGGTTAAACTGGATGAGGTTTGCATAATCAATTATGAGGTTCCATTAGTTAGTGCGATGGGAAGCGCAGGGGCCACGTTTTCGGGTAATCGATTCTCAGGTAGCAATAATGTAGGTAGCGGTGGTATTCCGATAGTGCAAGTCACTAGTCAGGAAATTGTAAAAATGCCTTCTCGTGGTGCTGCTGCCGCGGTTACTACGGCCGCTGGCGTTCAAAACAACGATTACCTCAGAGGAAGTAGATTTCAGGATGCAGATGGATTGATTGAGGGCGGAAGAGGTCCTTTGTACTCGCACCCAATGGACCGAGCATTGGCTTCAACCAGTGGAGTCGTTTACAATTCAAATTTTCAACCTCTTAACAAACGCATTTCCATCAACACCACCATTGCCAAAAAGGAAACCCGTGTGTTTTATAAAGTGGAAACTCCCTTCACTGTGCTTTCTGACGACAAGGATTACACCGTGCAGATCGATGAGTTGCAGATAAATGCGTTGATGAGCTACTACTCTGCTCCCATTGAGGTGCCTCATGCCTTTCTGGTTGCCAAGATCACCGATTGGGAACGTTTCGATCTGTTGGAAGGTGTTGTAAGTCTTTACGTTTCGGGCACATATATCGGACAATCGTTGCTTGATCCTGCAAATACCGGAGACACTATGCTTGTTTCGTTGGGTTCTGATAAATCCATTGTGGTGGAGCGTGAGGAGTTGAAGGAATTCAGCAAACAGCAGATCATTGGCAACAAAACGGTCGATTACCGTGGTTACACCATCAAATTGAAAAACAACAAGGACAAACTGGTTCGTCTTGAACTCCAAGATCAGTTGCCAGTGTCCACAACACGAGATGTTGCTATTCAACTGATAGAAACTGAAGATGTGAAACTGGACGAGGACAAGGGAATCCTTGATTGGAAATTGACCCTACTTCCTGGCGAAAGCAAGCAGGTCACTTTCAAGTACTTCGTAAAGCGACCAAGCTGGAAACAGGTTCAGTTGGAATAATTCAAAAAAAATTTTGGAATGATTGGCAACCATCAGAATTATGGTCGTTTAACAACCCTAACCAAGCCGGATAGGCCAATATTAGAAGTGATGAAAGCACATATTTACATAGGTCAATGCCACCGAGAGCAGTTCAATCTCTTGGTAGATGCAGCGTTGTGGCCCATAGGTATTCGGCAAATTTCCATTTGATCATAGATCGTTCTAAAAACGGAAGACCCGATGCCTAACGCATCGGGTTTTTTTATGCCCGATCGACAGCGCGACCAATCCAGAAAAGGGCATTCAAAAACAACAAATGATCAAAAATTCAGAAATGAAAAAATTACGATTAAGCGGTAAAGAGCTTAAAAAAATAGGATACACAGATAAGAAGGTTATGGCTATGGCCATGAATATGGCGCGCAAGCATTATCGGAAAACTTCGATGGAAGAAGTACTGAATTTGCTGAAGTCGATTCTGGAAAGCCCGAACGATTTTCTTGAAGATGAGAAGCTCGGAAGAGTGGCTGAAATGCTGGTTGAAAAACCTGAAGATGGCCCAAAGAACTACGAGTTTACCAAACGGAAAGACTATCGGATATATGGAGTAGAACACATTGATTTTGGTGCTATCGACCAAATGGAAATGGCGCTCAAACTTCCAGTGGCCGTGAAGGGTGCGCTCATGCCAGATGCACATCATGGTTATGGACTTCCAATTGGAGGCGTTTTGGCCACCGATAATGCGGTCATTCCATATGGTGTTGGGGTAGATATTGGCTGTAGAATGTGCCTTACGGTACATCATCTCAATAGCAATTACATTGAGCGACACAGATCAAGTCTGAAGCAGATGCTCAAAGACAACACGCGCTTTGGGAATGATCGGTTTGAAAGGCCGAAGGACCATGCTGTGCTGGATCGGAACGAGTTTCATGAGATACGCGTTGTGAAAAAGTTAAAGGATAAAGCTTGGCAGCAGATCGGTAGCTCTGGTAGTGGTAACCATTTCGTTGAGTTCGGAGAAGTTGAGATAACAGAGCCATCCAACAATATGGGGCTGGAAACAGGTCGGTATCTGGCGGTTCTCTCACACTCTGGTTCTAGAGGGTTGGGAGCCAACATTGCCAGGCACTACACTGAGCTGGCCATGCAGAACTGTAGGCTTCCGAAAGGTGCTGCAAACCTTGCTTGGCTCGATCTGAATTCCGAAGTGGGTACGGAATACTGGTTGGCAATGAATCTGGCAGGTGATTATGCCCAAGCATGTCATGATCAGATTCACGACCGAATCTCCGCAGCACTGGGAAGCAGACCGATGGCCAAGGTTGAGAACCATCACAATTTTGCTTGGAAGGAATTCCTTGAAAATGGACAAGAAGTGATTGTCCATCGAAAGGGAGCAACACCGGCAAAGGAAGGTGAATTGGGAATCATCCCGGGTAGCATGACCGCACCAGGCTTCATTGTTCGGGGCAAAGGAAGCGCAGACGCATTGAACTCGGCATCTCACGGTGCGGGACGCAAAATGAGTCGTAGCAAAGCCAAGGCTTCATTGACCAAAAAAGAGGTGAAGCAATTCTTGGACAAGCATGGTGTAACCCTTATCGGTGGTGGACTTGACGAAGCTCCTATGGCTTACAAAGACATCAGTAAGGTTATGGAAAGCCAAACCGAACTGGTAGATGTTTTAGGCACATTTCAGCCAAAACTGGTGAGAATGTGTGGTAGATAATTGTCCTGTGCTCTGCACAGGGCACAAGACGAATTGAAATGAAAAACGACAATTACAATGCAGTAGAACACTATATGGCAATGGTAGATGATCTCTACATGAGAGGTGAGTATTTGGAAGGAAAGAATCTCTTGATGGAAATTCTTGAAATGGAACCAGTTTATGGTAGAGCTCACTCTTATTTGGGATGGTACTACTTTGCTCAAATGAGTGATCATGAAAAAGCATTGCTGCACTATGAACTTGCTTTGAAATACGATGCAGATTTTGCAGGTACACACTACAACTACGTCAACCTATTGTTCAGTATGGGACGATATGAGGAGATGGAAAACGCGGCTTTCAAAGCCATGACCGTTAGTGGTGTCGAGAAGTCTGACATGTATAACGAAGTAGGGCGAAGCCGAGAAATGCGAAGTCTTTATAAAAAGGCTATCGATGCTTACAAGGAAGCTTTCAGGCACTGTATGGATAACGATTCCATGGAAGTGATCAAAAGCAACCTTGATCGAGCCAAGATGAAACATCGCATGTTCGAAGGCTGGACAGCAATGTTCGTGTAAACGGAGGCCCGCAAAGTTTGCGGGCCTCTTTTTTCACCTAAACACTCTCTTTCTTGAAACTATGTTGCCATCATTTTCATTTTCCGATCCATTAACATTTAGCAGACAATAAGGCATTGTGAGTAAGGGTTTTAGCAAAAGCTGAACAAAAAATCACTCACCATGAAACTCGCTAACCTTTACCTATCACTTGTTCTGATTATCAGCATTTTCAATGCCAATGCTTCTGAAACAACCGAATTCTATGATGCTCATTTTGAACATGATCAAGATGTGCTCACCAAAACGGAACTTCTCAAGCTAAAGGAGCACATTTCAACTCTTGGCCTTACGGATGCTTATGAGGTGATCATAACCGGACACACAGACGCCATTGGTTCGGATGAATACAACATGCAACTCTCAGAACGTAGAACCAAATTCATACTCTATTCTCTCTTGCATTTTGGGCTCGATGAGGGTGTGGTTTCCATTGATTGGAAAGGAGAGTCCGACCCCATTGACATGAATAATAACGATAGAGGAAGAGCAAAGAACAGACGCGTTGAAATAGCCATAAAGCGATACACTTTCAACACCACGGAAGACCTCAGATCCGCACTTACACAAAACCGTGCACAGCAGTTTATCATCGATCCGAAAACCGACCAATTGATCGTTGGAAATGCCGGTGTTCAGGTTTCAATTCCCGCAAACTCTTTTGTTGATCGTGATGGAAATCCGATAACAGGAAATGTGACCGTAGAAATGAAAGAGGCGCTCACTTTCGGATCGTTCCATGATTACGGTCTTTCTACAACATCAGGAAATCAATTGCTTGAAACGGGCGGTATGATTTTCTTGGACGCGAAGGATGAAAATGGCAATCAACTGAGTCTGAATGAAGATTCGCAATTGAGCATGCTTCTTCCAGCAGAATCCAAGGAAGAGGGCATGGAACTATTCACCTCCAATGATGGTGGAGATTGGCAGCAGGTAGGACAGCAACCGGCCACACCAGCTTGGAGTAGTTTCGCCACCTTCGGAAGATATGATGGCCCAATTAGACCGAGTTGGAATTTCATGCCACCAAGAATGACGCTGGACAGAAAACCGCCAAAGAAACCAGCACCTCCTCAAAAGCCGAGAGCACCGCACAAACCTAGACCAGAGAATTATGAGGTGCAACCAACTTTGATCAATAAGCTGTTCTGGAAATCAAAGACTCAGGCTGCGGAAGAAAAATTCCAGCGGCACATGGCTGATTATGAGCGCAAACAGGTCAACTATGAGAAAAAAATGGCAGCCTACACTGATGAATTGACGCTTTATCCGGAACGAGTTGAAGCGTATGATTGTCAGGTTGAGGAGTACACTCAGTACAAATTTGAGAGCTACAAGAACTTCAAAAAGTCTGATAAGTATCTAAGAGCTTTAAAGCGATATGAGCAGCACTATCAGGCGCAAATGTCTTCCTACGAAGATGACCATGAAGAATGGCAGTGCAAACAGGAATACCGCACCATTGAAATGGGAGAAAAGGCAGACCAGTCGGGTTTCACCAACAGACAGACCATGGACAACTACGTTTTCACGCTAAATCAACTTGGCTGGATAAACTGCGATAGGTTTCTGTCCAATCCACCGAATATGCTCAGTCAATTACAAGTTGCAGACCCTGACACAAGCAACGAAGTGGTTCTGCTTGTTTTCAAAGATGTGAGAAGCATGATCGGAATGAGACGGACAGAAACAGGTTACACCATGCAGAACTATCCTCTCAACGAACAAGCTGAGGTATTTGCCTACAAGGTCATTGACGGAAAACCAATGGTTTGCCACAAAACTGTGTCAGGAAAATCTTCAGACAAATTAGAGTTCAAGCCTTCAAGTTTCAGCGAGATCCGCACAATACTGAATTCATTTGAGACGCGTTCGATTAGTTCTTGAACTGGAAAATGCCGCTGAATATCGTTTCCGTAAGGCTTAGAATCATGGAACTGAATCAAAAAAGAGTAATCAAATAAACCTGAGAGCCTTTCAGTGTATGTTTTCTTCTTAAGGTGAACTGAAATTGTTTGGCGCAGGTGTGAACATGATGAATCTGGCAATGAGTAGGTTTTAGTAATCCTATTTTCGCAACATGAAAATTGGAATCATAAGAGAAGGAAAAACTCCACCGGACAAACGCGTTGCATTTACACCAGCAAACTGCGCATTCCTGCTTGAAACATACCCAGAATTAGACATCAAAGTTCAGAGGAGTCCAATTCGATGCTTTGCTGATGAAGATTACTCAAATGCAGGGGTTGAGCTGGTTGATGACGTAAGTAATTGTGATGTGATCTTCGGGGTGAAGGAGGTGAAGTATGACATGCTTGCTGAGGGAAAAACAATGCTGTTCTTCTCGCACACCATCAAAAAACAACCTTACAACAGAACCTTACTTCAAGAAATCTTAAAGAAGAAGGTTCGACTGATAGATTATGAAACCCTCACCTACCCCAACGGTTTCCGTGTGCTGGGTTTTGGCCGCTACGCAGGAATTGTAGGCGCTTACAACGCATTGATCGCTTACGGGAAGAGACATAGATCGTTCGAGTTAAAGCCGGCCAATCAATGCGAAGACATGAAAGAAATGGGCCGCGAGATGAAAAAGGTTGAACTCGGCAATGCCAAGATCATCATTTCTGGTGGCGGAAAAGTGGCTAATGGAGCCAAGGAAACACTGAATGAAGCAGGTATCCGTCAAATTTCAATTCCTGAATTTCTGAACGAGGAGTTTGATGAACCGGTTTATTGCAATGCAGATATTCTCGACTATCACGAGAAAGACGGAAAACCGCCCAAGGATTTTGCAGAATTCGTGAAGGACAGCACCGTTTGGGACAACACATTCATCAAGTTTCTAAAGGTGGCCGACATATTTATTTCAGCTCATTTTTGGGACAATAAAAGCGCACATTTCTTTACTGAACAGGATGTAAAACGGGATGATTTCAAAACACGTGTCATCGCAGATATTACGTGTGATATCAAAGGCTCCGTACCAACCACGCTGCGGCCATCAACCATTGCAGAACCGATATATGGCTACAATCGATTTACTGGCGAAGAGGCAGAACCTTATGCCAATGACAGTATCACCATAATGGCTGTAGACAATCTTCCTTGTGAGGTTCCGAAAGACGCTTCATCTGGTTTCGGACAGGACCTGATAGACAAGATCATTCCGTTATTCCTTGAGAATGACCCTGATGATATTCTTGGAAGAGCAACAATTGCTCAAGACGGCAAGCTCACGGACCGATTCGCCTATCTACAGGATTATGTTGATGGGAACTGAACGTCATTGCGAACGAAGTGAAGCAATCTCATTCGGAAGATTACTTCGTCATTCTTCCTCGTAATGACGATTAGGATTTCTTCAATCCTGAAATAACGGCTTCAGGGTTTTCCGCTTTGAAGACAGAGCTACCGGCAACCAATGCATTTGCTCCGGCAGCAACCAATTTTGGCGCGTTATCCAAGTTAACACCACCATCCACTTCAATGATGAGGTCAGGGTTCAATTCATTGGCCATGTCCCGAAGCTTACGGACCTTACCGTAGGTGTGCTCAATGAATTTCTGTCCGCCAAAACCAGGGTTCACAGACATAATAAGTACCATATCCAACTCCGGTAGTACCTCTTCCAACAACGAAACAGGTGTGTGCGGATTGAGCGAAACAGCTGCCTTCATTCCCAGTTCTTTGATTGCCCCGATGGTTCTATGTAGATGCGTACATGCTTCGTAATGAACCGTTAGAATATCCGCACCACAATCCTTGAAATAATGTAGGTAACGGTCCGGGTCAACAACCATCAGGTGCACATCGAACGGTTTTTTACAGATCTTCTTAAGTGGTTTCATCACGGGCTCACCGAATGAGATATTAGGCACGAAAACACCGTCCATCACATCCACATGAAGCCAGTCGGCTTCGCTTCGATTGATAAGTTCAATCACTTCACCCAGTTTGGTGAAATCTGCTGCTAATAAAGATGGAGCTACAATTGGCATGTCTCTTAGGTTTGATGGTCACGAAGTAAAACAAAAAGCCCCGTCTACTTGGTGCAAACGGGGCTTTAATATCAACAGAAACGTTCTTACGCTTCGTTCTTCTCTGGCTTAGGAAGAAGGACTTTTCTGGAAAGTTTCAGTTTTCCGGTCTTCTCGTCAACCGCAATGAGTTTAACCTCAACTACATCACCTTCCTTCAAAGCATCTTCTACTTTCTCCAGTCTTCTGTGCTCAATTTCTGAGATGTGAAGTAGACCGTCTTTTCCTGGCATGATCTCGATGAACGCACCAAAAGGCATGATATTCTTCACCTTTCCTTTGTACACCTCTCCTACTTCAGGAACCGCAGTAATGGCTTTGATACGACCTACGGCAGCGTCAATAGACTGCTTGTTGTCAGCCATGATCTGGATATGTCCCTTTCCATCGATCTCTTCGATATTGATGGTAGCACCGGTCACTTCCTGCATCTCTTGGATGATCTTTCCTCCAGGTCCGATAACCGCACCGATCATATCCTTAGGAATAACCATGGATACGATACGTGGAGCGTGATCTTTCATATCAGCTTTAGCAGCATCGATGGTCTTGTTCATCTCGTTCAAGATGTGTGCACGACCTTCTTTTGCTTGGTTCAATGCTTCAGCAAGAACTTCGTATGGAAGACCGTCAACTTTCATGTCCATCTGAACAGCAGTGATACCATTTTTGGTACCAGCCACTTTGAAGTCCATATCTCCCAAGAAATCCTCATCACCTAGAATATCGGAAAGGATGGCGTATCTGCCCTCATCATAGATCAATCCCATGGCGATACCTGAAACACCGCTCTTGATAGGCACACCTGCATCCATCAATGCCAATGAACCAGCACAAACAGTTGCCATTGAAGATGAGCCATTCGACTCAAGTATCTCAGAAACAACACGTGTTGTGTAAGGGAAATCACTTGGTAGCGCCTTTTTCAAAGCACGCTCAGCCAAGTTTCCATGACCGATCTCTCTACGTCCAACTCCTCTCAGGAACTTAGCTTCTCCAGTAGAGAATGGAGGGAAGTTGTAGTGCAGGTAGAAATTGTCGAAACCTTCGTGAGTAACACTATCAACACGTTGTTCATCCAATTTACCACCAAGAGTAACTGTTGTCAACGACTGTGTTTCTCCACGAGTGAAGATGGACGAACCGTGAGCTGATGGGATGTAATCTATCTCCGACCAAATTGGGCGGATGTCCGTGGTTTTTCTACCATCCAAACGAACGCGTTCGTTCAGCACACAATCGCGAACGGCACGCTTCTGAGCATACTTGAAGTATCCTCCCAACAAAGGAAGAAGCGTTTCCTTTTCCTCATCAGATAGCGTTGCAACGAATTTCTCTTTGATCTCGCTCAACGCATTTGAACGCTCCTGCTTGGCCGAGCCTGATTTCGCCATTTCGTAGATCAACGGGTAGCAGAAATCGTAAACTTTCTTCTTGAAAGCCTCATCGTTGGTCTCGTGGTTGTACTCGCGCTTAACCTTAGATTTTTCAACTTTTGCAGCAAGGTCAAGCTGAGCTTGAATCTGTTTCTTAATTGCTTCGTGCCCAATTTTGATAGCTTCCAGCATCTGGTCTTCTGAACATTCGTTCATCTCGCCCTCGACCATGTTGATGTCAGTTGCTGTACCAGCAATGATCATGTCCATATCGGCCGTTGCCAACTGAGCTTTTGATGGGTTTACAACGTATTTGCCATCAATCAACGCCACACGTACTTCAGATATCGGTCCTCCGAAAGGAATATCAGAAACTGCCAACGCAGCACTTGCAGCCAATCCAGCCAAGGCATCTGGCATAATGTTGTCATCATGCGAGATCAATTGAATGATCATCTGTGTTTCTGAGTGATAATCTGATGGGAACATCGGGCGGAGCGCACGGTCAACCAATCGGCTAACCAATATCTCCGCATTTGAAGGACGCGCCTCTCTTTTAAAGAATCCGCCTGGGAATTTCCCTGCAGCGGCATATTTCTCAAGATAATCTACCGATAGTGGCAGAAAATCTGTTCCTTCTCTTGCTTCTGTGGCCGATACTACGGTGGCCATCAACATACAGTTTCCTGCACGTACAATTACCGATCCATCGGCCTGCTTGGCCAACTTTCCGGTTTCAATGGTAATGGTTACGCCATTACCTACATCTACTGTTTGTTTAATTGCTTCTGGAATCATCTTTTCCTCTTTGTTTACTACTATTTATTTCTCTTTTACTGTCTCTTTTCGATGGGAAGTGTGCGGTACAAAACCACACGTCCTTATACGCGAAAAGGCAATTGTAGAATTGCCTTTTCACACTATCGTTAAATCAATACGATTACTTTCTTAAGTTGAGTTCCTTAATAAGGGCACGATATTTCTCGATATCCTTGTTCTTAAGGTAATCAAGCAAACTTCTTCTCTTTCCAACAAGGTCAAGAAGCGCTTTCTGTGTACCGAAATCTTTTCGGTTGTTTTTAAGATGCTCTGTAAGGTGATTGATGCGGTGTGTGAACAACGCAATCTGCCCTTCAGTGCTACCTGTATTATTCTCAGCACCACCGTGCGTTTTGAATATCTCTTTCTTTACGTCTGATGTTAAATACATCTTGTCTGTGTTTTATCCTCTGAAATTCGAGCGGCAAAGATAGAAAATCGTTTTGAATGTAAACAACAAGAATTTCTATCTCTAATTCTTTAACATTCGCAAAGTATGCGCCAACTTGGATTTGAGTTCCTTTCTATTGATGATCATATCCAAGAAACCATGCTCCAGAACGAACTCCGCTGTTTGGAAACCTTCAGGCAATTCCTTCCCGATGGTTTCCTTGATAACTCTTGGACCGGCAAAGCCGATCAAAGCTCCTGGTTCGGCTACATTGAGGTCTCCAAGCATGGCGTAGGAAGCTGTAACACCTCCTGTAGTTGGATCCGTGAGAAGTGAAATGTATGGCAACTTCTCTTTGGCCAATTGCGATAGCTTGGCAGACGTTTTGGCCAACTGCATCAGGCTGAAGGCCGCTTCCATCATTCTTGCTCCTCCAGATTTGGAGATGATGAGAAGTGGAGCCCGTTCTTCAATGCACCTGTCAACAGCTCGTGCTATCTTCTCACCTACAACGGCCCCCATGGAACCTCCGATAAAGCTGAAATCCATGCAGGCAACTACCAATTTCTCACCCTCCATCTCTCCAATAGCCGTTCGCATGGCATCAGACAAATTGGTTTTCTTGGTGGTTTCTTTCAGGCGCTGGGTATACGGTTTGCTGTCCGTAAACTTGAGTGGGTCTGCAGATGATAGGTTTTCTCCGAAAAGTTCGAATCTGGCCTCGTCAAACAGAATATGGAAATACTCTCTTGAACCGATTCTCTGATGATGACCACACTTAGAACAGACCCACAGATTTTCTTCATTCTCTGCTGTAGGAATAATATTTCCACACTCTTTTCCCGGACACTTTACCCAGAGTCCTTCAGGAGTTTCCTTCTTCTCCTTGGTTGAGGTGGTAATACCTTCTTTTATGCGCTTAAACCAACTCATTTCCTCTGCCTGCGAGATTGAAGTTAGTGCAGATCTGCGGTGAATCCTATCGCTTACGCGATGGTAACCTTATCTTCTAGATAAACATCCTGAATTGCGTTAAGAAGCTCAACGCCTACATTCATTGGTTTCTGGAATGCCTTTCTTCCTGAGATAAGTCCGTGGCCTCCAGCTCGCTTATTGATAACAGCAGTTTCAACTGCTTCTGAAAGGTCTGTTGCACCTGCAGATGCACCACCAGAGTTGATCAAACCGACTTTACCCATGTAGCAGTTTGCAACTTGATATCGACAAAGATCTATAGGATGGTCTGAAGAAAGCTCGCTGTAAACTTTAGGATGCGTTTTACCGAATCCGATAGCATTGAAACCACCATTATTGGTTGGTAGTTTCTGCTTGATGATATCTGCTTGAATGGTTACACCAATGTGGTTGGCCTGGCCCGTAAGGTCGGCAGCGGTGTGATAATCCACACCATCCTTCTTGAAATCAGGGTTTCTCAAATAGCACCAAAGAATGGTTGCCATTCCCAATTCGTGAGCGTACTCAAACGCCTCAGCAACTTCCTGTATCTGACGGTCGCTTTCTTCAGAACCGAAGTAAATGGTTGCGCCAATGGCCTGAGCACCCATGTTCCAAGCGCTCTCAATGTTGCCGAACATGATCTGATCGAACGTGTTCGGATAGGTCATCAACTCATTGTGGTTGATCTTAACAATGAAAGGAATCTTGTGGGCATACTTTCTAGAACAGGCTGCCAACACTCCATAGGTCGATGCTACAGCATTACAACCTCCTTCAATGGCCAATTTAACGATGTTCTCAGGATCGAAATAAATCGGGTTAGGCGCAAAACTTGCTGCCGCAGAGTGCTCAATTCCTTGATCAACAGGAAGGATGGAAACGTAACCTGTTCCTCCCAATCTTCCATGACTGTAAATAGCCTCCATGCTGTTCAAAACCTGGTTGCTTCTGTTTGAATCAGAGAAAACCCTACCAACGAAATCTCCTCCGGCAGGAGTAAGCATTTCATTCGGAATTGTGGTGCTTTTATGGTTGAGTAGCGAATCTGCTTTATCGCCAAGTAGTTCTACAATTTTATCGTACGCCATTTTGCTGATTTTTTGAGAGGCACAAAGCTAAAAATTTATGCCGCTGAGAATCGCGAAGGAAAAATCAGAACGGATATCCGATTCCCAGATTCAGATTGACATCAGACCATTCGAAATCCTTGATGGCCCAACGGTCGTTTACCGGTCTTCCCGGATCGTGGAAAGGTGTTGCCACATCAAAACGGATGATGAAGAAACTGAAGTCGAGCCGGATACCGACACCTGCGCCCAACGCCAGTTCCTTATAAAAGTCTTTGAATTCGAACAAACCACCTGGCCTGTCCTCATCCTTTTTGATCAACCAAACGTTACCAGCATCAGCAAAGAGCGCTCCCTTGAACCAACGGTATATATCGAATCTGTATTCGAGGTTTATTTCCAATTTGATATCTCCAAATTGATCCTGCAGGTTTAGAGAATCTGGTAGAGAACCAGGGCCCAACGAACGTGCAGACCAAGCACGAATACCATTTGCACCACCTCCGAAAAAGGCACTTTCAAAAGGTAGTACTCCCAAGTTAAGAAGTGGAAAACCAATGCCCTGATTTACCCTGAAAACCAACTGACTGAAATTGGTGACCTGCCAGTATTTTCTGTAATCAACTTCATACTTCAAGTACTGCGAGAAAGGGACATTGAAAATGCGATAACTGTTATTGGTATCCTTTTCCGCTTGCGCCAAAGCCATAATTCCGCGAAGAATGTTACCAGAACTCTCCAACCTTGCCTTGAAATAGCTGAAATTCCCCTTCTTGTTCACCCTCTGATTTGAGAAGATGTACGTGTAATTGGTGGTTGTGGTAAGGTGCGGACTGAAGGTGTTGACCAACAGTTTATCTCTAAGGGAGTTTATCCTTTCTCGAAAGGCAGGAGCTTCATTATAGATGTTCACGAAGTTGACTTCAAGAGGATTCAGGAAGTGTCTGGCATTCTGATTCTGCATCCACTGATACCCGAATTTGGCGTTGAAAATGGAACGTGTGTAGTCGGGTCGTTGCTGGTAGTTGTATCCAACCGAAATGATAGACTTCGGGTCTCCGTACCGGACAATGCGATGCGGTCTGAAAGGCACCAAAAGCTTCGGGAAAATGAGACTTATCTCTGGATTTACCTCGATGGTGTTGAATGGTAGAACCCCATTAATGTTCTGGTTTTCGATGTTGCTGGCCACCACCTGCGACTCCAATCCGCCTGTGATCTTGAATTGCAGTATCTCAGCTCCCCTGAAAAGGTTCTTGTTCTTGTAAATGAAGGAACCAGAGACACCGAGATTACCTTCTGTGTTGGTTCCTTGTAACTCAATGGCGTACGCTTGCCTCAGACCAGGGGTTAGATTGATGTGGCAGTCCAACACCATTTTACCGTTTGCATTCCGATGTTCCGTGTAGGCTAAATTGATGAACTTATAGGCTCGTAAACTAGACAGGTAGCGGTACGTCAACTCACCTCTTTTGATTCGGTATAGGTCTCCGGTTTTGAAGAATATCTTATCCAAAAGCATCTCTGGCCGATGCTTGAATTCCCCCTCATAGATGAAATGCACACCGTTGTAAACAAGCGTATCGTACTTCACCTTACCGATCTTCTTTTGGTCGTAGTCGGTATGGACATATATGTTCCTCACCATATAGGTCTGGTGCCCATCGGATACCATTTTGGAAGTGTCTGCCACTTGCGGTTTTGCTATGGTAATGGTGATGTCTGCCTGATGTGAATTGAGGTTGGTATCCACTTCCAATCGCACATAATCATCAGAGAAAGCGTAGTAGCCGTTGCTCTTCAGATTACGCTCGATCCGCTCCCGCTCTTCCTGAAATTTCTCCACATCGTAGTTCATCCCGTCTCTTAGAATGATCTCCCTTCCACGTGCCGGTTTTATGAGGCGAGAAAGCCGATTGTCTTCAATTCTATAATTGAGTTTTCGCACCTTGTAAGGCGTACCACTATTAACGGTGTAAATGGCCTTTGCCTTTTTTCTCTTCGGGTTGAATTCTACCGTATCTGATACAGAAGCATTGAAATGGCCTTTGCCTTTCAAGTAGATCTCCAACTGTTCTGCAGATTTCTCTGATGTCAGCGCATCATAGATCACTGGCTCCTCGCCAATATCCTCCAGCCATTCCCAAAACGACCGCCTTCTTTCTTTTGGCTCCTTACCCTTCAGCTTTCTCTTGGCGTTTCGCTTCGCATTCTTCTCGGTCAGAACCTGAACCCTCTCCTCAAGCTTTTCATGATTAACCAAGTTGTATACCTGAAGGTGGAAGCGGTAGAAACCGAAAACTCTCCTATTAGGCTTTTGTCTTAGAAAGCTTTCAAGGTCTCCTTTGGAAACAACCTTGCTATCGTTTTCAATCACATTTTTAGTGAGCAGAAACTCGCCTTCTGCCAACTTTCTGGTTGGCGAACATGACGCAGCCACAATGGCCAAGGTCAGCAGTAAAAGCCAAGAAGATGGTTTGCTCGTCAAATTGTTTGAATTTCTGACCTTTGGACAAAGTTAGAAGAGGTTTCTAACAGAACACAAAGACCGAACCAAGCCTTGACCATTTCCGTAGCAGACATCAAATTCGTTCGGTCGTTACAACAGAAGAAATTCCGGAAAGAGTACGGACTGTTTGTAACAGAAGGGATTAAACCTGTTAAGGAACTTCTGAATTCAGGCCTCGAGATTGAGCGTGTGTATGCAACAGAAGCACTTGATTTTCTTCCTAATGATCACATTGTGATTTCAGAAAAGGAACTGGGACGAATCTCTGGACTGAAAAATCCCAATCGTGTTTTGGCGTTGGCAAGGATTCCTACCACTCAATTTTCATGGGAAAAGCCACTTGTTCTGCTTCTTGATGGAATCAGCGATCCTGGGAACATGGGAACCATTGTCAGAACCGCGAAATGGTTTGGCGTTACCGATATTGTTTGCATCAATGATTGTGTAGATGCGTACGACCGTAAAGTGGTGCAGAGCACGATGGGTGCTTTGTTTCACGTTTCCATTCTTTATACAGAGATTGATAATGTTTTGAAGCAAGCTGATGATCATGGCTATGCCATTTGCGGAACGGACATGTATGGTGATTCAATATTCGACTTCAAACCGTTCAAGAAAACCATTCTAGCGATCGGCAGCGAATCTCATGGACTTTCGGAGGGTATTCGTTCTTCTTGCAAAGGCCTGATATCCGTTCCTAATCTAGAGTCAGAACAAAAGGTAGAATCTTTGAATGCTGGAATTGCCACGGGTATCGTATTATCTCAACTGACCAAAAAAACAGCTCTTGGCTAAACCGAAGATCATACTCGGCATTGACCCTGGAACTGTGGTAATGGGTTATGGACTTATTCAGATCGATGGGAAGAAATTGAGTGCGCTGACGATGGGCGTCATCAAACTGGATAAACTGAAAGACCATCCCGATAGGTTGAAGAAGATCTTTGATAGAACCGTTGCAATTATTGAAGAATACCAACCCGAACATCTGGCAATTGAGGCTCCGTTTTTTGGAAAGAATGTTCAATCGATGTTGAAATTGGGACGGGCGCAAGGTGTTGCTATTGCGGCAGCACTTTCAAAGGATCTACCCATTGCCGAATATTCGCCAAGAAAGATAAAGCAGGCCATTACCGGAAACGGTAATGCAAGCAAAGAACAAGTAAGCGCCATGTTAGAAAATCTGCTCGGCACCAAGTTTCAAGATATTCCGCTTGATGCTACTGATGGACTCGCGGCTGCCGTTTGCCACTATTTCAACAGCTCTGGGGTTTCTTCCAGCTCTAAAAGTTATTCTGGTTGGGCCTCTTTCCTAAAGGAAAACCCCAATAGAAAGGCTTAAACGAATGTCTCAGCAATTGCGCTGGCCAACGTCTTTAACTCATCCGATGACATCTGAACCTTTGGCTTAGCAAAGTTCATATCATTGAGAGCATTGATAGGAATGAGATGCACATGCGCATGTGGTACTTCCAATCCAATCACTGTAACTCCAATACGCTCGCAAGGCACCACTTTTTCTATTGCCTTGCCAACGCGTTTGGCAAAAAGCATGAGTTCAGCATACAACTCGTCCTCAACATCAAAAAGGTAATCCACCTCTTTTTTGGGGATTACCAGCGTGTGCCCCTTAGCCAGCGGATTGATATCCAAGAATGCATAGCACAGTTCTGATTCCGCAACCTTATAGCTTGGAATTTCTCCGTTGACAATCCGAGTGAAAATACTTGCCATTTATCGGCCTATTTCGAGTACTTCAAAGTTCATGATGCCATTTGGCACTTGGATTGCCGCAACATCTCCAACCTTCTTACCAAGCAATCCCTTCCCGATAGGAGATTCAACAGATATCTTCTTGGCTTTAAGATCGGCCTCATTTTCAGGTACAAGGGTATACTCGAATTCCATTCCATTGGCTTGGTTTTTCAACTTCACTTTGGAAAGAATCAGAACCTTATCCTTATCGAGCTGTGATTCGTCAATGACAACGGCATCGCTCAATGTGGCTTCCAGTTTGGAAATCTTGAGTTCCAGGAGGCCTTGTGCCTCTTTGGCCGCATCATATTCCGCATTCTCGGAAAGATCTCCTTTGTCTCTTGCTTCTGCTATCTGCGCAGATATGGAAGGGCGTTCTACTCTTTTCAAATGGTCTAGCTCTTTTTTCAGCTTATCCATTCCCTCCTTTGTCAAATATGTACTCATAACTAAAGTCTATGGGGTATCAAAACAAAAGAATCCCGAACTATCGGGATTCTTTACTTGAAGATAGAAAAATCTTATCAGAGTGCCAATCGGATTCCGATGGCGTGTACTCCTGAAAATGGGTTCGTATGGCGGTAAGAGTAGTCGATACCCAATTTTGTTCTACTACTCTTGTCAGAACCTTTCTTACCAAGTCCGAATTCAACTGTTGCTCCAGCGCTAGGGCCAGTAAGTGCTGATGCTGCAATGGTCTCATCTCCCTTACCGAACTGAAGCACGTAACCACCTCTTACCATGAACATGTCTTTGAAAGAGTACTCCAATCCGAAATTGAACTGGTCTTTCGTAAAACTGTTGGATGTGAAGTTGACGGCAGGCGTGATTCTGTTGATCATCTTGGCATCTCTCCAATGGTAAGTAACACCAATGTTAAGAGATGTTGGAATCTCGAACCGTTCTGTACGGAATTCCATTGTAAGACTGTTGTCTGCACCTGGTAGCGTGGCACGTCTAGATAGTCCATCACCTTTGTACTTCATTGGTGGTCCTACGTTTTTCAATGAGATACCGAATTGTAGGTTGTCTTTATTCTTTTCCTTATCCCGGCTACCCAACTGAGTTGTGTACGAAATTCCAAAGTCGAACGCCACACCAGTAGCACTCAGGTTTGAGATATTCTGATTGATAACACGCACAGTAATCCCTCCATTGATACTATTAGAGAAGTTCTTTGCGTAAGAAACTCCGATGTTCAAGAAGTTTGGAGTGTAGGTTCCAACTCCTCCTTCAGGAAGATTGGCAGTTGTAATGTCAATCTCTCCAAAGCTCATGTTCATTACGCCAAGGCCAATAACGCCAGCATCACCGATCTTCTGAGACAGACCAAAAGAATTGATCATTACTCCAGAACCAACCAACCACTGTGTATTGGCAAAAAGCACTTCGGTTTTTCTTGTAAAGGCCATACCTGCAATATTCAGGTACTGAGCCTCTAATCCTCTTACCGAAGCTGTATTGGCTCCAGCAAAGCCAGAACTTCTTGCCCACGGGTTAATTAGCAGTTCAGTTGCTCCGGCCTGACCAGCTCGGTCAGGGTTACCGGCCATTGACGGTAGGGTTGTTACTCCCGCCATCAACGCAATGAAACATGTTGTTAAAACTCTTCTCATATCGTGTTTCTTCAATAGAATAAACTCTCTCTTTCAAATTAGAACGACTGCAGGTCGATCTGTCTTATGGTTCCGAACCATTTGATCACTTTCTCTCCAATACCAGGCGCATCTACATGGATCAGGTAAAGCCCGCTAGCCACAGGAATGTCCTTGTGGTTCTTAAGATCCCAATCCAATGATGTGATCGGTGAATCCTTCTTGAACTGTCTAACTAGGATACCGTTCACTGTGTAAATACTTACAGTACACACTTTTGGAAGGTTGGTGATCTTAACGATGTTCTCCAACTGATTAGATTCATATTCAGAGTACGCATAATAAGGGTTAGGAACCGCGCGGATGATGTCCAATGCATTTTCTGCAGTTGGGATATCCTCACGAACCGTAGCGAAATCTGCCGTTGTAAAAGTGTACATCGGAAGGTTATCGTTAACCGCCTGAGACACTGACCATCCTGGAGCAAAATTCTCTCTGTAAGGTTTTGTTACTCGAAGTTCGATGTTTACCACACTCTCCAACAACCTTGAGTTAGGTGCTAGGATAGGAACACCAACCCACATTGCATCCTTGTAAACTCTTCGTTTTGATGGGTCGCCTGGATTGTAGTTGTTCTCAGACAACTTGTTGAAGATGAACTGGCCTTCATCGTATGCCGGAACATCATCATCCGGATCATCTCCATTGTGACCGAACACATAGATGTAGTGACCACCACCGAAAAGTGGGTTGACGAATGGCGTTAATAGGTCTGGGTCGAAGTTTCCATCGAACACCTCATCTGTTGGGTTCCAGATCATGTCTGCGCCATTGCTGTTCTGCAACCAAGAGTTCTCACCGAACGCCATATTCAGACGCTCACCCGTTTCCACGTTGACCGCAAACCCAGGGAACCAACCCATACCGAATGTTCCAGAACCATCAGGATTTCCGTCCTTATCAACTGACGGACTCATTCTTAGGTTGAATCTTTCGGCATCTCCAATGGTTGGTACAAAATCATCACCAACTTCAAACACTGGACAGCGTGTCCATAGGTCTCTGTTGGTAGTGATCTCAATATCAACACTTGCAAGGTTCTCAAGGTCATTCAACGACTTGAATTTCTCCCAAGTTGGAGACATTAGACTGTCTTTGTGACTGGCCAATTTCCAAGGCGCAAACGTTCCGTTGAGAACAGTTTCGTACACCTGATTATCATCGCCAGCGTAATCACTATTAGAAGGATTGTTTTGGTCTTCCAATGTTCCTGAACGAATCCAATTGAGAGGCGTTCCACCGTCAATATCAGAGATTCCTGTGAGCCAGAATTTTGTCCCTGCAAATGAAATACGTCCATCGATGAATCCATTACCGCTGGCCTCATCTCCTGGATCAATGGTCTGCTCTAGGAACACAGACAATCCCCATTCAGGAATGATCTGCTCGTTTCCGTTGCTTAGGCCAATTGGCTTGTCTGCGTAAACAATTGTCTCTGTTCCGCTTCCAATGGTTGGGCAATCTCCACCAATACATTCAAGAGACCAGTAAGCGTCTTCCAGATCACCCGGAGTGATGCTATCCAACATTTTGAATACAAACTCAGCATTTGGAAGATTCTTTGGGTCAACCACTTTGATATCAACAGGGCCTCTACCAGCCGCATACGTGATCTGCTCAAATCGTGCATTCGGTGCATTTGCGATATCCTCTACCGATTGACGAACCAACGCAAGGTCACGGCCACCGTTTCCTTGACCTTCAATTCTTGTCAATTGTGGTCCGTCTCCGTACTGAGCAGAAAGAATGGTGCCTGACTCTTCTGGAGCAACAATGTGCGGAATGGCAACAACGGATTCAATAGCACCACCGAAGGCATTTTTACGACCTGCCAAGTAAGGCACTTTCTGCCCATCCAACTGAAGTGGGTCGTTCTGATCGTACGTCTTGTAGTTATTGTAAGCGTACGCAACTGCCATGTAGTAGTACTTCTTGTGGTTTACCAGTTGGTTGTTACCGCTGGCAAACTGATCTTGTGTAATTCTGAATGAGTGACGAAGTCCTTCATTCTCACCGTTCACCATTTCCACAGGAATACTGGCATTCAACTCTTCTGAGAACGAGAAGTTTACCAACTGTGCGATAGGTGCATTTGTCAATGGATCGATGTTTTCGATATCGCACTGAGCAACTAATCTGGCAAGGTCTGGGTTGGTCAATTCAGAAGAAGAAACAGTTTCATCCTTCAATTGGAATATCTGGTATCCTTCAAATCGATAGATGTTATCCCATGTTTGTCCATCAGGAGAAACAATGAATGGATCAACTGCTGCGTAATCTTCGTTTGAGTTATTAGAAGCAGCTGGATTTATCAAGGTGAGAATCAACTCCTTGTCCAATTCAACAATACTCAATTCTGGAGCATCTGGACCATCAATTAGTACGAAACAGTTATCGAACAAGGCCTGTGCCTTATCATCAACCACACGCACTTTCTCAACAGACTCGAATGGGTCGCTAGCATCATTGGCACGTGCCCAAACAACTCCAACCGTAATGTCATTTACAGCTCCAGGCTCCAAGGTGAACGGACCCGCAGATTGCATAAATCGTCTATCGAATGGCACGTTATTGGCAGTTTGCTCAGTCCATTCAACCTGCGGGTTGCCATTTGTACCCCAACCACAAGGGTCAGAATCTCCAGGGAACATGTAACCTGCCAATGTTCCTTGATCACAACCACTTGATGGGTGACCGTTGGCGCCATAACACATAGGAGAACCATCCAACCAAATACCACGCATGTAATTGTAGTAGTCGGCTCCGGTTGACGGGTCAGTTTGAGCTGGGTTACCACCACCACCTGAGTTGTTGTGGTAAACGAATCTTCTCATACCGAATCGTTCGTTATCAGCAATTCCATCACCGTATCCAACTCCGATACCTCCGTAGACGATTCCGTCTTCGCTCAAAGCTTGCTGAACCTCACAGTTTGAATACAATGGATTATCTACTCCATCATTGTCTTGATACGGGCCTTGGAAGAAGTCAACACCAATTGCTGGTGGGTTCTCACCATATTGCTGTGGACCACCGGTTCCATCAACTGCATTACCATTGTAGCAATATCCAAGACCTCTTCTTACATCACAACCAACGTAATCGTCCTCTGCAAATCCAAGGTCGGCATCAACCCACTGCGCAAAGTACGTGTTGGTCAAAGTGAACGACCCTCTGTTGATCAACTCATAGTTGTAGAAGGTCATGTCGTTGATCTCATCGTTTGTTGCAAATGCAAACGCCTGACCACGGATTTCCATACCAATTGGGTTGGCACCTGTCTCTGTGTGAATGTTTCCTTTATCGTTGAATACCCACCAAAGTGTTTCATCACCGAATAGCTTTACTTCTCTTTCAGAAAGACAATCAAAGTCTGTTGGGTTCAGGTCATAATAAGGGTAGTCGCCACCTTCTTCCGGATTGTAGCTACCACTTCCATCAGCGTCAAAGTATGGTGCTAGGTTATAGTCCTGTCCAGCAGTAAGATCACCGTGCGCTGGCCAATCCAGAATTGACTCTGGAATTACGTATCCAGGGTATTCTCCTTCTGGATCATCACTAAGATTATAGGCAACCCATTGATCTACCTCTGCTCTTGTAATTGGGAAAAATCTATCATACTCAGAGCATGTTCCCGGATCGATCTCAGCAGTGGTTGTGTTCAATGGACCAGGCCAAAAATCATAACCTACCTGACGGAATCGTACCGCAGCTACTTTGAGTTGGTTGTTAACGTCAACTCCACCCATCCACAGAGAACCTGCGTATAGTGCATGTACACCTCCGCCTTTTGGCACCTCATACTGAGCTACGCTCTGTAGGTCCCACCACATGTCTCCACCAGAGTGAATCAACGTTCTCACGTTGTTCAGATCCAACTCAATGGAAGCCGCTGGAGGAAGGCAGTCTGCTGCCAGATCCTTGGGGCCGGAGTTGTTTGTAACAGGCGCATTGGAGCCTGCCAATCCTTTCGTTTTTTCTGCTTGCGCGATGCTAAAGCTTCCGAAGACAATAGCAACTGCGACTAAAATTCTAAACCGTTTAAACATGACCATTTCTTTTTTCTATCAGAAATTCAACATTATACCCAACCGAATTCTTCTAGGTAAGGAGTAATTCGTTGGGCGATTTACCTTAACTGCGTACAGGTCACGGAATGATTGTTCATCAGTTTGAGATTCTATAGCGGCTTGGCTTTGTTGTGCCAAGAGATATCCATCATCGTCAGGGTTACCTGTTGCTCTGTAAGCACTGATAACATTCTGAGTTCCGATCAGGTTCTGGAAATCCAAGTAAACATTCAGGTATGAGGTTTTAGCTGGTTTGCCCTCTTTTCCTTTTGTCCACTTAACGGTGAAATCCTTATCAACTCTCATATCAACTCTGAACTGCCATGGGCGGTTAGATCCGTTGATAGATCCATCAAGGAAACCACTTCCTAGGTTATCGTTGATACCAGTTGGCTGGATGTTGCTCTGACGAGAGAATGGGTTACCTGAACCAGCACGAATGATGGCGTTGATACCGAAGTTCTGCAACCAGTTGATGGTTTTACCACCTTTGGTTACGGTCTTAGGTCCGTTGTAATTCTTTCCTTCTCCAAATCTGTAATCAGCGCTAACAACAATGTTATGTCTCTGATCAAAATCAAGTGGCTGAATTACACGAAGGTTTGGGAAGCCAGCATTGACCAAATTCAAACTTGTTGTTGAATTAGAACCAGTACCATCAGCAAACTGAAGTGTATAAGCCAATCGAAGTTGGATGTTCTTGGTTCTTCTAAGATCGTAAGTAAGAGTAAGACCCTTAACAGTACCGAAATCCAGGTTATCGAAAGTGAGGTAGCTTCTTGGGTATGCTTCAGAAATCCTAACCGTAGTGATCTGATCTCGCATCTCACGATAGAACGCATTCAACTCAATTGCAGAACGCTTACTGATCTTTTGCTTGAATCCAACTGCGTATTCAATCGTTGTTTCTGGCTTCAGATCAGGGTTGTTGATAAGGTTGTTGTTGTTCTCGATGAACAAGTAATCTATCAGATTCAAGCGGTTTCCGTTCAGCGGACGCTGAGTAAGTACATCGTAGTTAGCATAGAACAAAGCATTCTCAGAAATTGGGAATGAGAATGAAATACGTGGCATAACGTTCACTTGAGGCTCGTAATCCTTGAAGGCTCCGGCTGTTGTCACAGGCTCTGGCTCTCCTGTAACCGGATTCACACCTGGTGTATCAAACAAGTACGGTGCAATACCAGTTCCTGTCTGCAAAACAGATGGGTCTGTAACCTCAGTACCCGTTGCATCATACCAAGTATCTCCATCACGATAACCTACTGCAGCCGTTGGGTTGTCTAGTGAGTTAACGTAGACCACAGCTGAACTTGGGATGTTAGAAGGAGCATTGTGCGGATTGTTTCCAATTGTTGGTGTTTCGGCAACCGTTCTTGCTTCGCGGAACAAGAACTTATCCTTAAGTACTTTCTGGTTGGCATCATATCTATCAACCCTTACACCAACGCGGAAGATGAGATCCTTGAAAGTGAATTCGTCTTGGATGTATCCAGCAATGTAGATAGGCTCGAATGCTCCGATCTTTCTAGTGTAGTTACCGAACTCATCTCTATCATTGAAGAAATCATCAAATGTTGGTCTTCCTTTGATTTTCTTTCCAGTGTGATCGAAACCGTAGTAAAGCACATAGTTGTTACCGTTGTTCAACAACTCATCTGCACTGAACCAGCTGATGTCAAAGAACTCTGGATCGTAAGAATCAATATCGATGAAATCAGTCCCAGCTGGATCCAATCCTAGCGCTTTACGAATGTTGTAATCTATGTAGTACTGTCCGTTACCAATGTTCGGGTAATCTTCGTCTGGAGTGTACAACTGGTTATAGTTAATAGTATCAGTAAACACCCCATTCTCATCAAATTGAACGAGAGGAGTTGGATCTTGCTGAGCCAAGTGAGAATTTGCGTACTGACGCGTAATGGTCCAAAGCCCTCTAGGCGCATAACCTACGTAAGAATCTTTACGCTGCTCATATTCAAAACCAAGAGAAATTGAGTGGTTCTTGATGTCGAATGAACCTGTTGCCATAACCCTGAACTGTGTAAGCTCATTGATGCTGTAACTGTTGTACTGTGTTCCAGTATTATCCCACAGGCTGTAAACACTTCTTGGCACATCACCATTTCTAAGCGCTCCTCTATCCTGCTCAATCTGAGTAAGGTTTTCGTACTTACCGTCTGCATCAGGATTCTGATTGTAATACTGCTGCGTGTAAGCGGAAAGGTTTGGATTAATGTCAGAAGCTTCGAATGCAACCAATGTATCGTTGTAAGGCCCTTGAAGGAATCCGAACAAACCAGTGCTGTCATCAATACCCAGAGCATAAGTAGGTTCTCTGTATGTTGTGAACTTTCCTACATAACCATATTTGAAAAGATCATCCTTGTGCTTTTCGTTCATGGTTTTGGCCGTGTAGCTCTCATAGTCAGCCTGAATGCTGTAGAATGCATTAGAAACGGCAGACTTTTTTCTTTGCTGACCATCTTCATCAGTGGCCATTTGGTTATTGAATCGTTGTGTGAAACGACCAAAAACCCTCCAAGTTTGCTGCTGCTGCAAACCGTTGTTCTTGAAGTTGAACATTGACCCGTTATAGGTGTAGATCTTGCTATCGTTGATATCAACAGACCCACCAACTTTTAAGCTGATTGTAGGCGTTAGATAGAAATCCAAGTTTCCTGACGCAACTATACCTCTTCTACGTGTGTTTTTGCGTTGTGCGGTCCATTCAAGGTCACTCTTTCTAATCAATTCAGAACGGAGAATAGAAGCACCTTGTGGAGATTGAACGATAGGATTCTGCTCCAGATCAGTTAGAACATCATCACTTACATAATAATTACCGATTGCAGAAGGTCTTGGATCCTGAATCCAGTTCGCCTCACCAGCCAAGAAGAAACCGACAATAGGCTTTTTCGCTTTTCCTTCAGGATCCGACTTGTCTTTGATGCTGATCAATGGACCAGTTAAACTGGCCGCACCAAGATGATAACCTTGTGCATCAAACAGATAGTCATTGTTGTCGTTGTACTTAAGTCCTCCAGAAGATACAACCTCAACACTACCGCTTACTTTACGGGCAGCACCTCTCGTTGTAATAGAGATGATACCACCAGTTGCATCACCGTACTGTGCTGGCACACCACCTGTCAATACTTGTACCTGCTCGTATGCAGATTGAGGAAGCGCTGTTGAACCACGGACCTTTACACCATCTATATAGGTGTAGGTAGATCCATCTCTAGTTCCTCTTACACTACCGATTGAACCATCGTTATCCTGTACACCAGCTGCAGTGGTAACAGCCGCAGCAGCACCCCTACTTGGCATCTTCTCAATGTCTTTACCAGTTACTGTGGTAGTTGAACCTCCATCCTTCTCAATCAAAGGAACCTCATAGTCGATAACGACAACCTCATCCAGCTTAACACCAGCGCTCATTTTAAAGTCAACGAAGTTGTTCTGGTTGGCCTTAACGATAACACCTCGCTTTTCCTGGGCGGTAAATCCAACTACGGACGCTTTAACCACATAATCGTTGGCCGGCTTCAAGGCCGGAATCTTGTACTTCCCATCAAAATCTGTGGAAGCACCAGTAACCTGTTGGCCTGCCTGCATCACCACGATATTGGCAAATGGAACGGGTTCTCCGTTGGACTCATCAGTTACCGTTCCGGTCAATGTACCGGTTCCCACCTGGGCTTTTGAAATCCCTATTGCACTGACAATGAGTACAGTAAGTAGTAGAAGTCTTTTAATCATACCTAATACTTTTCAGTTATGCTCCGCAAAAAGCGCGGCTAAAGTAGCAAAGATCAATTCGCGTGTCAAAATTTGTTAAACAATTGTTAAAGCGTGTTAATCACCTATCTGTAAGGCCTCTCCAAAATGGCATTTAACACTACTGCTTTCCTTAGGTCGAAACCTTCAGGAAATAACTCATTCATTACTGATGCTTCAGGCTCCATTTCCATGTTTTGCAACTGCGCTACCTGACGCTGAACCCGGTGACTTTTGCTCTCGTCCTTTGACATTTGATAATCATCCGGCAAATGAAAATGGTCCAGGTCCATACTCAGGAATTTATCCTTGTTTGACCTGCGGGTTTCCCTTGCAACAACAGGTTCTGGCTTCGGCTCCCTCTTTCCTTCTAACTGCTCTAGAATAATGTCTTCCAGGCTTTTGTACGGATCAGCTGCTGACTCATCGGTACGAGAGGTTGTTGGCTGAGACCGCTGCTGCTTTTGCTCATTGGCCTGCTTCTCTTGCGACTTTTTATAGGCGTTCCAGAAGAACCAGCCTATTGCTATGATCACATAAACTATGTTTCCCAGATCGTCCATTATTCTTTTCTCTTTTTGGCCGACCATTTCTTCGGTCGGTTCATTCTCTTGTTCTTCTTATTTGTTTGCTTCATCCTCTTCCGCGTTTCCTTGTCCTGAAGCTTCATATGTCTTTTAAGTCCCTGTTTATGGGCAGCCTCTTCCTCTTTCTTCAATTGTTCCTGCTTCTTATCCGCAGCTTTTTGGGCCTTGGTTGCAGAACTCTGTGCACTTGCCGTTCCAGCAATTACTGATAAGAAGAAAATGAATATGAGTTGTTTGATCAGTTTCATTTTTTGCGAATATGATATGTAACCTCTGTTTCCAATGTACCAGAACGGACACATTCCATGACTATTCTACCACTTGAAGCAATTCTTGCGGCTTCAACGCAATAATACCATTTAATGGATGTTCCGTTAGCCGTAACTTCGTGGCATGCAACTAAGACATCTATTCGGCATACTCTGCCTGAGTATAATTCTCATTTCCGGATCCTGTGAACGAACCAACCCAAGCGGTATTCCTTATGTTCCAGTAAACTATCAGCTAACGGTATCCAATCCGGAGTTTGCTCCACTATTGGCAGTTGGAGGATGGTTATATATAGGTGGTGGTTCAAGAGGCATCATTGTTTACAGGGCCACACCTGAAGAATTCAGAGCCTTTGACAGACACTGCACTTTTCAGGTAAATGACAATTGTCGGGTTAAAGTTGACAATACAGACATTACTGCACATGATGAGGAATGTTGCGACTCCAAATTCTTACTTGTAGATGGAGCGCCCATTGACGGACCGGCAAATGTTGGACTACATCAGTACAACACCACTTTTGATGGCAACGTTCTAATGATCTTCAACTGATGATAGTTGTTACCGGTGCCGCGGGTTTTATAGGTAGTTGTCTTCTTTCCAGACTTGAAAAGGCAGGCTATTTAGACCTTGTGGCTGTTGATGATTTCAGCAACCCTATCAAGAACAAGAATCTCGAAGGCAAGAATCTTCGCCAAAAAGTTGACCGCAAAGAGTTCTTTTCTTGGATCGAATCGAACCATCGGTTCGTTCAGATCATCTTCCACCTTGGTGCAAGAACAGACACCACCGAATTCAAACACGAAGTATTCCAAGAGCTGAATGTCAATTACTCTAAGAAAGTTTGGAATCTCTGTGTTGAATTCGGACTTCCGCTGATATACGCTTCGTCTGCTGCGACCTACGGGTTAGGAGAACTCGGGTTTGAGGACAATCATTCCGTGATAAAAAACCTCAAGCCTTTGAACCCTTACGGAGAGTCGAAGAACGAATTCGATAATTGGGCCTTAGACCAGGTAACCAAACCATATTTCTGGTCGGGGTTGAAATTCTTCAACGTTTATGGTCCCAACGAATATCATAAAGGAAGAATGGCGTCTGTGGTCTTTCACGCGTTCAACCAGATTACCCAGACCGATGGCATGAAGCTCTTCCGTTCGCACAATTCAGATTTTCGGGATGGCGAGCAGCTAAGAGACTTCGTTTACGTGAAAGATGTTGTTGATGTATGCATCTATCTTTTGGAGCATCGCAAAGACAGTGGCCTTTACAATCTGGGCTCTGGGAAAGCCTGTACGTTCCTAGATCTTACCAAGGCCACCTTCATGGCAATGGAAAAACCGGAGAACATTGATTTCATAGATACTCCAGAAGACATCAGAGACAAATACCAGTACTTTACAGAAGCCAACATGACCAAATTGCGGTCAATAGGCTACTCAAAGCCATTCCATACCTTGGAAGAAGGGATAAGCGATTACGTAAAACAGTATCTGCTTACCGGTACTTATTTCTGATGGGAAGACGACAAGGGTTGTAGTCAATTCTTCTTATCAGTATTTCAAAGAACGAGGTGTACGCTATTTCGTTATTGCTTTATCACTCTCTTAACATGCAGCTTTCCTCCTAGCTCTACACGTAGAATGTAGAGTCCAGTGCTTAGGTCTCGCATGTCCACAGAATGATGTGTTACTCCAGGCTTGATAACTCCTTTATCAACCAATTTTCCGTGTGCATCCAAAACCTCATAAGGCGCTCCGGTTCTTACAGTGAATTCGAAATCGAAAACAAGATCTCCTTGCACCGGATTCGGATACACCCCAAAAGAGTTGTCATCATCAGAGTCAGAACCTTCATCAGTTATGTCTCCGTCTCCACCACCGGCCTTAAGCAAGGCACTGGATGTAACGTCTAACTTTTCAGACTTGGCAATGGCATCAGAATCTGAAATACTCTGACCATATATATTGCCTTTGTCGATGAGAATCCACACCATTATCATGATAAGGATGGCTGAAATTCTTGCCAGACCTCTAACTGGTCCTCCTTCTTTGAAATTCTTGTAAATGTTGTTCATGATGTTTGTTATTAAATGGTTCAACTTCTTGTTTGCTGCATTCTCTACCCTAAAGTTAGGTCGGATGTAAACGATGGTCAAACAACGTATCTGACCATTCTATACACCTCAAAACAACTACAACCCTTGTCATTTTATCTGTATTTATTTGATTTTCAATCTATTACACCTCTAAATCTTGCTTTTTGAGATTACATCTCTAACCTATTTCAACAAATCGGTCAATAATTACACATCAAACGTCTAAAGCAGGTTTTCACATTTCTAATATTACATGTCTACCCAACCGATTTTTGAGGTTATCTTAAAGATAGCGAAACGGCACTAGATATGAAAGACCTTTTTCTGAATACGATACGTTCAAAATCCGAAATATCATTTCAGATGATCGGGGTCGGAAATTTGCCTGTTAAGCCGTTAATAATTACTGGTCTAAGCAATATTTCAGTTTCAAAACCATTAAATTAAATTACATGTCTAAGACTTCATCAGATAAGGTTTTTCAGCTGATTCGCTCTCTATCTAAAGCGGAAAAGAGGTATTTCAAGGTTTACACCTCTAAGCAGGCTGGAGACAAGAACAATCATCAACTTTTGTTTGATGCCATTGACAAGCAAGATGACTATGATGAGACGGCTCTTAAGAAGAGTTTGAAGAACCCTACGCTTGTTCGGTCTTTACCAATTGCCAAGACAAGGCTTTATGATGTGATACTACGCGCCCTTGATGCTTACCATTCTAACAGTTCTATAGATGCACAGTTGAAGAGAACATTGCACTGCGCTGAGATACTTTACAAGAAGAGTTTGTACGGGCAAAGCCAGAAGTTACTTGATGGCGCCAAAAAGTTGGCCTATAAATATGACAAGCACACTTCCCTACTTGAAATATTCATGTGGGAGAAACTGCTAATAGAGAAAGACAACTACGAGAATATTGGCGATGAGGAATTGGAAGCCATGATGCATGAGAACACGCGCATTACCAAACTCATTGAGGTTTACAACGACTTCTGGGGCATCAAGAGTCGCTTGTTCAATATTCTGAATAAGCGCGGAAGGGCCAGAACCGAAGAGGGGTTGACCAAACTAAAGTCGATAATTGATGACACGCTTCTAAACCGTGAGGAGGAACATCTCTTCTATCAATCGGAATACCTATACAACCACATATACAGCGCTTACTACTTTGGTGTTGGAGACTACGCCAACTCTTTCAAGTACCTGAAAGCGAATGTTGATCACATTGAAGCCAACTTGGACAAATTTCAGGAAGAGCCTAACATTTATTTCTCTATCCTGACCAACATTGTCTATGTGGCAAGTCAGCTGAAGGATTTCGATGCAGTATTCTTCTACTTGAAGAAATTGCGCGGTCTTCCAGAAACGCTAGACATTAAAAACAATGAAGATCTGGAGATCAAATTGTTCTCCAGCGCCAACAGTATTGAGTTGACCATCTACTTCCTAACGGGAGAGTTTGAGAAGGGACTGAACCTGATTCCACAGATTGAAAACGGATTGATGTTGTACGAGAACAAGTTGAACAGCGTGCGGAAGGCGTTCTTCTATTTCAACATTGCCATCATTTACTTCGGTGCCAAGAAGTACAATGATGCACTACGTTGGACAAACAGATTGCTCAACGACATTGACATCAATAAGAGCTTGGACATTTACTGCTTTGGGCAACTGTTGAATCTGCTGATACACATAGAATTGAACAACAAGAATCTGTTGCCTTATGCGTTGCGCTCAACTCAGCGATACTTGAGCACCCGGAACAGATATTTCAAGTTCGAAACATCGTTCTTAGAACTGTTAAGCAAGCTTCTGAAATCTCCGGATAAGATCACGGAAAACGAACAGTATGAAGTTTTCTTGGAAAAAGTGAGAGGGTTGAAAGATGACCAGTTGGAAGGAACGGCTTTCGAATACTTCGACTTTATTTCCTGGGCAGAAGCCAAGGCATCTGGAAGAGAATTTGGAGAAGTGGTGAGAGAAAAGGCTACAATGCCTCAGGTATGATCAAAGATTATCGCGCAGCTCAACCAAAAAGCCTCTGATCTCTTTCAGGCGTTCCACGATCTGCTCGTTCTGAATAACGTCATCCTTATTCTCGCGAAGCTTCTTCTTGGCACCATCTAAGGTAAATCCGCGCTCTTTAACCAAGTGATAGATGATCTTCAGATTATCTACATCCTTCTGAGTGAAAAGTCGGTTTCCCTTCTTGTTCTTCTTAGGCTTCAGAATATCGAATTCATTCTCCCAGAAACGGATAAGTGATGTATTGACATCAAACATCTTAGCCACCTCACCAATGGAGTAATACAACTTAGTTATTGGTTTATCCTTATATGGAGCCATAACTTGAAGTTAGTCGAAAGACTGATTTGACTGTGATGAAAGTTCAATAACCTTCTCGTATTCTTCTGGAGAAAGGTCGTTGAAGAAGAAATTCATCGGATTGATCTTCTCTCCATTTTTGATAACCTCATAATGCAAGTGCGGTGCGGTACTCGTTCCGGTACTACCAACATATCCAATTACATCACCACGTTTCACCTTTTCACCCTTTCGCACTTTAAAACGACTCATGTGAGCATAAAGGGTCTGGTACCCAAAACCATGATCAACGATAACGTGGTTACCATAACCACGGCCCTTTGAAACTACATCTTCAATCACACCATCTCCCGTAGCATATATCTCGGTTCCTCGAGGAGCAGTAAAATCAATTCCGGTGTGAAAATGACGCACCTTATAAATAGGGTGAATACGCCAGTTGAACCCTGAAGCAACACGGGTCAATTTCTCGTTAGAGACAGGTTGTATGGCCGGAATACTGGCCAACATTTCTTCCTTGTTCTTTGCCAGAGTGATCACTTCATCGAACGACCTCGATTGCACCACCAATTTCTTGGTCAACTCATCCAAACGTTTGGTTGTTCCAATTACAATATCTGCGTTATCCAATCTCTCAAGATCCTTGTAGCGGTTAACTCCACCAAATCCAGCCTCACGAACCGAATTCGGAATCGGCTCTGCTTCAAAGATCACACGGTAAATGTCATCGTCCTTTTCTTGCAACTCTGCGAGAACCTGGTCTACTCTATTCATCCGATTACCGAGCAGTTTATACTGAATTTCCAACTGCGCGATCTCACGTTTGAGACGCTTTTCTTTCGGACTGTCAAAAAAGGTGGTGAAGAGTATGATAACCAAGAATGCAAACACCGAAGCACCGGCCAACCAACCTAAAACGGTCAGCAAACGCTGCTTTGTACTCAGCTCAACCTTGCGGTAAGTAAGCGTACGCTTATCAAACTGAAATTTGACCTTAGACATTCCTAGTCTATCGTTAATTTTGCCCGCTCAATTTGAACGGAAGCTGTGCGAATTTAAGAAAATTGGTCAACGGGCTATTTTACAACAACTTAAGCCTCAAGACCTGAAACATAGATCAAACCAACAATGACCAGTCAGCAGATAAGACAGAAATTCCTTGATTTTTTCGAGTCGAAACAACACAGAATTGTGCCTTCTGCCCCAATGGTTGTTAAGGATGATCCCACGTTGATGTTCACCAACGCGGGTATGAATCAGTTCAAGGATATTTTCCTTGGAAACCGACCTGCCAAGGATTTACGGGTTGCAGACACACAGAAGTGTCTTCGCGTTTCAGGTAAGCACAATGATCTGGAGGAAGTTGGTGTAGACACCTATCATCACACGATGTTTGAGATGCTCGGAAACTGGAGTTTCGGAGACTACTTCAAGAAAGAAGCCATCGAATGGGCTTGGGAGCTTTTGGTTGATGTTTATGGGCTGGATCCTGACAGATTGTATGCCACGGTATTTGAAGGAGATGCGGCAGACAACTTAGAGGCAGATACGGAGGCCGAAGAACTTTGGAAGAAATTCCTTCCATCTGAAAGAGTGTTGCGTGCGAGTAAAAAGGACAACTTTTGGGAAATGGGCGATCAAGGTCCGTGCGGCCCGTGTTCTGAAGTACATATCGATCTGCGTAGCGATGAAGAGCGTTCCAAAACCAACGGAAGGGATCTGGTAAATGCCGATCATCCACAGGTTGTGGAGATATGGAATCTGGTTTTCATTCAGTTCAACCGAAAAGCCGATTCTTCATTGGAGAATCTTCCCGACAAGCATGTTGACACAGGTATGGGCTTCGAACGTCTTTGCATGGCACTGCAGGGCAAAACATCCAATTATGACACCGATGTTTTCAGTCCAATGATTGCCAAGTTGGAGGAACTTTCAGGAACAGAATATGGTAGATCCAACTTATCAGAAGATATTGCCATTAGAGTTGTTTCTGACCACATTCGTGCGGTTGCTTTTTCGATAGCAGACGGACAACTTCCAAGTAATACGGGCGCAGGTTACGTGATCAGAAGAATTCTGAGAAGAGGAATCAGATACGGCTACAGCTTCCTTGGATTCAACCAACCGTTCATTCACAATTTGGTGCCAACCTTGGTGGATCAAATGGGAGATTCTTTTCCAGAACTGAAGAGCCAAAAAGACCTTATTACCAACGTCATCAAAGAAGAGGAAAGTGCTTTCCTTAGAACGCTGGATAAAGGGATTGAACGATTTAACAGCTACGTCTCTGGACTGAAAAGCAAGACTGTTGATGGCACCTTTGCGTTTGAATTGTATGATACTTTCGGCTTTCCGATAGATCTTACCGAATTGCTTGCAAGGGAAAAGGAACTTAAGGTTGATATTCAAGGTTTTGAAGCTGGCTTGCAAGCGCAGAAAGACCGATCAAGGGCCGCTACTGCTACCGAAAGCTCAGATTGGACGGTTCTAAAAAAAGACGACCGAGAAGAGTTTGTGGGTTACGACCTTCTTGAAACAGACGTGTTCATTACCCGCTATCGCAAAGTCTCCACGAAAGGAAAAGAATTCTACCATCTAGTGTTCAACATTACCCCATTCTATGCAGAAAGTGGCGGTCAGGTTGGAGACACCGGTTACATCGAAGCGAATGACCAAAAGACGTTCATTTTCGACACGAAAAAGGAGAACGACCTGATCATTCACTTCGCCAAAGAATTACCCGAAAACCCAGAAGCCGTTTTCAAGGCTGTGGTTAATGCTGAGAAACGCCAAGCCACCAAGCTCAATCATACTGGCACACACCTTTTACATGCGGTATTGCGAGATGTACTTGGTGAACACGTAGAGCAAAAAGGCTCTTTGGTAAGCCCAGAACATTTGCGGTTCGATTTCTCTCACTTCAGCAAGGTATCTGACGAAGAATTGGCCCTGATTGAAAATCGTATAAATGCCAAGATCCGTGAGAACATTCAGTTGGACGAACAACGGAATGTTCCATTGGGAAAAGCCAAAGAAATGGGTGCCATGGCACTGTTTGGCGAGAAGTACGGAGATGTTGTACGTGTGATAACCTTCGACCCATCGTTTTCGGTAGAATTATGCGGTGGCACACACGCATCCGCCACGGGCGATATAGGCCTCATGAAAATTACCAGTGAATCTTCTGTAGCCGCAGGAATCAGAAGAATTGAGGCCTTAACCGGGCAAGCCGCGTTGGATGCTGTAAATGAAAGTTACAATCAGGTATCTCTACTGAAGCAGACTCTGAAAACAAAAGACCCATTAGCATCTATTGAACAATTGCAGACCAAGGTGAAGGAATTGGACCGCAAGATTGAAAGTCTGAATGCCAAGGCTGCTTTAGGATTGAAATCTGAACTTCTCGCAAAGGCTGAGCAACGGGATGACTACAGGCTGATCAGAGAAAAGGTGTCATTGGACGATTCCAACGCCATTAAAAACCTCTGTTTCGATCTTAAGAAGGAAACCGGTCTAGTTGCGCTGTTGGGTGCTGTTGTCAACGGTAATCCAAGTTTACATCTGGTCATATCTCAAGACCTTGTAGACTCTAAGGGTTGGAATGCCGGTGAAATGATAAGAGACCTTGCCAAGCACATCAATGGCGGAGGAGGCGGTCAGCCAACTTATGCAACGGCAGGGGGTTCGAAGTCTGATGGTCTTTCCGAGGCTTTATCCGGAGAATTTCTACAAGAATGATGGGGCTCTTGAAGAAGCGGAAATCTGAATAGGCAGCTACCAACCGAGCTCAGCAAATGGAATCACCTTCTCAAAAGCAACCTTACCACTGAGTTTATGCGCTTTGAGTGATAGAGAAGAATGATTCCAATTGAACTCAATAATGCCAAAATTTCTCTTTAAGAAGCGTGCAACTCTGTATGGATTCTTCTCAATCATTATGTTGTTGGCATGGGTCAATCCACTACTTGTAAAATCATAGATCGGATAAGGCAGGTCTTCGCGTTCAAGTCTCGACAACTCTGCAAAATGCCTATCGCCAGACAAGAAGATGACGCCCTTTACACCAGTTTCGGATATCAATTTCAACATCCGTTCTCTTTCTGATGGAAAGTGCCCCCATGTTTCAAATGGATGTTTATCCGATACGAACTGATAGCCCGTACCAACAAGAACAACCTTCGCTGTCGAATTTCGGAATTGATCTTCCAGCCATTTCCATTGCTCCTCTCCTAACACATCACCATCTGTGTGTCTGTTGGCTCTGTGGTAACGACAATCAAGCAAAATAACCTTCACCGTGCTATCGCCAGAACCATATTCATAGCTTGTATAAATACCTTCTTGCTGCCATCTTGGGCTACTGGCGGGTTCTTCAAAAAACTCCAGAAAAACCTGCTGGCTCTCCTTCCGCATTGGGTATTCCTTACCGCCATCGTTAACACCGTAATCATGATCGTCCCATGTGGCAATTACAGGTACGTTCTCTTTTAGATATTGGTAATTCTGGTTATCCCCGAGTTGCTGATACTTTCTTCGAAGCACTTCCATGTCTTCCGTATCACCATAGATGTTATCTCCTAGCCATATCCACAGGTCGGGCTGTTCATCAACAATGTTGTTCCAAATGAATTGCTCTCCGATCTGAAGACCGCACGACCCGAAGGCAATTTTATGCACTGCACTTTGACCGAATGTATACTGGGTAAACCCAAACAGCAGAAACGAAAAAAAATAGAACTTGAGCATGAAACAAAGTTGGGCTTATTTGTTTAAGTTGTGATTCAATTTATTGCCATGAGATCACTTTTCATCCTTGTCCTAAACCTACTCAGCCTATCTGTACTCGCTCAATTTCAAGTAGGCACTAGAACTATCACTTATAACGACCCTGCTCGAAACAACCGCGCAATTGAATGTCGTATCTATTACCCTGGTACAACGGCCGGAGCAAATGTACCTGTTGCCTCTGGTGAATTTCCAATCATCGTTTTCGGGCACGGTTTTACGATGCAACCTACTGCATATGTTAACTGGGGTGATGAATTTGTACCTGAAGGTTACATCATTGTTCTGCCTGCAACTGAAACAGGGTTTGGACCAGTTCACGAGCAATTTGGTTTAGACCTCAGGTTTATTGCAACACAGATGCAAGCGGAAGGACAGGATAACACTTCTCCATTCTATCAGCATGTTTATAACAGAACCGCAATTATGGGACATAGCATGGGGGGTGGATCGTCATTTTTAGCGGCCTCGGGTTTTTCTGGGGTTGATTGTATCGTTGGCCTTGCCCCTGCCGAAACCGGTCCTTCGGCCGTATCGGCAGGAGCTAATGTTTCTGCGCCCACCTTGATTCTTTCTGGGGCATCTGATGGTGTGACACCGCCTGCCGACCATCACATTCCTATCTACAATGGTGTTGCTGCCAATTGTAAATACTTTGTGAGTATTGCGAACGGTTCACATTGCCGTTTCGCTTCAAACCCAGGATTCTGCACATTGGGCGAATTGATTCCCGGCAGTCTTTCTGCGGAAGATCAGCAAGCAGTAAGTTACGCAGTGTGTAGGCCTTGGTTCGAGTATTTCCTAAAAGACGATTGTGATGCTTGGGACGATTTCCAAACTGCGCTTTCTACAGAATCTGATCTGGGCACCATTAATTCAGTTTGCGCGAATGACGCCCCCGTGATTGCGGACAACAATGGAACTTTAGAAAGCGACCAACAACCGAACTATCAGTGGTATTTGAACGGGATTGAAATTCCCAATGAAACGCAGCAGTCGTTCACGTATACTCAGTCTGGCACTTACCAGGTTGGAACGGTGAATATTGGCAACTGCCCTGTTCTCTCCAATGAAATAACGGTTCAAATTACGGGTGTCGAAGCAGTTAAGGTTACAATGAGTAGTAGGACCACTGACCATGTGCTTCTAACGACAAATTCTGATCTGGGCTCATTGCGATTAACGTGGTACGACTTAAGAGGCAAGCTCCTTTCAGAGGAGAAAGTTCAATTCAATAACGGTTCTGTGTCTGTTGCTAAACCCACAGTAAAAGGAATTAAACTGTTACAGGTGGTAGCCGAAGAATCAACCCACGTATTCAAAGTGTGGTAGTGAAATTTCCTAAGGGGCGATAAGAATTTCTAACCCAAGAATATTACCTTTCGGGAAACCAATTTCATCATGAAAACTTTGTTCAGAACAAGCTTTGCAGTTGCCATTATTGCGATTGCATTTTCTGGAATGACCTCTTGCACCAAATCAGTTTGTGACAACACCTGTCAATACGCATACGATGGTGCGTGCGATGACGGTGGTCAAGGATCGTCTTACAGCCTATGCGATTGCGGCACTGACTGTGCAGATTGTGGCGAGCGAACCAAGCGAGTTGGTCCAGGTGTACCAGGGTCTAACTGCAAGTAAGCCCGAACTCAGAAGTTCACGAACTGCTCAATGTCTTTTTTGGTGATGGTCTTTCCTGAAAGAATGACCAATCGTTCAACCACGTTTCGCAATTCGCGGATATTTCCTGTCCAATTATAATTCTGGAGTTCTGTTATAGCGTCATCATCAATCGCTTTCTTGGCAACTCCTTGCTCATCACAGATCATCTGAAGGAAATGATCGACCAGCAATGGAATGTCATCCTTGCGGTCGTTAAGTGCGGGCACTTGAATTAGAATTACACCTAATCGGTGATAAAGATCTTCACGGAAATTGCCTGCCTCAATTTCTTTTTTGAGGTCTTTATTGGTTGCCGCAACCACACGCACATCCACTTGGATCTCCTTCTCTCCTCCTACTCTGGAAATCTTATTCTCTTGCAGCGCTCTCAGCACTTTTGCCTGAGCCGAAAGGCTCATATCCCCGATCTCATCCAAGAAAAGCGTACCTCCAGAAGCAGTTTCAAAGTTTCCTTTCTTCTGTTTTACGGCAGACGTAAACGCTCCTTTTTCATGTCCGAACAGTTCGCTTTCAATCAATTCTGAAGGAATAGCAGCACAGTTAACCTCCACCATGGGGCCATCCGATCGTCCGCTTTTTTCGTGCAACGCACGGGCCACCAATTCTTTTCCAGTTCCATTAGGACCCGTGATAAGGACGCGCGCATCTGTGGGTGCCACCTTCTCTATCATGTCCTTCACCTTGGCAATTCCAGCCGATTCTCCGATCATCTCGTAGTTCTTGCTCACCTTCTTTCGGAGTTTCTTGGTCTCGGCAACTATCTCAGTTCTATCCAGTGCGTTGCGAACAGAAACCAAAAGCCGATTCAGATCCAAAGGTTTGGGAATGTAATCGTAGGCGCCATGTTTCAGCAGGTCAACCGCAGTTTCAATGTCTCCGTGTCCAGATATCATCACTACAGGCGTGTCTGGTGCCAACAACAGGATGCGTTCCAGTACCTCCATCCCATCCATTTTGGGCATTTTGATATCGCAAAGAATCACATCATACTTGCCACCCTTCACCTTCACAACTCCAGAAAGACCGTCTTCTGCCTCGTCTACCGTAAACTTCTCGTACTCCAGAATTTCACGTATCGCATTGCGAATACTTCTCTCATCATCAATAATCAGAATCTTAGCCATTTTGGTGGGTTTTAATGGTTTTCAAAAATAGAAAGTCGTGCTTATCAGATACGGTTTTCAAGCGCTCTGTGCAGCACCCCTTCCTTCAATGCATAACTGGAAAGCAATAACCTTTCCAAACCGCATTGTTCCAAGACCCATTGAACGAAATACGAAGCCAAGTGAATCGTATCAACACGCATTTCAACAAGCCCTGGAATGGACTTTCTTGTTTGATAATCGTAAGTGATCAAACGTTGATGAAGCGTTTGTAGTTCATCTAGGTTAAACTCTTCGCTGACAACAGAATTGGCCAAACGGTCTATGCCTTTTTCTGCCATTATCATCTCGAAGAAACTATCGAAACTACCTGACGAACCGATCAACGTTTTGACACTGAACTTCTCACAATTAGCCAACAACTCTGTAAGTTGTTCTTGGAGCAGGTTATTCAGGTTTTCGATGTCTGACGGAGTAACAGGGTCGCTGGGTTCCAACATTTGCAGAATACGCGAAATACCAAGTAGGTAGCTCTTTTTCCAAAGTACTCCGGTCTCGTCTGCAATAACGAACTCGGTGCTGCCTCCACCAATGTCCATAATAACCATTGGTTCTTTTTCGAATTTCACTGCAAGGTCTACCCCTTCATAAATGAGTTGCGCTTCTTCGTCTCCATCAATAACGTTGATGGACAAGCCCAATTCTTTTTGAACGTTATCTGCAAACTCACCACCATTTGATGTGCTACGGATGGCCGAAGTGGCAAACGCAACCGTTTTATCGCACTTGTGCTGATCAATGATGCGCATGTACTCAGACAAGGCAGCCATTCCTCTGGCCATTGGTTCGGGTTGCAGGAGGTTTTTGATCATGGCTCCTTCACCGATCTTCACGGCCATTTTCGTGTTGAAAACAGTAGAGAATTTTCCGTGCTGATCGAAATCTACAATAAGCAGGTTGAAGGTGTTTGTTCCAAGGTCGATTACGGCTAATCGCATATCAATGGTAGCGTAGCCATTTCCAAAGTTCCTTGTAGGTGATCTTCTTGCCGTACATCAGAACCCCAGTTCTATAGATGCGGCCCGCCAACCAAGTTGTGCCTATGAATCCAAGCACCAACAACACCATTGAAAGTCCTAATTCCCAATATGGTACTCCGAAGGGAATTCTCACCATCATGATAATAGGCGATGTGAAAGGAATCATGGATAACCAGAACGACATGGGGCTTTCCGGGTTATTTATAACCACTTGTGCCATGACAAACGAGAAGATGATCGGGATTGTGATCGGTAGCATGAATTGCTGCGTGTCTGCTTCGTTATCTACCGCAGAGCCTACGGCCGCAAACAACGCACTATAGATCAGGTATCCCCCAAGGAAATAGAACAGGAAGCTTCCGAGAATTATCGGGAAGTTGATCATCTCAATGCTGGCAAACAATTCATTCACTGCAGCTTCATTAAGTTGGGCTTCGGCCACTTCTTCTGTTTCTGGAACGTAAGATTGGCTTTTAGACATGGCATCTTCAATGCTTACGCCCTTTTCTTGCTTCGCGAAATGTTGTTTCACCAAAGCTTGCCCGCCCGAAATGAGCGTGGACGAGAGAATGATCCAAAGCAGGAATTGGGTCAAACCAACCAAGGCAATTCCGATGATCTTGCCCATCATGAGTTGAAAGGGTTTCACCGAAGAAATGATGACCTCAATAATCCGATTGGTCTTTTCCTCAATCACGCCACGCATAACCTGCACTCCATACAAGAAGATGAACATGTAGATGAGAATACCGCTGAACATCCCCACCACCATGCTCAACTCGGTGTTGCTTTTGCTCTCTTCCCCTATCTCATCCAGTTTTTTGGTAACCAATTTAATGTTGGTTTTGGCCGCCTCTATGGTAGCCTGATCTATCCCAGATTTGGCCAACTTGAACTTCTCCAGGTCGTTTTCGATGGAGTTTTCGATGTAACGGATAACGTTGATTCCCGGCTGCTTATCGTAGATAAGTTGTATACCGGTTGGAGTGGTCATGATCTTCTCGTGAATGTAGAGCACGGCATCAAAATCATCGCTGGCCATCACTTGCGCTTTCGCACTGTCCAATCCATCTTTCGGGTAGCTGAAGCGTATGTTATCCGTATCGGTCATTCTCTCTGTAAAGAGAAAACTATCATCAATGACAAGAATGTGCGCATCGTCTTCCTCATTCATAGCCAACCAAACCGGCACAATGAAAAGTGCAGCCATCAACACAGGTCCAAGAATGGTCATAATGATGAACGACTTCTTACGAACGCGGGTGAGATACTCTCGCTGAATGATCAATACTATCTTGTTCATGCCAGCTGTTTTTCAAGATTATACCTTCCTACCGCTTCTATGAATATGTCGTTCATGCTTGGAATCACCTCTTTGAAGCCGGTAACTTCTACCGTTCTCATAATGTTGCCCAGCAACTGATTTGTTGTGGCACCATTTACCAGTCTGACGGTTGCGCCATGCCCTTCTTCTGCCTTATCGTGCTCGATCAACTCGCCATACGTGCCCAGAGAGTTGCCAAGATCTATCATGGTTCCGTTAAACTCAACATTGTAGGTCTTGGTGCGAAATCGGTTTCTGATCTCGCCAACTTCTCCATCTAGAATTACCCGCGAATTATTGATCAATGCAATATGATCGCATAGTTCCTCAACAGAACCCATGTTATGGGTAGAGAAAATGATGGTTGTGCCTTTCTTTTTGAGTTCGAGTATCTCTGATTTAATGAGGTTGGTGTTTATCGGGTCGAACCCGCTGAAAGGCTCATCTAGAATGAGAAGTTTAGGTTCATGAAGCACTGTTACTATGAACTGAACCTTCTGGGCCATCCCTTTAGAAAGCTCCTCCACTTTCTTATGCCACCACGCTTGAATTTCGAACTTCTCGAACCAATACTTAAGCCTTGCCAGTGCATCCTTTTTAGAAAGTCCTTTCAGTTGACACAGATAAAGTGCCTGCTCTCCCACCTTCATTTTCTTGTACAGACCACGCTCTTCTGGCAGATAACCGATCTGCTGAAGATGCTTTTGATCCAATGGTTCGTTGCCAAACCACAGACCGCCAGTATCTGGACCAGTTATCTGGTTGATGATGCGGATGAAAGTGGTCTTTCCAGCACCATTCGGACCCAACAGCCCGAAAATGGAACCTTCCGGAACGGAAATACTGATGTTCTCTATGGCAACATGACCTGCGTAGGCCTTGCTCACATTTTCAGCACGAAAGATGGGAGTTGACAAAGTTTCTTGTTTACAGAGTTGATAAAGTCAATTTCTATTCACTCTTCGTTGGTGGCTATTCACTAATTATGAAAGTAGTCTTTCATTTTATCGAAGAAACTCTTTTCTCCTTTGGCTGGGTCTGGTCTGAAATTCTCTGAATCACGCAGCGCTTCCAACGTCTTCTTCTCGTCCTTGGTCAACTTCTTCGGAATCCACACATTAGTGTGTACCAGAATATCTCCTTTAGAACCATAATCAAGATCAGGAAGACCTTTTCCTCGCAAACGAAGCAACTTCCCGCTTTGCGTTCCAGCATCCACTTTGATGCGTGCTTTTCCTTCAATGGTCGGAACCTCTACTGTGGTACCCAAAGCAGCGTCAATAAAGCTCACATACAATTCGTAATGCAAGTTGTTGCCATCGCGCTTTAGCAACGGATGCTCTTCTTCCTCCACAAGAACTATAAGGTCTCCTGGAACTCCGCCTTTGGCGCCAGCATTTCCTTTTCCACGAACAGAAAGTTGCATGTCGTTTCCAACACCGGCAGGAATTTTCACTTCAATAACTTCTTCGCCTTTCACGATTCCATCGCCATAACAGGCGGTGCATTTGTGGGCTATGGTACTTCCGTGTCCGTTGCAAGATGGGCACGTGGATGAAGTCTGCATCTGACCAAGAGGCGTGTTCATAACACGAGTTACTTGACCACGACCGCCACACGTTGGACAGGTGCTCATCTGACCATCTTCTGCTCCAGTGCCACTACATTTCTTGCAGCTAACGTACTTGTTTACCTTCAACTTCTTGGTAACGCCATTGGCCACCTCCTCCAGTGTAAGCTTTACTCTTACACGTAGGTTAGAACCTCGGTTAACCCGCGTTCTGTGTCCACCACCACCGAAGCCTCCGCCAAAAGCACCTCCGAAAATGTCTCCGAATTGGCTGAAGATATCGTCCATGGACATGCCTCCGCCACCAAAGCCACCACCACCGAAACCGCTTGCTCCGCCCATTCCGGCATGGCCGAATTGGTCGTAGCGGGCCTTTTTATCCGCATTGCTCAGAACTTCGTATGCTTCGGCTGCTTCTTTGAATTTCTCCTCCGCACTTGAATCATCCGGGTTTTTATCCGGATGGTACTTGATGGCCATCTTCCGATAGGCCTTCTTGATTTCGGCTTCGGAAGCGCCTTTGCTTACACCTAATACTTCGTAATAATCTCGTTTTGCCATGTTCCTGATTTTACGAACCTACGACCACCTTGGCATACCGAATTACCTTATCGTTGAGGTAGTAGCCCTTCTCGATCTCGTCCACAACCTTTCCTTTCAAATCTTCTGAAGGTGCTGGAATCTGAGTTATCGCTTCATGGATTTCCGGATCGAAAACCTCTCCTTTTGCTTCCATAGGCTTCAAGCCTTTGTGCTGCAATTCCGTCACCATTTTGTGATAGATGAGTTCCACTCCTTCTTTTACGCTTGGCACATCTGCGGCAGTTTCCATGTTGGTTCGCGCCCGCTCAAAATCATCTATGATGGGCAGAAGCAATTTGAACACGTCCTCGCCAGCTGTCTTCATCATATCCAAACGCTCTTTGGCCGTTCTTCTTCTGAAATTCTCAAACTCGGAATACAGTCTGAGATACTTGTCATTCAGTTGATCGTATTGCGACTGAAGTTCTGCCAACGGGTCTTTCTGCTCTTCTGGTTCGGTTGCATTCTTTACAGTTTCTTCGGCTGTTTTCACCTCTTCGTTCTCCAACTCAGCTTCAGTTTGCTTTTTCTTGCTCATAGGTTCAATTTTAACTGGCTCACTCTTATCAAATAACCTGCCGTGGCCAAACTTGGGACAAATTGGCAGCATCAAGCGCTTTTTAGGCGGCTGCAAAAGTAAAAAAGGCAGGATGTCATCCTGCCTTTTACTATCTCAATCTGAGTTTACCGCCTAGTTGGCTACAAGTTTTTGTAGTTCTGCATGAAGATTGGCTCCTCTCAATCCTTTAGCAATGATGATTCCGTTTTCATCAATTAAGAAGTTGGCTGGGATTGAACGAACACCATACGTTGCAGCACCATCACTGTTCCAGCCGCCAAGATCGCTTACGTTGGTCCACATCAATTCATCAGTCTGAATGGCATTAACCCATGCGTCTTGGCTTTTGTCCAAAGACACTCCATAGACTTCAAATCCTTTCGCAGACTTGAATTTGGCCTTGTTGAACTTTTTGTAAGCACTTACCACATTCGGGTTTTCCATTCTGCACGGACGGCACCACGAAGCCCAAAAATCGATAAGAACAATTTTACCACGCAAAGATTTGAGACTTACCATTTTCCCGTTCGGATCTTTGAATTCAAGGTTTGGTGCTTCGTCTCCAATGTTGAGACCGATACCTACTTCCTCAACTTTAACTGGCTTGTCTCCATCGCCTCCGGCAAAAACGGAAGTTCCTACCAACGTGAGCGCAAAAAACAATGATGCTATCTTTTTCATGATGATGTTTTGTACAAATTTAAAATTGGTGAGTGATTCTTAGGTCGTTGTAAAGACCAAGAACCATACCGATCACAACCGTTTGATATTGGCGCCAATGGCATTCAGTCGTGTATCAATATTCTGATAGCCTCTGTCTATCTGCTCAATGTTGTGAATCAGACTCTTTCCATCGGCTGAAAGCGCTGCAATAAGCAAGGAAACACCTGCTCTAATATCTGGGCTGGTCATCTGAATTCCTCTCAGAGGATTTTTATGGTCCATTCCAATAACTGTAGCTCTGTGCGGATCGCAAAGAATGATCTTGGCTCCCATATCTATGAGTTTATCAACGAAGAACAGACGGCTTTCAAACATTTTTTGATGAATGAGCACACTTCCTTTAGCTTGAATGGCCACAACCAATACAATACTTAGCAGGTCTGGTGTAAACCCTGGCCAAGGTGCATCTGCAACGGTAAGGATGGAACCATCAATGAAAGATTCTATTTCATAATGTTCTTGCGATGGGATGTATAGATCATCGCCACGCAATTCCATTTGTATGCCCAATCGACTAAAAATGGTTGGAATCAATCCAAGATCGTTGTAACTCACATCCTTGATGGTGATCTCAGACTTGGTCATGGCCGCCAAACCAATAAAAGAACCTATCTCGATCATATCTGGCAGACAGCGATGCTCGGTTCCGCCCATTTCCTTCACTCCATCAATAATAAGCATGTTGGAGCCGACTCCGGAAATTTTGGCGCCCATTCTATTGAGCATTTTGCAGAGTTGCTGCAGATAAGGTTCGCAAGCTGCGTTGTAGATGGTGGTTCGGCCTTCGGCCATTACAGCTGCCATTACAATGTTGGCTGTACCAGTTACTGAGGCTTCATCAAGAAGCATGTAAGTTCCTTTGAGATTGCCTTCAACCTTGTAGAATTGCTCTTCTGCCAAGTACTCGAAATTGGCCCCCAGTTTCTGGAAACCAATGAAGTGTGTATCAAGTCTTCTCCGACCGATCTTATCGCCTCCTGGCTGAGGAATGTACCCTTTACCGAATCGTGCCAGCATAGGGCCTACAACCATGATAGACCCTCGAAGTCCAGAGCCCTTCTGTTTGAATTTCTCGGAATGTAGATACTCAAGATCTACGTTGTCTGCCTGAAACTCGTATGTGTCTTCTGATAGTTGGTTGACCTTTACACCGAGATCACGCAGCAGGTCAATCAGTTTGTTCACATCCCGAATGTTGGGAATGTTGGAAATGGTAACCTTCTCTGGCGTTAGAAGAACCGCACAGAGAATCTGCAAAGCTTCGTTTTTGGCACCCTGGGGAACCAGCTCGCCCTTTAACCTGTTTCCACCAATGATCTCGAATGATGCCATTATCCGTTGCGTCTTCTGTTATTGTTATTGTTATTCTTCTTCCGCTTTCTACCCTTACGTTGGCGGTTATTGTTGTTGGTAGTTCGTGTTGCAGGGTCGATCAGGTCTTTTGAGTCTTCCAATTCAACCTCAACAGGAACCACGATTCTACCGCCAGAAAGCTCTTGTAGGTCTTTTTTAATGACACGGTCCTCCACAGAATCACGATTCCAATTAAGGTAAGAACGCTTCATTACATTGGCTACCGCGATGCCCATATTGGTGCGGTCTTCATCATTTTCCTCGGCCGCCACTTTCTTTATCATCTGCTCAATGATTCTACCATAATGCCGATAGGCTATCTCGTTCTCAGGGTAGGGAATATTGTCTGGTCCAGTCTCAAAATCTTCCCTTAACGGCTTAGGAAATGGCGAATCGACATCAAAATCAAAATCTGCGATGATGAACATGTGATCCCACAACTTGTGTGTAAGGTCTTCATTGTTCTTGAGGTAAGGATTGACCTGGCCCATTACTTTGATAATGGAATTGGCGGCCCTATTTCGCTCTTCTCTATCAGCAATTGTTTTGGCGTACTCGATCATCTTCTGGATGTTGCGCCCGTATTCTGGAATCTGCATCAGCTCTCTAGCCGTGTTGTATTCCATTTGCATGCCTTCTTGTAAACTCATGTTCTATATAAATCGATGGCAAATTAAAAAAAGTACTTGCCAAAAATGCGAAAGCCCCTCAAGAGGGGCTTTCATCATATAAGGTTAACAGCTATTAGTATCTGTAGTATTCTGGTTTGTACGGACCTTCTACCGTAACACCGATGTATTCTGCCTGGTCGTTAGTAAGAACCTCCAGTTCAACACCGATCTTCTCCAAATGAAGTTTCGCAACTTTCTCATCCAAATGCTTTGGCAACATGTAAACTTTGTTCTCATAAGCATCTGTGTTGGTCCAAAGCTCCAACTGAGCCAACGTTTGGTTGGTAAAGGAGTTTGACATTACAAATGATGGGTGACCAGTTGCACAGCCCAAGTTTACCAATCGTCCTTCCGCAAGGAGAATGATATCGTTTCCGTTCACGTTGTAAAGATCAACCTGTGGCTTGATCTCAATTTTGGAAGCTCCATGTGTCTTGTTCAACCAAGCCATGTCGATCTCGTTATCGAAGTGACCGATGTTGCAAACAATGGTCTTATCGCCCATAGCCTCAAAATGCTCAGCACGGATTATGTCCTTGTTACCAGTTGCAGTAACAACAATATCAGCTCTTGAAACGGCATTGGCCATGCTCTTCACTTCAAATCCGTCCATAGCGGCCTGAAGCGCACAGATCGGGTCGATCTCAGTAACAATAACACGAACGCCTGCACCTCTCAACGAAGCAGCGGAACCTTTACCAACATCTCCGTAACCTGCAACTACAGCAACCTTACCTGCAAGCATTACATCGGTTGCTCTTCTGATAGCATCAACCAATGATTCTTTACAACCGTACTTGTTATCAAATTTCGATTTGGTAACAGAATCGTTGATGTTGATGGCTGGCATTGGCAACGTGCCTTTCTTCATTCGCTCGTAAAGTCTGTGAACCCCAGTAGTGGTTTCCTCAGAAAGACCTTTGATGTCTTTTACCAATTCAGGGAATCGGTCCAAAACCATGTTGGTCAGGTCGCCACCATCATCCAAGATCATGTTCAATGGTTTGCCATCTTCAAACGCGAACAACGTTTGCTCAATACACCAATCGAACTCTTCCTCATTCATTCCCTTCCAAGCAAAAACCGGAATTCCTGCAGCAGCAATTGCAGCAGCGGCATGGTCTTGTGTTGAGAAGATATTACATGATGACCAGGTAACATCAGCACCCAGTTCAACTAGTGTTTCGATGAGAACAGCAGTTTGGATCGTCATGTGAAGACATCCGGCAATTCTTGCTCCTTTCAACGGTTTGGAACTTCCGTACTCTTCGCGAAGCGCCATCAATCCTGGCATTTCTGCCTCAGCAAGATTGATCTCTTTTCTTCCCCATTCAGCGAGGGAGATGTCTTTGACCTTGTAATTCAATTTTTGTGCTGTACTCATATTTGTGTTTGTTTTTAGCGGGCGCAAAGGTAAGCTATAGCTTAGAGTATCACAATTAATAGTGATTCGCGTAAGCCTTAAAGATGATCGTAGGCTAATTGAGCTATCGGATAACCGTAATGGTACCCATCTTGTTGTAGTGCCTTCCCTTATACCAAATAAGATCTATTTGATACGAGTAGGCTCCTTGTTGAACCGGCTGCCCGGATTCACGGTGGGTTCCATCCCAGAATTCCCTAACGTCATAGGTCTCCCAAACCAGTTTACCCCACCTGTCGAATATCTGCATATGCCAGTCTACAATTCCTTTCTGTTTGATCTCAAACACATCATTATTGCCATCGCCATTTGGTGTAAAGGCGGTTTGAATAAAGAAAGTCTCTTGCTCCCAAACATAGAATGGTTTAATGATGCTATCCACACACCCCAATTCTTGATTGAACACCGTTAATGAAACGTTGTAAAGACCTGAGTCTTGGAAAATTCCTTCTGCATCCCATGTATCGTAAACATGATATCCATTATCGAAATTCCAGTGCACCGTGTCATCATCTGCATGCCAACTGGTGTTCCAGAACAGCATGGCTGTATCCGGTAATTCCAAAGCAATACTATCCGGGTAGAAATCCGCCACAGGGTGAGGTCTCACTTCCATGAAAATCTTGGCGGAATCGCTACAACCGTTTCTGTTGGTTACCAGTTGCGTGACCACGTAAAAACCAGCATCATCAAACGTATAAATAACCTCATCCTCTATGTCTCCGTCAACCTCAATGGTCACATCCTCATCGCTGAAGTGGTAGTACCAATTGTCAATATCTCCAGTAGACAGGTCCGTAAAGGTTATCGGTAGGTCTGAACAAACGATGGTATCAGCCTCAAATCCTGCCACAGGCGATTCATATATCACAACGTTTATTGGTGTAGAAGAAGCATCACAACCATCAACGGAATAAACAGTGAGGTTTACCGTGTACGTTCCTGGGTCTTCATAATCGTGCCAAGGGTTTTGAAGGTCTGATGTTGTTCCATCTCCAAAATCCCAAAGCCACGAATAAGCGTTCTCAGAAACATCATAGAATTGAATACGAGCATAATCGCAAACAGATGAATCTGACGCAAAGAATGATGCGGTTGGGATAATGTAAGGCTCTATTGCATTCGGCATTTCCACGGTATCTGTAAATACACCATTTGATGCAGCCAGTGTTACTGAATACGGCCCAATTCCAGTAAACGTGTGCGTTGGATTTTGAGTGGTTACCGGAGCACTTCCGTCTCCAAAATCCCAAACCCAAGAAGTAGGATTACCAACGGATGTATCAGTGAAAGTTACCTCAGTTGAACCACAGGTTGGAGTCTCTACATAAGTGAACCCTGCATACACGTATGGTGGTAGAATGATATCCACAAGCACATCGCAGGTAGTGCTACATCCAAACGTGTCCGTAACCTCTACACTTGCATTGTACTGCCCCGTTCCACCATAGAGGTAGGATGGGCTTTCTTCGGTAGAAGAACCTCCGTCTCCAAATTGCCAGAAGTACTCATAAGGAGCGGTTCCAACTGTAACCACAGGGTTGAATCCGGTTTCTGCTCCAAGATAACTGTCGGTAACATCACTACAGTCAACCACAGGATTGGGATGTTCTATAACGGTGATAACCTCAGAATCAACCGTTGGCGTTATTGGGCAAGGGTAAGAACTTGCCATTCTTACATAGACCTGATCGCCATTATTGATGTTTGCAGGCGTAAAGGATGGCCCTGTGCCACCTGAAACTCCATTCTGGAACCATTCGTACGTTGGGTTCTGTCCACCTGCATAAGGCACAGCACCAAAGGTTATAGACTCTCCTTCACATATCTCAGTTGTTGTAGCAGTAATGAACACATCAGGCCCCACAACCGGGAAAACTTCAACATAGAAAGTATCTGGCTTAGACCAATTACAACATGGGGATTGCGTTTGAAGTGTTACCATATAGGTACCGACCTCATTGTATTGATGTGATGGTGTGGCTTGTGTGCTTGTGTTGGCAGTCCCTGAGTTAGGGTCTCCAAAATTCCAACGATAACCAAGTACATTAAAACTGATAGGCCATGTTGATGAGAAGTTGACGATATCTCCCGGACAAATGGTATCGTCTCCTTGAATGGTTGGAAGATATGGCGAACCATCAGTGAAAATATTCACAAAACCAGCATGGAAGTAAGGCACACCATTGGAAACCATGGTTAGATCTTGAGCTCCGTAAGTAGTATATTGTACCGTTGTGCTCTGACCTACCGTGTTCTGCGGAACGGTAGTTCCTTCATAGAACCACTCAATAATTCCGTTTGCATTGGTACTGAAGTAGATATCAGAATAAGTACAACCGGTTGATTCTAATAACACATCTGGTTCAACATTGGCCGCAAGATTAGTTTGCGAAACTTGAATTCCGGTAGGTTGCTGATATAGAGCAATACTTTCGCCCGGTGCTCCATCTCCACCAGCTCCACCTTGTCCTCCATTGGATCCATCTCCACCATTACCGCCATTACTGCACGGGCCTACACCATCTGGTTGTTCTCCACCAAGCCCACCTGAACCTCCCAATCCGCCATATCCACCAGGAAAACCTCCAGTGCCACCAAGACCAGGAGCTCCGGTCTGCAAAACACAGTCGTTCAAAACTCCTCCTGTACCATTGTTAGTAATGTACATGCCAAATGAACCACCGCCACCGCCACCACTGGTAGCGCCATATCCGCCTTGGCCACCTTCGCCCCCTCCGCCTCCTCCCGGACCCGTTCCGGTTGAAGCCCATGGAACATATCCTGCACCAGCAGAGCCGCCACCGCCTCCACCTCCGCCTCCGGAGCCGTTTTCACCATTCTGCCCGTAAGTTCCATGCCCTGGAACGAAAAACGTGCCATCATGCATAGAAACACCATCTGTACCATCCGCACCTGGAGCACCATCTATTGTTGCATCTGCACCGTTGGTCCCCATACTTGCTGGCCCGACAGTTCCGCAGTCTCCAATAATAGCTGTACAAGCGTCTCCAAGAATGTAGTAGAAGCCTTGACCACCAACACCTCCAATCCCTGGAAAATCTCCTACACCTGCTAAACCATTAAAACCGTTCTCACCATCGGCTTGAGAAAAGAGATCGAAATCTTCTCCTTCTGGACCACCATTTCCTCCATCACCGCCTGCAGCTAAACCACCGGACCAACTATTTCCACCTGCCCCTCCAGCATTAGGTCCGTTACCACAATTGGTTCCAAGCTCCGCGCCTCCCCCCATTGCTCCATCCATACCAGAAGCACCAGGATTCCCTTGAATTCCATCTCCACCATCCCCGGCCGTTACACGAACTCTATTTATTGAATAATCGGAACAACCATTCAGATAAATTCCACATGTTGAACTGCTGGGTTCCAAAGCATCATCCACAACCACCGAGATATCATGGATATGAAAATCTGAAATATTTATTCCCGCCAGAGCAAATATTGAAACGGAGGTTGGCGCAGTTGCATCCCTATGAATAACCGTTGGAATGTTATTCGATTTGACCCATGTGGAAGGGTCATAGCTTCCATCGATCGTAACCCCACTGACAAGAAAAAGAGTGTCTGAAATGGGATAGGTTCCTTGAGCCATTCGAATCTGGTCAATTCCAGGACCGACCAGATTGAGCGCATTTTGAATGGAAGTTGGTGCGGCCTTTGTTCCGCTTCCACTGCCGTTGGGAGAAACATATATGATATCGCATTCCTGTCCGAGGCTCAGAAATGGCATCAGAATCAAACTCAGGAAAATCAGATAATTGTTTCGAATCATCAATTTGCACTTACCACAAAGTGGGTTTGAACTTCAGTGTTTCCAATTTGCAAGCTTAGGACGTATGAACCTGATGCAAGTTGTGTTACATCAACCACTGATTTATTTTTCCCTGAAACCACATTTAGTGTGCCGTGTTGAACAGGTCTTCCTCTCAGATCTACGATGGTGTATGACGCAACCTTTGCCTCATTAGCCTCGAACGAAACATTCAAGGATTCGCTCACCGGATTAGGATAAACTGAAAATCCCACTGCATCTGGCACGTCTTGCAGGCCAACATTAACGGAAGAGGTTTTGGTAATACTGTCCGAACATCCGTAGATGTTGGTAACTACCAATGATACATCGTATTGTCCATTAGAGTTGAAAACGTGTAATGGGTTTTGCTCTGTACTGTTATTCAACGGGCCTGAGGCCGGGTCGTCAAAATCCCAGTACCAAGAAACAGCGAACACCGAATTATCGGCAAACTGAACCGTATCACTTCCTGTTTCGTGGTTAACCTCGAAATTGCTGAAGTTAGCAACCGGACTAGGGTTGACATGTATCTGTTGCATTACAGATACGGAATCATTCCCACTACCGGAATAGACAAAGAGGTCTACATCATAAGTACCTGCAGTCTGATATGTATGAGTTGGATTTTCTTCTGTAGAGCCTGAACCATCACCAAAATTCCAGTAATTGGATACCGCATTGAAGCTTGTGTTTGTAAAGTTGACGGTGAATGGTGCGCATCCAACAATGCTATCCACTTCAAATCCAGCCGCCAGATTAGGGGAAATGGTCAAGAACGTTTGACAAGAAGCCGTACATCCAAGAGAATCAACAACATCAACCGTTGCTGTGTAAACCCCTGTTTCTTGATAGATGTGCTGAACCGTGTCTCCAAACCCTAACGAGCCATCTCCAAAAGTCCAGTAGTAATTGTACGGAGCCAATCCACCGGATGCCACTGCTGCCTCAAAAAAGGTAGGTTCGTTCTGAAGGAATGAATCAGAGCTGCAGGTCAATACAACGGGTGGAATGACATTGATGCTCTCCTGATTTGAGAGTGCGATTTCTCCCGTGGCGCAACCAAGAGACGAAACCACCTGACATGTAACAATATCCTGATTCAGCAACTGATCGGTGGTAAAAACCGGAGCATTACCTCCAGATGCATTGCCATTTATCATCCAATTATATGTGGGTGAAAGACCGACATCGGTAGCAGTTGCAGTAAAGGTTACCTCGGTCAACTCACAAACAGTATTTGTGGAATCTGCAAAATTCGTTTGAATGGCGATCTCGGGAAGGACTATTGAGTCCACATGGATCATAACAGTATCTGTGAAGGACTGACCACAACATTCGGTTTCTGTGGTGAGTGTAAGCTCGTAAACACCTGCTGTATCGAACGAGACTCCCAACAGATTATAAAAATTCGGGCCATTGTATGTAACCGTATCTCCTTCAATGTTTCGAAGTTGCCAGATGTAATTGTTAGCTGAAACGGAGCTGTTAAAATCAGCAATATCACCTGCACAAAGGTCGGTTGGGCCTGTTAGAATCTCAGGATTGAGAGGTGGCACCACCGCATGGATATCGATGAAATCCGTGTAAGTAAAAGCAATACCATTAACAACCAACGTGAACGTTTTGAAGCCAGGTGTTGAGAAACTTGTCACGGCCTCCTGGCCATGCGCCATTACGGGGTTGGAGCCTGCACCAAAGAACCATTGTATAGTTCCTGAAGCATCCGTACTGAAAGTTACCGGAGCATTGGTGCACCCTCCAAACTCAACATTAACCGCTGGTTGCTGTATGCCGTAAATGTTCTGAATACTGAGTGGTTGACCCCCTGGGTGTTGGTACAGGTCATCCACTATTCCGTTAGACCCTTTACCACCATCACCTCCACGGCCGCCATTACCTCCAGAACCTCCGCTTCCTCCAGCACCGATAAGACAGGCTGTGTAAAGTGCTCCACCTTCTCCACCTGCGCCACCATTGCCACCGTTACCACCTAGACCACCGTTACCACCAATACCGGCACTACCGATCTCAATTTCGCAGTCCTTCATGACCCCATTCAATCCATTGTCCCAAAGGAAAACGCCAAAAGAGCCTCCAGCGCCTTGACCGCCCTGACCCCCGTAGCCGCGTTCGCCACCTTCACCGCCACCGCCACCACCAGGGCCGGTACCGTTAAGATTAGGTGGAATAGTGTCATCAACCGGCCAAGGAATGTAAACGTAGACGATTCCTCCGCTGGAGCCACCGCCTCCACCGCCTCCACCGCCAGAGCCATGCTCACCTGCGGTACCAGAAGTTCCAGTTGCCGGTTGAAAAAACCCTCCTCCAAAGGAATATACTCCAGGAGACCCTGGCGTGCCCAACTGTCCGCTGGCACCATCGGTACCGAAAAGACCATCATTGACTGATGTTCTATCACACGATACTGGAGTAACATTTCTGAAATTACCTTGACCTCCCGCAGCACCAAGTCCTCCTCCGGGTCCTAAGCCATCAACACCAGCATCGCCAGGAAAAGCTTGCCCTCCAGCCGGAAATTCGTAGGTACCCCTTATTCCTCCATTTCCACCAGAACCACCTGCGTGGCTTCCTGGAAATGAGCCACCACCACCGGTTCCTCCCATTCTATTGCCTGAAGAGTCTTCTTCTCCATCCTGTCCTGGCTCTCCCGGGGCACCGTTAATTCCAGTTATTCCAGGCGCACCATTAACTCCATGACCACCATTACCAGAGATTATCTTGCATCGCACCAAATTATAATCTGCGCAGTTGTTGAGGTAGATTCCGTAAACGCTGGTCCCCAACCCTTGGCCGGAAGCAACCTGAATAGTAAGATCTTGCAGTCGGAAGTTGTTGATGCTTACGCATTCAATTCCGACCAACCGATTGGGACCGACCTGAATATTGTTTGCGTCCCGATATATGGTTGTGATGGCTGAATTATCCTTGACCCAATCTGAATTGAATCCTCCTATGAGCTGAGCATTGCTTTGCATAACCAATTGGTTGCTGAGCAAATACGTTCCTCCTTGGATGTAAATCTTATCGGTATTACCTCCTAACATGCTCATGGCCGTCAGCAGGTCTGTGGGATCATCGGCCGTACCTGCTGAGGAAGATTGCCCAGTTAAGGAGACATAAACGATATCAGAAAAATCGGTACTTCCCAACCCAGTACAAGTCTGGGCAGACATCCTCAGAATCGATGTACTGAAAATGATCGTTAGGGCAAGGAAAAGTCTATTCACGTTATCTATTTCTTTTCAAGTCCTGATCAGAAGGTCGCAAGATCGTTATTGCTTTGGCGTTATCCAAACAATGCATGCATTGGTAACACCGATTTACTAACGTCAGAAACTTATTTCGGTTGTGCACTAAGATCTTGGATATTTAAGAATCCGTCTGTCATGCTCTCTACACATATTGCCTGCGGTTAAGATGTTACGCTAACTAGGATTTGGAGAAACTATCCATAGGCAATTGCGTAATATTGCATTCTGAAAATGGAGGTACTTCCACACATACTCAAAGCTAAAACAACTGCCAATAGGTTGTTTTCTTTGCTGATAGACCCTGACAAATGCTCAGGAAAGGAGGCAGAAAGAACCGCATTGGCAGCCAAAGATGCCAACGTAGACCTTCTGTTTGTTGGCGGAAGTCTCTTGGTGAATGACAGACTTTTTGACACAGTTCAGATAATCAAAGCCAACTGCGATATTCCAGTTGTTCTGTTTCCTGGAGATAACATGCAAGTTGTACCCAATGCTGATGCAATTCTGTTGCTATCGGTCATTTCTGGAAGAAATGCCGAAATGCTTATTGGTAAGCATGTGGTGGCTGCTCCGAGATTGAAGAACAGTGGCCTAGAGATCATTCCGACAGGATACATGCTCATCGACAGTGGGAAAGCCACAACAGCCTCTTACATGAGCAACACCAATCCTATTCCACACGACAAGGACGATATTGCCGCTTGTACAGCCATGGCCGGTGAAATGCTCGGATTGAAAACCATTTTTTTGGATGGAGGCAGCGGAGCTCAGAACTCGGTTTCGCCAAGCATGGTGAAACGTGTTGCCGACCATGTTGACGTTCCCATAATTGTAGGCGGTGGATTGAAAACTCCGGAAATGGCAAAAGCTCGCTTCGAAGCTGGTGCCACAGTGGTAGTAGTTGGAAATGCCATTGAACAAAACGGAGCTCTGCTTGCTGAAATGGCAAGCGCCAAACTCTAGATCATGAAAGTTACTCTCGAAATCACGATGTATCCATTAACTGATGGATACAAAGAAGCCGTAAAGGATTTTCTGCGAAGGTTGAATCGCTACGAGAATATCCAGGTCATCACCAACGGAGTAAGTACGCAGGTTTTTGGTGAATATGATGATGTAATGAAGGCTTACACCGATTCGCTGCGACCATCGATGGAAGGTGAAACTGCAATTGCGGTAGTTACCAAGATCATCAACAGCCATTTACCGCCAGACCGTTGGGATACGAGTCAATGGACGTAGATTCAATTCTGGAATATACGGCCATCATACTGGCCTTCCTTTATGTAATACTTGCTGCACGAGAAAGCATTTGGTGCTGGTATCCAGCGTTCATCAGTTCAGGAATCTACGTTTATCTCACGTTCACTGCCAACCTTATTGGTGAATCATTCATCAGCCTGTTCTATGTTTTCATGGCCGTTTACGGTTGGTGGCAATGGAATTTCGGAAAGCGAAAGGACGAAAAGTTGAAGTTGGCAGAATGGCACACCACCCATCATGTCAGGGCCATTTTACTTGGTTTTGTATTTGCTGGAGCGTTAGGGATATTATTCGAAATGATCTTCGATTCGGCCATGCCGTACATGGATGCATTTACTACCTCGTTCAGCCTCATTGCTACATTCATGATCACACGAAAAATCCTTTCCAATTGGCTCTATTGGATCGTGATAGATGCATTCAATATTTATCTGTATTGGAATAGAGGTTTGGAGCCAACTGCCGGACTTTACGTTTTGTATACTATTCTTGCGGTGTTCGGATTTATGAGCTGGTATAAGGAATGGAAAAAAGACCGCAGATTTTTGCATGCGTAGGGCCCGAGAGCACAGGTAAAACCACTTTATCCGAGCAATTGGCCTCCAGAATGAACGGTGAACTTGTGCCAGAATTTGCCCGCGATTATCTAGAAGCTCGAAACGGAAAATACTCCGAATCGGATCTGCCGACCATTGCGAAAGGTCAACTTGAACTGGAGAAAAAGGCCATTTCGAACGGTTTACCACTGATTTTTTGCGACACCGACATTGTGGTTGTGAAAGTTTGGCAAGAATTCAAATACGGAAAAAACAATGAGGAGATTGATTCTTTGCTTTCGCTACAGCAACCGAGAAAGTATCTCCTCACCTACCCTGACCTTCCTTGGGAAGAAGATTCTCTTCGGGAAAACCCAAATGAGTTGGTCGAGCTTTTCAAACTGTATGAATCAACGCTGAAAGCAATCGGTGCAGATTATCGAATTGTGAGAGGTGTAAACGAGGAAAGACCGCAGAATGCCATTGAAGCCATTTCATCCTTTACACAGAGCAATATTTGAGAATTTGAAAATCACAGAGGCCTCGTTGTAGGAACACTCTGTGTAGCTCTTTAACTCGAAACTTCTCTGTGCAATAATCTCTGCATATTTGATGCATGAGTTTCTCATCGACCATCGAAAAAGCTTTCAAAACACTTCTTCCTGCGCCATTTACCATTGCGGTGATTCTGACCATCATCACAATGGTTTTGGCATTTACGCTCACATCATCTGACGCAGCTGGAACTGACCGAATAATCGAAGTTTTCGGATTCTGGGAAAACGGACTTTGGAACGCTCCACTGCTGGTTTTCGCTATGCAGATGATGTTGATGTTGGTGCTCGGTCACACATTGGCGCTCACAAAACCGGTCGATGCGCTTATCAGTTACGCAACACGGTTCTGCAACAACACCGCGAATGCAGCTGCCATTGTTACGCTGCTCACGGTCCTTGTTGCGCTTTTCAATTGGGGATTGGGGCTGATTTTCGGAGCAATCCTCGCACGAAAAGTGGGAGAACATGCTGTGAGAAATGACCTTGATCTGAACTACCCGCTTATAGGTGCCGCTGGTTATTCAGGACTGATGGTCTGGCATGGCGGCATCTCTGGCTCCGCTCCTATCAAGGTTGCAGAAGAAGGTCATATCCATTCGCTGATGAGCGGAATTGTATCGTCAGATCGACTACAACTTTTACCGGATTCAGTTTCTTTCTCCGATACCGTCTTCAGTTCTATGAATTTGGCATCAATTATTTTGGTGGTAATTGTGCTTCCATCATTCATGTTCTGGATGGGAAAACGTTCACCAATTGCCAGTTTTCTTCCCATGTCTAAAACTGAACTGAAACTGGATTCCATTGATGTTTCAGGAGCCGAGAAATTGGACCACTCCAAGTTGTTTGGTTTAGGAATTGGAGTCATCATCGCAGTTTACTGTATCTATGTAGCGGTTAGCGCTTTTCTTGAAAAAGGTTTTGGATTCATCAATCCGAACTATATCAATCTGTTGCTTCTTGGATCGGGTTTATTGCTTCATCGAAGCTTTTTCAAATTCCTAAAAGCCATTGACGAAGCTATCGGTGGAGCATCTGGAATTCTGATTCAATTTCCATTGTACTTCGGAATTATGGGAATCATGAACAGCTCTGGACTGGTGCAGTTGTTCTCCGACTTTTTCGTGAGCATTTCGAATGAAACCACATTCCCGATTTTCACATTCTTCAGCGCTGGAATTGTGAACATTTTCGTTCCAAGTGGTGGTGGGCAATGGGGCGTTCAGGGACCGATAATTCTTCAGGCTGCATCAGAATTAGGAGTTAGCATTCCTAAAAGCATAATGGCTTTAGCCTACGGTGATCAGTTGACGAATATGCTTCAACCTTTCTGGGCATTACCGTTGCTCGGAATCACAGGATTGAAAGCCAAAGAGATACTTCCGTACACCGTTGCATTAATGGGAATCGGAATCGTGATATTCATTGCCGTTTTACTCATTTTTTAATTACACAGAGAACTATTTGAGTTTTGGAGATGCACAGTGAGGATGAATTAACAGGCTTGATAATTGGAGCAGCAATTGAAGTGCATCGTGAATTAGGTCCTGGGTTACTTGAGTCTGTTTATCATACTTGCTTGGTAATGGAATTAGAAGATCTTGGGCTGGACGTGAAAACTGAAATTCCGATGCCTGTCGTTTACAAGGGAATCAAGTTAGACCAAGGCTACAGAATCGACATTTTGGTCAATGATCAAGTTGTTGTTGAATTGAAAACCGTTGAAAAGTTGACTGATGTTCACACAGCTCAGATACTGACATACATGCGTCTGGGCGATTATCCCAAAGGACTTTTGATGAACTTCAAGGTCAAACTTCTTAAAAATGGTATCAAACGTTTCGTATTGTGAGCCAATCTCTGTGCATCTCTTTTTCTCCAAATCATCTCTGTGAAACAAAACCAAATCACCAATTTCCTGAAAACCCTTGGACCAGGGATTCTTTTTGCCAGTACGGCCATTGGTGTTTCGCATTTGGTGCAAAGCACGCGGGCAGGAGCCAATTTCGGGTTTGCACTGGTTGGCTATATCATCGCTGCAAACCTGTTCAAATATCCATTCTTTGAATATGGAAGTCGTTACGCCAACGCAACTGGAGAAAGTATCATTGATGGCTACAAGCGCATCGGCAAATGGATGCTTTGGCTATACTTCATTATTACGATTATCAGTATGCTGTTCGTTACGGCTGCGGTCGGTGCGGTAACATCAGGTTTTCTTCAGAACCTGTTCGGAATTACTTCTTGGGGAATCTATGCCACAGTTGCACTCTTCGCGGTTTGCATTGGTATTTTAATGAGTGGCAGATATAGTCTGCTGGACTCCTTAATCAAGGTGATCGGAACAGTGCTTTTGGTGTCTACCATTTTTGCTTTTGTTCTTGCGTTATTCAAAGGACCGAATCCACAAATTCCTGACTTTGTTCCACCAAATATTTGGGATGAAGGCAGCATGCTTTTCATCATCGCGCTAATGGGTTGGATGCCGACTGCAGTTGACCTCAGCGCTTGGAATAGCCTCTGGACGCTGGAGCGAATCAAACAAACGGGTTACAAACCAAGCATGAAGGAAACTTTGGCCGATTTCAACCTTGGCTATATAGTATCGGCCGTGCTTTCGTTGTGCTTCGTCACGCTTGGCGCCTACATGCTTTATGGCACAGGCACGGAATTACCGAACAGCAGCGGAGCATTTGCACATGCCGTTGTGGGTCTTTACACCAATTACATTGGCGATTGGAGCTACTTAATTATCGCCACAGCTGCTTTCAGCATCATGTTCGGAACGTGCATTGCAGTTTTCGATGGTTTTGCGAGAAGCTTTGAACGAACAATTGAGTTGCTTTTTCTTCCTGAAGAACAGAATCTGAGCACAAAAAAAGCCTACAATCTCTCGTTGGCGGTCATCGGAATCGGAGCATTTCTCATCATTTTCCTACTCGGAAAACACATGAAAACATTGGTTGATCTGGCCACAACCATAAGTTTTCTAATTGCACCACTAATTGCCATTGTCAACTTCCGATTGGTTACTGGCAATCAAGTCCAAAAGAAAGACCAACCAACAACTTGGTTAAAGGCGTTGAGTTGGTCTGGAATTGTATTCCTGAGTGGCTTCGCACTTTACTTCATCTACGTGAAGTTCATTTGATTCTTCCGTGTTTTTCCCGTTAACTTTGCCGCCAATCGGGGGTGTCCGAAAATCGGGCTGAGATCATACCCTGCAACTTGATCCAGGTAATTCTGGCGTAAGGAGATTATCATGAAAAAAGTAGTTCTATGCTACGCGCTTATCTTGAGCGCACTACAAATTCAGGCTCAGACCATTTCTGGAAGTGTTTACTCCTCAGTGGATAGTTCAGCTATACCAGGCGTGAATGTTACTGTTGTCGGCACTTACAGCGGAACCTTCACAGATAGCGAAGGCGCTTTCAGGATCAATTACGGAAAATCGGATTCCGTAACGCTGAAGTTCAGTTTTATAGGTTTCAACGAAATGGAAATTGATGCCGTTGGTGGACGTGAGAAACCGTATGATGTATACCTCGCACCGACCGCTTACGATAAAGATGAAGTGGTTGTGAACGCAACTCGTGCCAACCGCAATACGGCCACCGCCTACACCGATATTGATATGGAAACCATCGAACGTAGGAATTTCGGTCAGGATATTCCCGTGTTGTTGGAATTGGAACCAAGCGTGGTTTCTACTTCTGATGCAGGTGCAGGCGTTGGCTACACAGGAATCCGAGTTCGGGGTTCTGACCCAACGAGAATCAATGTGACGCTCAATGGAATCCCGATTAACGATTCTGAATCGCACGGAGTTTTTTGGGTGAATATGCCTGACCTAGCCTCGAGTTTGGACAATATTCAAGTCCAGCGAGGTGTGGGAACCAGCAGCAACGGTGCAGCTGCTTTTGGTGCAAGCATCAACATGCAGACCAACGCGTTTCGTAAGAAGTGGTATGTGGAAACGATGAACGGTTACGGCTCTTTCAACACCTGGCGGCATACCGTAAAAGCCGGCACTGGATTGATTGCCGATAAATTCACGGTTGATGCACGATTCAGCAGAATTTCTTCTGATGGATATATCGACCGCGCTACTTCGAGTCTTTGGAGTTGGTACGCTTCGGCAGCGTATCATGGCAAAAAGACGATGATTCGTTTTAACTTTTTGGGGGGAAGAGAACGAACGTATCAAGCATGGTACGGAACACCGGAAAGCCTGCTCGAAACAGACCGTACATTCAATTATTACACATATGAAAACGAGGTTGATAACTACCGTCAAGACCACTATCAACTGATTTTCACGCATGAGTTTGACCGAAAGTGGAACATCAATATCAATGGTCATTACACCCGAGGCAAGGGTTATTTCGAGCAATACAGAAAGCAGGATGAATTGGCTGATTATGGCATCGAACCAGAGCTTGTGGGTGATTCGCTTTTTACTATTTCTGACCTTGTTAGAAGGCGATGGCTTGATAACCACTTCTACGGTTTCACCTATGCCGTGAACTACACGGGCAAAAAGACACAACTTACTTTGGGCGGTGGCTGGAACAATTACATTGGCGACCACTATGGCGAAGTGATTCAAACGCAATTCACGGAGTATGAAGAAATTGCGCAGAGCTATTATTTTGATGATTCGCGAAAAACCGACATCAGTTCGTATTTGCGAGGCAACTTCCAAGTACATAAGAAAGTGAACCTGTTTGCTGACTTGCAGGTACGGTCCATTGAATACCGATTTGAGGGTCCAGAAGCCGACCTTTTCGGAAATGTTTCCATCACCGATCAGAGACTGAATTGGTTGTTCTTCAATCCAAAACTGGGAATCAACTATGAGTTGAACGACAAGAACCGTTTCTACACTTCTTTGGCGATGGGAAATCGGGAACCTGCCAGAGTTGATATTGTAGATGCCACGCAGAATTCGCGCCCAACACACGAAACTCTTTACGATTGGGAACTGGGCTATGAGCGGAAATCAAGAATCTACTCTATCGGTATCAATGCTTTTTGGATGATCTATCAGAACCAATTGGTGTTGAGCGGGCGGATTAATGATGTCGGTGCGTACATCCGTGAAAACGTGGATTGGAGCGACCGCTACGGAGTAGAATTGATGTGGAGCGTGAACATCTTGAAGAATCTGAATCTTTCTGGAAACTTCACTTGGAGTCAGAGCAAGATCTGGGATTTCACGGAGTACATTGACGATTATGATAATGGTGGACAAGTGGCGATTCATCACGGTTTGACCGATATTTCGTTCTCTCCGAACTACATCGCAACAGCGAATCTAACCTACAGACCAATTAAGGGTTTAGAGGCTTCATTCATCACCAAATATGTTGGCGAACAGTTTTTGGACAACACCTCCAACCGAGACAGGATGCTGGATGATTACGTTCTGGGGCAGTTCCGTGCGAAGTACAGTTTCAGTTGGAAATTCTTCCGAGAAATCGGTATTGGTGTACAGCTGAACAACATCTTCAATCAACTGTACGAATCGAACGGTTACACATTCACCTATGTATATGGTGGCGAACGAACAACCGAAAACTACTATTATCCGCAAGCTGGATTCAACTTCATGACGATGCTTACGCTGAAGTTCTGAAAATGAATTCCGATGGGTAACTTGCCATTATGCGAGTCACCCATTTTTCATCTCGCATTGGAACGCTAGAAATATCAGCTGATAAGGATGGCATTTCGCAAGTGGTGTTCTTGAATGATGAGCCTTCCATTTTCAATTCAGATTCAATTCTGGATGAATGTGTGAAACAACTAGGTGAGTATTTCGAGAATAAAAGAACTGAATTTGAACTGCCATTGAATCCTATTGGCACGGCCTTTCAAAGGTCTGTTTGGGAAGAACTTCAGAACATTCCTTTTGGAAAGACCATCTCATACATGGATCTAGCAAAACGGCTTGGCGACCCCAAGGTGATTCGCGCAGCAGGAACCGCCAATGGCAAGAATCCCATCGCTATCATTATTCCCTGCCACAGGGTTGTCGGATCGGACGGAAGTCTTACCGGTTATGCTGGAGGATTAAGACGGAAGCAATGGTTATTGAACCATGAAAGTTCCCAAGGGTCACTTTTCTGAACTCAGATCACCTTTTTCTTAAGGTAATACGTGTTCAACTGCACGCCACCATCTACAACTTCTGTAGCTGACTGGATGGTATAACCGTTCGAAAGAAAGTCAGTAAGCGTTTGCTTCAAAAGCAGTTTGCTATCAATGTTCTCGTTGTCGGAAACCTTTACTTGATCGATGCCGCACTCTCCTTTAGAAACAAACATGACCGGTTTAATGTCAAAAAGCTTGTTCATTGGCTGAATTACACGAACAATGGCAACACTGTCTTTGGCACAATCTGGTGCCGGCCCTCCTGTCCATGATGAAAGAATCACAAATCCTGAAACAGCAATTAAGACGGGAAGAATCTTGCGTAAAACGTTTCTCATAGTTTAGGAGTTTCAGCGAAAATTAGCAATACTCAGTTGGTTTATCAAGAGGTGGCTCAGTTGCCGCAATTGCAATGTTCGTCCATTTTAACGGTCACATTTTGCAAAACTGCCTTAATATCTTCTTGCTCTTTTTGAGTAAAAACAATGACCCGAAGATCCACTTCTTGCAAGGCATACATCTGGTCCATTGTACGCGGCAAACCCGTGACATTGTTGCTCCACATGTCGATATAACGTAGTTTTTTGAGGTTACCGACCTCGTCTGGAAGAGTCTCTAATTCGTTACGGTTAATGATCAATTCTCGAAGGTCTTCCAACTGTCCGATCTCGGGTGGAAGCGCCTCTAATTTGTTCTTTTCGAGAATGAGCTTTTTAAGCTTTTTTAACATACCGATCTCTGGTGGAATCTGCTTCAACCGATTGTTACTGAGGTCCAACCACTGTAGGTTCGTAAACTGAAAGACTTCAGGTGGTACGCTCTTGAGCCTACTCTTCAATTTGAGACTGAAAACACTGTCTTTCGGAGCGGCAAGCGCTTCTTCCAATGACTCGTATTGGTATATCTCCGACTCCAATGCTTCTAGGGTCCAATTCTGTGCAAACGAGAATTGAAACATCAACAATAACGATGTGGACAACCAAAAAACTCTCATAGCATTTGCTGTGCAAGATTCATGTCTATTTCCAATCGTTCTTTCAATTGATCGATGTTTTCAAATTTCTTTTCATCCCTGATCCTGTCCTTCAGAACAAGCGTTACCGACTCGCCATAGATGTCGCAGTTAAAATCAAAGATATGAACCTCAACTCGTCTCCTCGCTCCATCAACGGTCGGGCGTAGCCCAATATTGAGCATACCTTTGAATTTCTCTTCACCTAATAAGACGTAGCAACCATAAACCCCGTTGGCCGGAATAACCTTATTTCTGTCGGCAACCTGAATATTTGCCGTTGGAAATCCGATCTGCCTTCCGAGTTTATCTCCGTGAATAACCGTGCCAGTTAGCTGAAAAGGATGCGCCAGATATTTACCAGCGGTTGCTACATCGCCTTCTTGCAGTGCTTTCCGAATTTTGGTAGAACTCACAGCCACATCATCCACATCCTGAACAGATATCTCCTCAACCTTGAAACCGTATAGCGGTCCAGATTCTTTCAAATGCTCGAAGCTGCCCTCTCGGTTTCTTCCAAAATGATGGTCGTATCCGATAACTAGAACAGATGTTCCGATCTTTTCAACCAAGATGTCTCGGATAAAATCCAACGAGGTAATTCTCGAGAACTCCCTTGTAAAAGGATGGATGATGAGGTTATCGATTCCGGCCTCTTCCAAGAGTTGAATTTTTTCTTCCATCGTTGTGATCAGTTCTAAACCATGATCATCTGGAAAGAGCACCATTCTTGGGTGCGGATGAAAGGTCAACAGAACACTTTCGCCATCAATATTACTGGCAATTTGATTCAGTCTGTCAATGATCTTTCGGTGCCCGACATGCACACCGTCAAATGTGCCTGTAGTTACAACAGCGCCTTTTACTTGCTTAAACTCGTCTATGGAATGGTAAACCTTCATCAGAAGAATGGGCGCAAAAATATCCATTTAAGCAGCCGTTTCAAGTACGATTTAGACCGACAACATGATGTTTATCAATGCTTGTCAACAAATTTTGAACAGCCCTTGCCCCAATTGCTTAAATGACCTACTTTCGCGCTCGAAAATTTTGAGCATAACTCAAACTGAATTAAAGCAACAATAAATGTCAGTTCTAACAGGTAAAATTGCACAGGTGATCGGTCCAGTATTGGACGTGAGTTTCCATTCTGAATCTGGGGAGCTTCCAAAGATCATGGATGCTCTTGAAGTAACACGTCCTGACGGACAAGTAGTAACCTTGGAGTGTCAGCAGCACATTGGTGAAGACACCGTACGTGCCATTGCGATGGACTCTACAGACGGATTGAGCCGTGGAACTGAAGTTCGTGCCTTGGGTGCGCCTATCACCATGCCTATCGGAGACCAGATCTACGGTCGTCTTTTCAACGTAGTTGGAGACCCTATCGATGGAATGGCTGATTGCGACAAGACAGGCGGATACCCTATTCACAAGCAGCCACCTAAGTTCGAAGACCTTTCAACTTCTACCGAAGTACTTTTCACAGGTATCAAAGTAATTGACCTTATCGAGCCTTACGCTAAAGGTGGTAAGATCGGTCTTTTCGGTGGTGCCGGTGTTGGTAAAACAGTACTTATTCAGGAGTTGATCAACAACATCGCGAAAGGACACGGTGGTCTTTCTGTATTTGCTGGTGTTGGTGAAAGAACCCGTGAAGGAAACGACCTTCTTCGTGAGATGATCGAAGCAGGAATTATCGATTACGGTGATGCTTTCCGTCACTCAATGGAAGAAGGTGGTTGGGACCTTTCCAAGGTTGACGCTGAGAAATTGAAGAAGTCGAAAGCGACTTTCGTATTCGGTCAGATGAATGAGCCTCCAGGTGCACGTGCACGTGTGGCCCTTTCAGGATTGACAATTGCGGAGTACTTCCGTGATGGAGATGAGAAATCAGGAGGTCGTGACATCCTTTTCTTCATCGATAACATCTTCCGATTCACGCAGGCAGGTTCTGAGGTATCGGCACTTCTTGGTCGTATGCCATCTGCAGTAGGTTACCAGCCAACATTGGCAACAGAGATGGGATTGATGCAGGAGCGAATTACTTCTACTAAGCGAGGCTCGATTACATCTGTACAGGCGGTTTACGTACCTGCGGATGACTTGACTGACCCTGCTCCAGCAACCACGTTCTCTCACTTGGATGCAACAACGGTACTTTCTCGTAAGATCGCTGAGTTGGGTATCTACCCAGCTGTTGATCCATTGGATTCAACTTCTCGAATTCTTACGCCAGCTATTGTTGGTGCCAACCATTACGATACGGCACAGCGAGTCAAAGAGACACTTCAGCGATACAAAGAGCTTCAGGACATCATTGCCATTCTCGGTATGGACGAACTTTCTGAAGAGGATAAATTGGTTGTACACCGCGCAAGACGTGTTCAGCGTTTCCTTTCTCAGCCATTCCACGTGGCAGAGCAGTTTACAGGACTGAAAGGTGTATTCGTAGACATCAACGATACCATCAAAGGATTCAACATGATCATGGATGGAGAAGTTGATGAGTATCCAGAAGCAGCTTTCAACCTTGTTGGAACAATTGAAGAAGCGATTGAAAAAGGTAAGAAGTTGATGGCAGAAGCCTAATTAATCTTTTAGCTGTTAGGCAATTAGCGTATTAGCTATTTATGCTTGCAGCTTGAAGCTCAAAACTTGAAGCTTATAAAATGCAATTAGAAATAGTAACACCAGACCAAAAGCTCTTTGAAGGAGAAGTGCGCCATGTGCAACTTCCTGGAAAACAAGGGCTTTTCGGAATTTTGGACAATCACGCGCCCATCGTTTCAACCCTTGTAAAGGGCCGAATCAAAGTCGAAGTGAGCGGTGGCGACATCCAACTTTTTGAAATTGAAGGTGGTGTTGTTGAAATGAACAACAACAAGGTGATAGTACTTGCAGAAAGCTGAAACAGACTCAAATCGAATTGGAAAAGCCCTACTCTAAAACCGAGTGGGGCTTTTTGTTGATAGCTATGTCGAAAAAACGGAATGCATTTTGCTAGAGTTGGAACTCGGATATTAATTTGCAGCATGATTAGAGCAGCGCTTCTTTCCATTTGTGTGCTTTTCCTTTTTGGAGCCACTGATGTTGACGGGCAGACCTCAAGACGGGTCAAGTTTCCTTCTAAAGATGGAGTTACCATTACCGCAGATATGTACGAAGCTGACCCCAGTTATCCTTGGGTTGTTCTGTTTCATATGGCCCAATCGAGCAGAGGTGAATTCCAACGAATTGCTCCAAAACTGAACAAGTTGGAAGTGAATTGTATTGCTGTTGACCTTCGTTCTGGTAAGGAGAACAATTTCATTGTGAATGAAACCTACGTATTGGCCAAGAACACTGGGCTTGGAACCAGTTACATGGATGCTGAAATGGACATGAAAGCTGCCATTGAAAAAGCATACCTCATAGCAAGAAAACCAGTCATAGTTTTCGGAAGTTCTTACTCAGCATCGCTGGCAATAAAATTGGCCACTGAAATGCCACAGGTAAAGGCCGTGATTGCCTTCAGTCCTGGAGAGTATTTCGGAAAGGATCTTGATGTTGCAGCAACTGCCAGTGGATTGACCAAACCAACATTTATTGCCTGCGGATCGGACGAAAAGAAATACACGGACGATATTGCCAATTCGGTGAAATCATCCAAGAAAATATACTTCGCTCCACCAAAAGGAGGCGCTCACGGGTCTAAATGCCTTGATAAAGGAACAGAAGGCGAAACGGAGTATTGGATTCAGATGATCAACTTCATCCAAACGGTCAAAAAGGAATACTGATTTACCTGAGCTTCGGATTATTCTTATGACGGTCCGCATCGCGGGCCGTTTTCTTTTCCAGGTTTTTCTTCAGCGATTCTGTAAGATCTACTCCCGTCTGATTGGCTAGGCACAGCAACACAAAAAGCACATCGGCCATTTCATCGCCAAGGTCTTTGTCCTTATCGCTTTCCTTCTCTGACTGTTCTCCATAGCGTCTTGCAATAATCCGGGCCACCTCTCCCACCTCCTCGGTAAGCATGGCCATATTGGTCAGTTCATTGAAATAGCGTACTCCAGTGGAGTTGATCCACTCATCTACCAAACCCTGTGCTTCTTTTATGGTCATTATAGGTGTGTCTAATTCTGTACAAAGAAATGAAACGTCATTTCCCTATTCCTCTAATTCAACTTGTAAATTAGACGTGCAATTCAAATGAAGCGACTTTCCTTTTTCCTTTTTTCCATTCTCCTGTTCTTTGGTTGTTCCAAAGACCCTGAGTTGGTTCCGGACAATAATGCGCCTTACTATTCGGAGGTTTCCGACCTGCTCATAGAGAATTACGTCAATCGGGTTTACATCGATCAAATTGGAAGAGAGCCGTTTGATACAGAGATGAATTCGGAAGTTCAAACCTTGAAGGCTGCCGACCTCAGTTTTGAAGCGCGCGATGCGATGATCCTGAAGCTTCAGACCAGCACTGATTTCATTCCTGGCGATGGTTCTTACAAACAGGCCTATTACAACAGATTATACGAGCAAGGCAAAGCACGTTTTTTGGAAGCAGCCTCTAATGCTGAGATCGGACAGGTAATGGGACCAATTGCAAGTGGAATCATCAATGATTCGCTGAACGGAAACTGGGAAGGACTTTACGTCCGGTATGAGTTGTTGGAGAAGCTACAGGCTGTTCTAGATTCGGAAGAAAAGTACATGAACGGTGAAATGGAGATCAAAGACGTTTGTGCTGCAATGGTGAACAATGCGGTTTATGACGAGATCAATATGAACACGTTCAACTTCGTCAACGCTAGTTTCGACAACCTGTTTTTCCGCTTTCCAACTGAGCAGGAGTTTTACGCTGGCTTCAATATGATAGAGTACAATCAGCCCGCTAACATTCTGGGTGTTCCCGGTCAGAACAAGGATGATTATGTTGACATTCTGGTCAATTCAAGAGAGTTCTACGAAGGGCTGATCGTTTGGTCATATCAAACACTACTTGCAAGAGAACCGTCCACGGCCGAGACCAATGCATTGATGATCGACCTGTATACCGACCACGATCTGCAGAAAGTCCAACGGGCCATCATGATAACTGACGAATACGCTCATTTCGATTAGAAGAAAGAATGAAAAACGTACAGATGAAAAACGTGAAGCAACCTTTGCTGATTCAGCAGACTTCAGGTGTGCGTCACATTTTTCTTTTTATCCTTTTTCCTTTTCTCCTTACAACCATCGGTTGCGAAAAGGATAAACTCTACGAGGTGAACGAGGAAACCATCCTTCCTCCAAATGCCAACAAGACCAAGCTGAAAACAGACCAGCAATACATTGCCATTCTGTACGCCAATCTGTTCCAAACAGCCCTTTCCAGTGATGATCTTTTCGAAGCGAGTGAGTGCATTCAATCGGTTGGAGACAAGGATCTGGTCCATGAAGTGCTCATCAGCAATTACATGAATAAACCAGATGTTATTCTGCCTACCAATCAGGAAATGCGTGCCGATGTAGATGCTTTCATCACCGAAACTTATAACCGGTTTTTGGTTCGAAATCCGACAGAAGCAGAGCGCCAGTATTTCAAGAATTACATCAACACGCATCCGAATGTGAGACCCGAATTGGTGTACTTCTCCTTCGCATTGTCTAACGAATACCAATATTATTAGTGAATAGCGACCAGCGAAAAGCGAAAAGGATGAAAAGAAGAAGCTTCATTAAAAAGGCTGCGGCTGCCACTGCGGGCGCGTTTGCGGTTCCTTACATTCTTCCTTCAGGAAGACTTTTTGCCGCTAGCGGAGCTCAGTTGGCAGAGCATGTTGTCATGGTCATGTTCGCGGGTGGAGTTCGTCATCAGGAAAGTGTTGGGCTGAATTATTTGGATCAAAGTCAAGGAATTCCGATTGAGGGCAACATCATGTACAACATGTTGGATGGTGCGGCTCCAACTCAGAAGATCGTGTACGGAACAGATGGAAACTTAGCAGGAGACACACCCATTCCGCAAATTCTTGGCTCCACCATACAACAGCAGGGAACGCTTTTCAAAGAGGTTCGAAGTACGCATGCAGGACATTATGGTGGAATGAATGCTTTGCTTCAGGGCAATACCATTTATTCACAAGGATTGAGGCAAAAACCGCTGCACCCGACCATTTTCGAATACACAAGAAGACATCTGGGGGCGCCAGCTTCCAAAGTTTGGTTTGTCGGTAACGGAATCGGCAACTCAACGCCTTTGATGAACTACAGTGGGCATCCTGATTATGGTGCTCAGTACGGAGCAAATTTTCTTGCGCCCAACATCACTTTCGGAAGTCAAGGACAAGAGCATCTTTCAGATGCCAAGGTCTATCATCCGGAAGAGGAATTGGACCCGATCTACCAAATGAAGTATTTCCTCGATAACAACTTCGAGAATATTGGAGGCACCATTGAATCCGTGTACAACACCGAAGAGGAAAAGCAGAACATCAAGTTGTTTATGCGGGAGATGTACAACTTGGGCGGAAACATTGCCAAACCACCCGTTTCAGACAATGGCGATTTGACCACCGTTGGATACGCGGTTGAGGTGATGAAATGGTTCAAACCAACGCTTACGGTTGTAAATCTTGGGGCCGTTGACTCTTGCCACAGCGATTTCACGAACTACTTACGTGCGCTGCACAGAGCCGATCATGCGGTCGGTCATATTTGGAATCAGATTCAACAGATTCCCGGTATGTCTGGAAACACCGTTATGCTCGTTACGCCAGAATGTGGTAGAAACTTGAATCCGAACCCGATCAAGGACGAAAATGACTGGTTGGCTTTTGATCATTCAGATGCCAATACCCAGCGTGTTTTCACGCAGATGGTCGGGCCAAGTGTACCATCCAATCTGGTTGTTGGTGGCACTGGAAATCAGATAGGTGAAACGGCAGATAACTGCCCAACCATTGCCGAAGTGCTCGGATTTAAACCAGATGTGATGGGCAGTGGACTACTTGCCGGAACAGCACAATCTCTATTCGACAGAATTTGAAAAGACTCTTTCCATACTTGATCTTGGCTGTTTTTGCAATTGGGTGTAATCCAGATGCAGACAACCCGTTTGATGACCCAGACAATTTACCCCCGAACGACACTACGGCATTCGGAGAACTGGACCCAACAAGTTTTGTAGGTCTTCACCAGAACATATTCAAGCCAACCTGCGCCAATTCTGGTTGCCATGATGGCACTTTTGAACCTGATTTCAGAACCATCGAGAGCGCTTACAACACGTTAGTGTATCATTCGGTCATCAAAAACAATCCGAGCAATTCGTATCAGTATCGGGTAAAGCCGGGAAGCATTTCCGAATCTATCATGTGGTTGCGTTTGAACGAGGACATTGACGGCATTTCGGGCATTATGCCGTTGGATGCTTTCTACGACCCTGAATCTGAATGGAATCAGAACAAGGCGGAACACCTCTCCAACATCAATACGTGGATAATGAATGGTGCGTTGGACATGTTCGGCAACGCACCTGACATCAATGACCAACAACCTGGAATTGCCGGTATTTATGCTGAAGCCGATGGCCAACCTTGCGTTATTTTCGAACGTGTAGGCGTTCCTCTAGGTGCGCAACAGGTATCCATCTGGTTTGCTTTGACTGACAAGGAAACTGCCGCTCAAAGCCTTCAGTCGGCAACGGTAAAAATGAGCGGGTTGATCAATGTTGACGAAGACACACTTGCCGTGGAATTCCCACTTCAGGTTTTGGGCTCGGCAGAAAGCCATCCAAGTTTCCTGAACGACCCGGTTGATTTTTACCACAAATTCAGCTTCAGCACTGCTGCATATCCGCCAGATAGCACGTACTACATGCGGGTTTCTGTTAAGGACCCATTGCAACCGGACACTACTCAGATTCCACAGGATGGAAGTCAGTTCTACATCAAAAGACTCTTCTCATGGAACTACTTAGACTGAGTTTCCTGCTGGTGTTGGCATTGCTCGTTTCGGCCTGTAATGAAGAGCCAAGTTCTATCCCAGAGATCACTAACCTAACGGTAGAACCTATGCTGGTAGAGGAGTTTACAGATACCGTAACCATCTCTTTCGATTACTACGATTACAACGGAGACCTCGGCCACCCAGACCCGAACATAACGTCTCTAAGTGTAAAGGATAGTCGCTTGCAATTCGAGGATTTTTACCATGTTCAGCCACTGGCTCCGGTAGATGCCAATGTGCCAATTCAAGGACGTCTTTCGGTAAGGCTGAACAACCTCTTTATTCTCGGTAACGACTCGGTTGAAGAACTTCAATTTGAGGTGATGATCCAAGACCGAAGAGGCAACTGGAGTGAATTGGTTGAAAGCGATACTATCACCGTTTACCGTCCGTGAAAAACCTGACATCGGCATATCTATTCATCAGCCTGTTTCTGATGGGGTTCTCAGTTTTGGCCCAACCTACTTACAATCTGGTTGGTAACCTTGAGGTAGACGATTGCGAAGGATATTTCTTCGATAGTGATGCCGGCCTCAATGGTCAGGATTATGGGCATGGCGAGGATTATACATTTCAGATCTGTGTGCCAAATGCCATCAGCATTGAAATGACCTTCTTCGATTTCTGCTCTGAGGCAGGATTTGACGTCATGACCTTTTACGATGGCCCTGATGTGAATGCACCCATGATCGGTGGGCCGTACTCTGGGCAAGACCTCCCTCCTACTATTATAGCAACGTCTGGGTGCCTGACCGTTCATTGGGAATCGGATGCCTTCGGGGTGGCTTGCGATGGCTGGAGCGCTTACTGGGAAGTGGAAGTGGAAGAACCCGAACCACCAGTGGTCACCTTCGACCCTAGCTCGCCAACTTGCAGCACAGAGGTTATTATCATGGAGTTTGATACGCCTGTCCCGTGCGATTCTGTCTATGCAGGCGCTTTTACATTGAACGGTGGGCAGACAATCACCAACATCAATCCGCTGAATTGTGCTGGGGGCGAAGGAACCCAGTATGAACTCACGCTTGCTCCTAGTTTGGATGAAAGCATGACCTACAATCTTGAGTTCGTTTACCATTACGCTGATGACTGTGATAATGAATTCACATTGGAAGTTGATGGAAGCTTTGACGTGAACGATTGCCCATTGCAGGTAGAAGTTTTTGAAGATGCTACCACGATATGCGAAGGAGAGTGCATCGAAATTTGGGCAGAGGCAACTGGTGGAAATCCGAACACCTACAACTATGCTTGGAGCAACGGTTTGCCCAATTCTCCCGGTCCGCATTTGGTTTGCCCAACCACCACTACAACCTACACGGTTACGGTAAGCGATGCCAGTCCTGCGGCTTCGGCATCTGACCAAACTACCATTATGGTCATACCACCTCCAACCATCGATCCTATTCCGGATGTGTGCAGAAACAACGGTGCTATTCCGCTTACAGCCAATCCGCCTGGAGGTACTTGGAGCGGAAGCCATGTTCCTGACCCGAACCCCATTTTCAGGCCGGATTCCGGCTGGGGAAATCCTTGGACCTACTACACCGACCTGAACGGTTGCACTGACTCGATTCAATCTCAGGTTTATGATGTTTGGGCCGGTTTTGATCAATCTTCCTGTCCGGGCGAACCACCATTTCAATTGGACAATGGCGTTCCCGCTGGAGGCGTTTGGTCTGGGCCATTCACAACTCCTGACGGGATGTTCGACCCATCAACGCCTGGCACTTACAACATCACTTACACGACTACGGATGGCTGCACGGACATCAAAGTGGTGAGGGTAGAAAACATTGCCATGCCTGCCGACATTACGGTTTGCCAGTCTGACCCTGAATTCAATCTTTCTGCAACACCGTTTGGAGGAGTTTGGAGCGGACCGGGCGTGGCCAACTGGTATTGGGGCACTTATCGTCCGGCAGATGCCGGACCGGGAACACATGTTATCAACTACGAAATTGTTGGTTGCTCAGCCACCATGAACGTAGCGGTAACGGAAATTGACGCTGGCGGCAACTACGTTATCTGCCCAGAAGAGCCTGCCATACAACTGAATGGAACTCCCGCTGGCGGAACATGGAGCGGAATCGGAGTTTCTCCATCCGGATTGTACGACCCTACCATTGCACCCGACCTTACTAACGACACGTTGACTTACAGCATTAACGGCTGCACAGACACACGTGTGGTGTTTGTTCAGCAGACGGCAATATTGTGGAGCAACTTGGAATTCTGTTTGTATGACGATGCGCTGGAATTGAACTGGGCTGGAATACATCGCTATCCGGGAGGCGGAACATGGTCTGGTCCAGGAACGGATAACAATGGAGCAGGCCACTTTACTCCTGCCCTTGCTGGCGGAGGCACTCACACCCTGTACTATGAGGCAAACACGTGTATTGACAGTACAGTTATGATCGTGCATGAGAATAACATGTTCGATACATCTATTTGTGAATCGGGTAACCCAATTCAACTGATGGCATTGCCCGCAGGCGGAACATGGGATGGACCAGGAATTATTGACCCTTCTGGCACATTCGACCCACAGGATGCAGGTCTCGGACAGCATTACGTTTATTACCAAGGGCCAAGCGGTTGTTGGGATTCATGCATGGTAGATGTTTACCAATTGCAGCCAGCAGAGATCATCGGACTTCAGAACACGTACTGCTTCATCGACTCAGCCATCTCACTCATCGGCCTACCTGCTGGAGGTGCATTTACGGGCAATGGAATGACAGATACCATTTTCAATCCGTCCATGGCCGGACCGGGAATTCATGAAATAACGTATACGCAAGGTGCGGCAGGCTGCGAGGTTTCTGACGACATGCTGGTTTCTGTTTCCGATCAAATTATTACCACAAGCATGGGAGATGGGGCTGCCGTATGTTTGGGAAATGCCATCACCGTTGGAGTGGAAGCCACGGGTGGCAACGGGACTTTCTTCACCTACACATGGAACCCGAATGTTTCGTGGTTTGCTACACAGGAATTGTACCCAGATTCAACCACAAGCTACGTTATCAGCACATCAGACGGCTGTTCTGATCCAGCAATCGATACCATTGACGTGTTTGTTTATCCGCCTTTCTCAGCATTCGTGGAAACCAGTGCTCCGCAATGCTATGGCAATACGGGCTACATCACGGTTAGAGGCGAGCCGGCATCGCCCAACTATGTCTACGAGTGGAATACGAGTCCACCATCTTTCGATGCAACCATTTTTGCGGATGTTGGATTGAGTTATGAAGTGACCATCACCGACCTTCATAACGGGAATTGCACGTTCGATACGCTCATAACCATTCCGGCCTTTCCGAACGTAACGGCTCATTTCACGCCAAATCCAAACGGCAACTGCCTATTAGAATCAGACCCGATTGCAGAGTTCATTGACCTGAGTCAAGGTGCCGCTACGGGAACCTGGGATTTCGGAGATGGCACGCAGGAAGATTACGTTTTCGGACAATATCCCGTGCATGAATATGCGGATACAGGCACGTACACCGTGACACTTTATGTGGAGAATGCAGACGCCACCTGCACAGACGAGTACGAGTTTGATGTGTGCGTGCAGCCTGAATTCAAGCTTTGGATTCCGAATGCGTTTACACCCGATGGCGATGGATTGAACGATTACTTCGAGATCGTTTCTTCTGGAATTGTGGAGTTTGAATTGCTCATCTCGAGTAGCTGGGGACACAAGATCTACCGCATGACCTCCATAGACGACCCACCTTGGGATGGCACCTACAAAGGAAACCCCGTGCAGCAAGACCGCTACATCTACGAGGTTATTGCCAAAGGCCGCCACCTAGGTGGTGTTAAATTCTACAAGGGCAGTGGGTATATCCATGTGATTAGGCACTAATCACTTCACTTTCAATCTTCTTTTGAGTAACATTGAATCAACAATACTGTTTCCATGTGTGCACAAAGAAAAGAGATTGAATTTCTGACTGACCAACCAATCAAGTCAATTGATGATGACAAGTTCGGAAGAGGTGAATTTGTCAAAGCAATTGCTGAGGTAATCCATAGTCAAACAACAGAAGTCAATCCTGACAATAATCCTGACTTCAAGGATATTGATGAGAATATGATTGTCGGACTCTACGGGTCTTGGGGATCAGGAAAATCAAGCATCATGCACATGCTGGAACATGAACTAAATCAAAGTCATGTTCAAACCACATTTTTCAACCCTTGGATGTACAATTCCGAGGAGCATCTAATCACTTCCCTTTTCAATTCAATAATTGAGTTATCAGGGTTTACTGGAACATCGCGTGATGAATTAGTTGCTTTGATAAAAAAGTATCAACCTATCCTTTCTCTAGCATCTAAAAGAGGAGACAAGCTCGTAGATGCGGTTAGCCTTATTGGAGATAAAGAGGTTTCTGTTAATGCGCTAGCCTGTAAGGATCAAATCGACAAGATGCTAGTTGGAAATGCAAACCCCTTAGTGATCTTCATTGATGATGTTGACCGACTAAGCAAAGATGAAATTCATGTTCTCTTCAAAACTCTTCGACTGATTGCTAGCTTCAAAAACGTAATCTACGTTGTTGCGTTCGACTTTGACATGGTCTCTCAATCAATCAAGGAAAATTACGCTGATGGAAGAGTTGAGGATGGTCAGGCATTCATTGAAAAAATTGTCCAAATCCCAGTGAGAATACCAGAAATCCGGGAGGACGCTCTACTTGGTTACTTTATTGATTTGGTGAGTAAAACATTTCAATTCGACCTTTCGAATCATGACTTGTTTCGATCATTGTTTAAATCATGTATATCAACTCCACGGGATGTAAAACGATTTATCAATGGTTTTCGATTCACTTTTCATTACCTAAAGGAAACAATCCCTAGTAAAGATTTAATCTGCATTGAATTAATCAGGTCAAAAAATCACTTCCTTTTCCAGCTAATTAAACTTCACTATCGATCAATTAAGAACCGCTTATCCATTGTTTACTATCGAGCACAACTATCAAAATTCTTTGAACAAAACGCCCCACATCTCCTAAAACCTGACAAAAACGGATCCCTATATCCAAATGAACATAATGAGGATGTGAGGTTATTCAACGAGGTATTTAGGTCTCTTCTCGGCACTCAGGGATTAATTCATCCAGATTACGACAGTGTACAGGGTCGCTTGGACATTCCCAAATACTTGGATTATATTGAATCAGATATGCCAAAGACATTTGGTGAGAAAATCCCTGAATCGTTGGAAAATCCACTACGCTTGCTGGACTATTTTGAAAAGGTATCTGTGGAAATCAACCAATAATCACTCCCTCCTCTTCGAATCAATCAGAATCGTAACGGGACCATCGTTGATGAGTTCCACATCCATCATGGCTCCAAAAACACCGCTTTCTACAGGGTTGCCAAGTGTTTCTGAAAGCTTGGATTTGAATTGCTCATACATCGGTTCGGCCTGTTCGGGTCGTGCGGCTTTAATGTAAGAAGGGCGGTTGCCCTTTTTGGTACTGGCATGCAACGTGAATTGAGAAACAACCAAAGCTCCTCCTCCACTCTCTTCTAACGACAGATTCATCACACCATCGGCATCATTGAAAATCCGCATACGCGTAATCTTGCCGCAAAGCCAGTCAATGTCTTCCTGCTCATCGGCATCTTCTATTCCCAAAAGAATCAGAACGCCATTGGCTATTTGCCCAACAACTTCTTCGTTTACCGTTACAGAAGCGCGTTTTACCCGCTGAAGAACAACTCTCATAATGCAATGATATAAAGTCGGCTTTGGCTGTACAAGGGCACAACACCACCGTGCTGCGGACAACCGCCAGGGTTTAGCTGGTGAGCGTCCGTGCCTACCTGAAACATACCCGCATTCTCAGGAAACGTGCTCGTTGGTCAGGGCAGAAGGCTCGGCCAAACGGGAAGCTGGTACGGCTTACAGGGAAACCCGGTCGTGCCCTGCGGAAGCCCGTTCTGGCTGTCGGGAAGCTCGTTCGGGCTTTCCCGATTGACCTTCCGCAGGGCACGGATCACCTTCCGCAGGGCGCTAATCATCTTCCGCACTACACAAACGCATTTCCCTACGGAGCGGGCTTGCTGCCATGCCTTCGGATGAACCTTCCGCAGGGCAAGTGCCCATTTCCCTGATGTAGTAGCGGATTTCCCTGACGCGGTAGCCGATTTCCCACGTGGGAAACGCGCTACTTCCGTGGTTACAAACTTGTATGGGAACGGACGTTTTAGGCATGTCTATTGCATATTTTTGAGTCGATGTCAAAATCCGGTCAAGACCAACTTTCGTTGCCACTTACGCAGTTCGCCATAGTGGATATTGAAACCACCGGAACCATTCATGACGGTAAGATCACGGAGATAGCCATCATCATTCACGATGGTGAAAAAGAGATCGATCGTTTCACTACGCTGCTGAACCCACAAAGACCAATTGACCGCTATGTGGTGAAACTGACGGGCATTACCGACCAAATGGTGGCAGATGCTCCGTTGTTTTCCGAGTATGCCGATAAGATTTTCGACATGACGAAAGACCGTGTGTTCGTAGCACACAACGTCTCTTTCGATTATGGCTTTCTGAAGAAGGAATTCGCGCAGTTGAAAATGGATTTCCAGCGCGAAACATTAGACACCATTGACATCTGCCGCAGGATAATTCCAGGACTACCTTCTTACAGTTTAGGAAAGTTGTGCAACACGCTGGGCATTGAAATGGATAGCCACCACCGCGCGTTAGATGACACGGCTGCAACGGCCACGTTATTCGAAAGGCTTTTCAAAAAAGACCCTACAACGGTTTTCAGTCGCATAAAACCCGACATGCCAGATGTTCGGATTCCACCGAATTTACCTGCTTCTGAGTTGGACGGCCTGCCTACCACTACGGGCATCTATTATTTCTATGATGGGGATGACCAGATTCTGTATGTGGGCAAAAGCGTGAACATCAAGAAGCGAGTGTTGAGTCATTTTCATCCGAAGGAGAAAAAGAAATGGGCCGAATTGTGGAAAAACGTGCACTCCATTTCTTATGAGGAAACAGGCAGTGAATTGGTGGCATTATTGCTCGAATCGCAAGAAATAAAAGAACTACAACCACCCATAAACCATTCGCAAAAACGAGTTGCGTTTCGATATGGAATTTTCGAATCGAAGAACGAAGATGGTTATCTGAGTTTGGCGATCAAGAGAAAGGACAGCCAAGAAGAGGCACCTCTCCTGGAGATCAAGAATTACCACGAGGGAAAGAGGTTGCTGCTTCGGCAGGCCAAAAAACATGAACTCTGCCAGTGCCTTATGGGGTTGCACAGGCTCAATGGCCGTTGTTTTCATTATCAGATAAAGAACTGCCGCGGCACGGCCATGGGTTTTGAGCCGCCAGAGGAATACAACAAACGCATCAATCAGGCAAAGAACGCGCTTGGAATGACCATCGACAACACATTGGTTATTGGGCAAGGAAGGAGCTCAGAAGAGTACTCCTTGGTGCAAATTGAAGACGGCCGTTACATTGGATATGGTTTCATTGCAAAAGACGATGCCAACCAACCGTTGGAAGATGTGCTGGCGCATGTCAGAAAACAGAATGACAATCCGGATACGCGCACCATTATCCGCAACTACCTGAGCAAAAACAAGCACGACAAGCTTATTGTATACAAGAAAAATCCCGACCAAGGCCGGGATTTCTGAGGTATGTAATCGTCATTGCGAGCGAGGTACGAGCGTGGCAACTAAGCGAAGCATTCTCATCGCCAAAGGAGATAATCTCAATCGGTTTGCAAGGAGATTGCTTCGTCCTTCGTCCTCGCAATGACGGGAAATCAGTATCGGTTTATGAATCTGTCGAGTTCTCGAATACTGCTTGAGAACCAGAACACATCGTTCACCACATAGAAGTTCTCAGGGTCTGGAACAAACTGGTAGCTGAACTTGGCAATTTCCAATCTGCTCGATTCAAAACTCATCAACTTCATGATCTCTGCAATCTGATGCGAGGATGGCGCGTTGGTTCTGATGATCTGCTTGGCCACTCTTATCTGATCTGAATCGAAAGACTGAGATTCGATGACCTGCAACGCCCCTGCAAACGCATTCGGATGCATACCAACCATTACTGGACTGGTGCAGATTATCGGCTCTACCACTGGTCGGTTGTGCGGAAGAATACTTACGAAACCTCCGTTTCCGTTCGGGTTAGGCGTATGATGAACTCCGTTGCCTTGTCCGTTTCCGTCCCAGTAGCTTCCGCCCGGATGATGCGCCAAAGGTCTCACATCAACTCGCATTTGGTTTCTGTCTATGGTTGCGGTAACATCAGACATCTGTGGCACACGGATAGTTCCATTAAAAACCACTCCGTTGTTTCCCCAATGCGTTGGTCGCAAAACTTGAACAGGGTAAGTGCCAGGCATCAACCCTTCGAGATGCACCACATTGTGCAATGAGTTGTACTTCTGTCCGTTGATCACGATCATCGAATTCGGTCTATGACCAAGAACTTCAACGGTCAATTCAGATCCTCTCGGAAACGCCATCGTAACAGCTGCGGTTAAGACCAGCGCCAATGTTGTTGTAAAAGTTTTCATGGCTATGATTTTTAAAGGTTCGACTAGGTTAAACCAATTGGCGTGCCAAACAGATTTGGTCATCTTGCGGAAACATCAACTTCCTACATTTACCGCATGAAAAAGACCGTTGGCCCAGCTGTTATTCTCGTCATCATCTTGGTGATGTTCTACATTGTATTCAACCGAACCGCTCCCGAAAGGAAAGCCGTTGAAGTGGTATTCTACAACGTGGAAAATCTGTTCGACACCGTTGAGGACACGACCGTTTGGGATGATGAGTTCCTACCGGATAGTGCCAAAGACTGGACGCAAGAACGCTACCAGAAGAAACTGACCGATCTGGCCAAAGTGCTTACTGAAATATCAGAAGACGACCTGCCAGAGATAATCGGTCTTTGCGAAGTTGAGAACAGACAAGTGGTTGAAGACCTGTTTGCAACAGACTCACTCGGTAAAAAGAAATACAAGGTGATACACGAACAGAGCCCTGACTTCCGTGGAATTGATGTTGCCTTGGCGTACGATTCTGAATTGATGAGCGAATTGTACCATGAAGCTATTCGGCTTTCATTCTCTTTCGACCCTGAAACCAAAACACGCGACATTCTTTATGCCAAGCTCCTTTCGTGTGGAGATACACTTCACGTTTTTGTGAATCATTGGCCATCAAGACGTGGCGGACAGGAACAAAGTGAGCCGAAGCGCCTGAAAGCGGCAACGGTGCTCCGAACCAAGATCGATTCGATTCTCCTGAAAGACCAAAAGGCCAAAGTCATTGCCATGGGCGATTTCAATGATTATCCGAACAACAGATCCATGACCGAGATCATGAACTGCGAGCCTGGTGCTAATCAGCGCTTAAAGAACCTGACCTACGATTTTCATGAAGCAGGTTTGGGAACTTACAACTACCGAGGCGAGTGGGGAATGCTGGATCAGTTCATTGTTTCTGACGGGCTACTTTTCAGCGCAGCAGGATGCGCTACAACAGATTCTTCTGTGGCCATTTTCAAGGAAGACTGGATGATGTACTTCCCAGAAGAAGGCTCACCATCGCCAAGCAAAACGTATGGAGGTCCCAACTACTACGGAGGTTATTCAGACCACCTCCCTATTCGCCTCACGCTTTACTGCGACTGAGGATAACTTGTTGAAATACAAGTAGCGGTTCAGGTTCAAAACGAAGCGGTTGCCGTGTATCTTTGGAGTATGAAAAAGGCTGCCATTTCATTATTCGGCACGTTGATGTTCGCAGTGCTTATTGCTGGTTGCAACCAAGATGATGAACCTATTATTCCAGAAGACACGGATTTCTATGTCTCGTTTACGGTTGATGGCGCACAGACACGATTCGAAAATGGTGTAAACGATTACGGAAATGGCCCAGGACGTGTCTCCTACCTTGATGGAGTTGGACCATTGAACAGCCAGTTCACCTTTTTCTCTACCAGCACAGAAAATCCGAGTTTCGGAAGAAATACATTCAAGATCCAGATGGTTGAGGTCAAGTTAGACTCCGTTGCCCCCACATACCAGGAAACGTATCAGCTATTTTCCGAAGGTATCTATGACTTCGGGTCAACGATAGAAGACAGCATTACTGGCGGCACAAATGGCGTAGTAATTGAATATGTGGATGCGGACAGTATCGTTTGGACCACCGATTCTAAACTCAATACCCAAGAAGGTTGGGCCAGTTTTGAGATCACATCTCATGAAGAATCTGGCAGCGATCTTTTTGGAGCAAAAACCATGGGAACATTCAGTTGCAGGGTTTTCAATAACCAGAATCACCTCGACCTACTGAACGGAACATTCCGCGCAAGAACCGTCTTTAAAGAACAATAATGAAGCAGTACCACGATCTGATGCGCCATGTGATGGAAAATGGCACAACCAAAAGCGACCGTACCGGCACAGGTACCAAAAGCGTATTCGGTTATCAGATGCGGTTTGACCTGAGTGAGGGATTTCCGGTGGTTACCACCAAGAAGCTTCATCTGCGCTCCATAATTCATGAACTTTTGTGGTTCCTGAAAGGAGACAGCAACATCAAGTACCTGAAGGAAAACGGTGTTTCCATTTGGGATGAATGGGCGGATGAGAACGGAGAACTTGGCCCCGTCTACGGAGTACAATGGCGTTCTTGGCCAACGGCCGATGGACAGCATATTGATCAGATTGAGCGTCTGATAGACGGCATCAGGAACAAGCCAGATTCAAGACGTCATATTGTAAACGCTTGGAACGTGGCCGAAGTGGAAAACATGGCGTTGCCACCCTGCCACACCATGTTCCAGTTCTATGTGGCAGAAGGAAAACTGAGCTGTCAACTATATCAGCGTAGCGCGGATATTTTCCTCGGAGTTCCATTCAATATTGCTTCGTATGCGCTGCTTACCTTGATGGTAGCACAAGTGTGCAATCTAGAGCCAGGTGAGTTTGTACACACGTTCGGAGATGCACACATCTACAGCAATCATTTCGAGCAGGTTGAATTGCAGCTAAGTCGTGATTTCAGGCCATTGCCAGAGATGAAGATCAACCCCGCTATCAAAGATATTTTCGAGTTCAAATACGAAGATTTCGAGTTGGTCAACTACAACCCGCATCCAGGAATTAAAGCACCGATCGCAGTATGATATCCATGATCGTAGCTGCCGATGAGAACAACGTCATCGGTAAAGACAATCAGCTCATTTGGCACTTGCCAGACGACCTGAAATTCTTCAAAAGAATGACCAGCGGCCATGCCATCATCATGGGTCGGCATACATTCGAATCCGTTGGAAAGCCACTTCCAAATCGCACCAATATCATCATCACAAGAGATAAGGAATACAGAGCCGAAGGCTGTGTGGTGGTCAACTCATTAGAGGCCGCTTTGGACAAAGCTTACGAAGTTGACCCAGACCCATTTATTGTCGGTGGCGAACAGATCTACCGATTGGCGTTGCCATTGGCCAACACGGTTTACCTGACACGTGTGCATCACGAATTTGTGGGTGACCGCCACTTTCCCGAGTTGGGACAGGAATGGCAAGAGACCGAAAGTGTGCCTCATCAAGCTGATGAGAACCATGCTCAGGCATTCACTATCAAAACATACAGAAAGCGTTAATTGAATTACTTTAGTCGTAACAATATCAACCATGGATAAAAAGTTCGCATACTCACTAATTGCACTTGCTGCCGGCAGCATGATGCTCATTTCAGGCTGTAAGAAATTCGTTCATGAGAACATGAAGGCGGCCAGCAACAGTACGGTGGTTATCAGCACATTCAATGATGTCTTTGAGCAATTGAATGCAGCCGTCAGCTACGAAGTTGCACTGGACCAAATGACCAATCCAAGTTGGAATTTGCACGGAACTGTTTGTGCTAACGTATCGTTAGATCCGCTTGGCGCTTCATTCCCCAAAACGTTGACCATTGACTACGGCAACGGATGCATTGGTTCTGATGGCGTTTGGAGAAGCGGAAGAATAATTGCTGTGTTTGATGGCAATTTCAGAGACGAGAACACTACGGTTAACCTTTCTTTCGAAAATTACCTGAATGGCCAGTATTTGGTGGTTGGAACAGATTCCATCACCAACACGGGTAATGATGGCAATGGAAAGCCAACGTTCACTGAAGTTCAGCGCGATGTGAAAATAACTTGGGGACTTCAGGAAATTCTTTGGCAAGCCGACCTGGTTAGAACCTGGGCTGAAGGAGACACCACCAACTTTACAACAGACACTATTGGTGGAACGCTTGGCTTGGCCGGTCTACAGGATGATGTTTTCACAATCACAGGTACCGCCATTGGTAATGATTCTAACACGCATCCATTCACGTTGGAAGTGACGCAAGGTTTGAGTCTACCAACCGCCTGCCAGTGGATAACGGAAGGGATGATGATCGTAAATCCGGTGAACTACAATGCGGGAACGGTTGACTACGGTGATGGCGATTGCAACAGACAATCCACCATTGAAGTGGATGGTGAAGTTTTCAATTTCATTCAGTAGTAAGTACAAACACCGAATCCTCTACCCGAGGCATTCCAAACTGTTTTCCGACCTCATACATTTTTGAGATAGCGGCTTTTCCTTTTTCGCCAAGATCAAGGCTGTAATCGTTTACGTAAAGATTGATGTGCGAACGCATTACAGCTTCGTCCATTTCCTGTGCGTGGCAAGTAACATACTCTTTTGATGCATCTGGATGGTCAAATGCGTATTGAACGCTTTCTCGAAGAAGTGAATCAAACTTTCTTCTGATACCAGGTTTAAGCCGTCTGTGAACGGCAATGCCGCCCAATGGAATTGGAAAACCCGTTTTCTGTTCCCAAAATTCTCCTAGGTCGGCAATTTTCACAAGGCCTTTATCTTGAAACGTAAAGCGGTTTTCGTGGATGATAACGCCAGAATCAACCTTTCCATCTAAAACAGCAGATTCGATTTCTGAGAAGAGGAATTCCTGTTTGTTTTGCGCTTCGGGATAGGCAAAAGACATCAGGAAATTGGCAGTGGTATTCTCACCAGGAATGGCAATAGAAGCAGTTTTCAACTCTTCTTCTGACAGCAGCTTTTTGGAAATCAGCAACGGACCGCAGTTATTGCCTAAAGCACTCCCTGCATTCAGCAATTGATAACGATAATGAACGTGCGCAAAAGCGTTGTAGCTGATCTTGGTAACATCCAGTTTTCCTTCCAATGCCATACGGTTGAGTTCTTCGACATCGGCCAGTACAACTTCTAGTTCGATGTCTCCCAAGTCAATTCGTCCGTTGACCATAGCATCGAAAATGAACGTATCATTCGGGCAGGGCGAAAAACCGAGAGTGAGTTTATGCTTCATCATTGAGCTTTTGGAGATAAACCAAAACTTCGTGATGAAGGTTTTTCAATGCCAAAGGAATATTCCAATTGGATTTGTCACGTGGTTCAACCCGATTGGAAATGGAACGAATCTGACACCACTGAAAACCAAGCTTTGAGCAAACAAAACCAACAGCTGCACCTTCCATGCTTTCAATATCGGAGTTGAATTGATTGCGAATCTTGGCGATGCTTTCCGCATTTCCATGAACACGATTTACCGTAATTCCTGAAACTACTGGAAGACCTGCGATTCGACAATCAGTGTTGAATTCCAGATCGGATTTTTCAATGAGATTCATTTCGTCAGCAGGCACGAATTTATCATGGTCTTCAGCCCCGAGTTCTGCCAATCGGTCTGATGAAACTTGAACCACCGAACCGATTTCCAATGATTCTGCAAAGGCTCCCGCAATGCCAACATTCACAACCAGATCGTACTTTTTCTGGGTTAGTTTTTTGGTAAGATGAAACGCAGTTGCGACCATTCCGACACCCGTGACCAATGTATCAACCTGCAAATTGGGCACATCAAATAATGAAGTCTCAGGAAGTTCCCTTGAAGTAGCCACCACAATCAGAATCCTAACTGGATTTTCGGTCATGCGGCAAAGTTAGTTAACACACAGATCATTCTATCTTTGCGGCCCGTTTCAGAGAGGAGATGATCTACATTACACGAAGGGAGCGATTTAACGCGGCCCACAAGCTTTACAACGAGAATTGGAGCAAGGAGAAGAACGATGAGGTGTTCGGGAAGTGCGCCAACGCGAATTGGCATGGACACAATTTCGATCTGATCGTGACCGTAAAGGGAGAAGTTGATCCTGACACGGGTTTTGTGATGAACTTGAAAGACCTGAGTCAGATCATTAAAGATGAGGTGATTGAGAAGGTGGACCACAAGAATTTGAACTTGGATGTGGATTTCATGCTGGGCAAATTCCCATCTACTGAAGTGTTGGCAATGGAGTTTTGGAAGATCCTTGCGCCTTTGATCGAGGCTGAGGGAGCTCAACTTCATTATATTAAGCTGATTGAAACGGAGAACAACTACGTAGAATATTACGGAGAATAGAGATGAAGGCATACGTATTTCCAGGTCAGGGATCGCAGTTTGTAGGAATGGGCAAAGAGCTTTACGAGAGCTCTGATGAGGCCAAGAAATATTTTGAGAAAGCGGACAAGATCCTTGGTTTCGAGATAACCAAGATCATGTTTGAGGGCGAGGATGACGATCTGAAGCAAACCAAGGTGACGCAGCCTGCCATTTTCCTTCATTCGGTTATTCGTGCGCTTACGCTGGATGATTTCAAACCAGACATGGTTGCGGGTCATTCTTTGGGTGAGTTTTCTGCGCTTGTGGCCAATCAAGCATTGACATTTGAAGATGGTTTGAAGTTGGTTTCGCAACGTGCTCAGGCCATGCAGAAAGCATGTGAAGAGAATCCCTCAACAATGGCGGCAATCTTGGGCATGGAGGATGAGAAAGTGGCTTCCATCTGTGCCTCCATCAAAGATGAAATTGTTGTTCCAGCTAACTATAACTGTCCTGGTCAGATAGTGATTTCAGGCTCCAATAAAGGAGTTGACATTGCTTGCGAAAAGTTGACGGAAGCAGGTGCTTTACGAGCCATCAAACTGAATGTTGGTGGTGCATTTCACAGCCCGTTGATGGAACCCGCCAAATTGGAACTGGAAGAAGCCATTCACGCTACAACCGTTAGCAAACCGATTTGCCCCATTTATCAGAACGTAACAGGTCAGGTGGTTTCAAATCCTGACATCATCAAGCGTAATCTTATAGCACAGTTAACGGCTCCTGTAAAGTGGACGCAGACGGTAAACCAGATGCTGCGCGATGGAGCTACATCATTCACAGAAGTCGGTCCTGGAAGAGTGCTTTCCGGACTCATCAAAAAAGTGAATCGCCAAGTGGAAATCACTTCGGTAGGATAATCACTAATTTCAGCCAAACTAAATCTGAATTCCATGTTGAACATGAGAAATGGACTACTTGCTCTTTTACTGCTAGTGGTTCTAATCCCCATCGGTTGTAAAGACGATACCACAGACCCAATAGACCAACCCACCCCTACCACATCTCCTACCCAGCTTATGGAATGGCTGGAGCAGTTAGGAGCTGTTATTCGCGCCACCAACACCTCTGGAGAAGAAGCTTCTCGCATTCTAGCTTATTCCAGCATTGCCTATTACGAGGGCTACCAGTTAAACTCCGAAAGCATGCGTTCGTTGGTTGGTCAGTTGCAAGGACTGGATGTTCTGCCTCAACCAGATGCCAATCTCACTTACAACTTCGGAATTGTGGCAGAAGCCGCCATGTATACCGTGCTTGATGAAATGTACGCCAACGCCCCAACCAACATCCGGTTGGTGTTGTCATCTACGTACGATGGGCACGAGCGCGCTTATCTTATCAATGGACTGTCTGAGTCATTGATTGACCGTTCTAGAGAGTTTGGACAAGCATTAGGGAATGCCATTCTTGATTGGAGTGCTACCGATGGTTTCGACCAAATGAGCAATTGCGCGGTAAGTGTTCCCTCGGGACCATTTGATTGGGCTACTACACCACCAACCTTTGCGGGACCAAAATACGCTTGCTGGGGAGACCTGAGAGCATTCACGTTCACGCAAGATCAATTGATTGTACTATGCCATCCGGGTATTCCGGAAAACGTTGATACGACTTCTGGTTCTGACTATTTCAATGAGGTTCTTGAAGTGAATGAGATTGGAGATAACCTCAATCCAGGCGAGGTGGAAATTGCGCGTTTCTGGAACGATGGAAACGGAACCTACACCGTACCTGGCCACTATATTTCAATTCTCAGGCAATTGGTGCAACAGAATCTATTGAATGGCGAAGAGTCTGTTACCGCTTACGCGCAATTGTGCATAGCCATGGCAGACACGTACATCTCTACCTATAAACTGAAATACACGTACTGGCGTCCGCGTCCTCTTACCTCCATTCAGCAAACGGTTGATATGAACTGGAATTCGGAAATGGATAATCCGCTTACGCCAGAATATCCATCCATGCGTTCCACTATGGCATTTGCAGCCACGCAGGTTTTCATTAATCTATATGGTGATATTGAAGTGAAGGACAACACCTACAGTTCCATTTTAGGAATTGATGAGCGGATCTTCACCTCATTCACGGCAATGGGAGAGGAAGCGGCTTACAGCAGAATTTATGCAGGAACAAACCTCAGAACCACCATCGAGAGTTCTGAGTACCACGGTCGGTGCATCGCGCAACGCGCCAACGAATTGTTCTTTACTGAGTAGCCGATTGGCCGTAATGCTTGGCAAACCACTTGATGGTAATGTCCAAGCCATCTTTGATACTGACCTTTGGGTCATAACCCAAGTAGGCTTTAGCTTTGGAGATGTCTGCCAAAGAATCTCTAACGTCTCCCTTTCTAGGTTCTCGATACGTAGGATCAACATCGGAACCAACAATATCCTTTAACGTGAAATACAACTCGTTGATGGTTGTTCTTTCTCCGAAAGCGATGTTGTAAACCCTGCCCGTTGCACCAGGCACTTGAGAGAACATGGCGCGGATATTTGCCTGTACGGCATTTTCAACAAACGTAAAGTCTCTAGACTGTTCGCCATCTCCATTTATGTAAGGCGATTTCCCTTTCAGCAACGCATCCATGAACAATGGAATGACAGCGGCATATGGTCCATCTGGCTTTTGATTCGGTCCGAAAATGTTGAAGTAACGCAATCCTACCACTTCAATTCCGTAGTTGAGTGCGTAAACACCTGCGTAAACCTCATTCACGAACTTGGATGCTGCGTACGGAGAAAGCGGATCACCTATGTGCTCTTCCACTTTTGGCAATTTCAAACTATCGCCATAAACGGATGATGAACTGGCATACACGAATCGCTTGACCTTGGCATCCTTAGCTGCCGTAAGCATATTCAGGAAGCCCGTTACGTTGGCCTCATTGGTTAGAAGCGGTGTTTCCAATGAGCGAGGAACGGAACCCAATGCCGCCTGATGCGAGATGTAATCAACACCTTGGCATGCCTTTTTGCACGTTTCAGCATCCGAAATATCACCTTCAATGAACTCAAAGTTCGGTTCATTCAAGAAAGGCTCAATGTTCTCCATTTTACCTTCGCACAGGTTGTCCAGCACTTTCACTTTTCCAGCACCGTACTTCATCAGGTAAGCAACAATGTTTGAGCCCACAAATCCAGCACCTCCGGTTATGAGGAAAGTAGATTTGCTTATTTCGATATCGTGAAACGGGGTTTCGTACATTATCGTTCTTGGTATTGTTGTTTGAAATAGTTCTGGTATTCGCCAGATGTTACGTGGTTCAGCCAATCCTGATTTGCCAGGTACCAATCCACTGTTTTCGGAAGGCCTTCTTCAAACGTCAGACTTGGTTCCCAACCCAATTCTGTCTTCAGTTTGGTAGAATCGATAGCATATCTAAGGTCGTGTCCTGCTCTATCCTTAACGAATGTGATGAGCTTTTCTGATGTTCCTTCTTCTCTACCAAGCTTCTGATCCATGATCTTGCAAAGCAATCGGATGAGGTCAATGTTGGTCCACTCGTTGTTTCCTCCAATGTTGTAAGTCTCTCCCAATCCACCTTTATGGAAAACTGCATCAATGGCCGCTGCATGGTCTTCTACGTATAACCAATCGCGCACATTCTCTCCCTTGCCATAGATCGGAATCTCCTCATTGTTCTGAATTCTGTGAATGGCCAACGGAATCAACTTTTCTGGGAAGTGGTTCGGGCCATAATTGTTGGAGCAATTGCTGATAACCACTGGAAGTCCATAGGTGTGGTAATAGGCTCTTACCAAGTGATCGGAACTTGCTTTTGAAGCTGAATAAGGGCTGCGTGGATCATAAGCTGTCGTCTCATAGAAGAATCCGGTTTCACCTAATGAACCGTAAACCTCATCGGTTGAAACGTGGTAGAAACGCTTTCCTTCCCATTCACCATTCCAAGTTTCGCGCGCAGCGTTGAGAAGGTTCACGGTTCCAATAATATTGGTCTCAACAAAGGCCATTGGGCCTGAAATGGAACGGTCTACGTGAGATTCTGCGGCTAAATGCACCACGCCTACAGGCTGATATCTGGCAAACACCTCCTTGATCTTCGCTGCATCAGTAATGTCAGCATGCTCAAACTGATAGTTGTTGGCATTCTCCACATCCTTCAAGTTCTCAAGGTTTCCAGCATAGGTCAGGGCATCAAGATTCACAATTTTGTAATCTGGATACTTGTTAACGAAACGTCTGACCACGTGTGAACCGATGAAACCGGCACCTCCAGTAATGATTATGGTTTTCATGCTTTGATATTTCTATAATTCTTCTCCCAGTTCCACGATGAACCGAGTGCGTCTTTCAAATTCAATTCTGCTTTCCAGCACAGTTCCTTTTCAGCAAATGAAGTATCTGCGTAAATCTCGGTAACATCCCCAGGTCTTCTCTCACCAATTTTGTAAGGAATGTTGACCCCCGTTGCTGCTTTGAATGTCTCGATCACCTCCATAACGCTTGAGCCTTTTCCTGTTCCAACGTTGAAGAATTCATGATTTCCTCCTACTGAAACTTCTTTATCCAACCTTTCCAAGGCTTTCAGATGTGCCTTTGCCAGATCCACCACATGGATATAATCTCTGATGCACGTTCCATCCTCGGTTGGATAATCGTCTCCATGAACGGTAAGTTCTTGGCGAACGCCAGCTGCTGTCTGTGTAACGTACGGCACAAGATTGGTAGGTGTTCCAACAGGTAGCTCACCGATCTTGGCACTTGCATGTGCACCAATTGGATTGAAATATCTCAACGAGATGGCCTTCAATGGACTCACCTTGCAACAATCTGAAATGATATCCTCGGCAATGCTCTTCGTGTTTCCGTACGGAGATTCAGCTTTTTGTCGTGGCGTTTCTTCCGTAACCGGAATGACACTCGGCTGTCCGTAGACGGTACAACTGGATGAGAACACCAACTTTTCGATGGAAAAACGTTGCATCTCTTCAAGCAGGTTCACCAATCCGAACAAATTGTTCCGGTAGTACAGTAGTGGCTTCTCGACCGATTCCCCAACGGCTTTCTTCGCGGCAAAATGAACCACCGCCTCGGCTTTCTCACCGATCTTGTCAAAGACATTCTTCAGTGCTTCAGCATCTGCAAGGTCTACACGGTGGAACAACGGACGCGTGCCCGTGATCTCCTCTATCGCATCAATAACCTCAATACGGGAATTTGAAAGGTCGTCAAGTATCACAACGGACTTCCCTGCATTTATCAGTTCTACAACCGTGTGCGAACCAATGTATCCCGTACCTCCGGTAACAATTACCATTCTATTAGAGACTCCAATAAGTCAGTTTCTTGATCTTGCCTTTGTAAACGCCTTTCACATCTACAAAAACTCCTTTTTTCTTACAGATCTCTTGGAAATAGCTTTCAGGCTTGTCCAAGTATTCTTTGTGGTTTACGGCTACAATTACAGCATCGTAATCCTTGCCAACCTTTGATGACAATTTGAATCCGTATTCGTGCTTTACCTGATCAGACGATGCATGCGGATCAACCACATCCACCTTTACTCCGAAGGACTCCAATTCTCTGATCACATCCACCACTTTGGAGTTTCTGATATCTGCAACATTCTCTTTGAAGGTTGCTCCAAGAACAAGAACTTTTGAATGACTGATGTCTCCACCATTCGCAACGATCTTCTTCACAGTTTCTGTTGCAACATAAGCTCCAACGGCATCATTGATAGACCTCCCTGATGTGATAACCTTGGAGTGATATCCGAGCTCTCTTGCTTTGTGAGTAAGGTAATATGGGTCTACCCCGATGCAGTGACCTCCAACCAAACCTGGGAAGAACTTCAGGAAGTTCCACTTGGTCCCTGCAGCTTCCAACACATCGAACGTATTGATACCAACTCTGTTGAAGATCATGGAGAGCTCATTCATCAAGGCAATGTTCACATCGCGCTGTGTGTTCTCAATGATCTTAGCTGCCTCTGCCACTTTGATGGATGGTGCTCTGTGTACTCCCGCATCAACAACCAACTCATAGGTCTTGGCAATCAATTCTGCCGATTCCTTATCGCATCCGGAAGAAACCTTGACAATCTTTCTCAGTGTGTGCTCTTTGTCTCCTGGATTGATTCTTTCTGGAGAATAGCCAACCTTGAAATCTTCCTTGAACTTCAGTCCTGATCTTTCTTCCAATACCGGAACACAATCTTCCTCTGTACAGCCCGGGTAAACCGTTGATTCGTAAACCACATAATTACCTTTAGAAAGAACGTTTCCAACCGTTGTGGATGCACCTACAACTGGTCTTAGATCCGGAAGATTATGCTCATCGATGGGTGTTGGTACCGCTACAATATAGAAGTCAACATCTCTAAGGTCTTCAATATCCGCGGTAAAGAGAATATCACATCCTTCGAAGTCTGATGCCTCCAATTCCTCACTCGGGTCGATGTTCTTCTTCATCAACTCAACGCGCTCAGCGTTGATATCAAATCCCACAACCTTAATTCTTCTGGCAAATTCCAATGCAATTGGAAGCCCAACGTATCCAAGGCCGATTACCGCCAACTTGGCGTCCTTATTCAACAGACGTTCGTAAATATTCATCTCGTATTATTTTCCCTTGTTTAACAGCGCTGCGTTTCGCTGTGCGTAAATTCTTTCTATGATCTCAACCACCTTGAGCCCTTCTAAAGCGTTGGTGGTTATCGGTGTTCTTCCTCTGAGGTTATCGACCACATTTTCTATAATGTAGTGGTGGTTAGCGGCCGAGCCTTTGTACGCGCCATAATCATTAGCGGGATTTGATTCTGCCAACTCAGGCATTTCATACCCTTCTATGTGGCAATATTCCACCTCATTCATATACTGCCCTCCGATCTTCACACTGCCCTTTTCGCCAATAACCGTTAAGCTACTTTCCAAGTTCTTGTTCCATACCGAAGTGGAATAATTGATGCAGCCCATTCCTCCATTCACGAAGTTGAAATGCACCATTCCTGAGTCTTCAAAATCTGTGAGATTCTGATGATTGAAGTCTTGAAAATTGCCTCTGATGTCGGTAATATCTCCGAACAACCAGTACATGATGTCTATGAAGTGTGAGAACTGCGTGAAAAGTGTTCCGCCATCCAATTTCTGGTCTCCTTTCCAAACACCTGGCACGTAGTAACGCTCGTCCCGATTCCAGTAGCAGTTTACCTGCACCATGAAGATTTTTCCCAATCGGTTCTCTTCAATGACCTGCTTTATCCAAACCGAAGGTGGAGAATAGCGGTTCTGCATTACGCAAAACACCTGCTTGGACATTTGAAGTGCCTTGAAGATGATCTCTTCACAACCGGCTTTGGACAATGCCATGGGTTTTTCGCAAACTACGTGCTTACCCGCTTTAAGCGAGGCAAGACTGTGCTCTTCGTGAAATCCGTTGGGCGTACAAACATTCACCACATCAATGTCAGGAACCGCCTCCAACATTTCTGCCACCGTTTTGAAAAACGGCACCTCATAATTCTCAATTCCGAGCTCCGATGGTTCTCGCTTGTCAACCATGGCCACTAGTTCCGACTCTTCATTTCGAATGATCATCTCCGCATGGCGCTTGCCAATATGGCCGCATCCAACAACTCCGAATCTTATTTTTCTATCGCTTGGAATCATGACACCTTTGTTACAGACCCGTTCTCTAGTTGATACTTTTCTCCTGATTCTGGGCAGATTGCCAGCCCATTTGCATCGAATTCAAGTCGGTGGCCAAACTCGCTCATCCAACCGATTTGTCTTGCAGGGTTTCCCACAAGCAATGCATACGGAGGCACGTTTTTGGTTACCACAGAACCTGCACCAATAAAGGCATGGTGTCCAATGTCATGTCCGCAAACGATGGTAGCATTAGCCCCGATACTGGCACCACGGCCAACATTAGTGGTCTCATAAGAGCCTCTTCTGTTTACCGCACTTCTTGGATTGGTAACATTTGTAAAGACCATGGATGGACCGAGGAAGACATCATCTTCGCAAACCACGCCTGTGTAAATAGAGACGTTGTTCTGAACTTTTACATTGTTGCCCAACTTCACCTGTGGGGAAACAACCACGTTCTGACCGAGGTTACAGCCCTCACCCAGCACACAACCTGTCATCAAATGTGAGAAATGCCAGATCTTGGTTCCGTCTCCAATAACGCAACCTTCATCAATTACAGCTGTTTCGTGAGCGAAATAGGACATTACTTTCTAATGTAACCTTCGAAGGTGTTGTGCTCCTTTTTGTAGAGTTCTTCGTCCGGAAGACTCTTGAAATAATCATAAGTAATCTTTAAACCCTCTGCCCTGCTCACCTTCGGCTCCCAGTTCAGAATAGCTCTAGCGCGGTCAATGTTCGGTTGACGTTGCATGGGATCATCCACCGGAAGTGGCTTGTAAATCACCTTTTGATCTGTTCCAGTTAGTTTGATGATCTCTTCGGCAAAATCTGCAATGGTTATCTCATCCGGATTGCCAATGTTAACTGGCTCAGCATAATCAGACTGAAGCAACCGATAGATTCCTTCAATCAGATCATCTACATAGCAGAAACTTCTGGTCTGACTTCCATCTCCAAACACAGTAAGATCTTCTCCCCTAAGCGCTTGGCCGATGAACGCTGGCAGAACACGACCATCGTTCAGTCGCATTCGTGGTCCGTAGGTGTTGAAAATCCTAACAATTCTGGTTTCAACTCCATGGTATCTGTGGTAAGCCATGGTAATTGCCTCTTGGAATCTTTTGGCCTCATCGTACACGCCACGTGGTCCGATTGGATTCACATTACCCCAATAATCTTCGGTTTGAGGGTGTACCAACGGGTCACCATAGACCTCAGAAGTAGATGCAATAAGCATTCTGGCTCCTTTGGCCTTTGCCAATCCAAGGCAATTGTGCGTACCCAAAGACCCAACTTTCAATGTCTGAATAGGAATTTTCAGATAATCGATCGGGCTGGCTGGAGACGCGAAATGCAAGATGTAATCCAATTCTCCAGGAATATGAATGAACTTGCTTACATCGTGATGATAGAATTCAAACTCTTTGAGCTTAAAAAGGTGCTCAATGTTTTTGAGGTCTCCCGTGATGAGATTGTCCATGGCAATTACATGGCATCCTTCTTTCAAGAAACGTTCGCATAAATGCGAGCCCAGAAAACCTGCGGCACCTGTTATCAGAACTCTTTTCATCCTTGTGGAATTACGGTTCTTCTACCTATTGAATTGTAGTAGAATCCTAGTTCTCTCATTTGATCTAGATCGTAAAGATTACGCCCGTCAAAAATTACTTTCTCTTTAAGTCCGCTGGCTATTTTGGAGAATTCTGGAGAGCGGAAAACGGACCATTCTGTAGCAATGATCAATGCATCGGCACCTTGCAACGCGCTATACTGATCGTCTGCAAAAGAAATCTTGTCTCCAAGTAAAACCTTTACGTTATCCATTGCTTCCGGGTCGAAGGCTGTAACCGTTGCACCGGCTTCAACCAATTTATCAATTACATAAAGGGCTGGTGCCTCTCTGATATCGTCCGTGTCTGGTTTGAACGCGAGACCCCAAAGAGCAAAGTGCTTTCCTTTCAGGTCTCCTGCATAAAAGTCTTTGATCTTAGGAACAATGATGGTTTTCTGACCTTCATTCACTCGCATAACGGATGTGAGGATGGAGAAATCGTAATTGACTTCTGCAGCAGATTTTGCCAGTGCCTGAACATCTTTCGGAAAACAAGAACCTCCATATCCAATGCCTGGAAAAAGGAATCGCTTTCCGATTCGTGTATCTGTTCCAATACCGATTCTGACCTTGTCAACATCCGCATCCAACAGTTCGCAAAGGTTGGCCACTTCGTTCATGAACGTGATCTTGGTAGCAAGGAATGCGTTAGCGGCATACTTGGTCAACTCAGCAGATTTCTCATCCATGAAAATGATCGGGTTTCCCTGACGCACATATGGCTTGTACAGTTCTTCCATGATCTTCTGCGCCTTGGAAGAAGAAGTTCCTACAACCACTCTGTCCGGCTTCAGGAAATCATCAACCGCAAACCCTTCTCTAAGGAATTCTGGGTTTGAAACCACATCAAAATCTACCGTTGCGTTCTTCTTAACGGCTGCGGTAACTTTTTCGGCCGTGCCAACTGGAACAGTACTCTTATCCACCAGTACTTTGTAGTCGGTCATGATCTTACCAAGATCTTCTGCAACCCCAAGAACGTAAGACAGATCTGCCGAACCATCCTCTCCTGGAGGGGTTGGCAGCGCCAAGAAAACTACCTGAGCAGGGTCAATGGCCTCTTTCAGATCTGTGGTAAAACTCAGTCTACCTTGTTTGATGTTTCTCTCGAACAAAACATCAAGGTGCGGCTCATAAATAGGCACCTCTCCGTTTTTCATTTTATTGACCTTGTTCTCGTCAATATCAACGCAGATCACATGATTACCCGTTTCCGCAAGGCATGTACCGGTAACCAATCCAACGTATCCTGTTCCTACAACTGCAATTTTCATCCTGCTGTTCTTACGTATTCTATTACTTTTTCTATGATGTAATTCTGTTGATCTTCTTCCATTTCCGTATGAATGGGCAATGAAATGACCGATTTGCAAAGCTTCTGTGTAACTGGGAAATCCCTGTCCGAATCGCTATCAGCAAACGCTTTTTGTTCGTGCAATGGAATTGGGTAGTAGATCATGGAAGGAATCTCGTTCTCTGCCAAGAAATCCTTTAATCCATTTCTATCCAACCCATTCAACATCAGTGTGTACTGATGGAAAACATGCACAGACCGCTTATTTCGCACAGGAGTTGTTATCTGATCAATTCCCGCAAAAGCCGCATCGTACTTATCGGCCACGGCTCTTCTTCGCATTGCGAAATCATCCAAGTGTGGCAGTTTAACTCTGAGAACGGCAGCTTGAATAGCATCCAGTCTAGAATTGCAACCAACCACATCATGTACATATTGCCTACTCTGTCCGTGAGATGCGATCATCTTGGCCTTGTTGGCCAGGTCATCATCATTTGTAAAGAGTGCACCTCCATCTCCAAAGCAGCCTAGGTTTTTTGAAGGGAAGAACGATGTACAACCAATTGTGCCTATAGCACCTGACTTCACGGTTCTACCGTTAGAAAAATGGTAATCAGAACCAATGGCCTGGGCATTGTCTTCAATAACATGTATATCGGTTCCCTCAACCAATTTCATCAGACCTTCCATATCGGCACACTGCCCGTACAGGTGCACAGGAACAATGGCTTTTGTCTTTGGACTGATGGCGGCTTTTACCTGATTCAGGTCAATGCAGAAGGTCTCATCATCCACATCTACCATAACCGGTGTAAGACCCAAAAGGGCAATCACCTCCGCGGTGGCCACATAGGTAAAGGTTGGCACAATGACCTCATCACCCGGCTTCAGATCCAATGCCATCATGGCTATCTGAAGCGCATCTGTTCCGTTAGCGCAAGGAATTACATGCTTAACGCCTAAATAGGCTTCCAGGTCTTTCCTGAAGCCGTCAACTTCCGGTCCTCCAATAAATCTGGTTGATGCCATGACATCCAACACTGCTGTATCGATTTCTGTCTTCAGGCGCTGATACTGCGCTTGAAGGTCTACCATGACAATTTCTTTCAATGTTGTTGCTTTGATATCTGGCCGATTTTGAGGCGGCAAATATAGTCATTTCAAGTACCCGAAAGCGCGCTAAAAGTCAACTACAACAAGGCTTTCGGGTGCATGAAGTTATAGTTACCCATTTGCCATTTCAGAAATCTCCGTGGCGAAGAAATCCCATGAGAAACGTTTCTTCTCTTCGAGGATATTCTGACGGAATTCCGCCTGATCATTTCCTTCAAAATATTTCTCAATTGCATCAGCAATTTGCTGCGCATTGACATCCGTTACGTAGCCGACTTTGCCATGTGGAACCATCTCTGGCAACCCACCCACATTGGTAACCAGCATGGGCACTTCAAAATGATAGGCTATCTGGGTTACCCCGCTCTGCGTTGCTGAGAGATAAGGCTGAGCCACAATATCTGCTGCACAGAAATAGAATTTCACTTTGTGCTTATCCACAAAGCCAGAATCTATTTTGACCACCTCTTGCAGATTGAGCTTGTCTATGAGCCTGTTGTACTTGATTCTATCTTCATAGAACTCGCCAGCAACTATCAGCCGCAGATCTTGCTTGTTCTTCACTTTAGCTAAGGCCTCCAGAAGAAGCTTCAAGCCTTTGTATTTCCTGATGATACCAAAGAAAAGGACCACCTTTTTCTCCAACGGAATACTGAGATGCTTTCTAGCAAACTCTTTGTCTACACCCTCTCCGAAATGATCGTAAACTGGATGGTAAAGCAACTTTCGTGGCTTATCTGTATCGAATTCATTCAGGTCATCGAGCACGGAAGAAGACATGGCCACAAACTTGTCTACATGTTTGGTGAAATATTTCGTGAAGAACCGATCTCCGATTCGTTTTTCGTGAGGAATCACATTGTCGCAAATGGCAATGACCGGAACTCCCGTCATCTTTTTAACCCATTTGCAAATGGTTCCCAAACAGGGGCCCATGAAGGGCAGCCAATACCGCACCACCACAAAATCGGGTTTGTAACGGGCAATTTTCCTTGCAGTGAGCCACCAACTGATCGGGTTTATCGAACTAATGGTGGAGTTGATCTTCACACCTTCCGGACCCTTTCTGTCAACCGCCTCTGTTTGAGATGTTCCAGGAAAAAGGAAACCTGGATACTGCATGTAGAATGAGAAAATGGTATTCTCAATTCCTTGCTTGGTGAATTCTGCTGAAAGCGATTCGTTGAGCTGTGCTATTCCTCCACGCAGTGGGAATGCCGGACCAATTATGACACACCTTCTGGATTCAGCCACCTCAGTCGATCGTTTCGGCTATCTGGTAATTGTTACGGTCTGATGACGACCGAGCGATCATCTCTGCCAAGAACCCCGCCATGAACAGTTGCGTTCCGATAATCATGGCCAAAATAGCCAGATAGAACAACGGTTGATCGGTTACTTCTCTCACCTTGGTCTGGTTGGCTATCGCGATCACTTTTTCCAGAATCAGCCATGTACTAACCGCACCTCCAAGGAGAAACATCAGAGTTCCGTAAACCCCGAAAAAGTGCATGGGGCGCTTACCGAAACGGCTCATGAACGTGATAACCAAAAGGTCTAACGGCCCGTTGATGAATCGTTCAATACCGAACTTGGTTACACCGAACTTCCGTTCTTGGTGCTGAACCACTTTCTCACCGATCTTAATAAAGCCGGCCCACTTGGCAATTACTGGAATGTAACGGTGCATTTCACCGTACACTTCTATGCTTTTGATAACGTCTTTGCGGTAGGCTTTCAGTCCACAGTTGAAGTCGTGCAGGTAAATGCCAGACATCTTTCTAGCAGCCCAATTATACAGTTTGGTAGGAACCGTCTTGGTAATTGGGTCGAAACGTTTCTTCTTCCAGCCGGAAACCAGATCAAAACCCTCTTCGGTTATCATTCTTACCAGTTCTGGAATTTCCTCCGGGCTATCCTGAAGATCGGCATCCATGGTAATGATAACGTCTCCTTCTGCGGCATCAAAACCACGGTTCAGACCAGCTGATTTACCGTAGTTTCTTCGGAATCTCAATGCACGGATCTGTGTATATTCCTTTTTCAGGTTTTCGATGACCTCCCAAGAGCCGTCAGTACTTCCATCATCCACGTAAACCACCTCATAAGCAAGGTCGTTTTTAGACATGACCTCGTTTATCCACCTGGTAAGCTCAGGCAACGATTCATGCTCATTGTAGAGCGGAATTACGATGGATACGAGCACAGACCTTACTTGAAATTGGAATCGAAAGAAGTATCCTCCTTCTTAAGAATGGCAGAAGTGATCAATGAGATGATGAACCCGATGATGGTGTACGTGAGCACTACCATGGCGGCCATTGGGCCAGGAGCCATGAACTTTCTTGTGTATTGCATGGCAATCTCCACCTGATCTGCCGGTGTTCCTTGATCATACATCTGATCTTCAACTCTGAGGATCATTTCCTCAAGCATGTCTGCATCTATATAATTGAAGAAAACGAATGTGTAGAAAGCAACAAGGATACTGGCAAAGAAGGCCACTCCAACCCCCGTTCCAAGACCTTGGCCGTAAGAGATGAAACCGTTTGCATTGTCTCTTCTGGCTTTGGTTGCCACATAAATCACTGCGCCAATGGCCGCATAACTTATCCATTGCACCCAACTGGCTTCGGTCAATCCCATCAAGTAAAATGCAAGCGAGAGCGCGATAAGCACAAATCCGAGGATGGCTCCCCAATTCATTACATGTTTCATTGGCTTGTGGTTTTAGGTTGCTGGCAAATATAATTGAATGGTGCGTGTAGACTGCCAAGCTTCACATTTGTTAGCAACACATTAGTGTTGGTTTGGAAAAGAACGTTGCTACCTTTGCGCTGGGGTAAGTCCTGTGCGACCAGCTCCTACTGAATCCCCCAGGACAGGAATGTAGCAAGGGTAGGTGGTTGTAGCGGTGCGACATAGGTAGCTTACCCCTTTTTTTGTGCCCAATAGTCAGCTAGGTGAAAGGCGAAAGGCATAAGGATCAAGACCAGTTTTCCTTTGGACTTACTGCTTACAACTTGCGCCTCTTTCAAAACCTGTTCATTTCTTTTCGCTTCAGAACTTGCTGAGACAAGGCAACTTGGTCAACTTTGCATGAAACAATCAGACCCATGAAATTCTTTATCGACACAGCCAACTTAGACCAGATCAGAGAAGCGCAAGACCTAGGCGTTCTTGACGGAGTAACTACCAATCCATCTTTGATGGCCAAAGAAGGGATTCATGGAGATGCACGTGTAAAGCAGCACTACATTGACATCTGCAACATTGTGGATGGAGACGTAAGTGCAGAGGTTATCGCTACCGATTTTGCCGGAATCGTAAAAGAAGGCGAAGCACTGGCCAAACTACATGACCAGATAGTGGTAAAAGTGCCGATGATCAAAGACGGCATCAAGGCCATCAAGTATTTCACGGACAAAGGCATTAGAACCAATTGCACGTTGGTGTTCAGTGCTGGGCAGGCGCTATTGGCCGCCAAAGCAGGTGCCACCTACGTTTCTCCTTTCTTGGGCAGATTGGACGACAATAGCTCCGATGGCGTTGAGCTGATTGAGCAGATCAGACTGATCTACGACAACTACATGTACGATACGCAGATCCTTGCTGCCAGCATCAGACACACCATGCATATTGTGAAGTGTGCAGAAGCAGGAGCAGATGTGGCCACTTGTCCATTAGGACCGATCCTTGGATTGTTGAACCACCCACTTACCGATATTGGCCTCGCTAAATTCCTTGCCGATTTTGAGGCAAACAAGTAATCCATGCTGATCCGTATCTACGAAGAGAATCCCAACCCGAAAGCCATTGCGCAGGTGGTGGAATGTCTTCGTGATGGAGGTGTGATCATCTACCCTACCGATACGGTTTACGGCATTGGGTGCGACATCAACAACCGCAAGGCCGTTGAGCGCATCTGCCAGATCAGGAACATCAAACCAGAAAAAGCGCAGTTCTCTTTCATCTGCCACGACCTGAGTCACATCTCAGATTATTGCGCGCAGATAGACAACACCACGTTTAAACTGATGAAGCGCCTTTTGCCAGGTGCTTACACCTTCATTCTCAACGCCAACAGCAGCGTTCCGAAACTGTTTCAGAGCAAGAAGCGCACGGTGGGTATCCGAATTCCGGCCAATAATATTCCGTTGGAAATTGTGCGGCAACTGGGACATCCGATCATGACCGCATCTGTTACCGATGCCAACGATATGATAGAATACTCTACCGACCCTAGTCTTATCTATGAGCGTTTCGAAAATCAGGTGGATCTGGTGATTGATGGTGGTTATGGTGGCTTTGAAGGTTCCACGGTTCTGGATTGCTCTAACGGAGAAGTTGAAGTTATCCGAGAAGGAAAAGGCCCCATTGACGACCTGTAAGTGGTCGTTCATCGATTCATCTCAAACCTGAATACACTGGTCTAAACGAGGTAAAAACCAGTCTAATTTTCGAATCTATTCCGCTGTTACGCAGTATTACTCTATAAATTGGAGTAATGCTAAGAACCACCATCATCCTATCGTTTCTACTTGCAGGTCTCACCTCCTATGCTCAGGATGTGATCTTTGACCACATGCATGAGGACGATGGCGCCATTTATCTGGTAGAGCAGAATGGCGAAGAGGTGCTGGTTGATGCGCATGGCGATCTGCTGCCGATGCATGAGGTTTTCCGCATGTCGATGGAAGACATCAAGACAAACGGCTGGGGCCAATCGGTTACCGCAGAAGGCAGAGCCGGAAAGCGTAACGGAGACGGGCCAACTTTCAACCTGACGTATTTGGACCAGGCCAACGGAACAGGCGTTGGGTTTGACGACCCTAATTTGGGTGCAGCCCGAAGAGCCACGCTGGAAGCGGCCTTTGCCTACTACGCTTCGCTGATGGAAGACTACGGCAGTGCCGACATCGAGATAAGGGAATCTTTTTCCGGTAACCCGGTGTCGAATCCGTTCGGATATTCAGCTGCCTATTACTTCGGTTCGAAAGGATTCAATCAGCCGTTTACCAAAGCACACATCACTACGGGTAACGACCCATATGGTCCGTACCCTGACGGCTACATGCAGTTCAATTTCCATCCGAATTTGAATTACAACTACGTGGTTGGTGCCAATCCTGCATCAGACCAGTACGATTTTTACACCATAGCCCTGCACGAGATCCTGCACATTCTTGGTTTCACAAGCTATTCTACCGCCACTGGAGAATCTGCCGCCTCAGAAGGCATTTACACGTCATTTGATGGGTTCTTGGCAGGACACGATAAGGATGCCTTGTTTGAGGTGACGGGTTCTGGGCCTACCACGCAGGTTTCGTTGCCAGAAGATGGCGCGCTCACCAACAATCAGGTCTGGTTTGAGTTGTACGAAGGGCAATATGCGCCTGTATTCTCGCCCAGTTCTTTCTCAAGTTCCAGTTTGGACCATTTTGACAACAGTCGCTCCGAGCATGGCCAGTACCTGATGCACCCATCACTTACCAACGGTGATGCCTTTAAGCTGCTGCATGAAGATGAAGTGCGTGTTCTGGAGCAATTGGGCTACACGGTAAACTATAGCATTGCCACTTCCATTGAAGAGGGTTTTGGCCAAGATGCCCCTGTAAAGGTCACTTCAGGACTGTACCCTAACCCTGCGTTCAACTCGCAGCCCGTTAAGATAGATCTGGCTGAAGTGAATGCCAATGAGGTGCTGGTTATTGTGTACGATATGATGGGTAGGGAATCCTACTCTAAGGTTATCCTAAACCGTGGTGCGGGCCCTGTTACGGCCATAGACCCTTACAACAACCTTACACCGGGCATGTACATAGTGGTTGGTTCTACCAATGATGAGCTCTTTAACGAGAAGTTGGTGATACGCTAACCTACCCCACTTACAAAAACATAAGCCCCGATTGCCATTGGCAGCGGGGCTTTTCTATTTGGTAACGGTTTACTTACCTGAACTTCAGTTGGCTTAAGGTTCTGTTGTAGCGTTTATTTGTTTACTCAAATGCCTAGAATTCAAGTTTCCGTAGCAGAAGCGTTTTTGTTTCATCGTCAATGTTCGCATCATTAAACTTCGATATGATTTCAAAATATGATGAGGTTAATCCATGGCGAGCAATAAAACCCATTCCGCTAGCTACAATTAGTTTCTGGTCCATTGTGAATATTGTACTTCGATAGAGACTAAACGTTGACTTCGGAAATTGACTTACTTTAAAATCCTCTACGAATGTCCACTCTAGACCATGGTATAAAACCTTGCCGTGATATAGCGTTAGGGTGTCCACGATTGGTACTTCTAAGCTATCCAAGAGGCCAGTTGGGTAAATGAATGTATTTCCGTTCAGAACCTCTATCTCTAACGGGGGAGTGCCAGTTCTTACCGTGTCGCGGCTCAGTAGGTCAATTTGCACTATCAGCTTTTCAGAGGAGTGCGAACAAGACAATAGAAAAGCGATCAATATCAAATGAGCGACTTTCATTTAGTTTTAAGCTACAACGAGTACCGCTAAAGATAATGCGTTAGAAACTGCCGTGCTCTTCGAACTCTCCCCGTCACTTCTCCCGTTGGTCGAACTTAGCGCAGCGGTCTCTTTGCTGAAAGCAAAAACATGCCACCCCTCTCTCCCGAGAGAGGGGAAAGACTCCGAACAGGAGTCAGGGGTGAGTTGCGCACAGAACGAAACTGAGACCGACTGACGTACTGTCGCAAGCATTAGGTTTAGTGGGTGTTGGCGGCTGGCGTTTCAATTTCTTTCAATACTAATTCGGTGTCAGACAACGACATGATTTGGTATTCCGCAGTTACCTTTTTGAATAGCACCATGAAAGTTGTCGTCAGGGTCATTGTCTCTTTGTCCAATGTCCATTTTCCTGTGTCGTGACGTATGTTCTGGTCATTTCCACATCTCGCTGAGTAGGCGTCTACAAATTCACCGTTTTCATGGATTTGAATTGTCGCGCCCCAACCGTGAGGATTAGTAGCTGTCGAACTATACGTTTTTTGTGTGCCGTCAGAACTTGTCAAGTGCCAAACGTGAGCGAGATACTCAACGTTGATGTCAGACGTGTCGTTTCTGACCTGTCCGTAATTGACGGCAGTAACCAGCGTCAAAACGAGAGTTAATATGTACTGCTGAGCTTTCATTCCACGCTTGCCGCCAACGGTCTGGCTAAAGCCAGACTTTAGTTGGCTTTAGGTTTTGTTGGCAACTGTTTTTATTTAATTCCAATGACACGAAAAGAATTTGACGAAAGATTCGGATTTATTATTTCTGAGGGAATTGACTCCCCAGATGTTTATTCATTAGTTCGCGATTTCGCAACAAGTCAAGAAAAGGCTTCTTGTTTGTCGGAGAGTTGTGTTCAAGAAAAGACTCCCATTCGCTTTCTGGAACGGATGTCCATAAAAATTCGAGAACTACTCTCATCAATTCGTAGTAACCTTCGTGAAATCTTTCGGTAGATTCATCCGTCACTTTTTCCGTGATTTCACTGATGGCTAATTCAAGTTCTTTTTCAAATTCCTTCGTAAATCGGTCAGCTATTACAGCCTCCCTCATATCCTGATAGTCTTTCGTAGTCGAAGCCTTCTCCTTTAAAACTTCAATCCTTGCTTTTTGAATTTTGTAAACTATGAATGTTCCAATAGAACTTGTCAGTACCAAAATCCAAGTGACCCAATCTGCTATTCTTATGTCCTCCATTTTAATTGTTGCCAACTACTCGCTAAAGTAACCACTTATCATAGCTACCTCTCTGTAGTATTTGTTTAACAGCCTGTAAGGTAAGCATATACAGCATCCAACAACGCGAAAAGCCATGCTGTTTTTTGGCAAAAAACGCACGGTTTCCCCCACCTCTACCCCCTTTCTGCGCGGCCATTTTGGCCGCTCCCCCTTAAAAATGACCGAAAATGGCTATCACTTTGACCGTTTTTGGCTATTGCACATTAGCTAGGTCGCTTCGGAAATTGGTGTAAACGCTTCGCCATGACGCTACTATCCTTCGCCATTACGCTACCAAAATTCGGTGTTACGCAGATGTCCCTCGTCAACGAGCGACTTCTGCTAAATGGCGAGCGGCCTCTGCTAGATGGCGAGGTACTTCTGCTAAATGCCGAGCGGCTTCTGCTAAATGGCCAGGTACATCTGCAAGGTGCCGAGTATCCTCAGCGTAATGTCGCAGCACAACAACTATCTGTGTAACCCCTAAAAACTAAATACAATGGAACCCTTAAAGCGAAAATTCAATGTCAGCGACCTCTACATGTTGGAGTTCAGCAAAACGATGCGAACGCACTTCATTGATGAACAAGCCCAATTTGCAGCCTTCGATGCCGACTTTACTTCTCCGTTTGAGAACGATTGGCTCTCTGCCATAGATGCGGCAGAGGCCATACTGCCCGATGAGGTCATTAAAGACCAATTGCAGCAACTGACCGCAGACGTGGAACAGGCCATGGAAAAGTGCCGAACCAAGTTTCAGGTAAGCAAGTATTTCATCGATAAGGCCTTTGGTAACAGTGTTGCCATTCGCAATGAGTTCGGCTACAACGACTACGACCGTAACCGCCAAGGGCAGCTTACGCTATTGCAGTTCATGCAGACCTTCTTCAAAACCGCCACCAAGTATGCAGCAGAACTGGCAGCGGTGGGCTTTGATGCGGCAGCCGTGGCAGAAATTGACCTGCTTGCTAAGACCCTGAACGATGCCAACATTGCTCAAGAGAAATTCAAAGGCACGCGGCAACTGACCACAGAAGAGCGCATTCAGCAGCACAATAAGGTGTGGGACATTACGGTGCGAGTAAGCAGAGCAGGTAAGATCATTTTCATGAACGACCCTGCCAAATACCAACTGTTTCTACTGCCTGCCAGCAGCGAGAGCGGAGAAGACATCAGCATAAGCGGTACGGTTACCGCACAGGGCGGGGGCGTTATAGAAGGTGCCACGGTAAGCATTGCCAGCCTGAGCATTGATACAGAAACGGACAGCAATGGCAACTACGTGTTCGGTAATCTGAATGCGGGCACCTACACGTTGGACGTGAGTGCCGATGGCTATGCCCCTGCCACCGTAGAGAACGTAGAGGTTACCAGCGGACAGACCACCGAGGTGGATGTTGCGCTTGAGCCTTCGGCCAGTGGCACGGCCAGCATCAGCGGTTCGGTGCGAGAGAGTTTATCGCTTAACCCCATTGGAGGTGCGTCTGTGCAATTTGTAAGCCCCCTGGGTACGGTAAGCACCACCACCGATGGCAGCGGCAAATACGTGCTGGAGATAGTGGGCATGTCGGGTAGCCAGAGCGGGTCGTTAGAGGCTTCTGCCAGTGGCTACTCGCCCAGCTCCCGCCCACTTTTGGTGAATGAAGGTGATGCCCTCAACCAAGATTTTGAATTGAATACTGCACCGTAAACAAGACTGACTTTTTCCCGTGCGTTGCAGTATGCCCCGCCCGTACCCTTTTGCTGCTGGAGGGTTGGGTGGGGCTTTTTCATTTTACCAGAATCAGCCTTGCTTGCGCCTAAGCACAGCAAAGCGCAGATCATCATAGAACAGACTGACCATGAGTATAATGGCCGCCAACGCAAGGGTGTTCATTTGCAAATCCATTCTTGAGAACAAGAATCCTCCGACAGACCCCCCCAGAAAGAAAAAGCAGATGATGGCCACCCTCAACTGAATGGTAGAAAGGAGTAAACGTCTATCCATGGATGAGTCCTTGAAGAACAGTTGGGCCAGCTCAATGCCAAGGTCGGTAAACAGGCCCGTTAGATGGGTGGTCCGCACTACAGCATCAGAGATCTTGGTTACGAAAGAGTTCTGCAGCCCCATGGCAAAAAGCATCATGCAGGCTATGATGTCAGGATGTTCCAATGTGCCGAAATTGCTCCAGATGGCAATGGCAAGCAACAGCAACGATTCCAACAGTGTGGGCATCAGGTATACATTCATTTTTCTGCTGCGCTTGAACTGCTCTATCAGAAACCCTGAAGTGAACGACCCCAGCAAGAATGAGAGAATGTAGAGGAAGTAGATGGTTCCATGCCAGAATTGAAAATTCGAAAGGTCGTTGATGAAAAGCGCAAAATGCCCGGTAACATTGGTTGTGAGCTGCTGGAAAGAGAGAAACCCGGTAACATTCACAATTCCAGCAACAAAGGATAGAACAGTGGCCAACTGCATGTTGTGCTTTAACGTTCTGCTCTTACCCTGGTGTTTGAACATGCTTTGGTAACACAGACCTTTCCCGTGTCGATGAAAGCCAAGTTAAACGTTTTAAGCGTTGAGAATATCTGCACCGTAAACAAGACTGACTTTTTCCCGTGCGTTGCAGTATGCCCCGCCCGTACCCTTCGAGAGCCTCAGGGTACGGGCTGGGCTTTTTCTTTAGCTGGTTACTTGTTCCTCACATAGATGACCTTGAACTTGCCCCCGGCCTGAGTGCGGGCATCTATCTCAAACTGTTTGCTCAGAGAACTGAAGAGGGGCGTCAGTTTCTCAAACCCAAAATTTCTACTATCGAAATTGGGCTGCTTCTTCAGAATGAGTTTACCAACATCGCCCATAAAGGCCCAGCCGTCCTCATCAGCGGCATCGGCCACGGAGTTCTTCAGCAGTCGCAAAACCGCTGGGGTTATCTTATCCACCTGACGTTTCTGCGTTTTTCCCTTGTCTCCTTTATCCTCTTCAGAATGAAGGATCTCCAGATAAATGAACTTATCGCAGGCCACAATAAAGGGGTTGGGGGTTTTCTTTTCGCCAATGCCGTACACCTGCATGCCTGCTTCGCGCAAGCGGGTGGCCAGTTTGGTAAAATCGCTGTCTGACGATACCAGACAGAACCCATCCACCTTATCGGAATACAGAATGTCCATGGCATCAATGATCATGGCGCTGTCTGTGGCGTTCTTGCCCGATGTGTAACTGTACTGCTGCACGGGTGTTATGGCCGTTTCCAACAATACCTCTTTCCATTTGCTAACGCGAGGGTTGGTCCAATCGCCATAGATACGTTTGATGGTTGGCGTGCCATATTTGGTTATCTCCTCCATCATTTCCTTGATGTACTTGGAGGGTATGTTATCGCCATCTATCAAGACGGCCAATTTTGTGTCTTTTGTCATGCCTGTAAGGTAGTGTTAAAAGCTTGCTTGCACGGACTTGGTGCGCGTTGGCGTTACGGCTAACAGATAACCAACTCCCTAAGACAAACGAACGGTTTGGCAGGACAATATCCTGATGGTCTAGTTTTTCTCGTAGGTAAGATTGATGTCTGTGGTCCAAGTTGCGCTGTACCATCCTCCTACAGGATAATCCACTGTAAGCGTAGTGCCCGATACCGACCCTATGGCCAGTACCTTTTCGAAGGTATCGTCCATTACTACCGAAACAGAGAAATCGTTGGCTGCACTTGCCGGTAAGGTTACTGTAAAAGAACCGGAAGTGGAGTGGGTTACGTTCAGCTGAACGTGTACCGTGTTGCCATCATCTGAATAACGGGCATAGTTTACGGTACCCGCAAAGGTTGGGGCATAAGTACTCCATGGTGATGCGGCAGCAAAGTAGCTGGCATCATTGCCATCGAGCATATCTGCGTTGAGATTGGAAACCTTGGTGGTACTGGCAACCGTTAGTGGAGCGGTTCCGGTTGTGGCCGTAGAGGTAAATGTTGGGCTGAGCATTACAGATTCTGAAGCCAGGAATCCTTGAATGTTCACACTGCCTTCATAATTATTGTCAACAATATCTGACCCAGCCATGATGACACCATCAATAATTTCAATTGACCCTCCAAAGCCTGTAAGGTTACCGAAACCATCGGTATACTCCTTTCGGCCTCCGTAGTACGGTTCAAGATCCAATATATCCTGCGCAGCAATATCCAACTTTGAGAAAGCAATGGCTGCTGAAGCAGAGACGTGCGTATTTGAAATGGTGCCTTGCGCAATTTTATTCGCGGTAACAGCTTCATCCTTAAGCAACACAGTGCTTATGGAATTAGGGAAGCAATGGGTATCTGCACTGAACGTTCCTAAACTGAAAACCTCCGCATTGAGGTTAAGCGCTCGGCCCGCCATATAAGTGGCATCATTATCTTCTGATGGTTCCCACTCAAAGCCGTTCCATTTCAAAACCTGATCGACAAAAGCCCCCATCTGATCAAGCTTACTTGCCGTTATTGTTCCATCCTCAATAGAAGAACCATAAATACCTGCCAGTTGAGAACCATTACCTACAAACTCATTGGCCACAATGGTTCCGTTTACTTGCAATGCTGCGTTGGGCGGGTTAGGATTGCCTGGATCAGGATTCCATGGTGCAGGTTCCATATTAATTCCAACGCCATAATTACTGATGTAGATCACCGCGGTATCTGTTACCCATTGCAGACCATTCCAGTAAGCAACCGTTCCTGCTTCATTCCCATCTTGTAAATATCCTGTAGGACCGGTGGCCCCTGTTGCACCGTTCGATCCTGCCAAGCCAGTTGCTCCTGTTGGTCCTGTTGCCCCAGTAGGACCGGTTACCCCTTGAGAACCCTGAAGACCCTGTGACCCCGTTGGACCAGTTGGACCAGTTGCACCGTTCGATCCTGCCAAGCCAGTTGCTCCTGTTGGCCCCGTAGCCCCGACAAGGCCAGAACCCTCCGGCTGCCAACTTGCGTTTCCATCTGCATCTGAAACCAGAACATATCCGTCCTGCTGATTTCCATCAATCAATCTAAGACCACCTTCTACATGCAACTTTGCCAAAGGTGCAGAAGTACCGATACCTACGTTGGCATTATTGCCCAAAACAACAGAGTTGCTCTGTGTAACCTCTGCATTTGCACCAATGGCCGTTGCATTTACAATGGTTGCGCTACCATCAGCCCCGTAACCTATGTAGGTATTCTTCTGACCCAAGGTGTTGGCATTGCCTGCCAAATAACCGATAGCCGTATTGTAGGGCCCAGTGGTATTCTCACCCGCTTTAAACCCTATGAATGAATTGGCATCTGAACTGACATTTGCCTCTCCTGCCTCCGATCCGATTGCCAAGTTGTAGCGTCCAGTACTGTTACTGTAACCCGCCAACCTTCCGATAAAAGTGTTGAAGCTTCCTGATGAGTTACTCTGACCTGCCTGTCCACCGATCATGATGTTGTTGCTTGACGTTGTACCATTCAGCCCAGCTTTAGCACCGATGTAAATGTTACGTTGACCACTAGTGTTGTCCCTACCCGCTCGGTTACCCAAAAAAAGATTTTCAAAACCAGAGGAATTGTCTCTACCAGCGGTATTGCCAATAAACAGATTATCGGTACCCACATCAGAAGCATGGTCGGTACCGGTACCAACATAGGTATTGTCTGCGGTGGCGGCAAGCAGGAGCGTACTATTGCTCAGTATTCTGCTGCCAGATGCCAGATCAAGATCACCCTGTGCTGTAAACCTGGCCACCTCGTTATTGTCCGTTCTAATTGCAAGATCCTGAGCGTCTGTCGTACCAAGAAAATTATTGGTGTCATCGGTTCCTGCGTTTCCACTCATTGTCCAGTCGTTGGGGTCAGACCTTGAGCCACCATCTTCAGCAAAAGTGGCAGAACCACTTTTCTCGGCATAAAGCGCGTACGGCACGCTTAGTAGTTGAGATGTTCCCATATGAACAAAGTTGCCGGAGCCATCAATATCCATTTGAATGCTCAGGTAATGCGCTGCAGAGCCCCAATCAATCGCCTCCATATCCCCTTCAAGCACTTCTCCAGATCCAAGTTGAACATTGAATAGACCCATACCATTGGTGGTTACGCTATGACTTTCTGCATACTGCGGTCTATCAAGATCTGCCTCACTCAAAATGGCAATTCTGAAATTGACCTCATGATCGGTCAATAAACTACCATCGGTATTTCTGGCCACTGCCTGGTAATTGAATCTTTTCGGAGCTGATTGCCCAAAAGTGGATAACGGTGTTGCGGCTATCATTAGCAGAACCCACAAACAAATATTTCTCATGAAATCAGCTATTTGGAACGGATCATTTAACGACACCTGCAACGGAAAGTTCCGTTTTGCATGAAGACGAAATTCAACAAAGTAGTAACATTGCCACTCAGATAAACATCAACTGCAGTGGCCGGCCTTCTTCTGCAGGCCGGAAATTTCAGATGGCCAACTCCCTGTAGGCGGCAGAAAGGTTGGCAATGATATCGCTGGCCATCATGGATTCCATCGACTCGCTGCGCAGGGCGTAATCGCCAGCAGTACCGTGCAACCAAACACCCAGCACGGCCGCTATTTCTGGAGCATAGCCCTGTGCCAGTAAGGCCAGAATGACGCCCGTAAGCACATCGCCACTGCCTGCCGTGGCCATGCCTGCATTGCCGCTTGAATTGAAGAAGGTCTGCCCTGATGGTGTAGTGATGGATGTATGGGCTTCTTTCAGCACCACGACCACTCCATATTTCTTTGAGAATTGCATTTGCATATCCAACCGCTCCATGGAGTTGGAGGCAGTACCCACCAAGCGTTCAAACTCCTTGGGATGTGGGGTAAGAATGGTGCCTTTTGGCAGGAAGTTGAGCCACGTCTTGTTCTCTGCCAGTATGTTCAGTCCATCAGCATCTATCACCAACGGGGCTTTGGCATCCTGAATCAACCGTTTCAGCACATTGGCGGTGTCTTTCTCCATTCCAATGCCAGGGCCTACGCCAATGGCGTTGAAGGCTTCCAACTTTGGTAGGTCAATGAGGTGGTCTTGGTTGGTATCTACCGAACACATGGCCTCTTTTACGCCTACTTGCATCACATCCAATCCGCACTGGGGTATGTGTGCAGTAAGCAGTCCTACCCCACTTCGCAAACAGGCCTTGGCCGCCAATTGGGCCGCCCCCATTTTTCCCTTCGCGCCAGCCACCAATAACGCATGACCATAGGTGCCTTTGTGAGAGAATTTTCTGCGTGTACGGTAGAGTTTGGTCAGTTCGTCCACCTCTACATATTCGTACGGACTTTGCAGGTTGGCCTCCTTCTGCATAAGCTCAATATCCAGCACCTGAAACTGACCCGCAAAATTGCCGGTTTCGGGTAGCAGGAAACTGAGTTTGGGGCAATGGAAGGTAATGGTATGATCTGCCCTGATAATGAGGTTGGGGTCGTTCTTTTCGTTGCTCTCGGCAAACAGACCCGTAGGCATGTCAATGCTCACCACCTCATTGGATAACGTGTTGATGTGCTGCACCACTTGGGCAATAATGCCTTCGAGCGGTCTGTCAAGCCCTGTACCCAACATGGCATCAATAATGAGCGCTTCCTCTTCTATCTCAGGAAACTGGTCCATAGATGAAACATGGAGCACCTCAATATCCGTCTCGTCCGATAGGCGATACAGATTCTTGGCAAAGTCTGGCGAACCCTCTGGCATGTGTTCCAGCACAATGACCTGCACAGGGCTGCCTTCTTCAGATTCCATTCTGGCCATGGCCAAGCCGTCTCCTCCGTTGTTGCCTTTGCCACATACGTACACGATGGAAGAATAGAACGAATCGAGCAATCCAAGCACAGAAAACGCTTGGTCTGCCGCCCGCTCCATCAGGTCGTAAGACGAAATGGGTTCGTTCTCGATCGTGAACTTATCGAGCTCTCGTATCTGCTGTGCTGTAAGGATCTTCATTGCATATAAATCAGCGTAAAGCTAACGTTGAATTAAAATGGATAACCAGTTTTTCAACTCACCCCCGCTTCGCTGGCGAAGCTTCCCCCTCTCTCGGGAGAGAGGGGGTGGTCAAGCGTAGCGAGACGGGGGTGAGTTATTCTAACGCGTTGCGAATTTCCTTTAGTACACTGCTCATATTTTCCGAAACCTCTTGGTTGCTAAACCTTAGCACCCTGATTCCCATTTCATTAATGATGTAAGTTCGTCCGCGGTCATAATCTTCCTGAAAGTCATGCACAATTCCGTCAACCTCAATAACCAACTTCTTTTCGTGACAATAAAAATCCGCAACGAAAAAGTAGTGTAACCCATTGATTGAACTGTAAACAATTGGAAACTGCCTACTGAATTTCTTACCTGAAATTCTCCTGTTACGTAAATTCTTCCACATCAACCTTTCGGCTTGGGTGCTGTTTTTTCGCAGTTCGCGACAGAGGTCAACTATCTTCTTTTGGGATGAAAGAGGCATGGGATAAAATTACTCACCCACCGCTTCGCTAGCGAAGCTTCCCTCTCTCAGGCCCGGATGTGGGTGCGTTTATCGCTACGAACTGAACTTCCTGTGAAGTTCCAATACCTGTGGAATCAGAAGTTCCGTTCCATCATTGTTGATGATGTGGTCGGCCAATTTGGCCTTGCGCTCCTGTGTCCACTGGTTGTTCATGCGTTTTAATACTTCGTCTCTGGTAAAACCGTCACGTTCAGTAACGCGGTCTATCCGAACTTCTTTGGGTGCTATAACGAGCACCGTTACGTCTACATTGTGGTAGGCGCCACTTTCAAACAGAATGGCCGCTTCCTTCAGTACATATTTGGCCGATTCGTGTTCTTCGAGCCATGCTTCAAAATCGGCTCCCACCGCAGGGTGAACCAGTCCATTCAACACCGATAGTTTTTCCTTGGAACTGAACACCACCTTGGCCAAGTATTCTCTATTCAGATGGCCGTTGGAGTATGCTTTTTCTCCGAATGCCTGAATGATCTTGGAACGGAGTTGCTCGTTGTGCAACATCAGCTCTTTAGCGCGGATATCGGCATAGTAAACGGGCACATTCAATTGCTCGAAAATCTTGCAGGTTGTGGTCTTGCCACTACCTATACCGCCTGTTATCCCCACCACTTTCATTGCTGCACAATGTACTCAACCTGCAGGGGATCCAACTTTACTTGTCTTATCCTATCGGGCGATTTGGTGAGTGTAACCGTAAGCAGACTTTGTTTCTCTGATTGCGCATCCAAGACCACTTCCGCCTCGAACATGCCGGGTTGGATGTTCTCATAATCAGTAAGCGGTACTTGGTAGGTTATCTCTACTTCGCTTGGATAAACTTTAACGGACCTATCTCCCGCTTTCACTTGAATAGGAATAGTAACCGACCCCTCTGTGAATTTGACCACGTTGACCGCCACTTGCACCGTGTTCTGACTGTACTTGACCAACTTGGTATCCAATTCATTGATGAGGGCCACTTCGGCAGTGACGCTTTCATCCAGGTCGGTCCAAGATTGTTTTTCTGTGAGGATATGATCGATGCCGGAAACGATCTCTTTTAAACCCGAAACCTCTATTTCCGCTGGCTCGATGACGGGTTCTCCATCTGCTCCGTACTGCTTCATCAAGGATATTTCAGCATCCAGCTTTACCGGAATGGAGCGCGTGTAAAGCGGTTTGAACTGAAGGAAAAGCGTGTCAGGATATATGCGAAGTATCTCAATCTGATCGTTTCCCAGATCATTCAGTTTTCCTGTTTTTTCTGATGTTAGAACGAAATGCATCAGTTCCCCTGCCTTTCTCACTGTTCCCAACGAAGTGGGATTGGCAGTCACATTCACATTGATCTTCTCGAAATTGAGCCAGTGCCACAACAGATCGAAACCGAAACCCTTTACTTCTGCGGTAACAACGGCCGTTGGTTCGTTTACCAACAGCAGGTTTTCGGGAAGGTCGTTGTAAGAGATCGGAATCTCGATCTCATCCACATACTCCTTAGATAAGGAGGTGAGCAACCAGAAGAGCCCAGAAAGCATAAGGCACAAAAAAAACGCGACCGATCTGCGATTCAGTCGCGCTTCTATGAATTCAAATACTGTGGTCGCATCCAACTTGGACATGCCACCAAATTAGAAAAAGATCAATTGCCCTGCTGCAATCCGATGGAGTTGTCTCTGGACACGGCCGCCTTCTCGATCTTCAACTTATGCCCATCCCCAACTTCCAACATGATGGTGCTTTCTTTCACATCCGCAATCTTTCCATGAATACCGCCAATGGTAACGATCTTGTCTCCCTTCTTCAGTTCCTCACGGAATTTTCTGTCGTCCTTGGCCTTTTTGGTTTGCGGACGGATAAAAAACAGATACCCTACCACCACCATGGCCACAATGAACAGAATATTCGTTACCTCAGGATTCATCATTTCTTTCATAGCGCAAACGTTATTTATTCCTCAACAGGCACCTCTACCATTCCGTTGATGGCAAGCACCTTGGTATTTGGAACCGTGTTGGCTACGATAGTTACTTTCTTGTTCTGCTGACCAGACTTGCCATCGCTGTTGAAAACCACATCAATTACACCTTCTGCACCTGGTGCAATAGGTTCTTGCGGCCACTCTGGAACGGTGCATCCGCAGCTTCCTTTGGCTGAGGTAATGATAAGGTCTCCCTTACCAGTGTTCTTGAATTTGAACGAATAAGCCACCTTCTCTCCCTGAACAATAGTTCCGAAATCGTGTACTTCCTTCTCGAAACTGAATTCTGGAACATCAACGTTATCAGCGGTTCCACTTTCCGTTTCTGCAGTTGCAGGATTTGCAACAACGTCTGTGTCCAACGATGCTTCTTTTTCCGAAGCGTTTTCTCCTCCACAGCTATAAAGCGCCATAGCTGAGATCAATACAAATGCAATCTTTTTCATGTTGAAATTATTGTGTGTTTCCGATCGGTGGGCAAAAGTAAAAATCGATGGTTGATTTAACCACCAATAAGGCCTTTTCCCATTTTCTTGATTTTTTTCTGTGCCTGCAACTCTGCCAATAGTTTATCAAGGATTCCGTTGATGAACACCTTACTCTTTGGAGTGCTGTACTCCTTCGAAATCTCGATGTACTCGTTCATGGTAACCTTGGTCGGCACCGAATTGATATTGAGGAATTCGCAAAGCGCCATTTTCATCAATAGAATATCGGTAGATGCAATGCGGTCCAAATCCCAGTTTTCGAGTTTGGCCTCTATCATGTCCTGATATTCTCCATTGTGCGTGGCCGTCTTACGAAACAGGTCCAGAACAAACTGCCTGTCCTCTTCCTCATCCTTGTACATAGGCGGTAAGGTTCCACCAAATTCCACATCCTCCTTAAAGTCTGAAATGGTTCTGATCACCATCTCACTAACCTGCTCTATATCGTTCACCCACAGGATGCTCTTTTCCTCAAAGATCGATTCCAAATGCTCGTTGGTCAGGATGAAATCCTCGTACAGTTTGTATACGATTCTGCGCTGTTCCTTGTAGGTTGGCTCAGCACCGTTCATGTAGTTGATGTAGTCTTCAGATTCTTTGAATGCACTGAAAATTCTACGGATCAATTCCAGTTGATCGGCCCAATTGATCTTTCTGGCAGAAATGTGTTTTTCGAGCTGCGGATTGTTCTTCAACTGAAGCAACACACGGTTTTCGATAAATCTCAGATTAGGATTCAGATCCTGCTCAGTGGGCATCATCTTGTTCTTGGCCTCCTCTATCTGTCGGGCCGCAAACGTGTGTATCTCGGTGAGTAAAGAAAGTTGATGGATGTACAGGTCGTAGATCTTCTCCAAGCTTAGCTTGAGTAGTTTTTCTCCAACGGCCAATTCCGCTCCTTCAGACCGTTGATAGGCGAATAGCGCCTGCATCACCTTCACTCTTAAGTGTCTTCTACTCAGCATCCTGCAAAGAACCTTTTTTCCAACCTCCTGTTATGCTTATCTGCCGCTTGGTCAACCATTGAAGTTTAAACATCGAAGCGGTTAAACATTCCTAACTTTGGGCAAAAGTATGGTAATTTTTCTCATTCCATTTAGCGATTTACCGGAGGGATAGCATGAGGTCGTTAGCGCAACTCAACAAGTACTTTTGGAAGTACAAGACCCGGTTTTTTCTGGGCGTTGTATTCGTAGCGGCAAGCAATTTCTATGCTGTTCTACCGCCCAAGATCGTGCGGTTGACTTTTGACCTGCTCGCAGAGATCAGCTTCATTGCGCCACACTTCCAGAACACGCCTTTCCAAGACACGGCCATGGAAACCTTCCTTGGTATTTGGATATTCTTTGGCGGACTCATAGTGGCCACTGCAATACTGAAAGGTGTATTCATGTTTTTTATGCGGCAGACCATTGTGGTCATGAGTCGTTTCATAGAATTCGACCTGAAAAACGACATCTATAACCACTACCAGAAACTGTCGTTGGCCTTTTTTAAACGCAACAACACGGGCGACCTCATGGCCAGAATCACTGAAGATGTAAGCAAGGTGAGAATGTATCTTGGCCCTGCGGTGATGTATGCCATCAACCTCATTGTGCTGTTCGGGTTGGTCATTTACAACATGATTCAGGTAAGCCCAACCCTTACCGCGTATGTGCTTATTCCGCTGCCGGTTCTTTCCATCACCATTTACCATGTTAGCCGCCTCATCAACATCAAAAGCGAAAAAGTGCAGAGGCAATTGAGCGTGCTCAGCACATTCGTTCAGGAAAGTTTCTCTGGCATCCGCATTCTGAAAGCCTATGCCAAAGAAGATGTTTGGAGCTCATGGTTCGATAGCGAAACAGAGAAGTACAAGGAAACCTCGTTGGAACTGGTAAGGATAAACGCGCTGTTTTTCCCGACCATGCTCATTCTCATAGGCCTCAGCACCATCCTCACTGTTTACGTTGGAGGTAAGCAGGCCATGGCCGGAACCATTACCACAGGCAACATTGCCGAGTTCATCATCTACATCAATATGCTTACGTGGCCAGTTGCCGCCATCGGTTGGATAACGAGCATCATTCAGCGGGCGGCTGCTTCGCAGGAACGGATCAATGAATTTCTGAGAACGGAGCCGGAGATCATCAACCTGAATCCGAATCCAAGCCAGATCGGTGGTTCCATTTCCTTTCAGAATGTTGACTTCACCTATCCTGACAGTGGAACTCAGGCCCTGAAAAACGTTTCATTTGATCTGGAACAAGGAAAAAGTCTGGCCATTCTGGGCAGAACCGGAAGTGGAAAATCCACCATCGCATCGCTCATAACCCGAAGCTATGATGCCACCAAAGGCCAAGTGCTGGTAGATGGGAAAGAGATTCATCAGATCAATCTTAATTCGCTGCGTTCCAATATCGGTTACGTACCGCAGGATGTGTTCCTGTTCTCGGAAAGCATTGCCAACAACATTGCCTTTGGTGTGAATTCAGATACGAACGAAGAGACCATTTACAAAGCGGCCAAGCAGGCCGATATTTACGACAACATCATCGATTTTCCGCTGGGTTTTGACACGCATATTGGAGAGCGCGGCATTACCCTTTCGGGTGGACAGAAGCAGCGAATTTCCATTGCAAGAGCCATTATTCGAGATCCTCAGATTCTCATTTTTGACGATTGTCTTTCGGCTGTTGACACCGAAACGGAAGAGAAGATCCTCAGCCATCTGAAAGACCTGATGCAAGACAAGACCACCATCATCATCAGCCATCGGGTGTCTTCTGTTAAGCACGCAGACCAGATCATTGTGTTGGACAAAGGGCAGATCATCGAACGCGGAAACCACGAGGAGTTACTGCTATTGGATGGCGCCTACAATTCTTTGTACCAGAAACAGCTTTTGGAAGAAGACCAGAGAAAATCAGCCTGATCTTCGATAAAGGCTAGGTTTCATTCGATAGAAACATTTATATATTTGATGTAATCTTGATGACAAAGAAAATCTGAGACGATGGATGGACAGGATTCGAACAGGCGGGAAGACATCTTCTCAATGCCGGTAAGAGCAGGCAAAAGAACCTACTTCTTTGATGTAAAAGCCACTCGTGGCAACGATTACTACCTCACAATTACAGAGAGCAAAAGGCGGATTGACGATAATGGCAGATTCCATTATGACAAGCACAAGTTGTTTCTCTACAAGGAGGATTTCGACAAGTTTGCTGAAGGACTGAGTGAAGCCATCCGCTTCATCAAGAACGAGAAAGGCGAAGATTATGGCCGGGAAGAAGAGCACACACAGGAAGCAAAGCCAGCACCGGTTGTAGAAAAAGAGGCGTCATCTCCTTCAGATGATGGATACACTTCAGACATCAGTTTTGATGATCTGGATGATGAGGACAAATGATTTGTTTTTGATTGTTTGAGTGAAAGCCTTCCGCCTTAGGCGGAGGGCTTTTTTTATGCCAAAAAATACAGATTGATCACCGCTAGAATGAAGTAAGGCACCAAGCCTCCTGCGCCAGCGTAGTCTTTGGCAATGCGCTGGCCGAAGAAGAGCATGATAAGCGAAACCGCACAAAGAAGTGTTCCTAAAAAGGCAAAGCAATACGTTTTGTAAACCAGTGCTTCCACCACTCCAACTGCAGAAACAACGCCTGCGGTCACTTCAAAAAGTGTGAGTGTACCAAGCAGGATGGGAACCATTCCAGATAGAAATGAATTGGCAAAATGCCCGGTAAGCCATTCCAAGTTCCCTTTCCAATCGAACACTTTATCTAACCCGGATTGAATGAAAAGGATGGCGAAAAAGGCAGAAACCAATGCTTGGATAATCCACATTCCTTGGAAACTGGAGATAAGGGAGCAATCGGAAATGAGACAGAGAATCATGTTAGAATGTTAAGAAGCCTTTTAATTGCTGTTCAATTTCACGGCTCAGCACTTCATTTCGAATCTCGCCTTCATCCGTTAAAGAATGATTGATCTGAGACAGATAGACCTTCTTACTGTAAACCTCAGAACCGAGGTAATGGAAAATTCCCGTTAGATGGTCCAAGCCACGGACATTCCCTGCCCGACCACTGGCCAAGCCCATCAACGCCACTTTCTTTTTGGCCCAATCGCCATAGTCGCAGGCATCAATAAAGAACTTGAGGTAACCCGGAAAACTACCGTTGTATTCTGGCGTAACAAAAACGAACTTCTCCGAATGACGAACATAGCGGTTGATCACTGCTTCAAATTCCGGCACATTCTGTCCGTAATTGCTGTCTTGCATCCAAGAAGCATCCACTTCTTTCAGATCGAGTACCTGCGCATCCAATCCCATTTTCTGCAAGGCATCATAATACATCTGGGCAACCTTGCGCGTGTTGCTAACAGGACGGTTGGTGGTACAGACAATGGTTATCATTCGAGCTTGGTAGACATTTGGTCAAAGTAATTCATATCCTTTTTAATGAGGCCTTTGCCCAAATAGTAAACATCATCAGACCGAATATTGTCGAGGTAGCTTTCCTGCTTTTCGAAAATGGCCATACCAAGATAATAGAGGTCGTCTGTCGCAATTTTATCCAACTCTGCCTTAGAGCCGTAGATCCAAGCTGTCCCCAGAAAATACAGATCATCGCTTTTCAGGTATTTCAGCACGTTCGGTGTTCTGAAAAACATGGCTTTCGAGAAGAAATAAATATCATCATTCTTCATGTTGGCCCAAGCCGAGGTGTCTCCCGTTAGCATCACATAGCCAAGGTAATGGAGGTCGTCTCCAGAATACGCTACAGAATCTTTCTGTTGCGCAAAACTCCATGTACTGAACAACAGTCCACTAAGCACTAGGAGGAATGTTGTTCTTTTGGATCTCACTTGCTGAATTCGCTGATTGTCCTGGTGATGATTTCTAAGCAATCCATCAGTTGTTCTTCTGTCATGACCAACGGTGGCGCAAATCGGATGATGTTGCCGTGCGTAGGCTTTGCCAATAGTCCGTTGCTTGCCAACTTTAGGCAGATGTTCCACGCGGTTTTGCTGTCTGGCGAATCGTTAATGACGATGGCGTTGAGCAATCCCTTTCCTCGAACCAATTGAACCAACTCATTACCGTCAATGAACTTCTGAAGTTCACTTCTGAACAGTTGACCCAACCGCTCGGCATTCTTTGCCAATTGCTCGTCTTTTATCACTTCCAAGGCCGCCATTGCCACTTTACACGATAACGGATTACCACCAAAAGTCGAGCCATGTTCGCCGGGTTTGATGCACATCATCACTTCATCATCCGCCAACACGGCCGATACCGGCACCACACCTCCAGAAAGCGCTTTCCCAAGAATGAGAATGTCGGGTCTTACATTTTCATGATGCACTGCCAAGAGCTTTCCGGTTCTGGCAATTCCGGTCTGAACTTCGTCTGCGATGAGCAGCACGTTATTGGCCGTACACAACTCCCTTGCCTTGGTCAGATAACCAGCATCTGGAACAAAGACTCCTGCCTCTCCCTGAATCGGTTCAACAAGGAAACCAGCCACGTTCGGGTCTTTCAGCGCGGCTTCCAAAGCATCCGCATCATTGTATGGAATGGATTCAAAACCTGGTGTATATGGACCGAAATTGTTCCGAGCATCCGGGTCGTTTGAGAACGAAACGATGGTAGTGGTTCTACCGTGGAAGTTGCCATCGCAAACAATGATCTTCGCTTGATTTTCTGGCAGGCCTTTTTTCTCGTAAGCCCATTTTCTACAAAGCTTCAAGGCTGTTTCAACGCCTTCGGCCCCAGTGTTCATCGGCAACAACTTATCGAAACCGAAATACTTGGTTGCGTATTCCTCAAACTCGCCAAGCACATTATTGTAAAATGCACGGCTGGTGAGTGTCAGTTTCTGCGCCTGCTCGGTAAGTGCGCCAACAATTTTTGGATGACAGTGTCCCTGGTTTACCGCAGAATATGCCGACAGGAAATCGTAATATTTCTTTCCATCGATATCCCAAACAAACACGCCTTCTCCCTTCTCCAACACAACTGGAAGCGGATGGTAATTATGCGCACCATATCTGTCTTCCCTATCAATAACCCTTTGGGCGTTTGCTGTTATTTCCAATAATTCTTCCGTAACCATGTTCTAGTTGATCAAATTCTTCTTGTAATAATCAATAATGTCCTCGCCATAAGCTATCAATTCTTCTCCAATGAACAAGGCCGGATACACGAACACATCTTTTGGCGGTGTAACCACGGTCAAATCCACGTTGTGAATATCGGTTGATACTCCGCTTTTCATTGCGAAATCCTTGACCATTTCGCATTGATGACATCTATTTGCAACGTAAATGACAGGCTTCATTTCAGTTTGTCCATTTCGTGAATCAGTATTGTCTTACGATCGAAGTTGATGACATCATTGTCCTTCAATTCGTTCAAAACCGTGGTAACCGTTTGGCGAGATGTTGCAGTAAGACTTGCAATATCCTGATGGGTCAATGAATGTTCCAAAAGCACTTCACCACCTGCCAAAACTTTTCCTCGGTCTTTGGCCATTTCTCCGATCAGATCCACAATTCTGGTTCGGGCATCCTTGAAAATGAGCGATTCGAACTTACGCTCCACTTTGGCCAATCGATTTCCGAGAGTGGCCGTGATCTTCATACTCAGATCGGCATTACTACGCATCATCACCAGCACCTCTTCTACATTCATGGTGCAAACCCTCACGTCATTGTCCATGGCTATGGCGAAATCCTTGCGCGTTTCCTGCCCTACCAAGCCGAGTTCACCGAACATATCGCCAGGATGCATAATCGCTTTGATGATCTCTTTTCCATCGTCAGAATAGCTTCCGATCTTTACTCTCCCACTCTTAAGGAAGAAGATGATCTTGGATGGTTCGTGCGGGAAATAGATGTGCGAGCCCTTTTCCTTGGTCTTCATGGTGGTCCGCTCATTGACCTTCTCCATTTCCTGTTCGGAAAGACCTTCGAAAAGATGAATCTTCTCTAACCACCAAAGCTTTGTGAAGTTGTTCAAGGCTGCTAGTTTAAGCGGGTTTGCAAATATATCAATTGGCTTAGCCTGCATTTTGTTCAAAAGCCTAAAGTGAGTTCGACCACGCCACGAAAAAACGTCTAAATTTGCGCAACCTTGCCCAGGTGGTGAAATTGGTAGACACGCCAGCTTGAGGGGCTGGTGGCCGTTAGGCCGTGCTGGTTCGACTCCAGTCTTGGGCACTTTCTAAAAACTACGTAAAACATGGCGAGAAATTTGGTAAGAACGTTAAGCATGAAAGTCCTGCTTGTAGCGCTTACCCTTTTCTGTACCAGTGTTTTTTCACAGGAGGTTCAGGTTGGTGATTACTTCAATAATGTTGGAAGCCTCCGCAATGCTTCTACCGAGTGGCAGACCAACGAATTCCCGTACAAATTGGTACTGATGTACCGCAATGGCAAAACAACCATTAACGGTAATGCCATGTTCTTCCTGATTGAAGGTGACAAGGAGTCTGGGCAAGCACCGGATGAGCAGAAAATTGTAGTGGGACAAGGAAGGAACTGGGCTGCATTCAAATATGATTTTAAAGCGCCCGGCACGTATAAGATCACGACTTTCGATAGAGAACACACGGAGCTTGCATCTTCCTCGATCAACATTAAGGGGCCGAAGAAAGTGGTTGCTCCAGAGCCTGTAGTTGAGAAGAAAAAGGAGGAGCCAAAACCAGAACCTGTGGTGGAGAAAAAGCCAGAACCTGAGGTTGTGAAAAAGGAAGAGCCTGTTGTTGAGAAAGTGGAAACCAAGAAAGCCGCTCTCACCAAAGAAGAGATCCTTGAAAACGCGCCAGACCCTGTTTTTGTGGAGTCTATTGTTAAGGAAGAATTGACCGAAGAAGAAAAGGAGACACTTGTTTTCGAAAGCTTTTACATGGCTTTTGGAAGGTCTGTTCAGAGTGGAATGTTGATGGGTCAGAATGAAAAGTTCAAGGGTGTTCCTGGAGGAGTTGACCTGAAAGCGCTTTTCTCCAACAATGAAGGATTCGGTGAAGAAGGTGTTGTGGTTGATATTTGGTTCAAACCTCAGGGAACAGCCGAATACACCGAGCATTTCCAAGAACTTACCGTTCCTATTGGTAAGAATGAGACGCAGGCCAGTTTCCCTCTCAACCTGAGAGACAGAGGCAGCTACAAAGTGTCTGTTTACACCAACGATGAAGATGCCATCTGGATCGGATCCAGCTACGTAAGCATCTACTGATCCTAGAAATTACTGTTTGAGAACGCAGGTCACATTCGCGGTATCGCGATAGTAAACGCAATTGGCCGTTGTTCCAATCTGCAAAGCACCAGCCTCCCAATCTGCCTCAATACTGTCTGTAAAGGCCCTGTCTCCGCAATGAATGCCTGAATTGGCATTGCCAAGTCCTGTGTTTACCGTGCATTCTATGCATGTGTAGTCTGAACGAAGACGGTCTTCCTCCTCTTCTACCTTCTTGTCTGTTCCGCAGAATTCATCCACATAACCGATAACCTCTGGAGATTCCTTCAATCGAATCTCGCATTCAACACACTTTCTGCAACTGGCAAAAAGTATTGTAACCGATAAAAGGGCTAACGGCAGAAATCGCATTTCAATTCATGCTTATCATCCAACCGAAACGGTCTTCTACCTTTCCGTAGCGAATTGCCTTTAGACCATCGGAGATCTTCTTGGATAGTAACCGCTCAGAAACAGGAGGAAGAACCATGTCCTTCCCTTGGTATCCGATGAGTTCAATTGGGGCAATTGTGGCTGCTGTCCCCACACCGAAAGCATCTTTCAATTGTCCACGTTCGTGAGCAACTTTCAGTTCTTCTACACTGATTCTTCGTTCTTCCACTTCAATGCCCAGGTCAACAGCCAACGTAAGCACGCTATCTCTGGTAATTCCTTGTAGAATCGTGTCTCCTGTAGGAGGTGTCACCAACGCATCACCTATCTGGAACATCACATTCATTGTTCCGCTTTCCTCGATGTATTTGTGTTCAATGGAATCTGTCCAAAGAATCTGATGGTAGCCTTTCTGCTGCGCCAATTTGGTTGGATAAAGCGCTCCACCATAATTTCCGCCTGCCTTTGCAGAACCTGTTCCACCTTTTGCTGCACGTGTAAAGTTCTCCTCTACCATAACCTTCAGTGGCGTGGTGTAATAAGGTCCAACTGGTCCTGTAAAAATGATGCAACGGTACGTTTCGGAAGGCTTAACTCCCAAAAACTCGTCTGTTGCAAACATGAATGGTCTGATGTACAAAGCAGATTCGGTGTCTTTTGGCACCCATCCTGAATCCAACTTCAGTAGCTCTCTCAAGGCTTCCATCATCAGATCAACCGGAATGGTTGGCATGCACATTCTCTCCGCAGAGCGGTTCAATCTTCTGAAGTTATCCTCTGGCCTGAACATCATGATCTCTCCATTGATGTTCCTGTACGCTTTCATCCCTTCGAAGATGGTCTGTCCGTAATGCAGTCCCAGCATGGCTGGTTTATACTCGATAGGTCTGTATTGTTCTATTCGGAAATCGGTCCATTTGCCATCCTTGTAGTCACACATGAACATGTGATCTGCAAACTCTCTTCCGAACGGAATATTTCCAAAATCCACCTCATGGATTCTGGTGTTCTCTACTCTATCTATTTTGATCTGCATGATGTCGCTCTCCATGTCAAAAGGTGTTTTGATCCGTCAATAAATTACGAAAACCTTTCGATTTCCGCTGCGCGAAAGTCGCTAATCCTCACTGAACAACCAACCGACTTACCTGGCGGTTTCCTTCAACAAAGAACTCGCATATATAAACTCCAGGCTGCGCAGGAGTTTGAAAACTTTTCTGACCGGAAGTAAGGTTGTTTTCTTCCATTACTAGCGAACCGGTAACGCTATACAATCGCATCATTACATTCTCCGAACCAACCGGTATCATTACGTTGAAAACGTCAGAACTCGGGTTAGGATACACGGAAATTCTGCCAACCATATCTGCATCTTCCATGCCCAAGCCTTCCTGTACCTGAAAGTTGTCTAGACCTCCTTCAACCAAATGACCCGGATCAGCATCCGCTACCTCTACAATGAGTTGCATCTGATCGGTAATGGAAACAAAATCACTCACGGTAAAACCATAAGGTTCCCAATCGGTTGTGGTGGGTAAGTTGGCAATGGTAGCTGTTGAAGAACCATTATTGACCTTAACCACATAGCTGTCGTTAGGAGAACCGCTACCTCCCGCATTGAAAAACCAATAATCAAACTGAATGGTAGGATTCGTGTATGATGTAAGATCCATAAGCGGAGAACGCAGAATGGTTACACCATCATCCACATCATCAGTACCGGCATTGCCACCTCCGTTGCCGGTAATGTAAGCCTCTTCTCCGCAGTCGTCCGAAATATCTTCTCCTGGGTTGCAGACCGACCCATCGAATATGGTCTCTACAGGAATTCCCCGTTCCCAAACACCGGCAGGGGCAGACCCTGTAACGGCCCAACCAAGGTCAGTGGCAAAATCATCATAGTAACCTCGGGCCAGTTCAAAATCAAGGTCTGGCGTACCTTCTGTAAGATCGATCGAGGTACATTCTGTAACATATCCCCAAGCGGTCACAATCACTTCGTACTGCCCGGCAAAGAATGTTGTGTCCAGATACTCTCCGTTAGCGTCAGACTCATAATCAAGATCAAAAAACTGGCTGGTAAAATGCACTGATGCACCCTCTATAGCATTTCCTGTTCCCAACTCCGAAACAGTTCCACCAATACTGAAAGGAACTTCCGGCACCATATCCACATTCAGAACGGTGGTCTGTCCGTTAATCAATTCCACATTGTTTATCGTTACTGGAATAAATCCGCCTTTGGTGAACGTTACCGTGTATGTACCCGCTGCTTCGGTTCCAGTGGCGTAATTTCCGAACAGGTTAGAGTTCTCGGTGAGATTGACGGTCGATACCTCAATCAACACATCATTGATAGGACTATTATTTCCAAATTCAGTAACTGTACCCTCTAATCTTGCTGCTCGCTTGTAAGTGGCTCCAACCACAAACAGACCTTCTTCAATATCCGCAATCAGAATGTTGCCAGAAGGCAGATAAGGCCAGGCACCCCACGCACCGTTGAAACCTCCACCGGATAGCGGGCTCGAATCGAAATAACCGGTCAAAACCATATTGTATGGATCAGATACATCATGAATGGTAAGTCCGTCTCTGTAGTGAGACGTAACTACGTAATCGTTGATGAAATGGGTGTTGTGCGGAATGACATTCTCTGAAAGCGGATGATTCGCCTTGTCAGCCTCTACAATGTTCTGATAGTTGGCCATGTCATAAGCCGTTACGTAGCCACTTTCCACCTCATCTGTAGTGTAGCAGAATGCATTATCGTCTGAAGGCCAAACGTTATGGCCGAACTCACTCGGTGTGTCCCAACTGGTAAGAACCACCGGATTGGACGGATTCGAAACATCCACAACGAAGGTTCCTGCTTCCAGACAAGATGCCCAAAGCGTATCTCCTCTCACAAATCCATCGTGGATGTAATGGTCGTTCCACACTCCTAATTCAACTGGTGCAATTGGATTGCTTATGTCCAAAATAATTGCGCCTTCAACCGTATTGGAGCCAAAGATGTAGGCTTTGTCATTCTCCGTATCTATGAACATATTGTGAGCAGAAGACCAAGTAATGTTCTGTCCAGTATATAGCGTTGTGGTTAGATTGGTACTTGCAGGAAGTGGACTCATGTCAACTATAAGCAGTCCGCCACCACCTTCGGTTACACAGTATGCGTGTCCGTTGTAATAGAAAGGGTCTCTCCAAATGGAACTCGGTCCTTGCTCAAAGAAAACCTCTGTTGGATTTGCAGGGTCTTCCACATCAACAATGGAGAAGCCGTTTTGCACTCCTACCAATGCGTATTCACGGCCATTGTGCTCTGCACCTCTAACCTCGCTCAAGTTCTGAGCATATAACAAATGACCCAATTGGGTAATGTTGAGAGCGTTCTGCGCTGAAGCACCCAAACTCAATAGCAAAGGAGCTACAAGAGCGAAAATTCTGATCAAGGATTTCATTCGGTTCAATTCTAGACCTGCAAAAGAACGCTTTTCATTCGCTTGCGTTGTCGTAGCAATGACGCCAATCCAAGCAATAATGTCTCTTATCATTACACCTCAAACAAAGGCTCATTCTGATTGTTGCCTTGTAAACGACCAAGCACCATGAAACGAATTCTCGCATTTTCCGGAAGCCTCAGCAACAGTTCCATAAACCACCAGTTGGTTAGCCTTGCGGCAGAGCGCATCGCTTCAATTGAGGTAAAAACCATACGGTTATCCGATTTTGAAGCGCCACTTTACACCAAGGAACTTGAAGCAGAAAATGGAATTCCTGAACCCATCAAGGCACTGAGGTTGTTGTTTGATGAAGCTGATGGTTTTCTCATTTCAACGCCAGAGTATAACAGCAGCATTCCAGCCGGTTTTAAGAACACAATGGACTGGCTATCGCGAATGGAGGGTAGCATTTTTCAGGATAAACCTATCCTATTGATGTCCGCCACACCAGGTAAAAGAGGTGGGCAATCTGTGCTCGGGCATCTATCGGGTATCTTACCATTCTGGGGTGCCAAACTTGTTGGCACTTTCAGTTTGCCTCTTTTCAGAGAGAATTTCAGCGATGATTCATTGAAAGAGTCTTACAACTCTGAACTGAACACAAAATTGAAAGACTTGGAATCGGCTATTTCGGCCGGTTGAGGTTCTTGATGAAGATTCGGGCCACATTGGCAGCCAACGGATCTTCCCGTTCCATCCGCTCTGGATGCCACTGCACACCAAGAATAAATGGGTGCGTTTCCTTATTGGTCCAATAGAACGACTCGATAATTGAATCTTGCGCATAGGCCATGATCTCGAACCCATCGGCCAATTGGTCAATAGCTTGGTGGTGATTTGAGTTGACCTCTGCACTATCCAATTCTACTATTCTGCTGAGCCACTGGTGGCAATAGATCATGTGGTGTGCATCGCCTTTTTCTTGCTGATGCAGCGTTGAGCCTCTTTCTGATGGAATGTCGATAATGAGCGAACCGCCTTTGGCAACATTCAGCAATTGCATGCCCCGGCAACCACCAAGCGTTGGAATCTTCCTTTCGAACGAATGCGCCACCAACGCCAACTCCAACGAATCGCGGTATTGGTCAATGGTTCCGCATTGCGCTACTGCCGAATCTTTTCCATGATAAGATGGATGAATGTCGGTTCCTCCTGTGAGGATCAATCCATCAACTTGATCCAGAATCATCGCAAGCGAATCTGCAGACATTCCATACGCCTGATAGAAAGTCAGTGTACTATCGAAATGCAGCAGCCAACGCTGGTAATCGTTGTTCGGGTAATATTTGGAGATGAGAACCGAACGACTTTTCGGTTTATCGGCACCGCAACCGAGTAGGAATATTGCTCCGATTACCAGCAGAAAACCTCTCATGCCAAAGCAGTATCCAAGGCCAAATTGATGATTCGTGCCGCCTCGGCCAACTCTTCTTCCGTGTGTGCTGCACTCACAAATCCAACCTCATAACCAGATGGACCGATGTAGAAACCATTATCGAGCAGCGCGTGGTAGAACTTGCGGTAAATGTTCATGCTTTCTGGGTCTATTTCTGCAGCACTTCTGATACTCGGTCTATCGCTGAAAGCAATCCAGTAAACGGAGCCGATGGAAAACATTTTCACTTTGTACTCTTTCTCCTCAACATGCTCCAACACGGCTGAAACCAGTTTCTTGGTCTTCTTCTCTTGCGTTGCGTAGAAATTCGGTTCGAGCAGTTGTTCCAAAGCTGCTTTTCCAGCAGCCATGGCAACTGGGTTTCCGCTCAGCGTTCCGGCCTGATAAACCGGACCAAGTGGAGCAACTGAATTCATGATCTTCTCGCTGGAAGCGAACGCCCCAACAGGCATTCCTCCACCAATGATTTTTCCGAAAGTGATGATGTCGGGTTTGATGTCGTACAAACCAGCAGCACCTTCAAAACCTACTCGAAAACCACTTATCACCTCATCGAAAATGAGCAGCGCATTCTCATCTGAGCATATCTCACGAAGGAATCGAAGGAACTTTCCGTCCTGCAAAAGCAAGCCGTTGTTGGCTGGAATAGGTTCAATGATGACAGCAGCAATCTCATCCTTGAATTGCTCAAAGGCATCTTTCACGGCTTCAATATCATTGAGTGCCACGACAATCGTTTCATCCACAAAACTTTTAGGCACACCAGCAGAACTCGACTCTCCGAAAGTCACCAATCCAGATCCCGCTTTCACCAAAAGTGAATCCACGTGTCCGTGATAACAGCCTTCGAACTTGATGATCTTGTTTCGTCCTGTATAACCGCGAGCAAGCCTGATCGCGCTCATCACCGCTTCGGTTCCTGAACTCACAAAACGGATGCGTTCCACATAGCGATGATTCGAAAGAATCAGATAGGCCAATTCATTTTCTTGCACGGTTGGCGCTCCGAAAGATGGACCATTTTTCACCGCTTCAATAATGGCGTTCTCTACTTTTTCATTGGCATGACCCAGGATCAACGGACCCCAGCTTGCGCAGAAGTCGATGTATTCGTTTCCATCCGCATCCCAAACCCTGCTTCCTTTTCCTTTGGTGATGAAACGAGGCGTTCCGCCCACGCTACCAAATGCCCTCACAGGACTATTTACACCACCAGGAAAAAGTGTTTTTGCTTTCTCGAAAAGTTGTTCTGAACGTGTTGTACTCATAGCTTGAAATGTGCCGCAAATGTAAGATTGAAGAATCAGCTCAATGGTATAGAAACCATAATACTGGTTCCTTCGCCTGCGGCTGACGATATGCTGAATTCACCTTTCAATTGCTCAGCGCGCAATCGCATGTTATTTGTGCCAAGTCCAGCGGTGTGTTTGGTTTGATCAAATCCAACGCCATCATCCTCAATGGTCATAACAAGTTCGTTCCCGTGCTGAAAAAGTTGAATTTCTACTTCATTTGCCTTGGCATGTTTCTGGACGTTCTGCAACGCTTCTTGCAAGATTCGGTAGAGTTGTAGGCCCGTTTCTTTAGACACAGATTCCTTCATATCAAATACCTGAAGTCCGATATTCAATCCTGAGCTACGATGCTCTGCTATCAATTGCTTTATCTTCTCAATGAAGTTGTCTTCATCAAGAGAAATGGGGTTGAGCTGGTGAGAAATCCGCCTAACGCCTTCGGTAATTTCGGCCAACTGTTTCTGAAATTCTTGATCTGAAGTCTTGGTCAATTTCAAACTGAGCAAGGAGAGCTGCGATGCCACATCATCGTGCAACTCATTGGCCACACGCACCTTCTCTTCCTCCATTCCGCGCACAAATGCCTGCATGGCCATTTGCTGCAGATGGTTAATGTCTGAAAGCAGTTTTCTGCGGTCATCACCGATGAGTTTGCTCCGGTAGCTCAGACCGATGGCAAAGATCAGTATCTCAAAAAACGAACCGATGAAAACGGGCGGCAACGGTAGCCCTGCTAATTGAATAACGCCATATTCTTCGGCAATCATCAATAAAGTGGCCAGCACATTCATGCCAAAGGCGGCCGAATAGAAAATCACAGAAGTGCGGTCTATTTTCCAAGACAGAACCAATGCCGCCACCAGTAAAATAACCGAGGTCCCGATAATTACATAGATGACATTGATAACAACAATGGTGTATGTGGTAAAAAGACCAGGAACCAAGATCCACCAAAGAACAATGGCCACTAGGCTTGCAATTATGGTGTTGAGGATGCGGTTTACCCAAGGCGCTACGGCTCTCACGGGAAGGAACAATTGGGTGAAACGAATCTGCGAGATGACGATTGTCACGATCATCACCAACCGCAGGTAATTGCTCCACTCAAACTGGTTTGGAAATAGGAACTGAAACCCGTAACCAACGTGTGTAAACAGGTATAGAAACATACTTGCCACGTAAACGGTGTACCAGATATAAACAGAAGACCGCTGCACCACGTAAATGAGTAACGAATAAAGAATTATCAGCAGCAGCATGCCGAAGTACAGTCCGAATATCATGTCGGTGCGAGATTCGTGCTGACCGAACGCATGACTTTCCCACAGTTTGAGCGGAACTGTCACAGATGCATTTCGCTTGTCAACCAAGATCAGAATGCGGTCAGATGCTGCGTTGAATTCCATGGGAAATACATTGCGCCTGTTCTCATACGTTCGCTCAGAAAAAGGCATTCTGTCTCCGCTTCTCCCCATACTCCGCAGTTTGCCTTGGCTTATTCGGTAAGCCTGAATGAGATCGATATGCGGATTATCGATATCCAACATGTACGTTCTGTCCAAGTCTAATTGAGGCGGTAAGGTGACAAGTAGCCAGAAATAATTCTCAGAAAATCCGAAGGAGGTATTTCCTACGATACATTGAGAGGAATCTGCAAACAGGTTGTACGCTTCTTCGGGCCTGAGTTTCTCTGGTGTATCAATTGCTTTGCTGTACGGAATAAGGTCTATGCTTTGGGCATTTACCTGAATGGTCAATGTGAAGATCCCTAGAAGCAGAATCAGCCTCCTCATGTGTCTCTTAATCCAACAATCCATGCTTCTGACAAAGAAGAATAAGCTCTGGCTGCGTGTTTACTTGCAACTTCCGGTAGATGTTCTTCTTATGGTTTTTTACAGTGTTCTCGGAGATGAAGAACTGGGAAGCCAGATCGGCTACAGACGCTCCGGCAATAAGCCCCGCCACAATCTTCTTTTCTGTTCGGGTCAACTTCAGAATGGATGTGAATTCACGGTCGTTATCAAAACCGGGTTCTTCTTGAGCAGATACGTTGGTAAAGAACTTACCCAAGTCCAGATCCCGTACTATCTGAAGTAGGGTTTTTCCATCCGTATCCTTCAACAAATAAGCCGCTGCTCCAGCTTTCCGTGCCTTATCCGCCAACAACTTATCGTTATAGCTGGTTAGGATAACGACCTTGGATTCAGGAAGGGTGCTTCTGACAAATTCAAGTACCCCAAACCCGTCAATTTCTGGTAGGTTAAGATCCAAAAGAACAACATCCGGTCTTAGGTCTGGAATTGCCTGAACTGCCTCAGACCCGGTAGAGGCTGTGCCTACAAGCTCCAGATCATCGGCTTTCAAAACCAGTTGCTCCAGCGATTGCCTGAACAACGGATGGTCTTCACAGATGTAAATGGTTTTCAAATACCCTTGAATTGATTTGAGCACCAAAGATGCCAAAATATGACCCGTTAGGGCCATTGTTTCGATAAGTTGTACCTAAAGACCCGTGATGCTTACCTAAAGCCACCAATTGAAGTGTGCTCTATACCGGTTGCCATGTGCTAAGGACACTCCAATGCACCCGTCACACCAAGTACTTGAAACTGCTCATTAATGGGTTGAGGGAGCAATGTATCGCTTACAGTCACCGTATACGTTCCTGGTTCATTGACGGTAATACATGAACTAGTTGAACCATTGCTCCAGCTGAATTGAGTTCCACTGGCGGTTGCGCACAATTGACATTCTCCGACACCTTCTCCAATGGTTGCGGAACCTGAGGCAGCACAGCCATTGGCGTCTACCACACTTACGCTATATGTTCCAGGCTGCCCGGGAGTTAGCGTAGTGTAGGTTCCTGCTGTTGCAGTGGCTCCGGTTGACCATGAAAAAGTGTATGGACCACCTGTACCGCCAGTTGCGATAGCAACCAACACGTTCCCTGGATCTACACCTACGGTTACGTTAACTCCATTGGTCAAACACGGATTAACAGGTGTTGGAATCTGAGGTTCGGGGTCTGGGGTCGGGTTGGACTGAGGTGTTCCGGGCGGAAGCGGAGTTCCTGAAGGCACTGGCTCAGATGCGTTGGCGTTATTGGTAATGGCTATCAAGGTGGCACCAACCACTACCACTCCAAGTATTACACTGGTTCCAACTGCGGCAACACCAGCAGCTACAGCCCCAGCAGCTGTTCCGGCCAAACTGAAACCGCCCCCGATCGCAGCAACTGTTTCCGCCACTGCTATTCCTGTACCTACTCCCGCTAGTAACCCTGCAAACGCCCCGCCATCATGTGGCGATGCCAGACGTGGCTGATAAAAGATGGGACGCTCCGTGATTGATCCGTTTGTCATCAATAACTCGCTGGAATAGATCAGTTCCGATTCTCCGGTATTCCAATTCACATCATAGTAGCTCATAACCATACTGGTGTCTCCTTCAGGAAAAAAGAAGGAGACCATTATTGCTAGCCGCGAACCGTTCACTTCCAAAATGGCCTTGTCGAAATTATTGGTAATGGGGTTGATGATAAAGTTGATGATGGTATCCGAATCAGCTTGTTTCACCCTTACGGTCTGAACTTGCAGCGGACTACCTTCTGCATCAAAGTTTCCGTAGAAGTCAATGGCATCTCCCGTTAGTTCATCTGTGTAAACGGCCTGCAGCACATTGGCCTCCTCATTTGGCACACCACTCTCGTTGGTGTAAACAACGAAATTTGATTCGGTAGGGTCATTGTCCACTGGCAGATCTTCTTTCTCGCATCCGCTAAACACCGGTGCAATTAGCATTGTGACCAACAGCGTCAAATAGGTTGTCTTTTTCATTCAGGTAGATTTTAGACAAAGAAATGTGGCAATTTACCTAAAAACAATAGCCCTAAAGGGTCAGAAGAACCCGATGTTCAATCGGATTTCAATCGTTTATAATATGACCCGAAAGGGCCATTGTCTCGAAAAAATGAAGTTCAAAACTTGCAGCATCAATCACATCATTAACCAACAACGTAAAATGAAGAAACTGCTTCTCGTGCTTTTATCAGCAGCTACTCTGAGCCAAACCGGCTGCATTCCGAAAAAAGAAAACAAGATCAGAGAGAATGTGGTGGGTACTTGGGACCTGACAAACCACTGTTTCGAGTTTGGAACCATGGCGTTCGACTCGGACAATACTGGAACCCTTTGGGTGAATGACGAGTGTATTGTGGGCAGTTCCTGCCTGAACGTTCTTCCGTTCGATTGGACCTTGGATGAAGAATCTGGGCTGTTGAGAGTAATGTATGACCCCAGTGGTTCAGCGCTGATGGTTTGCAGCGACATTCAGAGCACGGCACCGCCCAGCGAAACCGAGGTCATTACTGAAAGCACGCAGGTTATTTTCTTCTATGGCTACTCATTCGAACACAGATAAACAGCGCATCATGAAAAACCTCTTTATCGCATTTCTACTTGGTTTTTTAACCATACCGAATTCAATTCTTGCACAAGACATCCTCTACATGCTAGATGGCAGCGAAGTGGAGGCAAAGCTCACCGAGGTCTCGTCTTCCGAACTCAAATACAAGCGCATGGACAATCTGGACGGGCCCGTATTTGTGGTTGAGCGCAACAAGGTTTTCAAGGTAAAATATGCCAATGGGCAGAGCGAAGTGATGACCCGACCCGGTGCAGCACCTGCCGCCAGCGCAGCTCCGGCCGCAAGCTTTGCAGGCACCACCTCTGCTCCTTCAGCACCTGTTACCGGGCCCAATGGCTTCAATGCAGATGCCTTCGGTAAGGATGGCAATTACTTCAATAACCAACCCTACGTGATAGACCGCGGCAGTGGCCAGATAGTACAGTTGGAAAAAGGAACGCCAGAGATAAAAACCAGCACCGTGGCCGCGCCCTTTTACGCCAGCAGCAGTTCTTCTTGGATGATGAAAGGAGACCGATCCAATGTGCGATTGAGCAGCAATGGCGGATTCAATTTTGTAGTGAAGATCGCTCCCGGTCTCGATCCAGCCGATTACATCAAACTGGTGCGGTTCGATCTGATGCAGCGCAGCCGCAGAGACCCTGCCAAAGACCGCCACATGCCTTCCATGAAAACAACCGGAAGCTGGGGTGGCGCCAGTTCGCAGCAGGTTACCGAAAACCAGATACCGGTTGACATCAATCGATTGGCCGATGGCGTGTACGAGGTTATACCGAAACAACCGCTGGCACCGAACGAATATGCCTTTTACATCCTGCACAAGTTCTATGCTTTCGGTATTGATTAATCACTTCATCATACAACATCAGAAAATGAAAAACACCGTTCTACTTTTTGCTATCGCGATTCTTAGCATTTCACAGTCATTTGCACAAGACCGCCTTTTCTTCTTAAATGGAGATGAGACGGATGTGAAGATCACTGAGGTCAGTTCTTCTGAAGTGAAATACAAGCGCATGGACAATTTGGAAGGACCGACTTTCTCTACACTCAAAACCGAGCTCTTCATGATCAAATACGCCAATGGCGATAAGGAAATGATGGCTACTCAGACCGCAGAACCAGTAACACAACCTGCTGTCGTAGAAACGGAGCAGGAATATAAAACTGAAGATGCAACTGGCTCGTCAGATTTAGGAAGTGCAGTTTTGGTAACAGATGAGCCCGCAACACCTGCAGTCTCCAACGTAGATAAATGGGGAAGGGATGAAGCAGAAAACAGACGGTTACACAAAAAGAAGATAAAGCAAGGTGCTGTTCTCATGGGAGTAGGTGCAATTACTGTTGGTGTAGGTGGAACACTTTTGTATTTGGGTAACGTCAACAATTCAACTTCAACCGTTGGACCAAATGGTGCACCAAACCGGTCGGTTCCTACCGTAGCAATTGGTGTTGTCGGAATAGTTGGTGGTAGCGCCATGCTTGTTTCTGGTGCTATTCTATTAGGTGTTTCATCCAAGTACAAAAAGCGTGCAGACCAGTTGGCAAGCGGAACGGCTTCACTTTCACCTTCTATCCTTAATACCACCAGTTATAACGGAAGCATCATCAGAACCCAAGCTGCATACGGAATCACTTTCAGCTATAACTTCTAGTCAATAATCATGAAGAAACTTAAATCAACCATCTACACACTTGCGTTACTTGGAGTTATCTGTTCCCTAAGCGGTTGTTTGAAAAACCAAGCCGACCTTGAAGAACTTTTTATGGATGGTGGAGGCGATTGGGAAATCGTCAACCATTGCTCCGCTAACGAGCCGGTCGGACAACGGTCAAGTTTAACCTTCAGCAGCAGTGGCAGCGGACTAATCATTATCTATCGCGATTGTGAGATGGGCGGAACACCTTGCACAAATTCAATGAGATTCTTTTGGGAAATTGACGAAGATGATGAGAGAGTGAACATCACCTGGAGAAATGAGAATTCCGTTTTGATCTGTAGTGATCTTCAAGACGCCTCATATCAAAGAGCACCAGAATCATTTACGTTCAATGCCGAAACTCAAGAGATCACCCTTTGGAACCACACTTGGGTAAAAGATTAGATAGTCTTTTGGAATCTTGGAACTGTTAGGTTGATGTTGAGGCCATCCTTTGGGATGGCCTTTTTCATATCAACCCTGGCACAAAACGCCATTTTACTTTCTCGCAGTACAGCTGATAATCAGGATCCTTGATCAAGTGTCTTTCTTCCGTAATAGCGCGGAAGTAATAGATCAACGTCCAGAAAGCCATTCCGAAAATGGCCAGTGGCGTATGATGTACAGCTGGAATCAGCACAATCCACCAGAACAAGTTCTTGCAGATATATGCTGGATGACGCACAATGGCGTACGCACCTCTTGTAACTATACCACGGTTAGTAAGATTAGAGCATTTTGTGCCGAGTGAGACGGTAGCTGCAACATACCCGAGCAGTAAAATCAAAAGCAGCACTCGAACCGCAAACGTAGTTTCAGAAGAACCGAACCACACATAATCGTTCGTATGCCATGGAGCCCATTTGGCAAATGAATCGGTAAATGGCGGATAACAAGCCAAGGCGACAAACCAACCGAAAAAGGACGTATCAACAGAACGTATTTTATTCTTCAACCAACTGGCTTCAAACAAATACCCAAATGCAAAGAAACCCGTGTCTAACAAAAAGATCATTGCCAAAGCCAATCCATAGAAATGGTCGTTGAAAAACGCTACGGAAAACCAATCCAGTTCATGCGAAGCGAAGAAATTCAGCTTGAATTGGATGGCTTTGAAATTACCCACGGCAAACTTGATCATGATGGGTGTGAAGAAGAATTTTACCAATGCGAAGAGCAGATTCCGTTTGGCTGATGCACTGATATTAAATCCACCCTTCGGATTTCGAATAGCTGCTCTACTCGACTTCCAAAGCTGTTTGAGCGAAAGCCAGAGTTTCAATCCATGGTTCAGTCGTTTCTGCTTCGCGAGAAAAACGGCTTCTACCAAACTGATAACCGAGAGCAGTATGGCCAACACCAAGATGGTGTTCTTGGCATCGGCATTCAGAAAACTACTGTAATAGGGATTGAAAAAGTAGAAGCACGAGAAGCTCCAGATAAGGAAGGCGTTGGCCAGAAGCCTAATTAAGACTCCAGCCACTGCATTAATCCTTTACACAACGACAGGGTAATCCACCAGCAGGAGTTTCTCCTATTGTTACTGCATTTGCGTTCACAAAAAACGTTGTCGGGTTATAAACTGGTGTTTCGTATAGCGTGAACCCTTCTGGTGAATAACCAGAGAAGCCGTACCCATCAACAGATGTGTAATCTACATAGTCGCTCCACCAAACAGCATTGTTCGTGTTCGTTTGAAAATACAGCGTACCATCAAGGTTTGAACATCTATCGTTCGGAACAGCCGAGAAACCCGTCTCGTTGGAGGTGCTATAAGGCCACGCACCACTCTTTTGAAGCTTTGAGGCATTTGACCCAACATATGCCTTCAATATTTCCCAATCCTGTTTGGTTGGAAGATGCCAACCGCTCGGACATATTCGATTGGCGGTGTAGAAATTATAAAGTCCACCGTAAACATCTTCCAGTCCTGGATCATTGTCTTTCCATGTCATGGCCAGAACATCATTGTCTTCCGGATACATGGGACTTGTATAATGTGTAAATCCTGCCGGAATAGATTGTCCGTTGCGGGTCTTTGTGGTCTTCATGTTTTCAGCCATCCATGTCTGACTTCCAATAACCACCGTTTGATAGGTATTCCCATCGTTGTCTGAAACGGTTCCGTACACCGGACCACCAGAAGAGCTGGAGCTCGAAGAACCGCCCGAACTCGAACTTGACGAACTTCCGCTTGAGCTACTGGAACTGGAACCTCCTGAACTAGAGCCTCCGGAGCTAGAACCACCAGTTATATTGCAAGGGTTAGATGATTGTTCTGTGAGACTAAATTGAGAGCCACCATCTTCAAGTGTCAACACACCTTGGCTAATTGAGATTACCGTGAGTGTTATGGTCATGATAACAGGATCCTCCAACGTTAAGGTCGAACCTGATAATGACCAGGTTCCAGATCTGAACGTTTCATTCGACATACCTACTTCAGTTGCACCCAAGGTAAAACCACCATCACTACATAGGTAAAGGTTCCATTCTTCATTAAAAGCGGTACCACTCCAAGACGCAGCAATTTGCTGAGAAAGTCCTCCTCCGGAACTTGAGCTACTGGACGAACTACTAGAAGAGCTACTTCCATCCAAGCAATCGTTATCAGAAACTTCGCGCGTACCACAATCGGCACAATCTGTTCCGCAATCGCACAAACTGTATTGCGAGTTTGGTCCGCCATCATCACATGTACCATCATAGGCATATTGGCATGTGTTATTGCAAACTTCCTCCGAGGCATTCGGTTCTTCAAAACATCCTGATAGCAAACTCGCTAGAATCAGCGCAACTACTGAAATTGAAACTGTGTTGGTAAAATTCATCTTATTTTATAATCAAGTCTGAAAGGTTTGAATCATCAGGCATTTTTACGGGCCTACATAAAATGTTACGGATTGACCTTCAAATGCTGGCATCCAAGTACCTGTTTGGTTCGGGTCGCCAAATACTCCGCAGGTATTCAAACTATAACTGAAGTAAACAACATTGTTGTACGTAAGATCTGTCGATCCTATTTGAGGATTGTTGGGCGAACAAACATAGTTTGTGTAAGGAATAAGACTGGTTGCCGGATCCCATGGAGCGGCAACCGAACCTGTTTTCTTCGAAATCGTTCCAAAGTAACGGTCGCTATGATCGAATACGAGGTGCACCGTTCCAGTAGGCATGTAAGTAACACCGCCAGACGAAGAGGATGATGAAGACCCCCCAGAACTGGAGCTGGAAGAACTTCCTCCAGAACTGGAACTGCTTGATGAACCGCCAGTTGTTTCGCACGGGTCAAGCGCTCCTAGAGAAAAATGCGCCTGCGTGTTGGAGTACACAACCGTGAATGAAACCGACCCAGAACCAACAATTTGGAATGAAAACCCACTACCCGAAAGCGTCAACGTTGAACCCGAAACGCTCCAATTCCCTGTATGGTAGAACTGGGTTTCTCCTACAGGATTGTATTCTATGAAAACGTAAAGTCCGTTGGAACACATGTACAGTTGCCATTGATTACCGTTGACAGGATTATCCGAGTACCAATAACCATCGAACATACTTTCAGAATACCCTCCACCAGAACTGGATGAGCTGCTTGAACCACCGCAATCTGATTCGGCCCGTTCTGCGCAATCAGCACAATCTGTACCGCACGGACAAAGGCTGTAATCAGAATTCGGGCCCCCGTCATCGCAATCGCCATCGTAAGCGTATTGGCAGGTATTTGAACACAGTTCAACCTCTTCTTCCGGTTTTGGAAAACAACCATGTAGGGTCAGGGCAATGACAAGCCAACTTCCTGCCAGCACTAGTAAATTCTTCATTCTCATACTACAAATCTATCCTAGAGAACGCTGGATAGAAATAGCCCCATCGGGTCATATTTCCAGCATTCATCGAATTACCGACATTTGCCGCATGCAGTTCGAGAATTCAAAAAGCTTTGCGCAGCAAATGGATGCGGAAGACCCGCTAAAAGGGTATCGCAACCGTTTTCATCACCCGAAATTGAACGGAAAACCAGCCACATATTTCTGTGGTAATTCGTTGGGTTTGGAACCGAAAACCGCCAAGGAATTTGTCAATCAGGAATTGGACGATTGGGCCGAATTTGCGGTGGAAGGACACTTCCATGCCAAAACACCATGGTTCAGTTATCAGGATATTTTTCCAGAGCAACTGAGCAAGTTGGTTGGCGCACAACCTAAGGAAGTGACCGTGATGAACGGCCTTACGGTGAACTTGCACCTGTTGCTCGTTTCATTTTACCGCCCGAGAGGAACACGTTACAAGATCATTTGCGAGGCAAAGGCGTTTCCGAGTGATCAATATGCGCTGGAAAGTCAGGTCAGATTTCATTGGTATGAACCCGAAGACGCCATCATTGAGATTGCCCCGCGACAAGGTGAGGACCTCATCCGCGAGGAGGACATTCTGAAAGTCATTGCAGAAACGGGCGATGAATTGGCGTTGGTGATGTTCGGTGGGGTGAACTACTACACGGGTCAGGTTTTCGATATGAAAACGATAACCGAAGCTGGGCACAAAGTCGGTGCAATCGTAGGTTTTGACCTGGCGCATGGAACAGGAAATATTCCGCTGCAATTGCATGATTGGAACGTGGATTTTGCCTGTTGGTGCAGCTATAAATACCTGAATTCTGGTCCGGGAAATGTGTCTGGAATGTTTGTTCATGAGCGCCACTGTAATAATCCTGAACTGAACCGTTTTGCGGGCTGGTGGGGCAATGACCCTGACTCACGCTTCAAGATGGAACCGGGTTTTGTTCCTGCTGAAGGTGCGCGTGGTTGGCAGTTGAGCAATGTTCCAGTTTTCGGAATGGCAGTTCACAAAGCCGCTCTCGATATTCATGCGGAAGTGGGCATGGAAAAGCTGCGCGAGAAGAGTTTGAAACTCACAGGTTATCTGGAATTTCTTTTGGATGATTTGAACTCGAAGGACGTCCGCATCATTACACCAAGAAATCCTGAACAGCGTGGTTGTCAGCTTTCACTGTACGTTGATCTCGAAGCAAAAAAGTTGCACCAAGCTTTATTGAATGAAGGCGTGATCACGGATTACCGCGAACCGAATGTGATTCGTTTGGCGCCTGTCCCGCTCTATAATTCGTTCGAGGATGTTTGGACGTTCGTGGACATTCTGAGAAAGCATTTGCTGTAGGGGCGTATCGCCATACGCCCTTACTTTGCAGCAATGCTAATCCAGACATTCCAATCTGAACTTTTAGAAGCTGGCTGCGATGAAGCCGGCCGCGGTTGCTTGGCCGGGCCGGTAGTTGCCGCAGCAGTCATCCTCGACCCGATAAACCCAATTGAAGGATTGAACGACAGCAAGCAGATCAATGAGAAAAAACGAGAGTTGCTTCGCCCTGAAATAGAGGCAAAAGCTTTGGCTTGGGGGGTTGGAATCGTTTCCAACGAGGAGATCGATCGCATCAACATCCTCAAAGGAAGTTTTGTGGCCATGCATCGCGCACTGGACCAACTGAAAACCAAAGCGCAGTTCATCATTGTAGACGGCAACCGATTCATTCCATATAAGAAAGTGAAGCACCAATGTATTGTGAAGGGCGATGGCAAGTATCAGAACATTGCAGCAGCTTCAATCCTTGCAAAAACCCATCGGGATGAGATCATGCGGAAACTGCATGACCAATACCCGCATTTTGGATGGGATAGAAATAAAGGTTACCCGACCAAAGAACACCGTTTGGGCATTAGGAAGCATGGCCCGACCGAATGGCACCGTATGAGTTTCCAATTGCTTCAGCCCGAACTTCCATTCAAAGATCAATGAGAATTGTCAAAAGATTTCTTCTTGGACTGCTGGTTTTCGTTCTGATTCTAACAGGATTCGGTTACGCATACGTTCAATTCACCGCAAGGGAGTTCACCAAAGAAGAAGTTGCGGAGATAAGAACTGCGATGGACGCTCCGCTAGAAGAAATGGTTGGAGATGCTGGCTATGCGTTGAATGATGGAGTGAAAATCTGGTATGACGTTCACCAACCACAAGACACCATTAAAGGAAGCGTGCTGCTGATCATGGGCCTATCGGCCGATGCGCTTATTTGGCCAGATTACTTCTTTCAACCGCTGCTGGATAGCGGTTACCAGGTGATCCGATTTGATAACCGAGGTGTTGGCAACAGCGATTGGAATGCGTTCGACCCAGACAATCCATATACGTTGAGCGACATGGCCAACGATGCCATCGCAGTTTTGGACACACTTGGAATCGAAAAAGCACATTTGGTTGGGGCGTCCATGGGCGGAATGATCGGTCAAACGCTGTGCATTGAACATCCGGAACGAGTTGCTACGCTCACCTCCATCATGTCTACCGCTTGGGCGGACGACCCCGAAATGCCGGCCATCGACCTCAACGTGTTCAAACACATTGGCATCAACACCATCAAGTATGGATTGAGTGGAGAGGTTGAAGACGCCATCAAGCTTCGCATTGCCATCCGCGAGCAACTGATGGGAGCTGAGAAATACGATCTGGATATCAACGGCATCGCGCAGCTAACGCGATACAACATGGAAAAACGTAGTGGCTACAATCAAAAATCGGGCATGCAACAAACGAAAGCCATTGAACTTTCAGGCTCTCGAATTGAAGCGCTGAAAAACCTCGGAATTCCAACATTGGTCATTCATGGCAAGACTGATCCGCTGATTCCGTTCGAGCATGGCGTAAAGACCGCAGAACTCATCCCAAATGCGGAAACGCTCTACATCGAAGGCATGGGGCATACGCTACCAAGAATGTATTCAGATACTATTGTTTCCAGAATGCTTGATCTGATTGAGGAATCAACGGTGAAACAATAGCAGTTCAAAGACAAAATCATTGCCGAACTCATAATTAGATTTGAGCATGAAGAAATTGCTACCCGCTTTTTTTCTGATGCTGACCATGAGTGGTTTTGCACAGAACATGTATCGTCCATCCGATCATGAGATTTCACGATCTCCAGAATGGGCGCAAATGATGTACGCTGAAAACCCAAACGTATTTGAAGTTGACAAGGCATTCAAAGCGTATTTCGAGGAACACGACTTTGAGAAAAGCTACCACACGCAGTACTACAAGCGCTGGAGAAGATCGGTTGATGCCCACGTGAACAGGAACGGTTTTGTGGAAATGCCAACCGAGCAGGATTTCCTTCGCGAAAGAGAAGATATGCTGATAAATTCTGGCGGAACCCGTGCTGGAAACTGGTCGTTGGTGGGGCCAATGGTGGCTTACAATACTGGAGGGAATCCGGTTTCGCAGCAATCGAACATCTATGCCATTGACCAAGCACCTTCCAACCCGAACGTGCTTTACTGTGGTTCGGAAACAGGAGAGGCCTACAGGAGTGATGATGGTGGAAACAACTGGACCAACATCAGTTTGAATGACGCCTTGAACGGTGCTGTTCGCTCCATCGATATCCATCCGACCGATCCGAACACGGTTTACATTGGTTCGGGCAGCTACATCTACAAATCGACCGATGGCGGTTCAAATTGGACAGATGTGCTGTACACGTGGCAATTGAATGCCAATGAAATTCTGATCAACCCAACCAATCCGAACATCGTTTTGGCTGCAACCAATAAAGGCGTTTTCAGAACAATCAATGGCGGCTCCAGCTGGGATCAACTTTACACCCAACGTGCTTTCGACCTGAAACACAACACCGCCAATAGCAACATTGTCTATCTGCTAAAGCACGATGACGCGCTCGACCTTTGTCTGTTCTTGCGCTCTACCGATGCTGGTGCAACTTTCACTCCGCAAATGAGCGGTTGGTATTCTTCTACCGACCCTGACAGAAATGATGGAGGTGGTCGATTGGCTGTATCGGATGCCGACCCGAACCGTGTTTACGCTTATTTGATCGGAGAAGCGAAAGCTGGCGACACGGGTTATATCGGTGTTTGGAAAAGTACGGATGGCGGTTTGAATTGGACGCTTCCGAATGGTCCTGCAGGTGGACCGTACGATGCCAACCACATGAATTTGGCCATTGGAACCGTGAACTGGCAATATCACCAAGGCTATTACAATTGTGCGTTGATGGCCTCGAACACGAACCCTGATCAGATTCGCTTGGGCGGATTGAACCTTTACGGTTCGGATGATGGCGGTGCTACTTTTTACGCTTTGGCCGGTTACGTAGGCGGACCGTACAGCATGCACGTGGACATGCAGGATTTCCGAGCTATTGGCAACACCACTTGGATAACTACGGATGGCGGCATTTACCGCTCCACGGATTTCTTCAACACCAACGGATTTGAAAGCCGCATGTACGGCATTCACAGTTCCGATTATTGGGGTTTTGGTTCGGGGTGGAATGAAGATGTGCTGATCGGTGGGCTGTATCACAACGGAAATCTGTCTTTCCACGAGAATTACGGCTACGGAAACTTCCTGCAATTGGGCGGTGGAGAACCCGCAAGCGGATATGTGAATCAGGGAGAAAATCGCAGGGTCTATTCTTCCGATATCAACGGAAAGATCATGCCTGAGAGTATTGGTGACCCCGTTCAGAATGTCGGTTTTGGCATTGACCCGAACGAGCGTTACTGGGCGGTTGAATCCTCAGAATTGGAATTTGATCCGCGGTGCTATTCCATTGCTTACACGGGCAAAGACCACCAGCTTTGGAGAACGGACGACAAGGGAGCAACATTCACCTTATTCGCAGAATTTGGTTCAGATGCCGACAACCGAATCACGTATATCGAGCAATCATGGTCTGACCCGGATGTGATGTATGTGTGCCAGCAGAATGTGAATCCATCTTCGAGCGGAACGCTTTGGAAGACAACCGATGGAGGCCAGAACTGGAATTCGTTAACGCTTCCATCCGTCAGCAACAGCCGGAAAATGTTGTTGCAGGTTGACCCGACCGACCACAACAATGTATGGATAGCTTTTGAAAGCACAGGAAACGGGCAGCGTGTATACAAGTCCGAAAATGGAGGGCAATCTTGGACGAACCTGACCACCTCCACGTTGGATGGCGAATCGCCACGTTCGTTGAATCTTATTGGCGGAACCGATGGCGGGGTTTACCTATCGACCAACAAGACCATTTTCTATCGCAACAATTCCATGAATGATTGGGTGGATTTTGGAGATGGTTTGCCGATCATCATCAAGTCAAATATTGCCCGTCCTTTCTATCGTGATGGGAAAATGCGAATTGCGTCTTATGGTAAAGGAATTTGGGAAAGCCGTTTCTACGAAGACCCATCTGTGCCGATTGCGCAAGTGATGGTTGACAAATTCGAAACAACGCAGCATTGCGAGGAAGACACCTTCCACTACGTGTGCCATTCCATGCTGAATCACACCAACGCCACGTGGGAATGGACGTTCCAAGGCGGCACGCCATCAACCGCTAATACATGGTACGCCAATGTGGTTTACGATACGCCAGGAACGCACCTCACCATCTTGAAAGTGACAGACGGTGATGGAGATTTCAGCATTGATTCGTTGTACATCACGGTAAATGCATACCAGCCATTGGCAACGTTGAATGAGGGTTTCGAAACGGTATTCCCGCCAAATGGATTCGAGATCAAGAATGCGGATGAGAATATTACCTGGGAGTTGAAAGATGACGTTGGCGGCTACGGGAATAGCGACCAATGCATGTTCATCCGTGGATACGATTACACCGCAGTCGGCCAGGATGATGATGCTGTTGTGAGCATCGACATGACCTATTTGCAAGATGCTTGGCTCACATTTGATGTGGCTTATGCCCGTTGGGGAGGCGGTTATTCTGACACGCTTGAGATTCTCGTTTCTACAGATTGCGGAGCTACAATGCAGAGTTTGTATTTCAAAGGTGGAACCGATCTGGCCACGTCTCCCGATTTCCAGGATGGTTGGTTCATTCCAACCGATCAGCAATGGCGCACGGACAGCGTTGACCTTTCTGCATACTACGGAAATGAAGACGTGATGATCACCTTCCGCCATCATTGCGGATGGGGACAGAACACCTACATCGACAACATCAATTTGGTTGCAACCAACGTGGTGGGCGTGCAGGAAACGGAAGAAGAACCGATTCTCACGGTTTACCCGAATCCTGTTTCGGGAGATGGAAACCTGCACCTTTACTCCAATCTGAACGAGCCGATACAGGTTGAAATGTATTCGATGGATGGCAAACGCATCTACCGCGAAACGCACCCAAGCGAAAGCGATGTGAACATGCCTGAACTCTCTGCAGGTTCTTACCTCTATGTACTGACCACCAGCAAACTCATTAAAAAAGGAGTGTTCGTGGTGCAATAAAACTCAGTCTTCAACAACAGATTAACTTTAGGATGTAGTTAGCCCAACATTTAGAATGGACCTGGAAACATCTGAGCTTTCGTTTACAGTCTTAGTAATTCTTTCGTTTGGATTCGGAGCAATTCAAATAGCGAGATTATTCAACCGAGAGTCAAAATCTGGAGAAGAGAAAAAGAAAAGTTCCCTTTATCAATCAAACAGCGTTACGATTCTCATTCTATGCGGTCTTGTAATTTTCTCTTTTATGACTACCTCCTTTAAGCTCAGTTTATTGGCAATCGCATTTGGATTCTGTTGGGGTGGCGGCTATGTATTTATCCACTTGGGTGCGAAAAAAGTTTGGGGCAGATACAAGAAAGAGATAAACCAACGACACTTTGACAAGCTAGACAGAAGACCGGAAAACCTCAGAAGAAAAACAACTGATCCAACTGAATAAAACCGCCTCGCAAAACCTTCATCTTCCACTCATTAAAAACCACCTGTTAGCAGTTCGTTAACACGAGTAAGATTTAGGTTGTGCTGTCCGCTATCTTCGCAGGTGATGATCAAGGCGGAAAACATCCAAAAACGGTACGGAGAACTGGAAGTATTGAAAGGCGTAAGCCTGGAGATTTCTGAAGGGGAAATTGTAAGCATTGTGGGTGCTTCTGGTGCTGGTAAATCAACCTTGCTGCACATTATTGGCACGTTGGATAAAGCAGATGCTGGAAATGTTTCCATCAACAATATCGAAACAGGTAAACTGAAGGACAAGAAGTTGTCTGATTTCCGAAACCGAGCAATTGGTTTCGTGTTCCAATTCCATCATCTGCTGCCAGAATTCACCGCGTTGGAGAATGTGTGTATTCCTGCTTTCATTGCTGGAAAAAGTGAAGCTGAAGCACAGTCCAAAGCGAAAGAATTGCTTGGTTTTCTGGGTTTGGCCAATCGTGCCGATCACAAACCATCCGAACTTTCTGGTGGAGAACAACAGCGCGTGGCGGTCGCTCGGGCGTTGGTCAATCAACCAGCGGTTGTTTTGGCCGATGAGCCTTCTGGAAACTTGGACAGTCAATCGGCCAAGGAACTGCACCAACTGTTCTTTGATCTGCGCGATAAGTTCAATCAAACGTTCGTTATCGTTACACACAATGAGGAACTGGCCAACATGGCCGACCGAAAACTTGAAATGAAGGATGGACAGATCGTTTAGACCGAATACTAACTTTGGGTCTGTAGCGTACTTTTTACACCCCAACCCCAACTCGTGAAAAAGCTGCTCATAGGTTTGGCCATTCTGGTTGTTCTGCTTGCGGGCGGAATCTATGCGTGGTACAGAATCCAAAAGCCTACGGTAGTATCGGAGCCGCTTTCTGCTATTCCTACCGATGCTGTTCTGGTGGTCAATTATCCTGACATTAACGCGCTTTGGGATGTTTTTGAAGAGCAGGATTACCACGAGGCACTGCTTAAAGTAGACGAACTGGACCGCTTTTTCAGCCGCAATCTCTTGCTCGACTCCATCATTCGGAACAATCCAAAGTTAAAAACGGCTCTTGGTGGTTCCGATATCTGGTCTTCCTATCATGTGTCCGATTCTGATTCGCTATCGGTTCTGCTTGTTATAAAACCATCCGAGCAAAACCTCAAAATGCTCACTGAATTGAGCGAGGCGTTGGGAAGTTCTGGCATTGTAAGTTCCATTCAGTTGGGACAACGAGAGGGCTTCAAATTGGTGGTCTCAGAACCCTACTACTCCATGTATGTTACCATGGCCAACGGGCTCATCCTCATGGCCAGTTCCGAGTCTTTACTAAGCCGTTCCATCGCGCAGCTTTCCAAGCCAGTTGGACTGTTGGATGAAGCTGCGTTTGCCAGTGCCAGCAAGGCATCGGGTAAAAATGTGGAGGCCAATGTTTTCATCAATTACAGCTCATTTCCAAGGTACCTGAACCGCTTTCTGAAGCCGACCATGCTGTATTCTGAGAATATGGTTTCAGAGTTTGCATCTTGGACAGAATTGGATGTAAGCCTGAAGGATAATGGTGTTACATGCAACGGTTTCACATACACCACAGATTCGCTGCATCAGTTCATGGACCTGTTTCTCAATCAGGAGCCACAGTCCATCGAATTCCCGAATAATCTGCCTACCAACACGGCATCGTTCATCTTCTACGGAATTGAAGACCTGATAACCTTTGTTGCTGACTACAGAGATCTTCTGAGTGCGCAGGGAAAACTGAAGCCATTGGAGGCTTCGTTGGATAGCATCAACACCAAATACGGAATTGACCTTGAACAGAATATTCTTGCTTGGATGGGCAAGAGCTACGGGGTTTGCATTACGGAACCTAAAGGAACCTCGTTTGCCGAGCAGACCTTTTGGATATTCGATGCACGATCTAGCGGGTTGGCCAAGAAACTACTCTTTGACCTTGGCCAAACGTTGGCAGAAAAAAATGGTGATGAGGTTTTTGAGGGCAGCTATAACGGAATTGAGATCGGACAACTGAAGTTGAAAGGTATTATTTCGGAGATGTTCGGAGATGGTTATGACGATTTTTCAGACCCGTATTTCGCGGTGCTCGATGACATGGTGGTTTTCGGAGCATCCGAGCAATCGCTGCAAGAGTATTTGCAGTTTATCCAAGCAGACCGAACGTTGGCCAAAGACCTGGCCTTTACCAAGTTCACGGAAAATTTGGGCTCACACTACAACATCTTCACCTATCACCATTTGGGAAGAGCCAAAAACGTGGTGAATTCTTACCTGAACAGAGAGGCAATTGATGTTCTTGAGAAGAACAAGGAGGTTGTTGGCCAGTTTGAAGCAGTGGGAACGCAGATAACCACCACGGGTAAGTCGTTCTACTCCAACGTGTTCCTGAAGTACAATCCACTTTGGAAAGAATCGGTAGAATCTTACTGGAAAGCAAGGATGGATGCTGAAGCGCAGACCAGACCGATTTTCGTGAAGAACCATGTTAGCGGTGAAGACGAAATTCTGGTACAGGATAAGAACAACATGCTTTATCTGTTCAATTCTGTGGGACAAGAGCTTTTCAGACTGGAACTGCCCGAACCTATTGAGAGTGAACCCAAGCAGGTTGATGCTTTCAAAAACGGAAAGCTTCAGTTCGTTTTCAATACCAAGAATTTCATCTATCTGGTAGATCGAGATGGAAAGAATGTTGGAGACTTTCCAGTGGAATTGGACTCTCCGGCAGAAACCGATCTGGCCGTTATTGAATACGACAAAAAGAGAGATTACCGCTTATTGATAAGCTGCAAGAACAAGAAGATCTACAACTACGAGATAACTGGTAAGAAAACCAGCGGATGGAGGCACAACAAAGCTCCAGACCCGACCATCCAACAGTTCAAACACATGTTCGTTCGTGGCAAGGATCATCTAATTACCGGAGAGAGTAATGGTAAGATCCATTTACTGGACAGACGTGGCAAAAACCGCGTGCAGGTAGAAGACCGCATTCCGCCTTCAAAGAACAATCATTTACAGACTTTCGTCTCTTCAGAAACCGCCTTTACGGGTGTCTATATTACCAATGATGAAGGGTTGATACATCGCGTTGCTCTGGACGGAGAAGTTCAGTCTATGGATCTAGGCAAATTCAGTCCGGAGCACCAATTCATAGTGGCCGATCTGGATGCAGATGGCGGTCCAGAATTCATCTTCCACGACCTGAATCTACTGCAGGTATTCAGCTACAAAAAGCAGAAACTGTTTGAGACACGCATTGCGCCTTCTGCTTCAGAAATGAGATTATTCCAGCTGGAAGACGACCGTTTGGGCATTGGGTTTCATTACCAAGAGGAGGAACAGTTGGTCTTGTTCAGTCATAAAGGCGAAATGGTTCAGGGATTCCCGCTCAGCGGTAATTCAGAATTTGACCTTCTGAACAATGGATCGGGCTTTATAGTGGTGAGCGCTGGTTCAGGAACGGAGTTGATCATTCAACCCGTTCAGTAGGTTTAAAGTTCCTATTTTCGCGTTGTACCCAACGCAAATCCAATACCATGAGAAAGCACTATTTCGCAGGGATTGCAGCTCTATTTCTTGGAGCTGTCATGCTTACAATTTCCGGATGCTACAAAGAGACATTCGACTTCAATGATATGAAGGAGGATTTCATTACTTGGGAGCCGGACATCGCATTTCCAATCGTATGGTCAACCCTTGATGCTGAAGAAATTATCAGTGTTTCAGATTCTACCAACATCTATCAGTACGACCCTGACAATTTCATAACACTGATCTACAGGAAAAGAATTTTCTCCAGAACGGTGAATGACTTTTTCCAATTTCCAGTAAGTCAAACCCTTAATCAGGGTATGAGTCTTACACCTGTTGAAACAACCACATTCACAACCACGGGTTCAGTATCCAAAACCGTTAACACCGGTTTGACGTTCGGGCTTTCCGGTCCTGGCGGTTCGCAGCTCGACAAAGTGGTTTTTCAGGAAGGATTCATGCGCATTGCATTTACAAGCAACTTTGAGCATAGTGGAAACTTGGAGGTTTCCATGCCTGAACTTAGATTGAATGGCTCTCCTTTCTTCCAGACGTATCAGATAAATTATCAAGGAGGTGTGGTCAATGTTGAAATTCTGATTCCATTGGATGGTTACGAGATGGACCTTGACAATGGAAATGGTCCGAATACCATTCCGATCAGTTACACGCTAAACCTTACTCAGGGTGGAGGAGCAACACCGATACCTTCCCATCAAGTGCAGATCAACCACTCTTTCGAGAATATGGTTATTGCCTTTGCAGATGGAAACTTCGGCAACTTCACATTGGAGGTTGACCCCGCAGAGGTTGACTTGGATGTGGTACAAAGCGAGCATGGTGGTAATATCTATTTTGAGGATCCAAGATTCCGACTCAGAATTACCAACACTATTGGCGCAGAGGTTGCAGTTAGCCTTGATGAGTTCTATGCCACCGGAGGTCCAAACCCAGACGTGGATATTGACCTGAGTGCTTTGATCTCTGGCAACATGTTCACCATTCCTGCTGCACCTGCGGTTGGAGATTCTGCCGTGTTGGAATACTATTTCACTAAGAACAACAGCAATATTGCCACCATTGTTAACAGTGAATACGGAGAGGTCTACCATGATGTAAGTGGAGAGGTCAATCCGAACGGACCCGCCTACAACTTTGCTCAATTGAACAGCGCGTTGGAAGTTGTGGCAGATGTTGAACTTCCTTTCTGGGGTTACTCAGATCACTTTACAATCATAGACACCTTGGAAGTTCCGTTTGATGAAGCAGCAGATTTTGCAGATAATATTGAGCGTGGCTTGCTTCGGATCAATACGGTTAGTCACTTCCCAGTTGATGGAATTCTGAAGCTCTACTTCGCGGATTCGCTTTACAACGTAATCGATTCCGTTCTAACAGATGGCTCTTTCATTATTCGTTCCGGGGAAGTTGTTGAGACCGCGCCATTTGACGGAAACACATTCAGAGTGGTAGCTCCAACGCAGACCAACAACGATATTGAACTGGATACGGACAAGATCAATCACCTTTTCGAGTCAAAATATTTGTTGCTGGCGGCTGACATCACATCAACCAACGATGCGGGTCACAACATCAAGGTTTTCCTTGAAGACTTCATTGAAGTGAGAATCGGTCTTAGGGTCAAACTGAAAGCTGACCCTACAGTGATAGATGACTTTTAAGAAAACCGAATAAGAAACGATCAGACCAGCAAGAACCATGGCGTATCAAACACTAAAAAGAAGCCTTGTAGCACTGATGGTAATTCTACTATCGGTTTGCGCAACTCAGGTAAAAGCACAATACGATTTTACCATGCAAGGCATGACGCTTGTGCCTCAGCGCATGTACATCAACCCAGCTTATATACCAGACAGTAAATGGCACATTGGCATTCCAGCACTTTCAAGCAACCACATAACGCTTGGTTACAATGGGCATACTTTCTCGCAACTCATTCGTAGAGACGCTAACGACTCTCTGTATGTTGATCTGGGTAACGCCTTGGACAAAATGGGCAAGACCAACTATCTGACCATGAATTTGAAGGTAGACCTGTTGTCGTTCAGCTTTACCGTTGGTCCGCAGAAGAACAACTTCATCTATTCCAACATCAGTTTAAGACAGTCGAGCAGAGTGGCAATACCGAAAGCTTTGATCGATGGTATTTGGAGAGGTAACGCAGCTTATTTGGGTGAGACCATCGACCTGAAGAAAATGAATGCCGACATGACAGCCTACACGGAATGGACTGTTGGTTATGCCAGAAAGTTGTTCGATGATCAACTGCGAGTTGGTATTGCGGTCAAGTATTTGAATGGAATTACCAATGTCTCAACAGACAATCGAGGACTTTCATTGTACACAGATCCTAACAACTACAACATCACCGCAAAAGCAGATGTAACGTTGAACTCAGCGGGCATCCTTGGCGATTTCGGAAATATCGGAAGTGACATCTCCTACAAGAGTTTCTTGACGGGAAATCACGGATTTGCTTTCAACATCGGAGCACATTGGAAGAGTAATGACAAATGGGAAGTTGCTGTTAGCGCCAACGATCTGGGTATGATCTTCTGGAAAGACAACACCCACAACAAAACCATTGGCAGTTCCAACTTCACCTACCAAGGGCTAGACCTTGCTACATACCTGACGCAGCCAGACAGCGCAGATGCATTTGAAGAGTTTTTAGACACGTTAGAAGCTGCTTTTCCGTTGACTGAAACGGAAGACAACTACAACACAAGTCTCAGTTCGCAGATCTATGTAAGCGGTGCGTACAACTTCACCGAAAAAGACCGTTTGGGATTGGATTTCTTCGGAGAGATATACAAAACGCATTTCGAACCTGCCATTGCGTTGAACTACACCAGGAAGTTCGGCACCATTTTCCACCTATCTACCAGCTACAGCTACAACAACAGAAGCTTTGCTAACCTCGGACTTGGATTTGCGCTTACGTTGGGCCCTGTTCAGTGGTATCTGGCCATGGATAATATTCTGGCGCCAATGATTCCGCAACACACCAAAGCAGCACATTTCCATAGTGGTTTGAACTTCGTTGTTGATTATAAAGACAAGAAGATCAAAGACCGCGATGGCGATGGCATCATGGACAAAGTGGATGAGTGCCCAGACGATTTTGGCTTGGAGCAATTCGCAGGTTGTCCTGACCGTGATCTGGATAGCATTCCAGACAAGGTCGATAACTGCCCAGACGAATTCGGTCCGAAGGAGAACAATGGTTGCCCTTGGGGAGATAAAGACGGAGATGGACTTACCGACAATGTTGACGAGTGTCCTGAAGTTCCTGGACCGGAAGAGAACAAAGGTTGCCCTTGGGGCGATATTGACGGAGACGGTGTAACCGACAACATCGATGAGTGCGACACCATACCTGGCCCTGAAGAGAACAGCGGATGTCCTTGGGGAGACCGGGATGGAGACGGTGTTCTTGACAACGTAGACAAATGTCCGGATGAAGCAGGGCCTGCAGAAAACAACGGTTGTCCTTGGGGCGATAGAGATGGCGATGGCGTGTTGGATAATGAAGACCGTTGCCCAGACGTTCCTGGGCCAGCAGACAACAACGGTTGTCCTTACCAAGATTCTGATGGTGATGGTGTAATTGACCTAGAGGATGATTGCCCAAGAACTCCAGGACCTGCAGAGAATAAGGGTTGTCCTGTAATTGAGGAAGAAGAGCAAGAGGTCTTGAATACCGCATTCGAAAACCTTGAGTTCGAAACTGGAAGCGATGTGATCGCTGCTTCCTCTTATGAGTCGTTGGATGAATTGGCCGCACTGCTCATCAAGAAACCAGAATATCGATTGAGAATTTCTGGCCATACGGATAATGTGGGTAGTGAATCCAGCAACATGACACTCTCTGAAAAGCGTTCTAAATCTGTGGCGAAATACCTCAACAATAAAGGTGTAGACACTAGCAACTTCATTGTAGAATGGTTCGGAGAAAGCAAGCCTATTTATCCAAATGACACGAAAGAAGGTCGTCAGAAGAACAGAAGGGTAGAAATGGAGGTTGTATTTGAATAAATGTGAATTTGAAAAATTTGAAATGAGAAAAGTGAGTTTGAAGTATTGGATATTATCAGTTGCTGTTATTGGCTTCCTTGGAAGCTGCAGTGGCGGATCGCAAAATGAAGAAGCTGGTCATTCAGAAGAACATGCGCATGATCATGGCAATCATGATGGACACGACCATGGCGCGGAGTCTGAAGGAATTGTGATTCAGGAAATAGCTGAAGGTCAGCGCGTTTTCTTCGCCAACCTGGAAGATGGTCAGGTGGTCACCTCTCCCCTCACCGTTGAATTCGGTGTTGAGGGAATGGTAGTTGAACCGGCCGGAGAGGTGAAAGAAAACTCAGGTCATCATCACTTATTGATCGACCACGATTTCACGCCAGCTGGAGAAGTTGTACCACCAGCTGATTCTACACAACTGCATTTTGGAAAAGGTCAACTGTCCACAGAGATCAACCTTGCGCCAGGCGAGCACAAACTCACACTGCAGTTTGCCAATGGTGTGCACATGAGCTATGGCGAGAAGATGAGTTCAACCATCACAGTATCTGTAGAGGCTCCGGCCAAACACATGGACGAACAATAGTAGAACACTACAACATTCAGAAAGCCACTTTCGCATTGCGATGGTGGCTTTTTTCTTTGGTTGAATACCTACATTCGTTCCGTGCCAAAGGGAGAACATAAAACGTGTCTTGTTTGCCAAAGCGAAAAGCTTAGTCGCCTGAATGGTTTTGAAAAGCACCACTTGTGCAAATGCGGCTCTTGTGGGTTTGTTTTCTGCCAACCTATTCCAACCCAAAATGAGCTTAACGCAGTATATGAAGGCTATGGACGAAACGATTACCTGAGCGAACTTACCATTCAGGCCTACGAAAGGGTTCTCGACACCTTTGAGCCTTACAGAAAGACCAACAAACTGATCGATGTAGGTTGCGGTATCGGCTACTTTTTGGAAGTGGCCAAAAGGCGAGGTTGGGAAATTTACGGAACCGAATTCACCGAAGAGGCCGTTAAGATCTGTGAAAAGAAAGGCGCCAGCATGCAATTGGGCGTTCTGAATCCATCCAATTATGAAGCGGAAAGTTTTGATGTGGTATGCTCATTCGAGGTTATCGAGCACATCAATAACCCACTTGAGGAGTTAGGAAATTTCAACAAACTGCTGCGCAAAGGTGGACTGGTCTACTGCACCACACCCAATTTCAATGCGGTAGAACGCTATCAATTAGGTGCTGATTGGAACGTGCTTGGCTACCCTGAGCATCTTTCGTACTACAATCCCAAAACACTGAAGTGTGTGTTTTCTGAAACAGGCTTCAAAACGAAAAAAGTGCTGGCCACCGGAGTAAGTATCACGCGCATCAAGAAAAGTCAGGGCAAGTCTGATCAGGCTACCATTTCTAAAACATCTGATGACGAGAAGCTTCGGAATCAGATTGCTGGAAATCCGTTACTTGGCTTGGCCAAAGACATCATCAACTGGAAGTTGACCCTGTTCGGTGTGGGTAATTCACTGAAAGGTTGGTTTGTTAAAGAGTGAATTAGATTAAGAGTTAATCAGTTAGATAGATCACCAATTCTGATTAACCGGTCAACTATTCAATTCCGTATAAAGCGGACGCATTTTCTTGAAGAGCATTTTGAAAATCTTCAATTGCTTGTCGTAGTGAGCAAAGTTTGCTGGATTCGGCTCAAACACTTTCTTAACCTTCAACTTTTTCTTCATCTCTTCAAAGGACACGATTCCGAGATTGTTGAAACAGACCGCTGCAATTCCTTTGGTGTTGGCCTGCCGAGGTTCGTCCATCAAATGAACAGGCAACTGCAACGCATCAGCAACTATCTGCGGTGCGGTTTCCCACATGGCTCCTCCTCCAGTAAAGTTGACCTTCTTGATCTTTCCTTTCAACCCCTTTTCCTTGGCCTGCAGAACCCATTTGAAGTTGACCGCATAAGACTCAAAAATGGAACGGATCATGTCGTTTCGCGAATTCTCCGGACTCAAGTTGATGAATCCCCCACGCATGTTGGTATCCGGCTCTGGGAAGGTTGACCCGAAAATCCAAGGAAGAAAGAAAACTCCATTGCAACCGATCGGAGATTCGGCAGCCATTTTATCAGCAATGGCCGCATGATGCTCATCCGACTCATTGATTTTGGAAAGGGAATCGTCTACCCGTAATAAATTATTCAGCAAATAATTGAGCGACTTTGCTCCAGCTCCAGGTTCACCAACCATGATAAACTTACCCTTTACCGGGCTGCTGACAGAGTAGAATCCATTGATGATATCGATGACCCGATCGGGTACCACCACACCGGTATTCAACGTGGTTCCTATCTCAATTACAGCATCATAATCGTCAAATGCAGCGCCACCTAACATGCAGGCTGTTGTGTCCTGCATACCTCCAAAAACAGTGACATCATCAGACAACCCCAAATAATCAATCACCTCTTGCTTGGGCTTACCAAGGTTATCGCAAACAGGTAATAAGTCTGGGTACTTATCCACTTCCAGATCAAGTGCTTTAATCAGCTTCTCATTGTACGTTCCTTGGCTCCAACCCGCCTTTTTTATCATCGTGTAGGTAAAACCAACGTTCTCATTGGTTTGGTACTTCCCGGTCAGTTTGAGACTGATGTAATCGGAAGGTTCCATAACCTTGTAAGTTTTCTTCCAAATTTCCGGCTTCACTTCTTTGAGCCAAACCATGTGGCTGGTTGCACCAATTCCCTGAACAATGGGAGGAACACCAACAGAGATCAGCCAACGCGCCAATTTGAACAGGTTATACCCCAAATATTCGGGAAAGCCCCCCATCAACTTGCTGATATGCTTGCTCGCTCTAGAGTCTTCCCACATGATCATGTTGTAGGTTGGGTTCCCTTCTTCATCAACTGGAATTGAGCTGAAATACTGCGAACAATTTCCAATGGCCACGATGTTCTTGGCCATTCCCGACTCATCAATAACTTCCTTCGAAAGCCGTAAGATCTGGTCCCACATTTCATTTGGATCCTGCTCTACGCCTTTACCTTGTTCTAAATAAATATTCTCAAAATGGCCAGATCTGGTAGCAAGGATATCCCCGTTTTCATCAACCACAGAGAGCTTCGGTCCGCTTGAACCTACATCTATGGATAGCACACATTTTGAGGATAATGCAGACATATCAGATCAGAATGGATAAGTGCTTTGCGTTACGTCTGTGTAAGCAGTTAGCATGGGAACATACATGGATGGGTCAATCTCTTTACCTGCGCCACCATACATGGCGGCAGATTTAGGGTCGCCTTTCTGTTGTTTGGTGTACTCTACTCCCGCTTTTAGATCCTTCTCAAAATCATCAACAATGGTAGAATTGGTAATCTGCGGACCTGTTACGCAGAAGTGAAATCCGTTCGGGTGCTGCTGTCCGTTCATTCGCCAGCCTTTGGTTTTCAGATAATCGTTCACATGATAGATATTGAAATCATCCGAACCGATGGCGGTCATGAAAAGTGAATCCCCGAACAGCTTCAATTCAGGAATAGAACGAACCACGTTTTTCAGTTTCTCATTCACATCGAAAATGCCCTTTGCGCGCTTCATGTAGCCTTCTTTGCCGTAGTGCATCATGGCCGCCCACGTTGCCGCAAACAGGCCTCCCGATTTACTTCCATTAAAACCTGTGGAAACGTACACGCCACCTGGCCAATCCACCTCGCAGTGATACTGATAGCGTCTCAATTTTTCATTGCTGAACAACACGGTGGAAGTGCCCTTAAGCGCGTAACCGTACTTGTGTGTATCCGCAGAAATGGCCGTAACTCCTGGAAGTCGGAAATCGAACACTGGACATTCAATTCCCAACGGTTCTGCCCACGCCAAAATCCAACCGCCTAAACAACCATCCACATGCAGACCAATGTTGTGTTTAACGGCAAGGTCCGATAGCTTCTCAATTGGATCGATGATGCCACGACCGTAGTTTCCAGCCGAACCGACCAGCATTACCGTGTTGGAATTGATCTTGCTTTCCATATCAGCCACATCAGCTTGCCAGTTCTCATCGAGTTTGGCAGTAACCGTTTTCATATTCAGGTAGTGGGCGGCTTTGAAGAATGCCGGGTGAGCCGTAACGGGAAGCACAATCTCTGGCTGCGTAATACCTTTCTCAACGCCCCACTCGCGGTGCACGTAAACCGATTGAAAAATACTGTCGGTGCCACCAGTGGTGAGTGAACCACACGCCTTTTCTTGCGGATTTCTCTTGTTCACGGCATCGCCATTGAAAATATCCAACGCCATGGCAATGATCTCGCCTTCATACTTGGTCAGTGATGGACAGACATCGCGTTGAATGGAATTGACCTGTGAGTAATAACCGAAAGCCTCGTTCAAGAAATCATAATGGTCTTGGTCGCCATGGTAGAACGAACCTGATATCTTACCGTTCTTCCAAGGCTTACTCTCTTCGGCATGCATTTCCCTGATCTGCTTCAACACCTCTTCTTTCGGCATTGATTTTTCGGGCATTTTGCTGTTCACAGCATACTTCTCGCGGTACGGAAACAGCGAATCAACCATCTCAGGATCATTCCGCATTTCATTCATGACGAGGTCAATCTTCTTGTCATCGCTCATGCTGCGCTGCACAGCCCGCGCCACTGAAGGAAGATGTTTGATCACTTGCTTTTCCAAAAACTTGGCAAAACCCATTTGAATTGTCTTTCGATTAATGAAGAATCCGATGGGAATGAACCCGAAATCGGAAGGGTTCCGAATTTAGCGAATGCACACTAATTAATATGCATGCATCGTACCCTAATAAGAAGTAGTTCAGATCAGCGCGGTCTTCAAGGCGTAACGAACGAGTTCCGTAGTGGAATTAACCCCCAGTTTCTTGAAGATATTCTTGCGATGTGTGTTGATGGTGTGAACCGACAGGCACATTTTGTCGGCCACTTCGGCTGCTGTAAGTCCTTGCGCGATGTATTCCACCACTTCAATCTCGCGCTGAGAAAGTGAGGTTGGCGAGCAATCCTGTCCCGCTCCTTCCTTGGTCGATTCGGTTACCACATCCAGAATACGGTTGCAGTAAAATTTATCGCCTTTGGCTGTGGCACGAACGGCATCGAGAATCTCGGCCTCGCTGCATTCTTTGGAAAGCAACCCTTTGATCGGTTGTCGGATAAGTCGATTGACCGTAGGGCCATCTGTGTGAGCTGAGATCACCAACACATTGGTGTCTGGTGCTACGCGAAAAACCTTCTGAAGGTCTTCGAATGAGATGTGATCGGCATGATCGTAATCGAAAAGCAACACATCAAGGTTGTTCTTCAAAAGCTTGGGTATGTCGCTTCCATGATCGCATTCTCCTGCCAAACGAATACTCTTCTCACGGGAAAGCACATACTTCAACCCTTCGCGAACCACGAAGTGTGCATCGGCTATTCCTACACGTATCTCACTCATTATTTAGACAGATTCTAAACAAGCGCAAAGTAACGCGCTCGGCATCAAGAAAACAAACTTCAATTCGAATCAGTTCACGGATTCGAATGCAGCCTTACCAGCATCCAGCCAATTGACGTATAACTCTATGTCTGGATCGTAAGCGGCAGACGGACCAAGCTGGTTTTCATTGTGATCAAGAATCACGTAATACGGCTGCGAATTATTGCCATATCGTTCTGCCTGCATGTAGCTCCACTTGTTTCCAACTGTTCGGAGTTTCTTGGTTTTGCCGCCAATCGTCACCTCGATCTGTTCATCTTTCGGCAGTTCCAATTTTTCATCCACGTACAATGAAATGAGCACGAAATCTTCGCGAAGCCTCTTCAATACGCGAGGGTCGCTCCAAACCTGTTCTTCCATTTTACGGCAGTTAACGCATGCCCAACCGGTAAAATCCAACATCACAGGTAACCCAGCTTCCTTGGCATATGCCATTCCTTCCTCATAATCGTGGAAACAAGGCAATCCGTGCGGACAATGCTCTGGGTCTCCCACAATTTCTCCGTTTTCGGAAAGTGTTACGGCTGATGAAACTGTCCCACCTCCACCGAAACCATTCGGACTTTCACTGTAGAAATTGGGTGGTGGGAAACCGCTGATGATCTTCAGTGGTGCACCCCACAATCCTGGAATCAGATAGATGGTAAACACCAACACCACCAACCCGAACATGTAGCGCGGTATTGAAATGTTGTTTGCTGGCGAATCATGTGGAAAACGGATGAATCCAAATAGATAGAGTGCCAACGTTCCGAAAATGCCGATCCAAATGGCGAGGAACAATTCTCGCTTCAGTAAACCAGCTTGAACAACAAGATCTGCGTTGCTCAAGAACTTCAAGGCCAAAGCCAGTTCCAATAGACCAAGAACCACTTTTACTGAGTTGAGCCAACCGCCAGATTTTGGCATGGAATTCAACCAACCGGGGAATGCGGCAAACAACCCGAAAGGAAGTGCCAACGCCAGAGAGAATCCTGTCATTCCCATGATCGGGCCCATAACGCCACCATTCACCGCGGCTTCAACCAACAGTGTTCCGATGATCGGACCTGTACAAGAGAATGAAACCAACGAAAGCGTAAATGCCATGAAGAAGATGCCGATGATGCCTCCGCGGTCTGAGGCCTGATCGGCCTTGTTTACCCAAGAGCTTGGAAGCGTTATCTCAAACGCACCGAGGAACGAAATGGCAAACACCACTAGCAACACAAAGAAGAACAGATTGAACCACACATTCGTGCTCAACGCATTCAAAGCATCTGCACCAAAAGTGACCGTTACCGCAAAGCCCAGAACCACATAAATGAAGATGATGAAGAAGCCGTAGAGCAACGCGTTTGTAATTCCCTTTGCTCGGTCTTTACTCTGCTTGGTGAAGAACGAAACCGTAAGCGGAATCATTGGGAAAACGCATGGTGTCAGCAATGCCAGAAATCCACCTAAAAAACCCGCGATGAAAATGCCGATCCAAGATCTGTCTTTCGATGACGACTCTCCAATAGAAGAACTTCCTTCTGCTACTTCTCCACTCAGTTTAAATTCAAAATCGACCCACTCAGGAGCCAAACACTTTTCATCATCACAGGCCATGAAATTGAGTGCGCCTTTGATGTAGCCATCGCTCTCGGTCAATCGGACTTTCTGTGTAAACGTCACTTCATTCTCAAACCAAGAAAGCTCTTCCTCATTCACGGAATCGAACTTGGTTATCGGTTCCGGCTCCACCACCTTTCCATCCAATTGAACACCTTTCAGCGAATCAAACTCAAAGGCTGTTGGAAGCGTCATCGTCTCTTCTGGAAGAGTCATGGAATAAACATGCCAGTGCTCTTCTATTGTGGCTTTGAACTGTAATTCGAATTCACCATTTCCAAGGTCTTTCTGACTGAATGTCCAAGTAACAGGCTCAAAAATCTCTGATTGCGAATCGTGGCCTTTATCGGATGGGGCCATGTCTTTCTCCAAACTCGCTTCAGGAACCGTGAATTCAAACTCCTTGTATTCTGGCGGTAAACAGCGCTCATCATTGCAAACCATGAACTCCAACTCGCCTGTCAATTTGGTTTTGGCAGAGGTGAGCTCAACCATCTGAACAAATTCGGCCTTGCCCTCAAAGAACTTGACGGTCATCCCGAAGTTCTTGTCCATCTCGGTATGACCTTCGCCTTCCTGAACTTCGCCCTTTAGCTTGGCACCGCCCAATTCTTTGAATGTGAAACTGGTTGGAATGGGGCCGCCATCATCCAAGTGCTGCGAATAAAGATGCCATCCAGTCTGAATATCGGCTGTGAAGGTCAATTTGGCCTCTGATTCGCTTACCCGTTTTGCGCTGAATGACCAATCAACCGGGTCGTATATCTGCGCAATTGAACTTGAAATTGACAACGCCATCAGCATCGTCAGCATAATCGATCTCATCATCTTACCGTGTCGTCAATTTTCGGATTACGAGGTTACAAAATTGCAAACTGTTATAGTGTGATCTGTCTCACGATAGACCCTACTTCAGAATTCGACCTCCTCACTTCCATTCAAACCGAGGTATTTACGGATGCCCCACGTACTTAGATACAGAAAAGGAGTATCAAATGCGGCCACTATCACTTTAAAGAGCCAACCCGCTACAACCAGTTGCCCGAACAGGTCCCATTCGATCTTATCGAGGATGCACAGAATTCCCACAACGATGGTGGTATCTACTAATTGTGAAGTCATGGTAGAAAAGTTGTTTCTGATCCAGAGGTGCTTGCCTTTTGTGAGTCGTTTCCAGAAATGAAACAGGCGAATGTCGATGAATTGCGCTGCAAGATATGCGGCCATGGACGCACCCACGGCTGCTCCTGTCAAACCAAACACTTTGCTGAACTCTTGATCGGAAACGGGAGACCAATCTGTAGCGGTAGAAACTTCTGCCAAAGAGACTACGCCAAGTACAAAAACACTTGAAATAAGACCGGCCATAACTACCCTGTTGGCTCGTTTCAACCCATAAATTTCTGAGATGAGGTCAGTAACCAAGAATGTGATCGGGTATGGTAAAATTCCAACCGAAATCTCAAACGTGTATAGCCCGAATGGGCTCCATGTAAAGAATTTCTGAAAGATGAGATTGCAGGAAACCAGCGATGCGATGAAGATGCCCGCAAGGATGAGATAGATGTAATCTGCCTGTTTCTGTTTTTCTGCGGAGAGTTGCATGGTGCAAATTACCAACTTCCTCCAGCACCGCCACCACCCGAACTGCCGCCTCCGAAGCCGCCAAAACCCCCTCCACCTCCAAAACTTCCGCCTCCGAAACCGCCACTGCCTCCCGAAAAACTTCCCCAAGAGCCACTGTGACTTTTCCTTGACGCGTTCAGAAGCGCCCAAGCAGCCCAAAAACTCATTCCGTTCAGCCGTGCATAGCGTTTTGCTTCTGCAGCCGCAATCAGCCAAAAGATCACCCAGAACAATACAATGATTCCGACCACCAGTATGATGACAGGCGCGGGGTCTTCTTCGCCACCATTCCCCGCTCCCTGATATTCGCCTTGAGTTGCGGCAATAATCGCATCGGCACCAGCGCTCAGACCGCCAGCGTAATCATTCTGTTTGAACTGAGGAATGATCTCATTCTCAATAATGCGTTTGAGAGTTGCATCCGGCAGACTGCCCTCCACTCCGTAGCCGGAAGTGATCCAAATTTTTCTTTCCTCATAAGAAAGAAGGATCAGCACCCCATTATCGTATTTCGCATTACCGACCTTCCACTCATTGAACAGTTCAACCGTGTAATCGGCTATTGGATATCCGTCAAGCGTCTTGAGAATGGCAATGGCAATCTGAACCGAGGTCTGATTATCAAACGCTACCAACTTGTCTTCCAACGCTTGCTCCTCCACATCCGACAGGGCATCCGCATAGTCATTCACCAAACGATCAGGCGTTTTCGGAAAATCCTGACCAAACGAAATGAACGAAACCGCCAACAGCCATATGAATAGCAGACCCCTCATTTCACAATGATGTCGTCAGGCAATTCATTCGTATCACCCTTTAGGTACGGGAAGTGTTCGGCCAACGCTTTTCCAGCCATTGAAATGCCCGTTTCTAAACCTTTAGCGAATTCACCATTCTTGAAATACGAAACCATTTCTTCTTTGATATGGTCCCAGAAATCTTTATCCACTTTAGCGTTGATGCCGGCATCTCCCAAAATGGCAAACTTGTGATCTTGCATGGCTAAATAGAACAGAACCCCATTGCGGAGTTCCGTCTTGTGCATGTTCAACTCTCCGAAAAGGAATGCTGCGTGGTCAAGCACATCTTCTTTGCACTTATCTTCCACGTAAAGACGGATTTCACCCGAAGTGGTCTTCTCAGCCTGTTTGATGGCCGCGTCTATCTCGGCCAGCCGTTCGTCCGTGAAATATTCGGATGCCTTCAAATCAGAATTCCACTTTTGGGGCTTCTTCTGAGCCTTCTTTCGCTTCGAAATAATCCATCTTCTCGAAATCGAACATACCAGCAATGAAGTTATTCGGGAACTTTCTGATGTAAGTGTTGTAAGCCTGAGCGGTCTCATTGTACTTCCTACGCTCAACGGCAATCCGGTTTTCCGTTCCCTCCAATTGAGATTGCAATTCCAAGAAATTCTGATTGGCCTTCAGGTCTGGATACCTCTCAACCACAACCATCAATCGTGCCAGCGCAGAAGAAAGTCCGTCTTGCGCAGCTTGAAATTGTTGAATACTGCCAGCGTCCAATTTTGATGGGTCAACATTGATGCTGGTGGCTTTGGCACGCGCCTCAATCACAGCGGTCAAGGTTTCCTGCTCAAAATCTGCATAACCTTTAACGGTTGCAACCAAGTTTGGGATGAGGTCTGCTCTTCGTTGGTAAACGTTCTCAACCTGCGACCATTGTGCAGTTACGGCTTCTTGTTTCTCAACCATGGTGTTGTATTGACAGCTCTGAAGCCCCATGGAACCAGCAATCAGCAGCAAGAATAGTAGTCGTTTCATTGGTTTTTTGATTTGTACAAATGTAACCAAGGGTGTGTAGACATGTTCAATCGAGCAGACTGACCTTTAACACTTTTTGGGTGTTCGGCTGCACTTTGAACCTATTATCCAACCGATGCCCAACTACCCAAACGATCTCATCATTCATGGTGAGCAACCACGTGCTTTCCTTCTGTGGAATGGAGAATTTTTCATCAATGAAATAGTCGCTCAACAGCTTCCAGCGGTCCATGCCCAGAGGCTTGAACCTATCGCCCTGTTGCCATTTCCTCAACTTCAGATGTTTTTCATCCAAACCATCCGCATCTATCAGTGCAACCTGGGCATCTGTTTTCAGCGTTTCCAATTCATTTCTACTGATGGTTTGAAAAGCAAGGTTTGGTTCCCGATCCGTTTCTGAAAGAGATGTAATGACGAGCTGTTCTCTGTCTTTTACCACCCGGTGAGTTTCCGACCTGACTTCAGCGCCAGGGTCTGAAGACAAGATATCCATCACCTCATGAATCAGATCTGAATTGAATCCAAATGGCTTCAGCATCTCCCTCAATAACGTGAATGGAGTTTTCGACCTGTTCAATTGCTGAATAAAAACACGGTCATCTTCTCTCAATTTCGAGACTTCGTTCCGCGCCCACTTTTGGTAATTGGGCAACTCGGTTTCTACTCGCTGGCAGAATGCCAAAAGCTTGGAGATGGCATTTGGATCGTAAGCTTCAAGAAGAGGCAGCACCTTCAATCTGACCCAATTCCGTTTGTAATATGTGTCCGCGTTTGATGCATCTTCCCGAAAAGGGACTTGCCGTGCTCGTGCAAAGTCGACTATCTCTTCTTTTTTGAAATCGAGCAACGGGCGGATGCTATTCCCCCTCTTGGAAGGCATTCCTTGAAACCCTTTGATTCCAGTTCCGCGAAGCACATTCAACAGAAGCGATTCTACACGGTCATTGGCATGGTGCGCCAAAGCCACTGCGCAATAACCGTGTACACCGATCAACTCTTGAAAGAACTTGTAACGTTCGTTCCGTGCAATCATTTGAATGGAGGCATTGGATCCACGGGCCAATTTTTTGGTGTCAACCTTCTTCAAGTGAAACGGAACATTCCGTTCCGCACACCAGGCTTTGACCAATGCTTCATCAGCATCCGATTCCGCTTCGCGCAGTTGATAATTACAATGCGCAATAGCAATGTTATAACCGGAACCTGAAAGCAACGAAGCTAAAACCATCGAATCCGCACCACCGCTAACTGCCACAAGAATCGTTCTCCCGTTAATCGGAAAACCGAGCTTTTGCATTGAATCAAGAAACCTATTTCGCATGATTCAACAGCACATTACGCATAGCTTCGGCCTTCAGCATGCATTCCTCATACTCCAGCTCAGGAACCGAGTTGATCGTGATGGCACCTCCAGTAGGAAAAGTCACGGTTTTCTTCTCCTCGTTGTACAGAATGCTTCGGATAACCACGTTGAAATCGAAATCCAACTCAGGCGTGAAATATCCGACAGCTCCAGAATACAATCCACGGGAGAAGTCTTCATATTGATCGATCAGTTTCATGGCTCGAATCTTCGGAGCTCCGGTCATCGATCCCATCGGAAACGCATTCAGCACTACGTCTAAGGGATGCACATCATCTCTCATCTCAGCCGAAACGGTTGATATCATCTGATTTACGTGCTCAAACTCATAGATACCGCAAAGTTCTTCAACCTTCACGGTGCCTTTTCGAGCACTTTTAGAAAGGTCATTCCTTACCAGGTCGGTAATCATCACATTCTCAGAAACCTCTTTTGCGTTGGTGCGCAGAAGTTCCTTTTGCACCTCATTGTTAGAGGTTCTTCTATTGGTTCCCTTGATGGGTTGCGAAACAATACGACTGCCGATTTTTTGGATGAATCGTTCTGGGCTTGCACTGAGCAAATACTTGCCTCGGTCAGCCACATAGCATGAAAAAGGAGCTGGCGATGACTGTTTCAGTTCATTGTAGAGAGAAAACGGGTCAATCACGGCATCTTTAAATCCATGTTGAACGCAGTAATTGACTTCGTAAATGTCACCAAACTGAATGTGCTGCCGGAGATTCTCAACCTTGTGTACATAATCATGTACTGATATGTCAGTGAGTGGATTCCCAATGTTTCTTCGTGAGAGTTTCCTTTGCCCTGAGCCAGGTGAAAATTCTCCATGCGAGAAACAGTGCCATCCATCTTGTTCACAATAGACCAGCAGATGCTGTGGAACCACCAGATTAAAAGCTGGAAATCCGATAGAATCTGAATTCGAACTGGTCAGTTTCTCCAGATCATTCTTCAGGTCGTAAGAGAAATAACCGAACACGAGGTCGGACTGCTCATCGAGCCAGCCTTTCAATGACGAAAGCTCAGTTCCTGCTCGAGCAACCATCTCATCGTCAGCGCCAAGTCCTAGAATTTTCGAAAATTTAATTGTTGAACCTTGAAAGTTTAGCTCAGCAAATGATTCAAAATCCAATTGAAAAACAACATCAAAACCATCAAGAACACCTGCATTCAAACTGAAATCAGGTAGGCGCACATGTTTTCTTTCAACCCAGCTCATCTTGATTCAATATCGACAAACGACCAAACGTCTAGGCTCGAATTACGTAATAAATCCACCGACTAAAATGAAAATTGCAAGTTGAATTTTAAATGAACTTGGTTTTTACCGTCATCCTCTTGTAGGAAAACGGTAGTTTTATAGTTCGATTTGCGTTTAGCAGAACGATTTACATCAAGAGATGAAAGAGATGAGAAAAGTTTACTCTTTAGCACAAATTGGAGTTTTTGCCACTTGCCTGTTGGCAGGTTTTGGTACGATGGCCCAAGGTATAGTTAACAACGGAGCGAAGATCAATATTGCTGCCAGCACCTACTTGAACATAGACAACGGAGGCTTTACCAACGAAACAGGCGGTGAAGTAACCAATGCTGGAACCATGCAAGTTGAAGGTGATTGGGAGAACAATGACGCAGGTGGTGTTTTTGCAACCAACAACGGTGTTGTTGAATTGGATGGAGCTACTCAGGACATTACTGGGACACAACCAACCGACTTTTATGACCTCATTGTTGAAGGAACAGGACACAAAACACTGAACGGTGTTGATGCAAATGTTTTTGACGTACTTACGCTGAATGGCCAAGGTGTTCGATTGAATACCAATACGCTGGACATCGAAAACTCCGCAACAACAGCAATCACCGGAACAGGGCACATCATATCTGAGACAGGTCCTGCAAGTGGTGGTTATGGAATTTTGCGTTGGAACATTGGAACAAACACAGGTAACTACACCATTCCATTCGGAACGGATGCAGCGTCTCCGACTGATCTGGCATTCCAATACAACATTACTACAGCCGCTGTACCGAGTTCAAATTACAAGACGTTCTCTACTTACGTTACGGATGCTCAGAACTCGTTTGATGAGGCAACTTACCCGAACATCGCAACTGCTCCTCCTTCTACTGCTTGGGCTGATCTTCCTACAACGGTTCAACACTTGACGGATGATTACATTCAAGCAGCTCATTACTGGACAGTTGACCGTTTCTGGATCATTGATGCAGAGAATATCGGTGAAGGAATGGGTGGATACACGGGAACTCCTCGTTTCGAATATCAATTCAAGTACGCGCAATCTGAAGTTGCTGCTCCGAACCACATTGACGAGTCTTTACTGATTGCTCAGCGTTACAATCACAACTTGGATAAATGGGGTGATTGGTTGTACGGTGTGCCATCGGTAATTACTGACCCAGTAGGAAATACAACAACAATTCAGATCGGTTTAGACCCTGGTACTGTTGGAGAAGACCTTTACCCAGTTTGGACGTTGGTTGACAACAGTGATCCGCTGCCAATTGAGTTGGTTCGTTTCATGGGACAGTGTGAAGGAGATGAGATCAGCATCAGCTGGACAACTTGGACGGAGACCAACAACGATTTCTTTACTGTTGAGCGTAGCTTGAACGGAACAGATTTCGAAATGGTGGATATCATTGAAGGTGCTGGTAACAGCAACCAGCCTTTGTCTTACGAAGTGAAAGACCCGATGCCTTTCAGTGGTACTTCTTACTATAGATTGAAAGACACTGACTTTTCTGGTAAGTCTACCTACTCAGAGGTAATTGCTGTTACTTGTGGTGATGCCGGAAACGATTTCAACTTTGTAAATGCTTACGAAGTAGACAATACCGATGTGGTTGTAGAATTCACGGCCAACGACAATGAGAATTACAACATCATGTTGTATGATGCGGCTGGTAAGAGAGCATTGGATTTCAGCGGAATGGCAGTAGATGGAATGAACAAAGTGAGACTTCCAGCAGGAGACCTTGCTCACGGTATCTACAT
>JACJZQ010000004.1 GCA_020635495.1 Flavobacteriales bacterium | reverse complement strand
GACCCTGTATTGAAGCGCAAGGCGGTCAGCATTGTTGATCGCGCGGAAGCGATACGAACCGCTTGCATGCTTGCGGAGCCAGGCGACATCATTCTGGTGGCTGGAAAAGGCCACGAAAAGTACCAGGAGATCAATGGCGTGAAGCATGATTTTGATGACATGGAAGTACTCACAACCAACCTAAAACAGATCTGCTAATGCTGTACCATCTGTTCGACTTCCTTCAAACCAACTACGACCTTCCAGGGGCGGGATTGTTCCAATACATCACGTTCCGTGCGGCTGCAAGCATCATCACTTCGCTCATCATTTCGATGGTGATCGGGAAGAAAGTCATCCAATTCCTGCAACTGAAGCAAGTGGGCGAGATTGTCCGCGACCTTGGTTTGGCGGAGCAAACGCAGAAGAAGGGAACACCGACCATGGGCGGCATCATCATTCTGTCTTCCATCCTTATTCCAACGCTTCTTTTCGCGCAGCTCGATAATGTCTATGTCTTGCTGATGATCGTCTCCACCATTTGGCTGGGCACCATCGGTTTCATTGACGATTACATCAAGGTCTTTAAGAAGGATAAAGAAGGCTTGGCTGGCCGATTCAAAGTGATGGGCCAGATCGGTATAGGTGTGATTGTGGCCTGCACCCTTTATTTCTCAGACGGGGTACAGGTTAAACAGCGTTTGCAGCGCGGAGGAATCGGCACCGAAACCATCATCGATGGTAAAACCATGAAGGTGGAATCGCTTCCTGTTTATGGCGAAGCAGAGCATTCGCTTGTTACGACCATTCCGTTCCTAAAAGACAACGAATTCGATTACAGTTCTCTCCTATTCTTCCTTGGCGATAAGGCCAAAGATTGGGGTTGGTTGATCTTCATTCCTATCGTGATCTTCATCGTTACGGCCGTTTCCAACGGAGCAAATCTGACTGACGGACTGGACGGTTTGGCCACAGGAACTTCGGCCATTGTAGGCGTGACACTGGCCGTGTTCGCATACGTTTCGGGCAACATCATTTTTGCCGATTACCTGAATATCATGTACATCCCCGGCTCGGGCGAGTTGGTGGTTTTCATTGCCGCATTTGTGGGTGCGTGTGTCGGATTCCTCTGGTACAACCAGTATCCCGCGCAGGTTTTCATGGGCGATACGGGTAGTTTGGCCTTGGGCGGAATCATCGCGGTTTTCGCGCTTGCGATCCGTAAGGAATTACTGATTCCAATCCTCTGCGGAATCTTCCTGATGGAAAACCTATCAGTTGTTCTGCAGGTCAGCTACTTCAAGTACACCAAGAAGAAATTCGGAGAGGGCAGAAGAATCTTTTTGATGTCTCCGCTACACCATCATTTCCAGAAAAAAGGCATGCACGAAGCCAAGATCGTTGGACGGTTCTGGATCGTGGGAATCATGCTGGCTGTACTCACCATCGTAACCCTCAAACTCAGATAATGGCAGAGCGACTGGTCATATTGGGTGGTGGCGAAAGCGGTGCTGGCGCAGCATATCTCGGTCAGAAAAAGGGCTGGGACGTGTTCCTGTCTGACAAAGGAAAGCTGAAGGAAAATTACTCAGCTAACCTTCAGGAATGGGGCATTGATTTCGAGGAAGGAACGCATTCGGAAGACAAGATCATGAACGCTGACCTTGTGGTGAAAAGCCCTGGCATTCCAGAAACAGCTCCGTTGGTGCAATCGCTACGCGGAAAGGGAATTCCTGTGGTATCCGAAATCGAGTTCGGGCTGAAATACACGAACGCCAAGACAATCGGCATTACGGGCACGAATGGCAAGACCACTACTACCCTGCTGACGCATCACATCCTGACCAAAGGTGGCCTGAATGCTGGCTTGGCTGGAAACGTGGGCAAGAGCTTGGCTTGGCAAGTGGCCGATAAGGAATTCGACTATCTGGTCATCGAGCTGAGCAGTTTCCAACTGGATGGCATGTTCGATAGCCGCATCAATCTGGCTGTGTTGATGAACATCACACCCGATCACCTCGACCGATACGGTTCGATGGACAAGTACATCGCATCGAAAATGCGCATCACGCAGAATCAGACCTCAGAAGATGCTTTCATCTACTGCGCTGATGACGCGAACATCGCGAAAGGCATGAAGTCCAGGCAAGTAAACGCAAAACATTACCCATTCTCGCTCGAAGCCACCGTGGCCGAGGGCGCTTTTACCGAAAACGGAAATCTCAACATAAACCTCAATAACTCAAACCTAAACATGTCAATTCACGAACTAGCATTGCAGGGGAGACACAACACGTACAATTCCATGGCAGGCGGAATTGTAGGGCGGTTGGTCGAACTGCGCAAAGACCTCATCAGAGAGAGCCTCAGCGATTTCAGCGCGGTGGAGCACCGACTGGAAAACATCGGCAGCGTGCACGGAATCGAATTCATCAACGATAGCAAGGCTACCAACATCAACTCTACGTGGTACGCGCTGGAGTGCATGAACAAGCCTGTGGTTTGGATCGTGGGTGGCGTTGACAAAGGCAACGACTATTCGATGGTGGAAGACCTTGTGCGTGATAAGGTGAAAGCCATCATCTGCCTCGGTAAGGACAACGAGAAGATCCATAAGGCTTTCGAAGGAATTGTTGAGACCATCGTGGACACGACAAGTGCCGAAGAGGCGGTGAAAACAAGCTACTACATCGGTAAAAAGGGAGATACTGTGCTGCTTTCGCCTGCATGCGCCAGCTTCGACCTGTTCGAGAATTACGAAGAACGCGGAAGACAATTCAAAGCTGCCGTCCGCGCACTTTAAACCATCAAAAACCTACCTCCCATGAAGGATAAGACCTGGAATAAAAAAGTTGAGACCACCGAAAAAGAGATGTTCAACAGTCTGCTTGAATTGAGGAAGCAGATCATTGACGAAAGCATCTCGGATGTGCGAAGCACGCGCCACCGACAAGAGTTGATCGGCACGTTTAACGATGTTGAGTATATCAATGACAGCAAGGCCACCAATGTGGACCTGACATGGTATTCGTTGGAGCGATTGGACAGTCCAGCAGTTTGGATCGTGGGCGGTTTGCAAGACGGTCAGGATTACGGCATGCTGAAAGAGTTGGTGGCCGATAAGATCCGTGGAATCGTGTGTCTTGGTCGTGAAAACAGTCGTGTTTTCAAAACTTTCATGAGCTACGCTGACGTGATCGTTGGTGCAAGCACCGCTGAAGAAGCCGTGAAAGCCGCCACCGCATTGGCTCAACCTGGAGACAAGGTCATCCTCTCTCCTGCCTGTGCAAGTCATGACCTTTTTGACAGCTACGAAGACCGAGGAAATCAATTCGCTAAAGCAGTTAAAAACCTGATTGAGAAAGGATAATCCGTGAATCTGCTATTGCGAAAATATCTACAAGGCGACATGGTCATTTGGGCCGTGGTATTCCTGTTTTCGCTGGTTTCAGCAATGGCAGTCTACAGTTCAACGGGTACGCTCGCTTACCGCTACCAAGGCGGGAATACCGAGTACTACTTGCTCAAACATTTCTCCATCATCGTACTTGGCTGGGGGCTCATGTATATGATTCACAAAGTCCCGTTCAAGTACTTCTCGCGCGTTGCGCAAATACTCATTTGGATCTCGATTCCGCTATTGGCTGTTACGCTCATTGCAGGAACATCAAGGAATGAGGCGAGCCGGTGGTTAACGTTGCCAATCATCAACCTTTCGTTCCAAACATCCGACCTCGCAAAGGTGGCGCTTATCGCCTACTTGGCGCGCATCCTCTCACTCAGAAAAGACGACCTCAGCGATTTCAAAGCCGGGTTCCTTCAAATCGTTTGGCCCGTGATCGCAGTTTGTGTTCTGATCTTTCCTGCAAACTTCTCAACTGCTGCGGTGCTCTTCACTACTTCCATGATCCTGATGTTCATCGGTGGTGTAAAACTGAAATACCTGAGTGGACTAGTTGCAGCAGCCATTACAGGAGCGGCATTCATTCTTCTTCTCTCCTATGTTTTGCCGTTGGAAAATGTTGGGCTTGGACGTGTCGAAACATGGAAAAAGCGTCTCGAGACATTCGTCAGCAACGAGGAAACGCAAAAAATGGCCGATGCCAACTACCAGACCGAGCAGGCCAAGATTGCTATCGCCAAAGGCGGACCATTTGGTGTCGGACCAGGCAACAGTTCGCAACGGAACTTCATTCCGCACCCGTACTCAGATTTCATCTTCGCCATCATTTTGGAAGAATGGGGGCTCGTTGGCGGAATGGGAATTCTATTCCTCTATTTGATCCTGCTTTTCAGAGGATTGCGAATCGTCCACAAAGGCACCAGCACCTTCGGAACGCTATTGGCCTTTGGAGTGTGCTTTGCGCTGGTTTTCCAAGCCTTCATCAACATGGCCGTTGCCGTGAATCTGTTTCCAGTAACGGGTCAACCATTACCGCTTATCAGTATGGGTGGAACCAGCATTTGGTTCACATCCATTGCCATTGGAATGATCCTCAGCGTGAGTCGAGACATCAAGGAAGATGCCCAATCCAGTCACGAACCTCAACCCGAATTGGCTCATGTCTAATGTTCGTGTGATCATATCAGGTGGCGGCACAGGCGGGCATATTTTCCCAGCTATCGCGATTGCGAATGCGTTGAAAAAACTCGAAGCAGGAATTGAAATCCTTTTCGTGGGTGCACAAGGCAAGATGGAAATGGAGAAGGTTCCAAAAGCGGGTTACAAAATCATTGGGCTCAACATTGCTGGGCTCAATCGTAGCAACATGCTCAAGAATCTGACTTTCCCATTCAAGTTGATCGGAAGTCTGTTGAAGTCGATGAGCATTATCCGCGAATTCAAACCACAGGTAGTTGTGGGCGTAGGTGGATTCGCCAGCGGACCCGTAATGTATGCGGCCAGTACCAAGGGAATTCCAACAGTAATTCAAGAGCAGAATTCGTACGCGGGCATCACAAATAAACTCCTCGGGAAAAAGGCGAAAAAGGTGTGCGTGGCGTACGACAACATGGACAAGTTCTTCCCTGCAGCGAACATTATCCGAACAGGAAACCCTGTCCGTCAGGATATTCTGAATCTGGAGGGAAAACGAGCCGAAGGACACAAGGCCTTCAACCTCGATCCGAGCAAGAAAACGTTGTTGGTAATCGGTGGAAGTTTGGGTGCTCGCTCTATCAACTTGGCCATCAAATCGCACATCGAGGAATTGAAGAAAGCCGATGTGCAAGTGGTTTGGCAAACGGGCAAACTCTTCATCGAAGAGGCCAAGAAAGCGGTGGCTGATGCGAATGCAGACAACATGTTCGTTTCGGATTTCATCTACACGATGGATCAGGCGTATGCCGTAGCCGATGTGGTCATTTCACGTGCTGGGGCAAGCTCCATTTCCGAACTATGTATCGTTGGTAAACCAGCCGTGTTAGTGCCTTTCCCATTTGCAGCGGAAGATCATCAGACCAAGAATGCGCAGGCTTTGGTCGATAATGACGCTGCCATTTTGGTGGCCGACAACAAAGCCAATGAAGAAGCTTGCGAACACGCCTTGCGACTATTCACTGATGACGCAGCGCGTGAAAAATTGAGTGCAAACATCCAGAAGTTGGCATTGCCCAACGCGGATGAGGAAATAGCCAAAGAAATCTTGAAAATCGCGAAAGCCGCATGAGAGCGCTGACCGACATACAAGCTGTTTATCTGATCGGTATCGGAGGTATCGGGATGAGTGCGCTTGCGCGATATTTTGCTGAGCAAGGCAAGTCGGTGTCGGGCTACGACCGCGTGTCAACTGAACTCACTCAAGAGCTTGAAACAACAGGAATCAACATCCATTATTCGGATGATGTGAATCTGATTCCGAGTGGTTTTGACAACCCTGAAACCACGTTGGTCATCTTCACGCCAGCAGTACCGAGTTCACATTCAGAATTGATGCATTTCCGCACCAACAAATTTGACGTGCTGAAGCGCTCTGAAGTTCTTGGTGAGCTTTCCAAAACATATCAAACCGTTGCGGTGGCTGGAACGCACGGCAAGACAACTACCAGTTCCATCATTGCGCATTTACTGCGCTCCTCAAGCAAGGATTGCAACGCATTCTTGGGCGGTATCAGCTCTAATTACAACACCAATCTGCTCACTTCAACTAGCAGCAATTTGATGGTGGTTGAGGCCGATGAATTCGACCGTTCGTTCCTGACGCTTTCGCCTGAGGTGGCCATTATCACATCTGTAGATGCCGACCATTTGGACATCTACGGTTCATCGGATGAAATGCTGAACTCATTCACAGCGTTTTCTGAACGGGTTACCGAGAATGGCACGTTGATCTACCGTTTCGGTTTGCCGTTCGAAGATTCTTCCAGAAGAAACTTTACGTATTCGGTGAGCGAGGAAAGCGATTACTACACATCGCAACTCACCATCAATAATGGGCAGTACCATTTCAATTTGCATTCGCCATTGGCAACGTTGGAGAATGTGAGTTTCGGTATGCCAGGATTACATAACGTGGAGAACGCGGTGGCTGCGTTTGCAGCGGTCGACCAACTCGGTTTGACGGAAGATGAAATCCGCAACGGGTTGGCGACTTACAAAGGCGTGAAGCGCAGATTTGATGTGCATATCAACACCGACAAACTGGTTTACATTGACGATTACGCGCATCATCCAACCGAGATTTCTGCGTGTATCGGTTCGGTGCGTGAACTGTTCCCAGGACGAAGAGTGAAAGGCATTTTCCAACCGCACTTGTTCAGCCGTACGAAAGACCACATGAGCGAATTCGCCACCAGTCTTTCGGCTTTGGATGAAGTAACGCTATTGGACATCTATCCAGCGCGCGAAGAGCCGATTGCAGGTATCACCTCCGGTGTGCTCTTGGACAAGATCACCATCGCACAGAAAGAATTGCGCAGCAAGAAGGAAGTGGTTGACAGCCTCTCTCCTACTGAAATCGATGTATTGTTGACCATGGGCGCGGGCGACATCGACCAACTGGTTTCACCCATCAAAAAGAAACTGGCATCATGATCAAGCGCATTCTCAACATAACGGTTCTGGTTGTGAGTGTGCTCGGGCTGCTTGTTTCACTGGCGTTCAGCACGCGCGAGTCGGAGAAATTCCCTTGCCAAAACATTGACATTGATGTGGACGACCACATTACAGGCAACTTCTTCGTCACCAAGAAAGACGTGCTCGATATGATCTACGCCAAAGGTGATAGCTTGGTCGGCAAACCGATCAGCTCCATTCCTATTGCAGTTTACGAGCGGCACATTGCGGCCAATCCATCCGTAAAACGCGCGGAAGTTTACACCAAACATGGAGGAACATTTGCCGTGAAAGTCTATCAGCGTGAGCCGATCCTTCGCGTCATCACTTCCGAAGGCGACAGCTATTACCTCGACAAGGAAGGCTACGTAATGCCAACCAGCGACAACTTCACGGCACGTGTGCCTGTGGCCAGTGGATTCATCCTCGACAAACAGTACGAAATGCAGCGCTACAACGTGGCCAGCATGAGCGATAGTTTGAAGAACATTTCATGTCTGGATGACCTTTACACGTTGGCCAAATTCGTGCGAAGCAATGAGTTCTGGAAGGCTCAGATTCAGCAGATCATTGTAGAGGCGGATGGCGAACTCACCGTTGTTCCGACCATTGGCGACCACCACATTCTACTGGGTCACACCGACAAACTCGAACAGAAATTCAAGAAACTGAAGCTCTTCTATTTGAAAGGGCTCAATAAAACGGGCTGGGATCAATACAGCCACATCAACCTCAAATACAAGGACCAGGTCATCTGCACCAAAAAGAACAGTTAAATGGAAAATTCAGACATCGTAGTAGGACTTGATATCGGAACCACCAAGATTGCTTGCATCGTTGGTAAACGCGATGATCATGGAAAGATCGAGATTCTCGGCATCGGCAAATCCGAATCGCTGGGTGTGAGTCGTGGCGTGGTGGCGAACATCGACAAGACCGTTCAGGCCATCAAAACCGCGGTGGAAGAAGCTCAGAACAAAACCGGCATCGACATCAAATATGTGAATGTCGGCATCGCAGGTCAGCACATTAAATCGTTGCAGAACCGCGGCATCTATATGCGTGATTCCTTGGATGAGGAGATCAGCAAGGAGGATGTCCGCAACCTGATCCGCGACATGTACAAGCTACAGATGTTGCCTGGAGAGGAGATCATCCACGTATTACCACAAGACTACATCGTTGATAATGAACCTGGCATCAAAGAACCTGTCGGGATGAGCGGTATCCGCTTAGAAGGAAACTTCCACATCATTACAGGACAAATTGCTGCCGCGAAGAACATTCACCGTTGTGCTTACAAAGCAGGTTTAACGGTTACAGAGTTGGTTCTTGAACCATTGGCATCAGCCGCTGCTGTTTTGAGCGAAGAGGAAAAAGAAGCAGGTGTTGCGTTGGTCGATATTGGTGGTGGTACGACTGACATCGCCATCTTCCAAGACAACATCATCCGTCACACCGCTGTGATTCCATTCGGTGGGAACATCATCACGGAAGACATAAAGGAAGGCTGCACCATCATCAAGCACCAAGCAGAATTGCTGAAGGTGAAATTCGGTTCGGCTCTGGCAACAGAAGCCAAGGATAACGAGATCGTTTCCATTCCTGGGTTGCGAGGCCGTGAACCGCGTGAGATCAGCCTAAAAAACTTGGCGAGCATCATTCAGGCACGCATGGAAGAGATCATCGAGCATGTCTATTTCGAAATCAAGAACTCTGGTTTTGAGAAGAGGCTTATTGGTGGAATCGTAGTTACGGGTGGTGGCTCCAACCTGCGTCACCTGCCACAATTGATGGAATACATCACCGGCATGGACGTACGGGTCGGTTATCCGAACGAACACTTGGCACCGGAAAATCCGGAAGAGATCACCAGCCCCATCTTCTCTACGGGTGTTGGCCTTGTGCAGAAAGGACTTGAATTCAAAGACGAATTGGCCCACAAAGGACTGACCATTGATGATTGGGCAGAGGGCAGAGAAGGTAAACCGACTCCAAAAGCCGAGGTGCCAGAGGAAAAAGAAGAATTGTCAGAAGCAGAGGAAGTGGCGCAGGAAATCGCGAAAGAAAAAGCCGGAAGCAGCCCATTTGCAAGCATCATGAGCTTCGGTAAGCGCATTGAAAAATGGATGAACGAAGGAATTGACTAAGAGCTACAAGACCCAAAAAGAACTAATTCACTAATACCCTAAATAACTAATCTACTTAACCCAATAAATAGGAGGAAACATGGCTAAGGAAATGAATTTCAATCTCCCCAAAGAGGAAAGCTCCATCATCAAGGTGATCGGAGTTGGTGGAGGCGGCTCGAATGCTGTCAACCACATGTATAAACAAGGCATTCGCGGAGTAGACTTCGTGGTGTGCAACACGGACCAGCAAGCGCTCGACATGAGCCCTGTGCCGAAGAAGATCGCGTTGGGCTCAAGCCTAACGGAAGGTCGTGGTGCAGGTGCGCAGGCCGAAGTGGGTCGTAACGCTGCCATCGAGAACTTGGACGATATCCGCGAAGTGTTGGAGAACAACACCAAGATGGTATTCATCACGGCCGGAATGGGCGGTGGTACCGGAACTGGTGCTGCACCGATCATTGCAGAAGCGGCTCGTGAACTCGGAATCCTCACCGTTGGTATCGTAACTGTACCGTTCACGTTCGAAGGAAAGAAGAGAAGACTGCAGGCCGAAAAAGGTTTGGACGAACTCAAGAAACACGTGGACACCGTACTGGTTATCAGCAACGATAAGCTGCGCGAGATGTACGGTAACCTGAAGCTAAGCGAAGCATTCCATCAGGCAGATGACGTCTTGACCATCGCTTCAAAAGGCATTGCAGAGATCATCACGGTTGAAGGCTATGTGAACGTTGACTTTGAAGACGTCCGAACCGTTATGACCAACTCTGGGGTGGCCATCATGGGATCGGCCACAACTTCAGGTCAAGACCGTGCTATCAAAGCGGTTGAGCAGGCATTGGCCTCTCCACTTCTAAACGACAACAACATCTACGGAGCAAGTAATATCCTCCTTTACATCAGCTCTGGAAAAGATGAAGTTACCATGGACGAAGTAGCGGAGATCACCGATTACATTCAGGAAGAAGCAGGTATGGATGCCGATGTTATTTGGGGTAACGGCACCGATGAGGATATGGGCGATAAGCTCACATTGACCATCATTGCTACTGGGTTCTCTGGTGATAAATTGGAAAAAGTGACGGGTAAGGAAAACGTGGTTCGTCACGTACTGGAAACCAACCGTCAGGCGCCTAGAACGGAGCCAAAGACAGAAGCGAAAACCTCCATTCCTTCTGGTCTTACTGCCCGTCCGCAATTGCTGAGCGAAAGGCTGAAACCAGCAGGTGATGCTGAATCTACTGAAGACAATTTCGCCACAAATGAAACGCCATCTGCAGCCGTGGAGCCTGTTATCAAGCACACGCTAACGCTGGATGATGAGCCTGAAGCAAAGCAAGAGCAAAGCACCATCATGGCCTACAAGGTGGATGAGACCGATGAGGAGATCAACGCCATTTTGGAAGCAGATGCCCCAGAGCTGAAAGGCTATACAGAAGATGAGGAACTTCCGATGTACAACGAGGATGACGAAGATTTTGAGGAGTTCGCTCCAATGGCAGACCTTGAACCAACCATGGATGAGGCGAATGAGATAACCGCATTGGAAGAGGAGTCGTTCGAAATGGAAGAGACTCCTGATTTCACCGCAGAAACCGAGACTGAAGTTGAGTTCAACGAAGAGGTGGAGGAAGAAACTCCAACGTTGATGCCGTTCTCACTTTTCAAAGACCCGGTTCAGGATGAAGTGGAAGAGGAATTTGTTGCCGAGAACGATCCGATGGAAGACGACACGGACGACAACATCATCACCACCGAAACGGCTACCGAGTTCGAGTTCGAATTGAAAAACGAAACACCGAAAGCAGAGCAGGAAGTGAAGAAGTTCGACCTCTATGGCCCGAACGTTGTGGGAGCCAAATCAGAAGAAACAATGGATGAACTGACCAACGAACCGAAGTTGATCACACGTCCTGAGTCTGAACCAACGCCTACCGCATCGCATTCAGAGATAGACACCGAAGAAATGCAGCGCAAGCAACAAGAGCGCATGGAGCGACTTCGTAACATGAACCAGCGATTCCGTTCGCCAAGCAACTTGGCAGAGTTGGAGAACGTTCCTGCCTTCAAGCGCAGAAACATCTCTTTGAACGACACGCCTCATTCTTCTGAAAGTTCGGTAACCCGATTTGAAGTAAAAGAAGATGGCGATACGGACGAGAACGGTAACCCGCGTGGCGGACTTAGTGACAACAACGAGTTCCTTCATAAGTCGGTAGATTGAAAGTAACCACGTCATTGCGAGCGAGGAACGAGCGTGGCAATCTCCTTGCATCCCGATGGAGATTGCTTCGGACAAATTCCTCGCAATGACGAATAGAAGTAGATGAAAAGAAACTGGATATACATCGTGGCCATCGTCATTCTCTTGGCGATGGCCTGGTATTTCCACACCATCATCGCATACATCTTGGTGGCAGGTGTCATCTCCCTTATCGGAGAACCAGTTATCCGATTGCTTCTGAAAATCGAGGTGAAGGGCAGAAATATCTCCCGTGCAGCGGCAGCCTCGCTTACCATTTTTGGGCTCCTTGCTTTCTTTGGTGGTCTTATAAGCGCCTTCATCCCCATGGTGGCAGACGAAGCGAGAAAACTCTCCAACGTCAACATCAACGAAGTGCTGGAGAGCATCCAAGGGCCCATTCAATCCGCACAGGATTACATCAACCAATTCAAATTCACGGAGCAGCCCATTGTCATCGAAAATGAGGTCAAGAGCTTCCTCACAAGCGTATTCGACCTTTCGGATGTCGGCAACAGCCTTTCGTACGTGGCAGGCCTTACAGGCGATATCTTCATTGCCTTCTTCGCCATCACCTTCATCACCTTCTTCTTCCTCAAAGACCAAGGCCTCTTCAAAGGAATGATCATGACCTTGGTTCCATCTGGATACGAGGAGCGTTTCGGCAAGGTGATGAGCAAAAGCAAGGAGTTGCTGACGCGCTATTTCATCGGCATCATAGTTCAGATTGCCATTGTGATGGTCGTTATCTCCATCGGACTCAGCATTGTGGGTATCGATAACGCTATTCTTATCGGTTTCCTAGCGGGATTGTTCAACGTCATCCCTTACGTAGGACCAATGATCGGTGCGGCACTCGGCATCATCATCGGACTTTCAACCAACGGAGCTGGGCTCGAAATGACCGAATTGCTTTGGCTTACCGGCAAGATGATGATCGTTTTCGGAGTCATGCAAACGCTCGACAATATCGTGCTACAGCCACTCATCTATTCGCAAAGCGTGAAAGCGCACCCGTTAGAGATCTTCCTTGTCATCCTCATGGCAGGCAATGTGGCGGGCATTGCCGGAATGATCCTCGCCATTCCTGCCTACAGCATAGGCCGTGTTTTCGTAGGCGAGTTCTTCAACCAGTTCAAAGTGGTAAAGGCACTTACTGGGGAGGTTTAATTTCTTCGGTTATCGCGTACCTTAGACAGCCCGAAACACTATCGCATTTCATGAGAATTCTAGCTTTCCTCTTCGCAACGCTGTTTGCACTCCACACCTATGCCACAGACCCGGAACCAGAACAGTTTCTGGTCAGCTACAAGCTGGTAAAGCAGCACACCAAGAAGACGGTAAGCCAACTTTGGAAAGACAAGGGCGTGCCCAAGATTGCGCTGCCCGTTAAGAACGATGTAGACATCTACGAGATCATCTACCGTGTGAAATGGATAGACGGCACGTGGCGCAATGCATCGGGCATTTACTACGCTCCCCGAACCAAGAAGAACAAGCCCGTTCCGTACATGCTGTATGGTCACGGCACCCGCATCCACAAACACCGCGAAGTATCTGACGGAGACTCCGAGCAGTTCATCTGCTTGGCCCATGCGGTGGATGGTTATGCCACCGCGTTTGTAGACTACTACGGCCTGGGCAAAGGCGAAGGCATGCACCTGTACCAGCACGCATGGTCAGAGGCGCATGCGTTCATTTATTTTCTCGAAGCCATTGATGAGCTGAACAAGGAACTGGGCGTGCAGCACAACGGCCAACTGTTCCTCACCGGCTACTCGCAAGGCGGACATGCCTCCTTTGCCGCACATAAATACATAGAAGAACGGGCCGACCCGCGCTTCAAGGTCACGGCCTCATCGCCCATGTCGGGCGCGTACCACATGACGGGCGCACAAGAGCAGTACATGTTCCAAGAGTATCCGCGGCCGTTCTACTTGCCGTACCTCATGCTGTCGTATCAAAAGGCTTACAACATTGTCGACCTCGAAGACCCGTACGAAGTCTTTCGAGAACCATTCGACACGCTTTTTCCAGGCTTTTTTGAGAACAATGACAGCAAAACGCTTGATGACCTGAACAAGGTCTTACCCAAGATACCCATGAAAGTGGTAGAACCTAAATTCATCGAAGAGTACAAGAACGACCCCGACCACCCGTTCAAGGTGCGGCTTCGCGAGAATAACCTCATTCATTGGGAACCGCAGGCACCCGTGCAACTCTGCTACTGCAAAGGCGATAAGGAAGTGAGCTATGAGAACTCTGAGAAGGCCTATGAGGTCATGACCGGCAAAGGCATTGACCACATTCGGCTCAATAACCTCAGCAACCACCTCGACCACAACACCTGCGCTGCCTTCGCGGTGCTGGCCACCAAGTACTTCTTCAACCGCTTTAAGAAGCATGGTGAAAACCCCAAACTCAAAGAGATGCCCCCCTTCAAGAAGTGGATCCGCAACATGGTAAAGAAGAAGGTAGAGAAAGACTTCATCGAAAAAGGCAAAGACAACGCCTACTTATAGGTTTTTACAACTGTTCGCGGGCCTAGGAATTCGAATCGCGGCCCCGCTAAGCGAAATGACCCCCCGAACGGTCGCAGAAGCGATGCCTTGAGCGTAGTCGAAATGTATTAAGCACAAAACCATCTTCTCACAAGGCCCTTCGTGCTCAACAATCGGCTCTTGCAGTGCCGCAACAGCCGCTCACCGCTAGCCAACTACAGCTTTCCGTTTCCCCACTACCGCTAATCGTTTCCCCACTACCGCTAATGGTTGTGTAACTACCGCTAACGGTTCCCCAACTACATCTTCTGGTTCCCCCAATTCCACTCATCGCTTCGCAAGTACCGCGTATCATCCATCCTTCGTCCAATTGCTCTTTTAACATTTCTCTTACCGTACCACCGCCCTATCTCTTCGCATATTTCCTTAAACTTGCTACCCCCTATTATGAATCTCGTCCGATTTATCATAGCAACCGTTGTTGCCTGGCTCATCTTCGCTTTGGGCGGAGCATTGTGGCACGAGGTCATTTTCGAGGCTTGGTACAACGAGTGGGTCTTTGGCATCGAGCGCATGCAAATGCCCGTGGCCTATTTCCTCATCACCCACTCCATGCGCGCGTTGGTCTTCGTCTATGTGTATCACATGCTTTACAAAGGCGGCAATCCACTGACCAAAGGGTTGAAATTCGGTTTCCTGATGGGTATCCTAACAGGATTGACCGTCACCAGCTACTACGGAGACTTCAACATCACCTCACCCGGCTGGGCGTTGCTCGAATTCACCTACAATATTGTCCGCGCCCTTTTTGTTGGCGTTTCCACCGCCCTCATCATCGGAGAACGCAACCGCGAACCGATTCCTTGAATAGGATTTGCGATTGACGATTGACGATTAGCGATTTCCGATTCCCGCGCGTTTCGAATTTCTATGCTTCGTGCTTAGTGCTTCTCTTGGCGTCTTTGCGACTTTGCGAGAGATAGCGCATAGGTTACCTGCTTGAAAAAGAGCAGAAATCGGTAATACTCGACCTTCTCCACCACCAACCCATTCCGTTCAAATAATTCCCTCCACTCCATATCGGTTCGGTTCGTATGCGGATGCCCAAAGAACTCCCAGTTCACCAAACTATCCGTAAACCAAGTAACGTATTTCTGAAACGGATTCTCATAGATGTCTTCCATGATGATGATTCGATTGGACACCCATTTTGCTTCGCGAATCAGCTCCTCCGCATTGGTCGTATGATGCAGCATGGTAATCAACTGACACACATCAAACTTCCTATCATCAAACGGAAACTTCTGGCCATCATAAACTTGAACATTCACATCATCGAACAGGCTTTTTTCCTCAATATCCAGAGCCGATAGCTGCATTCCCTCCTCACTCAGCAACTTCACCAACGCCCCATTTCCCGCCCCCACTTCCAATATGCTTTCTCCATGAATGAGAAAGGGCAACAACCGCTTACGTTTCACCTCCGCTCTGCGCAACGCCCACCAGCGTTCCAACGGTCGGAACAATCGCAACTCAAACCCAAGCCATAGGTAAACCGGCACGTACTCCACCATCAGCAACCATCCATTCTCATGGAAATCCACACCACCATAAGCGTGGTAAGAAAGCGGAACCAGCATCAACCACCCCAACGCAAACCGATATTTCACAAACGGCAGAAAAACTGTCAGCACCGCCACATACCATGGATGTACCGTAGTTGCAAAAGCATAATAAGTGAACCACGCGAATAGCATCAGCTTCGGCAATCCGCGCGTTTCTCTGTCTTTGTTCAGTAAAGCAATGAGCAGGATAATGAGCAGAACAATTCTCGGCAACCACACGGCCGTCTGTTCAATAATGTTGTATCCACGATACCAAAAACCAACCTCCCGGAGCAAGTAATAGACACTCCCATTGAACTCAAAATTGGCGAAGTAGAGTTTTAATGAGGAAGAAACATTCGTCAGCAGATCTGGTGTCCAAAATGGAATGAACAACAGTCCCGCAACAAGCATCGTAACACCACCATAGATTACGGTTTTCCACCAGCCCAAACGCTTAATGTAGAACGGAAGGAAAATCAATGGCAACAGCTTCGTGCCAACACTCAACCCAAATACCACCGCAGATGCACCAAACCACAGAAACCCTTTCGAAGCACTTTCCCCTCCCATGGAGGGGCTAGGGGTGGGTAACAACCACAAACTCAACAACAGGAAAAAGACCATGAAAACCTCCCCATGCAGACTTCCAGAAAACTCAATGATTACCAACGGATTAAGCGCATAGAGCATGAGGTTTCGCGAGTTCATCTTCCATGCTTGCAGCAACTTCCAAATCAGCAGCATGGAACCGAACTCTGTCAGCAACACAAACATCCTCAGTGCAATGATGGACGATAGAACCTCACCATTCCCCAACCAAACACTTGCCGCAAAAATGCTCTGCAACACAGGCGGATAGACCGAATAATACTCTGATGAATTGAGCTGGTGCAACATCTGCCCGAATGACTCACTCAGACCTGCATCTTGCCACTCACTCGGAACAATCGCGTAAGGCGAAACGCCTTGGTTAGATAGCATTCCATCCCACAGGTAACGGAACACATCATCTGAAAGCTCAGAGAACGTTAACAGATAGATGCCTCGGAAAAGCATTCCCAGCGCGATCATCCGCTTCACGCTGATCTCGCGGTCTGCCCATTGTATCAGAAAAACCAACCACAACCCTGCAAACGACAACAATACAGCAGGCGTGTTGAACCGATCAATGACAACGGCAAACGCCAAATGCCACTGAAATACCGCGAACATCAGGAGTTTATGCACCCATCGCGGCAGCATCATGCCCTGATCACACTATGCTTGATTGAATAGAAAGTGATGCCCGCAAACCCAAGCATCAAAAGCACATGAAAGGGTACAAACGCGTAATAACCGACCGATACAGCCCAGACAATAGCGGCCAAGAAATAGATGGCCAGCAACGCCTCAAAGATCACGATCATCGGAGGGCGAGAAACCATGTACTTGTTCTGTTTCACATCGGTCTTATCACCCACAATATTGAACTTGGGTGTCCTAATAAAAGGCGAACGAATGCCCAAATAACCCTCCGAAACCGCAATGGCATTGTAGAGTGAAAGTCCCATGGACAGGCTCAAGAAAATCGGAAAATAGAGGATGAACCAAAGAGTTGTTTTGGTGGCCGATTCGAACCGCTGACGAATGGTGATCCAAAAGAACCCTGATAAGAGGAAGAAACCGAGAAAGAACACGGCCGCGTACTTCATCAACTCAGCTGCCAATCCTTTGCTAGCCATGAAATACAGCAACGGAACGCTCACAAAAGCTGCCAGAAAAACACAGATGAAAATGCCTGTATTGAACAGATGGAACAGCGCATGGAACTTGACATGCAACGGCAACTTCGCTTTCATCACATTCATGAAATTCTTCCGTGCCACCTCTGCCCCGCCCTTGTTCCAACGATATTGCTGCGAACGGATGGCTTGAATAAAAGCAGGTATCTCAGCAGGCGAAGTTTGCCCTTCCAAGTACTTCATCTTCCAGCCTTTCAACTGCGCCCGATAGCTCAGATCGAGATCTTCCGTCAACGTTTCCGCGCTCCAGCCACCCGAAGTCTCAATGCACTCGCGTCTCCAAACGCCAGCCGTTCCATTGAAGTTCATGAAATCGCCATTCGAATTTCTTCCGCGCTGCTCAATAGTAAAATGCGCATCCAATGCCATCGAAAGCAGTTTCGTAAGCAAATTGTAGTTACGGTTGAGATGCTCCCAACGCGTTTGCACCAATCCGGTGTTCTCATCTTGGAAATACGGTAAAGTCTTCAGCAGAAAGTCTTTCTCAGGCAGAAAGTCCGCATCGAAAATGGCGATGAACTCGCCCTTCGCGATCTCCAATCCAAAAGCCAACGCACCCGCCTTAAATCCTGTTCGGTCTGATCTTCGGATGTGCTGGATATCCAACCCCGTTTCGCGAAGCTCAGCGATGATGTTTGCCGCGACTTCCACGCTTTCATCCGTGCTATCATCCAAAACCTGAATCTCCAGCTTATCCAACGGATAATCCAATTGCACCACGCGCCTGATGAGGCGTTCCACCACATACAATTCATTGTAAACGGGCAATTGAACAGTCACGAAAGGAAGTTCCGCAGGCAATTCGGGTGTTTCCTGTTCTCCGTTTCGTTTGGAACGGAGATAGAGCATGGTCAAATGGCCTTGCGCCAAACTGTAAACCAGAATCGCCAGTAGACAAACGATGTAAATGACCAGAAGAACGTACCCGAAAACCATTCCGTTCAAAGGTATTTGAAAAGGGTAAGAATGATCTTGTAACCCGCCCCAATGGTGCCCTTCACTGTTCCAGACACTTTCGATTCCCCGATACGGACACGATAATCGACCGGAACTTCCACACTTCGGAGTTTCTGTTTGGCGGCTTTGATCTGCATTTCCACAGTCCAGCCGTAGTTACGATCGATCATATTCAGCTGCAATAGACTTTCATACCGAATAGCGCGGAACGGGCCGAGGTCGGTGAACTTCACCCCGTAGAACAAACGCAACAATCGCGTGGCCAGCCAGTTCCCAAAAATCTGCTGAGGAGTCAGACTTCCACTCTCCGATTTCCCCAACGCACGAGAACCTATGACCATATCCGCTTCGTCATCCAAAATTGGCTTGACTACCTCAGGTAATTGCTCGGGATAGTCGGAATGGTCGCCATCCAAAAAGACAACGATGTCGGGTTTTACTTCCTGCTGCGCAATGAATTCCATGGCTTTCAAACAGGCGTTTCCGTAGCCAGGTTCGGGTTGAAAAACCACTTTGGCTCCGTGTAGCTCGGCAACTTCACCCGTTCTGTCGGTTGAATTATTGTTCGCCACAACCACATTCCGAACCCATTCTTTGGGAATTTCATCCAGCACCAAACCAATGGATCGTTCCTCGTTGTAGGCGGGAATGATGACGTCAATGATGGGTTTCGTAGCCATGCGACAAAGATGCTACGTTCAAGGAGTTTAATCGGTGAGTTCGCTCACGGCCGTTGACTTCTGGCTTTCCATCAGTGCTTTCATCGCGCTGCGGATGTTCTTGAATTCCTCCTCGCGCAGCAACTCAGCTTTATCAATTGCCATCACAGTGGTTTCGATGCTCGAATCTTCCGCAAATCCGATCTTCTTGGCAAATGCAGTATTCTCCTCGAAACCAATCATCACGCTTAGGGCCGCATTCGGATTCCTTTTCATCGGACGGCTCAGTGCCATCACAAAAAACCGCTGATTATGGCTCTCTGTCTCAAATCGGTGGCAATACGCCTTTGGCGATTTGCCCAGATCATTGAAAATCTGCTTATCCGCCCACGCGCGGCAGTAATTCTCCAGCAAGGTGATCTTCTTCGGATTTCGTGTTCGCGAAAGGTGCAGTTGCTTTTTGAGTGATGTTTCTTGCGGCTCCTTTTTGTGATCGAAACGCATGAAGAACATACCGCTCAGCCCAAAGTATTTCGGAATGATGTTGATGAGACGGAGCATGAACATCTCTGGCGAACTATTGTACGTCTCCAAAATGCGGAACAGCGCATCGCCATTCCATTTCTTGGAAGCGAAAAACGGTTCCAACTGCGCAACCAGATCGTCAGGTGAAATCAGAAGTGCTCCAGCGAAGTAACTCGCGCGACTGTTGTTCAGCACATGATCGAAACTCGTGGCGCGTGGCCAAGGTGTCATGAGAGCACGTTCACCGCTCATTTCCAAAAACTGATACCCGAGCTCCTTCGCATACAGAAACGCCTTCTGGTTCTCCGCCATCTTAGCGTTGATCAAAATCTTCTTGGCATCCTCAATAAACACCGAACGGATATGGGTCAATTCGGGGAATTCATTCAGGTCGTTCTCCTCCACTCGGTAACCGAATTGATCAAGAAGAATATTGCGCAGCACTTCGGATGGAATGTTGCCACTTGCAGGCAGGTCATATTCTTTCCTGAACCGATCCGCCTCCTTCTCCAACTCCTCAAAATAATTCTCGTGCATCTCCTGATATGAGCGCAACATCGCGAAGTAGAAATTCTCCTGCGTAAGATTATAGGTGCTCGAAATCTGCGCAATCGTGCTGATGAAGGCCGTAACCTTCGAAGGCGCACTTGCAATGATCTCAATGAGTTTTCCCTTGTCGATACCGAAGAGATCCAGCGGAAGTTCCTCCAACAGCCTCGAATTCAAAATCTCTCCAACGGGCGCGAGTTGCTTATCCAATTTTAGCGAAACGAGTTTGTCGTAAGGAACGTCCAGCACGTTAGCCAAAGTGGAGATCTTCTCCGCTTTCGGATACTTCTTTCCCTTTTCAATCTCATTTATATAAGACACAGATAGCCCTGCTTTTTCCGCCAATTCGGTTAGAGAAAGCTTCTTAGCCGTTCGGAACTGCTTGAGTTTCAGCCCGAAAATGAGTTTGATATTGTCTTCGTTCAGCGACATGGATTCAACCGACAAAGTTACAACGAACATCGCTGCGAAATTCAACTTTCAAAGAAAATTCTCAATTAGCGAAAATTCGCTAGAAATTGAATTTCATTTATACCTTTGCACAAAATTCAAAGCATGTCAGAACTTACTGTAGCCTTGGAAGGCGTTGAAATCAAAGGAGAGATCAAACCAGGATATGATGAGATCCTGACACAGGACGCGTTGGAATTTGTGGTGAAATTGCACCGCGCTTTCAATGGTAGTAGAAAAGAACTGTTGGCTGCGCGTCAGGTGCGTCAGAAGGAAATCGACAACGGTAAATTCCCAGATTTCTTACCAGAAACCGCTCACATCCGAGAAAGCGAATGGACGGTTGCGCCACTTCCAGAAGACCTTTTAGATAGAAGAGTTGAGATCACAGGGCCAGTTGACCGTAAAATGGTGATCAACGCATTGAACTCAGGTGCCAAGATGTTTATGGCGGATTTTGAGGACAGCAACTCGCCAAACTGGGACAATAACGTGAGCGGGCAGATCAATTTGCGTGATGCGAACACACGAACCATCACGTTCGAAAACCCTGACAACGGAAAGAAATATGCGCTGAACGATAAAGTAGCAACGCTGCTTGTTCGTCCGCGTGGATGGCACTTGGTAGAGAAAGGTTTGATGATCGATGGCGAGCCATGTTCAGGCGGCCTGTTCGATTTCGGTCTGTACTTCTTCCATAATGTTCACCAATTGTTGGAGAATGGAAGCGGACCTTACTTCTACCTACCAAAAATGGAAAGCCACTTGGAGGCTCGTTTGTGGAACGATGCTTTTGTGATGGCGCAGAACGATCTTGGCATTGAGCAGGGCACCATCAAGGCAACAGTTCTTATCGAAACCATCCTTGCCTCTTTCGAACTGCACGAAATTCTTTGGGAGCTGAAAGACCACTCTGCGGGCTTGAACTGCGGACGTTGGGATTACATCTTCTCGTACATCAAGCGTTTCCGAAACCACCCAGAGTTTGTGGTTCCAAACCGCGATCAGGTGACGATGGCTTCTCCTTTCATGGATGCGTATTCTCGTTTGGTTATCCAAACATGCCACAAACGTGCGGTTCACGCCATGGGCGGAATGGCGGCTTTCATTCCAATTAAAGGAGATGAGGCGGCCAACGAAGCTGCGGTGAATAAAGTGAAGAACGACAAGATCCGCGAAGCGAAAAACGGACACGATGGAACTTGGGTGGCACACCCTGGGTTGGTTCAAGTGGCCATGGATGTTTTCAACGAATACATGCCAGAGCCGAACCAAATTACCAAGCAACGAACTGAAACCATTACAGCTGCTGATCTTATTGAAGTTCCGAAGGGAACCATCACGGAAGAAGGCGTTCGCAAGAACATCAACGTGGGTATTCTTTACATGGAAAGCTGGTTGCGCGGAAACGGTGCGGCTGCCATTTACAACCTGATGGAAGATGCGGCCACGGCTGAGATCTCAAGAACGCAGGTTTGGCAATGGATCCAGCGTGGCGCTGAAATGGAAGATGGCCGCAAAGTGACCTACGAAATGGTTGAAGGTTTCATTCCTGAGGAATTGAAGAAAATCGAGGCCTACGTTGGAAGCGATGCTTACACCAACGGCAAATTCGAATTGGCAACGGAGCTTTTCAAGAAGCTGGTTGCAACCGAGGAGTTCGAGGAATTCCTTACCCTGAACGCATACAATTACATCTGAAAATAGCGAATAGCGACTAGCGAAAAGTGAATAGTGGTCGTGTTTAAACTGAGACTAATACTTCTAATTATAAAACGATGAGTAATCAACAATCAAGTTATGTTTCTGCACTGGAAACAGTTCAAAAACTAAAAGCAAAGTACGGGAACACTTGGAGTGAGATCAACCCGGAGCATGCAGCACGTATGTACACGCAAAACCGTTTCAAAACGGGATTGGACATTGCAAAATACACTGCCGCCATCATGCGTGAGGATATGGCTGCTTACGATGCAGACAATTCGAAATACACACAATCTTTAGGTGCATGGCACGGGTTTGTGGCGCAGCAGACGATGATTGCTGTGAAGAAGCATCACAAAACAACCAAAAGAAGATACATCTACTTGTCTGGTTGGATGGTTGCTGCGTTGCGTTCTGAATTCGGACCGCTTCCAGATCAATCAATGCACGAAAAAACCTCTGTGCCGAAATTGATCGCTGAGATCTATGATTTCTTGAAGCAAGCTGATGCAACTGAGTTGAACGACCTTTTCCGCAGAAAAGCTGCTGGCGAAGATGTTCAGGATCTTATCGACAACTTCGAAACGCACGTAGTTCCGATCATCGCTGATATCGATGCCGGTTTCGGTAACGAGGAGGCGACTTACCTTCTTACCAAGAAAATGATTGAGGCGGGTGCTTGTGCCATCCAGATTGAGAACCAAGTGTCTGACGCGAAGCAGTGCGGTCACCAGGATGGTAAAGTAACCGTTCCGCATGAGGATTTCATCGCGAAGCTGAACGCTATCCGTCTTGCATTCTTGGAATTGGGTGTTGAGGATGGAATCATCGTTGCACGTACCGATTCTGAAGGAGCTAGCTTGACTCAGAAACTTCCAGTTTCTCTTGAGCCAGGAGATCTTCCTTCTCAGTACTTGGATTTTGTTGATGCCGAAGAGGTAACTCTTGATGAGGTGAACGAGAACGATGTGTTGCTGAAGCGCAAAGGCAAATTGGTTCGCCCAGTACGTTTGCCTAACGGTCTTTACAGCTTCAGAGCTGGTACAAACATCGACCGTGTAGTATTGGATTGTGTGACTGCTTTGCAGCACGGAGCCGACCTTCTTTGGATCGAAACTCCAACGCCAGATGTGGAAGCCATTGCAGCTATGGTTAACAGGATCAAGGAGCAAGTGCCGAACGCCAAGTTGGTGTACAACAACTCTCCTTCATTCAACTGGACGTTAAACTTCCGTAAGCAAGCTTACAAGCGTTGGGAAGCTGCAGGAAAAGACCTTTCTGCATACGATGAAAACGACCTGATGAACGCGAAATACGATGATTCTGAATTGGCTATCGAAGCAGATCAGAAAATCAGAACATTCCAAGCAGATTCATCTCGAGTATCTGGTATTTTCCACCACTTGATCACGTTGCCAACTTACCATACAACTGCTCTTCACATGAACGACCTATCTGCCGGTTACTTTGGAGAAGAAGGCATGTTGGCTTACGTAGGTGGTGTTCAGCGTCAGGAGATCCGCAAAGGCGTTGCTTGCGTGAAGCATCAGCGCATGGCCGGTTCTGACCTTGGCGATGATCACAAAGAGTTCTTCGCTGGAGACAAAGCCCTTAAGGCTGGTGGTGCTAAGAACACTTCAAATCAGTTTGAGGTGGCGCACTGATTGCATTTGACCTTTCGGAGAACGCGCTCCGTTAAGCCCTGTGTATCTGTGATACACAGGGCTTTGTTTTTGATATTTTCACGGTCATAATCTTTTATCATGAAACACACGGTTCTATTACTATTCGCCTCTCTGTTCATTTCAAATGCTGTTCTTGCCCAAGCCCCGCAAGCGTTAAGCTATCAAGCTGTAGCACGAAACAATAGTGGAACAGAAATCACATCGCAGACTATTGGATTACTTATTCAGATCAGACAATATTCACCAACTGGAGCGGCTGTCTATTCAGAGTCGCACAACCCGACTACAAATTCCTTTGGTCTCTTCACTATCAGTATAGGAAACGGAAGTTCCATTTCGGGTACATTTTCAGCTATCGATTGGTCATCTGGCCCTTATTTTCTTGATGTATCGTTAGACGTTAATGGCGGAACGAACTATTCTCCGATGGGAGTTTCAGAACTTCTTAGCGTGCCTTACGCGCTGTACGCTGAAACAAGCGGCAGTAGTGTGCCTGGCCCTCCAGGTCCTACCGGAGCCACAGGTGGGCCCGGGATTGCGGGTCCAACAGGTCCAACCGGTGCCACAGGACCTGTGGTATCTGGATTGCCTGGCCAGACCTTGAGAAGAGGAAATGCAGATTGGGAAGCCAGCAGCATGCTTTTCAACACCGGATCTGCAGTCGGAGTTGGCACAAGCTTGCCCACCGCGAATTTCCATTTGGATGGCTCGCTGAGAATCGAAAATGGAACTGAAGGCGCTGGGAAGGTCTTAACTTCCGACAACATTGGAAATGCCACCTGGCAACAGCCGACCCCATCCATCACTTACCATTCCTTAGTTGGCAGTTACGCTTCTGATATCAGAAACATGACGGTTTATGGCAATGATTCCGTTCAAATAACTCAGACCGGAACATACTTGATGAACTTCAGCTTGAAGGGCGGAAATGATGCGTTGCATGTTACACCATACTCAGGAACGGACATTCAGGGTTACGCCAGTGTTTTCGTGAACAGGATATCTGGCATAAGTACAACGGTGACCCAAACCTTACCGATCTTTGTCCAACATGAAGATATCGGTTTTGGTAACAGTTACCTGAGACATCTACCTACTGCAAGTTCCAATTCAACAGTGGTCTACCTCCAAAATGGTGATTGGGTAAAACTAAGCATGTTCGTTCAGAGTGGAGGCTCTCCTACCCCGACAGATACTTGGTACGTCTCTCATTATAGAATAGACATGATACGATTGGGCAATTAGGCCGATCAGAACATTCCAGGCAGATTCGTCTAGAGTGTCTGGTATTTTCCATCACTTGATCACGTTGCCAACCTACCACACAACGGCTCTACACATGAACGATCTATCTGCAGGTTACTTTGGAGAAGAAGGCATGTTGGCTTACGTTGGTGATGTTCAGCGTCAGGAGATCCGCAAAGGCGTTGCTTGTGTGAAGCATCAGCGTATGGCAGGTTCTGACCTTGGCGATGACCACAAAGAGTTCTTCGCTGGCGACAAGGCGTTGAAAGCCGGTGGTGCCAAGAACACAGCGAATCAGTTTGAGGTAGCGCACTAAAATCTAGAACCAACCCCTAAATTCGGAGAAGCCTCGGTCGTGTCGACCGAGGCTTCTTTTTTAGGAGTGATTCGTTCTTAAATCTTATTTTGTTTAACTTTTTTCATTTTTTATTAAACATTAAGGTAGTTGTCGTGTTTCAACTCCCTAACTCAATAAACTTTTTAAAATGAAAAAATTATTTGTTCCAGTAACCATCCTAGCGTTAGCGCTGGGTACGACATTCACATCTTGCAACGAAGAAGATGATGACATGGATCCTCAACCGAATATCGTTGAATTGGCATCATCAAACAGCGACTTGAGCTCATTGGTAGCAGCTGTGCAGCGTGCAGGATTAGTGGACGCATTGAGCGATGCTTCAGCTAACTATACTGTATTTGCACCAACCAATGCGGCTTTTGCCACTTTTTTGAGTGATAATGGCTTCAACTCGGTAGACGATGTTCCAGTAGATGTCCTTTCACAGATACTATTGAATCACGTATTAGGAACAGAAGTGAAGGCTGCTGATGTAACAACTGGCTACGTAAACACCCTGGCTACTTATAGTACCACAGCAAGTAACATCGATATGTTCATCAACACAGCAAGCGGAGTGGTAATCAACGGAGGTTCTACTGTTGTAACAACCGATGTAGACGCTTCTAACGGTGTAGTGCATGTGGTAGATGCGGTGATCGGCATTCCAAAAGTGCCAACATTTGCGGTTGCCAATCCTGATTTCAGCATTTTGGTACAAGCGCTTACAAGAAGTGACTTGACAACCAACTATGCAACTTTCCTAGAAGGTGACGGTCCATTCACTGTGTTTGCTCCAACAAACGCTGCGTTTGCCGCACTTCTGACTGAACTGAATGCGCAATCGCTGAACGACATTGATGCAACTACTTTGGAAGCAGTATTGACATATCATGTGGTTGCTGGAGCCAATGTTCTAGCTGGCGACCTAACTGAAGGTCAGACCGTAACAACTGCTCAAACGGGAACTTTCACCATCAGCCTTGCTGGTGGAGCGAAGATCACAGATGGTGCAGGAAGAGAAACAAACATCATTGCAACCGACATTCAGGGAAGTAACGGTGTAGTTCACGCAATTGACCGAGTTCTGTTGCCTTCGTAATCCACAACAGAATAACTGAAAAGAAGCCTCGACCCATTAGGATCGAGGCTTTTTGTTTGCTTAAATTCGATTCGCGAAAACCCTACCATGAAAAGAATTCTGTTTCTACTTCTATTGCCACTAAGCCTTTTTGCTCAGAACGATCTGTTGCTGACCCACCACGCCATCATCTTCGGAGATGAAGCTTCCAAAGAGCGGCAAATGGACATTTTGAAGGCACATGGTCTAATGGAAAGTGCCGAAGTAAGCGCACTGACGTACAAACCAGTGGTGTTTGTTCCGGTTGGCTCTGTCAATACCACTGCGTTATTGAATGAAGCTGAAGTGGAATTCATCAGCCCGGTTTACACCAACGAGAAGCACCAGTTTGTGGCATACAAACCGAATTTCTTCGTTCACTTACATGATGAGAATGATTTCGGAATTCTCATTCGCGAAGCCGAAAAACTGGAAGTTGAAGTGGTGGGAGCACATCAATTTTTCAACGACATCATCGAACTGAAAACAACCAAATTCGGAACAGGTGTTTTGGAAGCCATCAACACATTGAAGGCTTCGAACTTGTTCAAAACGGTCAGTCCGAACCTGATGCACACCATTAGTGATTGCTTGGTGAATGACCCTCGATATTACCGCCAGTGGGCGTTGAAAAATGAAGCTTCGCCAGTGCAGGGAAATGGAGTTGCTGGAGCGGATATGGACGTAGAAGCGGCTTGGACGGTTACCACGGGTAGTGCCGACCTGAACTTGGTAATTGTGGATAGCGGTGTTGATACGCTTCATCCTGAATTGCTTGGAAAACTGCTTCCTGGATATGACGCCATGGGAGATGGTACCAACGGTTACCCAACACCGAATTACGATAGCGATGGCCATGGAACCTGCTGTGCAGGCATTGCTGCCGCCAATACCAACAACGAACTCGGTGTTGCTGGGGTTTGCCAGAATTGCAAGGTCATTCCAATCCGAGCTTTCAATTACGAAGACATTTTGGGTGCGGTTCAGCCATGGTCAGAAACTGCATTCTTTCTGAATGCCATGGGTTGGCAGAATGAAAACGATGTGGATGTTTCATCTAATTCATGGGGTGTGCCAGATTACCTGCTGGCCTTGTTCCCCGGTTCTGACACGTTAGTCAATGCAGTAATTGATGATGTGGTGGAAACAGGACGTGGAGGCCTAGGTGTGCCTATGCTTTTCTCAAGTGGAAATGATGGCATTACGGATTCCATTCCGATATGGCCAGCACGATATGAAAAAACCATTGCCGTTGGTGCCACCAGCATGTGCGATGAGCACAAGAGTGCTACATCTTGCGACAATGAATCTTGGTGGGCCGGAAATTGGGGGGAAGGATTGCATGTAAGCGCTCCAGGCGTGCGTGTAGCTACCATCGATATGCTGGGTTCCAATGGTTTCAACGCATCCGAATACTACAACGCTTTTAACGGCACGTCATCCGCTTGCCCTAACGCTGCAGGCGTAGTGGCACTTATGCTTTCCAACACACCTTCAATGACTGAGGCCATGGCAAGAGAAACACTTGCGGTGACTTCAGAGAAAGTTGGCGGTTACGATTATTCCAATTTTAAGGAGTTTGGTTTCTGGAGCGAAGAGTTGGGATACGGACGTGTGAATGCTTACTACGCAGTAATTGGCAGCACGTCATCCATTGGCGGGTCTGACCAAGCTTTGAAAGCTACAATTGAGACGCATGCCGACCATTACACCGTTCGTTTTGATAAGCCGGAACAACGCACATGGCAGTTGATCGATCTGAATGGAAGAACGGTTTCAGAAGGTTCGAGTAATTCGGACCTAAGAATTGAGTTTTCAGGAATTGCCAAAGGCATCTACGCTCTGAGAGTTCAAAGCAACGGAGTATTCAGTACGGTTAAGCTGGTTATTCCTTAGAACAGACCGTGAATTTCAGCATCAATTCTGCTGATGATCTTGCCTAGATCTTCGGGGTCTTCTGAGAAGTTGTTGTTGTCCACTTCAATGATCAGCAACTTCCCATCATCATACTTGTCTATCCAAGCTTCGTAACGCTCGTTCAATCGCTTCAGGTAGTCCAAGCGAATGGTTTCCTCATAAGCGCGGCCACGTTTCTGAATCTGGTTTACCAACGTTGGAATGGATGCTCGCAAATAGATCAACAGGTCTGGCGGTCCCACAAATTCATTCATCAACTCAAACAACGACTGATAATTATCAAAATCGCGCGTTGTCATAAGCCCCATAGCATGCAAATTGGGAGCAAAAATGTGAGCATCTTCAAAAATGGTTCGGTCTTGAATAACCGATTTCTTACCATTCTTGATCTCCATCACTTGTCTGAAACGAGAATTCAGGAAGTAAACCTGCAGGTTGAAAGACCAACGCTGCATTTCTTCATAGAAATCGTTCAAATACGGATTGTCATCCGCAGCCTCATAGTGGGCCTCCCACTTGTAATGCTTAGACAATAACCCGGTAAGGGTGGTCTTTCCAGCACCGATATTGCCAGCAACTGCTATGTGTTTGGGATCTGCCATAGGCGGTCAAAATTAGTAATTCGACCTAGCCGCCCAAACGTTTTTGGCCGATGGGTTATCAGAAGTTTCTAACGGAATTTTACTTGGTAAGTGAATAAACCGAAACGCCTTTATCGGTAAGGAAGAAGAGTTTCTTCTTTTCAATACGCACTTCCTTATAATTATCGATGGGAAGTTCAATCTCCATTTGCTGAAAATTGAGCGGGTCGTACTTGATCAACTTGCCAGCCAATTCAATGAAAATGCCGTTTGACCTGACACTGATATACTTTGCCCCGGGAATTGGAATAAGCTTGGTAAATGTTCCGAAAGAATCGAACACGAAGATCCCATGTGCCGGGTCGTTCATATAAAGCCAGCTATCGTGTTCTACCATTTGTACGGGTGCAATTTCGGCTCCTACCAGCATGTTTATGTTGTCAACCTCGTTGGTAATGTTCAAGCCTTGATCAAATCTCACCAGTTTAAAACTGACGGGGTCGTACACCCAAAAACCGTTGTCGAAGGATGTGCAGGCCAATTGTGCCAACTCCAGCTGCAGCCGATTCAACTCAACTATATCAAGCGTAGGACTCAACGTATTGTCCAGAAAGGCTATCTGTCCGTAGCCAGGATAGAACAGAAGCAATTTAAGCGGATTCCTTACATCCAAGTGCTCTATCTCTCCCCTACTCAGGTCGCTGAACTGATACATCAACTTACCTTCTTCAGAATAAAGAAACAACTCATGCCCTTGCGTGAGGTACATTCTACCGATGTGATCGGTAACCAGCATATCAAACTCTCCGCTTACAAAAGCGCTTTTCTTAAGCTCTTGAGCAAGCGACATGGCGTACCCGAAAACAGTAAGGCAAAACAGAAGAGTTATTCTTTTTCGCATTTAACGAAGCTAAGCATACAAGCCGTTGGTGCTTGATGGTGTTGATAATTACAGACCACATCAAGGTGGTACCTACGTGTATTACTTACTTTTGAGCAAAATTATTGCCAATGGACCTTAGCGGGATTTTAGCTATTGCCGGTCATCCCGGTTTATTCAAAATGGTTGGACAGATGAAAAGTGGACTCTTGGTAGAGTCGCTTATCGATGGAAAACGTATGCCAGCCTACGCCACTCACAAGATTCTGGCTCTGGAAGATATCAGCATCTATACAGATGAAGATGATGTTCCTTTGGCTGATGTCTTTGCCCTATTATTCGAAAAGAATGGAGGCAAAGCATCTCTCGACCCGAAAAAATCGAAGGTTGAAGAACTTCAAAATGCATTGGCAGCCGCTTTGCCTAATTACGATAGAGAGCGGGTATATACCTCGGACCTGAAGAAACTCTTCCAGTGGTACAATCTGCTGGCAGAAAAAGGATTGCTGAAGGAGGAAAAGAAAGAGGAAGACGAAAAGCCGAAGAAAAAATCGGCCAAGAAAAAAGACTGAACGGAACATGGAAAAGGAAGCTGTAATACCAACAAGATCGGCCAGAAAATATCTGAGCGAGGATTTTAAAGTTGAAAGTTGGAATGCTTTGGAGCCTATTCTGAATGAATTGCTCGAAAGAAACATCGGAAACGCGGAAGAACTTGAAAATTGGATTGCCGACCTGAGTGAGGTGGAAGCGGTTCTAAGCGAAGAGACAGCTTGGCGCTACATCCGAATGAATATTGACACAACCAACAAGGAATACGAGAGCGCTTTCAATTTCATGGTCACGGAAATTGACCCGAAGGCTGCGCCTTTCTCAGACAAGTTCAATCGGAAGCTGCTAGACTCTCCATTTCTGAAAGACCTGGATCTGGACAAATACCGAATCTTTCTTCGGGCACTGGAAATGCAGATCAAATTGTACCGCGAAGAGAGCATTCCGCTGTTCACCTCATTACAGCAATTACAGCAGAAATACGGGGCCATTACCGGTTCCATGTCTGTTGAGCACAACGGCAAAACATTGACTCTTCAAATGGCAAACAGCCTGTTGAAAGAGACGGACCGGGAATTGCGTAAAGCCATTTATGAAAAGGTCAATGCTGCCAGATTAAGCAAGAAAGATGAACTCAATCAACTCTTTACAGAGCTTATTGCTCTTAGAGATAAGATTGCCAAGCAGGCAGATTACAAGAATTACCGAGACTACAAGCTGGATGCTCTGGGTCGTTTCGATTATTCGGCAGAAGACTGCTTCACCTTCCACAAGGCCATTCAGGCAGAATGCGTGCCTTTGGTAAACAAGGTGGATGAAGAACGTAAATCATTATTGGGTGTTGATGCTCTAAAGCCATATGATGGTGATGTTGACCCTACAGGAAAAGCGGGTTTGAAACCGTTTTCCAGTGAGAAGGAACTGATCGAAAAGTCAATTGAGGCTTTTAGACGCATCAGACCTTATTACGGAGAATGTTTGGAGACAATGGATGCCATGGGTCACTTAGATCTGGAATCAAGGCTTGGTAAGGCTCCTGGAGGATTCAACTACCCACTTTACGAAATTGGTGTTCCATTCATTTTCATGAATTCAGTAGGCTCGGTCAGAGACCTTATTACAATGGTTCATGAAGGTGGTCATGCCGTTCACTCGTTCCTCAGTAAGGACTTGGAGATTACGGCTTTCAAGAATCTTCCGTCAGAAGTTGCCGAACTGGCCAGTATGAGCATGGAACTTCTTTCCATTGACCAGTGGGATGTGTTCTTTGATAACGAGGATGACCTAAGAAGAGCGAAGAAAGAGCATTTGGCCAAGATCATTGCAGTGCTGCCTTGGACGGCTACCATCGATGCTTTCCAGCATTGGCTATATGAAAACCCAACACATTCGGAAAAAGAGCGGTCAGATAACTGGCTGCGCATCAGCTCAGAACTAGGTAGCAATGTTGTTGATTGGACAGGATATGAGGATGCCAGAGCTTACCAGTGGCAGAAACAGCTTCACCTTTTCGAGGTTCCATTCTATTATATTGAATATGCCATTGCGCAACTCGGTGCAATTGCGGTTTGGAGAAACTACAGACAGAATCCAGAAAAGGCCCTAGATCAATATGAAGCCGCACTAAAAATGGGCTACACTGCTACCATTGGAGAAATCTACGCAGCAGCTGGTATTGAATTTAGCTTCACGCAAGACTACGTAAGAGAATTGATGCAGTTTGTATGGGATGAATATTCCACTCTGTAACAACGAAGTATGGACAATAAAAAAGGGAGCCCAATGAGCTCCCTTTTTTATTGCTTGATTCAGCCGTTTTAGAAGACGTAACCTAGCCCAAGTGTAAGTCCTTGTCGGAACTGCACACCTCTAGAATTATAGGTGGTAATACCGTCATCCTGATACATAGGAACCGCAATGTCATAATCATAAAGTAGCTGCCACTCCAAAGATGCCTGCAGATACTTGTTTATCTTGAAGGTTATCCAAGTCTGCCAATTCACATCCACATTAATACGGTTGTCGTATACATAAATGGTATTTCCGTCAGCATCAGTAGCCTGTGTATTCTGACTTCTAGTTGCAGGGTTGTAATAGAAGTTCACTCCTATGGTGTCTTTCGGTGTTGCAGCAATATTATCCACGTGCTGGTTATCTAAATAGTTTCCGAACAGCTCAATCTGCGTTTTAACGATAACATTCTTGAACACTTCCTTCTCCAAATTTCCTCTAAAGTACCAGCCAAGCTCAGCTCTGTAAACATCTGTCGGGTTTTCAAGACCATAAGCCGTTGCTCCGATTCCTCCCGTTTTTGCATCGTAAACATTGGCAGATGGATTAACGAAGGTGAACTTTCCAGCAACCGGAGAAAGATACATCTGAATCCAAGTGACCGGCTTGCAGGTGATACCAGCAGAAAGTGTTAGATAAGCAGGTGCAGCAAATTGAGAAACCCTTGTCCTAGTATTTATTCGATTCGGATTTTCGCTGATCTCATCGATAGAACCATCTACATTATAAACGGTGTCTGCATGTGCATAGTTTCCATACCCATTCAATAACTGAGAGCGGAAATCAAGTAACCCTGAGACGAACCACTTGCCTTTCTTATCAACTTGATAACTTCCTACAGAAGTAAGTTGAAGGTTATCCTGATTCTTTCTGAATGGAAAGCGATTGAGGGCATCACTGTACTTTTCCTGCGGGAAAAGAGCAATTCCTCCTAAAGCCAGTACCAAGTTGTTATCCCAAGCAAATTTCTTCTTACGATAATTGGCGTGTGCAAGTCCTGTAAATGCAATGGATAAAGCGTTTTGTCCTCCAGAGGCCCAACTCTTCAAATAGGTCTGACCGAAGTTGAGAGCTAAAGACCCACCAATGTCCCAAGCCTTAGTTGAATCTGCTGCGGGTTCTAAAGCCTTTTCAGCTGCCGTTGCAATGTCCTTTGTTGTCATGTCCTGAGCGTAAGCAGTCGACACGATAAAGGAGATGAACAGACAGATAATAGTGTATACCTTTTTCATTGTTAATAGTTTGTTCGGTGCAAAATTATTTCGTTGAAGCTCTTCAGAATTGACAAATCGCAAAGAATTCCTAACGGTCGCCATTTTAAAACTTTCCAGCTCAATTGTTTCCCGGTCTATCTGTCAAGAACCAAAGAATCAACTAGGTATCAAAAAAAAGCGCCAACCGCATCAGGTTGGCGCTTTCAAATTCTGACAGGTCAAAATTAATACTCCCAGAGGTCGTGCTCCAAAATGAAGATGTCTTCTTTGATTTTTTCCGCTTCTAACAACTGGTCGATTCCATTCAACATATAATCTGAAATCTGACGGTCGTAAACGTTCTTCTCTTTATAGATGTAAGAACCAAACATTCGCTTCCAGAAGATGTCTTCCAAAGTTCTTCTCTCTGCATCGTTCTGACGATTGAAAACCTCAGCGCTGGCAAAGATATTACGAGCTTCTGGGAAATACACCCAGAACATCGGTTCCTTACCACGAATCTCTCCGGTTGTTCTGTCCACATTATCCGCTACCGGCTGAATTCCGATAATTCTGACATCCAAAATGGATTTTTGACGATCGAAAAACCAATCTTCCTTCAAACGGAATTCTTTAACTGTTGCGGGATCGAACTCCTCCTCGATAACCGTCATCTGAAGATCATACGGAGGATCTGGACTCTCAATGTACTGTGTATCAATAAAGCTGAGCTTTCTCTCAATTTCTGCTTTGGTGAGCGTCATCGTAAACTCATCATCCAAGGGATCATAAGCAGTCAAACTTCCTTCACGAACAGCTTCAATAATAACCTGAGTCAAACTTCTTCGGTTCTTAATTGGCTCTGTTGGGTAATACAATGGATGATTGATTTTTTCCCTTAGGTCCAGTTTCCTCCAAATTCTAGTTGCCCACATAACATCAGCCTCTCGAAGATGGGTGTAAGGAATTACCTTTCTAGTAGGGTAATGTTCCTTAACATAAACCCCGTCTAGAACATTCTGTGCCATTGATTGACCTATTCCTCCAGAAAGGAATCCAACAGCCAAAGTCAAAATCACTACGAACTTTTTCATGACGGTATTCTTTAGTTAAACCTCGATTAATTGATTTTCAGACTTAAAGTTTGAAGATCTACCGGAGTAACGCCAGGAGCTGGACTATTATTTTCATCCAACATGATAGCCTTGACATTTTCAATGTAGACTCTAGAACCTTTTTTCAATCTTTTTATCTGATCCAATGCATCATTTGGGATTTTAGAACCTGTTACTGGCTTCGTGATCAGGTCAGTACCCACCTGATACACCAAATCAAACTTGGTAACTCGGTAATAGAGCTCAAAATCAAAATCCTTCATCTTGGGAATTACAGTCGGGGCAGCAGCTAGCCTGTTAGCTGAAACCAAACCTCCTTCTGTTCCAGCAATTGTTGCAATTGGAGGCGGAACTGATTTTACACGGAACTCAAACTTACCCATAGGTCGACTTTTCCCATCGATTTCAGCACTTACATTGACCATGGCAGTACTCTCACCTTTTACCTCGGCTATATAATTTCCTTTTCCTGCTTTAGGATCAGGTCTTAAAGAACCATTTGTAATCGATGGCTTAACCAATTCAGGTGCAACACCAGGAACCGAGATAGAAATCGGGTTTTTGACACCACGATACAGTACGTTCATCTTTGTTGGAGAAACAACAACCCCAGACTTCATTACCATATACTCTCCTTCAAAAGGATAACTAAGGAACTTACCAGATGGAGCTTTAACTTTGATAATACCAGAATACTTCTGAGGTCCTTCTCTAGAGGCTCTAACTGTATAGGTACCGACTCCTCTGTCCACAACCACCGAGGTTGTATCAATGCTACCAATAATAGTATTGGTAGATGTATCAACTTTACCAATTTGAACCTGGGGGTTTTGAGTAGTACTGAAAGCCGCCACGAATATTTCGGCCTTATAGTCATCACCTTCAAAAACGAGGTTTGGGGCAATGACTTTAGCTGCTAGGGTATCGAATTTAAAGTCACTGGCGTCCACTTCGCCATACAAATACTTGACCACATCAGATTCAGCGTTTCTTACATCCGTTTGAATCTTACTAAGATTAGTGACCACAGCCGCAAGTGGAATGTGGTAGAAATTGGCCAAGGCCCATTCCTGTTTCTCACTGTCACTAATCTGTATCATGGTGTCTGTCTTGAAGTTTTCTTCAAGTGCCGCAATTATTGCAGCGCCCTTTTTGGGGTCGATCTTAGAAATCAATTGATCTCTGAATGAGTTTATCATTCCAATCAATTCTGACGCAGTCCATTTACCTTCCTTCAACTTACCTTCTTCCCCACCAATCATGATATTGGTTGGAATGTCATAGTTGTCTTTGGAATTCACATTTCTTAGAGAAAATATTGCTGCAACAGAATCTAAATCGCCAGCATCACGAAGTTGATTAATAGCTGTAGAATCCAGTTTATCTGTTCTCTCAATCAACTTCTGCTTCAATAACTCAATATGTTGGTACAACGAGTCGGCTGAACCTTTCACTTGCATTGCTTTCGTGTAGAAAGGACGAACCTTTTGTTCGTCATTAGCCAACGCAACTCCAAATGCATCATATTGGGATTGATTCTTACCGGTAAAGTTCTTATTGGTCACAATAAGACTATCGTTGATAAGAATAAATGAATTCAGAATCTCCTTCGAAACGTTTAGGGCAAGAAGAGCGGTCAGTACCAAGTACATCATACCAATCATCTTCTGCCGCGGGGTTTCTTTTCCTCCTGCCATTCTAGTTTAAGTCAAATAGGTTTTTATTCAGAAAAGAAACTAACTATCCTTGAGGACGATTCATGGCTGAAAGCATATTGCCATAAACTGTATTCAACGAGCTGATATTCTGAGCAAGTTGTGCAACTTCTTGCTTGTACTTCTTAGCATCGTCAACAGATTCGTTAAGCGTACCCATCAATTCACCCATACCAGAGTAAAGAGAATCCGAAGACTCTAAGAACTGCTTAGCACCTTGAAGTTGAAGTTCGTATTGAGTGTTAAGCTGAGTGATGTTTTCAGCCATCTTCTTCATTTCAGAACCAAAATCAACTCCTTCGCCATCAACAACCATGGCACCCAAAGACGCTGATGCTTTTGTGTAAGCATCGGACAAACTTCCAACATTCGCAGCAGCGGCCTTAACTGAAGACACGTATTGCTCTGTAGCAACAGAAGCTTCAGTAATATCGCTCATCTTGCCAACATTATCCCCTAACGAACGAAGGTTATTACCGAGGCTCTCAATGAGTTCAGGACCGATTTTCGCCTCCTCCAGCAGATTGTCCAACTCCTGAGATGCTGATAACCCAGCCTTACCTTTATTTCCATCTCCACCACCTTCTCCGGGTATTCCAGCTAATTCTGGGTACACCAAGCTCCAATCTGGATCTTCATGTGGCTTTTCAAATGCCGAGAAAAAGAATATTACCGCCTCAGTAGATAGACCTACAACCAACATAGGTCCGGCTCCTGGCCAGTGCTGGATTTTGAACATCGCACCTACAATTACAATCGCTGCACCAAATCCGTACAGCTTCGCCATAAAACTTTTCCACTTTTTCCCTTGCATGATTTAAAATATTAGATAGTTATTCTATTGGTTTTCTTGTTAATTCTAGAAGTCTGCTTTATCACGGCCTAAGAACGTCATTACTGTTCTGAATCCAACGTAGCACTTAGCAGTATCCTGATACTCATATGTTCTCGTGCCTGTTTGCAGGTAATAACCTATGTCCTTCCAAGATCCACCACGGATGACTTTTCTTTTCAATGATGGTGGGTCGGAATCCTTCGCATCATAGAAATAATCCGGGTTGAGATCGTGGGTAAAACTGAACGCACTTTCATCATAAGCATTCTTTGTCCACTCCGCAACGTTACCTGACATACAGTACAGACCGTAATCATTCGGAGCATATCTGTACACCTTTACAGAATGGAATCCACCATCCGCTACATAATTACCACGAAGCGGCTTATAGTTGGCCAAGAAACAACCACGACTGTTTCTTATGTACGGACCTCCCCATGGATATGGCGACAAATCCAATCCTCCTCTAGAGGCGTACTCCCACTCCGATTCGGAAGGAAGCCTAAAATCTTGTACGAAAGTCTCGTCATTTGAGGCCAACCAACTATTCAATAGCTGAGTCCTCCAAATACAAAATGCTCTTGCTTGTTTCCAAGTAACGCCCACCACAGGATAATCATCAAACGCTGGATGCCAGAAGTACATGTTGGTCATCGGCTCATTGAATGAGTAGGTAAAGTCGTGAATCCAAGCAAGTGTATCAGGATACACATTGATAATATCTCGTTTGATGAACACACTCCTATCCTTCATTCCCTGCTCACGATTCTCTTTTCGTGCAGCTTCTTTCAGGTCAATCCAAAAATATTCGAAATTCAGTTTTCTGGTATCAATCTCCCTTCTTCTGTAGAATCTCTCATGCTCTGGCAGATACATTTCTTCCAGAATTTCCATGAATTCCTCATCATCATACTCAATATCCTCATCCCAGTTGATTCTCTCTCCGTACTCACCTTCTTCCAAAATGTGGTCATCACCAATCAACAAGTGAGCGATGGAGTCCCTCACCCAATAGACGAATTGGCGATATTCATTATTGGTAATTTCGGTTTCATCCATGTAGAACGCCTGAACCGACACAGTTTTCGACTTGGAAGTAACCGCATACGGCACATCCTGATCGCTTGGCCCCATATTGTAACTGCCCATTGGTATGTACAACATGCCATATGGATCATCCATATACCATTCTTCTCTTCCCTGCACTCCAACCAATTGACCTCTACCGTAGTTTCCACAGCTAGTGAAGCTACTTACGGCAGCCGCAAACATTCCAATAAAAAGCAGCTTTCTCATGGTATTCCGATTTGACATGACTGGCTTCTGAAAAGCGCTAGCCATAATGGTTAACATCGTTTGAATAAACTGTTTCGTAATTGACATCCCTTAAACTTTTGCTTGATCACCCCGAATGATCAGCCTCAGCCATGCTCTAACGAAACTTTTTTTCAAATGTTGCAAAAATGGTTCTGCTTATAGGAATCGAACGTTTCTGTAACGCTGATTAGCAACAGGCGACTTGAGCTTGTAGCAGTATCCCAGCATAATCTCATGACTACCAGAACTGTACTGTCTCAACCCAGATGTAGTAATGTCGTACGAATAACCTACTCTAAATTCTTTGTACTGGAACCCGGCCATTACACCTACAGCATCATCTATTCTGTAAGATACTCCAGCCCATACCATGTTCTTCCAAAGTGCGCGAAGATTTACATCAAACTGTGTTGAAGCCCCGTCAGTCTTGAGGAATACCGATGGTGCAAGACCCCAAGTAGGATTAATTGCCCAAGTGTAACCGGCCATTGCATAGTAATTTCTAGCAACTGTGTACTCGCTAAGCGTTCCACCTTCTTCAAATTTCAATTTTGAACCAATCAGGTTGTTGGCAGAAACTCCAGCGTATAAATTATCAGTGTGATAGTAAAGTCCAAATCCGAAATCTGGAGCAACACCACTTGATTTACCATTGACAATGTTTGGGTCATTTTCTTGAATTGGATCCAATTGCGAACCATCAAGCGTATTAAACAGAATTCCTCCTTCAACACCGATACCCAAAGTTCCAGGACCAAGCGCCCATCGGAAAGCATAGGAAAGTTTCACTCCTCCCGAGTATTGTGCCCCTAGTTTATCTGACAAAATCGACAGACCGAGACCTCCATGAAGAGCCTTAACAGTAGCATCAACATTGACCACTGTGGTAATTGGTCGTCCATCAAACCCAACCCATTGCTGTCTATGCAATGCATTGGCGCAAATTCCATTGTTACTTCCTGCATAACCAGCATTGGTATAGAGCCGGTTGAACATATTCATCGTGAACTGAGGAGCTTGTTGTGCATAAGACTCGCCAATAAACAATAAGGCTATTGCAGCAATTGCGGTAGAGATCTTTTTCATATTGTATAGTTCGATTTCCTTCTTTTTCCTATTTAAATCCTTGTTCAGGGCCCACCTGTACAAGAAGCGGCTAAGTAAACAAAAATTTCTATCAACATCAAGATGTTAAAACGATTAATCGACCAAGAACAAGTACGAAACACTGTATCTGCTGGTTGAATTCACTATCCGAGTTTTTGAAAAGTCTGCCACCACCTGTCTGGAATTTCATCTTTACAAGCCGTTTGATAATCTTCATAATGGCAGGGCACCATAAAATGTCGCTGGTATTTAGAGCCTCTTTTTGAAGGGTACGGCACTTCCATCCACCATCTATCACTAAGATGACTTTTGTAGAAGACTATGTCATAAGTTCCATCTTCAATTGAAACGGTATACTTTGTATATGTGTCTTTATCGGCAAAAGGATAATCCCCTTTTCTATTGTTGACACCAAGCAGAAAGTACCATAAGATCTGAGCAATCAACTTATTGGACCTATCGGATGCTTCCAATGGGACATTGAAAACGCCAAAGGAACTTAGCTTATCACTTAGACCGCTGTATCTGGCAATGGCGCATGCCTGCTCTCCGTATAGACCATTTGGTTCTTGTAGAAGATTATCCGGCAGGTCAGAACTTCTTACTGCTGAAAGATCGAATGATAATAGGTCGGCACTTCTTACAACCGGTTCTACCTGCTCCAAGTTGTGTTGTAACTCACCGAGTCTATATACATCGAAATACATTTTCTTCATAAGGTTGACCTCAGAAGTTGGAACGTGATGTGACTGATAGGCCAGATTGCTGAAGTTGAAAAGGATATTCGGCTGATGAAGGATTATCTTCTGCAAGTATTTATTCGCAGACACCTCATCTTCCGCTTCTCCTATATCAAAGCGAGGATCTACTGAAACAAGATTAACTACCTGCTCCAACTTCTCATACGCGAGGTAATTCGCATAGGTCAGATCATCTGAGCCTCCCAGAATGACCGCTATGGCTCCCTCCTTAATAATAGCAGCAACAGCAGCGGATACTGCGTAATAGGTGTCTTTTACTGTTTCGCCAGGACGTATTACCCCAAGATCAACTATTCTCAGAGAGGAAAAATTATCCTTTAGGTTGGCAAGTTCCAGTCTTATACCTTCATGATTGCCTGAGTTGTAGACCACATCCTCATCTCCTCGGAATTCGGGAACAGAAAGGATGGCAACCGTGCCTTTGGTTATATCTGGAAATCTATCTGGGGTAAAATATTCAATGCGTTCTGCAAGTGTTCCTTTCAGAGGTTCGTCAAGCGCATTGGTTGACAATGGTTCGAAGAAGAGACTGATCTCAGAAATCATTTTTTGGCTCTCTTAGAAACACGCTTCGGCCTATCACCTTGTTTTTCAATGATTTCTTTACAGTCTTCTAGAGACAGCGAATTGGCTTCTACATCTTTTGGTATCCGGTAATTGTTACGCCCCTTAGCTATATAAGGTCCGTAACGACCAATTTTAACTTGTATGACCTCTTCTCCGTCCTGGAACTCATTGATGATCATTTTATGAGCCTCTTCGCGCTTTTGCTTGATGAGTTCAATGGCCGTCTCTTTAGTGATTGACAATGGGTCTTCATCTCCAATTGAAACAAAACTCTTGTTGTGTCTCACGTAAGGTCCGTATTTGCCCACACCAATTACAAGTTTCTCACCTTCAAACTCTCCAATTTCTCTGGGAAGCTTGAAAAGATCGAGCGCTTCTTCCAGTGTAACATCATCCATAGACTGACCAGCTCTCAAACTTGAGAATTTCGGCTTCTCTTCATTGTCTGCCTCACCGATCTGTACCATGGGCCCAAAGCGGCCTAGTCTTGCGTAAACATTTCTTCCTGAGTCGGGGTCAACTCCTAATAAGCGTTCTCCGGTTGCCTTCTTAGAGTTCTTTTCTGTATCGACCGTGGTCTCGTGGAACGGCTTGTAGAAACTATCGATCATCGAAGTCCATTCCTTTTGTCCTTCTGCTATCTCGTCAAACTCCTTTTCTACCTGAGCCGTGAAGTTGTAATTGAGAATCTCACCGAAATTCTCAACCAGAAAATCGGTAACAACCTTACCTATATCTGTTGGAAACAGCTTTGATTTCTCAGCACCGGCAATTTCGGTTTTAACCTCTTCAGAAATCGCACCATCCACCAATGCCAAGTAGCCATATTTTCTTTCAACACCCTCTCTGCTTTCCTTAACGACATAGTTTCTAGCTATGATGGTGCTTATTGTAGGAGCATAGGTAGATGGCCTGCCGATTCCTAGTTCTTCCAGCTTACGCACCAAACTTGCTTCTGTGTATCGTGCTGGAGGCAAACTGAACCTTTCAATTCCTTCAATTTTGGTTGCTTTCAATTGTTGGCCAACACTAAGGTCAGGAAGCATTCCTTTCTGCTCCTCATTCTCGTCATCGGTTCCTTCCAGATAGACTTTCAAGAACCCATCGAATTTTATGACTTCTCCCTGAGCTGTGAAATTCAGATCAGAAGTTGACACACCAACCGTAACCGTTGTTCTCTCTAATTCAGCATCCGCCATTTGAGATGCAATGGTTCTCTTCCAAATGAGGTCATACAATCTCTTTTGGGCAGCGTCTCCATCAACTTTCTGAACCGACATATAGGTTGGCCTAATGGCTTCGTGAGCCTCTTGAGCACCTTTGCTTTTGGAACTGTACTTTCTGGTTTTGGAGTATTCTTCTCCATACAATTTCCCGATTTCTTCTTTGGCGGTATTCAGCGCAAGATCTGACAGATTAACGCTGTCCGTTCTCATATATGTAATCTTTCCTTGCTCATAAAGATCTTGAGCTACACGCATGGTTCTGGAAACACTGAATCCCAACTTTCTACTTGCCTCCTGTTGCAACGTAGAGGTTGTGAAAGGAGCTGCTGGGGTTCTCTTTGCTGGTTTTTTCTGAAGATCGGATACCGAAAAATCGGCACCGTTGCACTTTTCTAAAAAGGCTTTGGCCTCTTTCAGATCATCAAACCTTTTAGAAAGTTCTGCACGGAACTCCGTTCCATTTACCGTGAAATATGCCAGAACCCTGAAAGATGAAACTGCATTGAAATCTTCAATCTCCCGCTCACGCTCTACAATGAGCCTAACCGCAACCGACTGCACTCTCCCAGCAGACAAATTGGGCTTCACTTTCTTCCAAAGTACCGGAGAAAGTTCATAGCCTACCAATCTATCCAAAACTCTTCTGGCCTGCTGCGCATTTACAAGGTCTACATTAATAGACCGAGGATTTTCAACTGCATTCAGAATAGCAGATTTGGTAATCTCGTGGAAGACGATTCTCTTGGTTTTTTCTGCGGTTAGACCAAGAGCTTCCTGCAGGTGCCACGATATGGCTTCCCCTTCGCGGTCCTCATCCGATGCCAACCAGACCGTTTCGGCCGATTTGCTCAACTTCCTCAGTTCCTTAACCACGTTTTCCTTGTCTTTCGGAATCACGTAGTCTGGAGCGTAATTGTTTTCCACGTCTACCGAAAGTTGCTTTGAAGGCAGATCTCGGATGTGGCCGAAACTTGATTTTACGGTAAAATCCTTACCGAGAAATCCTTCAATGGTTTTTGCTTTTGCGGGTGACTCTACAATTACAAGATTCTTCATTCTGTCTGGTTAGCTGGTAAAAATCTGCGGCACAAAGAAAACCAAATATTGAAAGGCTGGACGTTTACCTCTTTGCCGCAGGAATGGTTACGCTGAACAACGCTCCGGAAGGATCATTGTTTGAAACCTTCACAGTGCCATCATGCGATTCGACCAGCAATTTTACTAGATAAAGGCCAATGCCTGTACCCTTGGTTTTACGTACTTCTTCGTTCCCGATTCTGTAAAATCTTTCGAATATTTTTTCCTTTTCCTCGTCTGGAACTCCAGATCCTTCATCTGCAATTTTTAGTACCACTGAATTGCCTTTTGTCTGCTTTTCGAGAGTGATATTTACGGTGGTTCCATCTCCATACTTCAGCGCATTATCAATAAGATTGATGAGCACACTCTCTATGGCCATGCGGTCTACTGATACCAACACTTCTTCAGTATTCTGAAAAACGATTTTCCCTTCGGTCTTTTCTGTTGAATAATGATCCTCTAGCAATCTGCTGATAAGTTTGGTGGAATCTTCTTCTGATAATTGAAGAGGTAATTTTCCTGATTCGACCTTGTTTACAAGCAAGAGATTCTCAACCAATTTTTCCAATCTGTTTACATCTTTCAACGCTCTAGTTTGGAGCATTTCCTTTTTATCGTCATCCAGTTTTCTGGAAATGAGGGTTTGCAGTTGGAGCTTTACAGAAGCCAATGGAGATCTGAGCTCATGCGTGACTGAGAGGAGAAAATTCTTCTGTTGCTCTGCCAGCTTCAGTTCTCTATCAATACTATTCTTTACCGCACGGAAACCGACCAATAATATGAATACGAAAACGGCTCCCTCTCCCAGAACCATCCAAATTCTGTGAGAAAGTTTTTGATCCAATTCGCTTTTAAGAATTATCTGTTCTGGCCCTGCTAACTGACTGGCCTGCAGCAGCTGGAGTTTAAGGTTGTATATCTCGGCATTCAGGTCAACCAGCATGTAGGCCCACCAAGCAAATTGCGCCAATACATAAAAACCCAATAAATAAAAGAGCACCGATTTCGGTGCTCTCCATTTGAATCTGTTCTTTCCGAAACTCATTATTTCAGATCAAGCAATGGGCCTTGCTCCAGCGCAAATCTCACCAGTCCAACTACATTTTTGACCCTTAATTTTTTGATGAGATTACGCTTGTGGGTTTCTACTGTTCTCAAACTGATGTCTATCTCATCAGCTATTTCTTGATTGGTGTATTCCTTGGCCACAAAGTGAAGTACTTCCTTTTCTCTTGAGCTTAGAACTACATCATCGTGCAGATCGTCTCCATCAGAAGTGATCGATTGGGTCATTATATCCAACACTTCCTGACCATAATAACTCTCGCCACGAACAACTGCTTCAATGGCCTTCACCAACTCATGGTGCGAAGCATTCTTTAGAATGTATCCGGATGCTCCGGCTTTGAGCATTCTTCTTATAACCTGGACTTCCTCGTGCATGGAAAACGCCAATACCTTTATATCTGGCCAACGACTTTTGATCTCTTCCGTTGTATGCACATCCAATTTTCCATCCATATTGATGTCCATGAGTACCACATCCGGCTTTTGCCTTTCTATACATGAAATGGCCTGTTCTCCATTTGCCGCTTCGTGAATTACTTCAATGGAATCGGTGCTATTGAACAGAGAAACAATACCTCCGCGAAGCATGGGATGGTCATCAACTACTAACAGCTTTACTTTATTCATTGGGTGTTCTTTGGTATTTCAATATTAATAAGAGTACCTGAATTTTCTGAACTCTCTATGTCCAATTCTCCTTGCATCATATTCACTCTGGACCTAATGTTCCTCAACCCGATTCCACTCCACTCATTCTTAGAGTCAAATCCTACTCCGTCATCTTCTACGGTGAGACTAATGAGGTCTCCGTGGTCAATAAGACTTACGTGCACTTTGGCGCACCTTGCGTGCTTGTGAATATTATTTAGTAGCTCCTGAGCAATTCTGAACAGGTTCAACTCTACAGCTGGATCGTATCTTTCTTCCAGATCGAAATGAGCAAATGTCACATCGATTCCGGCCCTGTCTTTAAGGTTATTACAGGTCTGCTTTATGGCTTCTTGCAGACCAAAACTTTCAAGCACGTCTGGCATCAGATCGTGAGAGATGTTTCTTACTTCCTTTATTGCAGCATGCAGGTTATCCTTCAGATTGGAAAGCTCAGACATCATTCCTTCAAATCGGCTCATTTCTGCAGACTCTTTGGCTCTTGAAACCTGCAAAGCAATGGCCGAAAGTACCTGCCCAATACCATCATGAAGCTCTGCCCCTAGGCGTTTTCGTTCCTGTTCTTGACCCTTTAGCACCGCTTGCATCACAGACCGTTCTCTGTTTCTCTCTGCGGTCACATCCCGAATGATGAGCAGACATCTGAGAAACTTTCCATCGAGCATGATAGGGATGTACCTCCTGTTATAGGTAATTGTGGATCTATCATCTGCCGTGAACGTATCCTCCAGTTCAAAAGACCTTCCAGCAGTCTTTAGCCTCTCAAAATTGACTTTGAGTTCCTTAAGTTGTTCTTCATTATCGTAATAGTCGTAGATAGTGGAAACCCCAACCACATCTTCCTGCCTCATGCCTTGGCCGGTTTTGTTGATAGACTCAAACACCCCATTTGCATCCACGGTGGCAATAAAGTCCTCTACATTTTCGAAAATCAATCTGAGTCTTTCTTCAGACTGTTGTAAAAGCTCTTCCTGCCTGCGCTTTTCGGTTCTATCTCTGAGAAGAGATTGGATGTAAATCCTGCCTCCCTCTTCTCTTTTTACAAATCTGACCTCAACAGGAATTGATTCTCCTGACTTAGTGATGATTTCGGTCTCAAAGGTTTGAGGGTCGTTGAGTTTAACCTTGTTCAAATATTTCTGATAGGCTTCCCCGTTCCATCTGGGATCTATCTGTTCTGCCCTCATGGAGAGGAGCTCTTCTCTTGTGTAACCAAGCATTTCCGTTGCCACTTGGTTTACATCCATGATATTTTGTTCCTGATCATGAAAGAAGAAAGCATCTCCCGAGTTGAGAGACAGGGTTTCGAAACGGTCTTGCGTTAATTGACTTTCCAGTTCTGCCAATACCTTTTCCGTAACATCGGTGGCGCAGGAGTAAAAGCCAACCACCTCGCCAGACTCTCCATAGTCTGGAGCCAAAGCAACCGTGAAATAATGGTGCTTGCCATCGGCCATAACCCCATCATGTTCATAGTTGACCAATTCTCCGGCCAAGGCCCGATCAAAATACGGCTGTAACTTTTCCACTCCTTGGGTACCCAATACATCGGTCAAAAAACGGCCCTCCATGCTTCTAGGGTCAATGTTCATGCTGTGATAGAAATCATTCATGAACATGTATCTCAGATCCTTTGAAATCCTCGAGATGTAAATAGGTATAGCATTGAGCATGGCCCGCGTTTCCGCCTCCATGCGCTCCAACATTCTGCCGCTACGCGCCAGCTTTTGCTCCGCCCTTTTTCTGAGGTTGATCTCCTTTTCCTGAGCTATTTGCAAAAGTCTGTTCTCTATGAATTTGGCAGCATGCTCGGCAAGGTCACGCATCTGGCTCAGTTCGTTTTCACTTATAGGTTGCTGTTCAGACAACCTTGTCAGGTCCAAGGTTCCTAAAACCCTGTTGTTGAACTTGAGCGGCAGATATGCGAATGAACAAGGAATGATGAGCGGATTCACCCCTTCCTTCTTGGACTTTTCTGCCAGATTTGGAGGCAATTTGTCTACAAAAAACTCATTTCCCGTTTGCACAACACCACCCACCATTCCTTGTCCAATAGCCAACTCTCTTTTGGCCAGGGTTTGCTCTATGGCCGCTTTCACTTTCCTATCATAATGATGCAGGGCAACGAGCTCGATCATTCCCCTGGATTCATCAAGTAGCTGCACATCAGAAACCACATCAAAATATTCGGTAATGCGCTCACAAAGTTGCTGTAGAATAACATGGAGGTCAAGATCTACATTGGCCAAAAGTGATGAGGTCTCAAGTTTGAATTCTGCCCACCGTTTTTCCTCTGCTAGAGTTCTTTCAGCTTCGGCTTTTATTTGCGCAACCTCTTTCTGCTCTTCCCTGAGAAGAACGTTTTCAATGAAGAGAGAGAGGTATTCTCCCATCCTTCTAATCTGGTCTATCTCATCAGGAGAAAAGGGTCTTTGACCTTTGAGTCTTGATAGGTTCAAGGACCCTAGAATGGATTTTGAACCGTTGAGCGGGAAGTATATCAATGACTCTGGAATGATGCGCTCATCAACACTTGCAGGTCCGTGCTTCATTGAATCGGGCACCTTTTCAATGACTACCTCTTTGCCAGAATCAATGACCTTACCAACCAATCCTTGGCCTTTCATTACCTCCTTACTTGCAAATAGTCTGGCAATGATCTCCCGTATCTCATTGTCTTCATGATAAAGTGCCTGTGGTACAATAACATTAGACCTTGAGTCGAGAACTGAAATGTCACAAACGGCCTTAAAGTGTTTGGAGAGCACTTCTGCCAGGTCTTGCAGCGTTTGAACTGGGGCCGTATCCGGCCGCGAAAGAATTTGAGCCGCACTTAAAAGCAGCTCGTTCAACTTGTTGATGTCGTTAAGTTGCTGCTGTTGTTCTACAGTAGAAGTCAGGTCTGTGGCATAACCCAAACACTTTATTGGCTTGCCATCGGAATTACGCTCAAACACATATTCTTCGCTCCTGAACCAGACCCAAGAACCATTCTTGTGGCGCATGCGGTACGTAAACCGCACACATTCATTGTCTTCCGCTTTTTGAAGATTGGCAGCGGCCTGTTTAAACTCCAGAGCATCGTCTTGATGCACCAGACTTCTTATTCCCTTACCACTGTTCAGTAGTCTGGATTCTGGATAACCCAATACCCGTTTCAATGACCATGATCTGTACAGGTTGACATCGTTCTCAAGGTCATGAACGTATATCATACCGGGAATGCTGTCGAAAACCGACCTCAGAAATTTCCTGCTTGCATGCAGTTCTTCTGCAATGTCAATGGCCGTATCAGAATCGATCTTCTTACTCACAGGGCTAATTTACCCTTATTTAAGAATAAGAAAGCCCACCGTTTGGTGGGCTTTCTGGTGGTACCAGCTGGGGTCGAACCAGCGACACACGGATTTTCAGTCCGTTGCTCTACCAACTGAGCTATGGTACCTCGTTTTGAGGGCTGCAAATGTAAAAATATTTCGAATTGGAATAGGCATAACTTCTACTTTTGAAATTGATGCATTTGGCCATAGACATAGGGAACTCCAGAATTAAATGGGCCCGCTTCAGCGGAAGGGACGCTCTGGAGTCTGGAATGGTTCCGGAATTGGATCTCAATCCCATCAAAGCCGTCATGGATTATCATCAGTTCGATGCCATTTCTGTCTCATCAGTGGTGAAACTGTCAGAAAATATCATCCACTTTTTTGAAGACCATAACGTGTTGATGATAGATTCTCAAACACGTGTTCCGTTAAAGAACAATTATGGCACACCACAAACTTTAGGTATGGACAGGTTATGTGCCGCTATTGGTGCCAAGAGTCTATTTCCACAGCATCCGGTGCTGGTAATAGATATAGGTACTTGCGTTAAATATGAGTTCGTAACACAGAATGGCGTTTACGAAGGCGGCAATATCTCGCCAGGAATGCAAATGCGTTACTCTGCCCTGAACAATTACACATCTAAACTACCAGCACTTAAACCGGCCAAAACCGCTGGCCCAATTGGCAAGTCTACAACAGAAGCTCTGCGGCTTGGAGTACAACAAGGAATCTTGTTTGAAATTCAGGCAATGATCAACACTATGGAGACGTTACACCCCGGCACCAAAACAATAGGTACGGGCGGTGATCTACCCTTTTTTGTAAATGACCTCAAAACTCACATCTTTGCAGACCTTTTGCTCGTGCTACGAGGCATAAATGAAATTTACCTACACAACGCTGAATAAGCCAATCACACTTATAATGTTCATCCTCTTAAGCGGGTGGGCATTTTTTTCAATGGCCCAGCCCGCCAACAATTCTCCGTATGCGAGATATGGGCTAGGCAATTTGAACAACGGAGTTAACGTTAGATCTGCAGGAATTGGAAACTTGAGCATAGCCATGCGAGAGGACAGTATTCCATATCTGGTCAATTTCAAGAACCCGGCTTCTTACACATCGCTTGGTTTTACGGCCTTTGATATTGGTGTCTACGGAAACTATGCCACCATTTCTACAGCTACGCAGAAGCAGAATGTAACCAAGGCAAATCTCTCCTACTTCGCATTCGGTTTCCCGATTCTTCGTGTCCGAGTAAAGTCTGATCGAGACTCGCTTTATGAAACTCTGGAAGGTGAGGAAAGGCTGCGTGCCATCAAAAAGCGTGTTTTCTGGGGCGGTGCTTTCGGACTTCGGGAGTTCAGCAGCATCAACTATTCAGCCAGCGATTCTAAAACCAGCGTGTTCGGAACAGACACAGTCAACTACTCTTACCTATTTCAAGGAGACGGTGGCGTGAACCAATTCTTTGTGGGCATCGGACTTTCTCCTTTCAAGAACTTCTCCATTGGTATGAATGCCTCTTATCTGTTTGGGAAATTGAACAGAATTCAACGTTTGGAGATCGACCCTGAGAATTACTTCAATGTCAAATCAGAACGATTTACAGATGTTGGAGGCTTTTACACCGACTATGGATTGCAGTATTCTTTTGAGTTGAAGGACGATACATTGAGAACAAAAGACGGTGTTCCAAAACGCAGTAAAGATGGAAGCGTCAAGATCAGAAAGACCCACCACGTTTTCGATATTGGAGCAACATTTGCCCACCCGATGAATGTTAGGGCAAACAGTACTGTATTCGGTCGTACTTACACACTTTCTTCATTCGGAGAAGACATTATTAGAGACACTATTCTGCTGCGTGAGATAAAGGGAGGCCACATTACCATGCCTTGGAAATTTGGTATTGGACTTACTTGGCGAGTTGGCGAAAAATGGGTTTTTGGTGCGGAGCACGCTCAAGAATTGTGGAGCGGTTATAAAGATGTGGATGGCAAGAACGACTCGCTTACCGATGCCTGGAGAACTGCCGTTGGGATTGAATTCAGGCCATCCGTACCATACACTGCACGTGGGTTCTGGTCATACTTCGGAAAGATGCAATATCGGATAGGAGGCTACTATTCCATGACCCAATATCAGGTCAATGGAACCCAATTACCAGATTATGGCATAACTCTTGGTTTTGGCTTCCCGTTGAGACGAAATAGATTGCCCGGTAACAACCAATTCATTCAGAGCATGATAAATTTTGCGGTTGAATGGGGACAGCGAGGAACAACAGACCGCTCGCTACTGTTGGAGAACTACTGGAATTTCAAATTAGGCTTTACACTAAACGATAAATGGTTCATAAAACGCAAATACGATTAAAGATGAAACAACTCAGTTCTACACTTACCAACATCACAATGCTTGTACTTGTACAACTGTTAATGGTCAGCACTGGCGCCATGGCGCAAGACGAAAAGTTCGGTTCTGACCCAGACAAGTGCAAAGAGAGCATCTCGCTTTACCGAGAATACTACAAGCAAGACAATTACGCAGATGCCATTCTAGGATGGAGATGGGCCTTCGCAAACTGCCCAGAGGCAACCAAGAACATCGTTATCAATGGCCCGAAGATCATTGAGTTTCAGATTGAGAAATACAAAGACAATCTGGAAATGCGAAATGCATACTTGGACACCTTATATATGATCTACGATAAGCGTGCAGAGCTTTACCCAGCCGACAAAGGCTATTCTATCGGTAGAAAAGGTATGGACCAGTATGAATATGCTGGAGATGATTACACCAAACCCTACAACACACTGAATGAGGCGTTTAATGTGGACAAACTAGACACTGACCCTTATGTGTTGATGCGATTGTACATGGCTGCCATGAGAAGATTGGTTGACAAGCAGATGGAAATGGATGAATTGTACGATCTGTATGACAAGATCGCTACAGCTCTGGAGCACCAGCGTAAAAAGACAACAGATGAGAAAGAGTTGAGCAAGATCGATAAGGCTCAGGAAGTGGTTGATCAGAACTTTGAGCGTATCGCCAAAGAAGATCAGTACATCGAGCTCATGAAGCCTAAAGTTGATGCTGCACCGAATGATGCCGCGTTGCTTGAAAAGGTTACTTCTATGATGGTAAAAAGAGACTGGCTGAACAGCGATTTCTATCTTGATGCCTCTGAAAAACTTTACAAGTTGAATCCATCGACTGTTGCGGCTTATAACCTTTACGAAGGCCATGCTAAAAAGGGAAATTCAGCACAGGCCACGAAGTTCTTGGAAGAGTCTATTGCCTCTGAAACAGACAATGATGCCAAGGCAGAAAAGCTGTTGAGATTGGCCAAGTTGTATGGTTCAGACAACAAATACAGTTCTGCAAGAGCCAAAGCACAGGAAGCTGCTGGTCTGAAGTCAGGTTGGGGAGAGCCATACATATACATCGGTGACCTTTACATGAGTACCTCCAACAGCTGCGGAGAAGATGCCTGCTCTAAGAAGTATGGTTTCTGGGCTGCTACAGACATGTACAACAAAGCAAAGAGTGTGGATTCTTCTAGTTCTGAAGCTGCCAACAAGAAATTGGCCTCCGTTTCTAAGTACTATCCAATTGCAAAAGACTGTTTCTTCATCAACGTAAAGAAGGGAGATAAAGTAACCGTTGGAGGTTGGATCGGAGTTGAAACAACTGCTGTTTTTGCTGACTGATTATCTGCATAACATCACATTCAAAAAGGTAAGGACGCACGTGCGTCTTTGCCTTTTTCTTTTTGGGGCATTGCTTATCAACACAGGATGCGTTAACGACCTCCAACAGGTGGAAGCCATCATGGAAGACGAACTGAAACCCGTTGAGGTAGCAGACAGTGTTCAGATAGTGTATTCCGATTCTGCCATGCTGAAAGTGATCTTAGAGGCCAACCATCTGGAACGTTTCTTAGGCGAAAATCCATACCTTGAAATGACGCAAGGCGTGCATGTAAGATTCTTCAACAACATGGGGCAAGTAGAATCTGAACTGCGCTCCAACTATGCTGTGAGCTATGAGAATACTGACATCATGGAAGCCAAAGAAGATGTGGTTGTAGTGAATAAGGAAGGCGAAACATTGAATACGGAACACTTGATCTGGGAAGAGAAGACGGAACGGATTCACACAGAAGAATTTGTGAAGATCACTACAGAAGATGAAGTAATTTTCGGCCATGGATTCGAGTCCAATCAAGACTTTACCAAATACCGGATCAAAAAGATCAAGGGAACAATCAATTTAAAAGAGGATGCTGAGAGTACTGAAGGTTCTTGAAATGGCTTGGTTACTGATCGGGATATTCTCGATAGTAATGGGGTCTTATTATTTCAATCAAGACGGATGGGATTCCTCTAAATGGTTCTTTGGAGGTGCTCTTGTTGCCGGCATTTTCTACGCTTTCCGTAGAAAACAGCGCAAGAAATTTGAAGAATCTGAGAACAATCAATCAGACAATAAAGGTTGACCTACACAATTATCATAGCGGTATGCTTGCTGCTGTCGGCATTCTTCTCGGGCATGGAGATCGCCTTTGTCTCTGCCAACCGTTTCAAGGTTGAGGTAGACAGAAAGAAAGGAACGCTCTCCGCTTCCATCATCGGGCAGTTCTTAGAAAAGCCTTCGCAATTCATCAGTGCTTTGCTGGTTGGAAACAACATTGCGCTGGTTGTCTACGGTATTACCATGGCTAAACTGCTGGAACCTGGAATACGAAACTTCACATCGCAAGAATCATACATCCTCGTTATCCAGACCATCATCTCTACGCTTATCATTCTGGTTACTGCAGAGTTTCTGCCTAAAGCGTTTTTCCGCATTAACCCTAACAGAATGCTGGATCTTTTTGCCATTCCGGCCAAGGTTGTTTACACCCTACTCTATCCGCTGGTTTGGCTCATAGACCGTTTCTCGCAGAAAGTGCTTTCCTCCTTGTTCAAGATCAGGTTGGCAGAGGAACAACTCACCTTCGGACGTTCTGACCTTGATGAGTATGTGAACGAATTCACAGCCAAAGAAGAAGAAGAGGATGTTGACAGCGAGATTCAGATCTTTAGAAACGCGCTCAATTTCAGCGAGATCAAAGTGCGAGAATGCATGATCCCTAGGGTTGAGATCATTGCCATGTCCATAGAAGATGATATTGACGACCTGAAGCAAAAACTGATTGACACGGGGCTGTCTAAGATTCTCATCTACCGGGACGATATTGACAACATCATCGGGTACGTGCACTCATTTGAGCTTTTTCAGAAACCAAAAGCCATTAAGAATATCATTCGTCCCATCAGTCTGGTTCCAGAAAGCACTAAAGTGAAAGATCTTTTGAAGCAGTTCGGTCAGCAGCACCGCAGCGTGGCTGTTGTTCTGAATGAATTTGGAGGCACGGCCGGAATGATAACCGTGGAAGATATTGTGGAAGAGATATTTGGGGATATCGAGGATGAACACGACAAGGAGGACCTGATAGATGAGAAAATCTCGGATTCGGAATACCGATTCTCAGGCCGATTGGACATCGATTACATCAATCAGAATTACGGCCTCAAGTTGCCAGAATCTGACGACTACGAAACGCTGGGCGGGTTCATTTTCGAACATCATCAGAGCATACCGGAGGTTAACGAAAAGATCATGATAGGTGATTTCCTGTTCACCATCACCAAAATGGAAAGTACCCGAATTGAAGAAGTTAGGCTAGTGGTTGACAACTGATGAAGAATTTGAATTAATGTTAACGCTATTTTAACACCAGCCGCTGTAATGATTTCCACTTTTGACGTGAAGTGAATGTTAAGATGAAGGAGAACCCAACTATTCTTATTGTCGATGACGAGGAAGACATCCTCGAATTCTTGGAATACAATCTCAAGAAGGAGGAATTTGACGTTTACACTGCATCTTCTGGCAGAAAAGCCATAGACATTGCTCAGAAAGTCAATCCAGATTTGATCATTCTTGATGTGATGATGCCCGACCTTGATGGCATTGAAACGTGTAAAGAATTGCGTGACATCCCTACGCTTAAGAACACGCTTATCGCCTTCTTGACAGCCAGAAATGAGGACTATTCTCAGATCGCGGGGTTCGATGCAGGCGCAGATGATTACATCAACAAGCCAATAAAGCCGCGGGTTCTTATCAGTAGAATCAAGGCCATTCTCAGAAGGAATAATCCGCTGAATGAGAATCAGGTTTTTGAAACTGAGACCGGCCTTAAGATCGATAAGAATAAGTACATCATCGAGTTGGAAGGCAAAGAGATCACGCTTCCTAAAAAGGAGTTTGAACTATTGGCGCTTTTGGCTTCCAAGCCTGGCCATGTCTTTACCCGAGACACCATTTTGAGTTCTGTTTGGGGGGCCCAAGTTGTTGTTGGAGACCGGACCATTGACGTGCACATCAGAAAACTTCGCGAAAAGATCGGAGACAAGGCCATCAAAACCGTGAAAGGAGTAGGTTACAAGTTCGAACAGTAACTTTAGGGTTCGTGAAAGACCCCAATCAGCGTAACCTCATAACCACTACAGCCTTGGTTGTTGCCGCGGTACTGACCGTGGTGCTATCTCTATTGGATCATTTTCTGCTAGACGGATTCAACTCCATCAGAGCGTTGGTAACATTCATAACCACGTTTGCTGGATCGTACTTTATGGTGAGATACGTGGTAAACGAGTTCATTTATGAGAAGATTCGACTCATTTACAAAACCATTCACAACCTGAAAACCACCAAATCCGGTCTCAAACAAAGAATGAAGGCCGATACAGACATCTTGAATTCTGTGAATACGGAAGTAGTGTCATGGGCCGAGAAACAACAGGAAGAAATTCAAACGTTAAAGGATCAGGAAGCTTATCGGAGAGACTTCCTTGGAAACGTTTCGCACGAATTGAAAACGCCCATCTTCAATATTCAAGGTTACATCCACACGCTGCTGGATGGCGGATTAGAAGATGAAGAGATCAACAGGAAGTTTCTTCGCAGAGCGGATAAAAGTGTGGAGCGGATGATATCCGTTGTAGAGGATCTGGATGTGATATCAAGGTTGGAATCGGGCCGATTGGAGCTGAATATCCAGCGAATCAATATCGTAGAGTTGGTAAGAGATGTGATTGAAATGGAAGAGATGAAAGCTGAAAAACGCGACATCTCCATCAAGTTCAATGAGCGTTACGACCGCCCCATTTACGTACGTGCAGATGGAGACCAGATCCGTCAGGTTTACATCAATTTGTTAGACAACAGCATCAAATACGGTTCAAAAGGCGGTTCTATCCGATTGCGGTTTTACGATATGGATGAGAATGTTCTATGCGAAGTAGCTGATGACGGACCTGGAATTGAAGCCAAACACCTGCCTCGTTTGTTTGAACGTTTCTACCGTGTAGATAAAGCCAGAGACCGACATGCTGGCGGAACCGGCTTGGGTCTATCCATAGTTAAACACATCATTGAAGCACACGATCAGACAATCAATGTGCGCTCCAGACAAGGTGAAAACTCTGGCACAACGTTCTCTTTCACGCTCAAGAAAGTGAAGTAATAAAAGCGTCAATCACGGGTTTGAATTCATCCATTTTCCGCGGCTGAAATCCGCAGTAGGTTTTTGATCTTTCCATGGCTTCCATGAGATGAAGATCGCTCTGCTTTACCGCTAGGTGAATGCCTTTGCCATCAAATAATTTCGCGAGATATTCCTGCTCAGTCTGACCTGGCGTAGAAACAAAAACAGCCTTTTTACCCATTGCCGCCAGATCCATGATAGTTGAATAACCTGAACGTGAAACAATCAGTTTGGCCGAAGCTATTTCCTGCTGCAACTGCTCCGCATTCAAATGCGAAACCACCCGCATGTTCCCTTCTGTTCTATCAAACTCCTTGTCCGGTGTTCCGACAACAGCCGTCACATTTCCTTCAAATCCTTTCAGTTGTTCCAGAACCAGATTCTCAAATCGGGTCCGTTGTGGTTCTGGGCCTGAGATAAGCACCAATACATCTGTTTTCTCCTCCGAATTCAATGCACTAAATCTGGAAAGAGGACCAATGTATTGCCCGTTGAAAGGTTTAGGGTACTTGTGCGCCAGATCACCAGATAACCCATCGTTCTCAAAATCAGGAATCCAAACGTGGTTAAATTTTCGCATGTAATTCATGTGCATGCGATACAACGTTGTCTCAAAAAACGGTGCTTTGATCATGACCTGATGCGTCATGTACACACACGGAATTCTATCAGAATACAATCCAAACCGATTGTCAGATATCACCGCATCCAACTTCAACTTTGTTATCAATCCATCCAATTCAGACCCCTCTTCTTTGATCCGTTTGAGGATCTGCGGAGTTGACCGAAACATCTTCCAAGCCATACCCGAACCTTGCGGATAACTGATGTTGTAGCCTTCAAAATCAACCGATTCTACTTCGGGAAATTCAGCCTTGAGCAGACTTAGCGGCCTACCAGAAGCGGCAATAACTGGGTGTTGCCTGATGTCTAGCAAATGCCTGATAATGGGTATGCATCGCGTTGCATGACCCAACCCCCAATCCAGTGGTGCTATCAGAATCCGTTTGCTCATGAATTATGTCGCAAAATGCCAAAAAATCGACCGAAAACACGCTCTTGATTTAAATCAATCCGAACCCAATGTTACCTTTGCGTTCCCCTATTATAATCTTCATGCGAAAATTGATTCTGGCCATGCTAGCTATGGCCATCGGAACCGTTGGCTACTCCTTCGTAGCATCAGACACTGACACCACAGAAGTTCAGGAGCAATCTCCTGCTTACGAAAGAGAGATGACCTACAAGGGTCATAAACGCACTTCGTACTATGTTACCATGGACGATGGCGTTCGGTTGGCCGTTAACGTGTATCTGCCAAAAGGATTGAAGAAGGGCGAAAAGGTTCCTGCCATTCTTTTTCAGACCAGATATTGGAGAGCCGTTGGATTGAAATGGCCGTTCTCAGCATTAACCGATTTTGTGCCGCACACTGCTAATTTTCCAGTGTTGGAATTCCCGAAATACGGCTACGGACTGGTAACGGTGGATGTGAGAGGAAGCGGAGCTTCTGAGGGCACTAAGACCCTGACCCTTTGCGATATGCGTGAAGTTCTGGACAGCAAGAACATGATAGATTGGGTGGTGCAGCAAGAATGGTGCGATGGAAATGTGGGTGCAACAGGCGTTTCTTACATCGGTAACACGGCTCTTTATGCACTGTACAATCAGCACCCGAATCTGAAGGCAATTGTACCTACCTATTCCCTTTGGGATCTGTATGATGACGTTTCTGCCCCAGGCGGAATCTACTTCCATCAGTTCATTAGCCAGTATGGCGATTTCTGTGAAACACTGGACCAGAATATCATTCCTGACAGCAGAAACGCTCGTGGCGCAAAACTTTCTTATGGGGTGGAGCGGGTAAACGGTTATTCGAAGAAAGACATGGAAAAAGTGTGGGAGCAACACACGTGCAACCATTACCACCGTACGGAAGGCGGAACGGCCGAATACATGGATGATGTTTGGACCATCAACGGAAGTTTCCGTGTTCAGGACGTGCTTTCTCCGCACCTTTTCGAAGACAGAATCAAAGGTTCTGGTGCAGCCATTTACTCCTGGAGTGGTTGGTGGGATGCGGCATTTTCGCATGGTGCCATCCGTCAGTTCATCAATTTGGATGATGGAAGAAACAGACTCCGACTAGGCCCATGGAACCACGGTGGTGGAGCGAATGTGAGTCCAGGTGTTGCGGCTCCTTCAAAGCATGATGATGTGAAGGAAGTGGTCAGATTCTTCGATTTCCATTTGAAGGGAATGGACAACGGGTTGGACAAATCGCCTCGGGTGTACTACTACACCATGGGAGAAGATGTATGGAAAACATCTGATACTTGGCCGATTCCTGCAGACAGGAACAACTTCTATTTCCAACCTGATGGGAAAGCAGATTGGTCTTCGAATAATGTAGACAACAGCTTTACCAATTACACGGTTGATACCACGCATTCCATTGGTGCTGATAACCGGTGGAATTTCGATACGAACCACGCAGGAATAACTTACGCAGATGCTTCATCAGAAGATAGCATTACGGTTGTTTTCACCTTGGCTGAATTGGAGGAAGACCTTGAAGTAACAGGTCATCCGCAGGTGAATCTTTACTTAAAATCTGCAACCGAAGATGGTTCTGTTTTCGCGTATCTGGAAGATGTGGACGAGAACGGAAACGTTTGGAAAGTAACCGATGGTCAGTTCCGATTTGTACACCGAAAGCTTCAAGACAATCCACCGCATTACGAGGATGTGGTTCCATACCACAGCTTCAATCATACCGATGCCATGCCAATGGACACCTCTAAGGTGGAATTGGTGTCGTTTGACATGCTACCAACCTCTCATCTTTTCAAGAAAGGACACAGGATTCAGATTCGTTTGGCCGGGGTTGATACGTACAACTTCAAGATGCTGTATCCGAATGGTGGAGCATGGGAAATTCATCACGATGCCGAGCATCCATCGCATGTGGAATTGCCCGTTGTAGACCGCAACGTGGCCATGGGAATGGACTAAAGCGTCTGCGGACCTTTGATCACATTGCTTACCGGAACGGCCAACGCAGCTCCAATGATCGGAGCAATGATGTAGAGCCAAATATGTTCCATGTGTCCGGACACCAACGCAGGACCCAAGGATCTAGCGGGGTTCATAGAAGCTCCTGAAATTGGTCCACCGACCAAAGCAAGAACGGCCACAGCGGCACCGATGGCAATACCGGCCAAAGTCCCAACTTCTTTAGAGCCCGTAGCCACCATAATAATGATGAGCATGAGCAAGAAGGTGATGGCCACTTCCAAAACAAACGACTGCATGATAGAACCGGAAACCAACGTAGCTCCCAAAAAGGTCGATTCATCGGGGAAGAGATACCAAAGCAATGCACACGCGGCAGTAGAACCGATTACCTGCGCCAGAATGTAAGGGCCAACTTCTTTAAGAGGAAATCGTCCTGAAATCCAAAACGCTATGGTAACTGCAGGGTTGATGTGTGCTCCAGAAACATCTCCAAAGCTGTAAACCATGGCCATAACCACCAATCCGAAAACCGTGCAAATACCCAAATGACCAATGGCTCCTCCTGTAACGTCATTCACAACAATGGCTCCGCAACCAGTGAATATCAACCCGAAGGTTCCTAGCATCTCAGAGAGGAATTTGCGTGCCATGGATTAAATGTAGAAACATTCAACAACAAAAAGCCCCGCCAAATGGCGGGGCTTTCGTTTCTAACCTAAGCAGGTCGGCTTACATCATGCCGCCCATGCCACCCATTCCTCCCGGAGGCATTCCTGCCATTGGGTTACCTTCTTCTGGCTCATCGGCCAATACGCACTCGGTGGTCAACAACATACCTGCAATAGAGGCTGCGTTCTCCAAGGCCACGCGGCTTACTTTGGTCGGGTCGATGATACCGAACTCATACATGCTACCGTACTCATCTGTACGTGCGTTGTAACCGTAATCATCTTTTCCTTCTTTCACTTTCTGAACCACAATGCTGCCTTCAAGACCAGCGTTGGCCACGATCTGACGCAATGGCTCTTCGATAGAACGAAGAACGATGTCGATACCTGTTTTCTCATCCGCATTGGCTGGTTTGATCTTGCCAATAGCGGCAATGGTACGTAGGTAAGCAACACCACCACCAGGAACGATTCCTTCCTCAACCGCAGCGCGGGTTGCATGTAGGGCATCATCCACACGGTCTTTCTTCTCTTTCATTTCAACCTCAGTTGCAGCACCTACGTAAAGTACGGCCACACCTCCGGCCAACTTGGCCAAACGCTCCTGAAGCTTCTCACGGTCGTAATCAGAAGTTGTAGACTCAATTTGAGCTTTGATCTGATTTACACGCGCCTTGATGGCATCTTCCTCGCCAGCACCGTTTACAATAGTGGTGTTGTCTTTATCGATAACGATCTTCTCTGCAGTACCAAGGTCGGCCAACGTAGCGTCTTCCAACTTCAGACCTTTCTCCTCGCTGATCACGGTTCCGCCAGTAAGAATGGCTATGTCTTCCAACATGGCTTTTCTTCTGTCTCCGAAACCTGGTGCCTTAACAGCAGCAATTTTGAGCGAGCCACGAATCTTGTTCACAACCAAGGTTGCCAACGCTTCTCCTTCAACTTCCTCGCAGATGATCAACAATGGCTTACCGCTCTGTGCAGCTTTCTCCAACACAGGCAGCATGTCTTTCATGTTGCTGATCTTCTTATCGTGGATAAGGATGAATGGGTTGTCCAACACGGCCTCCATCTTCTCAGCATCGGTAACGAAATATGGCGACTGGTAACCGCGGTCGAACTGCATACCTTCCACAACATCAACCGTTGTTTCGGTTCCTTTTGCTTCTTCCACAGTTATTACACCTTCCTTGCCCACTTTGCTCATTGCCTCAGCAATCAGTTTTCCAATGGCAGCATCGCTGTTGGCAGAAATGGTTGCCACTTGCTCAATCTTGGCAATATCATCGCCAACAGACTTGGAAACTTTCTTAAGCTCACCAACAACAGCCTCAACAGCTTTGTCGATACCTCTCTTAAGATCCATTGGGTTGGCACCAGCGGCTACGTTCTTCAAGCCAGTAGTTACAATTGCCTGAGCAAGAACAGTGGCGGTTGTGGTTCCGTCTCCGGCCACATCGTTGGTTTTGGAAGCAACTTCCTTCACCATTTGCGCACCCATGTTCTCGATGGCGTCTTTCAACTCGATCTCTTTCGCCACGGTAACACCATCTTTGGTAACCTGCGGAGCACCGAATTTCTTATCAATAATTACGTTACGACCTTTTGGTCCTAAGGTCACTTTTACTGCATTTGCAAGGGCATCAACCCCTTTTTTCAATCTGTCTCTTGCGTCCAGATCGAACTCAATTTGCTTTGCCATTTTGTTTAAGTTTTAAAGTTTGATGGATTAAACGATTGCGAAAATGTCAGACTCACGCATGATGAGCACATCGGTTCCGTCTACGTTGATCTCCGTTCCCGAGTACTTTCCGTAAAGGACGGTATCGCCCACTTTCACGGTCATCGGTTCGTCTTTTTTTCCAGCTCCAACAGCCACCACTTTTCCTTTCTGCGGTTTTTCCTTTGCGGTGTCTGGAATAAAGATTCCTGAAGCTGTCTTCTCTTCGGCAGCAGCAGCCTGTACAACTACTCTATCTGCCAATGGTTTGATTTTAATAGCTCCCATTTTTGAATTATTATTTGGTTAGTGAATGTTAGTTTGATGTGGCAGCCCTGTCATATTCTATGCCATTGCCCAAAGGCGGCCAATAGGGCTGAAATGATGACAGTGAAGCAAAAAAAAATGTCAGAATGCGTGACATCCTGACATTTTCCGTTGGCGTTGTCTTGCCTGAGTGTTATTCTTCTATCGGTCCTGATTCTCCAAGATCGTCTGTTGCAGGCAACGCTGCGTTGTCTATCTGCTCTTGGATTGCTGATTCTTCTTGAACCACTTCTCCTCTATTGATGAAGAAATTTGAACCAAGGGTAAGAACAATGAGTGCAATGGATAGATACCACGTGGCCTTTTCCAAGAAATCGCCTGTTCTTTGAACACCGATGATCTGGTTGGAAGATGAGAAATCTGAAGCCAGACCTCCTCCTTTGCTGTTCTGAACCATCACTACGCCTACCAGCAGTAGACAAACGATAAGAATCAATATGATGATGAGTGTGTACATTTTAACCTTCTGAGTTGAGTTTTTCCTCTATTTCTTTCAAACGGGCGGCAAAGTAAACGCTTTTCTCGGGATAATTCAAGCTAAGAGATCGGTATGCCTGTTTTGCCAGCTCGTATTTTTCCTGCTGGAAATAGATCTTGGCCAATGTTTCCGAAACAACCGTAAAATCGTCCTTATCTGCTTTGGCTGCCGCCTTTCTTGGATCAAAGAATTCTGCACGCTTCTTCGGGAGCTCATCTGCCTGTGACAGGAAGTGATCGATGATGTCGATTCCGCTGAGTTCTTCTCCCACAGGGATTTTTCCTTGAGACTTTTCTGACGGAGCTTCGGTCAATTCTCCAGATTCTGTGAAAGCCAGCCATTCGCTGAAACTGAGCTCTTCGGGCTCTATCGATTTCTGTTCTTCCTTAACCGGTAATTCAGGGAGGTCGGCTGTTTCCAGTTGATAGATTACCGGTTCTGGAATGAGTTCGTCTGGGAATCTAGGTTCAGGTTTTGTGATTTCCTGATCTGCAGTCTCCGCTTCTGCAGGTTCAATTTCAACGACCGTAGGCTCATCCAGCTTTGCCGGAACCACCTTTTTCCTGTCATTCAAATAATCGTGAAACACCTTTCTGTCCGGTGCCATAACGGCCGCCAACTGTAATTGCTTCAGCTGATCAATATGATTTTCTGACCGAAGATTCTTAGCCAACAGCATCTGCGCCACGTTGAAATATGGGTAACGTTTGATCACCTCACGCAACTGCGGAATACTATCCGAGTTCATTGAACCCGGGTCATTCAGCCATTTGTTGAATTGATCTTGCGTCATTACCAGTTAACCACTGCCTCGTTGAAAATGTCAAGAATGAGCTGCTCGTGAATCTCCGCAATCAGTGCCTGCTCCACGTCCGTTAAGTTCTGTGTAGCGTCAAAATCAGCAAATCGTGAGAACGATTTCTCAAAACTCTTGTCTTCTTCTTTGGTGTTTGTAAAGGTTACCTGAACCGTCATTGTAAGGCGGTTCTGTGCTGCGGTCTCGTTGCCTTGGATAGCCACGGGCCGCGTTTGATAATCAGATATGTAGCCTTCAAAACGTATATCTCCGTTCTTATTGTAAAGGTCGAGGTTGGTTCTGCTGACAAAAAGTTCTCTGAGCGCCTCGGTGAATTCTTGCGGAACATTTGCCGGTGCAAGTGGTGCGTAGGCAGGAAAAAAATCAACGCTGACAGACTTTACTTCCGGTGAAATACTGGCCCCGGTAAAGGAGTAAACTCCGCATCCGCTGAGAGACGTCAGATTCCAGACGACAGAAATCAGAAGGAATGAGCGTAATACCACATTCCGAAGAGAAAAATCTGACATCTGATTTCTGATATCTATCATCTATCCCAAGTTGTGCTCCTTGATCTTTCTGTAAAGTGTTCTTTCAGAAATTCCGAGTTCTTGCGCGGCTGCTTTACGCTTTCCGCGGTGCCGCTCTAACGCCTTTTTGATGAGTTCTATTTCACGGTCCTCCAGAGAAAGCGACTCTTCCACTTCTTCGTGCTCATCAAATGTGTGTTCTCCCGGTCTGTGTATCTGCACTTCGTGAACCCCAGAGTCGAAATCGGTTGGAGCCACATCCTGATGCAATCTTCGAATGGTGGAAGCGTGATGCTCGGTTATCTCAGCATCTCCTTGCCCGGAAACGACATCCAACACCAATTTTTTGAGGTCGTTGATGTCCCGTTTCATGTCAAAAAGCACCTTGTACATCAGTTCGCGCTCAGAGAATTCTGTCTGAGAATCTCCTCCACCGTTCGGAGCTCCTGCGGTTCTGATGGCAGGAAGGTTGGTCTTTCCATGATCAGGCAGATAGTTTCTGAGAATTTCTGCGCTGATCTCTCTATCCTGCTCAATGATGGAAATCTGTTCGGTAACATTCCTCAATTGACGGATGTTTCCCGGCCAGCGATAGTTCATCAGCAAGACACGCGCTTCATCAGACAGGCGGACGTTCGGCATGCGGTACTTCTCGGCAAAATCTCCCGCAAATTTTCTGAACAACAGCGGAATGTCTTCTTGTCGTTCGCGCAATGGCGGAATGATGATCGGCACCGTATTCAAACGATAATAAAGGTCTTCTCTGAACTTGCCTTTACTGATGGCGTCTGGAATGTTGACGTTGGTTGCGGCAACCGTCCGCACGTTGGTTTTCAACGGCTTGGAAGAACCTACTTTGATGAATTCGCCCGTTTCCAAAACCCGCAACAGACGAACCTGCGTTGACATCGGCAATTCGGCCACCTCATCCAAGAAAATGGTTCCACCATCGGCTACTTCGAAGTAACCTTTACGTGCCTCGTGCGCTCCTGTAAAAGAGCCTTTTTCGTGTCCGAAAAGTTCCGAGTCGATGGTTCCTTCAGGAATCGCACCGCAGTTTACCGCAATGTACTGGCCATGCTTGCGCGAACTCATTTGATGGATGATCTGCGGCAGGGCTTCCTTACCCGTTCCACTTTCGCCCGTTACCAACACAGAAATATCGGTTGGCGCCACTTGCATGGCCGTGTTGATGGCATGGTTCAGCAAAGGCGAATGCCCAATGATGCCGAACCGCTGTTTTATCTGATCTACCGTCATCCTCTACCTCATTTTACGGCTGTCCCCAATAACGTGGCCGATGTACAATCGGTCACCAGAACGTTTACATAATCTCCTTTCTTAAAGTCTTCTTTCGGGAAAACCACCACCTTGTTCTGTGGGTTTCTGCCCTGAAGCATCTCGTCCGATTTCTTGGAAGTTCCTTCCACCAGAACCTGAAACGTTTTACCAAGGTCCTTCTTATTGCTCTCGTGCGAGTTTTTCGCTTGGATTTCGATCACTTCAGCCAATCGTCTCTGCTTTATCTCCTCTGGAATATCATCTTCCATCTTCTTGGCAGCGGCAGTTCCTGGTCGCTCCGAATATTTGAACATGTAAGCGAAATCGAAACCGATCTCTTCCATCAAACTCAAGGTATCCTGATGATCTTCTTCCGTTTCGGTACAGAAACCCGTGATGATGTCTGTTGAAAGTCCGCAATCTGGCACGATCTCCTTGATCTTGGCCATTCGCTCAAAGTACCACTCGCGGGTATAGCCACGGTTCATCAGCTCCAGCAAACGCGTGCTGCCCGACTGAACTGGCAAATGGATGTAGCTGCAAATGTTATGGTACTTTGCCATAGCGTACAGCACATCATCGTGCATGTCTTTTGGGTGAGATGTGGAGAAACGCACGCGCAATTCTGGACTGATCTGCGCGACCATGATCAGCAACTCAGCAAAACTTATTGTTCCGCTGAGGTCGCCACGGGCGATGATATCCTTCTTTAGGCCACCTCCGCCCCATAGGTAACTGTCCACGTTCTGGCCAAGAAGTGTTACTTCCTTGTAACCGTTCTCAAACAGTTGCTTGCACTCGGCAACGATTGATTCTGGGTCGCGGCTACGCTCACGGCCTCTGGTAAACGGCACCACGCAGAAGCTGCACATGTTGTCGCAACCACGCGTTATGGAAACGAATGCGCTTACACCATTTCCGCCCAAACGAACAGGGTTGATGTCTGCATACGTTTCTTCCCTTGAAAGCAGTACGTTAACGGCTTTTTGGCCTGATTCGGCCACGCGAACCAAGTTTGGAAGGTCGCGGTAGCTATCAGGACCAACCACAATATCAACCAACTTTTCCTCCTCCAACAACTTGGATTTGAGGCGTTCTGCCATGCAACCCATCACACCGATAACCATTTCAGGCTTGCTCTTTTTGGCCTTGCGGAATTGATCCAATCGGCCACGGACACGCTGCTCCGCATTATCGCGAATGGCGCATGTGTTCACAAAGATCACATCGGCCTCTTCCATCACTTTGGTAGTTTCAAAGCCTTCATCGATAAGCACCGATGCCACGATCTCGCTATCAGAGAAATTCATGGCGCAGCCGTAAGATTCGATGTACAATTTCTTGCCGCCAGTACCTTTTGTGGCCATTTCCAACGCCTCGCCCTGTCTTGTTTCGTCAATCTCCTTGACTGAAATATCTTGATTCCGCATCTTAAAAAATTGGAGCGCAAAGGTACAGATTAAATACAGAAACTGTCAGTTTGGCAGACAATGAAGCACGTTACGCGGCAAACTCGTTTCGCTATTTTCGCCCAACCGATGAGCGCTGCCAAAACGTTGGACATCATTCTTCCGTGCTACAACCCACGACCGGGTTGGGGTAAATCGCTGTCTGAAAGCATGACCAAGATCAAAATGTTGCTTGGCGAGGGTGTTATAGAATCCATAATTCTTGTGAATGATGGATCGAGTGAACCATTGAAAGACGATGAACTCTCCAAGTTAACGTCAACTCATTCTGAAGTCAAACTGATCGAATACCCTAAGAATCAAGGCAAGGGATTCGCGGTCAGAAAAGGGATAAGTAGCGGTAACGCGCACTTCCAACTTTACACGGATATAGACGTTCCGTACGTGGAAGAATCGGTTAAACTTTTCTACAACCTTCTCAAAAATGACGAGGCAGATGTTGTGTTGGCAAGCCGAGGTGATTCCTATTACAATGCACTATCTGGTTTCCGTAGAATATTGTCGAAATCGCTGCGTTGGCTGAATGGAATTCTGTTCGGATTGAAGATCTCAGACACACAAGGCGGCTTGAAGGCATTCAACCACAAAGGGCGCAAAGTCTTTCTTCAAACGCGGGTAAACCGATATCTATTTGACCTAGAATTCATTCAGAAAGCTTCGAAAACCGATCTCAGGCTTATAGGTTTGGACGTGGAGTTGAAACAGGACATCGTTCTTCCCTCACCAAGTCTGATGATACTTCTCAAAGAATTGGGCAACTTCATCGTACTATTGTTCAGGAAGTAATGCGTTTCAACCGTCAAGTTTTTCTTTCGGCAACTGTGGTAGTGCTTATGGCCATTGCAATCTGCTTCCGGTTTTTCGGTGAAATTATCTTGCATCCGAACGAGTTCCTTTTTGGAGCTGATGGAGACGGTCTCAAAAACTATTACTCGATTGCTTATCAGGTCATTCATGGAGACGGACTTTGGTTCAACGGCATGCTTTATCCGTATGGAGACCACATCATTTTTGCAGATGGTCAGCCATTGCTTACTAAAGTTCTAGGTTGGTTTGTTGATGGCGATGCAAGCAATGGAGGCAGCGTCATCGGCATCATGAACCTGCTGATGATCTTCAGTTTGGTAGTCTGTGCATGGTGCGTGCATCGGCTTTTGGTCTGGAACCTGGTGGGACCTTGGTTCTCTGTTCCATTTGCGTTGTGCATTGCTTTTCTAAGTCCACAGGTTCTGCGGTTCCCAGGACACTATGCACTCGGCTATACTTTTTTTGTACCGCTTGGTTGGTTGCTAATAGCTGCATTTACACGATACAAGTTGCCTTGGATCACGGCATTGGCAGCATCCTTGATTGTACTCGGATTCGGGTTTTTACACCCGTACTATCTATTCATTTTTGTCATATTCCTTGGGGCCGTTCTGATCTGGGATCTGGTATTGAACCAGTTTCAATTCAATCAAGTAAAAGCATTGCTGCCTCGACTATTTACCCTTCTGGTTCCATTAGTGGTGTTCATGGTTTACCAGAAATTGGTTGACCCTTACACCGATAGACCTTCGAACCCGGCCGGTATGTACAGCCTCATGGCTACGTTTCAAAGCATCTTCACTCCCACCTCCGACCCTTTCCGACATATATTTCATTCATACTTTTTCAGACTCTTTATCCCAACCAGTTGGGAAGGCAGCGCCTACATCGGCATGGTGTCCGTATTCATATTCTTTGCATCCATTGGTCCGTTTGTAAAACGAGTGTTGCGAAGAGGTTGGCGAGCAATCACCAGACCAATGCTGGCAGGTCCATTGCGACAGGCTTTCGTTCCAGGAGTAATCACCTTGCTATTTGCCATGGGGCTGTTCCACAAGCTGGGTCTGTATTGGCTGGCAGATTACATCCTGCCCATAAAACAGTTCCGATCCTTAGGCCGTGTGGCATGGATATTCTACTATATTATTGGCGTCTGGACCGTGTTTCAGATTTACGTTTTCTATCGTCTCATTAGAATAAAAGGCCAAGGGAAATACACCTATTTCTATTCGATGTTGGTTGTGGCCATGCTGTTCTTTTGGACACTTGATGCCATTGTCAACATAAAATATGTGAAGGAGGGAATTCAGCATCGAATTGCTTTGAATTCATTCAGTAGCAAGGTAGTTACAGAGTGGGAAAATGCTGGGGTAGTGATTGAGGATCATCAGGCCATTCTGCCAATTCCAATCGCGCTTATAGGATCTGAGAAAATCGGCCTTGAAAAAGGCAAAAGAAGCTCTGAACATTCGTTGGCCGCGTCTTTCTCTACCGGATTGCCGGTAATTGGCGGAGCCATGTCAAGAACATCGCTTGAAGTGACCGAGAAAACCGCCCAATTGGTGGCAGATTCGCTTCTTCCAAGACCAATTCTAGATGATCTGAAAGATGGGTTGAAACTCCTCTTACTGAAAACAAATGAGGAAACGAACCTAGAAGAGGAACGGCTCATCGGCCTTGCTGAAAAAGTGTTTGAGAATGAGCACTACTCGTTGTACTCCGTTTCAGTTGATGAAATAAAGCTGATGTACTCTGAAATTCATGCGAGGGCCATTGATTCAAGTGCCGCTATTTCTGGTGGCGTCAGGTTCTTGACTCCTATCAATTCATTCGCAGTGTCCGAGGACAAACTATGGTACCAAGAGGCTTACGATGTGAAGCGTGGCTCCCGTTTGTTGGATTCTGTCTTTCAACAGAACGAGTTGCTGAACCTCAGCTATTGGGTGAAAGTTGACCCTATGCAAGAACTTACACCCAACCGTGTTTACTCCGTAGATGAAGAGTGGAAAATTGCTGGAGGTATCGGCAGTAGCCCCAACCTGTTGGATGGCTGGTTGCTGGTTTCAGAAAACCTTCAAACCGAGGCCGGCAAACATCATGTTTTTCTGATTGATGCGCGACCTGGAACCATATCCAGAATTCTATTAAGAAAAGCAGATGAAACAGTAAAGTGGAAGGAGTCTGACGGATCGGTCTTCGTCAATAATATTCCGTTTCCAAACCGAATCAGCGAAGTAGACTGAACCGACCCCGATACTTGTGGGGTTCTCCGAGAATATCGAGAACATCTATACTGTAGATGTAAACTCCCTGCGGTACCTGTTTACCCATGAATGTACCATCCCAACCATCATCCAAACTTGCTGAGTAGAACAACTCCTGATCCCATCTATTGTAGATGGTCATGTTGAAACTTCGAATGCTGGTTCCCTGTGGAATCCAAACCTCATTTATACCATTGTTGTCTGGTGTAAACGCATCTGGAATGTAAAACGTGTAATAAGGTTCTACCTTCAACGAACCCGTAATGGTATCTGTACAACCATTGGCAGTTGTTACAATTTGCGTGATCTGATACGTGCCCGTATCAGGATATTCGTATTCAGCCTCAAAAGCGTTGACCACATAACCGAAGGGGTGGAAAGTAAACTCGCTGCTTACAATGCTATCTGCCAAGTTGGTAACGGTAACATCAGGGTCTAGAATTGACAGCACCCGATCACTCATCTCAAACAGAGCATTCGGCTTACGATATGCCTCAATCGCATCCGTTTGCGTAACCTGATCGGAACAACCTTGGGCTGTGGTCACATTCAAGGTTACAGTGTAAACTCCTTCATCATAAACAGCGGTTGGCGCTTGCTGAGTGGAAGAAGAATTGTTACCGAAATTCCAAACATGGTAAAGGGTGCTGTTGCCATTGTACGATTCGTCATTGAAAGTCACGTTAAGTGGCTCACAACCATCGCTGATATCGAAACTGAAATCTGCCACTGGCATTTCGTACACATCAATTGTTCCAACAAAGGGAACACTCTCGCACGTGTTGTCTGTTATGACCAACGTTACATCCTGCGGGCCTGCTACATTGAAGATCACTCCTTCAGGCTGCATGTCGGTAGATCCTGAAGGGAATCCTACCGGACCGAAATCCCAAACGAACGTAGCGTTGGGGCCAAAATGTCCAGTAGCCAAGAGGTCGAACGAGTTCACATTGAAACACATTCCAGCAGGAATTGCGAACTGAGCCGTTGGAATTGGGAACACGGTAACATTCACAGTATCGTAGTTTTTACAGCCCTGATCTATCGCTGTAAGCACGTACTGAATCACTTCAATATTGTGCGTAGGATTCGTCAACTGCAGCGTGGTAGAACTTGCTGTTGGATCTGCCACTCCATTGATTGGGCTCCATGAATATGTATGACCTGCAATTGGAGCCGAGCCGATGGGGCCTGAATCTCCAGAACAGAACGATATGTCAGAACCAGCATTGACGGGCGGTGGGCCAAGTATCTCAATCTGATTTGTTTCCGTTGGAGACAGACATCCGTTCCAAGAAACGGTCAGTTCAACATTGTAGATTCCTGGCGTAGCCCAGAAAACAGCAAGAGGTCCTCCTCCAGATCCGTTGGTAACCGTTGCGCCATCAAAATTCCAATTGTATTGGGCCGCAGCGTTCGCATTTCCATTGTATTCAATAATAAGCGGCTCTCCAGCACATCCAACTGGGTTCATATCAAACGTACCTGTTGGTGGTGGAGTCAGTGTAACGTTGACCGTGTCGTCATTTGAGCATCCATCAGGACGTGTCACCGTGACGATGTATTCCATATCCTGCTGTGGAGTACACAGTGGATTGAAAATAGCAGGGTCTGAAAGGTCTGTTGGCGGGTCCCAAAGGAAAGTGCTTCCCGGTGCATCAGATGTTGCATTAAGCACAACGCTTCCTCCGATACAAACAGAGATGTCATTTCCTGCATTGGCATCCGGACCATCATCTACCGTAACAACAACTTCATCCGTTGCAGGAGTTGAGCCACAGTTATCTGTAACTGAAACTTGGTAGACGGTGGTCTGCGTTGGAGACGGATATATCGTGTCAGCCACTCCAAATCCATTGTCCCAAGTATAAGTATATGCTCCACTTCCACCCGAGGCCTCACACCAAACTATGGCATTACCGGTACAGATAGTAGTGTCGTTACTGGTTACAGTTGTTATCGGGTCTAGGTCGTTAATGTATATCCTGAACGTACTGGTCAACCCGCATGTAGAAGTAATAACGGTAAACTCAATGTATTCTGGGCCTTCCGGAATATTGTCATTAACCGGAGTAACGGTAAATGAAACGGTGTTCTGACCGCTTGGAATGATGACCGTACTATCCGCTTGATTGAATTCAGGAATATCATTGTAATCAATACCGTAATCTGCAGTAGCGTCTGAAATCCAGATCGGCACTGGGAAATTCTGAGCAATTGGTGGTCCATTCAACGTAAGTGTAACTGTGGCTTCATTACATCCCTCATATGCCGTTGAATCAGCCGCTGCCGTAGCGGTTTCAACAATCACACTTCCTGTGGTCAAACTGTTCTCCTCTATAAAACATCCGGAGTCGTAAGACCAGTCACCACCATCCGAAAGCATTAATCTTAAACGATATGTTTCACCACAGATAACAGTTGCTTCAGCAGACATCACAACCGTAAGCCCATCATAAACCACATACTGAGAAGCGGGTCCGTTTGAATTGTTGACGTAATACTGGATATTACTCTGACCACATGTTGAGATCATACAACCCACATCATCACTAACTGTGTTGATGGCCACTGGAATATTGGTTCCTGGCACCAAGGCTATATTCACCTCTGGTGACGGAACAGTTATACCTTGTATGGTAAAGGCAAAAATATCATTGAAAGAACAGGTCCATTCTGGATACTCTTCCGAACCGAATACGTAATCGAAAGTCACAAAATCGGCATTCGGCACAAAATCGAATTGAAGAATAATTGCATCGTTTGATTGTTCTCCGGCCTGTGCCTGCAAAAATGGGTCGCCTGGCAAATTGAATGAGGTCGATGAGAATGAGCCATTAGGCTGTGGTGCGTCTGCAACGTCACCTGAAGACAGTATCACGCCACTTGAAATTCCCAAACCGGGGTTATTGGCACCGCTACTGAAAGCTCCAATGGCAGTTGGGTCTCCGGTGATGCTGGCATTGGAGACCACCACACCCGGACCCGCAATAACCTCTGCCAACTGCTGAGCCGTCTGCCCAGTAGTAACCACCAACTGCCCTTTAGACTGCATCCAAATGGAGCTGATCAAAATGGCTAACGTACTGATGATTAAGCGTTTCACTGTTCGGTCTTAGGGGCTGCAAAAATACTACTTAAAAAGGATGCTTTAAGATAGTATTATGGGTGGGTTATCTCAAAATAGTTACGTGTCCGGATTCTTTAATTACGGTGTTCTTAACAGAACGCGCCAGTATTCGATATGAATAGACGCCCAACACGGGTTCATGGTTGCTTTGGTTATCCAATCGGCCGTTCCATTTCTCAAACGGGTCCTCAGAATGGAACATCAATTTGCCCCATCTATCGTAAACCCATATCTCGTATTCGCTGAATCCGAATGCTTTAGGTCCCCACGTATCATTAATCCTATCATCGTTGGGAGTGAAGGCATTTGGCACCCAAAAACGTACCTCCGGCTCTACCCGAACCATTACAGTGTCTGAAGAGATGCACCCATTGACATCAGTAAAAAACATGATGGCTTCAAAGTTTCCCGTGTCGGTATAAAAGTGCTCGAACGTGCAGTTAGGCATCTGATCCGTTAATTCAATTCCGTCTCCCGGGTAAAGAGAGCAGTCAATGGCGTTACTTGCTCCTTCAAACTCGAAAACCGGATTGAAAATGAACTGGGTATCCGGGTCTACAGTAAGTTCTGCAGAAGGCACTGGCCAAACAGTTATGGCATCGGCAAGGAAATATGTTGACGTGTCAACGCAGCCGGTCTCAGTCCAAACAGTTAGTTGAACATCATATGTTCCTTCTTCCAAAAATGCATGAAACACGCGCTCTCCTTCAAGTACAGTTCCATCACTGAATTGCCACAGGCTTTGGTGTGGGGTTGCGGCATAAGAACTGTCTGAGAACAACACACCAAGAGGTGCACATCCGTCAAATGATTCGCCCACAAAAAATGCTTCAGGTCTGGAATACATCTGAATCGTGGTGGTTGTTTGATCGGAGCAAATTGCCTCCGTTACAGCAACCGAAACTTCGAATACTCCAATGGTGTCAAAAACAACGTTCTGTGGCGACATGTCTGTTGAGGTTTGAATGTTGGCACTTTCGAATTCCCAGAAGAAAGTTGCCCCAGAACCAAAATCTCCTACAGGTTGAAAGTCGATGGAATTTGAATCGAAACATTGGTCGCCATCCAATAGAATCTCAACCGATACGTCATTGTAAACTTGAATCACATCAACCGTTGTATCCGCACACGGAAAACCCGGATTGGCTACCAAAGTAACCTCGTAACTACCAGTATCTGGGTAGGTGTAAATCGGGTCTTCGATATTGGAAGTATCATCTATCAGGCTGACCACACCAAAATCCCAGTGATAATATTGAGCGTTGATACTTTGATTTCCGAAATCAACTTCCAAACCATCGCACGGGTCGTGGAAGGTTGGTTGTGGAGGAATTACGGCCGCAATGTTTGATGAACAGTTCACCACGTTGAACTGAAAATCGCGGGTGTTGGAACTGATCAACTGTCCGTTTCGATATTCTTCCACGCAAACTCCTACAACATACTGGCCAGATTGGGTTGGAACACCTGTCAATAATCCTGTAGTTGGGTCTATAGACAGTTGCGGGGAAGCATCCAGCGGATAGCCGCTTCCATATCCACCACTCCAGATTATGGATGAATACGGTGGGCCCAAAGCTGGGACCGGCATTGGATTTATATCATCTCCGCCATGGTAAGGGGTGCATAACGAATAGACCAGTTGGTCACCATCGGCATCCGTTGCAGAATGGTCAAAACTCAGTTGGTCTCCAATGCATAGCGCCAATGGCGGAAACTCATTGTAATAAGGGCTTGAGTTGCAGGTATTGAGCGCCTCTTCGGGCACATGAACGTAGTAGGTAGAACCCAGATCATCAGGGTTTATGAGATTGACAATTGTCGGGTTTCGGCAACACCGCTGGTAAGCGATATGATAACCTCCGGCAAGAAAAGGCAATGAAGTAGTTACCGTATAGATGGCTTCCTCTACACAGACATCGGGCGGAGCCTGCAAACATGGATTATTGATAATTACGGGAAGTTGTTGCGAACCTGTGAATGGCGCTTGAAGGTTTTCAATCAGATCACCATCGCTATCGTAAATGGCAATGTTAGCCGGATTGTCAAAGTCTGCCCCGGTAACGGTGTAGCAGTCGCGGTAAATCTTCAGTGTAATACGATACTGATCACCGCCAAGACACTCATAGAAAATCTCACCACCAACAAGATGGGCCGCAAATGATTGGCAGCTTATCAGTACCCAGAATAACGTAAGTAGAAGTCTTGGCATTGACTACTTTCATTGGTCAGGCAACACATTTACGATTCCTACTTCTTTCACTTCAATTCCAATGGGAGGCTGCACCCAAACACGATACACGTAATAATCTGACGGAACCAGTTTTTCCTTGAATGTCCCGTCCCACGCATTGGCATCCTCAAATCTACCCTCCATTAGAATCTGTCCCCATCTGTCGTAAATGGCCATATCGTAATAAAGATAACCTTCTCCAACAACCCCGAACCAATCGTTCAGGCTGTCTCCGTTAGGTGTAAACGCATTTGGAATGTAAACATGCAGCGGGTCGTAAACTGTTACCGTATCATAAACCGTTGTCTCGCAACCATCCTGATTCCTCACGTACATGGAAACAGGATAATCTCCAGCCTCCATGTATTCATGCACCGGGTTTCGTCTTACACCGATTGAATCATCTCCAAACTCCCACAAGAAGGTGTAAACATCATCGGTTGTAGATGTAAACTGAACCGTGGCATGCGCAATGAGTTGATAAGTAAAACTGGCCTCCACCGTTACCACGTCTACCAAAGCATCCTCAGATTCCGTGATGTTACAATCGTCCGTTACTTGGAATGTGATGGTTTCATCTTCTGTTGGCGCGTAGGTGTACGTGAGGGCATTGCTGCCGTCTGGCCATTGATACGTTAATGGCTGCCTACCTCCGATGACGGTTGCCTCTAGCGTCACTTCCTCGCCTTCACAAACCGTTACGTTTTCTACCGTGACATCCATTACTTGATACGTTAGTAAACTGATCGTTGACTCTGCTGTTTCTGAAAACCCACAGGCATCAGTTACCTCAACTTCGTATGTGGTTGTGTTGAACGGAAAAACCGTGATGTCTGCAGTTGTTTCGGTAGAACCGCTCCAATCGTATGTGTAAGGTGGATAGCCACCAATCGCGGTTACTAGAATGACGCGCTCTTCTGGGCAGGTCAAACTTTCATCGGGCGTTATCTGCAAGGTCATGGGTTCAGCATCATCAATCGTGAATGTGATGGAAGGAGGCGGACTTGTAGGACAAGGTGTTTGATCTTCCAGCGTTATGGTCATGTTTTCCTGACCTTCTATCTGGCCATCGTCCAAAACCTGAAACGTAATGGTGGCCACAGCCTGACCTGGAGCAAAACTGATGAATGTTGGAATGTTGGTTATGTCAATTCCGTTGGTAGCAGATCCCGAAAGCTGCAAGTTCACTGATAATGAGTTGGTCAATGGTTCAGACCTTTCGAAACTGAGCGTTACACTACTGCAACCTTCCACATATTGCTGCACATTCGGATCTGGACTTGAGGAATAAGAACTTTCTGCATTGATGGTAATGCTGGGGCTGGAAAAGCTTCTTGCTTCCAAGAACACGGCAGAATCGAACTTATAGTCACCTCCATCGGCAATGGCCAAACGGATGTGGTAACTCAGGCAAGGCTCTAGCACAGCCAATGCAGTGAATACCGTTGTAAATCCGTTGTATTCCACGGTTAAACCAGGAGGGTCTTCATTATCGATAAAGTACTGCGAGTTGTCATTATGATTCACATTATTGATTGCTACTGGCGTGGTGGTTCCAGGAATCAGTGCTACATTCTGTTCTCCTGTAATTCCAGGTCCGCTTATCAAAAAGGCGAAGACATCATTGTAACTGGCACCCACAAAATTCTTGTACTCGTTGGATGCAAACACGTATCTGAACTGAACAGTGTCTGAAATAGGCACGAAATCAAACTCCAGAACAGCCGCATCATTGGTCACCAAACCCGAAAGTCCTGATAGAACCGGGTCTCCTGGGCCGATGAATTCTGTTCCGTCATCGCTGGCAGGTGTTCCGTTTGGCCCCGGTGCATCCGAAACTTTCCCTGTGGAAATTATAACCCCTTCAGAAAGTCCGATGTTGGAATTGGCGCCATTGAAATAACCTCGGGCCTGTGCGTTTCCAGAAAACTGAAAGTTGCTTACCTCAACGCCTTGTCCGGTAAGAACATCTTCAATCAACTGTTGTGGCGTGTAGCTCTGATCTACCACCAACTGCGCTCTTACTCCTTCAGTGAGCAGCAACAACATCAAAACGCATGAGAGAATTCGTGTCATTCTAAACCGAAGCACAAAGATAGCCAGAGTCTTACCTTGCTTTGAACTCATTTCTGGCGCATATGTTTCGCATCCATTAAAAACTAAATTTGGCCGTGTTAAAACGCAAGATGGATTTACAGACAGTTGACAAATACATAAACGCTAACAAAGACCGGTTTCTTGATGAATTGATAGACCTTTTGAAGGTTCCTTCCATCAGTGCCGACCCTGCGTTCAGTAAAGACGTGTTCAGAACAGCCGAGTTGCTGAAGGGGCGATTGGAGGAAATTGGAATAGAAAACGTGGAAGTGTGCCAAACGGCCGGCTACCCTATCGTTTACGGGGAGAAAATCGTTGACCCATCTTTGCCCACCGTTCTGGTTTATGGTCATTATGATGTTCAACCGCCAGACCCGCTGGACCTGTGGGATTCACCTCCGTTTGAGCCCGTTATCAAGGATGAAAAGATCTATGCACGCGGTGCATGCGATGACAAAGGGCAGATGTACATGCACGTAAAAGCGGTGGAGTTGATGCTGCAAACTTCTGGCCTTCCGTGCAATGTCAAATTCATGATCGAGGGCGAAGAGGAAGTTGGCTCAGACAATCTTGAAGTGTTTGTAAAAGCAAACAAGGAACGGCTTAAAGCAGACCTAGTTCTGATATCTGACACGGGAATGATCGCCAATGATATTCCATCGATCACCGTAGGTCTAAGAGGCCTGAGTTACTTGGAGATTGAAGTTACCGGACCGAAACGCGATCTGCATTCAGGTCTTTACGGTGGTGCAGTTGGCAATCCGATCAACATCCTATGCGATATGATTGCTTCGTTGCATGACGAGAACAAGCGGATCAACATTCCGGGGTTCTACAATGATGCGAATGAGGTGAGCGCAGAAGACCGCGCAGAGATGGCCAAAGCGCCATTCAGTGAAGAAGAATACAAGGCCGATCTTGACATCAACGCAACTCACGGAGAGGCTGGTTATTCCACCTTGGAAAGAGCCACCATCAGACCAACGCTTGATGTGAACGGAATTTGGGGAGGCTATACAGGTGAAGGAGCTAAAACGGTCCTGCCCTCAAAAGCATACGCTAAACTTTCTTGCAGACTGGTACCTGGGCAAGACCCTGACAGAATAACCAACTTGGTGCAGAATCATTTGGTGGCCATTGCGCCTCCTTCGGTAAAGGTGAAGGTGAGGCCGCATCATGGAGGTCTACCCTACCTGACACCAACTGATTTTACCGGTTATCAGGCTGCACACAAGGCCATGGAAACCACTTTCGGAAAAGCACCGATACCGATGCGCGGTGGAGGAAGTATTCCCATTGTGGCCATGTTTGAGCAGGAGCTTGGATTGAAATCTGTGCTTATGGGCTTTGGGCTGGACACTGATGCCATCCACTCTCCCAATGAGCATTACGGAATCTTCAACTACTTGAAAGGTATTCAGACCATTCCGTTCTTCTACAAGAATTTGGCTGAGTTGAGCTGATCAACGGCCTGTTCGAAGTTTGTTTATTCGTGTTCGAAAGGAACGTAGTAGAACGTGGCTTTTACCTCTATTTCCTTGGCAATGTTGGCAAACACAACGCTGGGCACTTTAATGTTGTGGTCTGCCAAAGCCACCTTAAACTCACAGGTAAGCGTTGCCTTTCCATCATTTGATTGAATGATGCCATTGTACGTATTGGCCTGATCCACACCATGAATGTTCATCAGGCCCGTGGCGGAAATATGATAAACGGTGTCTTTGCATAAGTCTAACGTATCACTCAATTTTCCTTTGAAAGTTGCGTAGGGAAATTTTTCGGCCTCCATGTAATTCTCGTTGAAGTGTTCTTGCATCAACGATTTATCGAACACAAAACCAGAGATTGGAACCCGAAAACTGACCTCATTTCTAGCAAGGTTCAACAAAGAAGTTGAAGTTGAATTGGTGGCCTCAATGTTTTCTATAGGTGTAGACGAAAAGAAACGTATTTCGCTAGAGTCTGCTTTATAGATTTCCTGAGCCAGGAGCGAATCACCTCCAGAGATCAGCAAGGCAATGAGTAGTATTCGGATTCGGCCAGATCCAACCATCAAATTCATTCTATCAGCATTCCTGAACATGGTGGAACTCCTTAGTAACAATCCAAATGCCAATGGTGCAAAAAGCAACTTTGTAAAAGTCAGATTAAACGTGGACAGAACTTATGAGGCCGAATATAACTCTCGTTGAACAATCGAAACGAAAGCGCACCTGGCAAAAACAAAAAAGGTGCCAATAGGCACCTTTTTTGTTTAAGCTTTCAAGGATTACTTGATCAACAATTTTTTGGTGGTGGTGTTTCCACCAGATTCCATTGTCAAGAAGTAGATTCCAGTGTTCAAACTTTTTGAAGCAACATCAATGGTTATGTCTCCAGGCTCAAAAGATTGCTCGATCACTTTCTTGCCTTCCATGTTGTAAAGCGTTACCATGATCTCTTCGTCAACATCTTTTGCTGCAATGTTTATCTCATCAATAACCGGGTTTGGATAAACGCTCAATGCAGCCAACTCAGCTTCGCTGATACCGACACCTGAAGCCTCAGAGATTGTAAAGGATGAAGGAACAATTACATCACCATTGGTAGAGCCGTTGTTATTGGTGAAGTTTCCCGCAACATAAACAGTCACCGTGCCCGTTCCAGAAGTTGGGGCAGTCCATTGAAAATTCCAAGACTTTGTGCCACCAGATACAGATGTACCGTTGAATGAATGTGTCAGATAGCCGTTGCCCACAGTCTGAGAACCGGTGCCGGCAACTATAGTCCCCAAGGCGTTTCCTTGAGTATTCTGCGCTGCAAGTTGAAATCCGAACTTCACTCCTCCTGTCTTGGTCATGGTAAGGGTCATGTCGTAAGTTGTTCCACCTACATACCCGTCCACTGGTATATTCGATGTCAATTCAACCGTTTCGTTAGACTGACTTGGTCCACCTGCATGGCAGCCTACTCTGGCGCATGTCTGTCCATCACTTGGAGAACCGGTGTGTCCTGCCGGAGCTCCAGAACTATTGGAATGCACCATTCGGTAGTTGTAATCGTAAACAAGTCCTGCCATTAAAAGAGCAGACAAAACAAGGGTAAACTTCTTCTTCATGCGTTTGTTGGTTTTAAGATTTACGAGTTCAAAATAGGTGTAGAATGTTCCAAGTAAACCGCGGCTTACGGACAATTCCACAAAAGGTTTAAGCTTCAAACAGAAATTCAACCGAATGGTTGCCTGTAAAAGACAAATTCCACTATGCTCTTTTTCTACTTTTGGCAACCCAATTAGATAAACATGGCAGACGATAGATACCAAGGACACGATTATTATTTGATTGACGAACTTCTGACCGATGAGCACAAGCTCATTCGAGAAACCGTTAGAACATGGGTTAAGCAGAATGTTTCTCCCATCATCGAAGAGTATGCGCAGAAAGCAGAATTCCCAAGGCACCTGTTGCCTGGTTTGGGAGAGATCGGTGCTTTCGGGCCGTACATTCCAGCGGAGTACGGTGGTCCAGGTTTGGATCAGATCAGCTACGGAATCATCATGCAGGAACTGGAGCGTTGCGATAGCGGATTGAGGAGTACGGCCTCTGTTCAAAGCTCGTTGGTGATGTTCCCGATCTGGAGTTATGCCACCGAATCTCAGAAGCAGAAGTGGCTACCCAAATTGGCCACAGGCGAATTGTTGGGCTGCTTCGGATTGACCGAGCCTGACCACGGTTCCAACCCTGGCGGAATGGTTACCAACTTTAAAGATGCTGGCGACCATGTTATTCTGAATGGTGCTAAAATGTGGATCAGCAACGCACCATTTGCAGACATTGCCGTGGTTTGGGCCAAGGACGAAGAAGGAACCATCCGTGGATTGGTTGTAGAGCGCGGAATGGAAGGGTTTTCAACTCCAACAACACATGACAAATGGAGTTTGAGAGCTTCGGCCACCGGAGAGTTGGTATTCGATAATGTGAAGGTTCCGAAAGAGAACGTGTTCCCTGAAATACGTGGATTGAAAGGCCCATTGAGCTGCCTGAACTCAGCACGCTATGGAATTGCGTGGGGTGCTTTGGGCGCTGCGCTCGATTGCTACGATACGGCTCTTCGATATTCGAAAGAAAGAATCCAATTCGGCAGACCGATAGGTGGTTTCCAACTACAGCAGAAGAAGTTGGCCGAGATGATCACAGAGATCACCAAAGCACAACTTTTGGTTTGGAGATTGGGCGTTCTGAAAAACGAGCATCGAGCATCTCCGCAGCAAATTTCCATGGCAAAAAGAAACAACGTTGAAATTGCTTTAAGAACAGCTCGTGAAGCACGCCAAATGTTGGGCGGAATGGGAATTACGGGCGAATACCCGATCATGCGCCACATGATGAACTTGGAAAGCGTTGTGACTTATGAAGGAACGCACGACATTCATCTGCTAATTACAGGAATGGACGTTACTGGCTTCAATGCTTTCACCTAAGGAATAATTATTGCTTAATTGAGTTCAAATACAATCCGATGCGACTTGTTCTTGTACTCATCCTGTTTCCTTTACTGAGTTTTGCTCAGCACAAAAGTGTGTCATACGAATTGGTCAATGAGGATGGCACGTTCAAGCTATTGTCGTTTACGTTCAACCACGACCTCGATAACACGGAGGGAGTAACTTATGTACTCAGTAAACATGACGGGCATTTTGATACTGTGTATCAGATAGACCAGTTTCTGAATGGTTGGGTGGCGCTTAGCAACGATGGCAACACGGTTGCACACCTTGTTTCTGAAAAGGACAAAGAGGCGTTGGATCAGTGCGTTCTGACCATGTTCAGAGAAGGGAAAATATTTGACAGTGCACGTTTGGACCGATTGGTTAATTACGAGCTCAAGTCGGCTATTGCCAGAGACCGACTGCCAGAAAATGGTTGGCTCAGAAAAGATAGTCTGTACCACCTGATGGCAGAAAACCCGTTCTATATCACAGATGACAAACTATTCCTGGCGTTCGACAATCCGAAGTTGGCGGTGTTCGATATGAATGCCATGTTCCACATATTCACAGGAAATGGCGCCAATCACTTTCTTCAGAACTACTACTCCATCCCCAATCCTCCGTTGAGGAATTACATGGATGGCGATGCGTTTTTCCATGAAGGATTTCCTGCAACTAGGAAAGAAGTATCGGTTGTGGAACTTGTCTCAAAAGGGTTGGGTAAGCAATCGGCTATTCCAGAAGAAGCAAACCTCCGCGCAGAATTGACCATTAAACTAGAATCTGATGGTCATTTCGAAGTAAGAAACGCATCCATTTTCAGCATCAAAGACAATCAGCCTTCTAAGGAATTGAGTAAATCGTTCAAGGAACTTATCGAGAAGACAGAATTCGACACTTCGCTCATTCCACCCAAACATCCAGCTTGGATTTTTGAGACGATTCTTTGGCTGAAATGATCAGACCGTATTGATCTTCAGGTCTTTCAATTTGCTGGCAATGGCAACAAGCGGTAGCACCGAAACAAGGATGAACGAACCGCAGATCACATAACTCCAAATAATGTTATTCCCTTCGGAGAAGAACGCCATTGAAAATGCCGTAAGCAGAATTCCGCGGCTTGTGATGTTATAGACATAGAAAATGCTATTGGCTCTGCCGATGATGTTGTTCGGAACGTTTTCGAACAGATAAGTAACTCTGGTAATTCGGGTACCAGCATTGGAAAACCCAATGAGAACAGAGAACAGGTAGAACCCAAGAACACTTCTGGTGAATGCCACAACCACGAAAGAAACTCCGGCAATAAGCATCAATACAATGATGGAATTTGCCGCAGGGATTTTTCTGGTCAACCTTCGGATGAACATACCTGCAAAGAGGCTCCCCAACGCAAAATACACCTCGCTGCTTGCGTAAACATCCGCGCCCGTTTGCAAATGCTTGTCCACGTAAATGGGCAGTAAAAACTGAACCTCCACAAGCAGAACCACGAAAATGGAATAAGTGGTAAGTCCGAAGACCAGCAGTTCTTTATTCAGCATTAAAAACCGCCAACCACGTTTGAAACGTTCTGCAATTCGCTCCATATCAACGGGCAAAGGGTCAACCTCCACAAATTGGATGAACGGAATGATGCAGGCTGCAATAGCGTACGTGCTGGCATCAAGCAGAAAGATCTCCGAAATGGTCCAAGCATCTATTTCAAATGGGAAATCAATCTGTAGTCCCATCATATTGAGGCTTCCGCCCGCGGTACCCGACAGAAGCACCGCCCCAAATGCTCCAGATATGACATTGGTACTCTGACCTAGAATTTCCAGCAACGAATTGATTCTTCCGTAATCTCGTCTGGCAGCCAACTGCTGCGAAAACGCATACAGATTCGGGTAATGAATGTTGAATCCGAAAAACGTGAACACAAAAATGCCCGCCACAAGCCATATCGGAGCTTCACCCGTGTTTTCGCCATACAATCCGGCAAAGCCAAGCACCACAAACCCTATGATGGAAGCAATCCAAAAGATGTTCTTCCGTGGGTATCGGTCAATGAGAGTCCCCGCAAACAAACTCCAGAAAATGCTGATAAACGTGGCGATGGCCAACACCTTTCCAAACACAACAGATTCGCCAACGATTGAAGCGAAATACCATGGTATGGAAAGCATGGTGATGCCCTGCGCAAAGCTGGAAACCACATGAGATGTGAGCAGTAGCGTGAGGGCGCGTTTATTCTCCATGATCAGGTGCGGCAAAACTAACCTTAGTCGTAAGGCGAAAGGTGCAAGCCACAAGATTTTCCGTCAACAAAGTTCGCTGGTCGCGGGTCACTAATCAGTCTAATCGTAATTTTCGAGAATGGAAGAAGGCCCAAAGGCATTACTGGAAAAGCTTCGGAAGTATTGCGCATATCAAGAACGCAGTCATCATGATGTTGTTCAGAAAATGTGGGATCTGAACATTCCGCAAGAATGGCGGGATGAAATGCTGTTGGCACTTATTCAAGAGAATTTCCTCAACGAAGAGCGATTTGCAAGAACCTACGTTCGAGGGAAATTCAACATCAAAAAATGGGGACGGATCAAGATCATTCAAGGTTTGAAGCAGCATGATGTCAGTAAACGATGCATTCAATTGGCTTTGACCGAAATTGACGAAGACAGCTACCTGCAAGCACTGCAAGAGGCCATTGAACTGAAAAGGTCCAAGCTGAAAGAGAAGAACCCGTGGAAACGCAGAGGCGCGATCTACCGATTTGTAACGGGCCGCGGATTCGAAGGGAATTTGGTGACCGAAGCCATCAAAGACCTCTGAACCCCATCTTAGTTCTATTACTTTTGCGCCAAGGGAATAACCCTTTGTAAACACAACCGAATGATCACATCCGATCAACTTAACGACCTTAAAAAACGTCTTTCCGACCTACGTGGTTATCTGGAAATTGACCGCAAACTGCGCGAAATTGAGGAGGAAACTCAGACCACCTTGGCACCCGGCTTTTGGGACGATCCACAGCAGGCAGAAGCCTTGATGAAGAAAACCAACGCCAAGAAGGAATGGACCAAGGCTTATGCTGCGGCCGAAACTGCATTGGAAGACCTGGTTGTACTATACGAGTTCAACAAAGAAGGAGAGGCGAGCGAAGAAGAAGTTGAGGCACAGCGCGAGAATTTCACTGACCTACTCGAGGATCTTGAGTTCAGAAACATGTTGGGCGATGAGGGTGATGAACTGAGTGCTGTTCTGGAGATAAACTCAGGTGCAGGCGGAACAGAAAGTTGTGACTGGGCCGGCATGCTGATGCGTATGTACATCATGTGGGCGGAGAAGAATGGTTTCAAGGTTACGGAAAACGACATTCAGGAAGATGACATTGCCGGCATCCGCTCTTGCTCTCTTCAGATTGAGGGAGAATACGCTTACGGAAACCTGAAAGGAGAAAACGGTGTGCATCGTCTGGTCAGAATTTCACCGTTCGATAGTAACGCAAGACGCCACACGTCTTTCGCTTCGGTTTTCGTTTATCCCGTTGTGGATGACTCCATTGAAATTGAGATCAATCCAGCAGATCTGAGTTGGGACACTTTCCGATCAGGAGGTGCTGGCGGTCAGAACGTGAACAAGGTGGAAACGGGCGTTCGCGTAACGCACCACCCCAGCGGTATCATTATACGAAACACGGAAAGCCGTTCTCAGTTGGCAAACCGTGAAGCTGCGCTGAAACTCCTCAAATCACAGCTTTACGACATTGAGCTCAGAAAGCGCTTGGCAAAGCGTGCCGAAGTGGAAGGCTCTAAGATGAAAGTGGAATTCGGAGCACAGATCAGAAACTATGTCTTCCACCCTTATAAATTGGTGAAAGACCTCCGCTCTGGAATTGAAACCTCGGACATTCAAGGTGTAATGGATGGAGACCTGAACAAGTTCATCAAAGGATACCTGTTGCAGTTCGGAAACGAAAATACTTCGGAATGAGGTTATGAGGTGATGAAGGAATGAAGAAAGGATGGCCGCATAAAAACTTGATGGCTTGGCAAGAGTCTATGGAGCTTGTGCGGTTGGTTTACGTTTTCGCCTTAGAATTGCCTTCCGAGGAAAAGTTCAACATCATCTCCCAACTGAAACGCGCGGCTGTTTCCATTCCGCTGAATATTGCAGAAGGAGCTGGAAGAAATACCGATAGTGAGTTCAAGCACTTTCTTCATATCGCCAGAGGTTCGCTAAGTGAAGTAAACACGGTCCTAGACCTTTGCGTGCTGTTGGACTTCTGTAATTCTGAAAGAATCAGACCCCTTAACGAACAGGAACAAAAGTGTGCTGCACTGCTCAACGGGCTAATCAAGTCCCTTGACGCGAAAACCTCTTCATAACCTCAATACTTCATCCCTTCATAACTTCGTACCATGAAAATCTATCACAATCCACGATGTACAAAGTCGAGACAAACTTTGGAGTTGATCCACAACGCAGGAATAGAACCTGAGATCATTGAGTATCTGAATGATATTCCAACTGAGGCAGAACTGAAGGAGTTGATTGCCATGCTTGGCATAAAGCCATATGACCTGCTTAGACGTGGTGAAGCAGATTTCAAAGACAATTACAAGGGCAAAGACCTTTCTGACGATGAGTGGATCGCTGCGATGGTGAAATACCCGAAACTGATCGAACGACCGATTGTTGTAAAACAAAAAAAGGCCGTCTTGGGACGGCCTCCTGAAAACGTTAAAACGTTGCTTTAGTCTTGTGCTCTTGGGGCAATCATTGCCGCCAATTTCTCGCCCATTTCTGGACTGAATCTTTCCATGAAAAGAAGTGTTGCCATCAATGGAATCCATAGTCCTAGGAATACCAACATCCAGAACCCGAGAAGCATATAAGCGAAAATTACAACGATACCGACACTCATTTTCTTAGAATTTGAGGCGAAAGTAATGTATGCCAACCATTTGGACAAGTGATCTTTCTCATTCCACGATCAATTTTTTCGAATGTCTGACACCATCTTGCTCAATAGTTAGAAAGTAAATTCCTGTTCTGTCGATATTCAGATCAAGACCAGACTCGGTTGTTTGAAACACCTTTACCAATTGACCTAAGGCATTTCGAAGTTCAATCGTTCTATTTCCATACTCCTCAAATTGAATTCGAAAATCGCCATTGGATGGATTTGGAAAGACCGTGAAGCTAACTTCCTCTTCACTCAGGTCATCCACTCCAACCAACTCATTCAATCGATACTGACTAAAGAACCGCCAGATTTCTACTGAGGCCGAAAAATCCTGGTTGGTGACTCCAAGCGTTACGAAAAACGGATTGGTTCCTGGCCAAGTATGGGCTCCACCATTTACTCTGTAGAATTCAACGGACGACCCTGCGTCTCCCCCGCTGTAAACAAAATGATCAGCCGTGCACAGATCGGTCATGTCAATATCAGGAACAGCTGTTTCAACAGGCGTTGGGTTGCAGTTATTGAAACCGACCCAATATTCCGCACTCGCAACAGCACCCAACACTCCAGTTGCGCCATTGTACGGCACTGTTGGATCGGCCGTTCCGTGTATCTGCATGGCCGGTGTTGGATGGGATGGGTTACATGCCAAGAAAGCGGGGTCTATCATGGCGCCTGTAACCGAAGCAATAGCCGCAATTCGAGACCCGAGCTCACATGCAAGTCGATAGCTCATAAACCCTCCGTTGCTCATGCCAGTGCTGTAAACTCGGTTCAGATCTATGTTGTAATCAGCGTTAAGCGAATCGATAAGTGCTGAAAGAAAGCCCACATCATCTACGGTTTCAGAAGGAGAACCGAAAGCATTCCAGAATGTGGTTCCCGATTGGTCTTGCGTTCCGTTAGGATGAACAAGTAAGAAGTTTGCCGTGTCAGCTATTGGCCTGAAATCTCCGTAAGCTTCCTGCTGAAAAGCATTAGACGTATAACCATGTAAGTTAAAAACCAACGGCACCGCCTCAGAACCATCATACACTGCCGGCACATACAACCGATAATCCCTCACAATCCCATCATGCATGATGGTACCAGTAATGGTTTGTCCTTTCGCGAAGCTGGCAAGAAGTAGAAAGGCCGCACCTAAAATGTTACTCATGATAATTGTCAAGTTGTTCAAATCAAAGTTAGCCATAGTTTGAATGCTAGGATTCTGCGGATAAATTTGTCGGCCTAATCAGAAACACCATGTCAGATTATAGAATTGAGAAAGATACCATGGGCGAGGTTCAAGTACCTGCCGATAAATACTGGGGCGCACAGACCGAGCGTTCGCGCAACAACTTCAAAATTGGCCCTGTAGCAAGCATGCCTTTAGAGGTTATCTACGGATTTGCCTACCTGAAAAAGGCCGCGGCACACACCAATTGTGAATTGGGTGTATTGGACGAGAAAAAGCGAGACCTGATTTCTGCTGTTTGCGATGAAATTCTGGAAGGAAAACATGATGATCAATTCCCGTTGGTGATCTGGCAAACCGGTTCTGGAACGCAGAGCAATATGAACTGCAATGAAGTGATTGCAAATCGCGCTCATGTAATAAGTGGAGGCAAGTTGGATGACAAAGACAAGGTGCTGAAACCGAATGATGATGTGAACAAGAGTCAGTCATCGAACGACACCTACCCTACCGGAATGCACATTGCGTGCTACAAAATGGTGGTAGAAACCACTATTCCTGGAGTTGAGATTCTTCGCGATACGCTGAAGAAGAAATCAGTTGAATTCAAGGATGTTGTGAAGATCGGTCGTACGCACCTAATGGATGCCACGCCACTAACACTTGGACAGGAATTCAGCGGTTATGTTTCGCAATTGGACCACGGGTTGAAAGCTTTGAAAAACACGCTTCCGCATTTGAGTGAATTGGCACTTGGTGGAACTGCTGTTGGTACTGGAATCAACACTCCAAAAGGCTATGCCGAGTTGGTAGCGAAAAAGATTGCGGAGTTCTCTGGGCTTCCTTTCGTTTCTGCCGAGAACAAGTTTGAAGCTTTGGCTGCCCACGATGCGTTGGTGGAAACCCACGGAGCATTGAAGCAGTTGGCAGTTTCGTTGAATAAGATCGCCAACGATATCCGAATGATGGCTTCTGGCCCGCGTTCAGGAATTGGCGAGTTGATCATTCCTGCGAATGAGCCAGGTTCTTCCATTATGCCGGGAAAAGTAAACCCAACTCAATGTGAAGCCCTGACAATGGTTTGTGCACAGGTAATGGGAAATGACACGGCAGTCACCATTGCTGGAACGCAAGGCCATTATGAGTTGAATGTTTTCAAACCTGTGATGGCATACAACGTGCTTCAATCTGCACGATTGATAGGAGACGCCTGCGTGTCATTTGATGAGCATTGTGCGCAAGGTATTGAGCCGAATCACACGCGTATCACTGAGTTGGTAAACAACAGTTTGATGTTGGTGACCGCATTGAACACCAAGATCGGCTACTACAAGGCAGCAGAGATTGCTGGAAAAGCGCACCAAGAAGGCACAACCCTGAAAGCTGCTGCTTTGGCTTTGGGTTACCTAACTTCGGAAGAATATGATGAGTGGGTTGACCCGAAAAAGATGATCGGGAGTCTGTAGAATGATATTCCATTCAATTAAAAAGCCCGGCCAAATTGGCCGGGCTTTTTAGTTAACCATTCTTGCTATCTAAACGAACTTATCGCCTTTCGTGGCTTTCACATCGTTAACGATACGCTTTATCTGCTGCTCATCTTTCTGACGGCAAACAAGTAGAATATCATCATTCTCCACCACGATCATGTCCTTCATTCCCTGAAGCACAACCAGCTTATTTTTCGGAACATTGACGATGCAGTTTTTCGAATCATAGGTCAAGACATTGCGGCCTTGAATAACGTGTCCGTCTTCGTCCTTGTCCGAATAAGAATAAAGAGAACCCCATGTTCCTAGATCACTCCAACCAATATCTGCAGCAATGGTGTAAACGTTCTTGGCCTTCTCCATAACACCATAATCAATGGAAATGCTCTTGCACTGGGTGTAAGCAAGTTCCACAAACTTCTTCTCCTCTTTTGTTCCAAATTGATCCTCTCCTTCTTGGAATGTCTGATACATCTCTGGCATCAGATTCTCGAAAGCGGACAAAATGCCTTTAACTGACCAAATGAAAATGCCGGCATTCCAAAGAAATTCCCCGCTTTTCACCAAGGTTTTGGCCATTTCCAGATCGGGCTTCTCGGTAAAGGTTTTCACCTTGCAGATTCCATCCAAACCGCAATCCTGAAACTGGATATAACCATATCCTGTGTCAGGACGTGTTGGAGTAATGCCAAGGGTTATGAGTGAATCGCTCTTATCCACTTCGGCCAACGCCTGATTGATAAGCGATACATATTCCTTGTCTTTCAAAATAAGATGATCTGAAGGCGCCACCACCATACTGGCGTTTGGATTTTTTGCCTTGATGCGGAATGCCGCGTAGGCTACACACGGAGCCGTATTCCTTCTGGCCGGCTCCAATAGCATTTGAGAGGTTTTGATTCCTTTCAATTGCTCTTTTACCAGACCTCGATACTCAGAGTTGGTAACGATGAGGATATTCTCAACCGGAACAATTTTTTTAGCCCGATCATACGTCTGCTGAAGCAGGGTTTTTCCTGTTCCAAGAATGTCGAGAAACTGCTTGGGATGGGGTGTTCGGCTCATAGGCCAGAATCGCGAACCGATTCCGCCAGCCATTATCACTACATAGTGATTCGGGTTTTTTCTCATTATTTGAATTGGTTGAGCGCGGTGCGAAGATTTTCAATGACCACAGGTACCGATTCCAACTGTAGCGTTCCGACCGAAATTCTGAACCACGGACTTTGACGGGATGCCCCGAAACAATAGAACGGTACGAATCCGACCTTGGCTTCCTTGATCAGGAACATGGTAACATCTTCCGCATCTTTCAAGACTTCACCGCTTGCAGTGGTCTTTCCTATAAGGTCTATTTTAACCGTGAGGTACATGGCACCTTCGGCCTGAATGGCGTCTACGGGGTAACCTACTTCGCGAAGTGCAGAAAAGCCGTTGTACAATTTGTTCACTCTTTCAGAGATCATGTCTCTGTGTCGGGCAATGGTAGCTTCCACAGCATCCTCACGCTGCAGAAAAGCAGCCGTAGCGATCTGCTCCGGTTTTGGAGACCAAGCTCCAACATGACTCAGCAATGCGCGCATTTTGGCCATGACCTTGGTAGGTCCGAAGGCCCAGCCAACACGCACACCCGTTGCTGCAAATGCCTTGGAAATACCATCTACATAAACGGTGTATTTCCGCATTTCCGGTCTTAAAGAAACCGGGTCGTAATGCTTGGATTTACCCAGCGTAAGCGCCCAGTAAATTTGATCGTAAAGCAGATAAAGTGGTTTCTGACCAACCCGTCTCTTATTCTCTTCGATGATAAGATCACAGATCTCTTCCAACGCCTTTTTTGAAAAGGAGGTTCCTGTTGGATTCAGTGGAGAGCACAAGGCAATGAGTGCCGCATCTTGAACATGCGGTCTGATGTCATCTGCCGTTGGAAGAAACTTGTTTTCAGGCGTACAGTCAATTTCTACAGGCTTTGCAAAATTGAGGTATGTATAGTGGTTATTGTTCCAGCTTGGAATAGGAAACACAACTTTCTCACCTTCGTTTACCAACGCTTTGTAAGTGGCGTAGATCAATGGCCGTGCACCACCGGAAATGAGAATATCGTCTTTGGAATACTTCAGTTTTTGACGCGTTGCGATGTAGTTGCTCACCGCCTCGCGCAGTACCTCCATACCGTTAGCCTGCGGGTAGTTGGTATGACCGGCCTCGTAGGCGGCAATTATCTCATTCAGAAGTCCTTTCGGAAGAGGGTAAATATGCGGATTGAAATCGCCAATGGTAAGGTTGGTAATGTCTTCTCCTTGAGCAATACGGTCATTTATTTGGCCAGCGATCTTAATGATCTCTGAGCCCACTAGGTTTTCTGCAAGATCAGATACCGTTGGTAACTGTTGTGTTATAGACTCTGACATAAGTGATTGTGAAAAGGGACGCGAAGATAACTATTTCAAGATCGGGCTTGGATCAACACAATTTCACCTCTGCAATACCGCTTATAAGATACACCCTATCGGTAGAGCTTTCAACGCAACGGAAGCGCTTCCGAAGTTTTTCGCCTTTCACAAAAACCCGATTACTGAATTCAAATTCTGCGCCTTGCGGAATCTCATCCAAAAGCAGATGTCCGTTGGGCTCGTCATACTCGCGAAGTACACGCACCAATTTCTGGTCTCGCACCGTGGCCGATTTCGGGTTTTTCATGTGAGTTTGCAGCACGGTAAGCACATCTTTTGGAAACACCTTTTCGGTCAAAAATGGTTGCATTTCTTCTTTGAAAGTCTGTTTCCACTCTTTACCATGAGGCGATACTTTGCTCCTGTGCTTTTCCCAATTGACCAGATGCGCCAGCTCATGCACAAACGTGATAAGGAAAGCGTACTGATTCAATGAGCCATTGACCGAAATGCGATGGCCGTGATTTCCCCATGGATGCCGGTAGTCACCCGCTTTGGTTTTACGGTCTCGGGTGATGGTGAGTTGGCAGCGGTACTTCAGAATTCGCGCAGCAAGAGGTTCTGCCGTTCCATTAGGAACAAACGGTCGAATGGCATTGATGATGCGCTCCTCGCGATTCATGCATCAAAGAAAACCCGAAAGCTGATATACCGCAAGACTGCAGATATAGGCCAAACCGGTCATCATCAAGAATTGAATGATCGGCCATTTCCAAGAGCCTGTTTCCGTTTTTACCACCGCAAGCGTGCTCATACATTGCATCGCGAAAGCGTAAAAAACCAACAACGACAAACCGAAAGGCAGATCATACAATGGTTCGGTGGAGTTTGGCTTGGTCTGAACTTGCATTCTATCGCGAATTGACATCACATCCTCATCAGCTGCTCCTACGCTGTAGATCGTGGCCATGGTACCGACAAAAACCTCGCGTGCAGCAAAAGAAGTGATGAGTGCAATCCCGATCTTCCAATCGTATCCAAGCGGCTTAATTACGGGTTCAATTCCTTTACCAAGAATGCCGATGTAAGAGTTTTCGAGGAGCTCGGTTTCCTTAAGTTGTTCCTTGTTTTCCGCGGTTATCGACTCATATTTCTGCTCAATCTCAGCAAACCGATCTCCCGGACCGAAAGATGCTCCCAACCAGAGAAGAATGGACACGAAAACAATGATCTTACCCGCATTGGTTATGAACTGACTCACCTTCCGCATGATCTCCAACAACACATTGGAAAGTTTTGGTGCGCGATAATCTGGCAGTTCCATCAGAAAGTGGCTTTCTTCAGAATCTGGGATGGTTTTATTGAGCACAAAAGCGGCTCCCAAAGCGGCCAACACACCAAGCAGATACAGACCTAAAAGCGTGAGGCCTTGATAACCCGCAGGTATGACCAACGCAATAAGCAAAGCATACACTGGCAACCGTGCTGAGCAACTCATAAACGGTGTAACCATGATGGTCAGCAATCTTTCTTTCCTATCGGGAATGGTGCGCGCGGCAAGAATGGCAGGCACGGCACAGGCCACACCTCCTATCAATGGTACAATTGACCTCCCTTGCAGGCCAAATTTCCGTAGCCATCGGTCTGACATGAAACTGACACGGGCCATGTAACCTGTCTCTTCCAGCATGGTGACGAAAAAGAACAAGATGGCAATCTGAGGTATGAAAATGACCACGCCACCAAGTCCCGCCCAGATGCCTTCTACCCACAAGCGAGTGAGGAACGATTCTGGCAGCGTGGCTGCAAACCATGCAGACGATGTAGCGAATAGATGTTCAATCCATTCCATCGGGTAAGCGGACCATGAATAAATTGACTGAAAGACCAGCCCCATCATGCCAATGAATATGACCAGTCCTAGTATTGGATGCGTCAGGTAATCGTCCAATTTCTGCGAGGCAGAATGAGCCAACACGGGTCCATCTGCTTTTGCATTACCAAGAATTTGCTTGATGACAGCATGCTTTTCAGTGGTTGTGTCCCAGGTAACCTTTGGTTTTACTAAAGCATGAGTAGCAATTGCTTGCTTCAGCTCCGAAATTCCGTTACCGTCTCGGGCCACGGTTTTAATAATGGGAACATCCAACTGCGTTTCCAATGAGTCGATGTCAAGATCGGGTGAAAGACGCGTCAGCTGATCGGCCATGTTCATTACCAAAATGGCCGGAATCTGCTTCTGTAAAACCTGCAGTGCCAGATATAAACTGGTTTTCAAGTGTGAAGCATCTACTACAATGAGGGCCAGGTCGGGATGATCGGAATTCTGTGGATCATTGATGGCATCTGCCGTAACTTCCTCATCCATAGACCGTGGTTGAAGACTGTACGTGCCAGGAAGGTCCACCACATCTATCGTCAGGTTTTCAACTTCAAATTGCCCCGATTTTTTCTCTACCGTTATTCCCGGAAAGTTGCCCACTTTCTGATGCAGTCCGGTAAGCTTATTGAAGAGCGAGGTTTTACCGCTGTTAGGATTACCAACCAGCGCTACTTTCAGCCTCCGTTCTTCAATTCCCATCAAAAAATTCGGGTCTGCTTAAACGGCCTCCGTCTGAACTATGATTGAAGAAGCCTCGCGTTTACGTAAGCAAAGAAGGTGGTCTGCCACACGGATTGCAATAGGACCGCCCAACGGAGCCACTCGCTCCACTGTAAGTCGCTCGCCCGCAACAACGCCTCGGGCGGCTAAAAAACCAGCCAACTTCTCATCTGAGAAGGAAGCCACAATGGCCTGTTGTCCGAGAGTAAGGTCTTTTGCTGTCACCTGTTAAGAATGATTCTAAACTAGGTTCGAAAATAGCGAGAAAAGACATTTGAAAATAGACCGAGGTCACTTATACCCTAAATGTGGTATTTGAAGTGGCGGTATCTTCTTGGAGATGACCGAATCCTGGACAATCGCATCCTTTACCCTTGCCACCTCTTCTTGTGCTGCAAGATGCCAGTCCGAAAACCAGTAAGGCCAGTAGAAAAATGTAGGATGCCCGTTTCATTGTTAACAAAGGTAACGCAACCGTTGACAATCAATTGTCATCGGAATGATTCCCAAAGTCAAGATTCCCTAATTTTAGCCGCATCTCATGGGTTTGTTCACTCACATCGGGCGGTACGTGTTATGGATGAGTCGCGTTTTTCGAAAACCCGAAAAGTGGAGCGTATATCGTAGACAGATATTTCACGAGGTTCAGAGCATCGGATATGATTCCATAGGGCTTGTTGCACTGGTTAGTCTCTTTATGGGCGCGGTGCTTGCCATTCAGTTGGCCTACAACATCGATAGCCCACTCATTCCAATGTATACAGTCGGTTTTGGAGTTCGGGATTCGCTGATACTTGAATTCTCGCCAACCATCATCAGCATTATTCTTGTTGGTAAAGTGGGTTCTAGCATTGCGAGCGAAATCGGCACCATGCGCGTAACCGATCAGATTGATGCCCTTGATATCATGGGTGTAAACTCAACCGGTTATTTGGTTGGCCCTAAGATGATCGCAGCCATGCTTTGCAATCCGTTCATAGCCATTATGAGCATGATTCTTGGGATGTTCGGAGGCTATGCAGCTGGGATTCTGACCGGAGAAGTTGCCGGAAATACATTCATATACGGGCTGCAGTTCGCGTTTCAGCCTTACTACATAACATATGCGCTGATCAAGACCGTGTTTTTTGCCGCTATCATCACAACGGTACCTGCATACTTTGGATATCATGCATCTGGCGGAGCGCTTGAAGTAGGACGGGCAAGCACCGTTTCTGTGGTTTACAGCATTGTTGTTCTGCTCACTTTCAACCTCATTCTTACCCAAATGCTGTTGCAATGATCGAGGTCAAGGGCATCAACAAAAGCTTTGGAGACCACCATGTTCTGAAGAACATTGACGCACAGTTCCATCAGGGACAGGTGAATATCATTATTGGTCAGAGCGGTTCTGGAAAGACGGTACTTACCAAATGTATGGTCGGGCTGTTTGATGTGGATTCTGGTACGATCCAATATGATGGTCGTGATTTTGCATCCATGAGCTTCAAGGAGAAGAAAACGGTGAGAAAGGATATAGGGATGCTTTTTCAAGGAGGGGCCTTGTTCGACTCTATGACCGTGGAACAGAATATCATGTTCCCACTCTCCATGTTCACTGATCAAACGCTTTCAGAAAGACGCGAAAGAGCTCAGTTCTGCTTAGACAGGGTAAACCTGCCGAAGGCGGCCAAGTTGTTTCCTTCAGAGTTGAGTGGTGGTATGAAAAAACGTGTGGCTATTGCCCGTGCCATTGCTACCAATCCACGTTATCTTTTTTGCGATGAGCCCAACTCTGGCCTTGACCCGAAGACGGGATTGGTCATTGATCAATTGATCAAAGAGATCACGGACGAGTACAACATTACCACGATTGTGATCACGCACGATATGAACTCAGTAATTGAGATCGGGGAGAACATTCAGTTCATTTACAAAGGCGAAAAATGGTGGGAAGGCTCGAAAGAAGAGATTCTCAGAACCGACAATCAAGAGGTGGTTGATTTCGTTTACGCTTCCAAGTTCATGAAGCGGGTAAGGGCCGATCTTGCCAAATCATAAAGCATAAAAAAAGGCGACCAATTGGTCGCCTTTTCTATCTCATTCAGATTGAAAATTACTTCAGAATCTGAAGTTGCTTAGCCATTCTTCCTCCGTTCGCCTCCAAAGAGTAAACGTAAGAACCAGCGCTTAGTGTTCCAGCAGGAACCACTACAGTGTGGATTCCAGCAGCTCTGTCTCCCTCAACTTGAGAGAACATCAATTTTCCGTTCATATCGAAAACATTGATCTCAACTTTCTCAGCTGGGTTCTCCAATCCGTACTGAATACGAACCACATCGCTAGAAACAGCTGGATTAGGGTAGGTGGTCATTTTAACACCGTTCAAGAAGCCTTGCTCCTCAATACCAACACCGCTTTCGTCAACCATGGCAAAGATTCCAAGGTTAACATCCAAGCCTCCTTGAAGAAGCCCAGTTGTAAGTGCCCAACCGCCAGGAATCTGCTGTCCCATGAAGATGGCGTCAACATTGGTCCAAGTGTAAGAACCGTCAGAAGCTCCGTCTTCGCTAGCGTACAACCAAACTGTATCTGCAGGTGCGCCATACAGGTCTGAAATATCAACTGAAAGAGCGAAGTCTCCCGCAGTCCAAACGTGGTTTGCGAACAAAGCGTAAGTTGGTGTATTGAAAGATGCCGTATCTACATCTGCAAATGGAAGGTTTACAGAAGCAAGCATCTGATCTGGACCAATAACATCTGGCTGTTGAACAGTTGCTGAAGAAACAGCTCGATCATCTGCCAAGTTGTACATCTTAACCTTCAGGTCTGCAGGGTTTCCAGAAACATCTGCTTTACCACCGAACCACATCATGGCTCCGATAACGTTGTACTCCGTATTGGCCAAGAAACCAGCAGCATACTCTACGTTTATCTGTGTAATAGGCTGACCTTGTACTTCACCATCAAGAGCATTAACTCCGAATACATAACCAGAAGGTGATCCGTACTGGAAGATCTGAGAACCGAAGTCGTCAAGACCAAGCGTATCGGTAGCATCCAATGCTACAGAATGCTCAACAGGAGCAATTTCTTTTCCAACGGCAGAGGTCAACTCCAAAGTAGAGACGCCCTGAGCCATTGCTGCAGTTCCAGTCAACGCAACTGCAAGACTTAAGTAGATTTTTTTCATCGTTTATTGATTAAGGGTTTTTGATTAAGCCGCTGAAGGTAAAAAATTAGTCAACAGCCTGTTTGTCAGGTATTGATCAAGCCTGCATTTTGCTCCAGAGCACGTCTTTCAGTTCTTGAATTCCGGTCTGTGCAACGGAAGAAATGAAGACAACCGGTATGTCAAGATCAATACTCGCATCAAGCTCAGCTTTCAGCTCATCATCCAACATATCGCATTTGGAAACGGCAAGAACGCGGTCCTTGTCCAACAACTCAGGGTTGTATTGGGCCAATTCGTTAAGCAGTATCTCGTATTGCTTTACAACATCATCGGCATCTGCCGGAACCATGAAAAGCAACACCGAATTCCGTTCAATATGTCTCAAGAATCGATGTCCAAGACCTTTACCCTCATGGGCTCCTTCAATGATTCCAGGAATATCGGCCATGATGAATGACTTGTGATTACGATAACTCACAATTCCCAGATTGGGTACCAGCGTAGTAAACGGATAATCGGCAATCTCTGGCTTGGCAGCAGAAACAACTGAGAGCAAAGTTGATTTTCCCGCATTCGGAAATCCAACCAGACCCACATCCGCCAGAACTTTCAGCTCAAGCACTTTCCATTCTTCCAGCCCATCTTCACCAGGTTGCGCATAACGTGGTGTTTGATGGGTAGACGATTTGAAGTGGGTATTTCCACGACCTCCTCTTCCTCCTCGGGTTAGAATCACTTCTTGTCCATCTTCCGTTATTTCCATAAGCACTTCCTCGGTTTCCGCATCTTTTACAACGGTACCTAACGGAACCTCAATCAACTCGTCTTTTCCACTGGCTCCTGTTGCTTCCGACCTACCACCGTTCTGACCATGACCTGCGATGATGTGTTTCTGATAGCGCAAATGAAGCAGCGTCCACATCTGTTTATTGCCTCTGATCAGCACATGACCACCGCGGCCACCATCTCCACCATCTGGCCCTCCCTTGGGGTTAAGCCTAGAACGATAGAGGTGCGTTGAACCCGCTCCTCCTTTGCCGCTTCTGCAGCAGATCTTTACGTGGTCTATGAAATTGGTTTTCATGGTAAAAAGAAAGGAGAACCAAAGGTATGGTTCTCCTTCAAGTGCGTTTTTTTATTCGATTATCCCTTGTCTATGGCATCGCAAATGCGACCGAAAATCTCGTCAATTGTGCCTATTCCATCAACCAAACGAAGCTTTCCTTGCGCCTTGTAGAATTCAGCTACTGGAGCTGTTTGGCGATTATAATTGGCAATTCGATTGGCAATGATCTCAGGGTCGGCATCGTCTGCTCTACCAGAAACCTCCGCCCTTTTCAGCAGTCGGGTTTTCAGTTCTTCTTCCGGAACATCCAATGCTACCATTAACGAGATGGAATCTCCTTTTCCGGCAAGGAACTTGTCCAGTGCCGCGGCCTGCGCATTGGTTCTTGGGAAGCCATCATAAATAACTCCCTTGGCGTTAGGATGCTTCAGCACCTCGTTCTCAAGAATCTTGATGGTTACATCATCGGGCACAAGGTCTCCTTTATCGGAATAACTCTTGGCCAACTTGGCAAGGTCAGACTCCGGGTCAAGCGCTCTGAACACATCTCCAGTGGAAATGTGTACCAATCCGTAATGGCTGATAAGTTTCTCTGACTGGGTTCCCTTTCCGGCTCCCGGAGGGCCGAACAACACTAAATTCAACATGTTTTACTTTGGGTTTAATTGATACAATGCAGGCAGATTGCGGCCAAATCCATCATAATCTAAGCCGTAACCGACCACAAATCTGTCTGGTATTTCCTTCCCGATGAAGTCGACCAAATAGTCGCCTTCAAAGGCATCTGGTTTAAAAAGTAGCGTGCAGATACTCACAGATAGCGCCCCCGAATCTTTCATCTTCTGCTTGATGCGTCCCATGGTTCTGCCTGTATCCACAATATCTTCAATGATGATCACCTCACGTCCGCGAACATCAACTCCTACTGGCATCATCTCTTTTACTTCTCCTGTACTGGCAGTTCCTCTATACGAACTCACACGAAGAAAGCTCACCTCAACATCTCCTTCCATTTGTTTGATAAGGTCTGAGGCGAACATGAATGCGCCATTCAAAACAACCACAAACAGTGGGCATTTGCCCCGATAATCTGAATTGATACGAGCAGCGAGCTTACTGACAATCTGTTGCAACTCGGACTGCTCCAAATATGGAACGAACTCTAACTCGTGAAGTTTTACTGATTCTGCCATGAAATGAGGCGTGCAAATTTAGGAAACAAGCGCAAGCGCTCACTTACCTTCTTTTGCCGCTTTGATCTGATCACGTAATTCTTCGGTGTCCTCCACTTTTTCTCCAGCTGCTTTTCCCACTTCAATGGCTTTGTCAGCCCACTGCAAGGCAGCATCATAATCACCTGATTTGAACTGCAACGCGGCATACGTATCGAGGTACATGTATTGCGGATCCAACTCCACTACACGTTTCATCCAACCGATGGCCTTTTCCAGAACATCTTTGTTGTCAACACTCAGATAAATCGTCCAACTGTAGTTGTTGATTCCTCCAAGGAAATTCTCAAATCCGTAGAAATCAATGAGTTTCTCAACACATTCCGCGTAGCCACTCCAATCTCCTTTTCCTTCACAGAACTTTAACTGATACATGGATTTTGAAGCTTCCAACTCATCATCAATGTACTTGTCTGCAAAATCCAGAACCTTCTGAAGGTCGGCCTCATCCTGACTTTTCATCGCTTTCTGAAGCATGCCGAAAGCAATTCCGGAAACCTTCTCATCCGCTTCCACTTTTCCATATAGATCACCGTATGCTTTTCGATTCTTCAAGAATTGCTCTGTGTATTTTTCAGAGACAGGAAACTTGTACATCACCGACCATGCTGCTTCGCTCATCAGGTCTTTCTGAGCAGAAAGCCACTTTTCAACTTCATCTTCTTCTGGGTTCTGACGCTTTTCTTCCTTGTCCTTGTTTGTGAACGAGTTCACATAGAAATCAGGAAAATCAACTTTGTCTGTAAGCTTTGAAGGGTAATTTGGTTGGTTGGCCTCGTCAAGAACAGCTTTCACCTCTGCGGCAAAATCACTTGGATTCTCTTTGTATCCGAACATTTTTCCAGCTAGTTTTCCGTCTGGCGTGAACATCAAATAACTCGGATAACCGAGCACACGGTATTTCGCACCCAGCGCAACGCCATCCCCACGCTCCATGTCCACTTTTACTGAAATGAAATTCTCATTCAGAACTGCGGCCACATCCTTGGCTGGAAAGGTGTTCTTATCCGCCACTTTACACCAACCGCACCAATCGGTGTAGCAGTCAATAAAAAGGTATTTGTTCTCTTTCTGTGCCTGGGCGAAAGCGTCTTGCCAAGTAGATTCAACCCACTTTGTCTGCGCCAATCCAACAATGTTAATCAGTAGAAACCCTGCTAAAAGAAGTATCGTTCTCATGAATGTCGATTTGTGTTCGAATGTAGCTGAAATTGGTTGTGGAATTTGACCCAGCGAAGACGTTTAATCAACACCTTTTTAGGTCTTACTTTTGCGGCATGAGTTACCGACCGAAGACCAAACTTGGAATACTGGGAGGCGGACAGTTGGGCCGCATGATGATTCAGGAGACGATTAACATTGATGTGGATGTTCACGTACTTGATCCAGACCCAGATGCACCTTGCCGAGATATTTCGCATTCATTTACCAATGGAAGTTTCAAGGATTACGACACTGTTCTGGCCTTCGGAAAAGGCATGGACGTGGTCACAATCGAGATCGAACACGTGAATGTGGATGCGCTGGAAGAGTTGGAAAAGCAAGGCGTTAAAGTCTACCCGCAACCGAATGTTATTCGACTGATACAGGATAAAGGCGCTCAGAAAGAGTTCTATGCTGAGCATGGAATTCCAACTTCGGCTTACCGATTGATCGGTGAAAATGAAGCCGCAAACCACACCGACTTCTTCCCTGTTTTTCAGAAATTGAGAAAAGGCGGTTATGATGGAAAAGGTGTTCAACCGATGAAATCTGCTGATGATCTTCCAAAAGCTTTTACCGAACCAAGCGTACTTGAAAAAGCCGTTGATCTGGAAAAAGAGCTTTCGGTCATTGTCGCAAGAAATGCTTCAGGTGAAGTGAAAACCTTCCCAACGGTTGAGTTGGAATTCAATCCTGTGGCCAATTTGGTAGAATTCCTCTTCAGCCCAGCGAATGTTTCGGATGAAGTGGAAAAAACTTCTCAGGGTATCGCGAGAACTATCGCAGAGAAATTAGAGATAGTAGGCCTTTTGGCTGTAGAGCTTTTTCTCGATAAAGAAGGAAATGTACTGGTAAATGAAATCGCTCCACGTCCGCATAACAGCGGTCATCAAAGCATTGAGGGCAATTACACTTCGCAGTTCATGCAGCACGTTAGGGCCATTCTGAACATCAGTTTGGGAAATACTGAAATCGTGAAGCCATCCGTGATGGTTAATCTTTTGGGAGAAGACGGTTTTTCGGGCGAAGCCCAATATGAAGGGCTGGAAGACGTGCTTGCCATGAAAGGCGTGAATGTGCATCTTTACGGAAAGCGGTTCACCAAGCCGTTCCGCAAAATGGGCCATGTGACCATCATTGCAGATACATTGGATGAGGCGAAAAGCACCGCCAAAAAAGTGCAGCAAACCTTGAAAGTAAAAGCATGAACAAACCGCAAGTTGGCATAATCATGGGCAGCATCTCGGATCTGAAAGTGATGAAAGACGCTGCCGATGTTCTGAAAGAATTGGGCATCGAATTCGAAATGACGGTTGTCTCTGCTCACCGAACGCCAGACCGCATGTTCGAGTACGCCAAAAGCGCTGCCGACCGCGGTTTGAAAGTGATAATAGCTGGTGCCGGTGGTGCCGCACATTTACCTGGAATGGTGGCTTCGCTGACGCCACTTCCTGTGATCGGTGTTCCTGTAAAAAGTTCCAATTCCATTGATGGTTGGGACAGCATTCTTTCCATCCTCCAAATGCCGAATGGAGTTCCAGTTGCAACCGTTGCACTTAACGCAGCGAAAAATGCTGGCATTCTCGCAACGCAGATTATTGGTGCTTCAGACAAAGAGGTTCTCAAACGAATTGCCGATTTCAAAGAAGTTTTGAAAGACAAGGTGATGGAGAGCAAGGATGAAGTGGAAGGATATTCCGCTTAACCCAACTTTAACTTCTGCGCTAAATCAATAGTTGTAAATTCGGCAAGATCAAGTAGCCGATGAAACGAATTCTACTTCTGGTCTTAATGGCAAGTTGTTTTGCTGGTTTTTCCCAGACCAGCGACTTTCCCATTGGCGCACGTTCTGCGGGAATGGCCAACGCCAGTGTTTGCCTCACCGATCTGTGGGCCATCCACCACAATCAGGCAGCCATGGTTGGCATGGAACAGGCTGGAGTTGGTGCTTATTACGAGAATCGTTTTCTCATTTCTAACCTGAATCTGCAAGCGGCCACGGCCGTGCTACCAACGCCTAAAGCCGGTGTTTTCGGAGTAAGTTATTCCAGATTCGGCAACAAACTTTTCAATCAGAGCCGATACGGGTTTGCGTATGCAAAGCGTTTGTGGAAGTTCCTTTCTGTAGGATTGCAACTGAGCTATCTGAACACAACCTTGGCAGAAAACTATGGTGCCCGTCACAGCTTTATTGCGGAGATAGGACTTCTCTCTCAGGTAACGCCAAAACTTCGCATCGGATTTCATGCTTTCAATCTAACACGGACCAGATTGGCGGATGCTTATGATGAGCGCGTTCCGATGAATTTCCGCTTGGGCGCTCAGTATGATTTCTCTAAAAAGGTGCGCGTGGCGGTTGAAGGCGAAAAAGACCTTGAATTACCTGCAGTTTTCAAGGTTGGGGTTGAGTACTTGCCTGTAGAACAATTCGCGATAAGAGTCGGGGTAGGAACAGCTCCGTTCCATGCAGATTTCGGACTCGGTCTGCGATTGAGATTCCTGCATTTTGATATTGCCGGTTCGGTTCATCCTGTTCTCGGATTTTCGCCAAAGGCATCGCTTTCCTATCGGTTTAACGCATTCAAAAAGAAGTGAGCTTCCGGCTCAAACACGGGCTTTTTTTCCTGCTCCTTTTAGGGGGTTTGGCCTCTTATGGTCAAGATCAAACCGAGCAGGAACAGATCATTCAACGAAGAATAGAAACCATTGCAGAGCAGTTGGGTGAAGGAGACGAAGGTCTCGATTACAACACCCTTTTGGATGAGTTGCTGATCTTCTCCGAAAACCCCATCAACCTGAACAATGCTTCGTTTGAAGACCTGGCCGCGCTACCCATGTTGGATGAGATTGCAGCCGCCAATCTGGTTTCTCATGTAGAAAAACACGGCAAGCTTCTCAATCTATATGAATTGCAAGCGGTGGATGGATTTTCGCTATCGCTGATAAGACAGTTGCAACCGTTCATTAAGGTGTCTGACAATCCAGAAGCCCTCACTTTCTCCTTCAAAGAAATGATGAAGGAGGGTGAGCATGAGATTGTGTTCCGCTACCAACAGGTCTTGAACCAGCAAGAAGGTTATTCTCCCATTGAGGATAGTGTCTTGGCAGAGAGTCCGAACCGAAGATATTTGGGTTCTCCACAGAAGTATTGGGCCCGATATCGCTTCAGATATTCCAACAAAGTAAGTTGGGGTCTGACAATGGAAAAAGATGCTGGCGAGGAGTTCTTCAAAGGCTCCATGAAACAAGGATTCGATTTTTACAGCGGACACTTGTTTGTGCAGAATCTCGGAGTTGTAAAATCTGCTGCTTTGGGCGATTTCCAAGCACAATTCGGGCAAGGATTGGTGTTCTGGAGCGGATTGGCGTTCGGTAAATCATCAGACGGTGTAAGCATAAAACGGAATGCTCAAGGGCTTCGGCCATACACATCGGTAGACGAAAACCGCTTCTTGCGAGGTGGCGGTGCCACGCTGCAGTTTGGAAAATTTCAAGTAACCGCATTCGGTTCGTACAAACTGCTCGATGGCAACGTCTCTGCCATTACGGATACACTTACGGAACAGGAAGAGACGGTGAGCTCCATTTTCAGTAGCGGGTTTCATAGAACACCGGGCGAATTGGAAGACAGGCAATCGCTTACAGAAGCCGTTTACGGAGGGAATGTCAGCTATAAAGGCAGAAGACTTTCGTTGGGAATCACTGCGGTTGGCTACCAATTTTCTAAGCCGATTCAGCGCAGTGATGATCTTTCCAACATTTTCGAATTCTCTGGAAAGCAGAACAGCAACTACGGTCTCGATTACAGCTACATCTTCCGCAACTTTCACTTTTTCGGAGAGTTTGCTCTGAGTCAGAATCTTGGTTTTGCCACCACGCATGGCCTTTACATGACCGTGGATCCGAGGGTAACATTGACCGTCATGGTGCGTCATCTTCAGCCTAAGTATCAGGCGCTTTATGCCAACGCGGTTACCGAGAATTCGAGAATGAACAACGAGACAGGATATTACCTCGGCTTCAACATCAATCCGTTCAAAGGATGGTATCTGAACGGTTTCTTCGATATTTTCCAATTCCCGTGGCTTCGGTATCAGGTCAACGGACCATCGTTCGGGTATGAGGCAATTGGCCAACTCATTTACCGACCAAGTAAGACGTTGGAGGTGTACTTCCGTTTCCGACAGAAGAACAAACAACTCAACCAATCTTCGGCCTATTCTGAAGCACCGATCAGAGGCATTGAGAATGAATTGCGTTCTTATTACCGCCTCAACATTCAGTACAGTCTCACCAAAGAAGTGAAGCTCAGAAGTAGGGTAGAATACTCCAGATACAAGCGAGGTGAACAAGACGTTGAGCAAGGTTTTATGATGTATCAGGATGTGATCTACAGTCCGCTCAATTTCCCGCTTTCGTTCAGCGCCCGATTGGCCTATTTCGATACAGAGACCTACAACGCGCGCATCTACGCCTACGAGAACGATGTGCTTTACGCATATTCTTTCCCTGCATACTATTACCGTGGCATCAAAACCTACCTCACGTTACGCTACAATATCTACAAGGGTATTGATGCCTGGTTCAGAGTTGGGAACATATTCTACAGCAACCGCGACCATGTTGGTTCCGGATTGGAGGAAACACCTAAAAATCACCGAACAGACATCAAAGTTCAGCTCAGATTCAAGTTCTGAGAAGCTGTCCAGAATCATTCAATTCCAGTTTATTCTCCTACTATATTTGCCGCGTTACAGCCAATTGAATGGTATCTTTTGAGAATACGGAAATAGCCTTTGCAGACAAAAGCGACAAGGAGCTCGAGAGAGCTTATCTGCTATTCAAATTGGTTGGAAGCCCTACCCTTGTAAGCTTTGGAAAACGTGCGTTGAATATTGCCCTTGGTTTGCGACTACCGATCAAGGGATTGATACGCAACACGGTGTTCGATCATTTTTGTGGTGGGGAAACAATTTCACAATGCGATGAGACCATTGGCCGACTCCACCGTCACAACGTGTTTTCCCTTCTCGACTACTCATCAGAAGGAAAGGAAACCAATACAGAACTTGACCATTCTGCAAAGGAGATAATTGCAGCCAATAACGCTGGAAAAGCAGACAAGCGCATTCCCTTCTCAGTCTTTAAACCAACTGCCATTTTCCCAAACAGGTTGCTTGCAAAGAAGAATGCTGGGGCTAAATTTTCGGATGCGGAACAAAAGGATTGGGAAGCGGCCAGATTCAGAATGGCAACCATTTGTGAGACAGCTAGAAAAAATGACGTTCCCATTTTTGTGGATGCCGAGGAAACATGGTTTCAAGATGCCATTGATGAGTTGGTTGAAGAGCAAATGAAACTTCACAACCGGGAAAAGGCCATCGTTTACAATACCATTCAGCTTTACCGAAAAGACAGACTCGATTTTCTGAAAACCAGCTTCGCGAAAGCGCAAAACGAAGGCTACAAATTGGGCGTGAAATTGGTGCGAGGAGCTTACATGGAAAAGGAACGCCAGCGTGCAAAAGACCAGGGTTACCCATCGCCAATTAACGATACAAAATCAGAAACTGACAGAGACTACAATGCAGCTCTGAAATTCTGTGTTGACAACCACCCTAATATCTATCTCATTGCCGGAACGCATAACGAAGAGAGTGCACAAAATCTGGTTAAACTAATGGGAGAAAAAAGCCTTGAAAGTGGTGATAACCGCATTGTGTTTTCTCAGCTTTATGGCATGAGCGATAACATCAGTTTCAACTTGGCAGCATCTGGCTACAACGTGGTAAAATACGTGCCATATGGCCCCATTGTTGACGTTATGCCATACCTCATCAGAAGGGCCGAGGAGAACACGTCCGTTGCTGGCCAAACAGGTCGTGAACTTTCACTCATTATGAAAGAAAAGGCCCGTAGAAAGGCTTCGTAAGCGGTATTCCATCATTGGTCGAATTCTTAAACTTTTAGACCGGTTCTGCCGTATGGTACACCGTGTACGCGCGAGGCAGAGCCAATGGGAACCAGAACTGAGATAAGAAAATTCAAATCGCTAGCGCCAAGTGCTCAGATGAAATCGCTTCTGGAGCACTCGGACAGAAGCATTATCATCTTGGATTCTGAGTTCCGTATTCTTTGGTTCAACTCAAAGGCATCCAGCGAAATGTACGCGTATTTCAACGAGGAGATGAAGACCGGCAGCTCCTACTGGGACTTTGTAGAAAGAGACAGCAACAAACGGTTCATCCGAAATTTCAATGCAGCACTGGGAGGGCGCACCATCAGTGTACAACAACGCATTCCAAAACCATCTTCGCAAGGTGGCGAGTTATGGATCGATGGCCGCTTTAGCCCGATGCACAACGAAAATGGTCAACCCGTTGGGGTCATCTATTCCTACAAGAATATTTCTGACATCAAGAAAGCCGAGCAGGAAGAAAAGGAACAAGCATTGGTAATTCAGGCCATTGACCACAACAACTCTCAAGGATTCATTCTTATTGATGATTCAGATAGAATCATCAGTTGCAATCTGTTGGCGCCAGTATTAATAGCCACGGATACGGAACAGTCGGATCCATTCGGGTCGAATATCATAGAGTGCATTCATCCGTACTGGAAAGATGAGTTTTACAGCGGCCTTAAGGTGGCAAGAAGTGGTGGTTCGGTATCCATGGAATTTGAACAACCGGCTTCTACCCGAACAATTGAAGTTCGATTTACACCTGTAAAAGACCGGCTGGGAAAACAACATCTGGTTTCAATTTGGATTTATGACATTACAGACAAAATTGAGGCTGAGCGAAGACTGAGAACATCAGAGCAGAATCTGAAATCGGTGTTCAATTCCAGTTCTCAGACCTTCTATCTACTAGACAAAGAGCTGAATATCCTTGCTTTCAATCAGGCTGCTTTTGAGCTTGTCAAAGAGCAGTTCGGTGTAGACCTGAAAGAAGGCTTGAATGTCATGGAGATCACTACCAAAGAGAACTTGGTACAATTCAGAATTGAAACTGAACGGGCGTTTTCAGGCAGGAAAGTTCAGGTAGAAAAACACTTTTCTTACAACGGAAAAGAATATTGGTTTGACCGCCACATAAACCCAGTATTCAACGCAAAGGGAGAGATAGATAGGATCACGCTTTGGTCCATTGACATTACAGAAAGAAAACTGGCCGAAAAGGCGCTGAAGGAGAACGAATCCAAATTCAGGAAACTCGCCTCACTGCTACCTGTGGGAATTTATCAGGTTGATGCGAACGGAAACACAACCTACATCAATGAGAGCCTGCAACTGATACTTGGTAGAAGCATGGTTTCCATTCTTGATGGTTCTTGGACACAGAACATCCATAAGAACGATGTTAGAAAAGTTAAAACCGTTTGGCGAGAAGTAGAAGAACGAAAAGCGGCATTTACACTCGAATACCGTTATCAGAAATCGAAGGGCACTACTGTTCATGTTCTCGAGCAAGCTCAACCACTATTTAATCATCTTGGAGAATACCGAGGTTATCTCGGCACTGTGATTGACATCTCTGAACAGAAGAAGACCCAAGAACTTCTACAGCAGAAACAAGTGGCAGAGAATTCGTTGAAGTTCCGCTCAGATTTCTTGGCAAGTATGAGTCATGAGATAAGAACTCCACTAAACGGAATCATGGGACTTTCCGAGCTTCTTTTGGATTCTAAGCTCAATGACGAGCAACGTTCGAAGGTTCAGAACATACTAGGTGCAAGTAAAGACCTCAGGTCTATAGTGAATGACGTGCTCAACCTATCGGAACTGGAAGCTGGGAAAGTAACTCTGAAGCGAGAACTCTTCAAGGTTGAAGAACTGATAGAACTGGTTGATGAACGATTTGAACCTGAGGCCATTTCCAAAGGTCTTAATCTCGATTGGGAAAGCCCAAGTGAGAATTATGTATTGAACACGGATAGAAGAAGGGTAACACAGGTTCTTTCCAATCTGGTAAGAAACGCTATCAAGTTCACCGTTAAGGGGTCGGTAACTGTGACTGTAGGAAAGGAAAACGACAAGCTGTTGTTTGCTGTAACGGATACGGGCCCTGGTATTCCAAAGAAGGATCAGGCCAAACTGTTTCAGGATTTCTCTCAACTTGATCATACCACAGCTCAAAACCTTGAGGGGACAGGCCTCGGCTTATCCATCTGTAAAAAATTGGTCTCGTTACTTGGCGGGGAAATCGGATTAGAAAGTGAGGTTAAAAAAGGCAGTACATTCTGGTTTTCCATACCGATTGAAGACCAAGAGGCGCTTAAACCTAAATCAGCCGGATCATCTGTTGCAAAGAGCAAAAAAACTGCAGATGGGCTCAAAGGTGTTCGTGTTCTTCTAGTAGAAGACAACCTTATTAACCAGCAGGCATTTAAAATAATGCTCCAGAAAATGGGCTGCATCGTTAACGTTCTATCCAATGGCCAACAGGCGGTTGACAGCTTTTCGGAAGACAGCTACGATGTGATCTTTATGGATATTCAAATGCCTGTGTTGGACGGTCTGCGAGCTACTACCGCCATCAAAAGCCATTTCAAAAAAGTTCCCCCGGTAATCGGGTTAAGCGGAAACGTTATTCAGAGAGACGGGGATGGCAATCTTGAATCAGATATGGACGACCTGCTTATGAAGCCGGTCGTTTCTAACGACATTGAAAGAATGATAAAGAAGTGGGTGGCTTAAACACTCCTGCTGAACATCTGCTCGGCAGAAGTTCCGTTCCAAACGAAATCATCCAAAGCCATGGCAATGGTGCGGATAAAGGCACGACCTTGAGGTTTTACCTCAATCCCATCCTCGGTTACGGTAAGCAAATCGTCAGCCAAGTGTTCAGAAAGCCGAGCGATCACGGTTTCGCGTTCCTTGCGATCTTTCAGCATATCGAGCTCGCAATGGAAACCGCACATCAGATCAAGGATTGCCCTACGAATAACAAGGTCGCGTTCTGTGTGTAAATGGCCTTTCACCAATGGAATCTCCCCTGCTTCAACTCTTTCCAAGTACGCTTCTACAGCAATTGGGTTCTGCGCCAACGAACTCCAAGCATCACCAATGGACGATACTCCCAAACCGATCAATGTGTTATTGTGGTTGGTGGTGTAGCCCATGAAATTTCGGTGAATGGTTCCTTTCTGCGAAGCAATGGCCAATCCATCATCCGGCTTCGCGAAGTGGTCCATTCCAACCTCCACATACCCGCTTGCCAACAGCTTTTCGCGACCAGCATCATACAACGCAATCTTCTCCAATTCTTTTGGAAGATCGTTCTCGTCATATCCGCGTTGCGAAGGGCTTTTCCATGGAACGTGCGCGTAGCTATAAAAAGCAATTCGGTCTGGTTGCAACACGGAAACCTTCTCAAAAGTGTCCGTCAAACCGTGTAATGTCTGCTTCGGAAGACCGTAGATCAGGTCGTAATTCACCGATTTATAACCTAACCTCCGCGCATCTTCGGTAACTTTCCTAACCTGAGCAAATGTTTGCCTACGGTTAATGGTCTGCTGCACCACGGGGTCAAAATCCTGAATACCGAGACTGATACGCGTGAATCCGCGCTTGCGTAACTCCCGCAAATGCTCCTCAGTTGTATTGTGCGGATGCGCCTCAAAACTGAACTCAGACTTTTCGGTCGTTTCTGCCAGCTCCAAAATGCCATCCATCATCATTCCCAAATTGGCAGCTGAGAAAAATGTGGGCGTTCCGCCACCCAAATGCACTTCGGCCAAACGAGGTTTTTCGCCAAGTAGATCAACATACATGCGCCACTCTTTCAGCACCGCGTTGATGTATGGAATTTCCACCGAATGATTGACCGTAATGCGTTTGTTGCAGCCACAATACGTGCAAAGACTTTCGCAATACGGCAAATGAATGTAGAGCGAAAGTCCCTCTTCCTTATCTTTTGCGTAGCTCGCTTTGAGTCGCTTCAAGTGCTCTTCTCTATTGAATTCCGATGTATTCCAATGGGGTACGGTTGGGTAACTGGTGTACCGCGGACTTGGGATGTTGTACTTTCTAATGAGGTCCGTATTCATGGCGCATGGCATTCAGTTGTCTGACCTGTTGGGGTCATTTCCATCTTCGGGCTCACGTAGGGTATTCCCAGATTCATTCCGCGTAGGATGAAAAGTGCTCCCATGATGGCAAACATTACAGGAAGCAATTTTCGGACTTTTGCGCGCCACTGAACCGAGATGAGGTCACCCGCAAGAATGACTGTTATCATCATTGGCAACGGTTCCCAAGACCGAAAGCGGCCATAAAACTGCACTTGATATTGGGTCGCCATGGCCAATGCGCCTGCCAAACCAACATAAACCAAACCGCAGGGCAGCAATCCGTTCACCAAACCCCAGAACCAATGGACCAACAGGACTTTTACTCTTGAAAACTCCTTGAAATGTTCCTTTCAGTTTCTGATAAACAGTTGCGCGAATTTGGAAGTGGGATCAACCTTTTTTGGTGATGGCTTTTGGAAGAATGAGAAATGCCAGTATCAGTACACCAACCGCAATGGAAAAACCTTGCTGAAAGTTTCCGAAGGAGAGTTGTTGACCCAGAAAACCGACAATGAGACCCAGTAAAGCGTAGGTGCTCACGCGCCCAAGGTTGTAGGCTCAATCCTCGGATGATTCCAGCCAAACCATGTTTGCCGCCATCGGCACTGAAAGCGCAATTGGTCCACACATGCCTATGCAGTGAAACTGCCTAAGGCTCCTATGGCAAAGGCGGTCAGAAACATCAGTTCACGAATAGGTCATCCTTTTCTTGAAATAGGTTTTACCGTTGGCTTTCCACCCACTTTCACCAAAAGTATTTTCCAGCAATGAGTTGATCTGGAAGGAACCGCAAGAACTGATTCAACTTTTGCTTCTTCCAGCAACACATCCTTCTTCTCATCTGAAGGACGGAAGAAAATGAACTTTCACGTCCTCAGCCTTTTTCAGAAAAAGCAAGCTGATATTCCTCGCCAACTTCAGAAATGATCACTTTTGATAGTCACTGTTGGCGTTGTTCATTTGGTCGATGCGATCCTGATAGGCAATCTCCTGCTCATAGTAATTGTCCGCTACGAGGTCGAAATCCTGCTGAACGGCCATGACCACCATAAAGAGCATGAAGGCTACGAACGAGCCATAGAATAATGTGATGCGTGTTCCCCAACCCATAATGTTATCGTGTTAAACCTGGCGCTGGTCCGATGAAGTTGGTTTTCACCTTCTTCAGCAGTTTGTCGCCACTGTAAATACCTATTACAACTTTTGATTTTCTGTCCTTTACCTGATCCTTCGAACCTCCACGAACATGACACCTTCGGTTGTTCCCTGTGCTTTGAGCGTAACTGCGTCTCCAACCAATTTCACGGTTCCAAAACCGTTCTCAACCCGAAGTTCCAGTGGTATGTCCTCGCCCGTTTTGTTGATTACTTTGAAGTTGTAGAGGTTGGTAATCGTGTTGTTTTCACCTTCCTGATACAGCATTCCAGGTGTGCGGAGAACCGTTGCACCGATGTCAGAACGAGTGACGATCAGGCCTACCATCACGACCATCAGAATACTCAACACGACCGTGTATGCTTTCAGTCGAAGGGTGAATTGGAATGGTGTTCCAGTAGAGATGCGTCTCCTCGCTCTTGTAACCGACCAGAGCTTTCTCGAAACCGACTTTTTCCATCACGGTATCGCACGCATCCATGCAGGCTGTGCAGTTGATGCATTCCAGCTGCGTACCGTTTCTGATGTCGATTCCTGTCGGACATACGTCCACACATTGATTGCAATCGATACAATCTCCTTTTCCTTCGGCAGCGCGATCTTCGCCTTTTCGCCATTTGCTTCTTCCCGCAGTAGACTCACCACGTTTGTGGTCGTAAGCCACGATCATGGAATTTCGATCGAGCATTACGCCTTGCAACCTTCCGTAGGGACAGATGTTGGTACAAACCTGTTCGCGCATTCTGGCAAACACGCCATAGAAAACGAGTGTGAAAACAATTATCAGAATCAGCCCAACGATATGCTCTGATGGCGGATCGGTGATGATGCTGATCAACTCATCGCTACCGATGATGTACGCCAAAAATGTGTTGGAGATCAGGAACGAAACGAACAGGAATAAGAAATGCTTCAGGCCTTTCTTACGGATCTTCTCCGCATTCCAAGGCATGGCATCTAAACGCTGCTGGTGTTTCCAATCGCCCTCGATCCAATACTCGATCCTTCGGAAAAGCATTTCCATGAAGATGGTCTGCGGACAGAACCAACCACAGAAAATACGCCCGAATGCCACTGTGAACAGCACGATGAACAGTACCGAAACGATCATGGCAAGACCGAAGATGTAGAAATCCTGTGGCCAGAAGACCTGTCCGAAGATGACGAACTTCCTTTGGAGCACATTCACCATCAAAAGCGGTTCTCCACCGATCTTGATGAATGGTGCTCCGAACAGCACCGCAAGCAGAAAGTAACTCAACCACTTCCGATAGTTGTAATATCGGCCTGATGGTTTTTTAGGATGATCCACTTCCTGTTTCCGCTCTCATCGAGTGTTGAGAGGTGATCTCTAAATGACCCTTGCTCGTCTTTCGTCTCCATTTCTTATTCCTTTGGGTCAGACAAAATATTCTACATATTCTGCCTCAGTGTGACGGAACTCACTCCCCTGCATCAGCCGTTTCGGCCTGATGCAGCAGGAGCTTCTTCTGTGCTTGTTGAATCTGCTGGGGCAGCCGCAGGTGCAGCATCCTCAGTCCAGATCTCGCCTTGTGGTTCCTTCGCATTCTCAGGATTGGTTCCCTGAAGAGAAAGAACATACGAGGCCACTTCTTGAATCTGTCTTGGTGTAAGCTGTGCTTCCCAAGAGATCATCCCTTTGGCAGGAACACCATACTTGATGGTCTTGAACACATTTTGGATTCCACCTCCATGCAACCAGTATTGGTCGGTCAGGTTAGGACCTACTCCAAGTGGATTCTGTGTACTTCCTCCTGTGGCAGCGTGACAGGCGATGCAAAGCGTTTGGAACTTGTCCTTTCCGTTAGCGATCGAAGTCGCATCGGTGAGGAGTTCCACGGTGCTTTCGTCCACATTATTGGCAGAGCTTGCCAAGAAAGCAGCCTTCTGCTCTTCTGCCAAAGCCATTTCCGCTTTGTATTCATCCAACTGAGAATGTCCGTTTGAGAATTGATAATAACCAATATAGACCACACCGAAAACGATGGTGAAGTAGAACATATATAGCCACCAAGGCGGAAGCTTGTTGTCCAACTCGCGGATACCGTCATACTCATGATCCATCAGGATGTCGCCTTCTTGCTCCAACGGAACAGCCGCAGACAGGCTTCCTGTCCAAAGACTTTCGGCAACAGATTGCTCCTCAACTGCTTCTTCTTCAGGAGCAGTTCTCAGCGATTTGATCAGGCTGCTCAAATTATAGAGCGTTGCCAACAGAACCACCAAAAGGAAGAGGTCGGCAATCACCATGATCCAGAACAGTCCGTCAGACATCGGGAACAGAGGCGCACTGGTTTCAGCCGTTTGCGCAAACGCTCCAGTTGAACTGAACATCAGACCAGTTCCGACAACCACTGCAACCGACTTGGCTGCCCGTTCCCATTTACCTTTCCAAAGTTCTTTGTCTGAAATAAGCCCTTTGGTGACGGATGCCACAACCCAGATCAGGATGAGCATCAGCACGGCAAACGAGGCCAGCACCCAGAACACGGCCGTATCATCGGCCGAAACGATATTCTCCCACGGAACTGGAACTTTTGATTCCTGTGCACTGGCCGAGGTCGCCAAAAGCGAGCATGCAACGGCTGCCGTGAGCATTCTGTATTTGTTTGTGAACCAATACGTTTTCATTTCTCAGTTTTTATTGGTTGATCCTTGGTTGTCTTCCAGTGGCAACAGACTCACCTCATCGAAGTAGGCTTTGCTCTGCTTGATCACATAAGCCGTAACCACCAGAAAGAATGTGAAGAAGATGATGAAGGAGATGATCGGGTAGATGTCCACTCCCGCAATGGTCTCCATGTGATGTTTGATGAATTTTAACATGACTTCGTTTCTTTATTTGGTTAGCATGGCCGCTTGTGTGTCCTTCACTTTGATGTCTGTTCCCAGACGTTGCAGATAGGCGATCAATGCGATGATCTCTGTCTGTGGCAACACTTCAATGCCGTCCTTCTTCAGGTTATCAGCGATCTGTTGTGCCTGAGCATTCAGGTCATCGATGGCGATCTGGTCATATCCTTCAGCATAAGGAACGCCCAACGTCTGCATCGCTCTGATCTTGTTCGGAGTCAGGTCTGTGCTCAACTCGTTCTCGAACAACCATGGGTAAGATGGCATGATGGTTCCAGGCGACATGGAAGATGGATCCCACATGTGGTTGTAGTGCCAGCTGTCGCCATACTTGCCACCAACGCGGTGAAGGTCTGGCCCAGTTCTCTTGGAGCCCCACTGGAATGGGTGGTCATAGACGAACTCACCAGCTTTGGAGTATTCGCCATAACGCTCGGTCTCGCTTCGGAACGGACGCACCATCTGTGAGTGGCAGTTGTAGCAACCCTCGCGGATGTAGATGTCTCGGCCTTCCAGTTCAAGTGGCGTGTAAGGTTTCACGCTTGCAATGGTTGGAACGTTGCTTTCAACCAGCATGGTCGGCACAATCTCAATGATGCCACCGATTGCAACGGCCACCAAACTGAACACCAGCATCTGAACTGGTCTGCGCTCAATGGCCCGGTGCCAGCCTTCCCCTTTGTGAGAAGTATAAGTCTTGGCCAATGGAGCGGCAGATGCCTCTTCCTCTGGTTGGAAACTTCCCTGACGCATGGTGGCAATCAGGTTGTAAAGCATGGCGATCACACCTACGATGTAAATGGCTCCACCGAACGCTCTTGCAGCATACATCGGTTTGATCTGTGTCACGGTTTCCAAGAAGTTCGGATACTGAAGGAAGCCTTCTGCGGTGAACTGTTTCCACATCAAACTCTGGGTGAAACCAGCCCAGTACATAGGAAGCGCGTAGAACAGGATTCCCAATGTGCCGATCCAGAAGTGGAAGTTGGCAAGCTTGTCAGAGTAAAGTTTGGTATTCCACAGTTTTGGAACTAGGAAGTAAAGGATACCGAACGTTAGGAATCCGTTCCAACCCAATCCACCGATGTGAACGTGAGCAATGGTCCAGTCTGTAAAGTGGCTGATGGCGTTCACGTTCTTCAACGAAAGCATTGGGCCTTCAAACGTGCTCATACCGTATGCGGTAACGGCCACAACCATGAACTTCAATACGGCACTTTCTCGAACGCGGTCCCAAGCACCACGCAGGGTGAGCAGACCGTTGAGCATACCACCCCAACTCGGAGCGATCAACATGAACGAGAACACAACTCCCAAGCTCTGCGCCCAGTCAGGCAGCGCGGTGTAAAGCAAGTGGTGTGGACCAGCCCAGATGTAGATGAAGATCAACGCCCAGAAGTGAACGATAGAAAGTCGGTAAGAGTAAACAGGACGATTCGATGCCTTCGGAATGAAGTAGTACATCAGCCCGAGGTAAGGCGTGGTGAGGAAGAATGCCACTGCATTGTGGCCATACCACCATTGCACCAGTGCATCCTGAACACCTGCATACCAGCTATAGCTTTTCAGGAATGAAACAGGAAGCTCAAAGCTGTTGACGATGTGCAACATCGCAACGGTCACGAACGTTGCGATGTAGAACCAGATGGCCACGTACAGGTGACGCTCCCTTCTTTTAAGGATGGTCATGAACATGTTCAGACCGAACACCACCCAGATCAGGGCGATGGCAATATCGATCCACCACTCCAATTCTGCATATTCCTTACCAGTGGTGATACCGAAAGGAAGCGTGGCCACGGCCGAGAGAATGATCAGCTGCCAACCCCAAAAGTTGATGTTGCTCAGCGCATCGCTCCACATCCTCGTTTTCAGCAAACGCTGCAACGAGTAGTAGACCCCCATGAAGATTCCGTTCCCGACAAAAGCAAAGATCACCGCGTTCGTATGAAGCGGTCGAATCCTGCCGAAAGTGAGGAACGGTGTCAAAAAGTTGAACATGGGATCCACCATCTGCAAGGCAGCGGTGAGCCCCACGAGCATGCCGATGATACCGAATGCCATCGTGGCATAGGCAAACTTGCGGACAATGCGGTTGTCATAACGGAAGGTTTCCTTTTCCATTCTTATTGATTATTGGTTTCTGAAGTTTTTTTGTCGTCAAACAGGATGCGCATGGCCGGTGTCTGATCGTCATCGTACTGCCCGTTGCGAACCGCCCAAAGGAATGCCCCTAGGAAGCCAGCCGCGGCTACAATACTCACTGCTATCAGTAGATAGATCACACTCATCGCAGTGGCAAAAGTGCCCAAGGTCCATTAGGCACCTGCTGAGTGCAGTCACAGATGAAACTGATCGATGTCAGAAAGGTGGTTCCTCGTTCAACGTTTAAGGTTCAAGGTCAGTCTGCGAAACCCGAACGCTGAACTTTGAACCTTGAACTCAGTTCGATGATTAGCTTTGTCAAAGGCCAAGAAGAAAAAAAGCTAAAAGGCGTAATTATTTCAACTTCCTCCTCGCCATCACGGCTGTAGTGATAGTGGTAAACAGTACAATTGAAACAGAGCTCAGCGGCATCAGAATAGCCGCAATGACAGGAGAAAGAAGACCTTGTACGGCCACCGCCAGGCCAAAGATGTTGTAGAGCAGAGACAGGGCAAAAGCCCCAAGCACCACATTCCTCGATTGCTTCGCAAGTTGGATCAGCGCAGGCAGTTTCTTGAATGACTCAGCGGTCAATATCCCATCCGATGCAGGTGTGAACTGGCTATTGTCCTCAGCAATGGAAATACCGAAATGCGCTTCGCGCAACGCACCTGCATCATTCAGTCCATCACCTATCATCAACACTTTTTCATGGCCTTCAGATTGTTTCGCTTCAACCCATTCGCGCTTCTGGTGCGGGTCCATTTCAAAACGCATGTGGGTTCGGTCAATCCCAGCAATAACTGCATTGCTCAAAGCAGCCGCCTCAGAGTCATTATCACCCGATAGCAACGAAATGCCGTGTTCTTCACGTATCGATTGCACTGTATCCTTCAATCCAGGTCGGTAGCTGGTGGTAAAATCAACACGTGCCCAAACTTTTCCATCAATGAGCACGGCTGTTTGTCCCATTCCGTGATGTTCGGTCTTCCAAGAATCGAACAACTCTCTTTGCACTTCTTCCAACCGATTCGGGTTTTTCAGTTCAACCAGAATCCCATCTACCATGCCGTAAACACCAACACCTGCGTTCTCCGTGAACCCAACAACCTGTTGTTGTGGCGCTTTTGGAAATGCTGCTGCAAACGTCTTGCTCAGCGGGTGCAACGATTGCCGTGCGATGTTCACCAGCGCATTCAGTTGGTCTTCGCTCAGATCATTACCACTGAAATTCACGCTTCCTTTTTGGCGGATGGTGATGGTTCCTGTCTTATCGAAAACCACATGCGTTATCTCGCCAAGCTTCGCGATGGCTTCCACAGACCGAACGAAAAATCCGTTTCTACCGAAGTGGCGCATCATGCTTCCATATGTGAACGGAATGCTCAACGCCAACGCACACGGACAGGCCACAATCAGAACGGCCGTTGTCGTATTCAACCAGTTCGATGGATCAACCATCCACCAATAGATGGCCGTAATGGCAGCAATGGCAAGTACGGCTGCGCTGAAGTAGCTAGCCACTTTATCCGAAAAGCGGATCAATGGCGAAACGTCTTCCTTGTTGGTTGTTTCTGAACTATTCCAGAGTGAGGTGAGATAACTGCTCGAAACAGGTTTCAACACCCGTAGACGAATGACCGAACCACGGTTCTTGCCTCCTGCATAAATGCGATTTCCCAACGCTTTTGATGATGGTGCGGCCTCTCCAGTTACAAAACTGTAATCAATGGAGGCTTTGTCCGACAGCAACTCGCAATCGCACGGAATCAACTCATCATTATGTATCTGAATCTCATCGCCTTTTAGCAGATGCTTGATCATAATGGCGTCAACGCTGCCGTCTTCTCCAATTCGGTTCACCGCAATAGGGAAAAACGAACGATAATCGCGCTCAAACGAAAGCCCCGAATAGGTTTTGGCCTGATACCATTTTCCTACCAAAAGGAAGAAGATGAACCCGGCCAACGAATCAAAGAACCCAGGGCCGAGACCCATCACAATATCATAGGAACTACGGAAGAAAATGGCCAGAATTCCTATGGATACGGGCACATCCATATTCACGTGCCCAACCCGCAAACCTTTGTAGGCCGAAAGCAGATAATCGCGCCCCGCAAAAAGAACCAACGGTAAAGCGAGCACCAGATTCAAATAATTGAACAGCTGCGACCAATGCTCTTCCAGCTGTTTCCCGCCCAAAAGGTATTCTGGGAAACTCAGAAGCATGATGTTTCCGAAGCAGAAACCCGCTACGCCAATGCGATAAAGCAACGCCTTGTCTGTAGTCGGTTTATCGTCCTTCTCTGTTGACTTCTGCAAATTGAGATTGGGCGCATACCCAATAGAATGCAGCAGTTGCACCAATTCGCGGAGCGAGATCTCCGTTTTATCAAACAAGATGTTGGCCCGCTTCTTCGGAAAGTTGACCTCACAGTTCTTCACGCCCGAATTCAACTTCTCTAACCTTTCCAACAGATACACGCACGCGCTGCAATGAATGGCGGGCAACTCAAATGTTATGCGCGCCATGTTCCCATCCGAGAAATCGAGCAGGCTTTCCTGCACTTCCTCGTTATCCAAATAGGCCAACTCCTGCCCTTTCACCGCATCGGGACGAATACCCAACGGCCCATTGGCGTAAGCCTCATCAAGCCCTACATCCTGTAAAAGTTGATAGACCGTACTACAGCCATTACAGCAGAATTCGTGACCATCATGCTGGATGATCTCGTCAGCGCATGGCTCACTACAGTGGTAGCAAGTAACAGTTTCCGTAATTGAAGACATGGATGGTAATTACGAAGCCAAAGGTGGCCTTCAACTTCGCTCGCTTTCGTGATGGCCATCAAACGGAAAACTGAGGTTTGTCAGAATTACCCCTTTGGCCGTGGGCAGCCACACATACGAACCGCGTGTAGAAACTATGGGCAGTTGCAGCAGTTGTTCTGCCGCCACTTGAGAGGAAGTATATTCCTTAGTTGATGTTCTACCTGTTGTATGGCTTTAAACTTGGACTTCAGTCTGATCAGGTCGTTGCCTTCTAACCAAACCAACACGGTTTTGCGATTCAGGTTATCGATGGCCTTGAGTTTTTCCTCGCCTTCTCCGAATATGAGTTGAGTCTCCATTTTCCTGAAAACACTCCAGCTGAACAGCGCCACCTCGTCTCTGAATGCAACCAATACTGGCAAAGACCTGAGTACGGTATGGAAATACTTTGGTCTGAACGTAGGGTTGAAACTGAGTGCTTCTGCTTGCTGAAGTATCTGGTCCATCTGATCTTTAAACTCCGCTTGAGTCTGCGTGTCGAACAAGGAATCGTTCGGAGCTACCAAAAAAGCCTCATACCGTTGATTGAACCCTTCTAACTGTTCAACCACTTTGCAAAGACCGCTTACACCAGCCTGACCCTGTGCCTGAATGGAAACCAGCAGACATACGCTAAGCAACCAAGCCGAAATCTTATGGATCTTGAAGTTGCTCATCATTTAATTGGCTTTGGTGGTATCAATGGTGGTTGCTCCCCATCCATCTGAAACAATATTCGGCAGGTCATCCACCTTTTTCTGAACCTTCTTCAACGAACTGGATATTCCTTCAAGTTCCTTTTCGATGTTCTTTCTGTTCTCCAACGCCTTTGTAAGCGCATTGAGCCTGCTGTTCAAGATCTTGATCTCTTCTTTTATGCCATTGGAAGTGGTAGGTGTTGTTGGTATGGAATCGGATCGGTCCACGGTTGTGGAAATGTTGGAAGTGATCGTGTCCATCTCTGTGATCTGGGTTTCCTCCTTGCTGTTGGAAACCACTTGATCCGTAACCTCTGGAAGATGCAAACTCGGAACATTCATGAGCCAGAAGGACCTTGACGGAGTGAAACTGGCTATTTCCATCTGAGCTGTAACCGGAATCAGTAACAGACCAATAACCGTCATTGCCATGGTTAAAGGGAAGAGCAGGTAATTGGCCTTGTGGTTCAACTCAGCAATTTTCTTCGATCTAATTTCCTTTTCCTCTTCCGATTCGTCTCCATTGCCATCGGCCCGGAAACCAGCGATCTTAAATAATTTGAGGTCGTTCATTTCAATGAAGAACAGAAACAGCAGTATGAGATTGGCCACAGAAATTGCTACTCCGCGTAGCTGCATATCTTTCCATATCCAAGCTGTTTCCTGAGCAATTTCCTCCACATCTGCCTTGGCCTTTCGCTGGCAATAAGGCAGGTAAAAGTCTTCTACCCAGCTTTTCAGTCGCTTACTGTTATCGAAATTGAATTTGGCTGCCAGTTGTTCTGCCAACCGCCCCGTTGTATCGCTTACAAAAGGATCGGCATCAAAACAACTGGGAAATACCCGATGTCGGTTCTCTTGCTCCATGGAGATCAACAATGAATCGATACCGGACATCAGAACGTCCAATCTCCTATTTCCTCCCGCTTGGTAGGTAAATTCCTCTCCCAGAAAAAGATCCCTGTGCGGTATTACATCCGAATCATTCTCCGAAGCATGAGCATGTTTGTTCAGCGAGGTTTTGCAGCAGCTTTCATCTTCCAACAGAATTCGGCCCAAGATCCTCAGCGAGGCATCAATTCTATACTTGTTGGCGTTAAAACCTGTTGGCACGTCAACACCTTGAATAGTATCCAAGGTTACTTTGGCCTGAACCGAACTTTTAATGTAAAAGCGATCGACCATATTCAGAATTTCCTTTTCGAGGCGTTGAAGCTCTCTGTTGATAAGATCGACCTGAACAAGTTTGCGGTAATCGCCATCAGACGCATCGTGTCCAGCGCTGTTCCTCCACTTGAAACCGAGGTATATGGATACTAAAAGAACAACAAGTAGCATGGTTGCACCCATCTTAACTGGCGATTTCCTTCTTGGATAACTTCTCTTGGTCATAGAAAGAAACCCAATGACAGGGGCCACAAACAATATGAGACTGAAACCAAAACCGAACAACGTGCGGTACTGAAACTGATACTTGATGGATACGACCAGATATAGCGAAACCAGAAGAAACTGAAGAATGATAAGCCACTGATACCTGTAGGTTATGGGGCTGTTCTTCCAATCAGCAATACGGAAACCTTTGAGGGGCGACCAATTATTCGGGTAGGCAATCCTATCGGTGAACCAAACCCAAAAACCGAGTATCGCTAGCGGAAGGGCAAAATATCCGAAAGAGAAAAAAATGAACAGCCAAACCGAACTGTCTAAGAAGCTTGGTATGAGAAATTGAGCCTTATCCAGAAACAATGGGAAAACCCCGCCCAACGAGGATATTCCGCCAAGGGCCACAATAAGCTTGGTAGAAAATGTCTTTTCCTTCTCTCCCAACCACGAGTCATTATCGTAGTCGGTATCCAGTGCTGAATTGGATTTCTGGGAATCTGAAGACATGGGTTGGATTGAATAAGGTTCTTAAAGCTGCAAAAAATCATTGTAACTCCGCCTAAATTGGAAACCGGCCAAAAGAATTACGCCAGCGATAGAACAAGCAACAGTTTCCTTAATTGAAGACATGGATGGTAATTACGAAGCCAAAGGCGGTCTTCAACTCCGCTCACTTACGTGATGGCCATCAAACGGAAAACTGAGGTTTGTCAGCTGAGACTAGAACCTATAGTTCTTCAGCGCCTGTATGTCAAGAACCTTGATGTCTCGGCCTTTGGACGCAATGTAACCGTCTTCCTTGAACTCAGACAAAGCACGGATAACGGTTTCAGTTGCCGTACCTACAATACTGGCCAGATCCTCTCGGCCAAGACTGATGGTAAAGTCTTCGCGATGCTCGGCATTGTACTTCTCATACACCTGCACCAACGCATTGGCCACGCGTTTACGCACAGAACTGTACGCCAACTCTATCAACTGTTCCTCCTTCTGGTGGATATTATCTGCAAGCAACTTGATGAAACTGCTGATGACCTCCGTGTTCGAACCCATCAAGTGGTAAAAGTCATCTTTGGGTATGAGTAGCACTTCGGCATCATCAATAACCTGAGCAGAATCTGTGTAATTGGCGTGCTCCAAAAGTGCCGTGTATCCAAAGAAATCTCCGGCATTGAAAAGGCCTGTGATGTACTCTTTTCCATCCTCATTCATTTTGAATGTTTTGATCTTTCCCTTACTCAGGAAATACAGATAGATCGGAGAATCCCCTTCACGGAAGATGTGTTCTTTGAGTGAATAATGTTTGGTACGATGATTCTTGGTCACTTGTTCAAACACCTTTCCGGTTGCACTGGCCATGAAGCCCTGAACCCCAGAAATGGTGCGGCTTGCACCGGCTTTCATGGCTTCACTCTTCTTGAGTCGCATTTCCACGGCATCAAGCAGGTCTGTTTCTTCAAATGGCTTAGTTATGTAGTCGTCTGCACCAAGGCTCATTCCTTTGCGCATGTCCACCACTTCCGATTTGGCGGTAAGAAAGATGAACGGAATACCAAGTGTAGATGGGTCTTTGCTCAGAATGTGCAGCACACCATAGCCATCCAATTCAGGCATCATCACATCGCAAATGATCAGATCTGGATTCTCAGCCTTAGCAGCTGCCACACCTTTCTTCCCGTCTTCGGCAGTAATTGTCTGATAATTGGCAAGCTCAAGGATTTCGGCAATGTTCTCGCGCATCTCCAGATTGTCGTCAATCACAAGTATCTTCTTTCCCATTATTCGCTCAGTGAATTGTTCCTTGGTAATGTAATAGCAAATGTAGTTCCTTCATTCAACTTGCTAGTGTAACTGATATCACCTCCCATCAATTCCACGTGTTTGGCAACAATGTTCAGACCAAGGCCGGTGCCCTGAATATTGGTGGCGTTCTTTGCTCGGAAAAATCGCTCGAAGAGGTGCTTTTGTTCTTCCACTGGAATTCCAATTCCTTGGTCTGTCACTTTGATCAGCAGTTCATCATCAGTACCATCAACGGAAAGTTTGATCACTGTTCCTTCGCCACTGTACTTTACAGCATTGGAGAGCAAATTGAACAATACATTCCTCACCAATTGCGGGTCCAATGTTGCTTCTGTGTGTGTGCCGCACAGCAGCTCAATGGTCTGACCGGGCTTGCACATGGCTTCAATATCTTCCACTACAGACTTCACCAGTTCGCAAAGCCTTATCTCTTCAGGTCTGTATTGGATCTTGCCCTGCTCCAGTTTCTCCAGCGAAAGGAAGTCATTGAGAATAGAGGTCAGATTCCGAATGGAATTCTTGATACGACCAACATGTTTTACAACCGCTTCTTGGTTGCCGCTTTCTGAGTGTCGTTGCAACAGATTGACCGAGCTTAGAACGGTTGCCAAAGGTGTTCTGAATTCATGCGAAGCCATGGAAACGAACCTCGATTTCATCTCATTCAGCTCACGCTCTTTTTTCAGGGCGTTCATCATGTCTTGCTCTGCGCGTTTCTGTTCTGTGATATTCTTTTCTACCAACAGAATTCGGTTCACTCCAGCTTCCTCATCATACAGCGGAACCGCGCTCATGATGTACGTATTGCCACGGGCAACAATCTCAAAAGAACGCGGCAAGCCCTCCAAAACCCTGGTCAGCTCTGTTTCAACTTGATCACGATAATCTGCCGGAAGAAGCGAAATGTAGTTCAATCCAATGACCTTATTGCGGTTAATACCACTTCTTACGAACTCTTTGCCTTCGGCAAAAATGTAATTGAAATTCTTGTCCAGCACATTGATGGTTCCATCTGGGAAATTCTGTGCTATGAGCGTATAGAGATGTTGACTTTCCTGCAGAGCTTTAACCGCTTCGTTCAATTCCTGAGTTCGTTGACGCACACCTTCCTCCAACTCTTTATTCACCGTCAGAATTTTCTGTTCGGCCTCTTTTCTTTTCGATATATCGCTAATAAGGGCTACAACCCTCAATTCGCCATCAATTTTTGTGTGATTGAGAGAAACTTCAACTGGAAAGCGGGTACCATCCAACCGTTGAGCAATCAGCTCAAATCCATTTCCCATCCGCCTTTTTTCGGGTTTCTCCGCAAAGTCATCCCTATGTTTTTTGTGCAGGTTTCTTAACGCTTCCGGTAAAAGTTCGTCTACATTAACCCCAACCAGACCCGTTTCTTCATAACCAAACATGTGCACGGCAGACTCATTGCACTTCGTGATGATTCCGTGGGCATTGGTAACGATCATGCCTTGCGCCACTATCTCGTAAACGAGTTCATAAAGATGGTTGTCCTCTATCCGTGCCATTATCCTGCCCAGTTCTGTCTGTCCAAACTTCGGTATTGAATGGCTTCTGCAAGATGATTGGGCAGTATATTCTCCGCTCCTTCAAGGTCTGCAATGGTTCGGGCCACTTTCAAAATCCGATCAAATGCACGGGCAGAAAGCCCTAATCTGTCCGTTGCTTTCTTCAACATCTCACGTCCGGAATCATCGATCTTGCAAACTTCCTTCAGCAACTTGGTGCCCATCATGGCATTGCTATGAACTGATCTTTGGTCTTTGAATCGTTCAATCTGTCTTCTGCGTGCTTCAATCACGCGTTCGCGGACGTTCTCGCTTTTCTCTGACGGACGGAAATCGGCCAACTCATTTATTGGAACGGGAGTAACCTCCACGTGGATGTCGATACGATCCAAAAGCGGACCCGATATTTTGTTCAGGTACTTCTGTACCACGCCAGGGGCGCAAACACAATCCTTTTCTGGATGGTTGTAAAACCCACACGGACATGGATTCATACTGGCTACCAGCATAAAACTGCTCGGATACTCTACCGAAAGTCTTGCTCTGGAAATGTTGACCACTCTATCTTCCAACGGCTGCCGCATCACTTCCAGAACGGTCCGCTGAAACTCTGGCAATTCATCCAAAAACAGTACTCCGTTATGCGCCAACGATATCTCTCCAGGCTGAGGCACCTGACCTCCGCCAACAAGCGCTACGTTAGAAATGGTATGGTGCGGACTTCTGAATGGCCGCATGGTCATGAGCGATGTTTCAGAACCTAAATTGCCAGCAACCGAATGGATCTTGGTTGTCTCCAAAGCTTCCTTCAAAGACAAAGGAGGCAGAATGGATGGTAGCCGTTTGGCCAACATGGTTTTTCCAGCACCTGGAGGACCGATGAGCAACAAATTATGTCCACCGGCAGCGGCAATCTCCATTGCACGCTTTATGTTTTCCTGTCCTTTTACATCGCTGAAATCCAGGTCGGATTCATTCAATTGCTTGTAGAATTCCTCTCGCGTGTTGACCTCCGTTTTTTCCAATGGCATCTTGCCATCGAAAAAATGGATCAACTCTTGGATGTTCTCAATACCGTATACATCAAGATCATCAACAATGGCAGCTTCTCTTGCATTTTGCTTAGGCAGAATAAATCCTTTAAAACCAGCTTCCCGCGCCTTGATTGCAATGGGAAGCACACCCTTTATCGGTTGCAGACCACCATCGAGCGAAAGCTCTCCCATAATGATATAATCAGCAATTCCATCTGACTTTATCTGTTCAGAAGCGGCTAAAATTCCAGCAGCAATGGTAAGGTCGTATGCTGAACCTTCTTTACGCAGATCGGCCGGTGCCATGTTAATAGTAATGGTCTTACCGGGAACTTTATAACCTACATTTTTGAGCGCAGCCCGTATCCGCGATTGACTTTCCTTTACAGCATTGTCTGGTAGGCCTACCATATAAAAGTTGACGCCCTGCCCAGCCACATTGGTTTCTACTGTGATGATGTTGGCATCAACCCCATAGACCGCGCTACCGTACGTTTTGACAAGCATTTAATGAGCAACTTCCTGTTCAATCAACATCACCAGAATGTGAATGACCTTGATGTGAATTTCCTGGGTTCTATCTGAATATTCTGAGAAGGGTGCGCGAATCTCCACATCGCAGAGTTTGGCCAACTCACCACCGTCCTTTCCTGTTAGGGCAATAACATGCATTCCATTTTCCTGCGCTTTTCTTGCTGCGTACAGAACGTTGTGCGAGTTGCCAGACGTGCTGATGGCCAACAGCGCATCTCCCTTTTTCCCGAAGGCTTCAATAAAACGCGAGAAAATGTGCTGGTAGCCATAATCATTAGCGGTACAGGTCAGATACCCTGGGTCTGAAATGGCCATGGCAGAAATCGGTTTCCTCTCGTCTCTGAACTGGCCGCTCAACTCCTCGGCAAAATGCATGGCATCGCTCATAGAACCACCATTGCCGCAAGAATAGATCTTGCCGCCCAACTTCACAGAATTGACCAACAGATTGGCCGCCTTGCGAATGGCTTGCAGGTTAGATGCATCAGACATGAACTCATCCAACACTCTGGCGGCTTCTTGCAATTCCCTATCTATCTTCTCCAACGACATGGCGTTGAAAGTAAGAAAACAGTGTTAATCTTGTTAAGGGCCAGAGGCCTACAGCTGAATTAGTCTTTTTTGCGTTTCAATGTTGAAAGAGCGCAGTTCAAGCTCCTCATCGGTAAAGAAAGTTGGACGGCCGTCTTCTACCACATTACGTTCATTTTCCGGCTTCAATAACTCCAGCGCCAATCCTTTGAACTTGGTCTGCACCGCTCCCAAAAAATGCTGACCGAATACCGTGTGGCCTCCTTCGTACAATTGCAGTTGATACTCTTCGTATGTAGTGATGTATCCGCAATAAGCGTTGGTGTAAGTTGAGCAGACCACTTCTTTCACGCCTCGGTCTGCAAGAATTTCGAGAAGTGAATCTTCTAACCGCTGACCAGCAATGGTGGTGATCTCTGCTGGAATTCCTGCTAAAGCGATGTCTCCGATAATGATCAACTGAATCGGTAGAATCTGCGGAATCCATGGCTTGTCTCCCAAACTTCCGTTGGCGTGGAACTTCTTAAAATTTCCAATAGCAGGATCTGCCCAAGCTGGTATAACAAGGTTCTTGACATCGCGAGTACCCAAGATTCTCCGCTCGTCCGCTTCAATCAGAATATCCTTTGGACCTTGTGTATGATACTTTTCGTAAATCCGCTCGGCTTTATCCTTCGGTTTGAAAGGCGCTGCGGCCAATTCGTATGCTTTCTGACCTCGGCAAAGCACCCGAGCCAGCGCCCCAACGGCTGGTGGCATTCCTGGTCCTTCTTTGGTTCCTTCAAAAAACGCGACACCGTGGCAAGCAGGGCCTGTTCTCGCATCTTTCTGTCCGCAGGCAAATTCCTTGTCAACAATTACCTTGCGGAAATCCACAAAGGTCATGGCATGGTCTACCTGCGTTGGAAGGTCTGAAGCTGACTTGGCTTTTTTGAACAGTCGATGTGCATGCTCAAATTGAATGTTGCCATTGAATTTGGCACTTTCAAAATCGTCTTCAAATTTTCCGCGTGTCCACTTCTTTTTTCGGTCCCATTTCCAATTTGGGGTAACATCACCGGCTTTGCGCTGCGCGAATACAGAAATGAACTTGTCTTTCTTACGTTTCTTGACCTTGTCTTCGTGAAACTTGGATGCATACCCTTTATTATCCGAGCAAATACGGTGGTTATCGTTGCTCAAACTTGTGGTGTGCACACCAAACCAGTTCCAAGATGCAATAGGGTTTCCTTCCAGATCATCAACCCGTAGCAAAAGCATGTTGCGGTCAACCGCCTGGCTGGCTTCTTCCTTCTTCAGTTTGGTCTTAACCTCCGGGTTTTCGTTGTAAGCTTCTATCGAACGATTGAAAGCCACTTCTTTCTCGTCTTCAATCGCTCCACGAGAAACCTTGATCGTAGCAGGCTGCAGATTTTCAGCGGCTTCAACAATAGCATCAACAATGCCATCCACCACTTTCTGATAAACTTCTGGAGCAAATCCTGGAATGGACATGTTGTACAACCCAAAGTGTGAGTAGCCTCCTGGCGCACTGTGGGTATGCTGTGCAGAAAGCATGATGGAATCTTCCTGAAAATCCAGATGCTCGTGCTTTCTGCGTAATTTCTTCCAAACACCTCGTTTAATGGCAATGGTAATGAAGCATATCTCGGCATTGACCAAAACCACTTTCTTACCCGTTGTGGTATCTCGGATAACCATGGCTCGGGCGAAAAGGTCTGTCTCAACACCTTTTACAATGTTGTAGTACATGCCATAACCCATCATTCCTACACCGAGTTTGAATGCGGTTATGTCGGCTTTGCCAACGCCTACTTCATACATTACACTGATCTTTTGAGAGGTTGACTGCTAAAAGCAGTGAGCCTTAAAAGTAGAAACAATGCGTGCATTTGATAAATGTCAATTGAAATTTTTCGGTCATTTGAGGCAAGGCTGAAAGAAATGGAGGAAAACCACCTGATAATCTTTGTGAAGAACCCAGTTCTGGGTAAGGTAAAAACCAGATTGGCAGCCGGAATCGGAGAAGAGAAGGCTTTGGATATCTACCTACAGCTTTTGAAGCTGACGCGAGAAGCTGCAAATGGCTCCCTCTGTATGCGTCATGTGTTCTATTCGGACGAAATTGAAAATGACGCGTGGGATGATGACCGTTTCAATAAACATATTCAAGAAGGAACGGACCTTGGCCTTCGTATGAAAAACGCATTCGAAAAGGTTTTTGCGCTAGGCGCCAAAAAAGCCGTGATCATTGGTAGCGACTGCCCTCAGTTGACCACCGACCTCATCGAAGAATCATTCGAAATACTCAATGATAAGGACACCGTAATTGGGCCTGCAAAAGATGGTGGTTATTATCTTCTGGGCATGAAAAAACTTCATTCTTATCTATTCGAAGACAAGGAATGGAGTACTGATACGGTATTTGAGGATACTGTACTTGATCTGATGGAAAATCGGCTCAGTTACGGACGTTTAGAAAGACTCTCAGACCTTGACACGATCTACGACCTCCACCTGCTGAAACAATGATCAAAAGAATTCGCGGTCGCCACCATTGATGATGGTGTACAGGAATCCCCACAACAAGGAGATCAAACCTCCTGCTAAAGTGATGATGCCAGAAACTAGACCTGCAATTGCAAACCCGCGTCCTCTACGCTCCCCACTTCCCGTCTGACGCATTCCAACAATGCCCGTAACCATGGCCGCAATACCCATTGGGATGGCCGCTGCCAAGAAAGCCCACCAATACACAAATGCACCTCCAAGCATAAAGCTCACGAAGAACACGATTCCCGTTATGAGCAACGCCAAAGCCAACACACCAAATCCGGTGGAAAGGAAACTGGTCAACGACCAGCCATATTTTTCCTCATCATCCTTTTGGAAAACCGCTCTTCGCAGTTCGCTATTCAACTTTTCTCGTTTTATCTCCCTGAATGGAGTTAGCATGAAATCATTGACTCTGTCAATACCCTTGGCTTTCTTTTCATGGGTTTGTACAGTCGATGCCGTAAAAACAGGCTCGGGTGTTTTCTCGATTGGTTCAACAAGAACTTGCGTTTGCTCCACTCTGGAGGTCTTTACAGGCATTGGCGCAGCCTGTGTTACTTGGGCGGTCTCTTCTTCCGAAACACGTTGGGCCTGATGTTTTTTCTTGGTCACATCTACATGAAAGCCCGGACGGTATCTGCGCTTTACAATATCAATGTTGCTACATGATTGGAACATGAATGCGGCTATGAACAATGCCGACAACACACTTCTAAAAACCTCTTTTCTCATTATTCTGAATTACGGTAGAAAGATAACCAAACAAAAGACCCGCTCCGAAAGGAGCGGGTCTGAATTTTCAATTGATATCGGTTTTAACCTATGACAAATACCGCAAAGAAAATGGCTCCGAGAATGATGGCCAATACTCCAAGTCCAGCACCAATGATTCCGAAAATGAAACCAAGTCGTGCTTTCGGGTCTGTTCCGTTATTCTTTTTGTAGATAAGCGAGAACGTGATGGCAGCTGCACCCAGCAGGATGGCCAACACGGCTGCTCCCCAAACGAAAGATGACCAGAATACTACGGTAAGAATGGAGAATATCACGGCCAATGCCCCGAATGCCAACGAGCCGATACCCGTTCCGAAAGAGACCCATTTCATCCACTCCAAGTTTGCGGCCGATGTCGGTTTGAAAACTTCCCGCTTTATGCGGTCCATCTTTCTATCAAAGGTCAACCCTTTGAAGTCTGGCGACCTTAACTGACCTTTCACATTTTCTCTAGTTTCCTTAACCGCTGCCAAATGAGCGTTTGGCTTGGCTTCTGTGCTCGCAGAAATATTGTCGTCAATTTGCTGTGGCGCCAATTCGGCCTGCTTTGGCTCTAACGTATTGGCCGTTTCTACCTTGCGAGCATCTGCAACGGAAGAAGCCTCTGCTACTTGGGTCTTTTGGCGCTTCTTAGAAATGTCCACATGGAAGCCCGGACGGTACTTTCTCTTAACGATGTCGATGTTGCCGCACGATGAGAACATCATTCCCACCGACAGAATTGCGATCAATGCTTGTAGTTGAAATCTTCTTTGCATGGTTTTCGTGTTTATGATTACCCAAAATTAGATAGCCATAAACGGATAGGCTTGATTTTGGTCAGGAGTTATTAACGACCCGTTATTGATTATCAAGCTTTTCAACTTCTTCAACAGCCTGCTCCCATTCGACCATTTTGCCATCCAGTACATTCTGTTTTTGCTGGTATTCTTTGAACACATCGCGCTCTTCCTGTGCTTTTTTGAATGCCGCAGCATCGAGCATCAATTCGTCCAATGCAGCAATTTCAGCTTCGAGTTTTTCTATTTCTCCTTCCAATTTGGAGGCCTTGTTCTTGGCTACACGAAGCAGTTTCTCCCTTTCCTTACGGGCTTTATAATCGTCCTTGTTAGAAGCATTCTTTTCTGGAACAACGGCCGTTTCTTTCCGAGCATTGAACCCGAGTTCCTCCAAGTTCTCCATTTTAGCCTTGGCCAAGAACTCGTACACATCTCCAATATGCTGTCTAACGCCTTGGTCTTTGAATTCATAGACCTTGTCGGTCAGTCCTTTCAGGAAACTACGGTCGTGAGAAACAATTACCATGGCCCCATCATACTTGATCAATGCCTGTTTGAGCACATCTTTAGATTGCATGTCCAAGTGGTTTGTGGGCTCATCGAGCACCAACAGATTCACCGGTTCCAACAACAATTTTGCTAACGCGAGACGGGCTCTTTCACCACCGGAAAGCACGCTCACTTTCTTATCTATATCTTCTCCACTGAACAGAAACGCTCCCAGAATATCGCGCAGCTTGGTTCGGATATCGCCCCTGGCAACATCATCCAAGGTTTCAAATACGGTCTTCTTAGAATCCAAAGATTCGGCCTGATCCTGCGCATAATAACCCAGCGTAACGTTGTGGCCCAACTCGCATTTACCGGTGTAATCAAGGTCTCCTACAATGATCTTGGCAAACGTGGTCTTTCCCTCTCCGTTCTTACCCACAAAGGCAACCTTCTCGCCACGGTCAAGCATCAGGTCCACGTTTTTCAGCACCTCCAGATCACCATACTTTTTACCAACACCCTCGGACAAACAAACCACTTTCCCGGCCCGTGGCGCTGGCGGAAATCGCAAGCGCATCACAGAATTATCTTCCTGCTCCACCTCAATGCGGTCTATTTTTTCCAAGGCCTTGATGCGGCTCTGAACCTGCGTGGCCTTGGTGGCCTTGTATCTGAATCGCTCAATGAATTTCTCTGTCTCGGCAATGAACTTCTGCTGATTCTCGTATGCCGCCAACTGCAGTTCTCTGCGCTCTTTGCGCTGTTCCACATACTTAGAATACGGAACCCTGTAATCGTTGATACGACCTAGCGTTATCTCGATGGTTCGGTTGGTTACGTTATCGAGGAACGCTCTATCGTGAGAAACGAGAATGACTGAACCGTTGTGCTCGTGCAAGAAAGTCTCCAACCATTGGATGGAGAGAATATCAAGGTGGTTGGTCGGCTCATCGAGCAGCAGCACATCTGGCCGTTGAACCAGGATCTTGGCCAACTCCACACGCATTTGCCAACCTCCACTGAACTCTCCAAGATCTCGGTTCAGATCGGAACGCAGAAACCCGAGTCCCATCAGAACCTTCTCCACTTCCGCATCGGCCGTATGGCCACCCAACATGCTGAAACGCTCATTGGCAACGTGCAGGTCTTGAATGATCTGCATGTACTCTTCGCTCTCATAATCCGTGCGAGTTTCGAGTTGCTTGGTGTAATCATTCACTTTATGCTCCAATCCTTGCAGCTCTTCCAAGGCAGAGTAGGTCTCATTGAAAACGGTTTTACCCAACTTGGGTTTGATGTCCTGAGACAGATAACCGATAGTGCATCCGCTGGGTTGAGAAACCGTGCCGCTTTCGGGCTCCAACTTGCCGGAAAGCACTTTCAGCAGGGTAGATTTTCCTGCTCCGTTCTTTCCAACAAGACCTATCCGGTCTTTCGGGTTTACCAGAAATGATATCTCCTTGAAGAGAAAATTTCCATTGAATTGAACCGAAACCTGATTGAGTGAGATCATGCCGCAAAAGTGCGGAATTGAATTGGCTTAAGTAACCAATGTTGCAATGGAAATATCATGGAATCTGTTCTTTTGCGTTCTAAATCATTTCCATGAAAACCGGTATTCTCAGTAGCGTTTTCCAGAATAAGTGTCCCCGATGCCGCCAAGGAGATCTATTCCTGACCAAGAACCCGTACAATTTCAGCAACATTGATAAAATGCCCGACAACTGTCCGAATTGCGGTCAGAAATATTGGATTGAGCCAGGGTTTTACTACGGAGCGATGTACATAAGTTATGCGCTGACCATTGCCTTGAGTGTAGCGATTTTTGTGGCCATGATCGTACTGTGGCATTTCGACATTAAATGGTACTTGGCACTGAATTTCAGTACCATGATCATTCTATTTCCTCCCATATTCAGACTATCCAGATCAATTTGGGCGCACATCTACATTAGGCCCGATAAGGAACAGACTCAAGAGAAGGCATGAAGATCATCGCCTTCTAAAACGTGTACGCCAAGTAGGTTTTCTTTGCCCAATTTGAGCATGGCTTTAGCAACGGTTTTACCATGAATACCTCGGTATTTTGAAAGGCCACCTTTAATCAAAGGATTGAATACGGTCATCACTCCTTTTCCGATCAGTTCACCAAAACGGAATTCTTTACGCTCTCCCATTAGCATGGACGGGCGCAGAATGATCAGCGATTCAAAACCAATTTCCTGAAGGTCGCGTTCCGTTTCTCCTTTTACTCTCAGGTAGAAATTGGAGGTTTTTGGCGTAGCACCTACTGACGAAACCAGCACAAAGGTTTTGGCTCCTGCCTCTTTGGCGTTGTTGGCAAATGCCACGACCAGATCGTGATCAACATGGTAGAATGCTTCTTGAGAACCTGCCGTTTTGATGGTAGTTCCTAGCGCACAAAATGCTACATCAACATTCTTCAACTTCTGCGCACCGATATCTGAATTTACCAGCACATTGAATTTCTCTGGAAGATCAAGCTGCTTGCGCGATAGAACATCAACGCTATCAAACGCACTATCGTTCTTCAGTAAATCAATAAGATGGTTGCCGATAAAACCCGTGGCTCCTGAAATTGCTGCATTCATGCAGTAAAGGAATCAGTTTTTGACCAATTTTTGGCTGAAGCGTCCTTGTTCTGTAGTGATGACCAACAGATATATACCAGACGGCAACTTATCTGTTCTCACGATTGTATTCGTTCGTCTGAGGATTTCTGATCTGAGCAGTTTACCCTGAGAGTCGAGAATGGAAACGGTGCCAGAATTACCAGAATCCAGCACAATATTCAACTCATTACGGAACGGATTCGGATATACCGAGAACTCAACCTCTTCTTCTTCAATGCCATTGATGAGGCTGAGATTGCAGTTGGTGTCATCATACAGTTGGTGCACCTCATCTCCGCAAGTGTGTGTTGCATTGGCTGACTCGTGTGCAATGTAAACGCCTCCGTCAATGTCTGTTGCCTGATCCAAGTGTCTTCGGCTTGCTCCCTCCGTCAACTCAAAATACATTGGAGATTCTGGATTATTGTTGTGCTGAAGTAACTGAGCATGACCCAATTCGTGAAGTACTGATGTTTCCAGATCGAACTGACCTTGCATGGGAACGCCTTCGCCAACCCTCCAGTTTTTATCACCGTTCAAAAGCACATCAACTTCAACCAGGTTCCATTGTAAACCGTTTGGTGTTCCACAACCTGAGAATGTGGTAATGGTTTTTCCGAGCAGATAGCTCGGAAGTTGGCCTGGTGTGGACAGACCGATCAGATTGATCTCATCATGTGCCCAATTAGCAATCGGAACCACGTTTTCAGTCAGCATGAAATTCACACCAGTATTACAAGCCCATTTCTCAAACGACTTTCTTACCAATTCGTCACCACCCAGAAAAGCGTTGAGTTGTTGATTGATACTGAACGCATACCCACCATCTTGCATTCCCACCAACGCAGTTGTATTGAGGTTCTGATTATAAACCACCTCGCTCTTGGCGTACCTCACAGTTACTTCTTGATCACTTAACCCAGTAAGACCTTGACCATTCCTTACCTGAACCTGCCCCGTACCGGCCACGGTAGAGTTGTACAAGGTTGCTGACGGCACGTAAAGCTGAATCTCAGAATCTGACCAACTCAGATAGTGAGGTCCGGGCTGCAGCGCCACAAAACTTTGGCCACCATCGTCTGCATTGCTGAATGCTACATGTCCATCTCCTTGTTCATCTCCAAAACCGCTGCCCTGTATGGATAGAATGGTCTGAGTCCCGGCCGTTACCAAAGAAGGCGATGCGTTGGAAATGCTAGGCGTTGCTCTGTCATTTTGTTCAGAGCTCTGAAACGCATTTGGAGACACCCTTCTCAGTTCAATTGCATTGGAACCCGTGTGCCTTGCAATGTTCTCGTATAACGCTTCGCGATGAGAGAACCGATGATTGCCATAGACAGAACCAGACACTTCATCAATTTGAATGAACTCGGTAGTCGTTTCTTCGGAAACCGTAAAAACCCCGTAGTCTCCTACTTTCAGCGTAACGCTAGGAGTGACCATCTGCATCAGGTCTCCCACAATTCCTCCTTCGGTGATAACCGATGATTCGAAACCCACATCACCTTTAAGGGCTCGGTAAACCTCAACCTGATTGGAGGTGTAGATATTGCCATCGTTACCGAAGAATGATTGCTGAGCAATGACCTTGCCTTCAAAAATCCTATCGGAAGATTCCAGCTTTTGATCAAAAGCACCAGGAAGTGAGAGACATTGCCCAAAAGACCGAGCCCCAAACAATAGGGCTACGAGCAATGCAATCACATACTTTTGGTGTTTCAATGGGTAGGTTTTGTAAAGGTCAATTACCTAACGATTAAACTACGCTTAACGTTACGTGTTACACGTAGTATTAGACGAATAGGGATATTTGCCCGACAAACACTTTATTATATGTCACAAGCCGAAAAGTCATTCATCGAAGTTCCCAGAACTGGCCGCTATTTCAGGCTGAATTCTGTACAGCCGCTGACAAAAAATGTTTGGATTGTCTTTCATGGATATGGACAGCTGGCAGAATACTTCATAAAACACTTCGAAGAATTGGACGAAAACGAGAACTGTGTCATCGCAGTTGAGGGTCTCTCAAGGTTCTATGTTGATGGGCTTACAGGTCGGGTTGGTGCCAGTTGGATGACCAAGGATGATCGGGAGCAAGAGATCATCGACCAATCAAACTACATCAACCGCGTTTTAGAAGATGCGGGAGTTGACCCGAATTCTGAGAAATACAACCTGATAGTGCTAGGATTTTCGCAAGGAACAGCAACGGCTATCCGTTGGATGGTGAACAACAACTTCAGACCAGAACATCTGGTCATGTGGGCAGGGTCTTTTCCGCATGATATCAATGCTTCAGAAAAGCCTGAGATCTTTGATGGACTTTCACTACACTACGCTTATGGAGATGAAGACCAATTTCTGAAAGACGTGGACATGAATGAAAAACTGCAGGAAATGAAAAAGACCGGCATGGATATCCGCTCTTGGACATTCCATGGAAAACACGTGATGGACAAACCAACCCTTGCCAAGATTGTTGGTAGCTTTGAGAATTAGAATTCAGACACTAGATAACAGACATTAGATATGAGCTTAACCGACCAGATAAATAACGACCTGAAAACGGCCATGAAGGCCAAAGACACAACTACGCTTACAGCTTTACGTGCCATTAAATCTCAATTGCTTTTGGCGGCCACGGAAAAAGGTGGTGGTGAAACTTCTGATGAGGCTGGAATTAAGATGTTGCAGAAGCTGGTGAAGCAGCGAAAGGAAAGTGCCGAACTCTATAAAAATCAAGGGCGCGAAGACCTTGCAGAAGCCGAATTGGCCGAAGCAGCCATCATCGAAAGATACCTGCCAAAACAACTTACTGAAGATGAGTTGAAGCCGATCATCCAAGCAATTATCGACCGTGTTGGTGCATCAGGCATGCAAGACATGGGAAAAGTGATGGGCGCAGCTTCTCAAGAATTGGCTGGAAAAGCAGATGGTAAAACGATTTCTACGGTTGTGAAGGGATTGCTTTCATAAATAGAAATGAGGAAAGAAATAAACTCCTGTTGTGAATCCATGGAGTATCACTCAACACTACATTGTGATATTCACGAAAATATTTTTGAGTGCCCAGATGTCTTAATTGATTATCACAATGAATCAAAGGAACATGTAATCATAATTCACGATGGGGGAACCTCTGGAATTCAAATCCATTACTGTCCTTGGTGCGGTAAGAAACTAGCTGAATAGAGTTTTCAGCAATCACTTCGTCCGATCGATTACAAAATTGACCAGTTCGGTAAGTGACTTTCGAGCTGAGTTTTCCGGGAATTCTGAAAGCATTTCCAAGGCTCGGTCGCGGTACTCGTTCATTCGGTGGACGGTGTAATCGATTCCGCCTTTCTTCTTCACCAATTCAATCACTTCGGCAACACGTTTCTCGTCCGTGTTGTGATTCTTAATGGTGTTGATGATGAAGCGTTTTTCTGAGCGGTCTGAGTTGTTCAGTGCATAGATCAACGGCAGTGTCATCTTCTTTTCCTTGATATCGATGCCCGTTGGTTTACCGATGCTTTGGTCGGTTCCGTAATCGAAAAGATCATCGCGTATCTGGAATGCAATTCCAACCGTTTCTCCAAACAGACGCATCTTTTCTACCAGCGCATCATCTTCGGAAACACTGGCTGCACCAGACGCGCAACAGCTGGCAATAAGCGATGCGGTTTTCTGTCGGATAATGTTGAAGTAAATCTCCTCCGTTATGTCCAGTTTTCGAGCTTTTTCCATTTGAAGAAGCTCCCCTTCACTCATCTCTCGCACCGAATTGGACGTTATCTCGAGTAAGCGGTAATCCTTATGCTTTACTGAAAGCAGCAGACCACGACTGAGAAGATAATCGCCCACCAAAACGGCCACTTTGTTCTTCCAAAGCGCATTGATGCTGAAAAAACCTCTGCGTTTCTGGGCATCGTCAACCACGTCATCATGCACCAACGTGGCCGTGTGGAGCAACTCTATCAGCGTTGCCGCACGGTAGGTCATGTCGTTGGTGTCTTCCAACATTTTAGCCGTGAGAAAAACGAACATGGGTCGCATCTGCTTACCCTTGCGCTTAACGATGTAATGGGTGATCTTATCCAAGAGCGCCACTTCGCTTCGCATTGAAGACCGGAATCGCCCTTCAAACTCCTCCATCTCCAAACGGATGGGCTGCTTTATTTCGTTGAGAGATGCCAACGCCTGCGAATGTAGATAAACAAGCTGTTAGGCAGACAATTTGTTCGCCAATTGCCCGCAAGCAGCATCAATGTCCTTTCCGCGGCTTCGTCTGATATTCACGATCAAGTTCCGCTCTTCAAGGAACGACTTGAACTTGTCTGTCTTGGCAATGTCAGCCTTCTTGAATTCGCCACCATCAATCGGGTTGTATTCAATGATATTGATCTTGGTTGGGAAATGCTTGCAGAAATCTGCCAATTCTTTGGCGTCTTCCAGTGAGTCGTTGAAATCCTTGAAAATGATGTACTCCAACGTTGGGCGCGTACCCGTTTGGTCGTAGAAATAGCGCATTTCCTTAGCCAGTATCTCCAAGTTGTTAGACTCGTTGATCGGCATAATGTAATCGCGCTTCTTCTCATTGGCAGCGTGCAGCGAAAGTGCCAAATTGAACTTGACCTTATCGTCTGCCAACTTGTGGATCATCTTGGCAATTCCGGCCGTTGAAACTGTAATTCGCTTTGGCGACATTCCCAATCCATTCGGGTCGGTGATCCGTTCAATGCTTTCTAAGACATTCTTGTAATTCAGCAATGGTTCGCCCATGCCCATATAGACAATGTTGCTAAGTGGAATCCCGTACTCAGTTTCAGCTTGGCGCGAGATGTGAACCACTTGGTCAAAGATCTCATCAGCATTCAGATTACGTAGTCGGTCCAATCGGCCCGTTGCGCAGAATTTACAACTCAAACTACAACCAACCTGAGACGAAATGCAGGCTGTCATCCGCGAAGCCGTTGGAATCAAAACCCCCTCTACAAACTTCCCATCTACTGTCTTGAACGAACTCTTGATGGTCTTGTCTTCGCTCTTCTGAAACTCATCGACTGCAACCGCATTGATCACAAAATTCTCCTCCAACAACTCTCTCGTAGATTTAGAGAGATTGGTCATTTCATCAAACGAATGTGCAGCTCTTTTCCAAAGCCATTCATTAACCTGTTTGGCACGAAACGCCTTCTCGCCATTTGCGATGAAAAATGAACTAATTTCATCCAAACTCAGCGCTCTTATGTCTCGTTTTTCGGCCATGGGTGCAAAGATACAGGCTTATTATGCGATTCCTCAGTGCCGACCTCATCTTTCCTATTGAAACACAGCCCATTCCGAATGGAATTCTGGTTGTAGGGCCTCAAGGAAAGATCATCGATATCCTTACGGAAAACGATGAGAATGCGCCTGATTCCGGCAAAGTAGAAACGTTCAAAGGAGCTCTCTGTCCAGGATTCATCAATGCACATTGTCATCTCGAACTATCTCACATGAAGGGTCTGGTTCCGGAGAGAACGGGATTGCCTTCGTTCATTATGCAGATCGTTTCGCGCAGACATGAAAATGCGGAGCAAAAAATGGAGGCCATCCGTTTGGCCGATGAAGAAATGTGGGCCAATGGTATTGAGGCCGTTGGCGACATCTGCAACACGGCCGATACGCTTGAAAGCAAGTTGAATTCACGCCTCCGCTACCATTCGTTTGTAGAGGTATTCTCGTTCGATTCTTCCAAAGCCCAAGCGGTTCTTACTGAAGGAATCCGCGTTGCGAAAACCTATACGGAAAATGGATTGACAGCCACGGTCGTTCCGCATGCTCCTTACTCTGTAAGTGAAGAGTTGTTTGATGGAATCAGACAGCAGCAGGCTAAGTTTCCAGGAACCATCAGCATCCATAATCAGGAGACCGAAAGCGAGAATGAAATGTTCCGCTCAGGTTCAGGCGAATTGGTCGAACTGTTTAAAAAGTTCGGAGAGGATTTTTCAAGCTTTGAGCCTAAGTTTAAAAGCTCTCTCAATTATCATTTGAATCAATTGCCGAAGCAGGTGAACTCCATTCTGGTTCACAACACCATGACAAGACGGGAAGAATTTGAAGAGGCGAACGAGCAGAATGAAAACCTCTTTTGGTGCGCGTGTCCCAACGCCAACATGTACATCGAAAACCGGATTCCCAATGTTCCAATGTGGTTGGAAACGCAATCAAGGGTCTGCGTTGGAACAGACAGTCTGGCAAGCAATCATCAACTGAGCGTGTTCGATGAACTGAAGCTGATTCAGGAGCATCATCAAAGCCTCGGTGTTCAACAACTGGTAAAGATGGGGACCATCAATGGTGCAAAAGCTTTAGGAATGGAAAATGAAAAAGGCAGCTTCCGCAAAGGGAAACTGCCTGGAGTTGTTCTTCTGAAAAACCTTGATTCGCTCTCGACCGATCTGAGCCAGATCAGTGTTCAGCGGATTGTTTGATCACCAATCATCACCAGACTTTTCTCCGGCCGAATACATGGCATCTTTCAGGCTTTTCAGCGTTGCCTGAATGTCCGCATCAATGTCGGTCAGATAATACGAATGATTCGTGGCGTTCGGGTCATCCCGATCTAGCCATGCCTCCAACGGTTGGTAGCTTGTTGCTTTGAAATTCAAATCGGTAACTGTGTATTTGTACCGGCCATCTTTGAACTGAATGGTCAACGTGTATTGTGCCAATCCTTGTCTGCTGGTGGTCTTCACTCCCTTCTTATCATAAGCATATATCTGGACACGATTAAATATCTCCATCTCACCAGAGTCTTTGTCCTGCTTACGGATTTTCTCGGCGAAGTTCTTGAAGTATTCTCCTCCCCATTTCATGGCTCTATCATAGAGCTCGTCTTTCGTGCCCGGAACTTCTGGGACCTCGGTGTATGTAATAAGGTTGGTTTTTGAGTCGATTTTCATGGCTGGCCAGTTCAACTCATCTTTGTTTTTCTGGGCAGAAGCCACAAAGGGAATGGATGCTATTAGCATCAAAGCAATAATTCTCATGATTGTCTGATTACAGTTTAACGTGCACTCGCAGTCTCAAATTCCTCGCCAAGTTTACCCAATCCGATGGTAGAATAGTAATTATTGAAGAGGTTCACTGCAATGTCGTAACGTTGGCGCTTGGTTTCAACGCCCAGCAATATGGTTATGACGCGATGATCGCATCTTTTTGAAGTCGCCACAACGCAATACTTTGCGGCATTCGTGTAGCCGGTCTTCAGACCATCGATCTCATCGTACTTCTCCACCAAAGTATTCCTATTACTGTAGGTGTAAATTCCGTTGGCGTTTTGTATCTGTTCTGTGCTTCTGGAGGTTACATCCAAGATGCCTTCGTATTTGACCATTTCGCGTGCAAGCAGTAGAAGGTCTGCTGCCGTAGACTCATTGTCCGGAACCTCATTCGAACGCAGCGGCATACCTGTTGAGTTATGAAAGCACGTGCTCTCCATCCCCAAACTCTCCGCTTTTTCATTCATCAATTGAACAAACTCTTCTTCCGTTCCACCAATGTATTCGGCCAAAGCATAGGCCGCATCATTTCCAGATCGTATCATCGCGGCTTCTAAAAGATCACCGACCGAAATCTTCTGGCCCGCCTTGAGGTAGACTCTGGAACCACCGGTCCATGTTGCTTCGCGACTGATCTCAACTTCATGATCGAGATGGACATTACCGGCATTCAACTGCTCCATGGCAATGAGGGCCACCATCATTTTTGTGAGAGAAGCAATAGGAAACTGTTCCTCCAAATTCTTCTCCCAAACAAGTTTGTTCTCGGTAAAGTCATATATAAGTCCTGCCTTGATAAGGGAAGGAGCATATGCCAGTGATGAGTCTATCTCAATGTTGATATAATCGTGCTGACGATGCGGGTATTCCTTGTCGGTACCAGCATCCTTTTCGGTAATCGGTTCAGTCCATCCGAAAAGAACGGTGGGCTCAGAAAAAAGCAGTGAAAAAAACAGGAACAGGGGCGTGGCTAATAGGGTCAAAGACCGCAACTTCATCCATCTTACCGCTTTCTGCATTTCCCGTTCGTGCTGACTCATGACAATTATACCTTCAATCAAATCAAAAGGTTAGGCACAATTCTGTTATTCTTTCAACATGAAAGTGTTAATTCAATTTGACGGAGTTCGTCTTGCAATTATCAATTGGCCCAATTGAAGGTCAAACGGTGTGGTGACCTTGATATTTTCCTGATCTCCTTCAACCAATGAAATAGCTACGTCATTGGCTTCAACAACCGTGGCATCGTCAGAATAATCTGTTCGTTTTGCATTGTCGAAAGCTTCGCGCAAAACAGCAGTTTTGAAACACTGTGGGGTTTGTACTGCTCGGTAATGATCTCGATTGACGGCCTCATTGCCACCGTCATGAACAATCCGAAGGCTTTGCACTATTGGAACAACCGGAACAGCTGCCTTTGACCTTTCAGCTTCAGCAAAGCACCTTACCATCATTTCCGCTGCCACAAAAGGTCTAACTCCATCATGCACGCCAACCAACTCTCCAGTTGCGTGTTCAAGTCCACTCTTTACGGATAGAAAACGAGTGGCGCCTCCATTAGCAAGCAAGTGTGGTACGGCCCAGTTATGCTTTCCACACAGGTTCTCCCAAAAATCCATTTGGTTTTCGGGTAGTACCAGAATCAACTGCATCTCAGCATCGAAATGATGCATTGCCTCCAAGGTGTGCATCAAAATGGGTTTGCCGTTCAATTCAATGAACTGCTTGGGCAGATCGGCCCCCATTCGAGTGCCGCTGCCACCTGCTACTATTATCATTGAACGATTCATAAAAAAACCCCAACTATCATTGATAATTGGGGTTGAAATTAATGTTTAAAGATTCTTACAGAATCAGCATCGCATCTCCGTAGGAATAGAATCTGTATTTCTCCTTTACAGCTTGGTCGTATGCCTCGCGCATGAAGTCGTATCCTGCAAATGCGGCAACCATCATCAACAGTGTTGACTGCGGCATGTGGAAGTTGGTTATCATGCAGTTTGGAACCTGAAAATCGTATGGAGGGAAGATGAATTTGTTGGTCCAGCCTTCAAACGACTTCATGTGTCCGGTTGTGGCCACAGAAGTTTCTGCTGCACGTACCGTGGTAGTACCAACAGCGCAAACTTTTTTCTTGGCATCCTTTGCCGCATTCACAATGTCGCAAGCTTCTTGCGGAATGATCAGCTGCTCGCTGTCCATCTTGTGTTTGGTAAGGTCTTCCACCTCTACTGGGCGGAATGTTCCCAATCCAACATGCAACGTTACCTCAGCAAAATTCACTCCTTTCAACTCCAAACGCTTTAGCAATTGCTTGCTGAAGTGAAGTCCTGCAGTTGGAGCGGCAACAGCTCCTTCGTGCTTAGCAAAAACCGTCTGGTAACGCTCTTCATCTTCTGGTTCAGCATCTCTCTTAATATACTTGGGAAGGGGCGTATCGCCCATATCAAAAATGGTCTTTTTGAACTCTTCATGGGTTCCATCGAAAAGAAATCGAAGTGTTCTTCCTCTTGAAGTTGTGTTATCGATAACCTCAGCTACAAGACTGTCATCGTCTCCGAAATAAAGCTTGTTTCCGATTCTGATCTTTCTTGCTGGGTCAACCAGTACATCCCAAAGAATGCTTTCGCGATTCAATTCTCTGAGAAGGAAAACCTCAATTTTTGCTTCGGTCTTCTCTTTTTTACCGATCAAACGAGCTGGGAAAACCCGTGTATTGTTCAAGATCATGGCATCACCATCATCAAAATAGTCGAGCACGTCTTTGAACAATTTATGTTCGATGGTACCTTTTTTACGGTCAAGTACCATCAATCTGCTCTGTTCACGGTCTTCCGTTGGGTGGTACGCAATTAATTCCTGTGGAATATTAAGTTTGAATTGTGATAATTTCATGTTGTTTGTTTTGAGCTTACGGGCCCATTTTTATGGGGCTGCGAATTTAGCAAAAGAGTTAGAGGAATGAAGCCTTGTTCTCAGCTTTCATCTCCAAAAAGCAGAAATTGAAATTGCGCAGTGGTAATTGCATCTTCCACGCTGTACTTTCCGATACGCGTTCTTCTCAACGCAGAAAGGTGTCCTCCAGAGTTGAGTGCCTTCCCAAGATCGTGCGCCAAAGATCTTATATAGGTGCCCTTTGAGCACGAAACACGAAAGTCAACTTCCAGATTTTCATTGTTTCTGATCTCCGTGATCTCGAATTCCCGAATGGTAATTCGCTTCGGATTCAGTTTTACTTCCTTCCCTTTTCTTGCCAGTTCGTAAGCCCTTTTTCCATCCACTTGTTTGGCAGAAAAAATAGGTGGCATCTGGTCGTAGACGCCAATAAATGATTCGGCCGCTTCGCGAATCATCTCTTCAGTAATGTGTTCAGTCGGAAAGGTCTGGTCTATTTCGGATTCGAGGTCGTAAGAAGGTGTTGTTCCTCCAAGTGTAATGGTGCCCGTGTACTCCTTTTCCGCGTCTTGAATGGACGTGATGGTCTTGGTTTTCTTTCCAGTACAGATAACCAACAAACCTGTTGCTAATGGATCCAATGTACCAGCATGACCTACTTTGATGTTCTTGACCTTCAGCTTGCGCTTGATGATGCCACGTGCACGATTGACCACGGCAAAAGATGAATCGCCCAATGCTTTATCAAAAAGCAATACTTCACCCTCTTTAAAATCAAATGGATTCAACCCGATCAACTAGGCATGATGGCTACGGCAATGGCAATAGCACCAACCGCAAAACAGTAATATGAAAAGTACCGAAGCTGTGCATTCTTGACCAACGATATCATCCACTTGCAAGCAGCCAATCCAGCTACAAACGCACCGGTAAATCCAACAACTAACGGCATAGAGTTCACAAAATCACCTGTAAGAGCGCCATCCAAAATATCCTTCGCAATCTTTCCAAGAATCAACGGCACCACCATCAAGAATGAGAACCGCGCGGCTTTGTCTCGGTCAATTCCTAGAAGTACTGATGTTGATATAGTGGCACCTGACCGACTGATGCCAGGAAGAATGGCGATGGCTTGAGCTATACCAACGATAAGAGCATTCAAAAAACTGACATCCTTGCTGGTGTTTTTCGCCTTATCTGCCAGAAACAAAAGCAAGCCGGTTACAATAAGCATCGACCCCACAAGCAGTATATTTCTACTGAAAAGGGATTCGATCTGCTCATCGAAAAGAATTCCAATGATTGCTGCAGGAACCATCGAGATAATGATCTTGACAGAGAATTCACTTTCCTCGTTCCGTTTGAATTGGAGAAGTCCTTTCAGAATTTGCAGAATGTCTTTTCTGAAGATCACAACGGTACTCAGAGCCGTTGCAGCATGAACCACAACTGTGAACAACAGGCTTTCTTCGGGAACGCTATTGTCCCCAAAAATTGCTTTGCCCAGTTCTAGATGTCCACTGCTGCTTACCGGAAGAAACTCGGTAAGTCCTTGTATGATGCCCAGAATCAGGGCTTCCCAAAAACTCATACTTACGATTTGCTTCGGTACATGATACCAATGATCTCAATGGCAAATCCGAGTAGCACCACAAGCGGAGCAACAGTTATTCTTCGGGTACTGAAAATCTCCTCGCTGAAAACGTTCGGGTCTTCAGAGCCTCCGCCTGCCATCAGGATGAATCCTAGAACGATGCACAGAAATCCAACTGCAACAATAACGTAGTTCTCTTTTCCGAATGCGAATTCCTTTTCGCTGTTTGCTTCTTGAGCCATATCAATAGTAAAGTTCGTCTGCGTTCAACCGCAGGTATTTTCTAACTGCAAATGTCGTTGAAAGGAATGAGATGATGAGACCGAGCGCCAGCACCGCTCCGAAAAGCGTTGACACGATCTCCACATCATCCAAACCGAATAATTCTGGAATATTCTGATTGGCGAGGTAAATTACGCCCGCCAAAAGCGCGATGGCAACCACCGCTCCGATCACACCTCTCACAACGCCTTCAATCACAAACGGCTTGCGAATAAAACCTTGCGTTGCCCCAACCAATTTCATGGAATTGATCAGGAAGCGTTTCGAATACACCGACAATCGGATGTTGTTGTTGATCAACGAAATAGCGATCAGAGATAGCAATCCACAGAAAACAAGAATCACAATTCCTGCTTTGCGGACATTACGATTGATAACACGGATCAGATCAACAGGATAATCGATCTCGTAGATCATCTGATTTTTGAGAAGGTCAGATTGGATGTCGACAATGCCATCTTCCGTAGCGAAATCGGATTTGATCTTCACGTCAATCGAACGCTTCAGCGGGTTGTAGCCCATAAATCCAACGAAGTCTTCACCCAACGTTTCCTGCAAGTATTCAGCAGCTTCTTCTTTTGAAACATACTCTGTGCTACGCACGAAATCTGAGGCATCCAAGAACTTCTGGAACTGAAGAATGTCAACCTCTTTGGCCTCATCCTTCATGTAAATGGTAAAGCCGATGTTCTCCTTCACGTAACCCGAAAGCGCGTTCGCGTAAAGCAGAATAAGCCCCAGCAGACCAAGCATGAAAAGCACCAACGAAATACTTACCACGGCCGTGACATTACTCCGCCAGATCTGCTGCTTATGTGCTCTTTCCTCTGCTGTTGCCATGCGTTTGAAGTCGGGCTAAATTACACTTTTTGACTGCCGAGAAAGACCGCTTTAACGTGATTTAAGAAGAGTCGATCGTTAACTTCGCGGCTTCAAATTCTGAAGCATGCATTACAATCCAGATAAGATTGAACCCAAATGGCAGGTTTATTGGGCAAAGAACAAGACGTTCAGAGCGGAAAATAATTCTGAGAAGCCCAAATATTATGTGCTCGATATGTTCCCGTACCCATCTGGAGCGGGGCTGCATGTTGGCCACCCACTCGGTTACATTGCTTCAGATGTTTACGCACGCTACAAGCGTTTGAAAGGCTTCAACGTGTTGCATCCGATGGGGTATGATTCGTTCGGGTTGCCTGCTGAGCAGTATGCCATTCAGACGGGAACGCACCCGGCCATCACCACGGTGAAGAACATCGACACATTCCGAAGGCAGATGGACAACATCGGGTTCAGTTTCGATTGGGATAGAGAAGTACGAACTTCCGACCCAGCGTACTACAAATGGACGCAATGGATTTTCCTTCAGTTGTTTGATGCATGGTATTGCAAGAATGCAGATGCGGCACGACCGATTTCGCGATTGGTTGAAGAATTCTCGAAACACGGTAACAAGGATGTGAACGCGCATTGCGATGAAACGTCTTTGTTTTCTGCGGATGAATGGAACAGTTGGGATGAGGCCAAACAACAAACGATTCTTCTCAATTATCGCATTGCCTATTTGAGCGAAGCCTTCGTGAACTGGTGTCCAGCATTGGGAACGGTTCTCGCCAATGATGAAGTGAAAGATGGTGTTTCTGAGCGTGGCGGTTATCCCGTGGAACGCAAACTGATGAAGCAGTGGAGCATGCGCATCACGGCTTACTCACAGCGTCTGTTGGACGGTTTGGAAGACCTCGATTGGAGCGAAAGCTTGAAGGAGCAGCAGCGGAATTGGATAGGACGTTCGGAAGGGGCTTCAATAGAGTTTAAGGTTCAAGGTTCAGAGTTCAAGGTGGAAGTTTTCACTACACGACCTGATACCATTTTCGGAGTGTCGTTCATGACGTTGGCGCCAGAGCATGAGCTGGTCGCGCAGATCACAACTCCTGAGCAAAAGGCGGAAATTGAAGCCTACATCCAAAAGGCGAAAGCCAAGTCGGAGCGCGAGCGGATGGCCGATGTGAAAACCGTTTCGGGTGCCTTCACGGGTGCGTATGCGCTTCATCCGTTCACGGGAGAACCGATTCCAATTTGGATAGGCGATTATGTGTTGGCTGGTTACGGAACGGGCGCGGTGATGGCGGTTCCGAGTGGCGACCAGCGCGACTGGAATTTCGCGAAGCATTTCGGTATTCCGATTCCTGCGGTGATTGAGGGAAGTAACCTCGAAGAAGAGGCCAACGAAAGCAAAGACGGCATTCTGATGAACTCCGATTTCCTAAATGGAATGAAGGTGAAAGATGCCATTAAAGCAGCTATCGCGAAGCTGGAAGAAAAGGGAATTGGCGAAGGAAAGATCAACTACCGTCAGCGCGATGCGGTTTTTGGTCGCCAGCGGTATTGGGGCGAACCGATTCCGATCTATTACAAGGATGGCGTGCCGTATCCGATCAACAAGTTGCCGTTGGAATTACCAGAAGTGGAAAAATACCTGCCAACTGAGGCTGGCGACCCACCATTAGGCAATGCCGAAAACTGGAACTGGGATCCTGAGAAGGAAACGATTGTTCCGAATGGAGAAGGTTATCCGATCGAGCTTTCAACTATGCCGGGTTGGGCGGGAAGTAGCTGGTATTACCTGCGCTACATGGATGCGCAGAATGATGAGGCGTTTGTGGGCGAAGAGGCCATCAAATACTGGGGCAATGTGGATTACTACGCAGGCGGAGCCGAGCATGCCACGGGCCACTTGCTGTACGTGCGTTTCTGGACCAAATTCCTGAAAGACCTTGGCTATTTGCCGTTTGATGAGCCTGCTAAGAAATTGGTGAATCAGGGGATGATTCAGGGACGAAGCAATTTTGTATATCGACTACCTCTTTTCGCCTCTCAATGGACAAACCCGGATCACGAGGACGCTGACAAATTGCTGATAGATCCTAAGTCCTTTCCTGCATTTTTTGTTTCGCAAAAAATCTACAAATCGATTTTATCAGATCGTACTTCGGTAGAATCCATCAAATACATTGAAGAAATCGAAAGCAGGCTAAGTGAACTGAGCGAAAAGTTTCGAAAGCAGCAGGGAAGACCTGGTAACATAAGCTGGTTGGACCCATTTCCAATGCATGTGGATGTCAACATCGTCAAAAATGACGAACTGGATTTGGAAGCCTTCAAGAATTGGCGCGAAGAATACAAGGATGCTGAGTTCATTCTTGAAGACGGAAAGTACATCTGCGGTTGGGAAGTTGAAAAGATGTCAAAATCGAAATACAATGTTCAAAACCCAGATGATGTGATCAACCGCTACGGAGCTGACACGCTTCGCCTCTACGAAATGTTCCTTGGACCATTGGAAGATGCCAAGCCATGGAATACCAACGGAATTGAGGGTGTTTCGCGCTTCTTGAAGAAATTCTGGAATATGTTCCATGATGGAGATTCGTTCTCTGTTTCTGATGAAGAACCGACCAAGAAGGAATTGAAAGCACTGCATGCTACCATCAAAAAAGTGCAGGAAGACATCGAGCGGTTGTCGTTCAATACGTGTGTAAGTCAGTTTATGATCTGCGTGAATGAACTCACGGACCTCAAGTGCAACAAGCGCGCGATCTTGGAGCCCTTAACTGTAGTTGTTTCAACCTACGCACCGCACATCTGTGAGGAGATCTGGTCAAAACTCGGTCACACAGAAAGCATCACGTTTGCAGAATACCCGGCCTTCAACGAAAGCTATTTGGTGGAGGACAGTATCTCATACCCGATCAGCTTCAACGGTAAAACCCGCTTGAACTTGGAGCTTCCTGCCAGTATGGGCAAAGATGAAGTAGAACAGGTTGTTCTTGCCAACGAAGAAGTGCTTCAGCGTTTGGAAGGTGCTACTCCGAAGAAGGTAATTGTGGTGCCGAAGCGGATTGTGAATATTGTGGTTTAAGACAACTATTACCATTTCGTAAACACTTATATCGAAGTTGAAGACCGGTTAATTTCGTGGGCGTAATATTGAATCGACAAATCACCTACATGCAAAAATCATTTACCCTTATTGTGGCGCTGTTGGCGCTGACCGTTTCCTCATTTGCTCAATTTCCGTGCTCCAGCCTATTCATTTCTGAATATGTTGAAGGCTCTGGGAATAACCGTGCCATTGAAATCTACAACCCGACAACAACAACACAGGATCTTAGCGACTACAGCGTTGGTCGTTACGCCAATGGCCTTACAACGGGCATGTTCTCAACTTTGGCCGGAACACTTGAACCTTATGATACATACGTGGTGGTTCTAGACAAAAGAGATCCGAACGGAACGGGTGCCGAATTGCCAATTGATGCCGCGTTGGAAGCAGTTGCCGATACGTTCTTGAATCCAGTTTATGTGGCGTCAAACTCGCCAATGTATTTCAATGGTAATGATGCGGTTGCATTACGCCATTTCGGAAACGACATAGACATAATTGGTAGAATTGGCGAAGATCCAGGAACGGGCTGGTTCGATTTTGCAACGGGAACTTGGTCAACGGCCAATCAAACGTTAGTTCGGAAATCTACCGTTCAGATTGGAGACGTCAACGGAACCGATGTCTTCTATCCTGATACAGAATGGGACAATTATCCGTCAAATACTTATTCCAATTTAGGATGGCACACCAACACTTGCTACACACCTGCATGCGCAAGTCAAACCAACTTTGCCAACATTACAGGACTTGCCACATCTTATAACGTTAACGACCCTGTTGTGACGTTAACCGCGACTCCTCAGGGTGGCGTTTTCTTCGGAAATGGGGTTTTTGGCAATCAATTCTCGCCTGGTTCAGCAGGAATTGGAACACACAGCATTGTTTACACCATTGTTGACGGAAATGGCTGTGTACACTCAGATGCGCTGTGCACCACCGTTGATCTGAATGTGAATATCGGAGGTTCTGAAATTGCCTCAACAGAAGGTTTGGATGTATATCCGAATCCTGGAAATGGCCTATTCAACTTGGAAGTGGACGGGTTTGACGGTGTCATTTCTTACACCGTTTACGATGCTTATGGCAAGGAAGTGAAATTCGGATCTTTCGTGGCCAATGGCCTTGAGCATGAGTCTATAGACATATCGCAGCAAGCCATTGGAGCCTATATTTTGCAGGTTCAAACAAGTAGAGGGCTGTACCACGAACATCTGATAGTACAGTAATTCTTGCTTCAGTCGTAAGCCAATCCAAGCATGCCTTTCATCAGGTCGAGTGTAGCTGGGTCGTGGTCAAACTCGGTTACATGCATGGTCTTTTGCGTTGATCTGCTCTTTTGCATGGCCAACACTTCAGACTCGTTCAATCGATAAGTTCTTCCTTCTCTATCAACCACCAGGATCATTTTCAGTTTGCGAGGATTGAATTTGATGGAACCGTTGTCGTACGCGATCACACCATTGGTCTTATGCTCAAAAACGTAGGTGGAAAGGTGTTCTAGGGTTGAGCCATCTTCCAAGGCGAACTCTGGCTGTACCGTTTGCAGGTCCAGTCGCTTCATCAATCGATCGCAGTTGTAAATCCCCATTCTATCAATCACCAGGTTACGCACCACATTCTGTCCCTGCAACTGACGGATCTTTTCATTCTCCACTGCGTTCGACCGGTCGGCACAGTACGCCTGCCACGTATCAATGTCCATCGCTTTCTCGGTATCGTTCATATATCTGCGGGCATGTTTATACACCCTTTTCATGGCCTTTTTGTAGTTGCGTTCTGCATACCTGTTGTCCTGCTCCGTTTCTTTTTTGATGCGTCTTTCCTGTCTATCAAGAGATCTTGCGTAGCCGCGATATCGCACATCGAACAATCTGTCCAAGCGTTCCACTTCCTTCTCGTAATACGCATACGAAAAGTCTTGCCCCCTGCGCTCCATGTAGTCTACAGATGAGTTTCTGGTAGTGACTTTCTTAACTGGAATCTGGTAGATGGTATCCAGATTTTTCAACGCCAGCGTTACACTGTTCAAGTCGTTATCGAACAGTATGCGCGCATTCTGAAACCGCTGGCGCCCAAGTATGGCTTTCACCTGCTTGCGGCTCATGGCCCCATCGTATTCCCAAACCACGCTTTTAAACCTATACCACTCCCTGTTGAGCCGATGGTCGTTGTTCTCCACTTTAAGGTAGATAGCGCCATCATCATGCTTCTTCCTTTGTGGCAGAAGACGTGTACGAATATTGGTTCTCCGCTCCCAATCTTTTCTCAGTTTTTTGGAGGCCTTCACATCCTCGCGGGTCATGAAAGAGAAAGCACTCTCAAACGGAATGCCTTGCATTTTTTCCATGTCCCAAAAGAGTTCATCCAATGTGGGGCGTTCGGTTTTCCTACAGCTCAACAATACCGTTCTACTCAGATATTCAACCACTGCTTGAGAGTACGATCGTGTTTCAACACTGTTGTTGTTATCGCTTAGGCTGGCCTGCCCGATATTGCTCCATGTTCCGGTGTTCTGATCGAGAAAATAGAAGTTGAAATCGTTATCGGTGCTGGTGGATACGAAATCCATGTTGATGTTGGCTCCTGGTCGTAATTCAATGGGGCGATCGTCTTTGGAAGCAGTGATGTTGAACATTCCGGCAGACTCCAGATCGCCTTGCTGCCCATTCTCATCCACCTTCATGGTAATGCCGCTCAGGAAGATTGAAAATGGGTCGTTATACTCTTCAAAGTTGACCTTCACTTCACCTTCTATCGGACGGCCGAATGCATCCATGAAAGCATTTTGCGGAATATTGATGACCGTTCCAGAGGAAGTAGTTATTCGAGAAGGCTCACTCGCATTGATCGTATATGTCTGAACTTCTCGCCTAACGGTCGGAATCGGGCGGTTGAACAATGCCTCGTTATAGTTTCCGGCAAAGCCATCCTGAGCAATGTTTCCCACGTTAAAAACCGTGATGTCCACACGTCTGTTCTTGGCCAGTGCCGCCTCCTCTTGTGCACCGTCATCAATGATCTCGCCTTCATAATCGAACAGGATATGCTGTGGCTCGATGCCTGAGGTCAGCAGTTTATTGACCACGCTGTTGGTTCTTCCCTTGGCCAGTTTTTGATTGTACTCTTTCGGGCCTGTTGAGTCCGTAAAACCCGTTACATGAAACCGATATTGATTGGCTGTGGGTTGGTCGGTCAGTTCATTGAGCAAGGCCAATTCTGAGGCGTTTGGCTCATCGCTGTTCTTATCAAAATACACAGAGATCTCGGTCATGTCCTGACCGAAGGCTGCAGTTGAAATAAGCAGCAGAAGGATAAAAGACTTTTTCATGAGGGTAGGTTTAGACATTCGTTTGCGGACGCATTAGAAAACGGTCAACAGTGCACAGATATTGTGCCATGATCGGATTTCAGACATGGCCTGACCGCGATTCTCCGGTCGTTCATCAATAGAATGCAGCAGTTGTAAAAGGGAACAGAATTATCCGGAATGTCAGGTCAGATTGTTCAAAACTCGGCCTGCAAAAGCCTTTGGTTTGGGTTAACTTTAACGCCCTTTGATTCCACAACAGACCATAGCGCAGATTTTTGAAACCGCCCGAGTAGAGGAGGTGGTTGGTGATTTTGTGCACCTGAAAAAGAAGGGCACCAACTTGTGGGGCAATTGCCCGTTCCATAACGAGAAAACGCCTTCGTTCAGCGTTTCGCCCGCCAAGGGAATTTACAAGTGCTTCGGCTGCGGAAAAGGTGGCAATTCCGTCAATTTTGTGATGGATCACGAGCAGATGACCTACCCTGAGGCGCTGCGTTTTCTGGCCAAGAAGTACAACATTGAGATTGAGGAGGAACAGCAGACCGATGAGCAGGTGGCAGAGCAGAATGCGCGCGAAAGCCTGCTGTTGGTGCTCGGTTTCGCGCAGAAGACATTCACTTCCAATCTGCTGAAAACGGAGGAAGGTCAGGCCATTGGATTGAGCTATTTCAAGGAACGTGGTTTCTCGCAGGAGACCATCGAGAAGTTCGAATTAGGTTACTGTTTCGACAAGTACGATTCATTCGGGACGAAGGCGTTGGAACAGCAATACAACAAGAAGTATATCGTAGATGCCGGTCTTTGCGCTGAGCGCGAGGATGGTTCGCTCTACGACCGTTTCAAAGGCCGTGTGATGTTCCCGATCCACAACCTTTCTGGCCGAGTGATCGCCTTTGGCGGAAGAACGCTTCGCAACGATAAAAAGGTCGCCAAGTACATCAACAGTCCGGAGACGGATGTGTACCACAAGAGCAAGATCGTTTACGGAATCTACCAGGCCAAGGCTGAGATCATCAAGCAGGACAACTGTTTCATGGTGGAAGGCTACACCGATGTGATCTCGCTGCACCAAGCGGGCATCCACAACGTGGTGGCCAGTTCTGGAACCAGCCTCACGGTAGAGCAGATTCGCCTCATCAAACGCTACACGAACAACCTCACCATCATGTACGATGGCGATGATGCGGGAATCAAAGCGTCATTCCGCGGAATTGACCTTGTGTTGGAAGAAGGGATGAATGTGCGCACGGTGCTTTTCCCCGATGGCGAAGACCCCGATTCGTACAGCAAAAAACTGGACGAGGTGGAATTTCAGGAGTTCATTGAGAACAACCAGAAGGATTTCATTCAGTTCAAGGCACAACTACTGGCCGAAGAGGCCAAAGGCGACCCGATAAAAACGGCCGCGCTGATCAAAGAGATCATCAGTTCCATTGCGCTGATTCCCGACCCGATAACCCGCAATCTGTATGTGCGCCAATGCAGCAGCATTATGGATATGGACGAGGAGGTGCTGATGTTGGAGCTGAACCGTTCGCGCAGAAAAAACTGGAAGGAAAAGCAGCGCAAGGCCGATATTGACGCAGGTCGCCAGCCTACTCCTGTGCAGGATGATGAACCCGTCATTAAGCGCAAAAGCAATCAGGAACTGAAGAAACGCGATGCGGATTTCCAAGAGCGCGACATTATCCGTTTGCTGATGCTTTACAGCGAGCAGCACATTGAGTTTGATGTGTGGGATGATGAAGAGGAAAAGGTGATCGATCGCGAGGAAGTAAACGTGGTTGATTTTGTGGTAACGGAAGTGATTGAAGACAAATTGGAGTTCGAGAACCCGCTTTACGCGAGCATTTTCAAAGAGATAGCCGAAATGCTGGAGCGGGAGGAAATTCCCACCGAGCAGCATTTTATCAATCACCCCAACCCAGAGGTTTCTTCGTTGGCGGTGAACTTCTTTGCGCAGCCACACACCGTTAGTGAGCGTTGGAAAGAGCACAACGTTTTTGTGCAGACCGAGGCCGACAAACTCAAGCAATCCATTCTGTCATCCATCAGCGTGCTCAAACTGCGCAAACTCGAAAAGATGATCAACGAAACCCGCGACCTGATGAAAAAGGCCGAAGAGGATCAGCTCCTAACCCTAATGGAAAAACTGAATCGTCAGTTAGCTGTCAGAAAAGTGTTGGCCAAAGAGATCGGGTCAACGGTTTTGAAGTGATAGTCTAGTCCTCGGCTTTCTTTTCAACGACTACTCCATCAACTTCTTTTGTGCTCACAACTTTCTGTTCCCATTTAGCAAATTTCCAGACGTTAAAATCCAAAGCCATACCGCCTCTTTGAATTTCGGCATTTGTGTAAACCTTATCGCGACTGAAATACTCATCCGACTTTTTCACCATTTCGTCAATTACTTCCTTGTCTTTTTCAAACCACGGAGACGCATCCGTATTGTAACCGACCAGTTTGTAGGCAATGGAATAAGTAACAGAAACATCTGGGTTCTCCTCTTTTGCTAAGTTTTCAGAAGGTTTTTGCTGGTTTGCTGATAATTCATCAGGCTTTTTTCTACCAAAGATTTTGTCAAAGATTCCCATTTGAAGTTTGTTTGAAGTCTGTGTGAGTAACCAAGATTGTTACGGACCTACTCTAATAAACGGTTTATTCATTTTATCGTTGGTCGGAAAATCTGTATTCAAGGTATGAATGCAAATTCGCACGAAATCTCTAAATAGTATTTCAGCAACGAGCACTGTCTTACCACCTTGATCCCTGCCAAAGTGAATAGCTCCATTTCTTACCTCAGAAAGAACAATCTTAGATTTCGGAAGAAATGTGTGAGCTAATCCATTTCGAAGCTCATCTTTTATATCAATATCAGCGTAGCGCGAATCCTGGACTACAAGAAGTTCCATACCCTTTTTGAAAGCTTTGTCAGGTTTTATCTCCCAATCTTGATGATTGGTCAAATGACACTTTCCGATGAATTCGATTCCAATTGCAATCAACGTAAAAGACAAATAGGTGTTGGTTTTTAGAACATCGCCAATTCCCTTTATTAAAGTCCCTTCGATAAAACCCTTCGGGTAAATTTCTCTTGATTTTTCCACCGCCTTAACTAAACTTAATATCCTTCACATTCAACTGCAGATAAACCTTGTCTTTCCAATGGTTTTCTTCAATAGTGTAAGCCATGTCAAAGCGTTTTCCTTCCGCCAGTTGCGGGTAGAGTTTTCCCATTTTAAAGGCCACGGCCTGCAGCATCAAATGCTTTACGCCTTGCTGCGCAGGTTTGAACCGCAAATGCGATTCGTCAGCGCCCATCGTATGCACATCTTCCGCCACCAGATTCCGAGAAACGAACACAGGATTCATATTTCCTGGCCCGAATGGCGCAAACTGCTTCAGCAATGCCATGAAGCGGTTGGAGATTCTGTCGAGATCAATCTCTAATTCAATGTCTAGTTTGGGAGTAAGCATATGCTTTTCAATCCGCGCAGTCACCACTTCCTCAAACCGCTGTCGGAATGCATCCACATTCTCCAAACTCAAACTCATACCAGCAGCCGCTCTGTGACCACCAAATTGAAGCAACAGATCTTCGCATTCGCAAAGGGCTTCGTGCACATCAAAACCATCTACAGAGCGCGCAGAACCCGTTGCCACGCCTTCCGATTCGGTCAGCACAATGGTCGGTTTGTAATGCTGCTCAATGAGCCGCGAAGCCACAATGCCCACCACGCCTTTATGCCAATCGGGGTTGAACACCACCGTGCTTTTGGAAGTGCTGTAGAAATCATCCGTTTGCAGGATCTCTAGCGCGCCTTCGGTCACCGATTTGTCAAGATCTCTGCGCTCCGTATTGTACTTGGAAATCTCTGCCGAGAACTCCAAGGCTTCATTCAAATCTTCAGTAATGAGCAGTTCCACCGCGCGCTTTCCAGACGCAATGCGACCAGCCGCATTGATGCGTGGCGCAATGGTAAAGACCACATCGCTGATGGTCATCACACGGTTCATCTTGGTGTATTCGAGCAACGCACGGATTCCCGTTGACGGCTCCTGATTGATCTTCTGCAACCCGAACGTGGCCAGAATACGGTTCTCACCAGTTATCGGGACAATATCAGCTGCTATCGCGACCGCAACCAGATCTAATCGCGAAGCCAATCGGTCAAAATCGGAATCGTTCTTTTCACAATATGCTTGCAGCAGTTTGAATCCAACTCCGCAACCGCACAATTCCTTGTAAGGATATTCGCAACCTTTCTGTTTCGGGTCGAGAATGGCCAAGGCATCGGGCAGTTCCGAACCTGGCAAGTGGTGATCGCAGATTACCACATCAATTCCCAACTCATTCGCATACGCCACTTTATCAATGGCACGAATGCCGCAGTCGAGCGTGATGATGAGCGAAATGCCGTTTTCCTTCGCGAAGTCGATTCCTGCAATGGAAAGTCCGTAACCTTCCTTGTAGCGGTCTGGAATGTAGAAATCAACCTGTCCGAGGTCTTTCAGGAAACTGTAAACCAGCGCCACGGACGTGGTTCCGTCCACATCATAATCGCCATAGATGAGGATCTTCTCTCCATTTCCCAGCGCCTGCTCCAATCGCGAAACGGCTTCGTCCATTCCTTTCATCAGAAATGGGTCGTGCAGGTCATCTAACGATGGACGGAAAAACGCTTTGGCTGCATCATAATTTGTAATGCCACGGTTGATGAGCAGTTGTGCCACATCTTCCTTCACGCCCAATTCCTCACACAGATTCCGAACCAAAGATGGGTCGGGCAGTTCAGCAAATTTCCATTCAGTTGGCTGCATGGGGTTGAAGTTAAGCATGTTGAGTGCTTTGTGAGTTCCTTCCTTCGTCAGGAAAACAAAAAGTGGGAAGACTATGGTGCGGCTTGCAACTCGCCCTGAGCGAAGTCGAAGGGACAAGTCAATCCGAAAATTCAATCATCGGTTTAACTTGCAGGCATGAGCGGAATGAAAATAGGCAAAGGATTGAGTGTTGTGATACAGTTGGTGGCGTATGCTTTGGCTACGGTTGTTGCTGTGGTCACGTGGCGATTGTATCCAGAATTGGATGATCTATGGCGATTGGCTGCTGCGGACGCTGCGGCAACGGTATTCATCTTCATCACTTCGTTGATGTTCAACAATTCGAGCATGTACGATCCTTATTGGAGCGTGAAACCTGCGGTGATCGCTACGGGATTTGCGGTGCTTTTCGGATTGGATTCCTTTCCAGCAATTGTACTTTTCATTCTGATGCATCTGTACAATCTCCGATTGACAAGCAATTTCTGGCGCGATTGGCCTGGGTTGATTCACGAAGATTGGCGGTATCAGGATTTCCGAAGAAATTTCCCAAAAGCTTATTGGTTCATCAGCTTTACTGGAATCCATTTCTTCCCAACGCTGATGGTTTATCTCGCTTGCATACCGCTCTATTTCGGAATGAAATTGGACTTTGAAATGAGCTGGATTGGATGGTTGGGAGCGGCCATCACACTTGCGGCCGTTGTTATTGCTTTTGTAGCTGATGAGCAGATGCGAAGCTTCCGAAAGAAGCCCGAAAACAAGGGAAAGAACATGGATGAAGGGCTATGGAAATACAGTCGCCACCCCAATTACTTTGGTGAGATCATGACTTGGTGGGGCATTTGGCTCATTGCGCTAAACGCAAATTTCGACTATTGGTGGACAGGTGTTGGTGCCTTGGCAATCACGGTGATGTTTGTATTCATCAGCATTCCAATGATGGACAAACGCTCACTTCAAAGGCGTCCCAACTTTGAAGAATACATGAAGCGCACTTGGATGATCGTGCCAATTCCAAGGAAATAAAAAAAAGCCCCGTCCGAATGGACGAGGCTTTCCATAATGATTGACCAACAATCAGATGGTCATGATGTCTTTTTCTTTTTCCTCAACCAGTAGGTCCACTTTATTGGAAAACTTAGTGGTCATGTCCTGAATATTGGCCTCCGCAGTCTTAGCACGGTCTTCAGAAAGTCCATCTTTCTCCAATCCTTTGATCTCGTCATTGGCATCCTTTCTCGAACTTCTGATAGAAACCTTGGCCTGCTCTGCTACTGCTTTTGCCTGCTTTACGAGATCGCGCCTGCGCTCTTCTGTCAAAGGCGGAATATTGATGCGAACCACCTTCCCGTCATTTCCAGGGTTGAACCCAAGGTTTGCCCGCATAATTCCCTTTTCAATCTCTTCCAACAGTCCTTTTTCAAAAGGCTGTATCATGAGTGTTTTGGAATCTGGGGTGTTAACGTTGGCTACGTTCTTCAATGGAGTCATTGACCCATAGTACTCAACCTGAACGCTATTCAGCATTGCTGGACTTGCCTTTCCAGCTCTAATTCTGGCCAATTCATGCTCAAGCCGTTCAATGGCCTTTTCCATGCCTTCTTCGGCAGTATCAAAAATGAATTCTAACTCTTCTTCCATGATTCAAATTTGGTCGAAAATAGGGATTCTGAAAGATCAGCCTTCTACTAAGGTGCCAACGGTTTCCCCTGCAACAATGCGCGCAAGGTTTCCGCCCTCATCCATATTGAATACGATGATAGGCAGTTTGTTCTCATTACAAAGTGTGAATGCCGTCATGTCCATCACTTTCAATCCGCGGTCGTAAACCTCATTGAAACTGATGGTCTCGAACTTGGTGGCCGAACTGTCTTTCTCTGGATCGGCTGTGTAAATACCATCAACCCGTGTTCCTTTCAGAATAACATCCGCCTCTACTTCTATTGCGCGCAGCGATGCTGCAGAATCTGTTGTGAAATATGGATTTCCAGTTCCAGCACCGAATATGACCACCAACCCTCTTTCCAGGTGACGGACGGCTCTTCTACGAATGAATGGCTCTGCAATCTCATCCATTTTGATAGCAGACATCAGCCGGGTTTGAACATCTAGATTCTCCAATGCCGACTGTAAGGCCATGCTGTTGATCATGGTGGCAAGCATTCCCATGTAATCTCCCTGTACACGGTCCATACCACCTTCGGCCGCCTGAATACCACGGAAAATGTTTCCTCCTCCGATAACGATTGCGACTTCAACACCAGCGTCAACTATCTCCTTGATCTCATTGGCATATTGACCAAGGTGGTCGTGGTCAATGCCGAATTGTTTATTCCCCATCAGCGATTCTCCGCTGAGTTTCAGGAGCACTCTCTTGTACTTCAATTTCATGCTACGATCTTAAAAAATTGAGGGCAAAAAAAAAGAGGATTTAAATCCTCTTTTTTCATCTCTTATTAACTGCCAAGCCCAAATCGCTTGAATGCTGTGACCGTCAATTCTGGGTCTCCTGTCTTCAAGTATTGAGCAACGCTTAGTTTGTTGTCTTTGATAAAAGCCTGCTCTAGCAACGTGTTCTCCTTGAAGAACTTTCCTAGACGACCTTGGGCAATTTTCTCAGCCATATCAGCTGGTTTGCCTTCTTGTATGGCCAGATCTTTACCAATCTCGATCTCTTTGGCAATTACTTCGTCAGAAACAGACTCCTTGTTCAATGCAATAGGAGCCATGGCAGCCGCTTGCATTGCAACGTCTTTTGCCATTTCTTCGAAACCACCTTTGTTAAGACCTACGATGGTTCCAACTCTGTTTCCAGGGTGGTTATATGCAACCACTGTTTCTGCTTCGATAACTTCAAGCCCTGATACCTCAATTTTCTCTCCCGTTTTACCGGTCAATTCAGTGATGGCTTCAGAAACTGATTTTCCATTGTAACTAGAACCGAGCAGTTGTTCCAAGGTAGAGATGCCATTGGCGAAAATCAAATCGATTAGACCGTTGGCAAACGCAACGAAATCATCTGTCTTGGCAACGAAATCTGTCTCGCAACTCAGGTTGAACAACACGGCCTTATTACCGTTGGTCTTACCAAGAACAATACCTTCAGCAGCATCACGGTCAGAACGCTTTGCAGCAACTTTCTGTCCTTGTTTTCTTAGTACTTCAACTGCCTTTTCGAAATCGCCTTCAGCCTCAACCAAGGCTTTTTTGCAATCCATCATTCCAGCACCTGTCTGCTTTCTTAGCTCATTTACTTGAGCAGCTGTAATTTTCACTGTAGCTTCCAATGTATAGTGTTTAATCTTCTGCGTTTTCTGTTGCCTCAGCTGTTACTTCTTCAACAGCATCTTCTTCGTTGTCTTCAACATCACCTTTAGCTTTTCCAGCTTTTCTTTCAGCAAGTCCTTCTGCAATTGCGTCTGTCATTGCCTTAACGATAAGCTCAATAGACCTGGCTGCATCATCGTTTCCTGGAATGGCGAAATCCACATCCTTAGGATTTGCGTTCGTGTCAACGATGGCAAATGTTGGGATGTTCAACTTCTTAGCCTCGTTTACTGCGATATCTTCCTTAACAATATCAACAACGAAAACGGCCGATGGAAGTCTGCTTAGATCAGCAATTGACCCAAGGTCTCTTTCCAATTTCTCACGCTGACGAGTGATCATCAAACGCTCTCTCTTAGACATGGTGTCGAACGTGCCATCCGTAGCCATTTTATCAATAGCACCCATTTTACGAACCGCCTTGCGGATAGTGGCAAAGTTGGTCAGCATGCCTCCAGGCCATCTTTCGGTAACATATGGCATGTTAACTCGAGCCGCCTCACGGGCAATGATTCCTTGTGCTTGTTTTTTAGTGGCTACGAAAAGAATTTTCTTTCCTGCTCTTGCCATGCTTTTGATGGCTTTGCAGGCGTCTTCCAACTTAGATGCACTCTTGTTAAGATCAATGATGTGCGTTCCGTTCTTCTCCATGAAGATGTACGGAGCCATAGCTGGATTCCATTTTCTTTTCAGGTGTCCGAAGTGAACACCGGCTTCTAACATTTCCTGTACTGTAGGTTGAGCCATTCGAATATTGTTGTTGTGAAAACTCTTACTAACTGATTAACGCTTGCTGAACTGGAATTTCTTCCTTGCTTTCTTCTGACCGAATTTCTTACGCTCAACCATTCTTGGGTCACGTGTCATAAGGCCGAATTGCTTCAACTTTGGTTTTACTTCTCCATTCTCTTTAACCAATGCGCGGGCAATTGCAAGAGAGATAGCCTCAGCCTGTCCGGTGATGCCTCCTCCACTTACATTTACTTTCACATCGTACTTACCGTCCAGTTCCAATACATGGAAAGGTCTTCTGATAGTGTCCTGTAGCAATGACGTTGGAAAGTATTCCTTTGCCTCTTTACCATTAACTACAAAATTCCCCTTGCCGCTCTTCATGTAGACGCGTGCCACAGAGGTTTTTCTTCTTCCGAGAGTGTTTATCACTTCCATTTAAGTATGATGATCAGTTAAGAGTGATTGTTCGTGGTTTTTGTGCTTCGTGTGGGTGCTCGCCACCTGCATATGCATGCATATTATTGAAAAGCGCGCGTCCCAATCTGTTCTTAGGAAGCATTCCCTTTACCGCTTTGGTAACCAATCCGGTCGGGTCTTTTGCCAGAACTTGGTCAACAGATCTTGTACGCTGACCACCTGGGTAACCCGTATGGTGGATGTACACCTTAGCGTCTCTCTTGTTGCCAGTAAGTGCAACTTTCTCCGCGTTGATCACAATCACGTTGTCTCCGCAATCTACGTGAGGAGTGAAGTTAACCTTGTTCTTACCTCTTAGGTGGTACGCAATTGTACTTGCCAAACGTCCAAGGGGCTGACCCTCAGCATCGATAAGAACCCACTCCTTGTTGACGGTGTTCTTGTTGGCAGAAATAGTCTTAAAGCTCGGTGCTTTCACTTATTAAATCTTTACAGTTTCTATTCGGAGTTTGCACTCCTACCCAAATTTGGGGCTGCGAAGATATTACTATTTTCTTGAATCAACAATGGTTTGTCGATAATTCATTTTAGCACACCAAGTTCCCATCCCACGGTGGTGAACGCTTCTATGGCTTTATCAAGGTGATCTGTGGTGTGTGCAGCAGATATTTGAACCCTGATTCTTGCCTGCCCTTTTCCTACAACAGGATAGAAGAACCCGATGGCATAAATGCCTTTCTGAAGCAATTTGTCGGCAAACTGCTGGGCAAGTTTGGCATCATAAAGCATGATGGGCACTATGGGGCTATCGCCTTTTTTGATGTCAAATCCGGCTTTTAGCACACCTTCTTTAAAGTAGCTTGTGTTGGCTTCCAGTTTATCTCTCAGAGCAGTAGATTCTGATAGAAGGTCGAAAACCTTTGAGGCCGCGCCAACTATTGAAGGCGCCAGAGAGTTCGAAAACAGATACGGCCTAGACCGTTGACGTAGCATATCGATGATTTCCTTTTTGCCTGAAGTGAAACCGCCCATGGCACCGCCCAATGCTTTTCCGAGTGTGCTTGTGATAATGTCAACCCGACCCATCACATTATTGTGCTCGTGAGTTCCTCTTCCGGTTTTGCCTATGAAACCTGATGCATGACTGTCGTCAACCATGACAAGTGCGTTGTACTTATCTGCCAGATCACAGATCTCATCCAACTTGGCAATATCCCCATCCATGGAGAACACTCCATCAGTAACAATGATTCTGTAGCGCTGCGCTTGCGATGCTTTCAGTTGCTCCTCCAGATCGGCCATGTCGCTGTGCTTGTACCTGTATCGAGCAGCTTTACACAGCCGTACACCATCTATTATGGAGGCGTGATTCAATTCATCGCTGATGATGGCATCTTCTGCTGAAAACAACGGCTCGAAAACCCCTCCATTGGCATCAAAACACGCAGCGTATAATATGGTGTCTTCCATTCCAAGAAAGTCCGATATCTTTTCTTCCAAGTTCTTGTGAATGTCTTGCGTTCCGCAAATGAACCGAACGGAAGACATGCCATAACCGTGCGTGTCAAGAGCGTCTTTTGCCGCTTGGATAACCTCTGGGTGAGACGAGAGCCCTAGATAGTTGTTCGCACACATGATCACCACATCATCTCCAGTACTCACTTTTACCTCAGCTCCTTGAGGTGTCGTAATGATCCGTTCTCGCTTGTAGAGGCCAGCTTCGTCAATAGCGCTCAACTCCTTGGTCAGAAAATTTTGATAGTCTCCGTACATCTGAAATTTCTTTGGGATGCCAAAAGTAACCGATCGGTAACACACAGAAATGTGCATTTCAAAACACTCCGATAGTTGGATTGTTATATTTGCGACCCTTAGAATTATTAACCATTAAAATCAAAATAAAATGGCTTTTGAATTACCATCATTACCCTATGCGTACGATGCGCTAGAACCACATATTGATGCAAGAACGATGGAGATCCATCATTCAAAACATCATGCTGGATATACCAACAACCTTAATAACGCCATTGCAGGAACAGAGCTTGAAGGAAAGTCGATCGAAGAGATACTTGTTGCCGGATTTGACAATGCTGCTGTAAGAAATAACGGTGGAGGTTTTTACAACCACGACCTGTTCTGGAAAGTGATGTCTCCGAACGGAGGAGGACAACCTTCTGGTGCATTGGCTGATGCCATCAATGCGGCCTATGGTTCTTTTGACGGCTTCAAGGATGCTTTCAGCAAAGCTGCGGCAACACGTTTCGGGTCAGGTTGGGCTTGGCTTTGCGTGAAAGATGGAGGCAAGGTTGAAGTTTGCAGCAGTGCGAATCAGGATAATCCATTGATGCCAGGTATCGGTTGTACAGGAACACCAATTCTCGGATTGGATGTTTGGGAACATGCTTACTACCTGAACTACCAGAACAGAAGACCAGATTACATTGCGGCTTTCTTCAATGTAATTAACTGGGACGAGGTTTCTAAGAGATATGAGGCTTCTAAGTGATAGAAGCAATTCTAAATGAAAAGGCTCCCAAACGGGAGCCTTTTCTATTTCCAGTAATCCTACGGATCTTATTCAACCGTAACTGACTTTGCCAAGTTTCTAGGTTGATCAACATTACAACCGCGCATTACTGCTATGTAATAGGATAGCAATTGGAGAGGAACAGAAGCTAGAATCGGAACCAGTTCTTCTTCGGTTTCCGGAATTTCAATAACATGGTCAGCTAGTTCAGCAGCGGTCTTATCTCCTTTGGTTACAACCACAATTATCTTCCCTTTACGGGCTTTTACTTCTTGGATGTTGCTGATGACCTTTTCGTAACTGCCTTTGCTTGTAGCTATTACTACTACCGGCATTTCCTCATCAATTAGAGCAATCGGTCCGTGCTTCATTTCAGCTGCAGGATATCCTTCTGCGTGGATATAGGAGATTTCCTTCAGTTTCAAAGCTCCCTCCAATGCGACAGGGAAATTGTATCCACGTCCGAGATAAAGAAAGTTGCGAGCATCCTTGTACTCTGCAGAAATGTGTTCTACCAGCGCTGCAGATTTCAGTGTTTCTTCTACCTGCTGCGGAATTTTCTCCAACGCTGCCAATATGCGTTGGAATCTAGATTCTGGAATAGCACCTTTTTTGTGCGCCAATCGGAGCGCCATTAGCAGCAACACGGTCACCTGCGATGTGAATGCCTTTGTGGAAGCAACACCGATCTCTGGTCCTGCGTGCGTGTAGGAGCCTGCATCGGTAATTCTGGAGATTGACGAACCAACCACGTTACAGACTCCGATGATGGTAGCACCTTTTGACTTTGCCAACTCCAATGCTGCCAACGTATCCGCTGTTTCACCTGATTGCGAAATCGCGATAACCACATCATCTTCATGGACTATCGGGTTACGGTATCTGAATTCAGAAGCATACTCAACCTCAACTGGTATACGGGCAAGGTCTTCAATCAAATATTCGCCTACCAGACCAGCATGCCAAGAAGTACCACAAGCCACAATGATGATGCGCTTTGCAGTAGCCATTTTCTGTTCATAATCAATGATACCACCCAAGCTAACATCACTGGATTCTACATGGAATCTTCCACGCATACTATCGGCAATGGACTTTGGCTGCTCAAAAATTTCTTTCAGCATGAAATGCTCGTACCCGCCTTTTTCCAATGCCTCAAGATGAAGCTCCAATTCTTGGATGTAGGGCGTCAGAACTTCGTTTTCAATGTTTCTGATCTTTATTTCATGACCAGGACGAAGCTCAACGATCTGCTCATCCTCCAAGTAAACTACGTCCTTGGTATACTCCACAATCGGGGTGGCATCTGATGCCAAGAAATACTCATCCTTACCCAACCCGACAACCATTGGGCTGCCTTTTTTAGCCCCGATGATCACTTCAGGGTCATTCTTATCCAGAACGGCAATTGCATAAGCACCAATGACCTGTGTGAGAGCCACCCTAACAGCCTCGGCCAATGGCAGATTCTCATTGGCCTGTACATCTTCAATCAGATGAATGAGTACCTCAGTGTCGGTGTCGCTTTTGAAGGTGTGACCACGCTGTATCAATTCTTTTTTGAGCGAATCATAGTTCTCAATGATTCCGTTGTGAATGATGGCCAAGTTCTCATTACCCGAAAAATGCGGATGCGCATTCACATCATTTGGTTCTCCGTGCGTTGCCCATCTGGTATGACCAATTCCAACAGAACCTGAAATGTCTTTCCCAGCCGCAAAACCCTCAAGATCAGAAACCTTGCCTTTGCACTTATACACCTTCAGACCTTGGTTTACCAGCGAGATTCCAGCACTATCATAACCTCGGTATTCCAACCTTTTAAGGCCTTTAATCAGAATGGGGTAGGCTTCTTTCTTTCCGATGTATGCAACTATTCCGCACATGGTCAGTCAATTATCGTGTATGTAATTCTGAGTCTTAATCTTTCTTCCGGGTCAGGATGGTTCGGCCCATTAATGACCACTCGTTTTCCATCCACGGCCACCAATGATGCAATGTAAAACCCGTAATCTGTTTCATCTGGATTCGATAGCAACGATTGCAACTCTCTGGCCACATTCATCACGTACTCCTTTTTGGTTTCGTCATAGATTCCACCGTAATAGTCTATCCCGTTGAACTCTGCAGTTTGGTCTAAGATAGTGAACGCTCTATCGGCAGAATCGATACTTGATACGGTTAAAATTGCCGGCACGCCAAAATCATCCAAAGAATTCTCATCTACAGGAACTACCAATTCTGCCTTATTGATGGCAACAGCACCAAGGTCATTTAAATCTCTCAGGGTTGGAAATTTCAGTTTAATTCTTGTGCCGGCCAAACTTTGTACGTACAACTTATCGTCTCCAACTGCGGTGCCTCCCGTCATTGCATCTGCCACTTCGGTAGAAAATTCATGATTTACATTGGTGAACAGTGCATTATTGTTGTTGATGCTGAACAGATACTGAACCGTGTCTTCTGCATTATGATAGAACAACTCTAACCTTGAATCTGAACTGTTCATATCGAAAAACAAAAGAGAGCCTTGGTCGTAGGGCATAGTTGGAGAAATGGAGCGAATGTTCAGTCCTTTGAACTCATCAACAAAAAGGTCATTATCATTGAGATTTATCGAATTCTTGATTCTGACCCCGAGATCATTATCCAAACGTATTCTTAGCGATGGACCAATGGTGTCCTGCCCTGAAACCACATCATTCAGAAGATCGGGATGAAATTCAATGGTTCCCAACGGGGTAGCCGAAATGTTCTGTATGGAGTAGTTGGAATAAAAGGCCGTGTCTGAGGCTGAAACCTCATTCAATAGCATGTCTTCTAGGATTTCATAAACTCCGAATCGATGTAGGCCCCTCAGCTTATCAACTCTTCCATACGAACCAGTGTAAGACAAATTGAGAACAACTGAATCAATGACATCTGCAGTGGTAAATGGCCCAGGTTCTGAGTTCAGAAGAAACTGTGTATACATCTGAGATTGTACGTTCCCGAAAATCGGGTCACCGAAATCTCCAATCGCATAAGAGCCCCTTCCGGAGGTTCTAACGGAATCATATCGCACGGTTTGAGCTTCAACGGGAATCAACGTCCAGTCAATTGGCATTTCCTCGCCCTCGGGCAGCACATCAAGTCCAATTCCTTCAGGCTCTTTACAGGCACTGAATGCAACCATTACAAGAACTAAAATGGCTGCGTATTTCTTCAAAAATTGCATGGGGCCAAAATAAGTAAGCGGAGAGTTAAACCCTCCGCTTATTGAATTATTGTTTAACAGATGTTAAAACTTCTCAGTCTGCCAGAATAGAAGCTTCGGCCAAAATTTCTGTGTAGAACTCAGAGTAAGCGTCCAAGTAAGAATCCTCATCTTGGAAACCAAGAACAGGCTTATCGCATCCTGTGGCCTCCGCAGCTGCCTCTGGAGTAAGTTCTTCTTCTCCAATGATAACAGCATCAGCATATTTGATAGCCGCTCTGGTCAGACCAATGTGAGATGAGTCTCCGAAATCGGCAACATCAGCATCACCAAGTGTGTCAAACTTCACTTTCTCCGCAAAGCGGTCGTTCAACTGCCCTTCAAAACGATCGTTGTAAACAGAGTAAACGATCTTTGAGTTTTCGAAGATCGGGTCGTCCTTATACACCGTTTTAATTAGGAATGGAAGCAAGGCGGTCATCCAACCATGACAGTGAATAACGTTTGGCGCCCAACCCAATTTCTTCACGGTTTCAATAACCCCTCTGCAGAAGAAAATGGCTCTTTCATCATTATCAGAAAAGAATTTGCCATCCTTTCCTTTCAAGAAAAACTTACGTTGAAAATACTCTTCGTTATCAATGAAGTAGACCTGCATTCTGGCAGGTTGAATTGAAGCTACTTTAATAATTAATGGGTGATCGGTGTCGTCAATGATCAGGTTCATTCCAGAAAGACGGATAACCTCATGAAGTTGATTTCTTCTTTCATTGATACAACCGAATCGAGGCATGAATGTCCGGATCTCTCTTCCACGTTCTTGGGTCCCTTGTGGAAGATGTCTTCCAATTTTTCCGATGTTACTTTCAGGTAAATAAGGTACCACCTCTTGCGATACGAACAGCACTCTCTCCTTTTGCGTCATGTGATTATGATTTTGGGTGAAAACAGGGTGCAAAGATAATAATAAAAAATTGCTACACCCAAGAGATGGCGCGGGATACAGCGAATCCAGACTCTCTTGATACGCATTTTTTCCGACAAAATCAAGAGGTGCTTTTTAGCTTTGCGTGAGTGTTTGGCACAATGAGAGTTATTGAATCGGCAGAACAGATGGAAGTTTTTTCCAAAGCACTTCGTGCGGAAGGAAAAACGATAGGTTTTGTTCCAACAATGGGCGCATTGCACGATGGACACCGATCCTTGGTACAGGCTGCCACAGATCAGAACGATCATGTAGTTGTCTCCGTATTCGTCAATCCAACCCAGTTCAATGACTCAAAAGATCTTGAGAAATACCCAAGAACGTTTGAGGCTGACAGGGAACTTCTGGCAAACGCAGGGGTTGATGTCATGTTTTATCCCACGGTTAAAGAAATTTATCCTAACGACCTTGTTCCTGAGTATGATCTAGATGGGCTAGACGAAGCGATGGAAGGTCCTAACAGACCAGGGCATTTCAATGGTGTGGTACAGGTTGTAACCAGATTGTTCGACCTTGTTCTACCACATAGGTCATATTTTGGTGAGAAGGATTTTCAACAATTGGCCATTATTCGACACATGACCAAAAAACTAGGGTATGATGTTGGAATCATTGGTTGTCCAACGGTAAGAGAGAAGGATGGATTGGCCATGAGTTCAAGAAATGTTCGTTTGGATGAGAGTGCCCGAGAAAAGGCACCCATTATTTTCCAAGTTCTAAATGAATTGAAACACGGCATTCCTGAGACAGGATTGAACAAGGCAATTTCCAATGCCAAAGAAAAACTAGCGAAAAGCGGGATTGAACTAGAATACTTAGAGGTTGTTGACTCTATAAGCCTCCAACCTGCCAAAGATGATTCTGTGGGGTTGCAAGGATGCGTAGCAGCGTGGTTAGGTGGCGTTCGTTTGATCGATAATTTGAGAGTTAAATAACTAACTTTGCGGCCTCAAAATGCAGGTACAAGTAGTAAAAAGTAAGATTCACCGGGTTACGGTAACGGAAGCCGACCTCAACTACATTGGCAGTATAACGTTGGATCCTGACATGATGGAAGCTGCCAACATGATAGAAGGAGAGAAGGTTCAGATCGTTAACATCAATAACGGTGAGCGTTTGGAAACGTACATCATCAGAGGTGAACGTGGTTCCAAGGCCGTTTGTTTGAATGGCCCTGCAGCAAGGAGAGTTGCGGTAGGAGACATCATCATTATTATATCCTACGGAATCATGGACTTTGAAGAGGCAAAATCCTTCAAACCAACCTTGATCTTCCCAGACACTGAAACTAACTCAGTTCATTAATCTTTATTTGCCTTGAAAGAGAAACTGATCAGTGTTCTCAAAGTTATTGTACCGTTAACCGTTGGGTTATATGTAATCTGGTATCAGTTCAACCAGCTTACCGATGAGCAGCTGAATCAGATCAAAGAATCTTTTGCCAGTGCCAATTATTTCTGGGTAATTCTAAGTGTCATTTTCGGCATTCTCAGTCATCTCAGTCGAGCTTGGAGGTGGAAATACACCTTAGAGCCTTTGGGTTATGAAAACCGATTCATCAATAACTTTTTTGGGGTTATGATCGGTTACGTAACCAACATCATCCTTCCACGATTTGGTGAGGTATGGAGATGCGTTATGGTGTCTCGCTACGAAAAAGCATCATTCGAGAAACTTTTTGGCACTGTAGTGGCAGAGCGGGTTGCGGACCTTGTTGTTCTGCTACTGATCGTAGCTGGGGTTGTCGTCATCCAACTTACAAGGCTACGTGAAAGCTTGAATGAACTACTGGGCACATTTCTTGAAAACAATTCTATGGAACAATTGCTGCTCAAGCTAGGAACAGTTGTCATTGTAGGGCTAGTTGGAGTGGTGATTGGATGGAGACTCCTTACAAGATCAAACAATCCACTTTTTGTCAAAGCCCGCGGCCTGTTGAAAGGGTTGGTCGATGGCATTCTATCCATTCTTAGAATGAAAAAAAAGTGGGCCTTTTTGGCTCACACCGCATTCATCTGGATCATGTATCTGACCATGTACTACGTGCCGTTCTTGGCATTACCGGAAACAAGTACTGCTGGAGCAGGAGCGGTTTTGGCCTCATTCGTAATGGCCAGTTTCAGCATCGTTCTAGTACAAGGCGGAATTGGCGTTTATCCAGTTGCCGTAGCTCAGACTTTGGTTCTTTACGGCATCCCATACGAAGGTGGTTTTGCCATGGGCTGGATAATTTGGGTGGCCCAAACGATAATGGTGGTTGCATTTGGCGTTGCTTCCCTGATATTAATGCCCCTTCTCAATCAAGAGCCATCAGAAGCATCGAGCTAAAGTCATCTTCTTATATTTACACTTCAATTTTGCTTCCATGAAACGCACACAACCGCTCCTCTTTTTGATGCTCATGGGTATTTCCATGTTGTTCCATTCCTGTAGTTCAACGGAATTGAACAAGTTGGAAGGACAGTGGCAATTGTTTTGGATCAATGACTTAGGTGATGGTGTTCTAAACCCCAACAACCCGCAATGCAATGACAACATTTACATATGGAGTTTTGAAGAAGGACAGTTGAACATCTCACTTTACCAACCACCTACTCCTGCCAATCCAACGCCTCAGGCTGTATTGGGTGCACAACTTGAGTACAAAACATCAGCAGAGTTCCTTGATGCCGTGGTCGAAATCTCCGGATACACTCCATCCATTACTCACCCATGTGTAATTCCAATGGTTTCAAACGGGAAATGGACCATCCAAAAGATTGATAATGAGGTAATGACATTGATTACCACGGATCAGGAAGGCAGCGGTGGCAGTATTGTCACCAGAGAATTTACTCGGGTAGAGTAATTCGTCATCTCTGCCTAAACTTCATGGCAAAGGTCAAAACCAATTTTTTCTGCCAGAATTGCGGGCATTCTTCTCCTAAATGGGAAGGGAAATGCTCTTCGTGTGGTGAATGGAACACCTACGTTGAGGAAATCGTTTCAGCCAAATCTCCTGCTTCAGAAAGGCCAAAACTCGGAGGATCTGGCAGGCAGTTCGAGATACGTTCCATCTCCGAAATCGAGGCCAATCCCGAAGCGCGTTATCCAACACCAGATAAGGAATTTGACCGCGTACTTGGTGGCGGATTGGTTCCAGGATCACTGACACTCATTGGTGGCGAACCAGGTATCGGAAAATCGACCTTACTGCTTCAGTTGGCTTTAAATTGGCCAAAAAAGAAGATACTGTACATCTCTGGCGAGGAAAGTGAAGGCCAAATAAAAATGCGGGCGGAGCGAATCGGCATCGGCAATTCAGAGTGCTACATTCTTACCGAAACATCAACTCTGAAGCTGTTCAAGCAAATCAAAAAGCTGGAACCAGAGGTGATCATTGTAGATTCGGTTCAGACCGTTTATTCCGAGTTGATCGAATCAACGCCTGGAAGTGTATCTCAGATTCGCGAATGCACTGGGGAATTTCTCCGCTTCGCGAAGGAGACTAACACGCCTGTAATTCTGGTTGGACACATCACGAAAGATGGCTCCATTGCGGGACCGAAGATATTGGAGCACATGGTGGATACGGTGCTTCAATTTGAAGGTGACCGTCATCATTTATATCGCATAGTTCGTGCTGTGAAAAACCGCTTTGGATCTACACCCGAACTCGGCATTTATGAGATGAAATCTGGTGGTTTGGAAGCCGTTTCCGACCCAAGCCGAATTCTGGTTCCAGACCGTGAGGAAGCGATGAGCGGTGTTGCGATTTCAGCCACATTGGAAGGAATCCGTCCCATTCTGATTGAAACACAGGCATTGGTCAGTTCGGCCGTTTACGGAACCCCTCAACGTTCTGCTACCGGTTTTGACATACGAAGATTGAACATGCTTTTAGCCGTGCTTGAAAAACGCTGCGGTTTCAATCTTGGATCAAAAGACGTTTTCCTTAACATCACAGGAGGGTTGAAGGTCGATGACCCCGCTTTAGATCTTGGAGTTATCTGCGCCATTCTTTCATCTAATGCTGACCTACCTATTCAACCAGACAATTGCTTTGCTGCCGAGGTTGGACTGAGTGGAGAGATTCGCCCCGTGAACCGAATTGAGCAACGCATTGAAGAAGCCGCCAAAATGGGCATGAAACGCATCTTTATTTCCAAACGGAACGCGGATGCCAACGTAATGAAAACCAAATCGATTGAGGTCGTTGCTGTTGCCAAGGTCAATGACGTTTTCGCGCAGCTTTTCGGGTAGGGATTAAGACCTTCAAGGTTTTGAAAACCTTGAAGGTCTAAAGTATTTCTACTTTCGCGCGCCATTTTTTAAACAGAAGTCATGCAATTGAATTTCAAAGAAATCGTCACCGCAACAATGATCTTATTTGCCGTGATTGATATTATTGGGAGTGTTCCTATCATCATTCAGCTTCGGCAAAAGAACGGACACATCCGTTCGGGTCTCGCCACCATTGTTGCATTGGGTTTGATGGTCGTCTTTCTGTTCATTGGCGAAAGCATGCTTGGGCTGATCGGCATCACCGTCAGCGATTTTGCCATTGCAGGTTCGTTGGTCATCTTCTTCATCGCCTTGGAAATGATCCTTGGCATCCAACTTTACAAGGAAGACGAAAGTCCATCAACAGCTTCTGTGGTGCCACTGGCGTTTCCGCTCATAGCAGGAGCAGGAACGCTTACCACACTCCTTTCGCTACGGGCCGAGTACCACGTAGTGAACATTCTGGTGGCCATCGTCATCAATGTCGCGCTCGTTTATCTCGTACTGAAAACAACCAAGCACATCGAGCGTTTCTTAGGCAAAGGCGGCATCAATGTGCTGCGAAAAGTGTTCGGAATTGTGCTTCTCGCGATCGCGGTGAAACTTTTCAGAACGAACCTAGGAGTGTGAGTTTTGTAATTTTGTGAGGTGAAAGTGCTGCAAGTCATATCAAGTTCACTATTGGCCATGCTGGTTCTTATTTCCAGTATGGGATTCTTTGTGGACCACATGGTCTGCGGCATGAGCGGTGAGCACAAATTGGCCATCAACACGTCCATTGAAAGCTGCTCAGACACTTGCGACCGAGATGCGGAAAATGAAGTAAAGCGTACCTGTTGCGATTACGAAAGCAACTATTTTCAGGAGGATGTTCCTACCACTTCATCTGAGAAAAAGGTAAAGCAGACTTTTTCAGCTTTCAAGTTCGTTCCGCTTCGCGAAGTTTTTGCTCTTGCCAATTGTGCCGAAAGTTGCTGTTTCCACCTGCTCGAAGCACCCGATGTTCTACCATCCGTAGAACGCCACATTCTCCTCGAAACTTACCTTATCTGATACCCAGTTTTGATGGCTCCGAGTACACGGAGCATGAATTTTTCCATTCATCAAAACTGTAATCATGAAAAATTTAATTCTGCTTGCGCTGCTGCAAGCACTCATAATACTAAACGTCCGTGGGCAATCCCTTCACGGACACGTCCACGAAGAGGGCGAAAACGGACACGGTCCGCTGATCGGTGCCAGCGTTTTCTGGCTGGGAACAACCATCGGTACGGCAACGGATGTCAACGGGGAGTTCACTATTCAAAAACCCGAAGAATTGCCTGCCAAACTGGTGGTTAGTTTCGTTGGGTATCAATCCGATACCATCTTGGTTAAAAGCATCAAGAAGGAGATTGAGATACATCTTCAGAAGTCAATTGAACTGGATGCTGTAACGGTAACCGAACGGCAACAGGGCAGCAGTTTCAAATTGTTAGACCCAGTTATTGCCGAGAGCATCAACAGTCACGAACTGGGCAAAGCCGCTTGTTGCAACCTCAGCGAGAGCTTTGAGACCAACGCTTCGGTAGATGTGGTTTTCACCGATGCCGTTTCTGGTGCCAAGAAAATCCAGATGCTGGGTTTGGATGGAATTTACACGCAGATCCAGGCGGAGAATGTGCCGCTGATTCGTGGCCTTTCATCCAACTACGGAATGGGTTTTGTGCCTGGAACATGGATTGAAAGCATCCAGATCATCAAAGGTCCAGGTTCGGTGGCAAACGGCTACGAGAGCATGGTCGGACAGATCAATCTTGAATATTTCAAACCCGATCAGGCCGAAAAACTGTTTGTAAACGTGTACGGAAACACAGGTGGACGTATTGAAGCGAACATCCAATCGGGCTACGTTTTCAACGAGAAGGTGGGTATGAACATCAATGCGCATGCGAGCATGGTTCTCCGCGAAAACGACATGAACAAGGACGGTTTTCTTGACATTCCGCGTTCTCAGCAATACAACATTTTCAACCGTTGGCGATTTACCGGCAAGAAGCTGATGGGACAAATTGTGCTGCACGGTTTGTACGACAACAAGATCGGTGGGCAGGTCGGTTTCCGCCCCAACGAGGGAATTGCCGTCAACGGCCCGTATGGTATCGAGATCACCAACCGCTTGGCGAATGTGTTCACCAAGACAGGTTATGTATTTGATGACAGCGACATGAGTTTGGCGCTGATCACCAATTGGCGCTACCATGACCAACATTCATATTTCGGGCTAAAAACCTTCCATGGCGTGCAGAAAAGTGTTAACTCTAATTTGATCTGGATGCGCGGCTGGAAAGAGGACAAACACCAACTCAAAGCTGGTGTTTCGTTCAACTACGACAACTTTGATCAGGCCTACTACGACAGCGCGTTTGCCCGCGAAGAATTGGTTCCTGGCGCTTTTGCGGAATACACCTTCAAGATTGACATGAAGTTCTCGGCAGTGGCTGGTTTCCGAGCTGATTACAACAGCTATTTCGGATGGTTTTACACGCCACGATTGCATCTGAAATACAATCCAACCGAGAGCACGGTTCTGCGGTTGACAGGCGGTCGCGGTTATCGCGCTTCCAATGTTTTCGCAGAATCCAGTTCGCTAATGGCGAGTTCACGACAGGTGAATGTGTTGGAGCAACTCAATGCGGAAGTCTCGTGGAATTACGGAGTAAGTGCCTCGCATTCTTTCAAAGTGCTTGGTCGAAATGCATCCGTTTACGCAAGTTTCTACCGCACCGATTTTGAGAATCAGGTCATTATCGACCTGGATGCTGATGCTCAAACGGCCAACGTTTACAACCTGATAGGCCGTTCGTATTCCAACGCGCTACAGGCTGAGATCAGCTACGAACCGATCAAACGCTTTGATGTGAAGGTTGCCTACAAGTGGAACGATGTGTGGACAACCACCAACGGCCAGTTGCAACGCAGAATGCTGACCAAACAGCACAAGTTCCTGACCACATTGAGCTACGCCACCAACTTCAACAAATGGCAATTCGACCTGACGGCCAATGTGAACGGACCATCGCGCATTCCATCAACAGAAACAAATCCTGTTGAGTACAGATTGGAAACGCAGTCGCCTTGGTTTTTCACCATGAACCTTCAGATAACGAAACGCTTCAAGTGGTTCGACCTGTATGTTGGTGCCGAAAACCTGACCAATTTCCGTCAGAAAAATGCCATTATTGCTGCCAATGATCCCTACGGCCCGTTCTTTGATGCTTCGCTGGTGTGGGGTTCGCAAATGGGCATCAATCCGTATTTAGGATTACGATATAGACTGAAATAGAAATGGTTACGAATTACGAATGCCGCTAAGCGGTACGAATATGACGAATGGCAGGACCTTCCACGTTCGCATATTCGTATTCATTCGTAATTCGTAACCCCTTACTTGAAAACATGAGAACTACATTTTTAATACTGATTGCCGCACTTTCATTGAACACAGCTTTCGCACAGAAGAGCATCGAAACAGTTGAGATCAAAACCTCGGCCGTGTGCGACATGTGCAAGGAGACGATTGAAAAGCAGCTCGCTTTCACCAAGGGTGTTACCGCTGCCGATCTGAACGTGGAAACCGGAATCGTTACTGTCAGCTTCAAATCGAACAAGACAAACATTGAGGATATCCGAACCGCGATCAATGAAGTTGGCTACGATGCGGATGAAAGTCCGGCCGAAAAGGATGCTTACGAAAAGCTTCATCATTGTTGCCAAAAAGACGCGCATTAGAACCTCCCCCAACCCCTCCTTTTCAGGAGGGGAGTTTTCTCTTCGATAAAGGTTTGATTAGTGCACCAATTCCTCCCCTTGAAAGGGGAGGTGGCCGAAGGCCGGAGGGGTCATATATTTGCCGCATGCAGCGCATTGCCATTTTCGCATCCGGCACAGGAACCAACACGGTTCGCATCATAGAATATTTCAAGGGACATTCCAGCATTGGGGTGTCCCTTGTCCTTTCCAATAAGGCCGATGCGCCCGTGCTCGAAAAGGCGAGGAACTTGGGCATTGAAACATTCGCTTTCAATCGCGGAAAATTCTACGAAACCAACGATGTGATCGAGAAACTTCAGGCTGCAAAGATCGATTTCGTGGTACTTGCCGGATTCCTTTGGAAAGTGCCCGACAATCTGCTGAAGGCTTTTCCTGACCGCATCATCAACATTCATCCTGCCCTACTGCCAAAGTTCGGTGGAAAGGGAATGTATGGCATGAATGTGCACCGTGCCGTAAAGGAATCTGGCGAAGCCGAAACAGGCATTTCCATCCATTTGGTGAACGAGGAATATGATAAGGGCCGCATGCTTTTTCAGGCCAAATGCAAAGTTTCGGCAAACGACACGCCCGAAAGCATCGCAGCAAAGGTTCATGCGTTGGAATACACTAACTTTCCGAGACAGATCGAACTATTTATCAAATCCAATGAAATCGCTTAGCGCACTGCTGCTTGTCTTGTTTCTTCCATTCCATGGCGAGTGGGAATTGAAGAAGGATAAGGACGGAATCAAACTCTACACGAAGCACGAAGAAGGATACGCGATCAAGGCTGTTCGAGCAGAAACTACATTCCATGCACCGCTGGAAGCGTGTGTTGCCGTATTACGCGACATCGATAACCTCATTGAACTGTTCCCGGATTGCCAAAAGGTTGTGAAGGTGAAACAGGACGAGAATTCGCAGATTCACTATCTACAACTGAAGGCGCCTTGGCCGGTAACTGACCGAGATGGTGCTTTCGGCCTCAAATACAGGTACGACCGTACGAAGGACATGGTCATCATTGAGGCTGAAATGGTCGAGGGAGCCTACCCTCAACAAAACGGGTTTATTCGACTGAACAAAGGAAAAGGCACGTGGAAATTCAAACGATTGGATGCCGAGCACACACAACTCGACTATTACTATTTGGGTGATGCCGGTGGAGCCGTGCCAGCGTGGGTGGCCAATACGGTGATCGAGGAAAGCCCTTTCCGCATGCTCACCAACTTCCATAAACTGGTGAAGTTGGAGCGCTACCAAGGCAAGAAGTTCAGCTTCATGCAATAAAGTTTCCCTAAAAACTTGTCGGTTTAAAAAATGTGTTTACCTTTGTAAGTGATTACTCACTATTCATGACAGAGAAACAAGAGAATATCCTGAAAGCCGCCTTGAAGCTTTTCGCTACGCAAGGCTATGCTTCCACCTCCACCAGCAAGGTGGCCAAGGAAGCGGGCGTTTCGGAAGGATTGATCTTCCGTCATTTTGAGAGCAAGGAAGGATTGCTGGCTGCTATTCTGGAAATGGGCCACGGACTGATGAAACAGAAAATGGCCGAGATCCTGATGACCAGCGACCCAAAGGAAATGCTTCGGAAATACATTGAACTGCCGTTCAAGATCGACCAATCTGAGTACGAAATGTGGCGATTGATGTACGCGCTGAAATGGCAGACCAATGGTTATGACACGACCATTATAGAGCCGATGAAACTGTTGCTCAAAAATGCGTTCGAGAAGTTGGGATATGAAAACCCTGATGCAGAAGTGGAACTGCTGTTGATGTTCATGGACGGTGCTGCCACTTCCTTTCTTCTTCACGAACCAAGCAACAAACAGGACATTCTGAATTCACTTAAAATCAAATATCAGCTTTAAAAAAATTTGAACACAGAAGTGAGTGATTAAACACTCATTATTAAATCTTTAAATCATGACAACAATAGACAGATCGAAGCCCGTAATGGTAACAGGAGCAACTGGCTACGTGGCCGGTTGGTTGGTTAAGAAACTGCTGGAAGAAGGATTGACCGTGCACGCGGCTGTTCGCGACCCTAAGAACAAGACCAAACTGGCCCATTTGGATGAATTGGCGGCCAAATCATCTGGCAGCATCAAATATTACAAAGCCGATCTGCTTCAGCCAGGATCCTATGCCGAAGCCATGGAAGGTTGCGAACTCGTTTATCACACGGCTTCGCCATACACCTTGAATGTAAAAGATCCTCAGAAGGAGCTGATCGATCCGGCATTGAAAGGAACGCAGAATGTCCTCGCGCAAGCATCCAAAACGCCAAGTGTGAAACGTGTGGTGCTGACAAGCTCCTGCGCGGCCATTTATACCGATGCCACCGACTGCCAAAATGCTCCGAACGGTGTGCTTACAGAAGCTGTTTGGAACACCACCGCCTCGTTGAATTACCAGCCTTACTCCTACTCCAAAACATTGGCGGAAAAAGAGGCTTGGAAAATGGCCGAAGCACAGGGGCAATGGGACCTGGTGGTGGTCAATCCGTGTGGGGTTTTCGGCCCTGCACTGAACGCTTCCAGTTCCACATCCGAAAGCACGAATCTCATGAAACAACTGGCAGACGGCACCATGAAAATGGGCGTGCCCAACATCGGAATAGGTGTGGTTGATGTCCGGGATCTGGCCGAAGCTCACTTCGCTGCAGGATTCAATCCCGAGGCCAACGGAAGAAACATCATTGCTGGCCACAACACCAGCTTTTTGAAAATGGCACAGATTCTTCACGATGAATACGAAGACAAGTATCCCGTTCCGAACAAAGCTTTGCCAAAATGGCTGTTATCGTTGGTAGGGCCGATGGTAAACAAAGCGATAACACGACCGTTTGTGAAGAAAAATGTGAACGTTGAATGGAAAGCCGACAACGCCAAGAGCAAGCGCGAACTGGGCATCACGTACCGCCCGTTGGAAGAAACATTGGTGGATGATTTTCAGGCGTTGATCAATGCCAAAGTGATCTGATATGAAAGTCATCATTACAGGTTCCACAGGTATGATCGGTAAAGGCGTTCTGCTTGAATGTCTTGACGATTCGAGAGTTGAAGAAGTTTTGATTGTCAACCGCAGCTCACTCGGTATGGAGCACCCGAAATTGAAGGAAGTGCTGCTAAAGGATTTCTCCAACCCAAGTTCCATTAAAGATGCGCTTAAAGGCTACGATGTAGTGTATTTCTGTCTTGGCGTTTCCGCAGGCGGAATGAACGAGGAAGACTACACCAGGATCACGTACGGCTACACCGTCTACTTCGCGAAAGCATATAAAGAAGTTAACCCTGATGGCTCGTTCTTCTACGTTTCTGGAACGGGAACTGACAGCTCAGAAAAAGGGAGAATGATGTGGGCGCGGGTGAAAGGAAAGACGGAAAATGACCTGTTGAAAATGGGTTTCAAAAATGCGTTGATGTTCCGTCCGGGTACCATCAGACCAATGAGAGGAATCGAGTCGAGAACCGCTCTGTATCAACGGATCTACAACGTGATGAACCCGTTTTGGGGCTTCTTTGAATGGGTGATGCAAGACAATCTGACCAACACAACGCTTATCGGAAAGGCCATGATCAATGCCGCCATCCATGGTTCCCCGAAAGTGCATTTGGAAAACAAGGACATCAATCAATTGGCTTCCGCATCATGACATTTCTGTTACAGATATTCTTCTTCCTCTTTCTGCCCATCATACTGGTCATGCTGGTGTTTCATCCTCAGTTCGGTGGACGATTGAAGAAGAAGCATCGCAAAGCTTACAAACGTTCGAAACACTGGAATGGAAAGCAGTTTGAAAATCTGGTTGAGACCAAGATGGACATGAAGCCGAAAGATATCCCGGGGCTTCTGAGAGCGCAGTTCAAAGACAGGCATCTGCGCGCTCCCGAAAAACCCATTCCGATCATTCCGTTCGATGAAAATCCTTGGAATGCAGAGCCAGAGAAACCAAAATTCATCTGGTACGGACATTCGGTGGGACTGTTGAAAATCGGTGGCAAGAACCTGCTCATCGACCCGATGTTCGGCCCCGATGCCTCACCTCCAGCGCCCATGAAAACCAAGCGGTTTTCGGAGAATTCGTTAGACGTGATCGATGCACTTCCAAAGATCGATGCCGTCCTTTTCACGCACGACCACTACGATCACATCGACCTAAAAAGCGTCAAGAAACTCATGCCTAAAGTGGACAATTGGTTTGTTGGTTTGGGAATCGGTCGGCACTTGGAACGATGGAAAATCCCATCAACCAAGATCATGGAATTCGACTGGTGGCAAGCGCTGGATCTTGAAGAAGTGAAGATCACTTACACACTTTCAAGACATTTTACTGGTCGTGGGCCATTTGACAGGCAGCAAACGCTTTGGGGAGGTTGGAATTTCAAGACTGAAATCATCAATGTTTATTGGAGTGGTGATGGCGGCTACGGAGCTCATTTCAAAGAGATCGGAGAGCGATTAGGTCCATTCGACCATGCGTTCATGGAAAATGGTCAGTACAATGAACTGTGGCGGCAGATTCATCTTCATCCAGAAGAAAGCGTGCAAGCCGCAATTGATGCCAATGTTAAAGTGGCTACACCTGTTCATTGGGCTGGTTTCGCGTTAGCGCTACATCCTTGGAAAGAACCGATTGAACGATTTGCAGCCGAAGCTGAAAAGAAAGGGCTACAGCTTTCAACACCCAGAATTGGTCAGATCATGGAACTGGGAAAACCAGGCGGAGCAGAATGGTGGTCGGAACTGACTTAGTTCTGCTCCAAAATCTGGAACAACTCGTTCAGTTTTGGTGTGATGATGATCTCCGTTCTGCGGTTTTTGGCGCGTGCTTCTTTCGTTTCGGCTGCATCCAACGGAAGATATTCAGAACGCCCAGCGGCAGTTAACTGCGTTGGATTAATGGAACTGTTATCCATCAGGATCTTCACAATGGAAGTAGCACGTTTTACAGAAAGATCCCAATTATCGGTTACGTTTCCGTTTCCACCGTAAGGAACATTATCCGTGTGTCCTTCAACCAGAATACCCACATCTGGCTGCGTCTGAAGCACTTTACCCAACTTCATCAGCGCTTCTTTTCCTTTTGCATCAACCACCCAAGAACCCGATTTGAACAACAATTGCTCCTCCAATGACACGTAAACCTTACCGTTCTTCTGCTCAATGGTCAACCCTTGGTCTTCGAAACCGAGCAATGCATTTGTGATCTTGTTTTTCAACGCAGTTACCGCGCTGTCTTTGCGGGCAAGAATACTTTCCAGCTCATTGATGCGCATGGATCGGGCCATCAGCTGAACGCGTTTATCATCCAATTCCTTCTGCGATTTCTCTAACTCGCTACGCATATTATCCAAGTTGCCTTCCTTCTTGGCAAGCGTAAGCTGCAGTTCTCTCAATTCATCTTCTTGCTTCTGAATATCATCTCGCGCAACCTGAAGTTCATTCATGAAACGTTTAGAATCCTCTGCATTTCCCGCACGAAGCTTGTCCATTTGCTCCACCAATTTCTCGTAAGTATCATTCAAACGGTCATGGTTCTTGGTCAGTCTGTTCATGGTGCTCGAAAGCACGGCAGTGTCCTGTCTTAAAGCTTTCAGTTGACGTTCGGCATCTTCCAGATCGGTAAGCAATTCTGCTACGCGAGCATTCAGGTCGATGTTCTCAGAGCGGAGCTTGGCAGCCTCCGTTTCAGCATTTGAACGCGCTTTCACTTCATCTTGAAATCTGCGCTCAGCAACACAGGAAGTGAGTAGAATAGCTGGAATGAGAAGAAAGAGCAATCGCGTTATGGATGGGTACATTTTGGGCTGAGTTGATTCATTCAAAGTTACCCGCGCTGAAGCAGCCGTTTCGAAGCATTTTCGTCCATATTCAACACAGAACTGTTAATTTCTGTGGCATACCAATTGCCGATTTTTATTCGTTTAATGACTAAACTGAGTTAAAATTCTGCATCATGGCAAAGTTGAGTAAGGATTGGTTGTTCGAAGACCACATTGATCTGGAGTACAAATCGTACGTGCTGCTGGCTTATCTACAAGACATTTCGAGAGCATTTGAAGTGCAACAACTCTACCCGCATTTGGGCGATCTGGTAGAGCACTACAACGCGTTGATCAACATAAAAGCTGAGCACCAACGGTTGGAGAATCAGTTTCCGAAAGAGCTGAAGGCCATCAAGCCCAATTTCCAATTGGAATACGAGAAAATGGGACGTCCAGAAACGTTGGACGAGATAATTGACATCATCGAATATGCCATTCCAGTGATGGAAAAACGATTGAAAGAAGGGCGGGCCTTGTATGAAGAATTGGCCAAGACCATCCATGTGAGTTCTGTGGGAGTACTTCCGCTACAGACCGATGAAGGCTACATTCTAATGATGAACGGAAACGAACCTGAAACACTGGTTTACAACTTCAACATCACCTTGTTTTCCGACCCCAGAGGGAAATATCGGGCAATTCATACTTCGTTCTTGGCAGATTATCGAAGAAGCATTTCAAACACACCAGAACAGATCAAACTGGAATTGATTCGAGTGAACAGACATTTGCCTAATCCAGCAACCCTAACGGTTGAAAGTGAGATTACACTTCCGTTTCACGAGACGCTGTTCCCAATTGCGAAAAGGGCTGTGGTGAAATTTTTGGCGGAAACTGGCTAACAGGTATTCCTATTTTTGCTCAAAGTCCTACCGTTGCGCAAACTCCTCTACCCCATTCTGATTTTGATGCTATCAATCAGTTGTGGGTTTGCCCAACAATACAATTTCACGCAGTATTCCGTAGAAGATGGGCTCCCCAGAAGCGGTGTTACGGCAATGCTCGAGGACAGCCGTGGTTACCTGTGGGTTGGTACCGAGGGTGGTGGATTGGCAAAGTTTGATGGCCAATCATTTGTCAATTACGCACTGGAAGACGGGCTACCCGACAATACCATCACGTGCGTTTTCGAAGACCGTTCGGGTAACATCTGGGTTGGAACAGACGGCCATGGGGCATGTCGGTTTGATGGTCACTCATTCACTGTTTTTAACGAGGCCGATGGTTTGACCACTGGATTTGTTCAGGCCATCACCGAAGGAACGGATGGAGATATGTGGATCGGCACTTCGGGTGGCGGAATTACCCGGCTTTCTTTCAAGACAGATTCTACCATCACAACAGTATATGACCGAAATAGTCCATTAGGAAGTGACGATGTGCGAGCCATGTTGTGCGATTCGGATGGAAATCTCTGGTTTGGAACAGACATTGGCCTTGTAAAATTTAATGGGTCGGATTGGAAAACATTCGACCCAGTTCCTGGCCGGCCACGAAGAAGAGTATTCTCCCTTTATGAAGACCGATTGAAAAACCTTTGGATAGGGACACCAGAAGGCGTGAGCAAAATGACCGATAACGGCTTTGAACTCTTCACGGAAGACAGTGGCCTGATTCAAAAAAGAGTGTACGCCATTGGTCAAGACAATCTGGGCAACATGTGGTTTGGAACGCATTACGGGGTTTCAAGATTCAACGGCCGCCAGTTCGCCTCGTTTACGGAAGAACACGGTTTGAGTAACGACCGTATCAGAAGCATTATCTGCGACCGCACCGGCAACATGTGGTTTGGAACCAATTATGGTGGTATCTGTCGGTTTTCGGGAGAGGAATTTGTCAATTACACCGAAAAAGATGGGCTGAGCAATGATCAGGTGCTTTCTGTGGCTGAAGCATCAGATGGCACCATCTGGTTGGGAACAACCAGAGGAGTTACTTCTCTAACACCAATGGCGGACGGTACACTTAAAGTTGACGGAAATGCTGGCGGAAACGAGTTGAAAGACCGTGGAATAAGTGTTGTGGCTGAAGGCCCGAATGGGCAGATATGGTTCGGGAACTACACAGGAATCCTGATTAAGGATGGAAAGAACGTGAAGCAATTCATTGCGGATGGGCAGGAATTCCGAGAAATTGTGAAAGCCATTTTCTTTGAAAAGGACGGCAGTGTTTGGGTAGGAAGTAATCAAGGCGCTACTCGTTTCATATCCTCCGCCAAAGGCTATGTTTTCGATCAATACTACACGTACCCCAGTATTAACCAGAGTCAGGTGTCTTGCTTCATGCAAGATTCAAAAGGCAGGGTTTGGATCGGGTTTCTCAAAGCCGAATTGGCCATTTTCGATACAGACCAATTTCTCTTTCCTGAACTTCCGGAAGACCTTACAGGCATTGCATCCATTAAAGAAGGGCCGAACGGAAACGTTTGGATATCTACCGAAGGTCATGGATTGTTCAAACACAAACTGAAAGATGGCAAACTGGTGGCTTCAGATTTCCAGCACATCGGCCGGGCTGAAGGGCTTTCATCATCCGACCTCCACCAATTGGTTTTCGACAGTCAGAATAACCTTTGGATAGGAACGGCCTCTGGAATTGATCAGGTCATTTTCAACAATGAAAGTGGCGTGAAAGAGGTGAACCATTTCGGTAAGCCTGAAGGGTTTCTTGGCACCGAAACCAACGGAAATGCCGCGCTGCTTGATCAAAGAGGAAACCTTTGGTTCGGAACCATAAATGGACTGACCCGCTATGACCCAAAAGCCAAGCGAAGAACGTTCGTTGAGAACAAGTTGCACATCACCAATGTGCAGCAGGAATTCGAAAATGTGGATTGGAGTACCAGCGAATTTGCGGATGGAATTGAAGGCCATTTCGGACTTCCGAAAGCACTCAAACTCCCGTACGAATTCAATAATCTTACCATAGAATATCAGGCCATTGACCTACGCAGCCCAAACCACATCCAATACCAATGGAAACTGGAGGGCTACAGCAACGATTGGTCGAGAGTTGAGGCTAAGAACAGCCACTCGTTCACCAACCTTCAGCCTGGCAATTACACGTTCATGGTGCGTTCGGTGAATGCGCAGGGGATCTGGAATCAAGATCCTGTACAATTTTCATTCTCGGTGTCTCCACCCTACTGGATGCGCTGGTGGTTCATCACGCTGTGCATCCTCGGACTGGTTCTGATCGTGTTCATCATTGTAAAACTTAATCAGCGCAGACTTGTGGCCGAGAAGGAAAAACTTCAGAAGAAGGTTGACGAACGCACCAAGGAACTTCGCGAAGAAAAAGAACGCTCTGACGAACTGCTGTTGAACATTCTACCGTTCGAAACAGCGGAAGAACTGAAGAAAAAAGGCTACGCATCTGTACAACAGTACGACCGTGTTTCGGTGCTTTTCACAGACTTTGTGGGCTTCACAAACATCACCGAAGGAATAACGCACGAAGAGTTGGTGAAATCGTTGGATGAGCATTTCCGCATGTTCGATGAGGTGATGGACAAATACGGCATTGAAAAGATCAAAACCATTGGCGATGCTTACATGGCGGCAGGAGGAATTCCAACCCGAACCATTACCAATCCACTGTCTGTAGTTGCTGCGGGCCTTGAGATGGTGCATCGACTGGCAGAGCTAAATCGTACCAAAGAATTGAAAGGCGAAAAAGCTTGGCAACTCCGATTGGGAATCCATACAGGAAGTGTGATCTCTGGCGTGGTAGGTAAGAACAAATTCGCATTTGATATTTGGGGAGATGCGGTAAACACGGCTGCCCGAATGGAAAGCAGTGGCGAAGTCATGAAAGTGAACGTGAGTGGTTCAACTTACGAGCTCATCAAGGAGTATTTCGAATGCTCGCCTAGAGGTAAGATCAAAGCCAAAAACAAGGGAGAAATTGAAATGTATTTCGTTGATCGATTGAAAACTGAATTCAGCGAAACGGAAAATGGCTTTGTGGCCAATGCAACCTTCATGGCCGTGATAAGTAAAGACGGAAAGAAATTTTCGTTGAGCAATTAAACCCTGGCAGCGCTTTTGAAATCTGACCAGTACACTAAAATTGAAAATCATGAAAAAGTTAATGTCAACACTGGCTGTTTTGGCCCTTCTGGTCGGAACAAGCATTGCGCAAGACGGACCAAAAGAAGGTCATCGCAACGGAAAACATGGAAAGCATCATTCATTACTGGCTGATATTCCAGACCTGACGGACGACCAAAAGGCTCAACTCAAAGAGATAAAGCAAGAAGGGAAAGCGCAGATAGAAGGGCAACGAGCCGAACTGAAAGCTGTTCGAGATAAGATTGCCATTCTAAAATCTTCCGAAAATCCGGACATGAACGCCATCAATGGGCTCATCGACAAATCTGCCAAGCTAAAAGCCGAAATGGAAAAGGTGAAAGCTGCTTCTGAAGTCAAAGCACGAGCTGTTCTAACGCCTCAGCAGCGTAAAGTTTTCGATGCCAACCAGAAAGAGAGAAAGGAAATGCGCCAGAAGCATTTAGAGGAGCGCAAGATGAAAAGCGCTGAATAACGGTTAGTTACCTATTTGAAATGTAGCCCCTTGGATGCTGTCCTTGGGGCTATTTTTATGGAATGAAACAATTGACTTCCCTCCTTTTGCTGTCCATGCTTGCTTGCCAAGCACCGCAGCAACCTGATTCTACTGCTGAGCAAAAGATCAGAACCGTTCTAGCAGAACAACAGAATTGCTGGAACCAAGGCGACATTGAATGTTTTATGCAGGGTTATTGGAACTCAGATTCATTACGATTTATCGGCAAATCAGGTATCAACTATGGTTGGCAAGCTACGTTGGATAATTACAAGAAATCGTATCCCGATAAAGCGGCAATGGGAAAACTTGAATTCGAGATTCTAAGTGTTGAGCCTTTGGGAACGGAGAACTATCTCGTTACTGGAAAGTGGAAACTCATCCGAGAATCAGACAAACCAAATGGCCTGTTCACGTTGGTTTGGAAACGTTTTAACGAGGGTTGGAAGATCATCTACGACCATTCGAGTTGAACTCTTTACAGCGTTCATTGTTAAATCAATGTTTAAACATTAATTAGGACTATGAAACGTACAATCAACCAGATCATATCCGCTCAGCGCGTGAACATGGGCGGCATTCTATTGGATCAACCACTACCAACGCATGGCATAGAACAGATCGATCCATTCCTTCTGGTACACCATTGGGATGACACACTTCCAGGCGGTCAACACGAACGAGAATTGGGCGTTGGGCCGCATCCACACCGCGGTTTTTCGCCTGTAACGCTCATCTTCAAAGGAGCGGTCCATCACCGCGATTCGTTGGGAACAAAAAGCATCATTGAAGCAGGTGGCGCGCAATGGATGAACAGCGGAAGAGGCATCATCCATAGCGAGCGACCACCAAAGCACATGGCAGAGAACGGAGGCGATTTTGAGTTCATCCAGTTTTGGGCCAACACACCTGCATCCAAAAAGATGGAACCTGCCAAGTACCAGCCTTTGACCGCTGAAAACACACCAACCGTTACTTCTGAAGACGGAAAAGTGAAAGCTGGAATTGTAGCTGGGAAGGCACTTGGTAAAGAAGGCCCGATTGAGTTGATGACTCCAATGTTGGTCATGCGATTCGACATTGAGAAAGGTGGCAAAATGGAAGTTGACCTCCCGAAGAATTTTAATGCATTTGTTTACCAGTTGGATGGCAAACTGAGTTTTGATGGCACCACTGCTAAGAAGAAAGACCTCACATGGTTTAAGAACGATGGCGAAAGCATTGCGTTTGAAGGTTTGGAAGACACCCGTGCCATTCTGCTGGCTGGTGAACCGATCAACGAACCATTGGCCACTTACGGTCCGTTTGTGATGAACAATCAGACCCAGATAATGGAAGCTTTGCGCGATTACCAAATGGGTAAAATGGGTGTTTTGATCGAGGAGTTCGATTCATGAATCGAGATGGAAAAACTACTTTTAGTTCAAACCTTCTCCCATGTCCAAAACCAAGAAAACCCTACTCCTTCTCATACTTGTCCTGTTAGGTTTTGTGCTGTACACGTTCATCTCTACGGGCTTTTTCCGCAACGTAGAAAATCGGTTTGATGGCGAGACATTGCTGGAGATTCCTATCACGGGTGCAGAAGACATTACGGTATGCAGAGAAGACAGCTTTGCCATTGTTTCGGCAACGGCTCGCATGCAATTTCCAGCGACCGAACAGGAAAAAGGCGGTCTGTATTACATGGAGTTGAAGAGTGGCAATTTTGTGCTGACGCACTTGACTGCAGACTTCGGAAAAGCCTTTGCTCCTCACGGAATTTCCATGTTCAGGCGAGATAGTGTTTACACCATTGCGGTGGTCAATCACATGTTGAATGAACATTCCATCGAGATTTTTACGCTGGTGGGGAAAGAATTGACACACACTCGTACCGAAAAATCGACCAAATTGGTAAGCCCTAATGATGTTGTGCTACTGGATGAAAATCGGTTTTATGTGACCAACGACCACGGGAATGCCCACGGATTCGGGCGATTGTTGGAAGACTACGGCAATCTGGCCATTTCGAATGTGCTGTATTTCGATGGGCAGCAATTCAGTGAGGCTGCGGAAGGAATTTCATTCGCCAACGGCATTAACATAGATGCGGAACGAAATCTGGTTTTCGTAGCTTCGCCCAGACGGTTTCTCATCAAGGTTTACAAGAAAGCGGAAGACAATTCGCTGACTTTCATCGAGGACATTCCGTGTGGAACGGGTGTAGACAACATCGAATTTGATGCGGATGGAAATCTGTGGGTCGGATGCCATCCGAATTTGCTTCGATTTACAGCGTATGCGAAAGGCAAAAAGGAAACCGCTCCATCGGAGATTCTCAAAATCCAGTATCGCGGAAAAGGCGATTATTCGGTCGAAAGCATTTATACGAACCATGGCTCGCAAGCTTCGGCATCATCAGTTGCTGCGCCTTTCGGGAACATGGTCTTTCTCGGAACGGTGAAAGACAACAAGATGCTGGTTCTGAAGCTCTCTGAATGATCTTTGCAACATAACTGAAAAAACGAGCTAGAATATCTTCAGCTGGCGAACGTTTTACGAGTAGCCAACCGCCCACCGAATGAGACTTCTCTACCTTTTTTTGTTAGCTACGCTAAATTTTGGTCTATCCGCTCAAAATGTTGATTTGAAAGGAGATTGTCATGATGCTGTAGAAATTGCAGCAAAAGGCAGTTACAAGTTTGAAACCACCCCTTGCTGGCCAGGAAAGGTGCTGGAGATTTCTGGAAACTCAAGTAATTCCAGCATGTATTTTGAGGAAGAAACACACTCGGCATGGTTCCGATTCGAGGCACTCGTTGATGATTATCTCACGTTCAAAATCTATCCGACAGACACCGATGCTGACTTCGATTTCATGCTTTTTGAATACACGGACGAAGATTTCTGTGCTGATGTGCAAGACAAATCGGTTAAGCCGATACGAAGTAATATCTCACGAAACGACCCTGAGTTTCTTAGCGTAACCGGTTTGTCGATGGGCGCAAGTGAGAAATTTGTCCGATCTGGACCTGGAAATCCTTACAGCCAAGCTATCAAAACCGAAAAGGGCGATTGCTATTTTCTGGTTCTGAACAATGTTCAAGGAACAGAAACAGGTTTCAATCTTTCATTCAACTACTACACCACCAAGACGGTTTCGGGTGTGGTTAAAGATGAAGAAACAGGTAAGGCCATAGAAAACGCAACTGTTACTTGGGAAGAAAAACATGGTGAAGTGTTGGCGGAATCTACAACCGATGCAGAAGGAGAATACAGTTTTGAGGCCCCGGTTCAAAAGGGAAATCGAATGAGAGACTATGTCTTTTCCGTTGATGGGAAAAAATACCTTTTCAACGAAGAGGTTGTGACCACCTCCGAAAACCATAAACTGGAACCATTGATAACCCTTTTACCAAGGCTGAGAGCTGGACTTAAGATGACTTTGAGGAACATCAACTTCTATGGTGGAATTGCCACTCCTCTTCCTTCATCAAGACCTTCTTTTGGTAGGTTGTTAAAGTTGATGCGAAAAAACCCCTCTTTAGAAATTTTGATCGAGGGGCATACAAACGGTTGCTATAGAGGAATTGGAGGAATTGAGCACAGTCAAAATCTGTCTGAAAACCGAGCAAATAGAGTAAAGCAATTCCTAGTAAAAAGAGGTGTTTCGGAAGAAAGGATGAAAGCTGAAGGATTCAATTGTTCGCAAATGCTCTATCCTGACCCTAAAACACCAATGGAACAACAGTTGAATCGTAGGGTTGAATTACGGGTAATTAGCTACTAGAGCTATTCAGCGTATTCGATACTGTACGTGATCGGCCCGTTCTTCTTGAGCATGGCCGAAACACCGCAATATTTATCGTACGAAAGCGTAATGGCCTTCTCCACTTTGGCCTTGTCAAGTTCCTTTCCCGAAACGATGTATTTCATATTGATCTCATCGAAAACCTTCGGGTGTTCTTCGGTGAGTTGGGTCTCGATCTGAATTTCCAATCCTGTGAAATCCACACGCATTTTTCGAAGCAGCGAAACCACATCCATTCCCGTACAGGACGCTAACCCCGATAGTACCAATTCCTTAGGTCCGGCTGCTGAATCCTGACCCAATTCGGGCAGCGCATCACTCAAAACCACATGCTGTCGGATGTGATTCTCGAACACCATTCCTTCCTTCCAAACTGTCTTAACATCAAAGTGCTTTGCCATCGTTTACGGTTTTATAGTTGTCTTTTTTTGGTCTTGATTGTTCCGCTGCGATAAAGGTCTAACGCTTCTTGCAGAACGGATGTGATTGTGGTTACCTCCAGATCCTGATTGGGGTCAACCCGCAACACCTTCATCCGTTTTCTGTCGCCAGCCTCCAACGCAGGATTGTTCAAGTGCTTTCCTTCAACCAACAGGAAGTACGGCTCGCTTGTTTTCTTGTCTTTCCACAGATAGCAGAATGCCCTGCCGCGATACATAAAACACGGAGCGCCATATTTGATAGTTTCCTCAACTTCTGCATCCGATCTCCGAACTATTTCACGCATGGCCAGAAAGCAAGAACGGTTTGGTTCTCCGTGTTTCAAGTACCATGATTCGGTGCTCTCGCTCATTCGAATTTCCCTTTATTGTCGAGAAAGAACTGCCACATCTGCAAGAATTTTTCTGATGAGCGCTTGATCGGTTCCAGGTCAACGCCTTCTTTCTCCAGCAATCGCCAATGCGATTCCAACAGACCAGGATGCGCCAATCCTTTCAGTTCAATTTCCTCGTACGTGCTGTCTGGATCGGCTTCGAAGCAACCGTCCTCGCCATATCGTCCGTGGTGATGATTCAACCAACCATTGAAATCAGTCTGAAACCCGATGGAAAGATTCTCAACCTGATCTTGCGACAACTCTTTTTGCAAGAATTCCTTGACTTGTTCGTACATGAATTTGTAGCTGTCGATGGAACCATTGCAATAACGCTCCAGCGAATCCAACTTCGCTTGATAATCCGCTCGTGGTTTGTACGGACGGCACGTTTCGCCACTGATCGGAAGCGAAATCATTCCATCATTCGCATACACTTTCAGGACATCTTCCTCTTCCATTCCGCGCGGTTGGTTCTGAATCGGTTTGAACACGTCATGTGTTACCAACGGTGGAATTCCCTTCTCTTCCATCCAAGCTAATGCGTCTTTCCGAGTGCTATCGCTCATGTGCGTGAGGTCGGTCATGATGCCAGCATTGGCCAACCAAACAATGGCCTGTTTACCCTTTTCCGTCAATCTGCGGTTTTTCTCTTTTCGAAATAAACTCTTGAAATTGAGCACTTTCAGCGCGAACATCGGCTGGTTTGCAGCTGCGCCCAATTTACTATCAACCAGATGCACCAACGTGATGAATGCCACGCCTTGCTCCGCCCAAAAGTTGGCGTCCTCCTGCGAGTTGATTAATCGCTTCCCTCCTTCAATTGAATGAATGATGATGGTCTTATCAGTGTTGTGAACGAGGTCTCGAACTTCTTGTGGTGTTCTTGCAACCGCAAAATCATCCGAATTCGCAGCAACGAAATCGTTCACATACTTGATCTGTTTCAGAATGACCTTTCTACCGCGTTTTTTCGAAGCGATGTTCTCCTGGGTGAGTGCGCCAACGCATAGAATCCGTGCCCCCTTGTTCTTGCGCAGGTAGTTGGCGTAATTGACGTTGGTAAGCTGATGCTTCCATGTCAAACCTGGCTCGTTTCCTTCTTCGAAATACTCCAATCCAGTTCCGAAGAATGAATACGGAACATGCATACACGGATGAATCTGTAGATCCATGAATTCGTGGATTTCCTGAGCTGAAATAGTGGAAACGAAAAAGGAGAAAAGGAAAAAAGTGAACCAGCGCATCGAGGCGCCAAGTTACTATGCTTTTGCTGGTTGCAGCCGGTATTTAAGCAAAGCAATGATGTCCTCGCGACTCATGTCTCCGTTCAGGTCAACGAATTTATCTGCCATCTTTTCGAAATCATTGAAGAGAATCAGAAAGAAAACCTCAAAAGCCTGCGTATCCTTAAAGATCACTGCGCGGTTCTGCTTGTACTCTTCAATGTGTTTCTCAAAGTTGACGGGATATTCGCGCCAATGCGTTTGTGGACGTTTGTGGTGCTCCACATGAAAGTCCTCATTGTAAACGTTGTACTGACCATCCAAAACCGTGATGCTGTTCTTGTAGATGTTCTTTGGTTCTGAAGGATCTGTCCAAGCATGCCACGTGTAATTGATGGCAGCTAACAAAAAGATGCAACTCAGGTGCGGAATAAGCAGGTAAGCAAACCCAAACCAGAAGTTGATATACATGACCATCGCCATGAAGCCGTAGAAAGCCAGCATACCGTAAGCCATCTTTCGGAATTCGGCCATCTTGCCCTTTTTGTAGTGGTAGTGAGCTACTGAAATTCCCGTCCAGAAGAAGGCAAATTCCAACAGATAGATGAGGAATCGCGCAGCATGAGAGCGGTCATAGAAAATGGTTGAGGTCACATCATCGGCCGCATTATCGTGCTTGTGATGGATGCGCATGTGGCCCATCGGATAACCTTGCGGAACGTGTCCGTAAAGCAACGCCAGAAAGTGTCCGTGGAAATTGTTGAACATCTCCAACGGCTTCTTAAACATACCTTTTGGTGTGTGGCCTTCCTTATGGATCATGGTGGCCACCTGCGAAAAGAACGCGAAATACGGACCATAATTCATCACATTGTAAGCCAATGCGGCCAGCCAGTTTTCCCAACCCCAATGGTTGTTGGCATCCAAGTAAACCACTTGGAAATAGTATGAACCGATGAACAGCAACGGAGCGTAAATGCCAATGCCGATGTACGAGAACAGATACGGGCTGTCGCGTTCGTCCTTCATGATTTTTCGCGATAGCCAAAGCGCACCTGCATTCAGTTTTTTAGAAAGCCATTGTGCAGGTGCGGTTTTATACGTCCAGCCGATGATACCAACCCAAAGCATGGTCAGAGCAATTACAACTACCAACCACGGAATGGGCAGCAGAAGAATGCTGGTTGCCAGCAGAAATAAGAAGTATTTGAACTTGAGTGCGAATGAGGTGCCTTCAGCGGCTTCATTCAATGTTTGACTTAAATAGGCCATTCAATAATTTCGGAAATCAATTTGCGCCCAAAATAGCGGTTTTATTGATTTTATTGCGCGAAATGATGTCCTAAAAATGGTCTTAGGATTACATCGCACCACAAAACGGACCATACTATATTTGAGCCATGCAGCTAGCCAGTTTCGAAGACTTTCAAAATGTTGACATCCGTGTAGGCACGATTGTGCAGGTTGAGCCATTTCCCGAGGCAAACCGATCTGCATATAAACTCAAGATTGACTTTGGCTCGTTGGGCGAAAAAACAAGCAGCGCTCAGATAACTGCACGGTATTCCATGGAAGAACTGAAAGGACTACAGGTGCTAGCGGTGGTGAATTTTCCAGTAAAGCGTATTGCTGGTTTCAAAAGCGAGGTATTGGTGCTTGGAGTTCCGAACGATGAAAAGGAAATAGTACTTCTGAAACCCGAAAACGAGTTGCCGAACGGATCTGTGGTGAGATAAACAATACGGCTAAGTTCAGCGCTATATACTACGCAGCATTTATTGCGTTATACTTGTTCAGGTGCCGCTTCCCATTGGCCAAATGCGTTTTTTACTACCCATACTCAGCTCTCTCCTTCTGCTGTTTCTGAATCCTGCTTTGGGTCAGAATCTGAGCAATCTGCGTAGTAGATCCATAACCATTCAGTCTGATACGATCTCATTGGATACGCTGAGCGTTATTCCATCGAGTTTCCGTGTTTCAATTGAAGGTGCGGAATTGGATTCCACCGAATACCAACTCGAATGGTATTCCGGAAAGTTGATCGTCTCTCCAGAACTTGTGGGGAAAACCATTGACCTGAATTACCGGGTTTTCCCATCGCTGTATTCAGAACGTACGTTCAATAAGGATCCTACTTTGATTCAAAAAGTGAAGGATATTCCGCCCAATCCGTTCAGCTATCAGGTGCAAAAGGGCGGCACTCAAGACCTTTTTGATCTGGGAACATTGAGTAAAAGCGGTTCCATCTCCCGAGGTGTAACCATCGGTAACAATCAGGATCTTGGCGTGAGTTCGAGCCTTAATCTGAATCTGTCTGGGCAACTCACTCCTAAGATCGGAATCAGGGCTGCTATTACGGACAATAACATTCCATTTCAGCCGCAGGGAAATACGCAGCAGCTGCAAGATTTCGACCAGATATACATTCAGTTATATACGGATCAAACCGAGTTGACGGCCGGAGATTTCAGGATCGAACGACCGAAAAGCTACTTCATGAGTTTTTTTAAACGGGCGCAAGGCTTGAGCATCAAGCACAGATTCAATATTTCCAGTCGGAAAAAAGCAGATGATGTTCCCGGGTTCTTAGAGGTGAAAGGAAGCGGTGCGCTATCGCGAGGAAAATTCAATCGGCAGATCATTCAGGGTGTGGAGGGAAATCAAGGTCCGTACAGGTTACGCGGAGCTGAGAACGAGACTTTCATAATTGTAATTGCTGGAACGGAACGTGTTTACATTGACGGACAACTGATGATACGTGGTCAACAAAACGATTACATCATCGATTACAACACGGCCGAACTGACGTTTACGACAAGGCGACTTATCACGAAAGATTCTCGGATAATTGTTGAGTTCCAGTATTCTGAGAGAAACTATTCCCGTTCACTGTTTCATGTTGGTGCAGATTACGAGAAGAACCGACTGAAAGTGAGATTCAACCTTTACTCAGAACAAGATGGTAAGAACAATCTGCTGAACGATGACCTGACAGGAGCACAGTTGGACCTCTTGGACAGTATTGGAGACAATCTGGATCAGGCCATTATTCCATCGGTAGATTCAGTTGGATTCAGCGATGACCAAGTGCGTTACAAACGCATTGACAGCACCATAACCGTTGGTGGAATTCCTGTTTTCGTTCCTGAGATATTCGTTTACAGCGTCAATCCTGATAGTGCGCTTTACCAAGTTCAATTTTCGGATGCCGGGCTTGGAAATGGCGATTACATTCAAGTACAAACGAGCGCCAACGGACGGGTTTTTCAGTGGGTTGCACCCGACTCTATTACAGGAGAACAACGAGGGCGTTTCGTTCCGGCTCAGCAGATCATCACCCCAAAAATGAATCAGCTTTTTACGCTCGGGGCTGAGTATCGCGTAGCTAGAAACGGTCTTATTTCGGTAGAAGGCGCCCTTTCTAACACCGATCTGAACCGATTCTCAAGTGCAGATAATGATGACAACCTAGGCTATGGTGTTAAGGTGAAATACGACCATGTTATTCCTGTTGGCGACACGGGCAAGTGGGCTATTAACACGGGGGTGGAATTCGAACACATCGATAAGAATTTCAGACCCATAGAACGCTTCAGAACTGTGGAGTTTGAGCGCGACTGGAACCTTCAGAACCAGAACACTTTTACAGATCAGTACATCTCATCTGCCTCGCTCGGATTTACCCGAAAAGAGATTGCTGATGTGAAGTACACGTTCCGCTCTTTCTTGAATCAGACGCAGTTTGAAGCTTATCAGAATGCGCTTGAAGCCAAAGTGAAATACAAGGGTTTCCGATTTGATGCCAACGGAAGTCACATTTTCTCCAATGGCAAGGATGTCAACAACCGCTTCGGGCGGTTTCAAGCGGGTATTCAGCAATCGTTCAAATGGTTTGTGGTTGGCGGACTCAACATTTTTGAAGACAACCGATTCTTTGATGCGCAGTCGGACTCGCTGACCAGCCTGAGCTACAATTGGAACGATGCCAAGGTTTACATCAAAAGCCCTGATGAGTGGAAGAACAAATTCTCGGTCTTCTACCAACGTAGGGATGATTGGCTGCCAGGTGATAACCGTCTGAAATATTCGAGTGTGGGAGAAAGTGCCGGGGTGACCGGGGAGTTGGCCAAAAACCCGAACAGTGTTTTCCGTGCAACTACCACGTTCAGACGGTTGGTTGTAAAAGACACACTTCTGAGCAACAATAGACCAGACAACACCTTGGTTAACCGATTGGAGTACAACCTCAAGGTCTTCAAGGGCGCTATTTCTTCGTCAACGTTCTACGAGGTTGGATCCGGATTGGAAAGCAAGAAAGAATTCATTTATGTGGAAGTTCCGGCAGGCCAAGGTGCTTACAGTTGGTTGGATCAGAACGGAAACGGCATTAAGGAAATAAACGAGTATGTGACGGCCGTTTATCAGGACACAGCCCGCTACATCCGGGTTTTTACCCCCACCAACGATTTCACCAAGGTTTTCACTACGCAGTTCAATGAGGTGATTGACCTTAACCCTCGCGCGGTCTGGTCTCAGAAAACAGGATTCTTGAAATTCCTTTCGCGATTTTCTGATCAGCTGGTTTACCGAATTGACCGGAAAACGCAACGGGACAACCTCCTTGCCGCGTTCGATCCGTTCTTCAGCACGGTTGCAGACAGCACCTTACTTACACTCACCTCCTCGCTGAGGAATACCTTCTTTTTCAACAGAAGTAGTTCTAAGGTTGGGGCCGATTACACGTACAGTCAGAACAGAAGCAAGGTTTATCTGGCCAACGGATTCGAATCAAGAAACAACAGTTACCACAGAATTAAAGTGCGATGGAACTTTGCCAAGATGTTCACTTTCAATACCACGGGCGAATATGGCTGGAAAGTGACCGACTCCTTCTTCGAGAACAACAAATTGGATGTGGAGTATTACGAAGTTGAACCTTTGTTGACCTTCCAGCCGGGCACCAAGTGGCGGGTAAGAGGAAAATTCCGGTTCAGCAACAAGATCAATTTCCTGCCTGAAAATGCCGGCACCAACCAAGCCATTGTAAGAGATGCAGGAATTGACGGCAAGTACAACATCCTTCAGCGAGGTAGCATCAATGCCTCGTTCAACTTCATCAGCATATCTTATGACGGACCAAGTGGCAACACCGTTGAATTTGAATTGCTCGAAGGCTTGAAAGCAGGACTCAACTACACATGGAGCACATTTGTGCAAATGCGACTAGGTAAAAACATGCAGGTTAATCTTCAGTACAGCGGTAGAAAGAGCGAGCAGAATGCAGCAGTGCACACTGGAACAGTTCAGGTTAGGGCGTTTTTCTGACCTCTACATGCATTGTCCTTGATCCGCTCGAAGTCTTAACACAAAGTCTTCTGCTCTGTTTCTGTTGAGTCCCAGGGTGAAAATGTGAGTTTGAGAACAATACTCTGCATGATCGGCTACGAGTAATACTTGGCCCAAATCCCCTTTTATATCGAACTCAAAATATCCTTTTGCATCTGTTCTTATAGAACTATGATTGGTTCTTGGTGGGCCAACTTGAGACAAGTTCACATCCACACCCTCAATTGGATCAAAAGTTCCAAAGGAATACACGTATCCGTAAAGCTTCATGTTTTTCAGTTTGAATCAAGCAACAATATCACAACATATAACCATAATGACAATAGCCATTTTTAGCTATAAAAAAGCCCGACCAGTTGGTCGGGCTTTTTGAATCGAATTCTATTTCTAATTATGGCCAGATGCCTAGATTGGCGTAGCTGATCGCCACCTTATCAATGGCCTCAACAAACGCAGCGGTTCTAAGGTCGTTGATGCCTTTGGTGTTCATCATTCTGTTACGGATGTTATCGTACGCATTGATCATCGTCTCTTCCAAACCAGAATAAACGAGGTCTTTCTCGCTGGCTCCTCGGTTAATCAGATTTACATACTCATCAGCCACCTTTGTGCCACTTGCGCCTTCAATTGCATCGAGAATGTTGTTGTTCATGGTTGCACGGTATCGCTTCTCCATTCTTCCGAATCTGACATGAGATAGGTTTTTCAACCACTCAAAGTAAGAAACGCTTACACCACCAGCATTTATGAAGATGTCTGGAATGAGTAGTACACCCTTCTTCAACAATACCTGCTCAGCCTCAGGAGTTACAGGTCCGTTGGCTGCTTCTGCCAATATCTTACACTTAATGTTGGCAACGTTATCGCTGTTCACTTGGTTCTCAAGCGCAGCTGGAATTAGAATATCGCATTCTACTTCTAAAGCCGCTCCCGGTCCGCCAAGGTCTTTAGCTCCTGGGAATCCAAGAACTCCATTGTTTTGCTGTTTGTAAGCCAAAAGTTGGTCAGGGTCAATTCCATCTTCATTGTAGATCGAACCGTCCCACTCTGCTACGGCTATGATCTTGGCACCACCATCATGGAAGAATTTGGCTGCCCAGTATCCCACATTTCCCATTCCCTGAACCGCAATTCTCTTGCCTTCCAAGCCAACGGTAAGGCCTAACCTGTCCATGTCTTCTTTGTAAGAACAAGCGTGTCTTGTTCCGTAATAGACCCCAAGGCCAGTTGCTTCAGTCCTTCCATCAATACCTCCGTGAGACAACGGCTTTCCTGTTACACATGCAATGGCATTGAGGTCTGTCGGATGGAATGTAGCGTAAGTATCTGCCATCCACGCCATTTCTCTGGCGCCACTACCGTAATCCGGTGCTGGAACATCTATTCCAGGGCCGATGAAGTTCTTCTTTACAAGCTCGGTCGTATAACGTCTTGTGATGCGTTCCAACATTGCCGGGCTGGTCAGTCTTGGGCTGACTTTGATTCCACCCTTAGCACCACCGAACGGTACATCTACCAAAGCACATTTGTAGGTCATTAGTGCGGCCAGCGCCATAACCTCATCCTGTTCTACATGTATACTATACCGAATACCACCTTTTGTTGGTTGGCGGTGGTGACTGTGCTCTACCCGATAGGCTTCGATCACCTCAATTTTCCCCTCGTCATTCTTTACAGGAAAACGCATTCTGTAAACACTGTTGCAGTACTTGATCTGCTCCAGTAATGATTGATCATGGTCTAGAAATTGAACTGCATGATCAAAATATTTCAACACGTCTCCGAAGAAACTGTGTTCCCGTTTTTCGGTCAGCTTAACCGCAGACCGTGTTCTCTTTTTTGCCATTATTTCCTTTCAAATTGGTAATGGGGGTAAAGGTGAAAATTTTTAGCTATTTCCACTTTGACGGTTATCATTATTATTCACCAGAAGTAATGGCACAGACAAAGCCGTAACCTAAATGATTACATAAAAAAAGCCCCACCGGCTAGGTGAGGCTTTTTTGAATCTTGACCAGCTTTTAGAATTGAACTGTAAGCTGGACTTGTGTAGACCTTGGTCGGTTGATCTTCAGTGGTCTTAGAGCGTATTCTCTGTTTCCAACGTTCTTAACAACAACACCAAGTTTTATCATCTCATTGAACTCAACAGAAGCTCTGAGGTCAAATACATGATCGCCTTTATCATGGTCTCTTCTCCAAGTTGCTGCACCCCAAGATTCTTGACCGATAACTTCAAGTAGGTTTCTATCGAAATCATAAAAGGCACGGTCAACGCTCCTCATGTAACTGTAATAACGATATGTACCTCCCAAAGCCAACTTGTACTTTTTCTTGATCGTGAAAACGAACTCAATATCTACGTTGGCCAAGTGCTCGAAACGATACTTCAGTACTGGGTTTGCCAAGAACTTGGCAGTGTCTTCAGCAGTTGGCTCTGGGAACTCAGAATCTGTGTTCGCTCCATAAAGAATCGAAGTAGAATTCAGCTGCGTGACCGTTACAGTATCTCCAAAACGAACACCTTGAGCGTACTCATACAATGGATCCAGTGTTTCTGGTCTAGACCATGTGTAACCTACAAGCACGTTCATGCCGAACCAGTCTGTAAACTGACCATTACCCATCAACGATGCATCTACACCATAAACATGAGCTGGACCCGTGTTCTGAGACTGGAATGCAAGACCGAAGAATCCGTTATCCTGCGCCCCGAAGAACCCAGCATTGAACTCTACGAAATCTTCGTAACGCTGATAGAATCCGGCAACATCTGCAAATCCCATGAACTTGCCGATCTTGATTCCTTGCATAAGACCAGCCTCGGTTGCATAACTCTTTTCAGATCTAAGGTTCGGATTAGGCTGAATCGGAACACCACCAATTGTTGTGCTGATGTAGCGCTCTGCGATGGTCGGGAATCGGAAACCTTGTCCGAATGATGCACGCAGAACTGCACCTTTCCAAAGCTTGGTATTTGCACCAACTCGGAATACGGGAGCAACCTCGCTATCTCTATCGTTAACACGGAACCACTCTACTCGGATACCTCCGTTCAAATTCACCCACTTCCAAAACTTCTTATCCAACTGTAAATAACCAGCTGCGTTAATGGCAGAGTTGATTCCGTTTCCTTTCTCATTGGCTGCATACAGTTGAGATTCTCCTATCGTATACTGCGCCATTGCACCGGTTGTAACGGTGAAATCGTTGATCTGAACAAAACGGTGTGCGAACTGATATTCTCCGAAGAACACCGTGTTCAAATTGGCCTGGTTGTTATCATTATCGTTGTTCTGGTGGAAAACCCTTGCACGCAATGAGTGTCTAGATCCTTTCTGTCCTGAATAAATAAAGAAAGGGTCGAAGTTGAAGGTCGTCTGAAGTGTTCTGGTGATACTTCCTTGCATCGGACGGTAAAGGCCTTCGGTACTGTTTTTCCAAATAAGAGAACCTGCACTGCGTGAGTACATGATATTACCATTCAACCCGTAAGAAAGACCACTGTACTTCTTGGAACGTCTTCTGATGTTGAAATTGATTCTGAATCTGTTCTCAAACTCTTTTCTTGGGGCAGTGTACGATGTATCTGCAGGAGTTCCTGCCACCGTATCAGCCTCCGTAATGTTCTGGATCATTGGAGAACCATTGATCAATGTATCTCCAGCCTCATATCCAACATAGGAGTTATCGAAGAACACGTTACCTCCCAATACGATATCCCACTGGCCCGCTTTGCGAGAATGGAAGAAATTCAGACCACCGAAAATCGGCATGTCGTCATTACCCCACCATCTGGCCTCCTCTCTTTCTGGCTGGCTGTAAAAACCTGATATCAGATTGATCTTGGTCTTCGGTTTGTCTTTCGGATAAGCCGTTCTGATATTGATGATACCATTAAGCGCAGCAGAACCGTACAGTACCGATGAAGCTCCCTTGATAACCTCAATCTGCTCCAAGTTCTCCACCGGAACGAATCCCCAGCTTGGTCTACCCGCGTCTCCAGAAAGCAACGGAAGATCATCAACCAATACCATTACACGGGATCCGGCTCCGAAACTGTAACCGCTACCACCTCTCATCTGAGGCTCAGAATCCACAATGGTCAGACCTGGTGTCTGCTCCAAGGCGTCTGTTGCATCCGTAGAACCTCTATTCTCTACAATGTCCGGTTTGATAACAGCAACCGATACTGTCAGATCTTCCAGCTTCTGTTCAAACTTACCGGCAGATACCACCACCATTTCTTTCTGAATGGATCCAACGCCAAGTTCAACATTAACGGTAACCGTCTCGCCCGCTTTAACAGTCACAGGAATGGTCTGTTTATCATATCCGATATAACTGAAAACCAACTTCTGTGGTCCGGCAGGTAGCACCAGTTCATAATTACCGTCAAAATCTGTGGCAGTACCACGACCAGCGTCAGACTCTAACACAACCGTAGCCTGAATAATAGTTTCTCCAGACTCTTTGTCTTTTACGGTTCCTTTAACAGTTCCAGTATCCTGAGCAACTGAGAACAACACTAAAAAGGATAAGATCGATGTAGTAAATATTCTTTTCATGTGGGAGTGATTGGGCCGAACGGCTCTATTTTTAGGATGGGCGAATATATCAATATTTGAAAAGTCTATGTTTGATTGAAAGACACAATGGAACAAACCCAACATTTGATAGCTCTGAGTATGATTCCGGGCTTGGGCGATTCCCGCATAAAGAAGTTGGTTGCGTACTGTGGCGGAGCGAAAGAAGTTTTCTCTCAGCCTCAACATTTTTTGGAGAAGATTCCCAACATCGGGAGCAAGATCGCGGCTTCTGTATCCAGCAAAGATGTGCTGTTAAAGGCTGAGAAGGAAATTGCTTTTACGGAGAAGAACGGTGTTTCGATTATCTCGTTTTTAGATCAAGAATATCCGCAGCGATTGAAGCATTGCGATGATGCTCCTGTGGTGCTTTACAAGAAAGGTGCAGGTTCCATCAATCCGCCAAAAGCGGTGGCCATTGTGGGAACAAGAAATGCAACCAGAGAAGGCAAAGAAATAACCGAAAAACTAGTAGAAGAATTAGCTATTGCTAATGTGACAATAGTAAGCGGATTGGCATACGGAATTGACATAGCAGCGCACAAAGCCTGTTTGAAAAACAACATCCCCACCATAGGCTGTTTGGCACATGGACTGGATAGGATCTATCCTAAACTGCATGAAAGAACGGCCAACGAAATGCTGGAAAACGGTGCTTTGATAACCGATTTTCCGATAGGCACGAATCCCGACAGGGAGAATTTTCCGAAGCGCAACAGAATAGTTGCCGGCATGGCCGATGCTACCATTGTTGTGGAAGCGGCTGCAAAAGGTGGCGCACTCATTACTGCAGAATTGGCCAATGGTTACAACCGCGATGTCTTTGCGGTTCCGGGTCGTGTTTCAGACCCATATTCTGAAGGGTGTAACAGCCTCATCAAGTATTTGAAAGCCGCCATGGTAACATCCGGCAAAGACGTCTTGCGCAGCATGGGCTGGGACGAAAAAGCATCGGCCAAAAAGCCGGAAGTGCAGAAGAAACTACTCATTAACCTGACAGAAGATCAAGAGAAAGTGGTGTCGGTGCTTCAGCAGCAAGAACACACCATAGACCGACTTTCCGTCTTAGCAGAATTGCCTATGAGCAAAGTGGCTACTGTTCTGCTGGAGTTGGAATTCGAGGGAATTGTGAGCAACCTGCCAGGCAAAGTTTACAAACTCAATTAGCAAGCAGTTCTATCGCTCGCAACACCATCTTATCCTTTTGGTTGATGATGGGATAGAACCCTTCACCATTCCACTGACTTCTGGCAATCAATGCTTTAAGGTTGTTTCTCAACTCAGATTCGGAATTGAACGAGCCGGAGGCTTTTACACCGTTCTTTTCGGCAAAATCAAGCAATGACCTGAAGTCTGCTTCTGACAATTTGAATCCAGCATCGAATTGCTTGGCATCGCTGAATTTATCCAATACATCACGTCTATTTGAGGCAAAATCCAGCGCAAATTCTCTCAGAACACCACTTCGCAGCAATTCCGTATGCAGGTCGGTAAGCGGAACGGTGTCCAACGGAACAAAAACATCAGGCACAATACCTCCACCTCCGTAAACGATTTTTCCTCCGGGCGTCACAAACTTCTCGTTCTCATCAACCTGAATGCTATCTGCCTCATACAACTCTCCGCTTTCGACCCTATGAAGGAGGTCTCCATAATAATCATCATCCTTGCCGTATGGCCTCTGAATGCACCTACCTGTTGGCGTATAATACCGGGCAATGGTGAGCCTCACGGCCGATCCGTCCTGCAACTCAACCTGCTCCTGAACCAACCCTTTACCAAAAGTTCTTCGGCCAACTATGGTTCCTCGGTCGTTATCCTGTACTGCACCAGATACAATTTCTGATGCCGAGGCAGAACCTTCATCAACCAGAATAACCAGTTTTCCCTTCTGAAAATCGCCAGCATTCGTGGCATAGGCGCTTTCTTTCGGTCTTGCTCTTCCTTCGGTATAAACAATCAACTTTCCTTCTTTCAGAAACGAATCCGAGATGTCTATTGCTGCGGTCAAATAACCTCCCGGATTTCCTCTAAGGTCAAGAATCAGAGACTGCAACCCGTTACGTTTCAACAGGCTGAGTTTCTCCTCGAATTCGTCAAACGTTGTGGCGGCAAACCGACTGATCTTGATGTAGCCGATCTCATCGTTCACCATGTAACCTGCATCTACACTGTAAATCGGAATCTTGTCCCTCTCAATATTGAAGGTCAACAATTTAGGCTCGCCTCTTCGGGCAATTCCCACTTTAACCTTTGTTCCGCGTTTGCCGCGAAGCATCGAAATCACATCCTTGTTGGTTATGCCAGTTCCGGCAATAGTGCTGTCTTCTATGGTTACAATTCTATCTCCGGAGCGGATGCCCAGCTTTTCTGATGGCCCACCGTTTATAGGAGCAACCACCACTATTGTATCGTTAATGATATTGAACTCTACTCCTATACCATCAAAGTTTCCTTCCAACGGCTCATTGGAAGCATCAAAATCCTCGGCTGGGATGTAAGAAGAGTGCGGGTCCAACTGATCCAACATGCTGATGATAGTTGACTCGGTCAGTCCGTCCATATCAACGGTATCAACGTATTCCTCCAAAACATAATTGAGGAGGTTACTGATCTTCTTTGAATTTGCAGTAGAAGATTCCACCACCGATCCAGGCACAAAACCTGCCCCGAGAATTGAACCCAGATAAATGCCACCTGCCAACACAATGGCCAGCACTATCGGGTAATAGATGAAAAGTTTAAGCCTGTTATCGCTCATCAAGTTCTACATCTGGAAGCTGCACTACTTCAACGCCAGCTTCCTTTAAAAATTCCACACCGCTCATGTCTTTATATCCGTTGATGAAGACCAGCCTTTTTATTCCAGCCTGATGCACCAGTTTACTGCAATCCTTACACGGAGACATGGTCAGATACAACGTGGAATTCCGTGCACTGTTCATGGAGCGTGCCACTTTCATAATGGCGTTCGCCTCGGCATGCAGAACATACCATTTGGTGTTGCCTTCGTCATCCTCGCAGCAATTGTCGAAACCTGATGGTGTTCCGTTGTATCCATCGGCAATTATCTGCCCTTCTTTTACCACAATGGCACCCACCTGCCTTCTTTGGCAATGCGATAGTTTGGCCCATTCCAGCGCCATGCGCAAGTAAGCTCGGTCATAACGCAGTTGCTTTTCGGGGTTGTCGTATTTGATGAATCCTTCGTCCATAGGGTTTGCGAAGCTAATGATCTATGATTCTGGAATCGATATTACTCACCGCAATATTTTTCAAAGGCCTCAGCGGCTTCTGCAACTCCTTGTGAAGAAGCTCGAAGAAAGTCCCTGCAAGCTGAACCGGTTTTTTCTCTCGCCAGTTTAGCCTTGCCCCTCTGATAGTAGGCATATGGCGGGCCACCGTTATTGATTGAAAAACCAAAATCCGATTGTGCACCCTTGAAATCTCCCAACTCCAACCGAACCAAGCCTCGATTCAGATAATCGATAGGTTCCATTCTCGTGGTGATTTTAATGGCCTTATCCAAGTCCGATAAAGCCTTTTCAAAATCGCCTGCAACATAATGAAGCCAACCTCTATTAGAGAAAGCCAGCCAATAAAAAGGTGCCCTGGTTATCAGATCGTTCAACGACCTTATGGCTCCTGTAGTGTCTTTCAACTCAAATTTCGAGAGTGCCATTCCGATGAAAGCATCAAAATGATTTGAGTCAACCTCGATCGTTTTGGTGTAATCGGCCAATGACCCCAAATAATCAAAGAGGTCGGCTTTAACTTCTGCTCGGTAAAAGTATGCGGCCGCATTGGCAGAGTCTACAGCAATTGCCTTGCTGTAATCCACAATGGCTTGAACAGGGTTTCCGTTGACGCGGTTCACATGACCGTCCAGCAAAAAGCCTTCTGCCATCTGCCCTTTGAGAACCCCACTGGAAAAGCAGAGAATTGTGATTACCAATAACCTCATTGATCGTTCATTCAGCACAAATTTGATCTTTAATTCGGCTAACAAAAAACCCTGACACTTTCGTATCAGGGTTTCTGTACCGAAGGCCGGGGTCGAACCGGCACTCCTTGCGGAACACGAGTTTGAGTCGTGCGCGTCTACCAATTCCGCCACTTCGGCTTGTAAACGGGGCTGCGAATTTAGACGTTTTTCGGTTACGAAAAAGCACTTTTGCACTGACAGGCTTTTTTCCTTCGGAAATAGCATACCTTTTTCTTACTTTCGTGCCCCCTTAAAAACGAGGAAACCAGCGCTATGCCATTCAACGTTAAGTTATTTACTGGAGATGCAACCAGATACCTTTCTGAAAAGATAGCAGCATGCTATGAGGAAGGTAGAAAGTTGAACAACCAGACCACCTTGCGTTTCAAAGATGGCGAGTACGAGCCTTGTTTTGAAGAATCTATCCGTGGCGATGATGTTTTTATCATCCAATCCACGTTCCCGCCAGGAGATAATTTGCTTGAATTGCTGTTGATGATCGATGCTGCCAAGCGCGCATCGGCCAAACGGATCGTGGCAGTTATTCCCTACTTCGGTTGGGCACGTCAGGATAGAAAAGTGAAGCCACGTGTGCCAATAGGCGCCAAGTTGATGGCCGACCTTCTGGAAGCTGCTGGAGTTACCCGTGTTATGACCATGGATCTTCATGCCGATCAGATTCAAGGGTTCTTTGATGTTCCTGTGGACCACCTTTACGGGTCGTATCTCTTCATGGACCACTTGAAGAAAACAATGGATCTGGAGAACCTTGTAATGGCTACTCCAGACGTTGGTGGTACCAGAAGAGCCAACGCTTATGCGAAGGCGTTGAATGTTGATCTTGCCATCTGTTACAAACAGCGCAAGGTGGCTAACCAAGTTGCCGACATGACCGTTATTGGAGATGTTGTAGGAAAGGATGTTGTATTGGTTGATGACATCATTGATACGGGCGGCACACTTTGCAAGGCTGCAGAAATGATGTTGGATCATGGCGCAAAATCAGTTCGTGCTTGCATTACGCATCCACTCCTGTCCGGTAATGCTTACGAGAACATTTCCAACTCAAGACTGACCGAGTTGGTAACTACCGATACTATTCCTCTGAAAGAAGAGAACAAGAAAATCACGGTGCTTTCTGTTGCACCGCTTTTTGCTGATGTCATTAAAAAGGCTCACAATTACGAGTCCATCAGCACCAAATTCATTTTTTAATCAAGTAATCAATAACTAACCAAATCATTTAAACAATGGAATCGATCTCAATAACAGGATCAAAAAGGAAGTCCCTTGGGAAAGCCGATGCAAAAGCACTTCGTAACGAAGGCTTGGTTCCATGCATCATCTACGGAGGGAAAGAAGAAGTACACGTTCAAATTGATGAGCGTGCATTCAATCAGCTGATCTTTACACCAAATCAGTACATCGCTAATATTGACGTGGATGGTCAAACATATGCCACTATCCTTAAAGACGTTCAGTATCACCCATTGACTGACCGAATTGTGCATGTTGATTTTCAGGAATTGGTAGGCAGACCAGTTAAAACAACCCTACCTATTCACACCAAAGGTCAGGCCCGTGGTGTACTTGCCGGAGGTCGACTAAGAGTTGTAAGACGAGATGTAAGAGTTCAGGGTCTTCCTGAAGAAATGCCAAGTCTGATCGAGTTGGATATCACCAACCTTAGAATCGGAAAAGCCATTAAGATCGGTGATCTGAAGGTTCCTGGAGTTGAATTCCTTGCAGACCCGAACCAAATTGTGGTAGCCGTACGTATGAAGCGTGGTGCACTTGTGGAGGACGAGGAAGAAGAAACGGAAGAAGGTGCTGAAGGAGCAGAAGGTGCTGAGGCAACTGCCGAAGGTGGTGATGCCCCAGCAGCTGAAGCAGCCGCTGAATAAGCATGAAGTACCTTATTGTTGGGTTGGGTAACATAGGCAGCGAGTATGCCGAAACCCGTCACAACATAGGATTTAAGATAGTGGACGCCTTTGCCGAGGCGTCCACTTCTATTTTTAAGGCTGGCCGTTTTGGTGATCTGTGTGAGGTGAAATTCAAAGGACGAACCTTTGTGCTGCTGAAACCGAACACCTATATGAATCTGAGTGGAAAAGCCGTTCAGTATTGGATGTCGGAAACGAAAGTGCCGATAGACAAACTCCTCATTATAACAGATGATATTGCTCTTCCAACGGGCACTATTCGCATTCGTGCTAAAGGAAGCGATGGCGGTCACAATGGTCTGAAAAGCATCAACCAAGTTTTAGGTAGGCAGGATTATCCACGTTTGCGTTTTGGCGTTGGCAACGATTTCGGGCAAGGCCAACAAGTAGATTACGTACTTGGCGAATGGACTTCGGAAGACCTCGACATCATCAAACCGAAAATTGAAAAGTCTGTGGAGGCCATCAAGGCCTACGGCACCATGGAACTACGGTTCGTTATGAACCAGTTTAATGGGTAATCAATAGCCCATGGTTTAAACCATGGGCTATTGATATTACCCTATCTGCTCCAAAACCTTCTTCATTCCAACCTTCTCCTCAACGATCTGAGAGAGTTTTTCAATCGGAACACGCTCTTGAGACATGGAATCACGCTCACGAAGAGTAACGGCATTATCGGTCAGCGTTTCATGGTCTACCGTTATACAATAAGGTGTACCGATGGCATCCTGTCTGCGGTAACGCTTGCCAATGCTGTCCTTTTCTTCATATATAATGTTGTGGTCGAAGCGCAATTGATTGAATATCTCCATCGCTTTTTCTGGCAATCCATCTTTCTTAACCAATGGCAGAATAGCCAGTTTAACCGGTGCCAAGAATGGTGGCAATTTCAATACGGTACGTGATTTTCCATCACCAAGATCTTCTTCCAAGAAGGAAGATGAGAGCACGGCAAGTACGGTTCTATCCAAACCGATAGACGTTTCAACCACGTAAGGAACGTAGCTCTTGTTCTCTTCCGGGTCAAAGTACTGAAGCTTCTTGCCAGAATACTTTTCATGTTGACTCAAATCGAAATCGGTTCTTGAGTGAATTCCTTCCAATTCTTTGAAACCGAATGGGAAATCGAACTCAATATCGAACGCGGCATTGGCGTAATGCGCGAGCTTGTCGTGTGCATGGAAACGGTATTTGTCATTGCCTAAGCCCATGGCTTTGTGCCAAGCCAAACGCTTCTCCTTCCATTGCTCAAACCAATCCAACTCGGTTCCAGGCTTGACGAAGAATTGCATTTCCATCTGCTCGAACTCGCGCATGCGGAAAATGAACTGACGTGCTACGATCTCGTTTCGGAATGCCTTTCCTGTCTGCGCAATTCCAAATGGAATCTTCATCCTTCCGGTCTTCTGCACATTCAGGTAATTGACAAAGATTCCTTGAGCCGTTTCCGGTCGTAAGTAAACCGTGCTGGCACCATCAGCCATTGCTCCCATTTCGGTAGCGAACATCAAGTTGAACTGACGGACGTCTGTCCAGTTTTTAGAACCGGAAATCGGGCATGCGATCTCTAGGTCAATTATCAACTGACGGACATCTGCCAGATCGTTGTTCTCCAACGCCTCCACAAAACGCTTGCGGATCTCTTCCTTCTTCTCCACATTCCGAAGCACGTTCGGGTTAGTGGCCATGAACTGATCTTCGTCAAAAGCTTCACCAAAACGCTTGGCCGCCTTTACCACTTCTTTCAGAATCTTCTGATCGATCTTGGCCATGTACTCCTCAATGAGAACATCTGCACGGTAACGCTTCTTGCTATCCTTATTATCTATCAAAGGATCATTGAACGCATCCACGTGACCAGAGGCTTTCCAAGTGGTCGGGTGCATGAAAATGGCAGCATCCAACCCAACGATGTTCTCATTCAGTTGCACCATCGCTTTCCACCAGTAATCGCGGATGTTCTTCTTGAGTTCCACGCCCATCTGCGCATAATCGTACGCAGCGCTTAGTCCGTCATAGATCTCGCTACTCTGGAAAATGAAACCGTACTCTTTGGAATGGGCAATGATATTCTTGAATAGATCTTCGTTGTTCATCTGGAAAATACTGTGTTCGAATGCCTTATTTTAGGAGGCGCAAAGCTATGAATTTTGAGTTCGGATAATCGGCCGAAAACATCAGAAATGGAAGAAGAAAAAGCCCCAGTTTCCCCTATAGGACAAGCGGATAAGCAACAGGATCAGAAAGTGAGTGTGAAAGTGCTGAGAATCTTGGCCTGGCTGCGCGATTTTGCCCGTAGCACCATGAATCTTCAGGCCGAAAGTGACCAAGAAGGCACCATCGAAACCATTAAAAAAGACATGGTTTTCCGTGGCCATGTGGTGTGGGTTCTGATCTGCTCCATTTTCATTGCCAGCATTGGTCTGAACCTGAACAGCACGGCCGTCATCATTGGAGCCATGCTTATCTCTCCGCTCATGGGACCCATCTTGGCCATTGGCCTTTCGGTTGGCACCAACGATTGGGAGACTTTGAAACGTGCGCTGAAGAATTTCGGGGTTATGGTGGTGGTGGCATTGATCACCTCAACACTCTACTTTTTCATCACACCGCTGCAAGAAGCGCAACCAGAACTACTGGCCAGAACAAAGCCTACTTTCCTTGATGCGTTGATCGCCATTTTCGGTGGATTGGCGGGTATTATCGGTGTTTCGAGAAGGAACAGAGGAAATGTAATTCCTGGTGTTGCCATTGCAACAGCGCTTATGCCTCCGCTTTGTACAGCGGGTTACGGCTTGGCCAACGGACAGTGGTCTTTCTTTTTTGGGGCATTCTACCTCTTCACCCTCAACTCCATTTTCATTGCGGGTGCCACCTTTTTAATAGTGCGTTATCTGGGCTATCCGCTGGTCAGTTTTGTAAATGCGGATACTGAAAAGAAGGCCAAGCGTTACATGATTGCGTTCATCATTGTTGTTATTCTACCAAGTGCTTACATCTTTTATGGAGTGGTCAAGGAAACCATCTTCATGGGCAAAGCGGAAGCCTTCATTTCTCAGAATTTGGAGTTTGAAGGAACGGAGATCATCAGCAAGAAGATCACCTACGGAGACACTTCTCGAATAGACGTATTTATAATGGGCGAGCCCATTACCAACCAAACTCAAGAGCAATTGGAAAACCGAATGGCACAGGTTGGTTTGGAGAAAACAATCCTAAAGATCCATCAGCCAAAAGATGTCAGCAACGATATTGCCGGCAGACTGTCAAAAGAAGTTCGAGTTGGAATTCTGGAAGACCTCTACAAAAGGAATGAGGAGCAGATTGCCGCCAAAAACCAGCGAATCATCGAACTGGAAAACCAGATTTTCCAATACCAGAAAGATGTGATTCCGTTTGAAGGTATCTCAAAAGAGATCAGAACCCTTTACCCCAACATCAGCAAAATGTCTTACGCGGTAAGTATTGAAATGAACGGCACCAAGGTGGATACCATTCCAACCTTTATGATGAGTTGGAAGAACCGCCAATCAAAAGATAACGACAAGCAAACTCTGAGGGTTTGGCTGAAGCAAAGGTTGGAGTTGGATACCGTGCGAATAGTGGAATACTAGACCGTCTTCTGGTTGAACGACAGATCCTTTTTCGAAACGTCAACTAAAAATTTCCGCTTCAAGAACTTTTTTCCGATCAACACCGGGAAACGCATTTTACGTCTGTTGCTCAGTGTAAAGGAAATCGGATAAGTGGTTCCGAACAGGACAGCTTTGGTCTTAATCACATATCTGGTTTCAGAAACTCCGTTAGAACTTTTCACCTTCTTTTCCCAGAAGTCTGTTGCGGTATGGATAACATCATTGAATTGCGGATGCCACTTATCCAAAACACAGAAATCCAATTGCTGTTTTCCATCTCTGACCACCAAGTTGATCTTGCTGCAATGGATGGTAGATGTGAACGCACCCGTATCGATCTTACATTCCAAGTCCTCAATCCCCAGTTCAGGCAGATCGATCTTATCATGCGTTCCGATTACAATAAGTTGCTTCTTCATGGCTGAGCGAATATAGAACACAACCGATACTTTTGCGGCCATGTTAGCCATCCAGAACACGTTGGTTTCTCTCGACCTTTTAGAGCGCTACTTTGTCTGCGACCTGAATGCCTGTAAAGGTGCATGCTGTGTAAAAGGCGATGCAGGAGCACCGCTTACAGATGAAGAGATCAATCTGCTGGAAGACATCATTGACGACATTCTGCCATACTTGGATGAAGAAGGCAAAGCCATGATTGCCAAAAAGGGTGTATTTGAAATTGATGTTGATGGTGACAAAGGCACTTCGCTATTGGAAAATGGTCGGTGCGCCTATGCTTTGGTAGACCAACATGGTATGGTTAGTTGCGGCATAGAGAAAGCCCACAATGAAGGAAATGTCGATTTCAAAAAGCCAATATCCTGCCATTTGTACCCAGTAAGGATAACCGAGTATGAAAGCTATGATGCGGTCAACTACAACAAGTGGAGCATTTGCAAACCAGCTTGCGATTGCGGTGCAAAATTGGACGTTCCGCTTTTCAAGTTCCTAAAAGAGGCCCTGACAAGGAAGTACGGTGACGCTTGGTATGAAGAACTTGAAATGATCGACCAACTACGTAGAAAGAAAGACCAGTGATTTATTACGTGATTCACGTAGCTCTTTCGAGGTAACTTACGCGTAACATTTGCACAAAAAAATGCAACCTCTTTTGTCATCCGAAAGTTGTTAGCAACGCTGAATCGTAGTCATACCAAGGGCTACAGCCTTTATAAGATTTTATTAACGCGAGGTTAATACGACCGATGTTAAAAACTATGCCCGATTGTTAATTCTTTCGGGTTGACCCCCAAGCCTTTTTTGCAAAAATTTGAAGGGTGGAAGTCGCAAGGGTCGCTTATCTCTCAACCCTCTAGCTGCCAACAATTTACAGGACTTAAAAGAAATTTTTTAGGTCGAAGGTCGTTTCAATAATCGGCAGATTTTGAAAAAAGAGGCATTCGATCACAGGGATTATTAACGCTTAAAAACACGAAAAGATGGATCAACAAACTCAACAAACAGCTGCTAACCTCAATGAAATTCTACCAGCAAAAACTTCACTGCCCGTTGAGCCGATCCTGAAAGAATCGAACGATAGATTCGTCATTTTCCCAATCAAACACAAAGAAATTTGGCAGATGTACAAGCAGGCCGAGGCCAGCTTCTGGACTGCTGAGGAAATTGATCTTCACCAAGACATGAACGATTGGGAGAACAAACTCACGAAAGACGAGCGTCACTTCATTGAGCATGTATTGGCATTCTTTGCTGCAAGCGATGGCATCGTTAATGAAAATCTGGCCATCAACTTCCTAAATGAGGTTCAGTACCCAGAGGCCAGATGCTTCTATGGTTTTCAGATAGCCATCGAGAACATCCATGCTGAGACGTACTCTCTTCTTATCGATACATACATCAAAGACAATAAGAAGAAGGATTTCCTTTTCAACGCTATTGAGAATCTTCCTTGCGTAACCAAGAAGGCAGATTGGGCCATGCGCTGGATCGAGAATGGAAACTTTGCGCAGCGTTTGGTTGCATTTGCTGCTGTTGAAGGCATCTTCTTCTCGGGTAGTTTCTGCTCCATCTTCTGGTTGAAGAAGAGAGGTTTGATGCCAGGCTTGGCCTTCTCTAACGAGTTGATCTCTAGAGACGAAGGTCTTCACTGCGATTTTGCGTGCTTGCTCTACAACCAATTGGTGAACAAGCTTGATCCTAAAGAAGTAACAGCCATTATTACAGAGGCGGTAGAGTACGAGAAGGAGTTCGTTACAGATGCCATTCCTGTTGCACTTATCGGAATGAACGCAACCCTGATGTGTCAGTACATTGAATTTGTTGCCGACAGATTGCTCGGAGAATTGGGTTGTCCAAAGGTTTACAACGCAACAAATCCATTCGATTTTATGGAAATGATTTCGCTACAAGGAAAGACCAACTTCTTTGAGAAGCGCGTTTCAGAATACCAGAAGGCCGGTGTAATGGGAGGTGGTGCAGATAACCACTCCTTTACCACAGACGCAGACTTTTAATAGAACAGAATTCAACATCCACCAACTCACCCTAAACCCTTATCCCCATGTTTGTAGTTAAAAGAGACGGACGAAAAGAAACGATCAAGTTCGACAAGGTCACTGCCAGAATTCAAAAGCTGTGTTATGGTCTTGACCCCTTAGTAGACCCCATTCCAGTTGCCATGAAGGTGATTGAAGGAATCTATGAAGGAGTAACAACCCAACAGTTGGATGAGCTTGCAGCTGAAACAGCAGCTTCTTTCACGGTTCGCCATCCAGACTACGCGCTATTGGCAAGTCGTATTGCGGTTTCAAACCTGCATAAGTCAACGCTGAAATCGTTCTCTAAAACGATGAAGAAACTGTACGAATACATCGATCCGAAGACAGGGGAAAAGGCTTCGCTGATCGCTGATGACGTATGGGAGATCATTTCAGCAAATGCCGAGTTATTGGATTCCACAATTATCTACGATAGAGATTTCGGGTACGATTTCTTCGGTTTCAAAACATTGGAAAGAAGTTACCTGCTAAAGACAAACGGTAAGATAACCGAGCGCCCTCAGCACATGCTGATGCGTGTTGCGGTGGGCATTCACAAGGAAGACATCAAGTCTGCCATTGAAACGTACAACCTGCTTTCTGAGCGTTGGTTTACACACGCTACGCCAACACTCTTCAATGCTGGTACGCCAAAGCCGCAGATGAGCAGCTGTTTCCTACTTACCATGCAGGAAGACAGTATTGACGGTATCTACGATACATTGAAGCAATGTGCCAAGATCTCTCAGTCTGCAGGAGGAATCGGTCTTAGCATGCACAACGTTCGTGCAACAGGTTCTTACATCAAAGGAACCAATGGAACCTCTAACGGAATTGTTCCAATGTTGCGCGTTTTCAACGATACAGCACGTTACGTAGACCAAGGTGGTGGTAAGCGTAAAGGTTCTTTCGCTATTTATCTGGAGCCTTGGCATGCTGATGTTTACGACTTCCTTGATCTGAAGAAAAACCACGGTAAGGAAGAGAACCGCGCCCGCGATCTTTTCTACGCCATGTGGATCCCAGACCTTTTCATGAAGCGTGTTGAAGAAGGTGGAGATTGGTCGCTTTTCTGCCCTAACGAAGCTCCTGGATTGGGAGATTGCTGGGGACCGAAATTCGAAGCGCTTTATGAGCAGTACGAAAAAGACGGTCTTGCAAGAAAAACGGTGAAGGCACAGGATCTTTGGTTCCACATCATGGAATCTCAGATTGAGACAGGTACTCCGTACATGCTTTACAAAGATGCTTGCAACGGTAAGTCCAATCAGCAGAATCTGGGTACTATCAAGTCTTCTAACCTATGTACTGAGATTGTTGAGTATACCGCAAAAGATGAGGTTGCCGTATGTAACCTGGCTTCTATTGCACTGCCAAAGTTCGTTACGAAAGATGGCAAGTTCGACCACCAGAAACTGTTTGACATTACTTACGTGGCAACGCGTAACCTGAACAAGATCATTGATAGAAACTTCTATCCAGTTCCTGAAGCGAGAAACAGCAACATGCGCCACCGACCAATTGGATTGGGTGTGCAAGGTTTGGCAGACGCGTTCATCAAACTCCGTTTGCCATTCGATTCTCCTGAAGCAAAACAGCTGAACAAGGATATTTTCGAAACGATCTATTACGCAGCAATGACCTGCTCTAAGGATCAAGCGAAGGAATTCGGACACTACGAAAGCTATCCGGGATCTCCAGTTTCTGAAGGCAAATTCCAGTACGATCTTTGGGGAGTTACTCCATCAGACCGTTGGGAGTGGGATGTGTTGAAAGAAGAAGTTCAGAAGTATGGAGTACGTAACTCATTGCTTGTTGCACCAATGCCAACGGCTTCTACCTCTCAGATCCTTGGTAACAACGAATGCTTTGAGCCATACCACTCTAACATCTACACCAGAAGAGTGCTTTCTGGAGAGTTTGTAGTTGTGAACAAGCACCTGCTCAAAGACCTTGTAAAACTTGGTCTTTGGAACGATGACATGAAGAACAAGCTTATCGCCAATGGTGGTTCTGTTCAGAACATCGAAGAAATTCCAGAGAATATCCGAGCGCTTTACAGAACCATCTGGGAGTTGAGCATGAAAGACATTATCGATATGGCGGCCGATAGAGGTGCTTACATCGACCAAAGTCAGAGTCTGAACCTCTTTATGCAGAACCCGAACTTCGGTAAGCTCACTTCAATGCACTTCTACGCTTGGAAGGCTGGATTGAAAACAGGTATGTACTACCTGAGAACACAAGCTGCTGCAGCTGCTATTCAGTTTACAGTAAACAAGGAAACCAAAGCAGAGCCTACGGCAGAGGCGGCAACAACCGAAACAAAAGGTCTGGAGCCACAGGCTGAAACAAATGCCAAGGCGCAGACTAGTACTCCTGCTGCAACTCCGGTTATGGTGAATAACCAGAACAATGCTGGAGGTGGTGGTGTGCAGCCAGTAAATATTGCTGATGCGCAGGCTCAGATAACCTGCTCATTGGATAATCCGGAAGGATGTGAAATGTGTGGAAGCTGATCTGCCATAATTAATGCTTCCACATCAAGCCCTGTCTCTCGAGATGGGGCTTTTTTATTATCTCCCTTTTCTGTTCGGGTTATCAAAGGTTCTACCAATGCTGATACCAGCATGAGGTAGGAAATATGGCTTGTCTTGGAAAACGTCCATTCCAATAATAGGCGTGAACGCCACTCGCATAAAGAATGAACTTCCCCACTCGTTAGGCTTGGCATGGAAGCGCCATCCGATAGAAGGCGATAAGAAAATCCTAGTAGGAGGCTCCGTGAGATAAAAGCCTTCGCCAAAACCGACACCTGGGTCAAAGTTCATGCGGAAAAGCGCAGCAAAACCAGCTTCCAACCGGTGCTTCTTCTGTCCGTAAGTCATGTTCACTCCTAGCGGAAAGTGAATGATGCGGTCTGCACCTTCAATAGGCAAATATTCGAACCCAACTCGTGCAAAAGCAGCAAATGCGTTCTTATGAAAAACTATCCGCTCATAATTGACCGAATAGAAATAAGATGTTCCGCCAAGCTCCAGATATACAATGTGCTTATTGGTTCCTTTAGCGGCTCCAATTGCCAAGTTCTGTGCATGTGTTTGAACAGCCGTAACGGCCAGAAAAACAATAAACGAAATACGAGCAATGGGATTAACCCGCGGCAGCCTTTTCACCGATTCCAACAAGTTTTGTAGCTGCTTCAACAATGTTGTCTTTATGGTAGCCGCACTCTTTGTGCAACTCTGTCTGACTTCCGTGATCAATAAAACGGTCTGGAATTCCAAGTCGTTCTATTTGAGCAAAGTAACCATTATCTGCCATGAATTCGATGATGGCACTTCCAAAACCTCCAGTAAGGCAACCGTCTTCTATAGTAATAACCTTGCTGAATTTCTTGAACACATCATGCAAAAGTGCTTCATCCAACGGCTTTACGAAACGCATATCATAATGAGCTGCGCTGATGCCTTGGGCTTCCAATTCCTTCACAGCATCTATCGCATAGTTTCCAACGTGTCCGATACTTAGAATAGCAACATCAGTACCTTTTGAAACAAGCCTTCCTTTACCCACTTCCAATTCCTTGAATGCAGTTCGCCATTCTGGCATAACTCCATTGCCTCTCGGATAGCGGATAGACCACGTGCCCTTGTCTTCCAATTGAGAAGTATACATCAGGTTGCGCAGTTCTTCCTCATTCATAGGAGCGGCAATCGTGATATTCGGAATGCAACGCATGTAAGCAATATCAAACGCTCCGTGGTGCGTTGCACCATCAGCGCCTACCACACCTCCTCTATCGAGGCAGAAAACAACATTCAGATTCTGGAGTGCCACGTCATGTATCACTTGATCGTAGGCGCGCTGCATGAAGGTTGAATAAATGTTACAGAACGGCACCAAGCCCTGTGTGGCCATTCCAGCCGAGAATGTTACTGCGTGCTGCTCTGCAATACCGACATCGAAAGCACGGTCTGGCATGGCCTTCATCATGATATTTAGCGAACAGCCTGAAGGCATTGCAGGTGTAACGCCTACCACCTTTTGGTTCTGTTCTGCCAACTCCACCATGGTGTGCCCGAACACATCCTGATAGCGCGGAGGCTCAGGTTGAGCTGGTTTTACCTTTTTGATCTCGCCAGTATCCTTATTGAAAAGTCCTGGAGCGTGCCACTTGGTGGTATCGCCATCTTCGGCTGGTTGGTATCCCTTTCCTTTTACCGTAAGGCAATGAAGGATCTTTGGACCGGGAATGTCTTTCAGATCATTCAGAACACGAACCATGTGATTGACATCATGGCCGTCTATCGGACCGAAGTATCTGAAGTTCAACGACTCGAACAGGTTACTTTGCTTCAGTAACGTACTCTTAATTCCGTTTTCGATCTTAGAAGCGATCACCTGCGCATTCGGACCGAATTTGCTGATTGCGCCAAGCAGGTTCCAAACCTCATCACGCACCTTATTGTAAGTGTGCGAAGTTGTGATGTCGGTCAAATATTCCTTAAGCGCACCAACATTCGGGTCAATGCTCATGCAGTTATCGTTCAGAACCACCAATAAATTGGTATTCTCAACACCCGCGTGATTCAGTCCTTCAAAAGCAAGACCACCCGTCATAGCTCCATCGCCAATTACAGCGATATGCTGCTTGTCTTTGGCCCCATTATGTCTGGAAGCAACAGCCATACCCAATGCCGCAGAAATGGATGTGCTTGAATGCCCTACTCCGAATGTATCGTACTCGCTTTCCTTTCTTTTAGGGAATCCTGAAAGACCCTTGTACTTTCTATTGGTATGAAAAACTTCCTTTCTACCGGTGATGATCTTGTGTCCGTACGCTTGATGGCCCACATCCCAGACAAGCTGATCGTAAGGCGTGTTGAAGACATAGTGCAGCGCGGTGGTCAGTTCCACTACTCCGAGGCTGGCACCGAAATGCCCACCATTAACGGATACGATATCCACTATATACTGTCTGAGATCCGTACAAAACTGTTCAAGATCGCTCTCGCTCAACTTTCGAAGGTCTGCTGGCGAGTCTACCTTGGCCAACAGCTTTCCGGGAATGTAATTATGCTCCTGCATGAAGGATTACCAAAGAGTAAGCTGCAAAGATAGCCAAATACGAAAAGCTCATTTTGTAAGATTTGCTAAGCGAAAGCCGCTACATGTTAATAGTTTATGCTACTGCAAGCGTTGCGATGTACAATTTGTTCACTCCAGCTTCGACCAATTGAGAACCTGCCGAAACCAGCGTTGCTCCGGTTGTAACCACGTCATCCACCAAAAGCACATTCTTACCTCTCAATTCTTTTGCGTTGGCTTTGAATATCCTTTCTACATTCTCAGAGCGTTCGAAACGGGATTTGCTGGTCTGGCTGTCTGATGCAACAACCCGTTTAAGGACATGAGTATTGACCGGCTTCTGGTATACCTCGCTGATTCCTTCAGCTATGTAGGTGCTCTGATTATAGCCTCTTCTTACTTGGCGCGTAACGTGCAGCGGTAGCGGAATGATCATATCGATATCGCTGAACCAGCCTTTTTCTTGAAGTTTGAAGGCAAATGCCTTTCCGAGTTCAATTCCTACACCTGTTCTCCCATCGTACTTTAATCTGTGCATGAGCGATTGGGTCTTATTATCCTGCTCGAAATGAAGAAATGAACAAGCGGAAGCAACTGGTAGTCTACCCCAGAACAGTTCCTCTACGGGAGCAACATCATAATCCCAGAAATAGGTGAGCGGAAGGTCATGCAGACAGATCAAGCACAGATTGTGCTCGTGCTTTCTCAGGTGCGCATCGCAGCCCGCACATACTCTTGGATAGAATAATCCAAGTAAATCTTCGCCCAGCGAAACTATGTTGTCGTATAAATGTTGCAAAACCGTTGAAAGCCGCGTCATTACTGAGATTCAAGTTACCTCTTTTTTATACTTTTATCCGCGAACCCATCAAACCTAAAAATGGAAGACAAGGAAAAAGCACAGAGCAATCGGGTATTTCTGATTCTAGCTGTGATTCTGTTGTTACTATCTGGAATTCTAGGCTGGCAGCTATTTGAACAGAAGCAGGCCAATGATCAATTGGCTGCTGAAAAAGCGCAGTTGGTTGTAGAAAAGGATGAACTGATCAGCGAGCTCGAGACCCTTCAGGCAGATTATGCTACCATGAAAGACGAAAATGGTCAGCTCAGCGCGGAGCTTGCAGAGCAACTAGAGCTTATCAATCAGCTCAAAG
>JACJZQ010000035.1 GCA_020635495.1 Flavobacteriales bacterium | reverse complement strand
GTTGAATAAAACACTGAAATGACCTCTATGTCTTCGGGATTGAACTTTGAAACCCAGACCGAACCCAGCAATAGCACCTCCTTTCAATGTGTTGCCATAGTCGTCAACATTATTGGTGCTTTTACCAAAACCCTTGAAAGCCATGGCATAACCAGCCTCCATTGCATAGAATGGTGTGAAACGGCCTTTGGTTGGACCATCTCCAGCATGATACAGATACAGCGGTAAATACACTCCTGCCAATTCCTTCTTCTCCAGTCCGTTTACCTTCGGATTGAAAGGATTGGAAAACACATGATCAACACCGATTCCAATTCCCAGATACGCAAAGCGATTGAACTTGTAACCATTCACCATTCTCACACCACCCTGTACATTCTCAATTAACACCTGTACTTCGTTGAAGTAGCCCTTCTTTCTTGGCTCATATCTTAACGAATCCCTTTTCCAAGGATGATGATGTCCCCACGCTCCACGCTGCTCAAATCTATGTTCGGGTTCTTCCTTTGTGATTTTTTCAATCTCATCGATTTTCACCGCAAATACATTTCCATCTCGAGACTTTATCTTGTAACTGACATTGGGAACCGTTTCAATGATCATTCCCCTGTAGATGTTGCCCTCCTTGAGATAGATGACATCTTCCATTCCGTGCTGAGCCAATGCAGCAAAGGGCATCAGAAAGAGCACTATTACCAGTGATTTGAGTTGATATTTCATTTTAATCGATTTTAAAACTCTAACAAGAACGAGATCCAATTTGTTTGATGATGGAGTTGTTGAATGCGGTCAAATGTCTTCCATATTTCAAAGCTAAACTATGACGCAGGCCTTCTGATCAAGGTGATTCTCATCACCAACGGAGCTTCGGTAGATGAACTAAGTGGATTACCGATATTCGCTGCGAGATGAAGAAACTGTATCAGGCGCTCAGCGCGCACATCAGTAAAGATTGGAATCTGGGAGTGTATGGCATTACCATGCTTGCATTGGCTTTCTTCATGTTCGTTAACTACTCCAGTGCTATTGATGTCAGTCCGTTCAATCTTGCCGGAGGTTTCTGGCCCCGTTTGGGCTATTACGGTATTCTGTATGGTGGAACATATTTTGCCACCGCGCTGCTTGCATCATGGAAAACAGAGGTCAAATTCCTCTCAGATTGGCGCTTTTGGTCTATTGGTTTGGCTCTGGTATTCGTTGCCGGACTTCCCAAACTTCACATTTGGCGATTGATAGACATAAAGGCCCAAGGTTGGAGTCTGCATGAAATGGTATTTGCCTCCAAGTGCCACTTCTTTGTTCATCAAATGGTTTGGGCACTCATTGGTCTGGGCATTATTAAGTTGGTATTCGGAAAATGGGTTGACTTCGACTACGGAATCCGCATTGAGTGGAAGCAGTTAAAGCCCTATTTCCTCATACTGCTAATGGTGGCTCCGCTTGTTATCGTTGCTTCATTCTTTCCGGCTTTTCAGAAAGCATATCCTCAATACAAACCATGGATGTTCAAAGAGGTTTTTGACCTTACTGTTCCCCAACGGGCTGCCATTTTTGAGATGTGTTACTCTACTGGTTTTGTAGCTGTTGAAACCGTTTTCCGAGGTGCGCTGGCCATGACCATGGTTAAAATAATGGGCACCCGAGCGGTGCTTGCCATGGCGTCTTTCTATTGCGTATTCCACTTTGGCAAACCTGCTGGTGAGGCGGTTGGCGCATTCTTCGGAGGTTACGCCCTTGGGGTGTTGGCCATTCATAGTCGGAGCGTATTCGGTGGTCTAATTGTGCATTTGGGTGTTGCCATGCTGATGGAAACCATGGGCTATTTGCATTACTTCTTCTGAGATATGCTCAGTTAAACCTTGGGGCAATACCTTTGTCCTTACTTTCTTAAACAGAGAAAAATGTCGAAAACCAGAAAGATTCTCGTTCCTATTGTGCTCCTATTAGGAGCTATTCAATTCATTCCTCATCAGCACCCTCAAGGCGTTGCAGATGCTTCTGCCAAGATCGTGGTTGACAACCCAGAGGTCAAGAACATTTTGGACAAGGCCTGCATGGATTGCCACTCTAACGAAACCAAATACCCTTGGTACGCAGAGGTAACCCCTATCAATATGTGGATAGATGGCCATGTGGAAGAAGGATGTGAGCATTTGAATTTCTCAGAATGGAACACGGCTTCAGCCTCAGACCGTGCGCACATGTCTGAAGAAATTGTTGAGGTGGTGCATGAAAAGGAAATGCCC
>JACJZQ010000034.1 GCA_020635495.1 Flavobacteriales bacterium | reverse complement strand
AGAGTATACATCTTCATACAGTTCGCTTGCATCTGGAAATGGTGATTCCTCGCTGAACTTGACACACTCTTCAACCTCCGCATTCACGCGTTGCTGGATGGCCTCCAATTCCTCATCCGAAGCATATTTGTTCTTTACAATCACATCCAATACCTGCTGAATCGGGTCTTGTTTCTTGTAATTCTCAACTTCCTCTTTGGTTCGATACTTTGCTGGGTCAGACATCGAGTGCCCTTTGTAGCGGTAGGTCTTCACTTCCAGAAGCGTTGGCCCATCACCTTTTCGGGCTCGGTCCGCAGCTTTCTTCACAGCTTCGTAAACTGCCTCAACGCTCATTCCGTTTACAGCTTCGCTTGGCATTTCGTAACCATGGCCGAGTTTGTAAAGATCACTCACATTGGAAGTTCGTTCTACCGAAGTTCCCATTGCGTAATTGTTGTTCTCAATGATGAAAATGACTGGAAGTTTCCAAGTCATGGCCATGTTCAGAGCTTCGTGAAAAGCCCCTTGACGGACGGCACCATCACCCATATAGGTTAGCGTTACATTCTTGTCGCCACGGTACTTATCAGCGAACGCAATTCCAGCTCCTAACGGTACTTGTCCGCCCACAATTCCATGTCCGCCAAAGAAGTTCTTCTCCTTACTGAACATGTGCATGGAACCGCCCTTACCTTTTACAATACCAGTTTTCTTACCGTATAACTCGGCCATGATCGTCTTGGCAGGAACGCCAAGTGCAATGGGATGGACGTGATCTCGATAAGCTGTAATGACCTTATCACCTTCTTCCATTGCCTCACAACTTCCAGCAACAACCGCTTCTTGTCCTATATAAAGGTGACAGAATCCGCGGATTTTCTGCTGAATATAAAGTTGTCCTGCTTTCTCTTCGAACTTGCGCCAAAGCAGCATCTCCTCGTACCATTTCAGGTAGGTTTCCTTCCCAAATTTCTTCTTCGCCATGAACTTTTATTTATGCAAATGTAGCTGCGCGAGTTAAAGGTAAGCGGCCAATCCCGACAATCCAATCGGTAACAGAAAGCATGTTCTCCTTGTTCAGGAATTCTTTAGGTAATCGGCTTCAAAACCGAAAGGAAGCAATGCAGCCGCATCTTCAAAAATCCAAACCTTATCTGACTGACTGGCCAGAATTAAGCGAATTGGCGATTTCTGTTTGTGCTGATACTCCATAATTACCTGACGACAATTACCGCACGGAGAAAGCGGATCGACAATTGAGCTCTTGGTTGTATTGACCGTTATGGCCATTGTCTCAATTCGCTCGTTTGGATGGTTAGTGGAAGCAGAGAAAATGGCCACTCGCTCGGCACACAGACCAGAAGGATAAGCAACGTTCTCTTGATTCGTTCCCAGAACAATGGTTCCATTTTCCAGTCGTAAGGCTGCACCCACATAGAATTGAGAATACGGTGCGTATGCATTCTTGGAAGCGTCTTCCGCTGATTTCAGCAACTGCTCATCAGCATCGCTCAACTCTGAACGTGTGAGAGAAATTCCTTTGATGGTCAGTTTGAACTCTTCCATATCCTTGGTTACAGCAAAGTACTACTTCTGAATGAGAACCGTAGCGAACGCAGCCACCCCTTCCTGTCGACCTACAAAACCGATCTTTTCGGAGGTTGTGGCCTTGATGGATACGGCATCCTCATCTACTTTCAAAATCGGAGCAAGAATGGCCTTCATATCCTCAATGTGCGGATTGACCTTCGGCTTTTCCAAAGCCACGGTTGAGTCAACATTTCCAACCGAGTAACCTTTCTCCTCCAACAGTTTCACCACATCGCGAAGCAGAATCTTGCTATCGATATTCTTGTAGTCCGAAGACGTATCAGGAAAGTGAAAACCGATGTCGCGCAGATTTGCGGCCCCTAAAAGAGCATCGCAGATCACATGAATCAGAACATCCGCGTCCGAATGCCCGACTGCACCCAATTCTGAAGGAATCAACTTACCTCCCAACCAAAGTTCTTCGCCCTTGGCAAGTTGATGCACATCATAGCCGAACCCGACTCTGATCTTCATTAATCAGGTGCGTTATCCTTCTTCTCTTCGTTCTGCTTCTTGAAAGCTTCGAAGTCGAATGTAAGCGTAAAACGCAGGGTATTCTCAAGCGGGTTACGTTGCTTGGTTGGAATCAGATAAGCGAAATCCAAACCGAAAACATTGTAGCGTATTCCTGCACCAACCGTGAAGAACTGGCGATTTCCTTTCGTATAATCTTCATGGAAGAATCCAGCTCTTATAGCGAAAAGTTTGTTGTACCAATACTCCAAGCCAACAGCAAGATTGATCTCTTTCAACTCTTCTTTACTACCACCAGGGGCATCTCCAAACGATGTGAACATGGCGTTGGGCACACTTCTGTTTGGATCCTGCCCAGCTATGATCTGACCAAAACTTGGGTTGAGGTTACTCTCGTGACCAATAGCTCCTAGAGTATCGCCAGGAGGTAATGTATTGTCTATGTATTGTTCATCATCATAGATAGGTGGCGTTGGCACCATCAACTTGTTAATGTCGAAGAATGCGGCAATCGAGTTCCTATCGTCAATGAAATATTTGAAACCGACTCCAAAACGGAAATTGATCGGAATGAAATCTTCTTCGTTTGTCTGCGTATAGGACATTTTCGAACCGATGTTCGATATGTTCAATCCCGCAGAGATCACCGATTTACGACCACCAATCTCCACTCTCTTTGTCTGATAATAAAAGGACACATCCGCTGCTCCGGCCATTCCCGGCTTAGTGTCTGCCCCTCCTACATTGATACCTCCAGTAAGATTGGAATAGATGTATCGAAGCGCGATACCTCCAGAAAATTCCTC
>JACJZQ010000033.1 GCA_020635495.1 Flavobacteriales bacterium | reverse complement strand
GCCATGGCTCAGCCTTTTCCGCCAGATCCAGTAGCCGCACCTCTTGATGGGTTTACTTTTTTGCTGTTGGCAGGCGGCATTGCAATAGGGGCATCAAAGCTTCGTGAAAAGGAATAGTAATCGCATTCCATTATATTCGTAGAGATGGAATGGCAGATCTATCTCGATAGGTTCATTGAATCAGGAAGTAAAAACCTGATTCGCTATGTGATTTTTGCGGGCATTCCATACATCCTGTTCTACGTGCTGTTTCAATCAAAGACCTTTCGGATGAAGATTCAGCAGAAAGTTCCGAAAGCAAAGGACATCAAGCGTGAAGTGCTTTACTCGCTGAGCTCGATTGTGGTGTTTTCCATCATCAGCATGTTCACGCTACACATGATCAAAACAGGCCGTAGCACCATTTACATGGATATCAGCGAATACGGACAGCTGTATTTCTGGCTGAGTATTCCAATGCTGATTATCCTGCATGACGCCTATTTCTATTGGACACATCGCGCCATGCACTGGAAACCGATTTTCAAATACGTGCATCTGGTGCATCACAAAAGCACCGACCCAACTCCGTGGGCGGCATTTTCATTTCACCCGCTGGAAGCAATTGTTCAAGGAGTTTATCTACCGTTGGTTGTGCTGCTTATTCCTGCGCATCCAATCGCCATTCTGACCTGGGTGCTATATCAGTTCACATTGAATGTTCTAGGCCATTTGGGCTATGAGATTCTACCCAAAGGTTTTACTACAAGCAAGCTCACTTTCTGGCACAATACGGGCACGCACCATAACATGCACCACAAGTATTTCAGTTGCAATTACAGTCTTTACTTCAATGTTTGGGATCGCCTGATGGGCACCAATCACGCCAAGTATGAAGAGACGTTTGAGAAGGTTTGTGAGCGGAGGGCAAATGGAACCGAGGTTCCTGCGCCTCAGACTACCTGATCACAGGTAACTCCACCCTACTTGGATATTTGAATGAGCGATGAATCGTGTAAACAGGTTCATCGTTGGTCATGTTGCGGAATTGATCTGCATCGGCACCTGCAATCGCAATTCGCACGCGGTGTCCTTTCTTGAATAAATAAGAAATCGGTAGCATGCTGAATTTCATCTCAGCCACTTCGCCATCTTTCAACGGCTGGCCATCTTCCCGAAGGAAAGAATGATAAGGGCCGACTTGCTTGTAAGGTGCTTTTTCAGGACTCACTTTTCGGTGCAAGGCGCGCAATTCGCCTTCGGTCACGTATTCTACATTGCCGTTTTCATCCACATCTTCCAGATACACGAAAACCTGCGCATCATTGGTAGATGAACTCACAAAAATGTCAACCAAGGCATGCCCGGTTACTTCCATGTCGGCTTCTAGAGGTTCAGAATCGTACACGAGAAGCAGCGTGTCTGCTTCAGTTCTGTTCGGATAAGTATGTGGCGTTTTCAACTGACCAGAAACCGAACGGAACTTCACATACATACCCATTGTCGTAGTTGAATCAACCTGATAAACATCTTCTCCACCTTCGGTGTCTCTCCACGTTTTAACCTTCGGTGCTTCTTCATTCAACTGTGCGAGAATCTGATTGAATCGCTCTTCCACTTCTCGGTATTCTGCCAACTTTTTCTCTTCCACAGCCGTAACCGTTCCCTCTCCTTCCAGCTTGTTCAACACTTGTAGCATTCCAGTGCTTTTAAGGTGGTTCAACGAATCGCCCCAGAGCTTCAATTCGCGTTTCCTGTCTTCGTGGTCAGAGAAATTATTACGCCACGTAAGCGAATTTCCTTCATCAAAATAAACCGAGCGGTAATCGGTATTCTTTGGCGGCCAAACATCAGACGACTTCCATTTTTCCTCCACCATGGTGAAGTAATGCACCGGCTTATCCTTCGTCAAACCTGTTTCCCAACCTTTCAGATGATGGTCAAAGAATTTCATGATCTCGCCCATGTGGTCGAATCCCGAATGACCTGGATTGGTGTGCCCGCAGTTGAAGCTTCCGCCATGTTCCCACGGACCGAGGATCAGTTTGTTCTCAGGATTCGTAAGCGTGAGATAACGCTTAACCGCAGCATCATTATAAGAACCATCAAACCAGCCGCTCCAGCTGTAAATGGCCGCTCCACTGGCGTCTTCTTCCTTCCAGAAATTATGCGGACTGAACACCTCAGATGAAACCGCTGCCTTGCTTTTGGCCTTGTCATCACGATAGGTAATCGTCAGTGCACCATCATTCACATTCGCGTTGTTCTTATGGTCTTCTTGCGCCTGTGCAAAAACGCCATCAGCACTTCTTCCATCAAAGAACTCCTTGGGAATGGAAACACCTTTCACCAACTTCTTGGCCTTGCCAGCTTTTGGTGGCAATTCGTTTCTGTCGAGTGCTTCGTTGGCCTCGCCCCAAACTTCCGTAAACCCAATGTTGTGAATCCCGCCAGGAAAAGCATTGTCTGGATAGACATCAAAAAGTGAATACATGTTGACCACGGCTTTCACTGCTGGATGCTTTTGGATGGCGGCAAACTCGGAAGTCGTGCCACTGTACGAAACACCCGCGACACCCACTTTTCCATCGCTCCATTCTTGTGCAATAATGTGGTCGATGATCTCTGTCATGTCATCGCGCTCTTCCTGAGTCCACGGATACGCCCGCGAACCAGTTGATGCTCCCGAACCGCGCGAATCCACACTCACCAACACATAACCATTGGCAATTACCTGTTTGAAGAATTTGCCGAGCGGTCCGTTCGGGGCTTTGCTCAGCCACTTGTACGGCCATTTCAGCTCAAAATCTCGCCAATAACGCCATTGGTGCAGCACCGTTGGGAATTTGCCATGGTGCCCTTTTTTCACCTTCGGGATGTACACATCGATGGCAATTTTAACGCTATCGCGCATTACCAGATAGTAACTCTCGCGCTTGTATTTCTTGTACGTGGCGTTGCGTTCCCAATCGTATTTGAATGGCACTTCCTGATTCTTATCGCTGGCCACATAACCTTTTGGGTCTTTGTATTGTGCTTGCGCGAAGAGAAATGAGAAAACGAAAAACGAGAAAAGGGTTGTTCTGAGCATGATTGGGGTTTGAGGCCGCAAAGGTACCTGATGAGTCCTCTACTGCTTTGCCAATTGTTGCAGAAACCTGCAATGTTGAAGGTTAACCTTTGTGATCTTTGAGAAGGTCTTGGAGAGTTTCGAGATATTCTTGTAATTCTCTATCGGTAGCACCTTGGCCTTGAGCCATATTAAGTGTTATTGGGTTCTCATCCAACTGCTTGTAAACCTCTGGATTTGAGTTCCGCAACTTCATCGTCAGTTTCGTTATCTGTTCTATGATCTGAGTTTGTGACATATGCTCAAGTTATAAAACTGAATACCTGATTACAAAGTTCAGAGCAAGTTTCTGGTTGCTTCCCGTACGCTGAGCGTATGCATCCGCACTTCCATTCGTTTCACGTAATCCCTGACAAATTCAGGGCCCGTCTTCCCGTACTCCCGCAATGCCCAGCCGATGGCCTTATTGATGAAGAATTCCTT
>JACJZQ010000032.1 GCA_020635495.1 Flavobacteriales bacterium | reverse complement strand
GCGATGACGTGAAACTCAGGCCATTGGCCGCGGAAGGTCAGAGCTATTCGAATTGGACGGTGGCCATTCCAACTGGATTAGGTGTAAAGTGGCAGATCAACTGCGAATGGGCATTAAAAGGCGAAGCGCTCTATCATTGGACCATAACCGATTATTTGGATGATGTGAGTCAAAGGGGCAATCCCAAATGGCCAGATGGAATGTGGGACATTAATGTGGGGGTGATCTATTTTTTCACGGGTTGCGGACGCAGCAAAAAGGGCGGACTAATTGAAGACTGTGAGAAGATGTATAAGGATGTTGATCTTCAGGAATTGAAGGAGTTGTATGGGCAGTAATAATAGGCAAGACTTGATTTTTATCAACCTTCAGGCCGGAAGCACTGTGCTATTCTGTATTATTGTCAACTACCAATCTTAACCGTCAATATCATGAAACAACTTTTTACCATTGGCCTGGTACTGCTGTTACCAGGTTTTCTGACAGCGCAGAAATTATCCGACAACTTCAAGGTCTCACGTACATCACCCTATGAGGTTGTAGATGCAGGAAGCAAGAAGTATTTCGGCATTGGCAACGACCAAAGCCTTGCAGTAAAAACCAGAAGCGGAGTTGTTACCCTTCAGAAGTTTGATGTTGGCACAAAAAGAGAGGTCGACAGAAAGGTCCACGCGGACTTCCCAAAGTACTCAAAAGAGCAGGAGATCCTTCAAGTAGAAGGGCACCTTTACTATATCTCTGAGGCTTTCGACAAGAAGACAAGAACCTTCACTGTTTCGGCAAGGGAGATTAATCCAGATGACCTATCGATGGGTGAATTGACAACACTTTTCACTACTGACAGAGAGGTGACCGCACCACCAGCAGCACTGGGCGCTCAGCCTATGTTCGGTTTTGGGTTTGTTGGAGGCAACAAGTTCGAGGTGATCCCATCTTTCGATGGTTCAAAGTTTTTGATTCGTTATCGTCTGAAGCCCCTTACCAGAAAGGACTCAGAAAGCTATGATGAACTTGGATTCTACGTTTTCGACAATAAGCTGAACAAGCTGTGGGGCAAGGAGCAGAAGATGCCTTACACCGAGAAGGAGATGAACAACCTGGCCTACACGGTTACAAGCGATGGTACTGCCTACATGCTGGCGTTGGTGAGAGACTCAAAGCAGGTTGAGCTTTTCACCATCACTGCAAACGACTTTAAGACCAAGCCATTGGACATAAACAAAGACCTTGTTTTTCAGAAGTTCGACATGGTTGAGGATGATAAGGGAAATATTGCCTGTGTCGCTTATTACGCCACTGGAATTGAATTCAAGTTCGGTTTCGGTGGAGGTGCTTTGGTCTTTAATACCAATGGTATTTACTATTTCAAGCTGACACCTTCTGGAGAGGTGGCTGATGCTCGGGATATTGAATTCGACATAGACTTTATCAATGAGTACCGTACAGATCGCGAGAAGGATAAGAATGATCAACGCGAGAAGGAAGGTAAAGCGGGAATTCCCGATTTGAAATTGTTGGAGTTCAAAGTTGAAAAGGACGGAAGCGTGTTCATTCTTGGCGAACGCTCCTATGTTCGAAACGAATTCTACGGACCGAAGCAACAGACCGTTTATCATTTCTCCAATGTTGTAGCTACTAAGCTGAATCCAGACGGAACTGTGCGTTGGATGAAGAAGTTGCCCAAGAACCAAGCCGGAACAGCTGGTCGCGGAGGAATGGGCGTGAAGTACATCAGAGGTAAAAACGGGCACTACGTTCTCTTCTTAGATAACGTGAAAAATGCCAATCTGAAAGTTGCCAAGGCACCGGAACCACATAAGGATGGTGCTGGAGGTTTCCTGACCGCATACATGGTTGATGACGAAACGGGAGAAATCGACAAGCACAATATCCTTGATGTCAGAGACCTGCAGGGTGTGAAACTCTACCAATTCAACACTACGAGGATTTTTGACGTTTCAGACAACCTCTTCTTGCTTGAGACCTATATTAAGGATAAGCGGGATATGATGATCAAGATTGAACTTAACGAGGGGTCGTAATTTTTGATTGCAAAAAGCAAGGGCGGCCATCGGCCGCCCTTTTTTATTTCAATGCATTTTTGATGGCACCGACCGTTCGGTCAATATGCTCATCACTTACAATTCCCATATGCCCGACCCGGAAATACTGAGTTTTGTGTGATGGTAGCAATCCACCCGCGATAACCACTCCGTTTTCTCCGACCTTTCCTAGGAACTCTCCACCGTTAACACCCTCAGGATAGTACGTGGCCGAAAGTGTATTGGCAGTGATTTCCTCCGATGTTGGAATGAAGGAAAGTCCAAGAGAACGCATTTCGTACCTGAACTTCTGCGCCAATCGCTTGTGGCGCACGAAACGCGCATCCATCCCTTCTGCAAGAATCAATTCTAAGCTTCTTTCCAGAGCTTGAATGAGATTTACAGGTGGCGTGGCGAAGTACGAAGGATTCCGTGCTTCGTATGCTTGCATAATTGGCAGCCACAAACTCCAATCGCAGTAATAATTGCCCACAGGAGTTTTACGACTTTTCCAAACGTTCATGGCTTTTTCAGAGGCAACCAAAAGCGCCAGTCCTGGAGGAACGCCAACCGCTTTTTGCGAAGCGGTAACCACCACATCGATTCCCCATTCTTCTTGCCTAATTTCTTCACCAGCAACGGAGCAAACGCCATCCAAAATGCTTAGCACGTTGTATTTCTGAGCGAGTTCGCCCATTTTCTTGGCATCTACCAAAACACCGGTTGAGGTATCAACATGGGTGAAGGTCATCAGTTTGTAATTGCCAGAGGCGAGCTCAGCTTCTACCGTTTCGTAAGGCACGACATCACCAACTTCTGATTGGAGGAAAGTGACGTTCGCACCATAGCGAGTCAGCAATTCTGCATAGCGCTCTCCAAAGTACCCTGTGGAGACAACCAGAACATTATCGCCAGCCTCGATCAAATTCGCTCCCACCATATCCATGGCCAAGGTTCCAGAACCAGCTACGATGAAGGGCTGTCCACTTGGCGCCAACCAAACATCACGCATCATTTCAATGGCGCGGCCAAAAGATTCGATAAATGCTGGTGCCACATGACTCAAGGTCGGCTGACCCATTTTCTCCATCACACTTGGGTCGAATTCAATCGGCCCTGGAATCATCAATAGTTTTCTATTCATTTACTCAACATTAATTTCAATATCGATGTGTTCGCCCTTATTCCAATCGTCAAAGCTGTCACGAAACTGCAAGTGACAGTAATCGTTTGTTTCCAAATACTTGCTGGCATCAGCAAAGAACTTAGCTAATCGAGCAACATCTTCTTTGGTTACTTGCAATATTCCAAGTTTACCCTCGGTTGCCAAAGCTCCGTCTTCATCTGAGTGGCTGTCGGCTAAATAAATCTTCATTGAAAACTAAGAATTCATCAACTCCTCAATCTCCTCAACCTCTTTCGGAATGTTCTTCATCAGGTTGTGCGGACCATTCTTGGTAATGAGAATGTCATCCTCAATTCGGACACCGATCTCTTCTTCCAAAATGTAAATACCAGGTTCACAGGTGAACACATTTCCCTCTTGCATGGGAATATCCCAATTGCCTACATCATGCGTGTCCAACCCAAGGAAATGACTGGTGCCATGCATGAAGTACTTTTTGTATGCCGGCCATTTTGGGTCCTGATTTTGTATGTCAGCCTTGTCAATCAACTTCAGTTTTACCAACTCATTTTGCATCAACAATCCAACTTCTTTGTGGTAGTCTTTCAGCAATGTTCCCGGGCGAAGCATTTCAATCGCAGCCTTCTGAACTCTCAAAACCGCGTTGTAAACATCTTTTTGGCGTTGAGAGAATCTGCCATTTACAGGGATGGTGCGCGACAAATCGGAATCGTAATTGGCGTATTCTGCGCCAATATCTAGGAGCAACACATCACCATCCTTACATGGTTTGCTGTTTTCGATGTAATGCAGCACGCAAGAATTTCTTCCCGAAGCAATAATCGGTTCGTACGCAAAACCTTGTGCGCGATTTCGGATGAATTCGTGCCATAATTCTGCTTCAATTTCATATTCCTGAACACCAGGCTTAACGAATTCCAAAAGTCTGCGGAAACCCTTTTCCGTGATGTTACACGCTTCCTGTAAAAGCATTACTTCAAACTTCGATTTCACCGCACGAATGCGTTCCATCACTGGCGCACACCTACGGAACTTGTGCAATGGATATTTCTCCATGCACCATTTCACAAAGCGGGCATCGCGCGTTTCAACTTCAATGGTGGCACGACCATGTTCGTTCGAGTTCAGGTAAATGTGAGAAGCTTCATTTACAAGCATATTGAATACCCGATTAAAATCTTTCAACCAATAGATTGTCTGAATACCCGAAACCTGCTGTGCCTGATCTATGGTCAGCTTCGCGCCTTCCCAGATGGCAATGGTCTCATTGGTTTCCTTCAGAAAAAGGACTTCGCGATGATGTTCGTCACGAGCATTTGGAGCGAGAACCAGGATCGATTCTTCCTGATCAACGCCAGTCAAGTAAAATAGGTCGCTGTTCTGCTTGAATTTCATGGTGCCGTCCGCATTGGTAGGCATCACATCATTACTATTGAAAACCGCCACGCTCTGTGGCACAATTCCTTCAACAAATCGTTTCCGATTATTGATGAAAAGTTCGTTGTCTATTCGGTCGTATCTCATAATTTGAACTTGTTGCCCAAATGTATGTTATTCCCAAACGAGAGCAAATTCGCGACCTGTGTTATTAAGAATGCTTCTAAATAAATGGCTTGGGGGAGGCAATAAGACGCAGGTATTACATTTGCCAGCAATTGCGCTACCCTCCTAGGTTTTAACACAAAATCAGACGTCAATGTCCAGTTCAGTAGGTAAAAAGATAGCAATGGCCCTGTCGGGTTTCTTCTTGCTCGTCTTCCTTCTTCAACACCTGACCATCAACTTTATCTCCGTATTGAGTGAAGATGGTTTTAATACGGCATCCCATTTTATGGGAACCAATCCGATTGTTCAATTCCTATTCCAACCGATTTTGGCTTTTGGAGTCATTTTCCACTTGGCCATGGGAATGCGATTGGAGTTACAGAACCGTGCAGCGCGTCCTGTTAAGTACGCCATGAACAAAGGTTCTGAGAATTCATCTTGGATGAGCCGTAATATGATCATCACAGGAATCATGGTGTTGCTTTTCCTTGGTCTTCACTTCTACGATTTCTGGATTCCGGAATTGAATGTGAAGTACGTTCAGGGAGATATGTCTGGAATGCTTCCTGATGGAGGTTACAGATATTGGGAAGAACTTCATCACAAGTTCCACGACCCGATTCGTGTTGGAATCTATGTGCTTTCGTTCGTGTTTCTTGCATTGCACTTGATGCACGGTTTCCAGTCGGCTTTCCAGTCGGTTGGTTTCAACCACAAGAAATACACGCCAGCAATCAAGCAATTGTCGAACATTTATGCTGTTGTGGTACCGCTCGGATTCATCATCGTTGCGGTTTATCACTTCATGACACAATCATAAAATCTTACGCCCATGTCATTGGATGCCAAGATACCTGAAGGTCCTATCGCAGAAAAATGGACCAACCACAAGAACCACATTAACCTTGTAAACCCTGCCAACAAGCGCCACATCGATATTATCGTTGTGGGAACAGGTTTGGCGGGAGGTTCTGCCTCTGCTTCACTAGCCGAGTTGGGCTACAACGTCAAAGCTTTCTGTTATCAGGATAGCCCACGAAGAGCGCACTCTATTGCGGCTCAAGGTGGTATCAACGCTGCGAAGAACTATCAGAATGATGGCGATTCGACTTACCGCTTGTTCTACGACACGGTAAAGGGTGGCGACTACCGTGCTCGTGAAGCGAATGTTTATCGCTTGGCGGAAGTTTCGGCCAACATCATTGACCAATGTGTGGCGCAAGGCGTTCCGTTTGCTCGTGAGTACGGAGGTCTGTTGGACAACCGCTCATTCGGTGGGGTTTTGGTTTCAAGAACATTCTACGCGAAAGGTCAGACAGGTCAGCAGTTGCTTCTTGGAGCGTATTCTGCTATGAACCGCCAGATTGCCAAAGGCAAAATTCAGATGTACAACCGCCACGAAATGTTGGATCTGGTTGTGGTTGATGGAAAAGCCCGCGGAATCATTGCCAGAAACCTAGTTACTGGTGAGATTGAAAGACATTCGGCTCATGCGGTTATCATTGCCAGCGGAGGTTACGGAAACGTGTTCTTCCTGAGTACAAACGCAATGGGATCGAACGTGACCGCTTCGTGGAAGATTCACAAGAAGGGCGCATACTTCGCAAACCCTTGCTACACGCAGATTCATCCAACGTGTATTCCACGTTCGGGAGACCACCAATCGAAACTGACGTTGATGTCAGAGTCGTTGCGGAACGATGGTCGAATCTGGGTTCCGAAGAAATTGGAGGATGTGAAAGCCATCCGCGAAGGCAAGTTGAAGCCAACGGAGATCAAAGAAGAAGACCGCGATTATTACTTGGAGAGACGTTACCCAGCATTCGGTAACCTCGTTCCGCGTGATGTGGCTTCTCGTGCAGCGAAAGAGCGTTGCGATGCAGGTTTCGGAGTGAATGCTACAGGCGAGGCCGTTTATCTGGATTTCAGTTCAGCCATCATGCGTTACGGAAAAACCGAAGCGCACCTTCAAGGACTTCATAACCCAACCGAAGCGCAAATCCGTGAGTTGGGCGAGAAAGTAGTTGAGGCCAAGTACGGAAACCTCTTCCAGATGTACGAGAAGATCGTGGACCAGAACCCGTACAAAACGCCAATGATGATCTATCCTGCGGTTCACTACACAATGGGCGGTATTTGGGTCGATTACAACTTGATGACAACCATTCCTGGTTGCTATGCAGCTGGTGAAGCGAACTTCTCCGATCACGGTGCAAACCGATTGGGTGCTTCGGCTTTGATGCAAGGTTTGGCGGATGGATATTTCGTGCTTCCTTACACGGTTGGCGATTACTTGGCGGCTGAGATCAGA
>JACJZQ010000031.1 GCA_020635495.1 Flavobacteriales bacterium | reverse complement strand
ACAAATAGAACAGGATGGTTTGGTTAAAAGCAAGGCTGAAATTGTTGGTGTCCTCCGTGAGTTTGAACTTTGGTGTTTGAGAGAGCCTGAAAGCGCGGCTGTTGTAGGTGGAATGGTAAACGACCTGATTGAAGATGTTCGATATGTGTCGCCTACTAACAGCATTGAAGCCAGGGAAATCGATGGTGAAGTTTTGGATAAACTGAAGGACGCATTTGAGTTCTCCAAACAAGGACAGGTATCCGATGCCGAATCGATTCTCCGGAAATGTCAGAGTCTCATACAGGTTCGAAACAAGATATACTCTAAATAGTCATCACTTAACTAGATCTCCATGGAAGGAAAAGTATTCGCTAGTTCAACAAATGTTTATCAGGATCAGGCTAAGGTTCTATTTGACTATTACAGGAAGGCAGCTGAGAAAATTGTCGCAGAGGAGGAACAGTATGAGAAAGAAATGGCCATTTGCGAAGAAGAGATACTACAGCATCAGGCTAAGGTGAAAAAGTCCACACTTATAAGGAACGTTTGCTTCGGTCTTTTCTTCTTGGTAATTCCGCTCATCATTGCTTTTCTTCAGATTCAGAAGTTGAAGGAACTCGAACAATTAATACAGCAAACCACAACACGAAAAGAGGGGTTCGAATCAGCACATAAAGAAATATTTAGGGATTATAAGGTGAGCAAAATGGGTTTAGCCTACGTTCCAGTGGCAACAAGAATTCCCTTTGAAAATAAGAGTTTCATCATCGATTTTACTGGTAAGGTAGACCAACAACATTTTCAGTTGAATACGCTGAAGCAGACCGAACTCTTCACGCGGGCTGTGTCTGACCTTGATGGATTAATGAAGTCCACACCGGTTGTTGATGGGTCGAATGAAACTGAATTGGTTGAAACGGATGACTATTCGCTGTCGATTCAATCCATACCATATCATGACTATTACGGACAGGTCGATCGAGCGCTTCGTACATCTGCGTTTTGTCTTGATGATTTGGATCACAAATCAGTTTCACTTCCAGTTGTGATGCCGAACAGTGGATATGCGGATCAACTACGACAGTTCGGTGCATCACGTACGGGTAATGCTCCAGTTTTGAATGTATTCGATCCTTCCAGATACAAAGAAGAAGTTGAAAGGTTCCATTCGTTGAACCAAATGAAGAAATCCCTTGAAAATGAACACACCAAATTTGAGGAAGGGCTTCGGATTAAAATGATGGATGTTGCTCGATCTGTTCAAGCCATTACCCAGGTAAAACTTGCATCGAGTAATCACCTTATCGACAGTTCAAATAAGTTGCTTCTACAGATACTTAAGTGCTCTTACAATCATTATTCATCCAACTTAGAGTCTGAGGAAATCGATCGAATTCGATTCGAGAAATTCAATTATCAGGATTCACTCGAGAACTATAAGCCATTTCATCTTAAGCAAAGTTCTCGTGTTAGATATGACGTTATTTCAGAGAAATGGGTCGCTGAAGATGGTAGCAAAACGTCATATCCATTCGGCATTCATCAAATCCACGAGGAAATTGTGGCTCCGATCGTTCAGAATCTGATGGCTGAGAACCGGAAAGAAAGGTTGAAAATTTACAATAGTATCAAGGATCAAAAGATTGATTATCTGAACCAATGGCATCGGGATACTGAAGATTTTTATGCTAGGAATCGAGCTGAGAGCAATGGCCTTATAGACAAGATGAGATCTACTCTTAGCGAGTACATCTCATCGTATAACGCTATGGTGGCGTTGAAGAAGACCGGTGAGAGTTTGGAAAAAGGAGCGAGTCTGGCAAGTGGAGTGGTCGAAGATACGGACAACGAATCTGAGGTGTTTGCCGCTTTTGAGGTCAAATCAAACGAATTCAAAGCGGTTCAGTCAGACTTTTCTGACTACATGGATCGTTTGAAAGAAGACATCGACAGGAGGGCTGAGAAGTTTGAACACATTGAGTACTACGATGCGTCTTTAAGGGATGCTACCTTTAGAAGTTACGCAATCGCCAGCAGTAAGGTGAACTCATTAGACCAAAGGCGTTCACCTCTTGCCTCGGTCAATCCGTTTTTTGCTGAAACTTCAGAGTTGCCTCCGGAACCGTCCATGGAGGCAATCACCAACGAGCACCTCTCTATTAATCTACCAAAGTTTGCACAAAGGGCACTTGATGAATTGGATGGAATTGCAACGCAGGAAACCTCCGATTCAAATGATGGAATTGAGGGCCTGAATGACCAATTGGAGGTAGATGCTGAGGTTAGTTTTGATGATAATGTTTCTAGTGCTGAGGACCCAAGTGAACACCCTTTTGAGCAAAGACTCGATGGTCAATTGTCCGAAGAACCGGAGGATGAGGACAGCCGTGGGGAAGATGTTTCAAGCTCTGATGTTGATAGCCAGTTTACGGATACAGAACAAACAGTCTCGGAAGAGAAATCGGATTTAGATTCAGAAGGCTTTGCTGATGATTTTAACGAAGAAACAACCGCTACTAGCGCAAATGCCACTGGGTCAAATACTGAAGATGGAGATGAACTCTCAGATTTGAACATGGATGCTCAAACAGTCACTTGCGGAGCATGTGGAACTGAAAATGCCGGTGGTGCGGAATTCTGTGAAGGTTGCGGAAACAAATTGGTGTGATAATCTCAATTGGTAAACGATGGCACATTTTAGTTTTCGGGTAGATACGGGTGAGATGGCTGATAGCATCGATGGTGTTTCAAGACATGTCGATGGAGTAACAGCAGCTGTTGTGGCTATGGAGTCAGCGGTAATCCTAGCCGAAAAGGAAGGCGCTGATAACATTTGTCGTAACGTCAACTTTGGGTTTTATTCCCTAATACGGTCTCAAGTTTCTCAAAAACTGGCTAAGCATAAAAGTGAGGCAGAGGCCAAGCTTATGGAACTTCAGTCGCAATCGGCTGCATTAATTTCCATTAAGGGAAGGATGGAGAAGGATTTCAATATGATCGCTTCTCGATACACTAAACTTTTTGACTCGCTAAATAACAGTTTGAGAAGTCGTGTTTTTGAGCTGGATAAGCCTACCACTAACTTTCTATTCAAGGATGTATCACAGGTTGATAGCCGACCGAAACGTTTGGCAGCCAATCCTGCGATCAATCAAAATGAGAGCCTTGCGCAATGTGTGGCAATTTCTGTTTCCAATACCAAATTCAATGGCCGGAACAATATTGCTTCAATGGGCCAATTTGTCCAAAATTCTGAGGATCAGCGCAGTTTGGTTGATAGCATTCTGAGCGATGTGAAAGTGGAGGATCCTCAGACCCTTTTTGTGCCCGTGTTAGTGGCTGAATCGTGCGACATAAATGTGAAACAGAACGTGTGGTCTGTAAACGTTTCACCGATTGGCGCACCTGCTGATTCAAGGGTTCAATCCTCGGTATCTGAAGTGGTGACTCGATTGAATTGGCAAGGTGTTGATGCTCATAATGAGAATCAGGTTAAGAGGGAATTTAGTCTTCTGGTTCTTGAATCGCAATTGCCTGACAGAGTCAAGCGAACAATTACTGGCCTAATGGATTCTTCCAAAACGTGGAATGGTCTGAGCGGAGGTGTAGCAAGATGAGTTATTCGCGTAGATATCAAGAAACCGTATCCGGATCCGTCTCCGTGTCCTACGATTATCCGGCTTCTGAGAACGGAGGAACGATTCGTGATGTTGTATACATCGATGTTCCGGTAACGATCGATATAGATGTGGATACTTCCCACTTTGATCACAGCGTTGGGAATTTCAAGTCAAACATCAATTTTCTTCAAGGAGCAATCACAGGTGCTGAAGCAGCCCAGATCGCAGCTAAAATTCAAAGTGCGAATGAGGTTGCCGACTCAATCGTTCAAGGGTTTTATGGGCTGATTCAATCAGAGATTGGACAGCAAATTTCGGAGATGATGCCAAGGGTAGAGGCATTGACCGTTGAGTTGATGCAGCATCAAGAGAGTTGCGTTGCAAAGCAAGAACAATTCGGAACTGATTTTAACCGAATTCTTCAGCGTTATATGAGGCTATTTGATGACTTGGACAAGGAACTAAAGAGCAGGATATTATCGCTAAATAGTTCTGCAAGTGGATTGCAGTCCTCAGTTTCCCAAAACCTGAACAGATATTTTAAAAGCCCAGGGGTCGTTGTATCAACTGTTCATGTGAAGGAGCGCCAAGGATTAACCGCAAAAATCGTGGCTTCAGGATTGAAGAGTCGGACAGTGGTTTTTCTTTCCCAAGCGAAAAAGTACTTGGATAGCCAAAGGAATCTTTCAGTCCAACTTGACGAGATTCTAGAAGCGGATGGACTTGATACTTCAATGAGAGAGAATTTACCAATCATGTTTATACAAACTGCGAGTAAAGAGTCCGCGTTTGCAACAAGTATGTTCTTAAATGAGGCGAATGCTGGTATCAGAACTGAATTGGTTCAATTTCAGGTGGATTCTCTAATGAACCAGCAGAATAATTGGAAGACTATTGATGACGCAACTCGGGGCAGAATCGACCAATATGTCAATTCCGGATTGGTGGAGTACAGAAAAACTCAAGGAAATCCACAACAAGCTGATAGGGTTGTTCAAATGATCGAAAAGTTGTGGAAATCAAATACAGAACTTAGAATTAACTACTAGACAGTCACAAATGGAAGAGTTAAAGGAACTTAGGGTTAACGATAACCGATTGTTGCTGAAAGACAATCTCGTCAGAAGTGCCATACTTCCGGTTGTCGCTTCTGAATTGGAGAGGGATGTGGTCGTTCAAGGTAATACGATTGTTGAGGGGGCAGTTTTCGCCAGGCAACTCGAAATCGCGGATGGTCCTTTTAAAGTTCTTGGGGCAGTGTTTGTTGAACGCGAATTGCATGTGAACACTGATGCGACCCAAGAAGTTGTTTTTGAAAAGGCTGTTGGGTCATCAGATTCAATTGTTTCCTTGGCAAAGAATTGCAGAGTTTATTTCAAAGCTGACATCAATGCTAAGCAAGTTAAACTTCGAAATGCGTACATCTCAGGGAGCATTTTCGCTGATGAGGTGATTTTAGAAGATTGTGTGGTCATTGGTGGTGTTTTCGCAACTCAAAAACTTGATTTGACCAATTCAATTGTTGGAACATTCAATGCTCCACAAGCAACAATTTCCAAAACGGTTCATCTCTTATTACCAAGTGCATTTACCGTTGAGAGGGTGGTAGTAACTCCGTTAGCGGAAATGTACAACCTCAGTTTAGCGGATCTAGGAGCATTGTATTTGGGTAAAGAGCAATCAGCCTATTCAGGCAAGATCAAGATGAACATGGAAGCTGACGAGTTAAAATCAACACTTCGTTCAGAAGATTCCCAACAGGTGATTCGGAGCTATTCCGTAGTTGGAAAGGTTCTTACAGCTGACCTGCTTGATATGGATAAATTCAACAATCACTTTCTGTTGGCCAATGCCGCTCTTGGTCCTCAACTTCTTCGAACTTACCAATTAGGTGGCGATGGAATTGCGGTATCAAAAGATTTGACGGTCGAATCAATCGCAGAATTCTTCTTTAAAGTATTGCAAGGGGCAATAGATATTCAAGAAATTAAAGGAGACTTTAATATGACTGAGATTGTCAGCAAGTTTGGATAAGAATTGTGTTTATCAGAATGTAGATCATGTTTTGTAGAACCTGCGGAAATCAATTAAGGGAAACTCAGAAATTTTGCCCTAAATGCGGCACGAAGACGACAGCGGAGCCAGTCCAAGCACCTGTTGAGAGCAAAGATTCTGATGAGTCTACTGGGAATGTTGAAGTACCGATAGTTCAAGAAGACCCTTCTAATGTGCATGAAGGTGTGCAAATTGGAGGTGCTGTCAGTATTGAATCTGCCGAACAAGTTTCTACTGCTGACTCACAGTTTAAACCTCATGTGGAGGATACAGGGCCAAGGGTAACAGAGACATCTCTGAATCAACCTAAGGAGGTTCTATCGGCTGGTAGCCAAACTGAATCAGTAAGTACAGAGCCCAAACTGAATCAGCCCAAGGTTATTGAGGATGCAATGGCTTATCAGAACTTTGATGTTGCGGAAGTAGGCGAAAGTCCTCAAAATACCGCTTTTCAGCCGCAGGTTGAAGGGCAAGATGTTTTACAAGACATGGATTCAAATCAGGTTAATGAGGAATCGAAAGAAACACCGCTGCCAGACAACTTAGTTTTATTCATTCGAACCAAATTATTAGAGAAAGGCGCCTTTGATCAAGTTGCCAAAGACGATTTGTTTCTTAGGACCAGAGCATCTGGTATTTTAGATGAGAGGACGGAATTTCAATTGAATTCTGAACTTGAGCGGTTTGCAAAACGAGCTGCGTCTTTCAAAACGGACATACCAGAAGAGCAGCGCCCTGAGCCTAAGCGAAAATTAATAGGGTTTTTATGGACAATTGGCGTGTTGGTGTTATTCGTTTCGCTGATAGGAACTGGCTACATGTTCAGAAGTCCGCTTCTGGATACTTTGGACGGCTGGGGACTTCAGACAAAAGCACTACGCGATTGGGCTGGAATTGAGAAGGGGGTTCAGCAAGACGAAGGGCTCAAGAATGATACGGATAAAATTGACGTTTCGAGTGCTGTCACCCCTTCTGATACATTGCAGCAAAAAGAAGATGGAATGGCAGAGGATTCTCCGTTGGAGGAAGAAGAAAAAATGAAAGCACCTTCAGAGTCCACCGAAACAAATACGCCTCGGCCTCAGAGTCATCAAAGCAACCAAGTTGTGAACAGGGCTGAATCTGCCCAACGACCTTATCAACAAGAATCTCCTTCGGTCCCAACAACACCGTCTGCTTACAAGGTCGTGGACAGGCAACCAATATATCCGGGAGGAACCAAGGCGCTGGATGATTATATCAATCGAAATCTCAACTATCCACTTCAGGCACGCCAGCAGCGCATTTCCGGAAATGTTTATCTGCATTATGTGGTTACTGCAACCGGTGGTGTTACCAATGTGCGTGTTGCCAAGGGTGTTCATCCATTGCTTGATGAGGCTGCAATTGAAGTGGTAAGTTCTATTACTGGTTTTACTCCAGGTTACAAGGATGGTATTCCTGTGCCAGTAGAAAAGACA